>NZ_JBHLTQ010000019.1:0-183540 GCF_042434315.1 Winogradskyella pulchriflava | reverse complement strand
AGTTTTAAATCCTTCTGAATATAGTTTAGAAGCAATAATACTTTCTTCTCCTTCCAACATCGGAACTTCCATCTTACATCTCCAGCAATATCGTATTCTCATAATGTTGATTCAAATTGTGCCTAACAATTGAATATAGTTATTAACTATATCCTTACTATAACGACTAAGATAACAAATCTTTTATTTCCATAAACGATCTATTTGCAACGTGAGTGTAAATTTCGGTTGTTTTAGTGGAACTATGACCCAATAAAAGTTGAATGTGCCTAATATCAGTTCCGTTTTCTAAAAGATGAGTAGCAAAACTATGTCTTAGCATGTGAGGGGTAACATTTTTTTGTATACCTGCCTTTTTGGCTGCTTTAGTAACAATGGATAAAACACTTGAAGCACTATATTTACTTCCTCTTTTTCCCTCAAAAAGATATTCATTTGGGCGATATTCTCTATAATATCTCTGAAGGTCTTTTAAAATATTGGGGCTTAAAATAGAAATTCGATCTTTGTTACCTTTCGCTTTCTTAATAATTACAACCATTCTTTTACTATCTATATCGGTAATCTTTAGATTTAATAATTCACTTCTCCTAAGACCAGAAGAATATAATAACCCAATAACACATCTATGTTTTATGTTGTTAGTATGCCTCATAATTTTAACAATATCTTCTTTAGGTAAAACTTCAGGTAAGTGCTTTGCTTTTCGAGGTCTTTCAATATCATAAAATCTGTTAGGCATTCCATGTACAACTTCATAATAGAATTTTATACTATTTACTGCTAAGTTTATATAAGAGTTAGATTTACCTTCTTGAATAAGTTTTTGTAGATACTTTCTAATGTCAATTTCATTTAAAGTAATTGGGTCTCTATCGTGGTAATAATTTATATAGGTTTCAAAGCATGATACATAATTTCTAACAGTATTGTCAGAATATCGTTTCAGCTCAAGTTTAAGTAAATAGTCTTCAGGACATGGTTTAAAACCATCTTTTAGTTTTCTATTACGGTAATGTTCGAGGTTTAAAGCAGGATTGTTTGGGTTAATAATTTTATCTGAAAAGAAGTAGTTACCATTGATCCAAGCTACTCCGTAAAAGGTTTTAAAAATTAAGTCTAAATTATTTTTAGAATTAGGCAAGTAAAATATCGCATGATTTTTACTCCAAGCTATATTGGGTAGTGTCTCAATAAGAGCTTGTATAATTTTATTGCTACTAAATTGGAGGCCAATACACTTTTTTTGTTCGATAAATAAGTGTTTTAAAGTGATGCTTTTTTGTGAATCCATATTTTTTTGATTCAAAATAAAGATAGATATTGAATTATTTGTATATTATTCGAATAAAATACGTATAATATACAAATGATTTAAAATAAATGAGATTTTATAAAAAATGTTTGTACTGTCAGGAGGAATTAGTTGGAAGAACTGATAAAAAATTTTGTGATCCTCAATGCAAAAGCGCATATCAATATAAACAAGCTAAAGAACAACCCGAAAGATTCTACGATAGGGTGAACAACCAGCTTAAACTTAATCGAAAAATATTGAAAGAATATAACAAAGGAGGTAAGACTACAGTAAGATCATCAATTATTATTAATGAGGGGTTTAACCCTAAATTCTTCACACATTATTGGAAAAATAAGAAAGGTGACGTTTATCTCTTCGTTTTTGAGTATGGATTCTTAAAAATACAAGAACATAAAGTAAAAAAATATGTTCTTATTAAATGGCAAACTTATATGGAAAACCAGAATTTATCTTAAATTTGATACATTAATTATGTGAACACAAAACTGAACACGTTTTGGAACATTATTTAGACAAATAATAGCGGAAAAGGTACATTTTTCGACGTTTTTGAGTCGTTTTGAGAACTCATAACCCGAAGGTCACTGGTTCGAGTCCAGTTCCCGCTACTAAGTGAGAGTAATCAGAAATGGTTACTCTTTTTTTATGCAAACTATTTATGGTTTAAGATGAACACGATTTTGAACATGAAATACTTGTGTTATTTTGTTTTTAACGTGTTTAAATAAAATAACACCTGTCGTTAGAGCAAAACGTTTTAAACATCATCGTTTACTTCAATCCAATAGCCATTTACGTCTTGAAAATAAACTTGTTTTATACCATCTTTTCTTATGTAATCTTTACTTGGTGTATCAAGCCAATCAGAGTAATTAATTTTTAATTTTTCCAGATGCTTAACAAATAAATCTATATCAGAAGTTGCTAATGCAAAATGAACAGCCTTATTCGTTTTTATTTCAGAATTTGGACGAGGAATAAGGTGAAGTTGTTTTTCTTCATAAAGTGATAGCCATCTTGTTTTTGAGTTTGAAGCCGTATTCTTAATTTCTTCAAGCTGAAGTACTTTTTTATAAAAATCAACAGATGCATCGACATCTTTAACAGAAAGCGCTATGTGATTGAATGAAAATGTAAACATTTATTAATTTTTTTGAGGTTAAAAATAATTTACTTCTAAGAACCAAATGTTGAGGGAGTTGTGTGCTGCTGAAAGAAAATCTTGTCCAACCTTCCTAAAGATTCATAATGGCTTGTTTAAAACTATACCAAAGTAAAGTTTTATGATTACGTTGCGATGGTAAAGGCTAATTTAACAAAAAAGAAACAACACACAAGGCTTTGGTTTTTCTAACAGATATTCTGTTGTTGAAAGCACTATATTTTTCAATAACTCTAATTTGATAATTAAAGGGCTAATTTATTGTCTTTTTGAAAAAAAACAACCCAAAATATTGCATACTAAATAAAAACCATTATATTTGGTAAACCAATCTGGTTAACCAATTGTAGAAATGATTAAAAATTTTGTACTATTATTATTTGTTATTACCTTATTATTGGGTTGCTCTAATGATGATAAGTCTAATGAAACTAATAACTCTGACGATTTAGATATCACTGATGATGTAACTCCTGTGGTTT
This sequence comes from Winogradskyella pulchriflava, assembly GCF_042434315.1. Taxonomy (NCBI): domain Bacteria; kingdom Pseudomonadati; phylum Bacteroidota; class Flavobacteriia; order Flavobacteriales; family Flavobacteriaceae; genus Winogradskyella; species Winogradskyella pulchriflava. The sequence goes on along the minus strand of NZ_JBHLTQ010000019.1, from coordinate 180,575 downwards.
ATGCAGATATTGACTTTTCTAATTGGAAAGTTACACTACCAGTAGATGAGAATAATAATGGCAGTCCAGACGAGTATCAGCCAAATGTACTTAAAGACTTTGGATACCAGACATTAGAACCAATAATGCCTTACATGTATGATGATACTTCAGATGAGTCTATTGTATTCTATACGTTTCCAGATGTTTCAACTACTAATAGTTCTTATTCTAGAACAGAGTTAAGGGAATTAATAAACCCTAGTGATTCAAGAGAAAACTGGACTTTACAAGAAGGAGGTGAAATGAGAGGAAGGCTTAAGGTTGAGTCCATTTCAGAAAATCATGAATCAAATGAAACCTATCATAAAGTTATTGTAATGCAAATCCATGGTATTATTTCCCAAGAAGATATGAATACACATGGCTTTAGTGGAAACAACGGACCTCCATTAATTAAAATCTATTGGAAAGATGGTTATGTATGGAGTCACAAAAAATCTCTTGTGGATGAGTCAACTTCAGGTGATGATTTATACGATGTTTACAATGGAACTTGGGATGATATTAAAGTAAATTTAGGCTATGTTGGTTTTGAACCATTTGATTTTAGAATTACAGCTTCTAACGCTCGAATAGAAGTTCAGTTAAATCAAGATGAACCTTATGTTTATGAGGATGTTAGTTTAGAAAAATGGCCTTTTGAAAACTACTTTAAGGCGGGAAATTATCTTACTTCAACAGCCGATAATGCGTTTTCTTATATAAAATATTATAATCTATATGTAACACATTAACTAATAAAACAACAACTATGAAAACAAAATTACTTTTAATGGCAATACTTTTTGCAAGTTTTGCTTTTTCGCAAACAACGCTTACCATAGGTTCTGATACTTCTTCGTCTGCAACCAGAGGGCCTTTTCAGCGTTCAAGTAGTACTTCTAGCTCTGTATATTCTCGTGCTAGTATGCTTTATTCTGCAACAGAATTGGCTTCTATGCCAGCTTCGTCAACAATATCTCAAATAAACTTTGATTTAGGTTCTACTAATGTTATAACAGCTTCAGGTGATGCTACAATGACAATTTATATGAAAAATTCTAGTGCAACAGAAGTAGTGGCTTTGGATAGTTCTTGGGATGATGCTATAGCTGGTGCTACTATTGTTGGAACTTACACATTTAATACTACAAATAATTTCCCAGGTGCTGAGGGCTTTATGAGTTTTGTATTATCTACTGGTTTTAATTATACTGGAGGAGCTCTAGAAATAGCTGTAGATTGGGACTGTTCAGGTTTAGTACCTGCTGATGCAGGAGAACCAAATTTATTGTTTTCTGATAATGGTTCATTAAATTGGCATTGGAGTCCTACAGCACATCAATCTCTTAATTATAGATCTGGATCTTCGTCTGCTCCGAGTACTCTGAACCAAAGAAAGGCTGAACGCGTAAATACACAGATCGTTTATACAGGAGGAACCACACCTCCAGCCGTGGGTCAAATTATAGGAGAATTCCCAATTATGGATGGTGGTTTTGAAAATCAAACTGCAGGAAATTTATCAAGCCAAGGTAGTAGTGCATCTGGGACAGCATCTACATCATGGTCTATATCTACTACTGGTGGTACAACAGATGAAGAAATTTTAGATACTCCAGCAGATGCTAGAACTGGTAGTTATTCAGCTCAAGCTCAGCTTAATATAGATAGAGATAACGCTCGTCTTCAATCACCATCAACTGTATCTCCAAATCCAATGGCTATTAATACTGAATACACGGTACAGTTTTTTTATAAATCTCCAACGGCTGTTTTAGATTCAGATTTAAAACCTGGTGTTTATTTAAATAATACAAGTGGTGGTGAAACAACAGATAAAACAGATGTTGATGCATTTGTTGCTGATACATGGATAAAAACCTATGGAACAATTACAACGGGAGATACTTATCAGGTTTCGAATTGGGCTGTTGCTAGAATAGGCGGTCCTGGAGATAATGTTACAGTACAACCTTTGCTACATTTTGATGATTTTGTAGTTTATGCAGGAAGTTATGATGATACAGCTCCTAATGCTCCAACAGGTGGAACGTATGATACTTCAGGCAATGTTGGATGGTCTGCTCCTGCTGGTGGTGTTGATGGAGGTGGGTATGTTGTAATTAAATACACCTCGATGCCTAATGCTGATAATGACCCTAACCAAAACGGTATTTATAATGTAGGTAACACTACAACTAATGGTAGTGGCGGTCTAACAGGAACAGTAGTTTATATAGGTACTGATACTAGTTTTACAGACGTATATTCAGCTGGTAATTATTATAAGATTTATGCTGTTGATAAAGCATTCAACTATTCAGATGAAATAGTAGTTTCTGATGCAACTTTAGGATTAGTTGAGAATGAAATTTTGGATTTTAGAATATACCCTAATCCTGCGAGCGATTTTGTTGTAATTGAAGCTAATACTGCGGAAATTCTTTCTGTAGATGTTTATGATATATTAGGTAAAAAAGTATTAAGTGAAGCAACTTTAGCTAATAAGAAACTAAATGTTTCTAGCCTAAAACAAGGTGTTTATTTTATTAGAATAAATGCATTAAATAAAAGTTTTACTAAGAGAGTAATTATTGAGTAGTTTAAGTTTAGTTTTATTAAAAGCCTTTTAAATACGAAAGGCTTTTTTTTTACTTTTAAAAAACTTCAAGACCAAAAACTTTAATTTTTTTTATGAAACACATATTTTCCATATTCTGTTTAATTCTTGTTATAGCAAGTTGTAGTAATCCAAAGTCTAATAATCTAATTCAGGTATCAAATATTGATGAGCTAAATGCAGCAATAGATAGTTGTAAAGCAGGTGATAATATTGTTTTAGCAAATGGTATTTGGAAAAATGTAGAAATTAAATTTACAGGAGAAGGCACGGAAGAAAAACCAATTATATTAAAAGCAGAAACTGCTGGGAAAGTATATATTGAAGGTGTCTCTAGTTTAGAAATCAGTGGTAGTTATTTAGAAGTTAATGGTTTATTCTTTAGAAACGGGCATTCGCCAAAAGATAACGTCATTGCATTTAGAACCAGTGAAAAAGATGTCGCTAACCACTCTAAAGTTACCAATTGCGTGATTTTAGATTTTAATAATTTAGAACGCGATCAAGATAATCTTTGGGTTCAACTTTACGGAAAACATAACGAATTAAGTAACTGTTACATTGCTGGTAAAACCAATGGCGGACCAACAGTAAGAGTAGATTTAAAAGGAAACCAAAGCATAAGAAATTATCACAAAATTATTAATAATCACTTTGGTCCTAGACCACGAAAAGGTGGAGCAAGAGGAGAGACCATTCAGTTAGGAAGTAGTTTCACATCAATGAGTCCAAGTAACACTTTAATTGCAAATAACTTATTTGAAGAATGTAATGGAGAGGTTGAAATCATTTCGAGTAAAACCAATTTCAATATCATAAAAAACAATGTGTTTTATAAAAGTGAAGGTTCTGTTGTAACACGTCACGGAAACTACGTTACTGTAGATGGAAATTATTTTATTGGTGATGGAGTAAACGAACAATATGGAGGCATAAGAATTATCAATACAGGTCATTGGGTAATCAACAACTTATTTTACAAAATAAAAGGTAAGAATTTTAGAAGCCCAATTGCGATTATGAACGGAATTCCAAAATCACCTTTAAACAGATACAATCAAGTTACAGATGTTGTAGTGGCTTACAATACGTTTGTAGATTCAGATTCTCCATGGCAATTTGGTGTTGGTACAAATATTTCGCAGGCAGATGTATTGCCAGAGTCTGAAATTCGATCTGCAAGAGCTTTAAGAACTGAAGTAGTCAATAACGTTATTTATAATTCTAAAGGTGATGCCAACCCAATAATAGAACATGATAAAGCAGATGGTGTCACTTTTGCCAGTAATATTATCGATAACAATGGTGTACCATTCGAAAAGCGTGAAGGTTTAACAGCTTCTGAATTAAAGCTGACAGATATAGGCTCAGATCTACGTGTGCCTATTTCAGGATTGAGTGATGTTGAAGTATATCATGGTTTTGACTTTGAAACAATTACCGAAGATTTAATAGGAAACCCAAGAAGCAAATCCAATCAAATAGGAGCTATCCTAAATGTAGACAATATCAATTTAGACCTCTTAGATAAATCAAAATATGGTGCAGATTGGTACTCTAATGAAGTTGAAGCTAAAGAGCCTAAAACACATACCGTTGCTAATGCTTCAGAATTAATAGCAAAACTAAAGGAAGCCGAAAGTGGTGATATAATTGACTTAAGCTTTGGTGTTTTTACTATTGATGAATCTCTAATTATTGATAAATCAATTACAATTAAAAGTTCAGGCGATGGTAAAGCACAGATAATTTTTTCAGGTAAAGAAAATACACCACTATTTCAGTTAAGTCCTTATGGTAAATTAACACTTAAACAAGTAATTCTTGAAGGAAACAAGTTTAATTATGCTTTTGCGAGTTTAAAAAAGAATATGTCTAATCACTTTGGACTCAATGTTTCTGAATGCGAAATAAGCAATTTTAATTATGTATTAAGAGTTTATAAACAAGCCTTTTCCGAAGAAATCACATTCAAAAACACTTCTATTGCAGACTGTGAAAATGGTATTGAATTATCTGAAGAAACCAATGACAGAGGCGATTATAATACCGAGTATCTAACCATAGATAATTGTAGTTTCAATAACGTTAAACAAAATGTCATTGATTATTATCGAGGTGGTTATGACGAATCTACCATTGGCGGAAACCTTTTAATAACCAACAGTACTTTTACAAATTGTGGGGAAAAAGAGAAAAACAAAAGATTGCTAAACCATAACGGAATTGTAAATGTGAATATTAATAATAACACATTTAAAAATAATCCTGTTCGGTATGTTTCTATTCTTTGGGGCGCCAAAAACAATGTAGAATCAAACAATACAGTCATTAATTCAGGAGAAATTAAGACCGAAGAAAACTTAGTAATGACGCTGATGTATTAATCAATTCCTGCGTAGGCAGGAATCTCATGAACTGCAATAAAACGTATAAAATGAAAAAATATCTAATCATAATAATCACAATTTCAACACTTTTTTCATGTAAAAATGAAGCAAAAAAGATTGAAACTGGCGCTGAAGTTAAAAATGAAACAACTGTAAAATATCCAAGTGACGTCATTCCGTTTATGGACAAATGGAAAATACTTTTGGGCGATGGAACTTATGTGGACAGCTTAGTCAACTATCAAAAAGACGATTTCTTTTATGTTGAAAACGACGGTCAAACCGATTGGGTTGTCTATAAAACACCAAATTCTGGAGTCACTTCTAGAACCTCAAGCAACACAAGAACTGAGTTAGGTGAAAAAGCGCATTGGATTCCTGAAGAAGGCGGAAAGCTAACAGGAACACTCAAAGTGCAGCACGTGTCCACTACAGGACATGCCAATGTTTCATCCTCTTTTTCGGTTGTTGTTGGGCAAATTCATAGTGACGAAGGTCATGAAAACGAACCACTTAAAATCTTCTATAAAAAATTCCCAGGCCATACTAAAGGGTCTGTGTTTTGGAACTATGAAATCAATACTGAAGGTGATAATTCTGGACGTTGGGATTATTCTACCGCAGTTTGGGGTTATGATTTTTCGGTTAAAGGACCAGATGAAACCACTAATCCTGAAGAGCCAAAAGATGGCATTGCTTTAGGAGAAGTGTTTAGTTATGAAGTAAATGTCCATAAAGGAATTATGTATTTAACGTTTACAAGTGAAGGTCATGACACAAAAACGTTTACTAAAAGTTTAATCAAATCCGATTTTTCTACACAAGAAGCAATTCCACAACAGATTATTGATGTGTATGCTTCCAGAAGAACACCAGGTGTAGAACGAGAAATTGCTTATACTGGTGAGATTAATTATTTCAAACAAGGTGCTTATAATCAGGCTAACGGAAAGAGTACCAAGTCTGAAACCTATAGAGGCGATATCGCAAAGCAGTATGAAAATGGAAGTTATGCTGAGGTTTGGTTTAAAGAGGCGACGGTTGGTCCATCTACTGACCCCAATAAATGAAATAAGGAATATTGAATAAAGTCATATTTATAATGGGTGTTTCGGGTTGTGGAAAAAGCACAATAGGAACATTACTTGCTGAAGAATTAAGCATTCCTTTTTTTGATGGTGATGACTTTCATCCTAAGGAAAATATAAAAAAAATGGCAAGCGGTCAACCTTTAAATGATGAGGACAGACAAGGTTGGTTGGAGACATTAAATACATTAGCGACACAGCAACTAGCTAAAAACAGTTGCGTTATTGTATGTTCTGCATTAAAACAAACGTATCGAGATATACTAAGTTTAGACATTAAAGCCAGAACAAAATGGGTGTTTTTGTCTGGGTCTTTTAATGAAATTTTTATTAGGGCAAATGCTAGGAAAGATCATTTTATGCCTTCGGAATTGTTACAATCACAGTTTGATACTTTAGAAGAACCTCAAAACGCTTTTAAAGTTGATGTCAGTTTAACACCAGAACAAATCATAAAAAAGATAAAAAACAAATTAATGAATACTTCAGAATTTGGATTGTTTGGCTTAGGGGTTATGGGAAAAAGCCTGTGCCGAAACTTAGCTAACAACGGTTTTAAAATTGCTATGTTCAACAGGCATGTTGATGGTGTTGAAGTTGATGTGGCTAAAAACTTTAAAGCTGAGCATCCCGAATTATCTGAAGCTGCTGCTTTTGATAATATTTCAGCATTTGTAAACGCATTAGAAACACCAAGAAAAATTATGCTTATGGTCAATGCAGGTAAAACAATCGATTACGTCATTGAAGATTTGCTACCTCATTTATCTGTTGGTGATATTTTAATTGATGGTGGAAATTCTAATTATAAAAAAACAAAAGAACGCTTCGAGTATTTAAAATCTAAAGGCATTCATTTTATAGGAACAGGTGTTTCTGGTGGTGAAGAAGGTGCTCTAAAAGGACCATCTATTATGCCAAGTGGAGATCAAGAAGCGTATAACAATGTGAAACCTTTTCTGGAAAAAATTTCTGCCAAAGACCAAAATAACTTACCGTGTTGCACCTATGTTGGACCCGAAGGTAGTGGTCATTTTATTAAAATGGTGCACAATGGTGTCGAGTATGTTGAAATGCAATTACTAGCTGAAGTTATCACTATTTTGGAAGCTTCAGGCCATAACTTAGATGAGATTGCTAACATTTTAGAAACCTGGAAAAACACGGCAAATAGTTATTTGTTAGAAATAACCATAGATATTTTAAGAACAAAAGAATGCAATGATTGGCTGGTAAAAAAGATATTGGATAAGGCAGGAAATAAAGGCACAGGAAACTGGACAACTATCGCTTCAGCAGAATTGGGCGTGCCAAGTACATTAATCGCTTCAGCCTTATTTGCTAGATATACCTCATTTTATAAAGAGGAGCGTATTCAGTTACATGCTAACTTTAAAAGTGAAACCATTTCAGGTTTACAGTTGTCTTCAACCGAAATTTTAGAAGCCTATCAGTTTGCAAGAATCATAAACCATTATCAAGGATTTAAACTCATTGCTGAAGCTTCAGATAAATTCTCATGGAACTTAAATTTAAGTGAAATTGCTAGAATCTGGACAAACGGTTGCATCATAAGGTCAACATTAATGGAAGCACTAGTTGAAGTCTTCAAAGAGACAACGAATATATTAACCAACTCGCAATTAATAACATCAATAAAACACTACAAACCATCTGTTAAAAAGGTAGTGTCGCAATGTGTGCTTAATGATATTACAGTATCATGTCTGGGTGAATCTATTCAGTTTTTTAACGGAATCACAACAGTAGATTCTTCAGCAAATATCATTCAAGCACAACGTGATTATTTTGGAGCGCATACATACAAAAGAAATGATGATGATGGCGTGAAAAGTCATCACACCATTTGGAATAAAACAAACTAATATTATGGATACAACAACATCAAAGACATCGTTACTCAAAAAAATTATTGCCATAGTATTAGGGTTTGGTCCAGGTATTTTTGCCATAGGTTATACCATAGGTACAGGTAGTGTGACGTCTATGATTGTTGCAGGAAGTAAGTTTAATATGCAACTGCTTTGGGTGCTTTTACTAAGTTGTATCTTCTCTGGTGTACTCATGTTTGCTTACGGGAACTACGGATTGATAACAGGCGAAACAGCACTCTACGGATTTAAAAAGCATTTAAAATATGGTAAAGCTTTAGCCATATTAATTATAATAGGCATCACCTTTGGGCAATGGAATTCCTTAATGGGAATTCTGGGGATTTCCTCAAATATCATTTATGAAATCTTAAATGTGAACTTTGATGGTTTAGCGGATTATAAATATCAAACCGTTTTAATAACAGCCATTATCATCATCATTACATTCTACCTATTAATGCTCGTTGGTAAGTACACGTTTTTTGAAAAAATACTGGTCATTTTTGTCACCTTAATGGGATTCTCATTTATACTTTCATTATGTTTTGTGCAACCACTTCCAATGGATGTTGTAAAAGGATTAATTCCAACCATTCCAGATGTTCCTAGTGGTAAAATGCTGGTAGCTGCTTTTGTTGGTACGACGATGGCTTCAGCAACTTTTTTGTCCAGACCCTTATTTGTAAAAGGAAAGGGTTGGACGATTAAAAACCTAGATCAGCAAAAAAAGGATTCCATTACAGCTGCGATTTTAATATTTATTATTAGTGGCGTCATTATGGCTGTGGCTGCAGGTGCTTTATATTATCAAGGTAAAGAGGTGAGTCAAGTATTGGATATGGCAAATACTTTAGAGCCAGTAGCTGGAAAATGGGCGGTTACTATTTTCTTTTTTGGAGCTTTAAGTGCAGGTTTATCTTCTATTTTTCCGTGTTTATTAATCGCCCCTTTATTAATTGCCGATTACCAATCTGGTGAATTAGATACCAATTCTAAGCAATTCAGAATTATAACGTTTATCGCTTGTTTGGTGGCTTTAATTGGTCCGGCTTTTGGCGCCAACCCTATTGAAGTTCAAATTCTTTCTCAAGTATTTAATGTATTTGTATTGCCAGCCGTTGTATTAGGAATCATTTTAATGGTCAACAGCAAAAAAATAATGAAAGAATATAAAACAGGGTTGGGTGTTAATATCGGACTTTTTGCAGCACTGTTCTTTTCATTAGTGATTTCATATAACGGAATAGTTGCGCTAACAGAATATTTCTAAAAAATAAAATTAAATAATACCACCATGAATAAAAAAACAAGCACAATAGCACTTTGTATTTTATGTGCCATTTTTACACTGAATAGCTGTAAGAATGCAGCTGAAAAAGTAGAGGAAACAACTGAAGAAAAAGAGACTGAAAAAACAGTGTTTGCTAGTGAAGTCATTCCGTTTTTTGATCATTGGAAATTAATTTTAGGTGATGGATCAAATGTTGGAATTGCCAATAACTTTGAAAACAAGGATTACTTTTATACAACTAACGATGGTGAAAATAATTGGGTGGTTTTTAAAACACCTAATGGAGGCAATACACATGGCACCTCAAATAATACAAGAACCGAATTAGCACAAACCAAAAAATGGTATCCTAAAACAGCAGATGATAAATTGACAGCAACATTAAAAGTTATGAATGTATCTGCTACTGGAGATGCAAGAGTTGCGGCTTCGCATGCGGTTGTTGTAGGGCAAATTCATAGTGCAGATAAGCATGAAAATGAACCTTTAAAAATTTTCTACAAAAAGTTTCCAGGTCATACCAAAGGTTCTGTGTTTTGGCATTATGAAATTAATACAGCTGGTGATGATAATTCAGGACGCTGGGATTTTTCTTCTGCAGTTTGGGGACATGATTTTTCAGTAGTTGGTGACACAGAAAACACTTATCCCGAAGAACCAAAAGATGGGATTGCTTTAGGTGAAGTATTTAGCTATGAAGTGGTAGTTAAGGATGGTATTATGACATTGAAGTTTACAAGTGAAGGTCATGAAACCAAAACGTTTACTAAAAATTTAATTGAATCAGAATACACAACAAAAGCAGACATACCAGAGCAAACGCAAAAGTTATTTGTGCCTATTGGTCAAGATGGTGTGGAGCGAAAAGAAGCTTATGCAGGTGAAGGCTGTTTTTTTAAACTTGGTGCCTACAATCAAACCAATGGTAAATCACCTGAAGTGAATAGAAATTGGTGTTCTGGAGCTGAAACGCATGGTGGCGATGTTCAAAAACAATATGCCGACGGAAATTATGCTGAAGTTTGGTTTAAAACTGGAAGCATTTCAGTAAGTGACAATGCGGTATCTAACGAAGGGTATTTCAGCAAAAATGATAAAGTAAAATAAAAAATAGATTATGATGAATAATAAGATAGCAGGAAAAAATGTACTTATCACAGCTGGTGCACAAGGTATTGGTGAAGCAATTACCAAACATTTTATAGATAGTGGTGCAAATGTTGCCATTCACTATTTTTCTAGTGCAGATACTGCTAATACATTGGTTGATTATGCAACAGGCAAAGGGCAAAAAGCGGTTGCTATAAGTGGTGATTTAACAAAAGAATCGGATGCTAATACCTTGGTTAAAAAAACTGTTGAAACCTTAGGGAGCTTAGATATACTTATCAATAATGCAGGTTCATTAGTGGCTCGTAAAATGTTGGATGAATTGGAAGCTGACTTCTGGCATAAAGTTATGGATATAAATATGACATCTTTGCAATTTGTAACTCGAGCTGCTGCACCTCATTTAGCAAAAAACGAAAACAGTAGTATTGTTAATTTGGCATCACTTGCAGGACGTAAAGGTGGCCATCCAGGTTCATTAGTGTATGCTACAAGTAAAGGAGCTATATTAACATATACGCGTGCGCTTTCAACGGAACTTGGACCTAAAGGTATACGTGTTAATGCGGTTGCACCTGGTTTAATACTTGGAACTTCTTTTCACAATACACACACAACCAAAGAATCTGCAGCTAAAACAATTGAAGGTATACCTATTAATCGCGCAGGAAATGCTGATGATGTTGCAAGAACAGTCCTATATCTGGCATCGGAATATGATGGCTTTATTACTGGAGCTACACTGGATATTAATGGTGGCGTTTACAATATGTAAATGAGCTATCACTGATTTTTAAGTTAAATTTTCTGAATATTTTGCATGATTGTAGTTAAATTAACACAGAAATGAGTTAAATTTCTATACATTATTTGGTATATATTAAAAATCTTGTATATTGGTAAACCAATCTGGTAAACCAGTTTTTTTTATGAAAAATCAATTCTCATTTATATTAATTTTAGTTTTCGTTTTGTTTACGATATATTCATGTAAAAATGAGAGCACCTCTATACCAGATAGTGAAATTATAAATACTTCTCAAGAACACCCAAAACTAATTTTAACAGCTCAAGGTGTAAAAGACATTAGAGCGCAGTTGGGTAAGATTCCAATTTTTGATAACACTTTAGCAAAAGTAAAAGAAGAAATTGATGCTGAAATTGAAGCTGGTATAGAAGTGCCAATTCCTAAAGATTATTCTGGAGGTTACACGCATGTAAGACACAAACGCAATTGGGTAGTATTACAACAAGCAGGTTTGTTATATCAAATTTTAGATGATGAAAAATATGCCAAATATGTAAAAAACATGTTAATGCAATATGAAGCTTTGTATAAGACATTACCACTTCATCCAAAAACCAGATCGTATGCTAGAGGCAAATTATTCTGGCAATGTTTAAACGATTCTAATTGGTTGGTGTATGTGAGTCAGGCGTACGATTGTATCTATAATTATTTATCTAAAGAAGAACGCAACAAGCTAGAAACAAATCTATTTAGACCATTCGCAGATCATATCTCAATAGATAGTCCACAGTTTTATCAGAGAGTTCATAATCATAGTACTTGGGGAAATGCAGCAGTGGGTATGATTGGTTTAGTCATGGACGACCAAGAATTGATTGATCGTGCTTTATACGGAATAAAAGACTTAAAATTAGATGCCAAGGCTAAAGATGATGATGGCGGATTTTTAAACAAAGATGGAAAAGCAGGTTTTTTAGCAAACATCGAAGAGCCCTTTTCACCAGATGGTTATTACAATGAAGGACCATATTACCAACGCTACGCCATGTATCCATTTTTAATTTTTGCAGAAGGGTTACACAACGTAAAACCTGAATTAAAGATATTCGAATATAAAGAAGGTGTTTTACTAAAATCAATAAATGCCTTATTGAACTTATCAGATGCTGATGGCGATTTTTTTCCGCTTAATGATGGTCAAAAAGGAATGTCTTATTACAACAGTGCTTTAGTTACAGCAGTAGATATTTCATATCATTATGGTAATCAAGATCCTGGTTTATTAAGTATCGCAAAAGAGCAAAACCAAGTATTGTTAGATGATTCTGGTTTAGCAGTTGCTTTAGGTATAAAAAATGGAAAAGAAGAACCTTTCAATAAAAAGTCGATTAACCTTTCTGATGGACCAAAAGGAACCCAAGGTGGCATCGCTATTTTAAGGAATCAAGATATTGAGCTCGTATTTAAGTATGCAGCACAAGGTTCTAGTCATGGCCACTATGATAAGTTGTCTTATTCTTTATACGAAAGAGGTGAAGAAGTGATCCAAGATTATGGCTTAGCACGTTTTGTAAATATCGAGCAAAAAGGAGGTGGAAATTACCTAAAGGAAAACAAAACTTGGGCAAAACAAACTATTGCACATAATACAGTAACTCAAAACGAAACTTCTCATTTTAATGCGAAATATGAAGTAGGAAGTCAGCACCATTCAGTGCTTAATTATTTTTCTTCAGAAAATAAAAACGTACAAGTGGCAAGCGCAAAAGAATCTAATGCTTATCCTGGTACAGAAATGCTTCGTACCATGGCAGTGATTAATGATGAGGATTTTGAAAAACCTTATCTGATTGATATAATGAAGGTAACTTCTGATTCACCTAACCAATATGACTATCCTTTTTACTATTTTGGACAGGTATTACAAACTAATTTTGAATACCAAACAAAGGAAACTCTAAAAGCTTTAGGGAGTAAAAATGGTTATCAACATTTATATTTAGAAGCTTCTGCAAAAGCAAATAGTGATAATTCTAAATTCTCATGGTTTAACAATAACAAATTTTACACCCTAACAACCATCACCAATAGTAATGATGAATTTTTATTCGCAAGAATTGGCGCCAACGATCCAGAATTTAATTTGAGACGTGATCCTGCTTTAATATTAAGAACTAAAAATTCCAAAGACAAAACGTTTGTTTCTGTAATAGAGAGTCATGGAAGTTATAGCCCTGTTTCAGAATCTGCTATAAATTCTAATAGTAGTATAAAAGATTTAGAAGTTGTATTAGATACTGAAGCATATACAGCTGTACATATAACCAATATAAATGGTAGTACAAAATTATTTATAACAGCTAATAAAAACGCTTCAACAGAGACAAGCCATAGTGTAAAAATTAATGATAAGAATTATGAGTGGTCAGGTTCTTATTATTTCAATTAGAATAAAATAATAAATCAAATGTCACATTGAGCTCTCCTGAAGAGCTCATAAAACCAATAAACAAATGAAACGATTTAGTGAAAAGTACATCATAACTAAAGATATAGAATGGGAAGAACTTGGAGGAGGAGTCTCAAGAAAGTTTTTAGGATACGATAATCAAATTATGATGGTTAGAGTAAAATTTGAAAAAGGAGCATTAGGCTCACCACATCAACATTTTCATACACAAGCAACATATTGTGTATCAGGTAAGTTTGAATTTGAAATTGATGGAGTAAAGCAAATTGTAGAAGCGGGAGACGGTGTCTATATCGAACCTAATTTAATGCATAGCGCAGTTTGTTTGGAAGAAGGTGAGCTAATTGATACATTTAGCCCTGTTAGAGAAGATTTCTTAAGTGGTGGAAAGGTATCTTATTTTGGAGATAAAAAAGCATAAAAAATCTACTAGTCTTGTTTTTTCTTTTGATATTATAAAACAGTAGTATTATTCCTATAAAAAGAGAAGATGTTTGCTATTTTAACCCAAACATCTTCTTTTTTAACATTTTATTTTTACGAAAACGTTGGAATTAACAAAATTTTATATATATTTGGTCAACCAGTTTGGTCAACCAATTTGGTTTACCAAATAGAACAAACAAAACTACCCTCCTTTTGTTTACATCGAAACCTACTTTTTTTAAGGACTAATTAATGTTTAATACATAACTAACTAATTTAATCAAAACAATGAATTATGAATTTAAAAGTTAAACTCACTACAATTATTGCACTTCTTTTTAGTGTAATGATTTTTGCTCAGGATAGCTATACTTTAAGCGGTACAGTGAAGTCTGCTGATAATATGCCTATTCCTGGTGCAAATATTCTAATTGTTGGTACTACAAAAGGTGCTTCCACTGATTTTGATGGTAATTTTCAAATTACTGTAACAAGTGGTGATGTTTTGCAGATATCTTACTTGGGATACAAAACACAGACTGTAATTATAGATAACCAAAAAACTCTAAATGTAATTTTAGCAGAAGACACTAATGCATTAGATGAGGTTGTCGTTGTTGGTTATGGTACTCAAAAGAAAAGTCATTTAACAGGAGCTATTTCTAAAGTAAAAAATGAGAAGTTAGATCAAATAGCTGTATCTAGGGTCGATGATGCTTTGGTTGGTCAAGTTTCTGGTGTTAATATCCAGGCGACAAATGCAGAAGCTGGTGGTGCTCCTACTATTACTATTAGAGGTGTGGGTTCGATATCTGCAGACTCAGGACCTGCTGTAGTAGTAGATGGAATTGTTGTAAGTTCAGAGTTCCTTGGTAACTTGGATATGAATGATGTTGAGTCTTTTGAAGTTTTAAAAGATGCTGCTTCCGCAGCTATTTATGGTAGTGAAGGTGCGAATGGTGTTATAATGATTACTACAAAAAGTGGAAAGGAAGGAAAAACAAAATTTGGCTATCAAACATATACAGGTTTTAAAACTGCTCATGGAAGTGATGATTACAGAAAAAGTGTATCAGATTGGGCAGATAGAGAGCTTGCTGCAACAGGGACGCTTTCAGGTGAAACCTTATATGCGCAATTATTAGTGTCTACTACAGGCATAGATAGAGATTGGCAAGATGTTTTCTTCAATGGAGGGACAGTTACTAGTCATTCATTTGCTGCTAGAGGAGGTTCAGAAAGTACTAAATTTAGTACATCGTTAAGATACCTTCATGATGAAGGAGTTGTAATAACGGATGATTACAAATTGCTTACAGGAAACGCTAAAATAGATACGAAATTAGGTAAGAAATTTAAGTTTGGGGTTAGCGTCACTCCATCTTATACTAAGCAAAGACGATTACCAACTTCAATACACAATCCATTACGGCAATCACCATGGTTACCAATATATCATACAGAAGAAACGCTTCAATTTGTTAATAGAGATGACCCTACTGATAACTATTATTTTCCAGATGTTCAGGTGGGAGATTATTTTAGAGAGGAGCATTTAAGACTATTGGATTTAGACAATGATGGTAGTAGAGAAAGACCACGTACTTCAGGGGATTCTAACCCTTACGCGCAATATGTAGAGAGAGAACACTATGAGTATAATACAAAACTATATGGATCTACATATTTAAGCTGGAAAATTATAGACGGATTAACAGCGAAAACATCTCTAGGTATTACATTAGAACAACGTAAAAGAGAAAGATGGGATGGAACTAAACACCATGCAGCTGGCGCAAGTAGAGCACAGTTTAATTTGCAAAATAGATACCGTACTAGAGTGATTACAGATAATACCTTAAATTATAGCAAATCTTTTGGTAAACATGAATTCGATGTGTTAGCAGGTATGACTATACAAAAGAGAAGAACTGAAGATAGTAACGTCACTGCTTCTGGATATGCCAATGATTTACTTCCAAATTTAAATGGTGCAACTTTGTTTGAACCGCCTTTGCAATATAATTTACAACAAAATAAAATTGGTTATTTTGGTAGGATTAACTATGCTTATGATGACAAATACTTATTATCTGCTTCATATAGACGCGATGGCAGTTCTGTTTTTGGTATAGATTCTAAATGGGGTAATTTCCCTGCTGTGTCTGTAGGTTGGAACGTTCATAATGAAGATTTTTTAGTTGATAGTGAAATAATAAACAGGTTAAAATTTAGAGTTAGTTATGGTTTTACAGGTTCGGAGAATTTCAACGTCGACGGTATTGCAGAACTTGATATTTGGCCTTATTTATCCTTATTGCAAAACGGTAACGCTATTGTTGATGGTGGTATAACTAATGGTGTTTCACCAGCTAATATTGCAAATACATTATTACAATGGGAAGCTTCAGAAGAATTTAATCCTGCAGTAGATTTTGGACTTTTTAATAACAGAATATCAGGATCTATAGATTATTATCAAAGAACTAGTGATAAATTACTATTAGATAATCCCGTTTCTTATATTACTGGGTTTTCAGGAGGTATCGTAAATTTAGGTAAAGTACAAAACAGAGGATGGGAACTAGAGCTAAGAACTAAAAATATTACTAGAGAGAAGTTTTCTTGGAGTACCACATTTATTGCATCTACCAACCAAAATGAATTACTAAGTTTTGGAGATTCTAACAATGCGTTAGTAGAAGATACATATGGTAGAAACTCACAATGGATTAACCGAGTGGGAGAACCTATTTCATCTTTTTGGGGTTATGTAGTAGATACTGATGCCTATAATGATACGGAATTTAGAACTAACTATGTTAGTAACCCTTGGAATAGAATAAATGGTGAAGCTGAAGATACTATAGTTAAAGATTTAAATGGTGATGGTATTATTACTGAGGAAGACAAAACTATTTTAGGAGATCCTTATCCAGATTTAGTTTATAGTTTTACTAATGAATTTCAGATTGGAGCCTTTGATTTCTCATTTATGGTACAAGGAAGCTTAGGAGCCCAAGTTAATAATATAGGAGATCAATATTTCTACAATTGGTTTGGTAACCCAACCAGTAGTGGAGGTGCAGCACAGGCAGTAGCCGATGGAGTTATACCACACGAATCTTTTATTCAAGAAAAGGTGTTAACAAGCGAGGTTATTGCAAGCGCAGACTACTTTTCATTAAGAAATGTAAGCCTTGGGTACAACATGCCAAGTGATTTGGTGTCGCAAATTGGTTTATCAGGTGTAAGAATTTATGCTACTGCTCAGAATTTGCTTTATATTACTGCAGATGATTATCACGGTTTTAACCCAGAACACGATGATAATGGTGATCCTAGAGCTTATGGTTCTCAAAGAGCAGGTACTCCTATTTATAAAACTATATCATTCGGCTTGAATGTTGATTTTTAATATAAAAAAAACAAATTATGAAACATATAAAATTTTTAATCGTAGTAGTAACAGGATTTGTTTTCACAGCCTGTGATACTGAAGAGTTTTTAAACCCTCTTCCAGATACAGTAGTTGTAGTAGATACATATTTCCAAACGGATGAAGATGTATTAGCTGGTGTTATAGGAATTTATGACGCGCTTCAAGGAATTAGTGAAAATGTTGAAACAAACATTAGTAGAGCTAACAGAGGTGTACAATTTGAACACCTTTTAACTGAACATCGTACTGATAATACAAGAAATGATACAAACGAAGGTTCAAAGGCAGATTTTCACAGGTATTTAATTAATGCCAACAATGTAGAATCTGAAGATTATTATCAATCTATGTATGAAGTTATTTTTAGAGCGAATAACATCTTAAACTTCATTAATGTTGCAGATGAGGATAATCAAGCAAAATATGCAGCTGAAGCTAAATTTTTAAGAGCCTATGCTTATTTTAAGCTGGTTCGATTATATAGTGATGTGCCTTTAGTTACTTCTGTTGTACAAGCGCAAGACAATGATGCTCTTTTTACTAGAATACCAGAAGCACAAATTTATGAGCAAATTATAGAGGACTTGCAAGAAGCTGTTAGTGTTTTAGATAACACGTATAAATCTAGAGCCTCAAAAGCAGCAGCACAAGGTATATTGGCAAAGGTATATTTAACACAAGCAAATCCTAATTATCTTGGTGCACAGCAATTGTGTGAAGCTATTATTAGTAGTATGGAGTTTGATTTAGAAGATAATTTTTCAGACGTATTTTATTCAGAATTGAATGATGAAATTATTTTTGCTATCCAATATCAAACAGGAGTTGCAAATGAAAGCCAAGGTTTTTCAGCTGAGTTTACTTCGGCTTACCGTCAAGGAAGAGATGATGGTCAAAATATTGTTAATGCAAATCTTATATCAGATTTTGCTATGTATGGAGGAAATAGAACAGAAGTTTCATATGTCACTTTCGGTAGTTCAAATGAAGTAGCAAAGTTTTTACCAGATGGAACTAATCTTACTGTGACACCACCAACATATGGATCAAGCCCACAACAAGCAGGTAATGATTATATTGCTCTTCGTTATGCTGATGTACTTTTAATGCATGTTGAGGCAATTTTGGCTGGAGGTTCTGAAACCTCAAGCACTAACGCGTTAAATTCTTTCCAAAAAGTAAGAAACAGAGCTGGATTAACGGATACAGTAACTAGTATTACAAAAGAAGAATTACTGACCGAAAGACGTGTAGAATTAGCTTTTGAAAATCAACGCTATTTTGACTTAGTTAGGTTTGGAGTATTAGATGCAGTATTGAGTGCACATTCTGATGAAATGGGATATGTTTATGACTCAAGAAGAGCATTGTTTTTGCCTATTCCACAAAGAGAAAGAAATTTAAGTGGTGGTCTTTTGACGCAAAACCCAGGATATCAACAATAAAATAATTAAAACATGAAAAATAAAGTAAATATTTTCCGCAAAACAAAACTATTATTCCTTTGTCTGCTTGCAGCTAGTTTTATAGTTAGTTGTGTAGGTGATGAGATTTTCAGAGATGATTTGCCAGATTCTAA
The DNA here is from genome assembly GCF_042434315.1 of Winogradskyella pulchriflava. Taxonomy (NCBI): domain Bacteria; kingdom Pseudomonadati; phylum Bacteroidota; class Flavobacteriia; order Flavobacteriales; family Flavobacteriaceae; genus Winogradskyella; species Winogradskyella pulchriflava. The sequence continues at coordinate 161,489 of NZ_JBHLTQ010000019.1, read as the reverse complement.
CTCTCAAGTTGATACTAAATTACCACAAGCAAATTTTTCGTACACGGTAGATGAGGATGATTATACAACAATACATTTTCAAGACTTGTCATCAGAATCTAATACCTACCTATGGGATTTTGGAAATGGTGATACTTCTATGGAACAAGACCCAACATATACTTTTACTGCCGGTGAAGGAGTGTATCCAGTAACTTACACAACTGGAGATTCTAATGGAGCTACTAGTTCTATAACTATGGACGTTATTGTAGAAGAACCAGAATTACCAGCTGTTCCTGATCCTAGTATAGTGAATGACACTTTTGATGTATTACCTAAATCTTCAGGTTCTGACTGTGCATGTGCAGGTTGGATAAATAGAGATATTGGAGATCAGGGCGAATCTAGTACTGTAAGTGGTGTTAGTGGTTTCCTTAAGTTTGATAATAATGAACCAGATCACGTATATCAAGAGTTTGAAGTTGTACCAAATGCAGATTACATTATTGATGTAGTTGTAGGTTTTCAAAGTTCTCAAGGTGGTTCATTACCTAGTTCGTTTGAGTTAAGAGTATTAGCTGGTACAGGTTATACAAGCGGTTACACTCCGGTTTATTATACAGATACTGCTCTTATGCCACAAGGTAATTCTGCAACTGGTCTTTGGGGTTATAATTCAGTTGCGCAAGTTGAAGATCCAGCAAATAATCTTTTAGTTGAAGCTGTTAGTCATCCTGGCAACACAGATTACATTACTTATACCTATATATTCAATTCAGGTGCTAATAATAGTGTTGCACTTTTCATGAGAGGTTTAGGAGGTCCTGCTACAGGTGGTGCAGGAGGTGATTATGGATATAATAATGGAGATGAAGAGATTCGTGCTGATTCTATTACAATTACAGCAATTAATGAATAATTTATAAGATGAAAAATTTCCGAAAAGACATATTATTTTCAATAGTACTAATAGTATTTCTATCTGTTAACGCTACTTCTCAAAACAAGAAGAGTAGCGTTACAGACTCGGAAACTAAGATTGAAAAAAGGGACAAGAAGAAGCGAAAAAAGAAGAGGAAAAAAGTAAAGCTTCCAGATATTGATTTAAGTCATTGGAAAGTCACTTTACCAATAACGAACGATGAAGGGAAACCTTTAGAAATTAGCCCTCCTGAAATTTTAGATTTTGCTAACATAGAAGAAGCCAAACCTTATATGTATATAGATTCTACTAAAGGAGCCATTGTATTTCATGCAATGCCTACAGAATCTAAAACAAAAAACACTAAATACACAAGGTCAGAACTAAGAGAGCAAATGGTACCTGGTGATAATAATGTTAATTGGACATTTGAGCAAGGTGGAACTATGAAGGGTAAAATTGCGATTGATGAAGTTTCTAAAGATAAGAATGGTAAATATCATCGCATTATTATAATGCAAATACATGGAAGATTAACTAATGAACAAAGAGATTTAATTGGAGAAGATGATAATAATGCGCCACCTATTCTAAAAATTTACTGGGATGACGGTAAAATCCGAGTTAAAACTAAAGTGTTGAAAAATTTGAATGCCACTGGTGATGAATTACTACATGAAGATGCTTGGGATAATGATGAAGGATTTAATTTTGAACAAAAAGTGGGATTTGGAAAGTTTACATTAGAAGTAAAAGTTTCTGAAGGAAAAATGGTGATAGTTTTAAATAACACAGAGTATAAAGTCTATGAAAGCATTCATATGAAAAAATGGGGAATATTCGAAAACTATTTTAAAGCCGGAAATTATTTCCAAACAAGAGATGAAGGAGCTTATGCTAAGGTTAGATTTTATGAATTAGAAGTTAGTCATTAGAATAAGGTTTGTTTGAGTTAGTCGCTTATTGAATTCTACTATTCAATGTAGGTGGAATTCTTTAAGCGCTAATAAAAATGACATAATTATTACAAATTGTTTAATATTTACATAAATTTAAAAAGATTAATCTGGGTAACCAATTTAGAAAACTTAAGTTATGAAAATAGAAATGTTAGCAAATGTTGATGGTCGAAGTTTACAAAAGAGTATAATATCTAAAATCAGAGATTTAATAAACTTAAAAAACTTAGAACCTGGTGAAAAATTACCTTCAGAACGTATGTTATCTGAAAAGTTTGGAGTCACTAGAAGTAATGTAAGAGAGGCTATTCAAAAGTTAGAATTTTTTGGATTATTAGACTCTATACCTCAAAGTGGAACCTTTGTAGCTAATATTGGAATCATAGCTTTAAATGGCATGATAGACGATATCTTAAGACTTGAAGAACCAGATTTTAAATCGCTTGTTGAAACAAGAATACTATTAGAACTTAAAACAGTTAGGTTAGCTGCAATTAGAAGGTCTGATGAAGATCTTAAAAAAATTAAAGCGGCATTAGATGCCTATACTCAAAAAGTATTGGATGGTGAAGATGCTGTACAAGAGGACTTATTATTCCATTTAGCAATAGCCAATGCTTGTGGTAATAGTACAATGAATACATTCATGCTAACAATAACACCTCAAATCATAACTAATTTCGAAAAATACCATGTTTGCGATAAAGGTTTAGCAAATAGAGGAATACAAGAGCATGAGGAAATATTTGACGCCATTAAAAAACAAAAACCCCAATTAGCAAAAGCAAAAATGAAGGCGCACTTTAGTGTGTTATATCAATATTGTTATAATGTATAACTATACATTTAAATAACACACTATAAAATAAAATATGAAAGTAAAAGGATTACGTTGGTGGGTAGTAGGGCTAGTAGCTTTGGCTGCAGTTATAAATTATATAGACAGACAAGCTTTTGGTGCGTTATGGCCTGATATTGCTAAGGATCTATTTCCAGAATTGGATGCAGATGGTCATAAGGCAATTTACGGCACTATTTCGGTGGTTTTCATATTATCATACGCTGGAGGTCAAGCACTTTTTGGTAAAATTTTCGATTGGATAGGAACTAGAATGGGTTTTGCGCTTTCTATTGGTGTGTGGTCTATTGCAACCATGTTACATGCATTTGCACAGGGAGTACTAAGTTTCTCAATATTTAGATCTATCCTAGGAATTGCAGAAGCAGGTAACTGGCCTGGGGCAGCAAAAGCAAATGCAGAATGGTTTCCAACTAAAGAAAGAGCACTTGCACAAGGTATATTTAATTCAGGAGCTGCGATTGGAGGTATAGTCGCCTATCCAATTATTGGATTATTAGCTGTTTATTTCGATTGGAAAGCAATATTCATTGTGGTCGCAGTACTTGGGTTTTTATGGTTGCTACCATGGTTTTACATCGTAAAAGCACCGCCAAAGAAACACCCTTGGTTAACAGATGATGAAAAGAATTTTATACTCTTAGGGCAAAGAAATCAGGATATAAACGAAGATGGTAACTATGATGAAGGTTATACTCCAGACACTGGCCAATTACTCAAACACAAAGAGAGTTGGGGAGTTATAATAGCTTCTGCTGCAATTGATCCAATTTGGTGGTTGTTCATAGTATGGATACCAATTTACTTATCAGAAGTTTTTGGAATGGATGTAAAGCAAATTGCCTTCTCGGCTTGGGTACCTTATGTTGGCGCAATGATTGGAGCGATATTTGGTGGTTTACTCGCCAAAAATAGACTTTCAGCAGGATGGTCTGTAGATAAAACACGAAAAATGACTATTACTTTAGGTTGTTTTATCATGATCCCTTGTTTCTTTCTATTAAAAGCACCAGCATCCGCTATTAGTGCCGTAATTATTATGGCAGTATTACTTTTTGGATTCCAAATAGCAATCGGAAATATACAGACGCTTCCTAGTGATCTTTATAGTGGAAAAATCGTTGGAACATTGTCTGGTTTTGCTGGTATGGCAGCGAAATTAGGTGCAGCAGGTCTTACATACGTAGTTACGTTCGTAACTGCAGGCGGAAATTACACACCTGCATTTATAATTGGTGGGGCTTTAGCAATAACCGCACTTTTAGCAGTATGGGTATTATGCCCTAAAATAGAGCCATTAAAACCTAAGCAGTAAATAAATTAAGTTAAATAAAAAACAAGTATAATTTAAAGGAATAAATTTAATAAGATGAGTAATAATAAAGGAAAAGTAGCTATAGTAACAGGTGCAACAGGCGGAATAGGATTTGAAGTAGCAAAAAGATTAGGTAAAGATGGTTATACAGTAATATTAAACGGTATTGAAGATAGTGCTGGTGCTAAACGAGTTGAAGAACTTAAAGCAGAAGGTATCGATGCAGAATATTATGGGTTTGACGTCACAAAAGAATCTGAAGTTACTTCAAACATTACAAAAATAGGTGAAAAATACGGTAGAATAGATGTTCTAGTTAACAACGCAGGCGGATTAGGTGGACGATCTAGGTTTGAAGAAATGACTACAGAATTTTACAGATTTGTAATGGCATTGAATCTAGATTCAGTCTTTTTTGCATCAAGAGCTGCTATACCATTTCTTAAAAAGGGTGAACATCCTTCTATAATTAATTATACATCCAATGCAGGATGGACAGCAGGTGGACCTGGAGCTGGAATTTACGGTACATCTAAAGCAGGTGTGCATGCTATAACCAGAGCGTTGGCAAAAGATTTAGCTGAATATGGTATTAGAGTTAATGCTGTATCTCCTGGTACTATTGATACTCCATTTCATGCACAAATTAAAGCAACTAAGCCGGAAGTATTTGCTTCGTGGGCAAATAATATAATGTTAGGTAGACTAGGTCAACCAGAAGATGTTGCTGGTGTTGTCTCATTTTTGGCAAGTAAAGATGCTTCTTTTATAACGGCAGAAACTATCCAAATTGGAGGAGGACAAGCATTAGGAATTTAAGATATTATATTGATATCTATGGAGGATTAGCGTTTAGCTAAGTTTCATAATTAAAATTTCAGGCTTAAAAAGGCATATACTAAAAGCCAAATAGTTATATTTTAAATGCTATTTGGCTTTTAAAAATAATAGTAATTAAGTATAAAGCATGAGTAAAATTGTCACATTTGGCGAAATTATGTTACGACTCTCTACAGAGCGTCATTTAAGGTTTTCGCAAGCAAAATTTTTTGCAGCATCCTATGGTGGAGGCGAATTTAATGTTGCGGTATCTTTAGCTAATTATGGAATTCCGGCGGAATTTGTAACAAGATTACCTAATAACGAAATAGGCGCTTGTGCAATAAAAGAGATGCGTAAGTATAATGTGGAATCTAAAAACATTGTTTACGGTGGTGATAGACTAGGTATTTATTATCTTGAAACTGGTGCAGGAACAAGAGGAAGTAATGTAGTTTATGATAGAGCAAATAGTGCTATGGCTACAATTCCAAAAGGTTCTATTAATTGGGAAGAGGTATTAAAAGATGCAACTTGGTTTCACTGGAGTGGTATTACTCCAGCGATTTCAGAGTCTGCAGCTTTAGAATGTTTAGAGGCTTTAAAAGTAGCGCATAAACTAGGTATTACTATTTCTTCAGATTTAAATTATAGATCTAAACTGTGGAATTATGGTAAAGAGCCAGATGAAGTAATGCCTGAACTTTTAAAGTATAGTAACATTATATTAGGTGATATTGATACGGCATTTTTTATGTTAGGAAAGGACAAAGTAAATCCTAATTATCAAAATGAAAAGACGTTACCGTTTTTATACGACCAACTCTTTAAATTATGTCCTAATTTAGAAACAATAGCAACAACATTAAGATATTCCGTTAGTGCTTCGCATCAGCGTATAGGAGGTATTCTGTACGATGGAAAAAGTATTTGTAGTGCAGATATAAAAGAGGTTACTCCTGTTGTAGATCGTGTTGGAAGTGGAGATGCTTTTATGGGAGGATTAATTTATGGTTTGTTAAACGATTCAAAAAATAAACAAAGGGCGTTAAATTTTGCAGTAGCCGCTTGTTGTTTAAAACATACTATTTCTGGGGACATTAATTTAATTTCTTTAGAAGAAATAGAAAAGTTTTTAAGTGGTAATGCTTCAGGAAAAGTCTCAAGGTAAATAAAATTAAATGGCACAATATACAAGAATAGAAGTCGTAAATGCAATGAAACAAACAGGATTGGTTCCGTTGTTTTATAATTCAGATATTGAAATAAGTAAAAAAGTAATCAAAGCCACTTATGATGGTGGTGCACGTTTGTTAGAGTTTACGGCAAGAGGTGATTTCGCTCACGAAGTTTTTGGAGAACTTAACAAATGGGTACTAAAAGAATTGCCAGGAATGATAATGGGAGTTGGTTCTGTTACGGATGCTGCCTCGGCCTCTTATTATATGTCTCTGGGTGCAAACTTTATCGTAACACCAGTTTTTAGAGAAGATATTGCTATTGTTTGTAATAGAAGAAAAGTAATGTGGTCGCCAGGCTGTGGCTCTTTAACTGAGATTTGTAGAGCTGAAGAATTAGGTTGTGAGGTAGTTAAGTTGTTTCCAGGTGGTATTTATGGACCTAGTTTTGTTAAAGCTGTGAAAGGGCCTCAACCTTGGACAAGTATAATGCCAACAGGAGGTGTTTCTCCAACTCGAGAGAATTTAGAAGGCTGGTTTAATGCTGGTGTAATTTGTGTTGGTATAGGCTCTAAACTTATTTCCAAAAATGCAGATGGTAATTATGATTTAGCTAAAATTGAATCAGATACTAAAAATGCATTATCAATTATTAAAGATTTAAAATCATAACCATTGAAATCGTCTGCTGTAACCATAAAGGAACTTTCTTCACTATCTGGATTTTCAGTATCTACGGTATCTAAAGCACTTAATAATAAACTAGAGATAAGTAAATCCACAAGAGAAACGATTAAAACCTTAGCGAAGCAACACAACTATGTTCCAAATAGTTACGCGGTTTCACTTAGAATTAAAAAATCGGAGTTAATTGCAGTCATTATACCAGAAGTAACACAAGCGTGTTACAGTTATACACTTCATTGCATACAAAAAACAGCAGAGCGCTTTGGATATAGAATTCTGTTTTATCAATCCTACAATTCCTATATTAAAGAAAAAGAGTGTGTTATGAGTCTTAGTGATGGCTCAATTGATGGTATTATTATAGTTTCAAATGGAAATAAATCAAAATCTGAATACATTTTTAATTCAACTCCTGTTGAGTTAATTAATATCCAAAATAATCATCCTTATGATGAAATAGAAGCGGTTACAAATGAAAAAATGATTAAGTTAATTGATGTATTCTTATAATAATTCTAAAAGAAATTAAATTCTGAAAAAGGCAATCCTATACATGATAATAAGTGCTCTGGCATTTACTTTTTTGAATGTATTTGTAAAATCTTTAAATAACTTTAGCGTTTATCAAATTGTTTTTTTTAGGTCTATTGGATCACTTTTTTTTACGATTCCTTTTTTATTGAAAAATAATATTTCCTTTTTAGGGAATAAAAAAGGGCTGCTTATAATGCGAAGTGTTTTTGGCCTAATCTCAATGACGTTGTTCTTTTTGTCTTTAAAGTATATTGCTATGGGAACGGCAGTTTCAATAAGGTATATTGCTCCAATTTTTGCAGCATTATTTGCGCTCATCATTCTTAAAGAAAAAGTAAAACCCATACAATGGCTCTTTTTTCTTATAGCCTTTTCTGGAGTTCTAATTTTAAAAGGATTTGATACAGGTATACAAATACAAGGAATTGTATTTGCTATAATTTCAGCTTTGTTTGCAGGTTTGGTTTATATCACCATTAGAAAAATTGGAAACGATGATCATCCTGTAGTTGTGGTTAACTATTTTATGATTATATCTGCCATAATAGGTGGGCTTTTGGCAATTAACAATTGGATACAACCACAAGGAAACGAATGGCTCATTTTTATGAGTTTAGGTGTTTTTGGTTATTTTGCTCAACTATACATGACAAAGGCGATGCAAGTTGGAGAAACCAATCAAATAGCTCCATTAAAATATCTTGAAGTTGTTTTTACAGTAATTTTAGGCTTATTGTGGTTTGATGAAGTTTATAATATATATAACTTAATAGGCATCATTATTATTGTGACTGGTTTAAGTTTGAATTTAATTATAAAAAGAAAATAAGGTTCTTAAGTTAATTAAAGATTCCACACTAGTGGTAGAACATAATACACAATCAATGTCACTAGTATGATTGAGATTACATTCATCCAAATGCCTTTTTTTACCATATCTTCTATTTTTAAATAACCAGAACCAAAAACCACTGCATTTGGAGGAGTTGCCACTGGTAGCATAAAAGCACATGAAGCCGCAAGTGTTGCACTTACTAATAATATATAAGGATGAATATTAAGAACAGCAGCCAACGATACTAACACAGGTAAAAGCATAGCTGTTGTTGCCATATTTGAAGTAATTTCGGTTAAAAAATTTACTGCTGCAATTAAAATTAACAAGAGCACAAATATTGAAACACCAACTAAAGATGTTAATTGATTTCCAATCCATGCCGCCAAACCACTAACTTCAAATCCCATGGCTAACGCCATTCCTCCTCCAAAAAGTAACAGAATTCCCCATGGTAGTTTTACCGCATCCTCCCAATTTATTAAGGCATGTTCTTTTTTATTATTCCTAATTAAAAAAAGTAAGATAGAGGCAATTATTGCAATGGTAGTATCATCTATAGCTGGCAACCATTTGGTTAATAAAAAAGATCTGCAAATCCATGCTATCGCTGTTATGGTAAATACTGTTAGTACGGCTTTTTCTTCGTAAGACATTTTTCCTAAAGCCTTGATTTGATTTTCGATTTCTTTCTTACCTCCAGGAAACTCTTTTTGCTTAAATTTAAAAGCATATCTAGTTAAATAAATCCAGCAGATAATCAATAAAATAACACTTATAGGAAACCCAAACATAAACCATTGCGAGAATGTTATTTCTGTGTTGTAAGTGCTTTCTACAACACCAGCAAGTACAAGATTTGGTGGCGTTCCAATTAATGTTGCCATACCACCAATTGAAGCACTATATGCTATTGCTAACATTAACGCTTTGCCAAATATTAAATTTTCATTCTCCTCAGTCTTCGGGTTGTCTTTGAGTTGTAATACTATGGCTATACCAACAGGCAAAATCATAACTGCTGTTGCAGTATTAGAAATCCACATGGAAAGTAGGGCAGTAGCCACCATAAAACCAAGAATAATTTTCCTTACATCTGTTCCAACTAATTTTATAATATTCAAGGCTATACGTTTATGTAAATTCCATTTTTCTATGGCAATTGCTAAAATAAAACCACCGAGAAATAAAAAGATATATTTATGACCGTAAGAAGCTGTAGTTTCACTTAAAGACAATCCACCAGATAAGGGAAATAAAATTATTGGTAATAGCGCTGTAGCAGGTATAGCAATAGCTTCTGTAATCCACCAAACAGCAACCCAAGCTGTTGAAGCTAAAATGGCATTTGCCGCGTCATCCAAACCTTCAGGATGAAAGAAAAATTTAATAAGTAAAAACAATAGTGGTCCCAGAAAAAGACCTATTTTTTTCTTTGGTGATTGCATTTTTATGTTAATAAAAGTAAGTCAGCTATATTGTACTAATATATGATAGTGTACTGAATTTACTGCACTATTTTCTATTAAACTTTGAACTAAAAACAATTCTGTTCTTAGCAAAGAAGAGTATGCCTATGATTAGTATAAGTATAAGTAACACCCAAATCCACCATAAATTAGATGGTGATAAATCAATAGGACTAGCATCTCCTATAAGTACCAATCCAGCCCAATATTGTGGAGACATTGTTCTACCTTCAGCAGTAGATAAATAGTCTAATTTTGCCTTTTGTAAAGCTTCGTCTTTTGGTAAGCCATTTTTAAGATGATTGTAAAAATTTTCTATAATTTTAGCACTAGATTGTTCATCTATTTTCCAAAGGCTTGTTAGGATGCTTTCACTACCTGCATAGTTAAAGGCATGAGCTAAGGATATCATACCTTCACCTGGTTGAAATGTGGGTTTACCCGTTTCGCAAGCGGTTAAAATGGCTAGGTTAGAGGAAAGGTTTTGATTGTATATTTCATAAGTATAAAGGGAATTGTTGTCCGTATTATTACTATCATCAAGGTTTTTAGCAAAAATTAATCTTGAAAACTCTGGTGACACATTGTTAGATTCAGCATGAGTACCAATATGAATAATTTTATGCTCCTTTGCTTGCTGTGTAAAAATTTGTTTAGAAGCTTTCTCATTTATAAACGAATTGCCTCCAAATAACTCGGAATACTCTTTGGCTAAATCTACTGTAAAAGGTTGTGGTAATAAGGTAAGGTAAGTTTTATCTAGTAACACAGAGTCCTTTATAGCTATTTTGTATTTGCTTTTCATCTGGTTGTTAAACTCAGGCGTAAAAGCCACAAAATTATTTTTAAAAAACTTAGGAGTCTTATTTTTATTAATTAACAACAGACTGTAATTATACGAGATACTATACTTTTTCAGCAAGCTTTTTTCTGCCAATTCTTTAAATGAATTTACGTAGCTTGTAGTTAATACTTCAAAACTTAAATTAAAGAGATTTGCATCAGGAATTATGATTACACTTTTAGTGGTAATTGCTGTTTCAAACGGTTGCCACAAAATATTATATAGATTGTTGTTGGCGCTTAGGTTCTCTTCCTGTAATTTATTTTCATTTTCTTTGGCTTCAAGTATGTCATTTAATTTACTGTTATCTAATTGATACGCTCCAATTTTATTTTTTTGAATTATAAAAGCATAAAGATCTTCCTGAATATAAACATACCTTACAATAGACATATTGCCAGAAATGTTTAAGTCATTAAGATTTAAAGATTTTGAAATAGAAGCGTATCTTAAGCCATAATATTTAGGATAATCTTGTTTTAAGGTTTCAAGAAAATCATTCCAGTTGTAATTGGCTTTAATAAACTCGTCAAATTCGTTCTCATTATTTAAAGTTGAATTTAGAACTTCTTTTAATTGCTTTTCTTTATCTAAAATATCTTGTGGTATATCTTCTAATGAAAAATCTGATTGAATATTAAGCTGTTGTCTAATTTTATTGTAGAGTTTAGATTCGTGAAGGCTCAGAATTTCATTTAGATATTGCTCATCTTTAGTTTGCTTATATAGCACAATGGCTATTGCTTTGGCAAACTCAAAAACTTCATTATTATCATCTAGAATAATTGATACATTTTGGTCTTCGCTAACAATAGTTTTTTGCTGTTCTAAAATACTTATGGCTTCCTTAAGCGTAGAAAATTGACTTTTTAAAAATTCAATGTCCTTATTGTTCTTTAGTTGCATTTCTACTTTAGATTTAAGTAATAAAGCCATTGGCTTTTTTATATCAACACTTAAATCGTTGCGTTGGTTAGCTTCTTGTGAATAGGACGTGTTTAATAGTTCTAATGCTTCATTTATTTTACTATGGGCATCATCATAATTTTTAGACTTGTAATGGATATCTGCCAAGTTTACTAATAGAGAATATTCTAAAATCGTTTCTGTACCTTGATTATTTAACACATATTCATAAGCTTTAGTTGCCATGTCGAGGGCTTTTTCCGTATAGCCATTTTTTGAATAAAAACTAGAATAGGTTAGCATAGCGTTTAGATAGAATGCATCGTAATTGTTTCCAAAGACATCTTCATACAACACTTTGCTTTTTTCATAATAGTCTTTTGCTCTACTTATGTCATTATAGAATTCATGTATAATTCCTTTATAATAATAAGCATCAGCAATTCTCAAATTATTTTGAGGTTTTTCATTGGTATAATTTTTTAGGGCTTCATCAAAAAGTAATTCTGCTTTTTCATATTCTTTTAATTTTAAATAAATATTACCCAGTTGCATGTTTGTAAATCCAAGTTCTGGATCATTTGAAGGGTAATATTTTAGTTTTTGCCCTTTTACGTACTCTATTAAATCTTTAGCTTTTTTGAAATTGCCTTGTTTGCTAAAATCATCAGCATAGTTTTCAATAGTCATATACAAAAACAATCTTGCTTCCTCTTTAAAAAAATCTTTACCGTCGGTGTTAGAATTTATAAAACTGGTATAATTTTTAATTGCTTTTTCATTATATTTTATGGCATCAGCAGATTTGCCAAGCAAAGCGTACACGGAACTAATGTTTGATTGAGCCTTTGCTGCATGGTAATATTTGTTAATGGGTGTTTGTTCTAGTTCATCAATTATTTTTTCGCCTTTCAAAAAATAAAATAATGCGCTATCAATTTTATAAGCATCCCACATTCTTCCTCCCATGGAGTTATAAGCATCTAAAACTTTAGATTTATCTGATTTAGGATAGGACAAATAATGTTTTATAGACTCGCGGCTATGCCATGTGGCTTTTTTTAAGTCACCTAATCTCCCATAATCAATGCTTAGATTATGATGTATTAAACCAAATAAATCACCAGTTGCATCTGGCATTTTTTTAGTGACTTCTAAAGCTTTTAAGTTGTGTTCTGAAGCATTTTTGTAATCACGCAAAAGCGCATAAAACCTTGCTAATACTAAATGTTTTTTCCGTGAAACAGTTAATGAGTCTGTTGCATCTGTTATACTTGTTGCAAATTCATTGGTTTTTTTAATGGCTAAATCTTTATCATTAAGATTTAAAGCAATTTTCCCGAAATAGTATATATGTTGTGTTAAATCAAAATAAGCCTGTTGTTGCCTTAAGTTATTTATTTCTATTGTAAGTACAGAATCGGCTACTTTATATGCTTTATTAGTTATGAGTGAATCTAGCAGTTGTGTGGTTGATACGTTATTACGCTGTGCGTGTACCATTTGCAGTATACCAAAAAGAACCAATACACATATAATTAGCCTAATGCAATTGTAAAAACGTTTCATAATCAACTGTTTAGTGAGTTGGTTAATCGTTTAGTTCAGATAAGAGGGCTTTGCTATTATCAATAGTTGAATTTTGTAAATTAGCTTTCGCTTTATCTATATTCCCTGTTTTTAAATAAGCTAATCCTAAATAATAAAACGCATCATTTAATAACGGAAAATTAGAATCTTCTATAGCGTTTTCTAAAAAAGAAATAGCATCATTTTCATTTTTATTTGCCAAATGTGCTACACCAATAAAGTAGTTTATGGTATCATTATTTGGTTTTTTATTTTGTAAGGTTTTCCATTTAGTTAAAGCAGTTTTGTAATCACCTTGTTTGTAATTTACCATGGCTTCGTAAAACTCGTAATTATCCTCGTTACTGCTCATGGTTGTAGGTAACCCAGGATCTGGAGTGAAATATTTGGCATACAATCTGTCATTACTATTGCCATTAAATAACCAAAAACTTCCAAGTCCTATAATTAAAATTGCGGCAATAGCAATTCTTTTCCAGTTTAAACTTTTTGCTCTAGGTTCGTTAACAAAAGCTACTTCTTCGTTAGAAGATATTTCAGTATGAAACTCATCTAATTGTTCTTTCATTGCTTGAGTTTCTATTCCATTTAAAATAGCTTTTATATCTTCTACTTTAGCTTTAAAACCGTCTTCATTTTTAAGCTTGTTCTCAAAAGTAGATAAATCCTCCTCCGATAGTTGCCCATTGATAAAGGCTTCTATCTTTTCAAATTCTTCTTGTGAAATATCGTTTAAGTCCATTGCTATTAATTTTTTTTAAGAGCTATTGCTTTCAGTTTTTGCATACAGCGGTACTTTTTATTTCGAGTTGAAGCAGAATCCAATGCCAGTTCTTGTGCTATGAGATTCATGGATTTCTTTTCAAAATAAAATTTACTTAGTAAGCTCTTACATGCTTCACCTAGATTTTTAAAGGCTAACATTACATCTTGTAATCGTTCATCTTTTAAAATGTCATCATCAATACCATTATTTTCTTCATCTTTTACTTCAAAATACTGTAATTGAGATGCTACAATTGTTTTTTTGTACCCTTGAGATCTTAAAACATCCATCCATTTATTCTTGGCAATGGTAAATAAATAACCGTTTATTGAAGACTCATTTTTTGGTATAAATTTGTCTTGTTTTATATTTTGCCAAACCGCTAAAAAGGCTTCTTGGTAAATGTCCTTGGCATGCTCTTTTGTACCGCTGTTTTTTAGTACCAAAGCTTCAATTTTTGGATAGTTCTGCGTGTAGATGCTTTTTAAGGTCAAAGAATCATTCTCCTTAATAGCAACAACTACCTGTAGTTTATTGTCAATTTTGTATGCTTCCCTCATGTTAATAGCTAAACATTAGAAAGATACAATTATTTCATTTTTAAACAATAATTAGATGATGAAAGACTTTTTTAACTAGATGAATAAGCAGTTCTACCAAAAAAGTCTTTTAAAAAGGTTACTATTAAAAATCTTTTACTGTTAATTTTGCTCACCAACAATTGCAGTTACTCTAGCAGCTGCTATGACTGATTCGCAGTTATCATTACGTCTTCAAGGTAAATTAAGTATCCACTTCCTGTATTGGTATTGGCATGGTAAGCACCAGGTATATATTCCGTAAGATGGCTTGATCCTGAACCAACATTATTACAAGAGGGTAGGTTAGAATCTGGTGGCCAAGAATATGTTCTCCCTACATTAGATGGTATTGGATCTGGTGCACACTCTAATATTTCAACATAATAGCTTAAGGCATCCTCTACAGCCTCAATTTCAAAATAGTTAACGATGCCATAACCACCTGAACCTTCCCACTATCTACATTCTATATTTTTCATAATGAATTGATGTTTAAAGAGTTTTAAGTTATATCGTAAATGGTATTGTTTGTTATCAATCTAATTCTCAATATTAAATTGTGACCATTCTGTTTGATTGATTCTTCGGTCTATTCTCGGGTCGTAATTAGGATTGTCCGTACCAAAGTATTTACCATTGTTGTTAACCCAGTAATTTTTGCTTCCAGCTTGGACGTTATAATGTTCGCCTGTATTGTGGTTAGAAATAATGTTTCTCTCGGAAATCATATTTACTGTGCGTGTCTGACCGTGCGAGGTCATATCACTACGCTTTAAGTAGCCAGAATGGTTGATGTCTAAAATATCACTATATGTACTGGCAACGCTAGATGATGAAAAACCGGAATTAGAACTATTAAGTTTTATAGCATTCATCCTCGCTACATGTTCTTGGTATTGCTGATTGGCTTTTCGGGCAGCAATTTGATTTTTGCGATACAACCAATCTGTGTTATGCTGTTCGCTTAGAGTCATGTCTATAAATATTTTCTTGGCATTATCAAATTTTGAAGCAGGTGCTTCAATGTGCTGGTTTAAAAATCCCCATGACCACTGATTGTAAGTTTTATAAACTGTTTTTCTTAAAATAGTTAAATATTTTCTGCCTTTGTTGTCTTTCCATTCTAAGCCAGCACTTTCGGTTTCTATTTGTGTAGGTTGTGATTTAAAATTCAATTCCAAAAAGGTCTTTGATTTTTCTGCGACTTTTGGCAATGGAAAAGACTTAATGAATTGTAAGTTGTTTTCATTGGCATAAGGCATAAAATACGTCTCTACAATTTGATTTATCGACATAGGATATTGATTAGGTGTGCCAGACATCTGGAATGTTTGCAGCATGCCATAATCTTCGGTATAAGAAAATAGATTTGACATTTGTATGCGACCAATTTTCATATCATTCGGCCCTACATATTGGTACTGTTTGTCATTCTTTACGCGTCTCCAGCCATTTGGTAATTGAACCCTTCCTGAAACCATTTTTACAATAGGGTCGTAATTTTCAAAATACTGATACCCTCTTGTAGTGGTTTCATTTTTATTTTTAATAACAGGCTGGCCTTGTGTTTTTGTGACTTCTTCAGTTTCAAAGGAAAGTTGTCCACTATCAAAATTAGAATCTTGAGTCTTCTGTTCGTTTTTGCAAGAGAATAGTAAGAATAATAGAGCAACTATGTTAATTGGTAAAAGTTTCATAATCTATAATGTTATGTTTATTATTTATATTGATACGATGTAAAAATTATCATTAAAAACAACTACCTTTTAAGGCACATTTGGGTCGTTATCATCCGGATCTCTAAGAATATCAAAACCATCCATATCGTTATCCACAATGCCTCCGTTATTATCTACATATAATTGATAATTAATAGGCAGAAAAGTATTGGCAACTTGCGCATCATATTCTGCTTCAGGAGCAGTAGTTATTGAGGTTGTGATATATGTTGAGCCAGCTGCATAAGTGGTAATGATCCAAACCTGAGCTATCCTGCCGTTAAATCTTAAGAGTCTTGCATTAAATTCCATGGGAATTGTAGAAAATACTTGTTGTTTAAATTCAGAACAAAGGACTTCAGGTGTACCATTAAAATTATAAAAGGCAAATAGGTTGTTGATTTCGTTAGCAATAAAATTTTGCGAAGGAATCTGTTGTCCGATTACTGAACTCGATGGTATCCAACGAAAGAAAACAGCATTATCATTCCTAAAAACGTCAACACCTATAGTTTGGGTTTGTGGATTTGTAAGCTCAAAAGCTGTAAATCCTTGAGGAATTGTAAAACCCAAAAGTGGTTGAAGGCTATGTATAAATTGCTGTCCTGGATTTTGAATAAGAGGAATCTGTGTTAAACCTATAGGTTTAGCATTCGCAAAATCCCAATAAGCGGCTTTACCACCAGTAATAGTAGTTGTTCCGTCATTGCATTGCGTTACGTAGTTACTGAAAAGATCAGAATTATTATTGCTGTCGTCATTAGAGCTACAAGACAATATAAGATGTAATAACGCAAAACAATAAATTAGTCGTGTCGGTTTCATAAGTGATTTTTTTTGAATTATATAATAGTATCGTCAATGATTAAAAATGTCATCATTTTAATACTACCTTTGCAATAAATTTTTTAAAAATGCACAAAGCAGGTTTTGTAAATATTATTGGTAACCCTAATGTTGGTAAGTCCACCTTAATGAATGCTTTTATAGGTGAAAAACTATCTATAATTACATCCAAAGCTCAAACTACAAGACACAGAATTTTAGGTATTGTAAATGGTGATGATTTTCAGGTGATATTGAGCGATACACCAGGAATTATAAAGCCAGCTTACGAGTTACAGGAGTCTATGATGGATTTTGTGAAGTCTGCGTTTGAAGATGCTGACGTGCTTGTTTATATGGTGGAGATAGGCGAGAAAGAATTAAAGGATGAAGCTTTCTTCAAGAAGATTACAAACTCTAAAATACCTGTTTTACTGCTTTTAAATAAAATTGATAATTCTAACCAAGAGCAATTAGAAGAACAGGCAGAATTATGGCAGCAAAAAGTACCAAATGCCGAATTTTTTCCAATTTCTGCATTGCAAGGGTTTAACGTTCAAAATGTGTTTGATAGAATTATAGAGTTGTTGCCAGAGTCACCAGCATTTTATCCAAAAGACCAATTAACAGATAAGCCAGAACGCTTTTTTGTAAATGAAGCTATTAGAGAAAAAATCTTAATGCATTACAAAAAAGAAATTCCGTATGCAGTTGAAGTTGATACCGAAGAATTTTTTGAAGAAGAAAATATTATAAGAATGCGTTCGGTTATTATGGTTGAGCGCGAAACTCAAAAAGGGATAATAATAGGCCATAAAGGTTCTGCTTTAAAGAGAGTTGGTGTTGAAGCGAGGAAAGACTTAGAGAAATTTTTTGGCAAACAAGTGCATTTAGAACTGTATGTAAAAGTGAATAAAAACTGGAGAAGTAACCAAAATCAGTTAAGACGTTTTGGTTATAATCAAAAATAATTTAAGATGCTGCATGTATATTCTTACTGCGAAGCGTATCTCTCATAAAATGATGTAGCTCGTGCATTTGCGTCATACCAGCTTTTTTTCCCAAACGACCACTGAAATAAAGTCCCAACCAAATGATCACCATAAAAAAGGTTAAAAACAATTGAATGGCATAATCTGCTTTCAATGACCAGTTGACATAAGCCCAAATGGCAAAACCAATAAATAATCCAGCGATTATAAAGTGAAAAAACATAAACATGGTCCAAACTGTTGGGTTAGGACCAAATAAGCCATAGATTATACTAGTCTCGTCGTTATTGTAATCTTCGTTGATTTCAAGATGTAATTGTGGTGACCAGAAGTGTTGTTTAGTTTTTGGAATTTTGATAAAAACGTGATCGTCAACTCGTGTTACGATAAAACTGGATTGCTTTTTGCTCTCAATTTCAAATAAAGACAGCAAATATTCATTGTCATGGTTGACAATGAATTTGAATCTTGGCCTTAATATTACATCGTTTGAAAGCTCCATAATTTCAACTATAGGACTTCAATTTACATATTTTCATATTGAAACTAAAACTTCGACTTCTCAAAACTCAAAACTCAAAACGTAAATCTAAAATTAAACACTACCTTTGCAACCGCTTACAGGATATGTAATGCAGAATAAATTTTAAGATATGGGAAATATAGTTGCAGTTGTAGGACGACCAAACGTTGGTAAATCTACTTTTTTTAATCGCTTGATAAAAAGACGTGAAGCCATTGTTGATGCTGTTAGTGGAGTAACTAGAGACCGTCATTATGGTAAAACCGATTGGAATGGTAGAGAATTTTCTATTATTGATACAGGAGGTTATGTTGTGGGTAGTGATGATGTTTTTGAAGCTGAAATCGATAAGCAAGTAGAATTAGCTATAGACGAGGCAGATGCTATAATTTTTATGGTAGATGTAGAAGACGGTATTACAGGAATGGATGAGGATGTTGCTAATTTGCTTAGAAAAGTTGATAAGCCTGTTTTTCTTGTTGTAAATAAAGTAGATAACAATAAAAGGGCAGAAGATGCTGTTGAATTTTATGCATTAGGATTAGGCGATTATTTCACCATAGCAAGTATAAACGGAAGCGGTACAGGAGATTTACTTGATGCTGTAGTTGAAGCGCTTCCTGAGAAAGAAGAAGTTGAAGAAGAAGAATTGCCACGATTTGCTGTAGTTGGTAGACCTAATGCAGGTAAGTCATCTTTTATAAATGCTTTAATTGGCGAAGACCGCTACATTGTAACAGATATTGCAGGTACAACAAGAGACTCAATAGATACAAAATACAATCGTTTTGGTTTTGAGTTTAATTTGGTAGATACTGCTGGAATTAGAAGAAAATCTAAAGTAAAAGAAGATTTAGAATTCTATTCTGTTATGCGAAGTGTTAGGGCAATAGAGCACTGTGATGTTTGTCTATTAGTATTAGATGCTACTCGAGGTTTTGATGGACAAGTTCAAAATATATTTTGGTTAGCAGAACGCAATAGAAAAGGCATTGTAATCCTAGTCAATAAATGGGATTTGGTTGATAAAAATACCAAAACAGCCAAAGAATTTGAACAACATATCAGAAAAGAAATTGCTCCATTTACAGATGTGCCAATTGTATTTATCTCAGTGTTAAATAAACAACGAATTTTTAAGGCTATAGAAACGGCAGTTGAGGTTTACAAAAACAGAACTAAACGTATTAAAACTAGTGTTCTTAACGATGTGCTTCTTCCTATAATAGAGCACAACCCTCCACCAGCATACAAAGGTAAATACGTTAAGATAAAATACATTATGCAATTGCCAACTCCACAACCACAGTTTGCATTTTTCTGTAACCTACCACAATACATAAAGGAACCTTATAAACGTTTCTTAGAAAATCAGTTAAGAGATCATTTTGATTTTAATGGTGTTCCAGTAAGTGTCTACATGCGCAAAAAGTAGTACATTTACTTTCTGCTATGTTAAAATTTAGACTTCATATTATTTGTTTGGTTAGTATGCTGTGCAATTTTGCAATAGCACAAAGTCCACCAAATATTTCAGCTTCAGGAAATCAAATGTATTGTGCTGAAGCACCTATGCCAATTGTTACTGATGTTTCAATATCCAGTACGTCAGGTGAGAGCATGCTCGATGTTATCTTTATACAAATAGCTACAGGATATTCTTTAGGGAATGATGTGTTGTCACTAACTGGCACACATCCTAATATTACAGAGTCTTGGTCAATAGGCGAAGGCTTACTGACACTTACTGGTCCTGCAAGTTTTGCGGATTTTGAAAATGCAATAAGCGCAGTACGGTTTCAAACTTCAGAAAACAATTTTACACAAGACAAATTTTTTTCAATAAATCTTGGTGAGGCAAATTTTCTTCCAGCAACAGGACATTACTATTTTTATGTGGAAGATATAGGTGTTAGTTGGACGCAAGCAAGAGATGCTGCGGCTGCAGAAACTTATTTTGGCTTACAAGGTTATTTGGCAACAATTACCACAGAAGAAGAGGTGCAAATAACAGGAGAGCAAGCTCAAGGTACAGGCTGGATAGGTGGCTCGGATCAAGGAACGGAAGGTGTGTGGAGGTGGGAAACAGGTCCAGAAGCAGGTCAGGTGTTTTGGAATGGTGCTGTAAATGGAAGTTCCCCTGATGGCATGTTTGCTTTTTGGAATAATGGTGAACCCAACAATTTAGGTGAAGAAGATTATGCACATATTACCGATCCTGATATAGGTATTTTAGGCTCTTGGAATGATTTAGCTATTACAGGTTCTACAGATCCAAATAGTGCTTATCACCCTAAAGGTTATATTGTAGAATTTGGTGGCATGCCAGGAGATCCAGATATTAATGTTTCTGCAAGTACAGTTATAGTAATGCCAAAAACCAATATCTATACAAATAGAATATGTGAAGAAGGTATTGCAGAAATAACTATTGAAACTAATACAGACGAAGTGTTATGGTTTGAGACACAAAGCTCAACAGATATAATACACACAGGATTTACCTATGAAAATTATATAAATACCTCTACAACATACTATGTGTTGCCTTTATTTAATGGTTGTAATGATGGAAATAGAATTCCCGTTACAGTAAACGTGTATGAATCTCCAATTGCAAATGATATAACTATTATTCAATGCGATGATGAAGTTGGTGACGGCATTTCAAGTTTCAATCTTAATAATTATACAGACGATATCGTAAGAGATGTTAACGGACAGGTTATACCTATTTGGGATATAAGTTTTTATGAAGATGAAGATTTAAGTGTTCAAATAAATAGTGATAACTACATAAATACAAGCAATTATCAAGTTATCTATGCTAAAGTGCTTGATGATTTTACAGGCTGCTTTAGTGTGTCTGAAGTGACATTGCAAGTTAATTCTTCAAGTGATACGAGTGCAAGCATAGAAATATGTGATGATTTTATTGAAGATGGATTTGCTTTTTTTGATTTATCAGAAGCGGATAATCAGATATTAACAAATTCACCAGTAAATGCAAGTATTGCCTACTATGTTACTTATAACGAAGCTTTGTTAAGAGAAAATGTAATCATTGGAGATTATTTTAATGAGGTGGCTTACAATCAAACAGTATATGCTAGAGTAGATATAGACAATACTTGTTATGCCATTAACGAAGTGAATTTAACGGTTAAGAATTTGCCCAATGTTTTGCAATACGAAGAGGTCTATTATTGTTTAAATTCTTTTCCTGAAACTACAACTTTAGAAGGTGGAATTCTTGATGATATACCAAACAATTATGCTTATGATTGGTCAACGGGAGAAACAACCATGAACATAGAAGTAAATGAAGTAGGAACGTATATTGTGTTTGTAACAAGACCAGCTGGTTGTACCAATAGAAGGACAATTGTAGTGTTGCCATCGAGCACAGCAACTGTTGAAACTATTGAGGTGTTAGATATCTCAGAAAACAATACAATTACAGTATTGGTAACAGGTGAAGGTGATTACGTTTATGCTTTAGATGATGAAAATGGAGTCTATCAAGAATCCAATGTTTTTGAAAATGTAAGTCCTGGTATTCATACAGTTTATGTAAAAGACATAAAGAACAATTGTGGTATAGTTTCAAGTGATATTTCTGTACTTGGCTTTCCTAAGTTTTTTACTCCTAATGATGATACTGTAAATGATACTTGGCAGATTTCGGGATTTTCATCACAATTTCCTGTCACAGCTAGAGTCGATATATTTAATCGTTATGGGAAGCACCTTGCCATTTTAAACGACAATAATCCTAAATGGGATGGCACATATAACGGACAATTATTACCTACTGATGATTATTGGTTTGTAGCCAAACTAATTGATGGTAGGACTTTTAAAGGGCACTTTACCTTAAAACGATAAGCTTAAAATTTATTATAATTTTAAGAAAATTCATACGATTTATTTCTTTATTGCGTTGTTAAAACAACTACAATTACAACCATCAATCAATCTCAATGAAAAAACTGCTATTAGTTTTTGTAATACTCTTTGCAATACAATCATCGTTTTCCCAAGAAAAATCCTTTGAAATTACCGGAACGCTTAAAGCAGAAGACACTAATTTTCCTTTAGAGTCAGCAACTGTTTACTTAGAGCGCGTCAAGGATAGTACTATTGTTACCTATACCATTTCTGATAAGGATGGGAAGTTTAAACTCGAAAGTTCTACTTACGATAAAAGCTTAAATTTTTATGTGTCGTATGTAGGCTACCAAACCTATTTTAAGCAAATAGCAATCGATAAAGAAACGATTGATTTAAGTACAATTTCGCTTCAATTAGATAATCAGCTCGATGAGGTTTTGATAAAATCTACAGCACCCATAACCATAAAAAAAGACACTTTAGAGTTTAATGTAAAGTCTTTTAAAACACAGAAAGACGCCAATGTTGAAGATTTGCTTAAGCAATTACCAGGAGTAGAGGTAGATGATGAAGGAAATATTACGGTAAACGGCAAACCAGTAAACAAAATTTTGGTAAATGGGAAACCATTTTTTGGAGATGATCCTACAATTACAACAAAAAATTTAACCAAAGATATTATTGAAAAAATTCAGATTGTTGACACAAAAACAAAGTCTGAAGCGTTTTCCGGTGAAGCTGGTGATACGGAAAATAAAACCATAAACCTTACAATTAAAGAAGAAAACAACAAAGGGATTTTTGGGCGTGTTGCAGCTGGTGCAGGTACAGATAAGCGTTATGAATATGCAGGTATGATAAATTTCTTTGATAATGACAGACGTATTAGTGTACTTGCAGGTGGTAACAACATTAACTCACCAGGTTTTAGTTTTGGTGAGCTTTCAAAAATGTTTGGTAATGCTAGGAGTGTTTATTTTAATAGCAATGGTTCGTTTAGTTTTGATGGACGTTCATTTGGTGGAGGGCAAGGTATTACAACCTCTAGGAGTACAGGTTTAAATTATGCTGATGTTATTGGTGAAACCGTAGATATATCGGCAGATTATTTTAATTCTTTTAGTAATTCGGAAAATGAAACATCAACAGAACGCGAAACCATTTTAGCAGATTCAAGATTTTTTACAAACTCAAGATCAAGGTCAGATAACGAAACGGATAGTCATACTGCAAATATGGAATTTGAAATAGAAACAGATTCAACTTTTCAAATTACAATAGAACCCTCTTTTAGCTATTCTAAAACAAGAACATTATACAAAAGTAATGACGAAACCTTGGATGAAGATTTAGTGCTTACCAACCAATCTTCTGTAAACTCAACTGTAGAACGCTATGCCAGGGAGTTTTCAACCGATGTGTCAGCAACTAAGCGTTTTGGTAGTAAAGGTGCTTTTATTAGAGCAGAAATACAAACCAATGTGAGTAAGCAAGAAAGTGATGATTTTTTAAACTCAATTGCTGAAATATTTGGCACTGAACCCGAAACCATTGATAGAAATCAATTTACGGATGGTATTAATGATAGTTATGGGTTTTCAACAGAATTCACTTATAGATTACCAATAATAACAAAGAAATTTTTCTTGAATTTTGAATATCTATATTCAAGAGATAAAGATAAAAACAGGGAAAGTACTTATGATTTTAACGAAGGTGCACAAGATTTTACCGATTTTAATACAGCATTAAGTACCGATTTTGAATATACAGATTCTAGAAGTGTGCCAAGTTTTGGGGCCACTTATAGAGGTGAAAAATTATATACACGTTTCGATATTGGTTATAATATTCGTAATCTAGAAAATAATGATTTATTACGACCACAGTTTAATGTAGAACGTCAATTTAAAAATATTGAGGCAAGTTATAGGTTAAATTATAGGTTTAGCCCAAAGGCATCAATTTATGGTAGTTATTGGTTGCGAAACAACCCTCCAGCATTACGACAGTTGCAAGCGTTTACAGATGTGTCAAACCCATTGAGCATTATAATTGGTAACCCTAACTTAGAACCATCAAACCGACATAGTTTTTACGCAGGATATAATGGTTTTGATTGGCAAAAACGTACAGGATTTTATGCCAACTTCAATGCAAGTTTCACGAAAAATCAAGTGGTATCTAAAACGGTGGTTGACCCAGAGTCTTTAGTGAGAACAACCACTTATGAAAACGTGGATGGTAACTATAACTATGGTGTTTCAGGAAATTACAGTAAAGAAATAAAACTAGACACTTTAAGGTCCGTAAAACTAAATTTAAGAGCACGATTTAATCAAAGTAAAAACATCAACTTTAATAATGACGTAAAATACGCCAGTAAAATGAATACCGTTTCACCAAGACTTGGAATAGATTTTATTTGGACTAAAGTTATGGAGATAAAACCTTATTATGAATTAAATATTTCTAATAACTCATATGATATAGAAGCGTTTGAAGATAGAAATTTTATAAGCCATAATGCAGGACTAAGAACAGCAACCTTTTTACCAGAAAAATTTGAATGGCGTAATGATATTAACTTTAACTACAATCCAAATGTCGCTGATGGCTTTCAGAAAAGTGCTTGGTTTTGGAACTCAACCCTTAGCTATAGCTTGTTGAAGGATAAAGGATTAATTTCTTTGAAAGTTTATGATCTATTAGACCAAAATACAAATGCTAGACGTGTAGCTACACAAGATTATATACAAGATTCGCAGAGTACCGTGTTAAGACAATATTTTATGTTGGGCTTTAGTTATAAATTTAATAGTCTAGGAAGTAAAGGTGAGACTAATGATAGTGATTTTTTCTACTTTGATTAGTCCAAAGAAAAAACAAATCTAGAACTATGTTTACACCTTTATAATATTTTCTAGTTTTAAAACAGTTTACATACTAAGTGCTGTAAATTTTTCCCTTTAAGGGAAATGTCCGCAGGATAAAGGGGCTTTACCAGCCTCCAGAAGCTCCGCCACCACCAAAACTTCCTCCTCCAAAACCACCTCCGAAGCCTCCGCCTCCAAAGCTACCACCTCCAGAACTTCCACCAAATCCACCAAATCCTCCAGAAGAGGACCCTCTGGAATAACTACCACGCCCCATATTACTTAATATAATGGCTTCGAGAATACTTCGAGAATCATCATTACGATTACCTCCATTGCCACCTTTGCCACCACCTCTGCTTTTAGAAATGGCAATAATGAAAATAATAAAGACAATAAATAGGATAAAGAAAACTTCAAAAGGAAAGTCAGTGCCATTACTTTGCCGTGTACCTTGATACTCCCCATTCATAACTTCAAAAATGGCATCTGAGGCTCTGTTGAGTCCTCCGTAATAATCGTTTTGTTTAAAGTATGGGATGATGTCTCTATCAATAATACGTTTGCTCATGGCGTCTGTTAGCAAATGCTCAACACCTTTACCTGTATTTATACCAATTTTTCTATCATCTCTGGCTAAGAGAATAAAAATACCATTATCCTTATCTGCTTGACCAATTCCCCATTTTTCTGCCCACTGTGCACCTAAATAATTAATATATTCTCCTTTTGTAGAACTAATTATTGCAATTACAATTTGAGTAGAAGTGGTGTCTGAATACCTAATAAGTTTTTGTTCTAAACTGTTTTTTTGGGATTGGGATAATAACTTTATATCGTCATCATAAACACTAGTTTGGAACTCTGGTTTTGGCGGAATATCATATTGCGCAAAACCGCTAAATGTGCAGACTAGGTACAGAAATAAAATGATATACTTTAATTGTTGCATTAGCCTTTAGAAATTGTATTGTCCAATTCGTTTGTGTCTCCGTGCTCCCAAGGAAAATACTTTGAAAGTACCTTGCCTGCTTCCATTATACCATCAATTAGCCCTTGTTTAAAATCACCAACTTTAAATTGTGAAGCAATTTTATCGCGAGTAGAATTCCAAAAATTGGCACCTACACTATTGTTAATGCCTTGATCTCCAAAAATTACAAAGGCTTTATTGTTTACAGCCACATATATAAGTACACCGTTTTGTTGTCTGGTATTATCCATCTTAAGAATGTGGAAAACATCAAGCGCACGTTCATATACATCAATATTACATTCCTGTTCTATATGTACACGAATTTCACCTGAAGTTTTACTCTCGGCAATACGTATGGCTTCTACGATTTCCTGCTCTTCTTTTGTGGTTAGGAAATCTTCAATGTGTGGCATGGTTAGATTTTAGTTGAATTCAAAATTAATGTCAGGTGCATTTTCACTTCCAGGATCTGCTTTATAGCGTGGCATTTCTTCAAAGCCAAACCAACCAGCAAGTATTTTTCCTGGGAATTTTGTTGTGTAAATATCATAATCATTTACTTTCTCATTATACCTGTCTCTAGCAACATTAATTCTGTTTTCAGTGCCCTCTAATTGACTCTGTAATTCTAGAAAATTTTGATTGGCTTTTAATTCTGGATAACGCTCTACGGATACTAATAATTTTGAAAGCGCTCCTGATAATCCACTTTGTGCTTGTTGGAATTGAGCCATATTCTCAGCTGTAAGGTTGCTTGCATCGATTGTAGTTGATGTAGCTTTTGCTCTAGCTTCAATTACTTCTCTTAATGTTGTTCTTTCAAAATCTGCTGCACCTTGTACGGTTTTTACTAAATTTCCAATAAGGTCATTTCGTCTTTGGTAAGCACTTTCTACATTAGACCAAGCTGTTTTTGCATTGGCTTCAAGTTCTACGGCATTATTATTAAAGCCTACGGCCCAATTATAGACACCAAATGCGATTATCGCAAGTATAATTAAGGGAATTAGCCATTTTTTCATAATTAATAAGTTTTAAAGTTGAGTTTTTATTTTAATTAGTTGTGCTTTAATATCTTCAAGCTTTTCTATAATTTCAAATTTTTCTAAAGATTGCTTTTTTTCTTCTTTTAAATGAATTTTAGCTCCTTCTAACGTAAATCCTCTTTCCTTTACAAGGTGGTAGATAAACTTTAAATTTTTAATATCCTCTGGTGTGAATTTTCGGTTGCCTTTTGCATTCTTCTTAGGCTTAAGGACATCAAATTCTTTTTCCCAAAACCGAATTAATGAAGCGTTTACATTAAAGGCTTTAGCAACTTCACCAATGCCATAATATCGTTTTTCTGGTAATTCTATATGCATCTTAATCGAGGGATTGGTTTTCTAATGAAGCTTTCTTAAGCAAGATATCAAACTCTTGTGGAGATAAATTACCATAATAGAAGTTTATTGGGTTAATACGTTCACCATCTTTAAAAACTTCGTAATGCAAATGTGGAGCTTCAGAACGGCCAGTACTGCCTACAAATCCAATTAAATCACCACGTTTAACACGTTGATTTACCTTAACATTGTATTTGTATAAGTGAGCATATAAGGACATGTAACCAAAACCGTGGTCTATACGAATATGCTTTCCATAACCTGTAGAACTATTATCTGCACGTTTTACAATACCATTTCCTGTTGCATAGATTGGTGTGCCACGAGGTGCCGTAAAATCCATACCAAAATGGAATTTTCTAATCTTGGTAAAAGGATCGGTTCTGTAACCATAACCAGATGCCATACGTGTAAGATCTACATTATTCACAGGTTGTATTGCTGGTATAGCTTCTAAGAATTTTTCTTTGTCTGCTGCTAGCTTAGCAATTTCATCTAAAGATTTCGATTGCACAACAATAGCTTTTTCAAGAATATCCAAGCGCTTGTTACTTTCAGAAATCAACTGAGAATTGTCAAATCCTTCAAACTTTTTATAACGATTAATACCACCAAAACCAGCACGTCTTTGCTCTTCAGGTATTGGATTTGCTTCAAAATATAATCTGTAAATGGCATTATCGCGTTCTTCAACATTTTCTAAAGCAGCTATGGCATCATCCATACGTTTATTGAGCAATTCATATTGTAATTGCATATTCTGCAACTCTCTTGCTAATTGTCGTTCTTTTGGAGATTCTATATAATTACTGGCAATTGCAAAAGATAAAAAGCCAAATAATGCAGCTGCTAAAAGAAATACCGTAGCATACTTAAATGTTGTTCTTTTTTTACGCTTTATTTTACGATATGAAAGCGTTTCAGCATCGTAATAATATTTTACCTTAGCCATGTCTGAATTTATACTATTTTTGCAGCTAGTAAACTCTAATTGAGTGTTAATTTCACTAGCAAAACAACCAAACCTACAAAAATAATATTACATTATTTTTTATTGTAGTTTATTTGTAGGTTCACGAACACCAAAATCTAAATTAAGAGATTGGTGAGTAAAGATAAAAATTGTTTTGTAATTGTGGTAATTAAAACTAAACAAGCTATAATTTCATTATATGAAGTCTCAAGATATTCGCGCTAAATTTTTAAATTTCTTTGAAGGGAAACAACACCTTATTGTGCCATCTGCACCTATGGTGTTAAAAAATGATCCTACATTAATGTTCGTAAACTCTGGTATGGCACCTTTTAAAGAATATTTTTTAGGTAATGCAGAACCAAAGAAAAATAGAATTGCAGATTCGCAAAAATGTTTACGTGTTTCTGGTAAACATAACGATTTGGAAGAGGTTGGTTACGACACCTACCATCATACACTTTTTGAAATGCTAGGTAACTGGAGCTTTGGCGATTATTTTAAAAAAGAAGCTATTGCTTGGGCTTGGGAATTGCTTACCGAAGTCTATGGAATTGATAAGGACATTCTTTATGTTACGGTTTTTGAAGGTAGCGATGATGCTGATAATCTTAAAATGGATGCAGAAGCTTATGACATTTGGAAACAATATATCTCTGAAGACCGAATACTAAAAGGAAATAAAAAGGACAACTTTTGGGAAATGGGTGACCAAGGACCTTGCGGACCTTGTAGCGAAATCCATGTCGATATTCGTTCTGCTGAAGAAAAAGCAAAAGTGGATGGAAAATCTTTAGTAAATATGGATCATCCACAAGTTGTAGAGATTTGGAACTTGGTATTTATGCAATACAACCGTAAGGCTAACGGAAGTTTAGAAGCTTTGCCAAACAAGCACATTGATACAGGAATGGGCTTTGAGCGTTTATGTATGGTGTTACAAGGAGTACAATCTAACTACGATACAGATGTTTTTACACCTATAATTCGTGAAATTGAAACCATAACAGATAAAGATTATGGTAAAGACGAAAAAGTCGATGTCGCTATTCGT
Organism: Winogradskyella pulchriflava; assembly: GCF_042434315.1. Lineage (NCBI taxonomy): Bacteria > Pseudomonadati > Bacteroidota > Flavobacteriia > Flavobacteriales > Flavobacteriaceae > Winogradskyella > Winogradskyella pulchriflava. The sequence goes on along the minus strand of NZ_JBHLTQ010000019.1, from coordinate 132,027 downwards.
GTTATTTCAGATCATGTACGTGCAGTAGCATTTTCTATAGCAGATGGTCAGTTGCCAAGTAATACTGGTGCTGGTTATGTAATTAGAAGAATTTTACGTCGTGCTGTACGTTACGGTTTTACATTTTTAGATAAGAAAGAACCATTTATATATCGTCTGGTTGATATGCTTAGTAAAAAAATGGGGAATGCTTTCCCAGAATTGAAAGCGCAAAAACAACTTATTGAAAATGTAATTAAAGAAGAAGAAACCTCATTTTTAAGAACCTTAGATCAAGGTTTGGTATTATTGAATCGTATTGTTGAAGAAACAAAAGGAGATACTGTTTCTGGTGATAAAGCTTTTGAACTTTACGATACATATGGTTTTCCTATAGATTTAACCGCTTTAATTTTATCTGAAAAGAATTTAAAATTAGATGAAAAAGGATTTGAAGAGCAACTTCAAGTTCAGAAAAACAGATCTCGTGCTGCAAGCGAAATATCTACAGACGATTGGACCGTATTAATTGATGATGCAGAACAAGAATTTATAGGCTACGATACACTTGAAGCTAATGTAAAAATAACACGATACAGAAAAGTAACCTCCAAAAAAGATGGTGAAATGTATCAATTGGTATTTAATCTAACCCCTTTCTATGCAGAAGGTGGAGGACAGGTTGGAGATAAAGGTTATTTAGAAGACATAAATGGTGATGTCATTTATATCTTAGACACTAAAAAAGAAAATAATATAACTATACATTTCGCTAAAAATTTACCAAATCATTTAGTCGAAACACATAAGGCTGTTGTTGATGCAAAACAGCGATACAGAACCGAATGTAACCATACCGCAACACATTTACTACATCAGGCATTGCGAGAAATTCTTGGTGAGCATGTTGAACAAAAAGGTTCTGCAGTGCATTCTAAACATTTACGTTTCGATTTTTCACACTTTTCTAAGCTAACAGTAGATGAGTTAAGAGATGTTGAAAATTTTGTCAATGCACGTATCGATGGCAAATTACCATTGCAAGAAAATAGAAATGTACCAATGGATAAGGCCTTAGACGATGGGGCAATGGCATTGTTTGGCGAAAAATATGGTGATACAGTACGTACCATTCGTTTTGGACAATCTATAGAGCTTTGTGGTGGTACTCACGTAAAGAATACAGCAGATATATGGCATTTTAAAATAGTATCTGAAAGTGCTGTTGCAGCTGGTATTCGCCGTATTGAAGCAATTACCAATGATGCTGTTAAAGATTTTTATTTTGAAAATAACAGAGCATATTTTGAAATGAAGGATTTGCTCAATAACGCTAAGGAACCTGTAAAGGCTTTACAAAATTTGCAAGCTGAAAATGTAGATTTAAAAAAGCAAATAGAGAGTTTATTAAAAGATAAAGCCAAAAACATAAAAGGAGAGCTTAAAAGAGAACTAACCGAAATTAATGGTATTCAATTTTTAGCAAAAAAACTCGATCTAGATGCAGCTGGTATTAAAGATGTATGTTTTGAGCTTGGTAGCCAGTTTGATAATTTGTTTTTGTTATTTGGTGCAGAAAATGACGGAAAAGCAATTCTGTCTTGTTATATCTCAAAAGAATTAGTCGCTAGCAAAAGTTTAAATGCTGGCACTATTGTAAGAGAGCTCGGAAAATATATTCAAGGAGGTGGAGGTGGACAACCATTCTTTGCAACTGCAGGTGGTAAAAATCCTGCTGGAATTGAAGAGGCTTTAAAGGCTGCTAAAGATTATATAAAGTAAAGAGATTTCTCAGAGACACACTGAGAGAAAGCACAGAGATTCGCAAAGAGTAGGTATAGGTGTTTTCTCAGTGAAACTTGGTGAAACTCTGTGAATCTCTGCGTAATAACTTTTGTCTCAGTTTGCTTATTAATAAATGAAATTACAAACCAAAATACCGTTACAAGCACAACCACACAACCAAATAGATTATAATTCTAAGTTGTTGTTATTAGGTTCGTGTTTTTCTGAGAATATTGGAGATAAGTTTAGCTATTTTAAGTTTCAAACTATTATTAATCCATTCGGAATACTATTTCACCCTAAAGCCATTGAAAACTTAATTACACGTTCCATAAACAAGGATTACTATTCCGAAGATGAGTTGATTTTTCATAACGAACAATGGTCTTGTTTAGATGCACATTCAAAATTAAATAGTAGTTCTAAGGAAGAACTTTCAGCCAACCTTAATAATGCCTTAGAGCAAACAAATAGACAAATACAAGAATCAACCCATATCATTATCACATTAGGAACAAGTTGGGTGTATAGGCAAATTTCAACAGATCATATAGTTGCCAATTGCCATAAATTACCTCAAAAATCATTTTTAAAAGAGTTGCTATCTGTTAATGATATTGCAGAATCTTTACTAGCAATTATAAGTTTGGTTAGGAGTGTAAACCCAAAGGTTAGTTTTCTTTTTACAGTATCTCCAGTACGTCATACAAAAGATGGTTTTGTAGAAAATACTCAAAGTAAATCACATCTGTTAGCAGCAATTCATCAAGTTGTAGAACCGAGAAATCAGTTGTATTATTTTCCATCTTACGAAATTATGATGGACGAATTACGGGATTATCGCTTTTACAATGCAGATATGATTCATCCAAACGACCTTGCCATAGATTACATCTGGGAAAAGTTTAAACAGGTTTGGATTTCGGAAGCTACAGAAATTACAATGCAAAATGTTGAGATGGTTCAAAAAGGATTAAAACACAAGCCTTTCAATTCAAAGTCAGAAGCACATCAACAGTTTGTAACCAAGCTTCAATCTTATATAAAAGACTTGTGTGATAAGCACCCACATTTTAAATTTGATTAAGTAATAATACCTAGCGAATAGGTTTGTTAAGTTGTTCCTTAACCCGATCAAAAGATTTTTTACTGGCACGTTCCCAACGATAAATATTGTGCTTTTTAGGTTTTTTATTTTGTTCCTTTTCTTCTTTATCACGAAGTTCTTTAACCCAATTAAAGCGCTTTCTCGTTATTGAAATTACTAAATCATCAGAACAACCTAAAGTCTCAAGGGCATTTAGTGCTGCAATAGACACCTTTTGTATATTGTCGTTTATAGCATTGAGTAATACCGGAATGGATGACGGTTGTCCAACGAGCTCTAGTCCTTCTGCTGCAAGTTGACGCGTTTTATAATTACCGTGTTTTAAAGCGTATTCTAGTTTTGCAATAGCGTTAGTATCAATCCAATACTTAATTGCATTTTCAGAAGGCTGAATTAACTTCAGCCTAAAAAGCATGTATGTAAATTGATGTAACATAAAAACGAGAATGTTGTAATAATATGTAGGTAAAAAGCAGCTTTTGTTACAGGTTTTTCATGATATTTTGTTAGGATTTAAGTGTTATTCTCGAAGTAACTTATTGATATATAGGTATTTGTAAAAATATACGCAATTCATCGTATGGTTTGCCTTTATCTAATTGTTGAGATTTGTCGAAGTATTAACCAATAAATTAATTAACGATGAAAAAATTAAACCAAATCTTGTTACTGATAATGGTAGTGTCATTAGTAACTTTTAATTCATGTTCTAGCAGTGATGATGGAGGTAGTGGAGGTAGTGCGCCTTCAGGAACTTTAGTGGCTAAAGTAGATGGTGCAAATTACGAATCTTGGGAGATTTCGTCTTCTGCAACAATAGCTAATAATGGCCAGAATCTAATTATTATTGCTTCAAATAGTGATGGTAATGCTTTTGCATTCACAATTTGGGGTTACGAAGGTGTAGGTACTTATGATTTAGACGGTTCAGTAATATCAAATGTTAATGTAGCTTCTTATACAGAAACTGATGTGGATTTAAACAATCCTCAAAATTCTACAACCGAAATATGGCAGGCACCATATGATAATTCAATGGTAGGTTCTTTAAGTGTTTCTGAAGAAACCGACGATAAGGTAAAAGGTACGTTTGAGTTTACATGCAAAAACATTAATGGAGACCAATCTGTAAAAACAATAACAGATGGTTCCTTTAACTTAAATAAGCAAGTTCAATAAATAACTTTTTATTTATGAAAACGCTATTAACTCAAATAAATAAAGTAATGATGCTGACCCTCGTTTTGGGTGCAGCATCATTGTATGCTCAAAAAGCAGAATCACCAGATTTTAGTTTCGATTTAGGAGCTAAAATTAATGATATGACAATCACACAAAGTGGAACAGTGGTGGTAGCCACCAATGACGGTTTGGTGGGAATTAAACCAGGCTCTAATGAGTTGCTATTTAATTTTACGGATTATGGAAAAGTAAAACCAGAAGAATTAAATTATATACCACTATCTCCTTATGTAATGGTTGGTCAAACAGGTTTTGCAAACTTATCTTCCAAAAAGGCTGTTATAGATCATGTATCTGGTAAAGTGCTTTTTACAACAGAGTCTAAAAACTGGAAAAATGTATTTACTTGCGATGTTATGATGCCTCAAAACAAATTAGTAGTTAGCGGTTTTCAAAAGGGTGGTGGTAAAGCTGAAAATGTAACTCCTAAAGTTGCTGTTTATGACTTAGGAACCGGTGAGGAAGACTATTCATTTTTCTTATTAACACCTGGTAAAGTAACCATGAAACATTATGCTGTTACTGGGAAACCTTTGCTTTTAAAAGACAAATTGCTGATTCCTACAAGTCAAGGTATAATAGCAAAATCAAAAACAGGTGAAACGCTATGGGAAAATAAAGTAAAAAATGTTAATTGGATGACGAGTAACGAGACTGAGACCGATATATATGCTTTTGCTGCAACAACAAATGGTAAAAACACTAGAATCTATAAAATCAACGCTAACGGTACCGAGGCATGGGAAGACGAGCGTAAAGTAAAAGGAAGTGTTTCAAATTTTCAGATTTTATCTCAAGGGTTAGCGGTTGTTAGTGATGTGGCAGGTGGAAGTGGTGCTCTAGCTGCTAAATCAGAATCTAAAATTACAATGTTTAATGCGGCTAATGGAGAAGACCTCTGGGATAAAGCACCAAAAACAAAAGGTTATGTACAGCATTTTTATATCATGGAAGATGGTATCCTTTTTGGTATCCAATCAGGAGGTATCAACAAAATATCTTACGACGGAAATACTTTATTTAAAAAGCCATTAAAAACAGGTGAAAATATTTTGACCATGGCAGAAACGCCTCAAGGTCTTATTTACATTACTTCAGAAGATGCAAATATTGTAAATCTTAATTCTGGCGAACAAGTATGGGCAAAACCGTTAAAGTTTAAAAGAGCTACTACAGTAAGTTCTACCTTTGATGAAAAGAACAATAGATATTTAATCGCTGCAGATGAAAAGCTGTTTAGTATAGACGCAGATTCTGGTGCTTCAGAGCTATTAGTAGAAGCGGATTTTGAAGGCAAAGAAGATCCAACACATATTGAGGTAAGAGATGGAGGAATTCTATTAACTTCAGATCAGAACATGATGTTGCTTGATTGGGAAGGTAAAACTAATTGGCATGAGTATCATAGAGCTCCGGGAATAAGTGCTTTTGGTGCTATTTTAGCAGGTGTAACTGCTGTAGCATCAACAGGAATGGCTATGAGTGCAGCAGCAAGAGCAGGTGCTAATAAAAATTATTTAGGACAATATAATCAGTATGGTGCAGAGATGAAAAGAGCACAGGATATGTTTTCGGCTATAGGAACTGCTTCTTTTAATGAGTTGGCAAAACGTTTTAAGGCAACTTCAGCAACAGAAAATTCTCAATTTATTCTTACTAAGCTTGATGACGGTGTAGGATTAATTAAAATAAACAAAGATTCTGGTAATGTTGAAAAGGAGATTATCTTAAAGGATAAGAAACCTGAATATAAAGTTGATGAGTTTGGTGGTTATTTGTATTACAAACCAAATGATAAAACCATTTACGCCTATAACCTTAGCCAATAAATCTTGTTGTTGAGATTTGTTTCGATTAGGCGTAATCATTAAGCGATTACGCTTAATCTTTTGAAATAGTCCATTTATCGAAAAAAACCAAAATGAGTAAAAAATTGTTATATATTACATATGCTATTAATCAATTTTTGAAGAAGGCATCAGCGATATGTTCTGTTAAAGTTAACAGCATACCATTGATGCTTTTTTCTTTTTTTAGTATGAAAAAACACCTATTAATTTGCTTAGGCATATTACTCAGTTTCAATGCTTATTCTCAAAATCTTGATAGTTTACTAACCGTTGCTCGCCATACCAAGAATGATTCTGTAAAAATTAGAATGTTCAATAAGTTAGCCTTTAGTTATGTGTTTAACGACACTAAAAAAGCACTAGAGGTCATCAAAGAAGGTAAACAATATGCAAGGGAAGCCAATTTCAACTTCGGATTAACAGAGCTTGTCAACACTCATGGTATTTATATGGACATAACTGGGCAATCAGATTCTGCAGCTTTTTATTTTGAAAAAGCCCTGAAAATGAGTCAGGATTATGGGTTTAAGAATATAGAGTCCATGTGCATTAATAATCTAGGAATGTTTAATTGGAATAGAGGAAACTATGACAAAGCCTTAGATTATTTTTTTCAATCCTTAAAGATGGATGAAGCCTCAAAAAATGAAAGGTCAACATCGTCTTCACTTAATAATATTGGGCTAATTTACCAAGAAATGAACCTTAGTGAAAAAGCACTTCAATATCACAGAAAAGCATTAGAAGTAAGAGAAAAATACAATCAAGAAAATGAACAGATAGCTTCGTTAAATAATATTGGAATCAACCTAAAAGATTTAGGAAGAATTGATGAGGCAATTGCAACATACAAAAGAGGATTAGAGCTGGCAGAGCGTTTAAATAATAGAATAGACTATTATAAAATCTTAGACAATTTAGCTAATGCATACAACTCTAAAGGTGACATAAATTTGGCATTAGAGACCTATTTAAAAGCTCTAAAAAAGAAAGAAAATTATGATGGTGATGAAAGAGGAATGCTTTCAACCTACAACAACATTGCTACACTTTATAATGAAAAAAATTTACCAAAAGTAGCAAAGCGTTATGTAACCGAAGGATTTAATCTAGTTAAGAAATATCCTGAGATAGAGCTGATTTCTGCTGACCTTTACCTTACTGATGCCGAGAGTAATTATATGTTAGGAAATTTTAGTGAAGCCAGAAAGCAAAAGGCAATATATATAAAGCTTAAAGACTCAATTTTTTCAGAAAAAAATGCCCAAAAAATAGCAGATTTAGAAGTTAGGTACGAAACTGAAAAAAAAGAAAAAGAAATCTTAATACAACGCGCCGAAATAGCAGAGCAAGATTTAATAATTCAAAAGAGAGATTACCAATTGTTAGGCTTGGCTGCAATTGCCTTGATTTTGGGATTAATAGGTTATCTGTTTTTTAATCAGCAACGTCTTAAAAATCAACAATTACAAAAGGAAAACGAATTAAAGGACGCTTTGCTAAAGATTGAAACCCAAAACAAACTACAGGAGCAGCGTTTAAGAATTTCTAGAGATTTACACGATAATATTGGTGCGCAGCTCACTTTTATAATTTCTTCAATTGATAATTTAAAATATGGTTTTGATATAAAAGATGAGAAGTTAAACACTAAGTTAGACGCTATTAGCAACTTTACGTCTGGAACAATCTATGAGCTTAGAGATACAATTTGGGCCATGAATAAGGATAAAATTACTTTTGAAGATCTTGAAATAAGAATTTCTAACTTTATAGATAAAGCCAATTTAGCCTCTAGGAATATTAAGTTTCATTTTGCTGTTAATGAGACTGTCAATAAAGATATGTCGTTTTCTTCGGTGGAAGGAATGAACATTTACAGAATAATACAAGAAGCCATTAACAATGCTTTAAAATATGCAGATGCAACTAAAATAGATGTCAATATTTTTGTGCAAAACAATAATTTGGTTATACAAATAAAAGATAACGGTAATGGTTTTGATAAGAATACTGTAAAACTTGGTAACGGTATTAATAATATGAAAAAACGTGCTAATGAAATAAAAGGACAGCTAGACCTACATTCTATTATAGATGAAGGCACCACAGTAACCTTACAAATGTAAAATACGATAGTTTACGTATTTGTTTTTAAGACAAGAATTGCAAACTTTAGACTAAATTTAAGTCCATGAATATTAGAATAGCCATAGTAGATGATAATGCCTTCTTAATAAAAGCAGTAGAAGAAAAACTGTCTTTTTTTGAAGATTTAGAGGTAAGATATACGGCTATGAATGGTATGGATGCGCTCGAAAAGTTAGAAGAAAACAATAATATAGATTTAATCTTAATGGATATAGAAATGCCAGTAATGAATGGTATTGAAGCTACGGAGAAAGTAAAGCAAAAATATCCACACATTAAGATTATTATGCTGACTGTTTTTGATAATGACGAAAACATCTTTAACGCAATAAAAGCTGGTGCAGACGGCTATTTGTTGAAGGAGATAAATGCAGGTGATTTACACTCAGGAATTTTAGAAACCTTGAATGGTGGTGCAGCAATGAACCCTTCAATAGCCTTAAAAACCTTAAAGTTATTACGAAATCCTTTTGTAGCAGAAGGCAAACAAGAGATAGAAAACATTAAACTCACAGATCGCGAAGTAGATGTTTTAGAGCAGTTAAGTAAGGGTTTAAGCTATAATGCTATTGCAGATAACTTAATACTTTCCACAGGCACAATAAGAAAGCATATTGAAAATATTTACAGAAAACTTCAAGTGCACAATAAGTTAGAAGCTGTTCAAAAAGCCAGACGGAATAATATTATTTAACTCTAACACTATCAGGTACCAAAACCGTATAGTCACCATTATTTCTAATGACATCTCTAACAATTGAAGATGATATAAATGACGTTTTTGCAGCAGTTAAAAGGAATACCGTTTCAATTTTAGACAATTTTCTGTTGGTATGGGCAATGGCCTTTTCAAATTCAAAATCAGCAGGATTTCTTAGACCTCTCAAAATAAATTCCGCACCGATCTCTTTACAAAAATCTATCGTTAAGCCTGTGTAGGTCACAACCTTTACTTTTGGTTCGTTCTTAAAAGCCTCTTCAATAAACTGCTTTCTTTCTTCTAAAGAAAACATATATTTTTTATCGGCATTGATACCTATGGCTACAACAACTTCATCAAAAAGTTTGATGCCACGTTGTATAATATCAAAATGGCCATTAGTAATAGGATCAAACGAACCAGGGAAAAGTGCTTTTTTCATGTTTACTTTCTGCGATAGCAGAAATCTTTTAAATTAAACTCTAACAAAGATAAGAATTAAGAAATTGAGTAAACTATTCAAAAGTTGTAATTCAAAAATCATCACTTTTTGAATGCTTCTTCAATAGCATTACTAAACAAATCTTGTAAGCTTATGCCTGCTTCTCTAGCTTGTTGAGGTAAAATACTTTCTTTAGTTAAGCCAGGAACCGTATTAACTTCCAGTAAATAAGGTTCATCGTTTTTAAAGATAAACTCACTTCTAGAAAAGCCTGTCATACCTAATACGTCGTATATTTTTTTGGCAACAGTTTCTACTTTGGTTTTATAATCCTCAGTGAGCCTTGCAGGAGTGATTTCTTGAGATTTGCCTTCGTACTTAGCAGCATAATCAAAGAAATCATTTTCAGATACAATTTCGGTAATTGGTAAAACTTTGGTGTTTCCTTTGTATGAAATAACTCCAACGGAAACCTCAGTGCCATCCAAAAACTGTTCAATGATAATTTCGTTGTCCTCTTTAAAAGAGTTCTCAATAGCAGCTTGTAAATCTTCTTTTTTATAAACTTTAGAAATCCCAAAACTACTACCAGCTTTATTGGCTTTTACAAAACAAGGTAAGCCAACTTTAGCGACAATGGCATCTTCATTTATCTCATCGCCAAGATTTAAATAATAACTTTCGGCAGTTTTTATACCATAAGGTTTTAGAGTAGCAAGCAAATCACGCTTGTTAAAGGTTAAAGCAGCTTGGTACATACTACAACTTGTTTGTGGCATGCCTAATAATTCAAAATAACCTTGCATAAAACCATCTTCGCCAGGCGAACCGTGTATGGCATTAAAAACACAATCAAAAGTAATTTTTGTTTCGTTTACTAAAACCGAAAAGTCATTTTTGTCAACAGGAAACTCTTCATCCATAGTATTTACAAAAACCCACTTATCCTTAAAAATATGGATACGATAAGAATTGTACTTTTCCTTGTCTAAAGTTTCATATACGACGTTGCCGCTCTTTAGGGAAATCTGATACTCACTGGAGTAACCACCCATTATAATTGCAATATTTTTCTTCATTTATGCTAAACTTGCTTGTGCTGAATTTATATCAGTATTTTAAGTATCTACGCTATGTTTTTAGCGTGAGATATTTTAAACTCCATAGAGTAATGTAAATGTATAATTTATTTTCAACAAACTAAATGCAGTTTTGATACGTATTTTAATTTTGTGCCGTTATTATAACGTTATAATTTATTAGTTTTGTCAATCAATCAGTAAGCTTATGAGTTTAGTTAAATTTCTTACCAGTAAAGTGTTTTTTAAGCAATTAGCATTGGCCATTGTTGCCATTGTAGTATTATGCTTTATTATATTAAAATGGTTAGATATAACTACAAACCATGGCGAATTTGTTGTTGTGCCAGATTTAAAGGGTAAATCAATTGAAACCGTAAAGATTGAATTGGAGGACAATGATCTTCAAATGAAAATTCAAGATTCTGCAAACTATAATCCTAACTATCCAAAGTTTGCGGTTATAGAACAAAATCCAGAAGCAGGCTCTCAGGTTAAAGAAAATAGAAAAATATACCTTATACTTAATCCTTCGGGTTACCGTAAAGTTGAAGTGCCAAATATCCTAAAGCGTACTTTTAGACAAGCAAAACCACAGTTAGAAGCCTTAGAGTTTAAAGTAGGTGACATTACATATATAGATAACATTGGTAAAGATGTTGTTTTAGGAATGAAGCACGAAGGCAAAACATTAAAACCAGGTACATTGTTACCACTTACATCTACTATAGATTTGGTTTTAGGAAATGGAAAACGATAATAAGGATGCCAAATATTTTAGATAGTTCTGATCAGGAAGACGAACTTTATGAGCATTATGCTTTTAAGGTAGAAAAGGGTCAGCAACCACTCCGAATAGACAAATATTTAATGAATTTTGTTGAAAATGCTACACGCAATAAAATTCAGGCTGCAGCAAAAGATGGAAGCATTTTTGTAAACGGAAATGTAGTAAAGTCTAACTATAAAGTAAAGCCCAACGACCAAATTACTGTAAAGTTTGAGCATCCTCCGCACGAACATCTACTAGTTGCTGAAGATATTCCTATAACTGTTGTTTACGAAGATGATGACTTACTCGTTGTAGATAAACCTGCAGGTATGGTGGTGCATCCTGGTCATGGTAACTATTCAGGTACTTTAATAAATGCCTTAATTTATCATTTTGAAAACCTACCAAACAACTCCAGCAACAGACCAGGTTTGGTGCATCGTATAGATAAAGATACAAGTGGTTTATTGGTTGTTGCTAAGACCGAAGAAGCCATGGCACATTTATCCAATCAGTTTGCCGAAAAAACAAGCGAAAGAGAATATGTAGCATTAGTTTGGGGAAATATGACTGAAGACGAAGGCACTATTGAAGGTCATATAGGTCGTCATCCTAAAAACCGTTTACAGAACACAGTTTACGAAGGAGATGAAGCCTACAAAGGCAAACCAGCAGTAACGCATTACAAGGTTATAGAACGCTTAGGTTATGTAACTTTGGTAAGCTGTAAGCTCGAAACTGGTCGTACACACCAAATCCGTGTGCACATGAAGTACATTGGACATACACTTTTTAATGATGAGCGTTATGGTGGTGAAAAAATCTTAAAAGGCACCACGTTTACTAAATACAAGCAGTTTGTAGATAATTGCTTTAAAGTCTTGCCAAGACAAGCGTTGCACGCTAAAACCTTAGGTTTTGAACATCCAACAACTGGTAAGTTTTTAAGGTTCGAATCCGAAATACCAGAAGATATACAACAATGTATCGAAAAATGGAGGCATTACGCAAAACATCAAGACTCCTAAGGAACTATAATATCCTTTTTTTGTCATGCTGAATTTATTACAGCATCTAACACAGCATCCAAGTTCTAAATTCAGAAAGAAAGTTCATTTACTAAAGCGATATAGACTTTAATTATATCACTATCAAAAATTGTTTTCAATTCAATTTCAATCTATCTATTTAAGATTGTATTTTTGAGTTATAATTTTTCCCCTCTGGGGAAATCAAAAGGGGCTTTTTATGAAACTCGTACTATCACCAGCTAAGTCATTAGATTTTGAAACCAAACTGCCAACAACTAAAACGTCTGAAGGTTGTTTTTTAGCAGAAGCAGAACGTTTAAACAAACTGCTAAAAAAAAAATCTGCCAAAAGTTTATCAAAGCTTATGAGCATTTCAGATAACCTTGGGCAACTCAACTATGAGCGTAACCAAGAATGGCAATTACCGTTTACAAAAGACAATGCAAGGCAAGCCTTGTATGCCTTTAGTGGTGATGTCTATAGAGGAATCGATGCATATACTATTGATACTAAGAAACTCGATAAAGTACAAGATACAGTACGTATTATTTCAGGATTGTATGGTGTTTTAAAACCTTTGGATTTAATTCAGCCTTACCGACTAGAAATGGGAACCAAAATACCAGTAGGTAAAAACAAAAACCTTTATGAATTTTGGAAAAAGAAGGTAACACAAGCCTTAAATGATGAGTTAGAGGATGACGAACTTTTTCTAAACTTAGCAAGTAATGAGTATTTTAAAGCAATTGATACAAAAACGTTAAAAGTACCTGTAGTTACTGCAAATTTCAAGGACCTAAAAAATGGTGAATACAAAACCATAATGACGTATGCTAAATTAGCCAGAGGTTATATGACGCGTTATATTATAGATATAGACGCTAAAACTATTGATGATGTTAAAGGTTTTAACTATGAAGGCTACGGTTTTAGTGAAGACTTATCATCTGAAAACGAGTTGGTTTTTACTAGATAGTTTTTATATTTAAGGGTCTAATTATAATTCATGCATTATTACTTAATTGTTGCGCTTCAGGCTTTTTGTATTTATCATGTGTACAAAAACCATAAACCATATTATTGGTTCTTTTTAATTTTTTTCATTCCAGTTATTGGCTCTCTAATCTATATTATCACTCAGGTGTATAATAAGAATGATGCAGACAAAATTCAGAGTGAAATTACGTCTATTATCAATCCTACCAAGAAGATAAAGGATTTAGAAAGGAAGCTGGAATTTTCGGACACCTATGCTAATAGAGTAGAACTGGCTGATGCTTATGTGCAGAATAATGATATGCCAAATGCTATTTTAAATTATAAGAAAACCCTAGAAGATACAGATCAAAATGATTTATACGCCAGACAACAATTAGTACTATGCTATTTTCAGCTTAAGGATTATATAGGTGTTGTAGAACATGCTGAACAGATTATCAATAAATCAGAGTTTAAGGGTTCTAAACAGCAATTTTGCTATGGTTTGGCATTGAAAGAATTAGGAAAAATTGAAAAAGCCGAAACCGAATTAAAACAAATAGACAGACCATATTCTAACTATGAAGAGCGACTTGAATTGGCAAAATTCTATTTAGAAAATAACAGAACCTCTGAGGGTAAAGAGCTATTACAAGAAATTTCAGTAGAATCGCACACATGACAAAACCCAACAGACGTATCTATAGAACTACCATTGTTGAGGTTGAACGATTATTGAAAACATTATAGTTTGTCATTTCTATATGTCACACTGAGCGCAGTCGAAGTGTCTTGCTAAGGTTTACTTTTATTGAAGTAGTGTAGATTTCTACAACAAAGATATGTTCAAACACAAACATCCATACCAACCATTTATACAAAATAACACTAAAAAACTAATCGTTGGCACACTGCCACCACCACGATTTTCAACAGGTGAGTTATTAGAAAAAGATGTGGACTTCTGTTATGGAAGTTATTACAATTCGTTGTGGTTGTTTATAGATAAAATCCATAATCTCAATTTACGGTACGATAACTCTAATGAAGCTATTGACCAACGCAAAGCGTTTCTAATAAAACACAAAATTGGTGTTTGTGATATTGTAGAAAGCGCAGAACGCGAAAAAATTGATGCCTCAGACTTAGGTATGCAGAATATTAAACTGCGAGATGTGGTTGGGTATTTAAAACAATATCCAAGTATAGAAACCATTTTATTTACAGGAGGCAACAGCAAAAACGGACCAGAATATTTTTTTAGAAAACACTTAAAAGATTACAACCTAAAATTAGAATTGGTAAGTAATGAGGTGCCACGAATTCATGAATTCTCATTTCCCGTCATTGCGAGAGAAACGAAGCAATCTGACCAAACAAAACGAACCATAAAAACCGTATCTCTAACCTCAGGCTCTGGAGCAGCAAACATTTCAATAAGCAGATTACCATTATACAAACAACTCAAAGCTAAAGATCCAGAATTTAACACCTTTAATTTTAGAGTAATGCAGTATGCTGAGTTTTTTTGAAGAAGATCGTTTAACTTTAGTGATATGAGTCCGTTTTAATGACTTATATCAAACGTTAATCGAAGTTAATCGAAAATTTTCAGAAAGTCAACTAAATACAAGGTAACGAATAAATTAACACTACCTTTGCGGCTAAGAAAAATGACGCTATAAATTAGAAGGTCATTTGCCAAAAAATTTATATGTCATTTAAATCACTAGGCTTATCCGAGCCTTTACTAAAAGCCATTAGTAAAAAAGGATACGAAACACCTTCACCAATACAAGCCAAAGCCATTCCGCCAGTTTTAGAAGGTAAAGATGTCTTAGCTTCGGCACAGACAGGCACTGGGAAAACCGCAGGTTTTACACTGCCATTATTACACTTATTATCCGAAAATCCTAAACAGAAATTTAGACCCATAAGAGCTTTGATATTAACTCCTACACGTGAGTTAGCAGCGCAGGTTTATGCTAATGTTAAGGAATATAGCGAGTTTGTAAATTTAAAGAGTGCTGTTATTTTTGGTGGAGTCAACCAAAAACCACAAGTTGCTAAAATAAGACAAGGGATAGATATTATGGTGGCAACACCAGGCCGTTTAATCGATTTGGAAAGTCAAGGTGCATTATCTCTAAAACGTGTCGAAATCTTTGTGTTAGACGAAGCAGACCGTATGTTGGATATGGGTTTTTTACGCGATATAGAACGTGTAATGAAACTGATGCCAGACAAAAGACAGAACTTAATGTTCTCAGCGACCTTTTCTAAGGATATTAAAAAACTAGCGTATTCTATTCTTAATAATCCTGTTCAGGTTGAAGCAACTCCGGAGAATACAGCTGTAGAAATTATAGAACAAAAGGTATATCGTGTTGCTAAAGGCAAAAAAACGGATTTAATTATTAAGCTGATTTCTGATGGCAATTGGAAACAAGTTTTGGTTTTTACCAGAACCAAACACGGAGCTAATAAGTTATCCAAGAAAATGATAAGTGCAGGTATTTCTGCCGCTCCTATTCATGGTAATAAAAGCCAAGGTGCAAGAACAAAAGCTTTAGCTGGATTTAAAAATGGTTCTATTAGAGTGCTTGTTGCTACAGATATTGCGGCTCGTGGGTTGGATATTCCGTTGTTGCCACATGTTATAAATTTTGAATTGCCTAATATTTCTGAAGACTACGTGCATAGAATTGGTAGAACAGGTAGAGCAGGAGCAAGTGGCCAAGCCATTTCTTTGGTAAGTGCAGATGAAACTACATTTTTGCGAGATATTGAAAAGCTCATCGATATGAAAATTGAGGTTGAAATCCTTGAAGGTTTTGAACCCGACCCTAATGCTTCAACTGAACCGATAAAACCAGGTCAGAATAGAAATAGAAACCAAAGTCGTAGTGGAAACTCTAATTCTAGAAACGCTAAGAGTAAAACTTCAAACCGAAATAGAAATAGAAATCGAAATCGAAGACGAAATTCTGATAATAGAAATTAAGTAATGACTCCAAGTTTAAAAACTAAAATCCTAGAAGTTTGCGATAAGAAAATTACGCAAAAAGGAACTAATGTTGGTATCTCTTTTTATGCCTTTTTCAAAAATAAAAATGATAATCCTGAGTTATTAATGGAAGCTGCTACTTGGTGGATACAAACACACAAGCTAGATCATTTTGAAAAGGCAGTAAAGATTAAAGCATTAGTTAAAAACTTATAGTTTGTCAACCCAACCCAACAATCCATTACACGGAGTAAAATTAGAACAGATTATTACTGAGCTGCAAGCCCATTATGGATGGGAATATATGGGCTACGAGATAAACATTAGATGTTTTACTCATGACCCTTCTGTAAAATCGAGTTTAAAATTTTTAAGACGTACACCTTGGGCAAGAACCAAGGTTGAAAACATGTATTTGAATATGTTAAAGAAACGGCATTAAATCTTGGGTAATATCTTGTTTTTCTTTTTGTCTAAATAATGTCGTAGCACACCACCTTTTACTGAATTAACATCAAACTCAATTATAAAGGCATTTTCATCAATACGGTCAATAATTCTATGCATTTTTTTAATATCGATACGGTTAATAACGGTGTGTATAATATCAAAATCTTCTTGTTCTCCCTTACTGCCAAAACCTTTAGACCCTTTATAGGTTGTTAAACCTGCTCCGAGATCTTTCATAATGGCAAGTTTTATGGTTCTATATTCTTTTGAGACAATAGTAACACCAATAAAATCCTCAAAACCCTCAATAACCAAATCGGTGACTTTTGCCGTAACGATATAAGTGAGAATAGAGTAGAGGGCAACTTCTGTAGAAATGACCCAAGCCGTAATACTAAAAAGAATAATATTGAAGAATAGAATCACTTGGCCAATGCTGATGCCAAATTTATCATTGATGTAAATACCTAAAATTTCAGAACCATCAAGAACAGAACCGTTTCTTATTGAAATTCCGATGCCAGCTCCCAAAAACAAACCACCAAATATTGAGATAAGCAGTTTATCATTGGTTACAGTTTCAAAAGTTTCATAATGTATAAAGAGTGCTAAGCCTATAATACTGAGGATGGATTTTATAACTATGGATTTTGATACGGTAAAGTATCCTAAAATTAAAAACGGAATACTAAAAAGAACTAATAAAACCGAAATGTCAATATCAAACTGACTGCCTACCAAAAGCGCCATCCCTGTGACACCTCCATCTAAAAAACCATTGGGTAGCAAAAATACTTTTAGACCTATACTAGCAAGCGTAATTCCAAATACGATTTGTAAAAATTCCGAAAAAAAGTTATAAGTTTTAGAGTGCTTCACAGGTTTTGTTTTCTTTCTTGAAAAGTTACAAAACGAAAACCATTTACGTGGGTTTTAATCCAAAAAAAAATCCTCTAGAAACTCTAGAGGATATATTTTGCTTAATCTTTCTTATTACGAGGTCTTGGCTTACGCTCTTTTCTTTGTTTTTCACTTTTCTCAAAAAATGCTTCGTATTCAGAAAAGTCGATACTTCCATCTGCGTTAGCATCCATTTTTTCAAAGCGTTGCTTTAAACGTTCTTCTTTAGATGGTTTTGTTCTTGTTTTAAATTCCTCTAAAGATAATGCACCATTAGCATCTTTGTCTAAAGCCTT
Organism: Winogradskyella pulchriflava; assembly: GCF_042434315.1. NCBI lineage: Bacteria > Pseudomonadati > Bacteroidota > Flavobacteriia > Flavobacteriales > Flavobacteriaceae > Winogradskyella > Winogradskyella pulchriflava. The sequence goes on along the minus strand of NZ_JBHLTQ010000019.1, from coordinate 114,257 downwards.
AAAATGAGCATCTGCGGCTTCTGTGTCACCTTTTCGAGAACGTTTAGCTTTAAACTCCTCTAAGGACAATGAACCGTTTGCATCTGCATCAAGTTTTTTAAATACCTCTTCTGGATTAGCTTTTTTCTTCTCTTTTCTTTCTTGTGCAGTTACAAATGAAATTGAACATATTGCAACTACTAATAAACTAAATTTTAATGTTTTTGAAATCATAATTTTGTGTGTTTTTAATTAACGAACACTACTATGACTTTTTCGTTTTAATTAGGTTTAAAGGGTAAATCGTTTTTGTGAAAATATTAACTAAGTTGTCGTAAACCTTCATAGACAATAATACTTACAGCATTGGCAAGATTAAGGCTCCTAATTTCTGTACTATATAGTGGAATTTTAAAAAGTTGATCTTGGTGCTTTTCTATTAATCGTTTTGGTAAGCCTACAGATTCTTTTCCGAATACTAAGAACATATCATTTTCAAAGGTTATGTCCCAATGCGATTGTTTACCATGGCTTGATAAGAATACCATTTTGGCATCCTTATTTTTCGTGAAGAAATCATTTATGGAATCATAATAGATAACTTCTAAATGCTGCCAATAATCTAAGCCAGCACGTTTAAGGCGTTTATCATCAATTTCAAAACCAAAGGGTTTTACCAAATGTAGGCGAGAGCCTGTTGCTAATGCTAAACGACCAATGTTACCAGTGTTGTTTGGAATTTCGGGTTCTATAAGGACTATGTTAAGAGGCATTTTTTAAAGCTATTATTTTTTTATGAATTCAATAGTACTAAAAGCTATTAAATGTGAAATACCAGAGAATAGTATAAGTATAAATTGATTTTCTTGGAAAATGGGATAAATATTTTTTGGATCTCCATCTGTATTTAAAAAAAATAAGAAGATAATAGAAGTTAAAATTATCGATAATAAGTGATAAATATAATTTGGCACTTTTTTACCTTTATAGGATTCGCAAAATAATAATATCAGTACGATTAGGAATGATGGTATATTTATGATCATCCATATCAATAAATAAAGTAGATAGCCATTAAAGTCGCCATATATTAGAGCATAAATCAATGGAAAGCATAATAGATATATAATTGAGAATAATAGAATATGCCAATCCTTTGTAACTCTCATTCTATAAAATAGTATTTACAAAGGTACCAATGCTATCAATCCCTTCATTAGTAACATGCTTTACAAATGCACTTCCTATAATTGCTCCTTTAGCATATTTTGTGGCTTGTGTAAAGGTCTCATTGTTTGAAATTCCAAAACCTACAATTTGAGGGTTTTTAAGATTCATATTAGCTATGCGTTCAAAGTATTCCGTTTGTTCATTTCCAAAACCTACTTTTGCTCCTGTTGTACTGGCAGAACTTACCATATAAATAAAACCATTAGATACAGAATCTATATAACGAATTCTTTCATCAGAAGTTTGTGGTGTTATTAGAAATACATTGATTAAACCATAGGCTTCAAAAATGGCTTTGTACTGTTCGTTATAGACATCTACAGGTAAGTCTGGAATTATTAAGCCATCGATACCAACCTCCTGGCATATTTTGCAAAAATTCTCAATGCCATATTGTAGCATTGGATTAAAATAACCCATTATAATTAACGGAATAGATACAGTTTGTCTGATGTCTTTAAGTTGCTCAAAGAGTTTTTCTGTAGTCATTCCATTTTTTAGAGCAGCTGTAGAACTAGCTTGTATCGTTGGACCATCAGCTAAAGGGTCACTGAATGGTAAACCTATTTCTATCATATCTACACCATTTTTTTCTAGATTTTTAATGATAGTTGCAGTATCATTAATTGCTGGGTAACCTGCTGTAAAATATATGGATAGAATTTTTTTGTCTTCTTTTAGTTTTTGATTTATTCTGTTCATAACATGCCTGCGTAGGCAGGTATCTTTTTAATTAAACTTTAATTTCTAATTTATAAGATGCTGAAACAAGTTCAGCATGACGTTTTATAATTTAAAATAATCAATATAGTTCTGTAAATCTTTATCTCCTCGACCTGATAAGCTAATCACAACTACATCATCTGGCTTAAAAGTCTTATGTGCAAAAATAGCTAAGGCATGTGAGCTTTCAATAGCAGGAATAATACCTTCTAACTTTGATAACTCTAAGCCAGCTAACATAGCTTCATTATCTGTGGCTGAATAAAATTCACCACGACCAGTTTTATATAAGTGCGAATGTAAAGGACCAACTCCTGGATAATCCAATCCTGCTGAAATGGAATAAGGCTCAGTAATTTGTCCGTCTTTGGTTTGCATTAATAGCGTTTTACATCCATGAATGATACCTTCTTTTCCTAAAACAGAAGTAGCTGCACTTTCACCAGAATGAATCCCTTTTCCTGCAGCTTCTACAGCAATAATACCAACATCTTTATTGTCTAAAAAATGATAGTAAGTGCCTGCAGCATTACTGCCTCCACCAATACAGGCAACAACATAGTCAGGATTTTCCTTACCTTCTTTTTCTTTGAGTTGCCACTTTATTTCTTCTGATATTATAGACTGAAATCTTGTTACCATATCTGGATATGGATGAGGTCCAATGGCAGAGCCAATAATATAATGTGTATTTACTGGATTGTTAATCCAATCTCTAATAGCTTCATTGGTGGCATCTTTTAAAGTCCTACTACCCGATAATGCTGGTCGTACTTCTGCACCGAGCATTTTCATTCGTGCTACGTTTGGTGCTTGTCGGGCAATGTCAATTTCTCCCATATAAACAATACACTCAATGCCCATTAATGCGCAAACGGTTGCTGTAGCTACACCATGTTGACCAGCTCCTGTTTCGGCTATAATTCTGGTTTTGCCAAGACGTTTTGCCATAAGGATTTGACCGATGGTATTATTGACTTTATGAGCGCCAGTATGGTTTAAATCTTCGCGTTTTAGATAAACTTTTGTATTATACTTTTCTGAAAGGCGTTTGGCAAAATAGAGTGGTGATGGTCTGCCTACGTAATCTTTGAGTAGTTGATGAAACTCTTTTTGAAACGATGGTTCTGCCATTACTTTTAAATAGTTTTGGCGCAGTTCTTCAACGTTTGGATATAGCATTTCTGGAATGTATGCTCCACCAAATTCTCCGTAATAGCCTTTGTTGTTGATGTTGTAGCTCATGATTTTATCATTCCTGCGCAGGCAGGAATCTATTTTAGTTTTACTTAAATTTTTACTTTCTGTTCATTTTGTCTTGAAACAAAACGAACCAAAAGTTCAAAACGATTTATAGGAAATTGCTAAAGCACCATTCGCTTTCAAAGCTACAGGCTTGAAGCTACGCTTCGCAGTTCCGCTTTTTCGCTCTTTATTTCTGAAAATCGTTGATTCCGACGCTGTCGGAACTCGGGACTTTCATTTTTGTTGTTTTTATTTCTTGTCTAAATCTTCTAATCTTTTTATTTTCAACGCATAGTAACTGAATACTATTTATATAATTCAGTCTTAAACTTTTCTAAGTCTTCAATATTTTTCAATCCAGGTTCAATTTCAAATTTACTGTTCACGTCTATGGCATGACAATATTTAGATTCCTGCTTACTCAGGAATGATAGGATACTTTCAGTTTCATTTAATCCAATACCTCCACTTAGAAAGTATGGTTTGGTTGATGGATAATTGTTTAGAACATTCCAATTAAAAGTATAACCGTTGCCTCCTGGTAATTTTCCTTTAGTGTCAAAAAGAAAGTAATCTACTACGTCTTCATAATCTTTTAGAATACTAAAATCGAATTCATTTTTAATAGAAAACACCTTTATGATTTCCTTTCTAGTGGTTTTTAATAGACGACAAACTTCTGGTGATTCATGACCGTGAAGTTGTATTGCATCTAGTTGATGTTTTTCAATATGATTAACTATAACTTCTACTTTTTCATCTACAAAAACACCTACTTTTTTAATGCCTTTTGGTAATTTTGTAATAGTACCTTCAAAATTTCTTGGTGATTTGTCATAAAATATAAAGCCAAGATAATCTGGTTGCAATTGTGCAACTTCAGAGGTATTATATTTCATGCCGCAGATTTTTAGTTTCATCTATTCTCGCGAAAGCGGGAATCTCACCTCGCTTCTTTTTTTGTCATTCCTGCGTCCGCTTGTCGCCTTAGTTTTAGCGGAAAAGCAAGGCAGGAATCTATTTTGTTAATTCTTTTTCTATTCATTTTGTCTTGAAACAAAACGAATCAAAAATTCAAAACGATTTGTTAGGAAATTGCTAAAGCACCATTCGCTTTCAAAGCTACATGCCTGAAGCTTCGCTTCGCAGTTCCGCTTTTTCGCTCTTTATTTCTGAAAATCGTTGTTTCCGACTTTGTCGGAATTTCAAGTTTAATTCATAATTTATTTTTCAATAATATTACTAGTCTTTATTTAATTTTCCGATAAAACCCTTAGCACTTTCACCAGGATTGTTTGTCTTCATAAAGTTTTCACCAATCAGAAAACCTTTGTAACCATAAGGTTGTAATTCTTTTATGGATTCAATTGAGCTGATACCGCTTTCAGAAACTTTTATAAACTCATCTGGTATCTGCTGACTTAATGTTTTTGAAATTTCTAAACTAACTTCGAAAGTTTTAAGATTTCTATTATTTACACCGAGCATATCTATGCTTGGCATAATCGATTTTTGTAATTCTTCTTGGTTGTGAACTTCTAATAAGACATCAAGATTTAAACTTTTTGCTAATTCTGAATACTGCTTTATTTCTTCCTTAGTTAGGATTGCTGCAATGAGCAAAATAACATCAGCTCCATAAGCTTTTGCTTCTACTATCTGATAAGTGTCAATTATAAACTCTTTTCTTAATAGTGGTAGGTTGCAACTAGCTCTAGCTAAGATTAGATCATCTAAAGATCCACCAAAATATTTATTATCTGTTAATACAGACATACCACTTACTCCAGCATTTTCATAGCCAATGGCAACATCCTGGACATTAAGATTTTGGTTAATTACAGACTTAGATGGTGAACGCCTCTTGTGCTCAGCTATAATTCCGGATAAGCTTTGCTTTAAATTATTGGCGAGTGAATTTGTTTCACTATTAAAAAGCACTGATGCTTCAAGTTGAGCAAAAGGTATAATAGATTTTTTTAAATCAACTTCCTTGCGTTTATCTCTTACTATTTTATCTAAAATGTTCATATTCATTTCCTGCGCACGCAGGAATCTTTTGTTATACTTTTTCTCTTATTCATTTTGTCTTGAAACACTATTAAATGAAAATTGTCCGGTGGACATTTTTTTTTAATACTAAACCAAAAATTCAAAACGATTTATTAGGAAATTGCTAAAGCACCATTCGCTTTCAAAGCTGCATGCTTGAAGCTGCGCTTCGCAGTTCCGCTTCTTCGCTCTTTATTTCTGAAAATCGTTGATTCCGACGCTGTCGGAAGTTGGGATTTTAATTTTTATTATTTTCATTTATTATTTCAATTATTTCTAGTTTTTTGCTAACTGCTGCTTAATTCAATTAGTTTATCTAAACTTTCTTTTGCTTTTCCACTTAATAGTGACTCTTTAGCCAACTCAAAACCTTCTTTATGAGAAATCTGCTTAGCAGTTGCTATTGCCAAACCTGCATTGGCACAAACCACATTATTTTGAGCATTAGTTCCTTCTCCTTTTATAATATTTTGAAACAATTTAGCAGCTTCTTTGACTGTGTTTCCGCCAAAAATTGAAGATGCTTCTATTTGATTAACACCTAAATCTTCCGGTGCAAATAGGGTTTCTGAGGTGTTGGATATAACTTTTGTTTTTCCTGTTAATGAGATTTCATCATAACCGTCTAAGGCATGTACAACAGCATAATTTTTATCGGTTTCTTGATATAAATAACCATAAAGTCTTAGTAGTTCAAGATTAAAAACACCTACCATCTGATTTTTAGGAAATGCTGGATTTACCATTGGGCCTAACATGTTAAAAAAGGTTTTTACTCCTAGTTCTTTACGAATTGGTGCCACATTTTTCATTGCTGGATGAAAAAGAGGTGCGTGTAAAACACAGATGCCAGTTTCATCTATACTGCGCTTTAAAAAGTCCATATCATTAGTGAATTTAATACCTAGATATTCCATAACATTTGATGAGCCACAGGTAGAGGAAACACCGTAATTGCCATGTTTAGTAACATTAATACCTGCGCCAGCTGTGACAAAAGACGATAAAGTTGATATATTAAACGTATCCTTACCATCACCTCCTGTACCACATAAATCTATGGTATTGTAGCCTTCTAAATTTACAGGAATGCAAAGTTCTAATAGTGCATCTCTAAAACCACGTAATTCCTCAATGGTGATGCTTCGCATCATATAAACCGTAAGAAATGATGCTATTTGACTTTGATTGTACTTGCCCAGTGATATGTTTACTAATACATCTTTAGCTTCCTCGCTAGAGATGCTTTCTTGATTTATTAATCTGTTTAATAGTTGTTTCATATTAGTTATTCCTGCGAAATCAGGACTTTAATATTTTTTTTATTTATGTATTAATTCTAGTTATAATCATTCTTTGCTAACTGATAGCCACTAACTATTCACCCAATTCTCTAAAATCATTTTACCATTTGGTGTTAACACCGATTCAGGATGGTACTGTACTCCTTTTACATCATATTCTTTATGTCTTAAAGACATTATTTGACCATTCTCATCAAACGAGGTAACTTCTAAACTATTTGGTAAGTCGTCTTTATTTACAACCCAAGAGTGATAACGACCAACTTCAAAAGTCTTTTCTAATCCTTTAAAAAGAATTTCATCATCTACTGTAAGTGTTACATTGGTGGCGACACCATGATATACATTGTCTAAGTTGTCTAGTTTGCCACCAAAGACTTCTCCTATAGCTTGTAAACCAAGGCAAACACCTAGAATACTTTTAGAAGATGCGTAGGTTTCTATAATCTCTTTTAATAGACCAGCCTCTTCTGGAATTCCTGGGCCTGGTGACAGTACAATTTTATTGAAGGCATCGACTTCTTCTAATGAAAGTTTGTCGTTTCGTTTTACTGTAACCTCACAATCTAAATCTTCTAAATAGTGGACTAGATTGTAGGTAAAACTGTCGTAATTATCTATAACTAATACTTTTTTCATGTTTACTTCCTGTGTATGTAGGAATCTTATTAATTAAACTTGTCTTTTTTTGTTTTAATTCTAAAATCTATTTTTCACTAATCACTAATCACTAATCACTAATCACTAATCACTAATCACTAATCACTAATCACTAATCACTAATCACTAATCACTAATCACTAATCACTAATCACTAATCACTAATCACTAATCACTAACTCATATCTCTTTCGCCAATTCAATAGCTTTTGTTAAAGCTCCAAGCTTATTATAAACTTCTTGTAATTCACTTTCTGGATTAGATTTTGAGACTAAACCTGCTCCTGCTTGCCAAAAAAGTTTATGATTTTTGCTTAAAAAAGTCCTTATCATTATGGCTTGATTAAAATTACCTTCAAAATCCATAAACCCAATTGCACCACCATAATAGCCTCTACTTGTTTTTTCATATTTTTCTATAAGTTGCATAGCCATATGCTTTGGAGCTCCACTTAAAGTACCAGCAGGAAATGTATCTGCAACGACTTGCATGGTATCTGTATTTTTATCTACTGTGCCTGTAACTTTACTAACCAAGTGGATAACGTGGGAGAAAAATTGCACTTCTCTATAATTTTCAACAGTAACATTACTTCCATGTCTGCTTAAATCATTTCTAGCTAAATCCACTAGCATTACATGTTCACTATTTTCTTTGTCATCGGCTATTAATTTCTCTGCTAATTCAGCGTCTTTTAGATCATTGCCTGTACGCTTAAATGTGCCTGCAATGGGATGAATTTCTGCCTTGCCATCTTTTACAATTAACTGTGCTTCTGGGGAACTACCGAAAATTTTAAAATTGCCATAATCAAAATAAAATAGGTAAGGTGAAGGGTTAATACTTCTCAATGCTCTGTAAACATTAAATTCGTCTCCACTAAATTCTTGTGAGAACTGTTTAGAAAGCACTAATTGAAAAACATCTCCTCTAGCACAATGTTTTTTGGCAAGCTCAACATGACTTTTGTATTCTTCATCTGTAAGATTTGAGTCTATAGCACCTTTAGTGTTAAAGTCGTATGATGCGTATTGTCTGGTTTGTATAAGTTGCAGGATTTCGTCAATGTTATTTTCGGTATCAAAGCAGTGTGCAAAAATGTAGGCTTCATTTTTAAAGTGGTTTATAGCTATGATATTTTGATATACTGCGTAGTATATATCTGGAATATTTACTGAATTCTCTTTTTTAGAAATTGTAATATCCTCAAAATATTTTACCGCATCATAAGCCGTATAACCAAATATTCCATTGTAGATAAATTTAAAATCTTCATTGGATTCTACCTTAAAACGTTGTGTGAATTTGTGAATTTCTTCAACAACACCAACTGTGTTTGTATAGTTGTTTTTAGAACTGCCATCAGGATAGTTTTGTGAAATAACACCATCCTTAACACTTATTGAAGCTATAGGGTTGCAACAGATATAGGAGAAACTATTATCGTTCGCATGGTAATCACTACTCTCTAATAAAATACTATTAGGAAATTTATCTCTAATTTTAAGATAGATGCTAACAGGAGTTATAGTGTCTGCTAGGATTTTTTTATAATGCGTATATAAACTAAAAGTTTTCATTTTATGCTGAATTTACTTGTGCTGAATTTATTTCAGTATTTCAGTATCTTTTTATTAGTACCTTAATTATTATATTCTGAAACAATTCAGAACAAAAAAGGCTTGTCGTGAATGACAAGCCTTTTTTTATATTATACATACCAAGGTTTATTTCACGAACGTAAGTTTGAGAAATTCCACCACCAAGTATTGTTTTTTGTTGTTTTCATATTGAATGTCAAATATAGAAATGATATTTTGTTATTCAAACTTTATTTAAAAAAAAGATTCCTGCATTGATGTTAGGGAATCTCAACAGGAATCAAAATCTAAATGTTGCTATTAATAATTCTTAGGGAATTAAAATTTTAATATTACATCTAGATCAAAGTCATCATAGATAGCCTTATCCTTTAAAGTTTCTAAAAGAGAAGGTGATTTGTAAGTGATATTGTGCTTAGTTCGGTCTATTTTAAGGCTTGCAGTTGCAGTATCATCATTCACTGTCATTGGAAACGAAATGGCTTCTGTTATTCCTTTGATAGTAATATTGGCTTTAATATTGTATTTGCCATCCTTTTTAGTTGCAGAAATGATGTCTAACGTAGCTGTTGGGTATTCTTCAACACCGAAAAAATCGTCAGATTTTAAATGACCATCTAGTTTACCTTTGTAGTCTCCCTTAAGGTCAGTAGTGTTAATTGTAGTCATGTCTATAACGAAAGACCCACCAGTTAATGTTTCTCCATCAAAAGATAAAGATCCGCTTTTTAAATCTATTGTTCCGCTGTGTTCACCACCAACTTTGTAACCTTTCCATGTTACTGAACTTTCATCTACTTTCACTGATTTTTCAGTAAGTGTAGTGTAAGACATAAAAGATAGTGCTAAAACAATTAGCATTGCAATTTTTGAATTTTTGTTTTTCATAAGTATTAATTTCGAAGTTTTATTAAAAGTTTATTTAATTGAATTAACTCATCTTGAGTTAAATTTTTTGTTACATTTCTTTCAGTTGAATCTACTATGGGATCAACTTTTTTTAAGGTTTCAAGACCTAAATCTGTTATTAAAATTTCTACTTTTCGCCTATTGGTTTTGCATATGGTTCTTTTTACAAACTTTTTCTTAATCAATTTGTCTACTAATCTTGTTGTATTACTCATTTTGCTTACCATGCGCTCCTGAATATCCTGTAGGTTTATTGGATTTCCTTTTTGACCTCTCAGAATTCTCAAGACATTAAATTGTTCCAGCGATAAATCAAATGGCTTTAGCCCATTTAAGTATTTGTCCTTAATACAATTGTGAGAAAAATATATGTTAAGCATCGCCGCTTTGTGTAGTGGTATCTTAGCATTCGTTTTTAATCTTTCTTCTAAATCTTTCATATACAACAATTGTATATACAAATGTATGTTTTTAATTCTAATATACAATTAATGTTTTGTTAAAAAATAAGAGTTAAACAAATGGATTAATAAATTTATATCATGAAGTATATAACACTTATTTTTTTAGTAATTTTTATGTCGTGCAAAAATGACACAACAAGCAAAGAAGTTGTTGAATCTAGCACTACAGTTAAAGAAGAAAAAGTAACAACCAATAGACAGTTCGAAATTTATGATTATGATGGCTTAGAACCCCTAATTAATAAAAAGGATGATAAGGTCCATGTGGTTAACTTTTGGGCAACATGGTGTGCACCTTGTATAAAGGAACTTCCATATTTTGAAGCTGTAAACGAGAATTATAAAGATGAAAATGTAGAAGTGTTATTGGTGAGTTTAGATTTTCCTAAAGATTACGATTCAAAGCTTCAACCATATATAGATAAACACGGTTTAAAGTCTACTGTAGTTGCTTTTGATGATACTAATCAAAATAGATGGATACCAGCCATAAATGAAAATTGGTCTGGTGCAATACCTGCAACGATAATATACAAAGGTGATAAAAGGCAGTTTTACGAAAGGTCATTTACACAAGAAGAATTAGAAACCGAAATCAAAAGGTTTCTCTAATAAAGAAAAACAATTATTTAAATTAATTAACTTATGAAAACATTAAAATTACTTACAGCAATAGTGTTTGTATTAACGCTATCTGCTTTTACAACAATTACAGATGGTGAAGGCTACAAGATTGGTGATATTGCAACTGACTTTAGTTTAGAGAATATTGATGGCAGAAAAGTATCGCTTTCAGATTACAAAGATGCAAAAGGTTTTATAATTACTTTTACTTGTAATACGTGTCCTTACGCAGTTGCTTATGAAGATAGAATAGAGGCATTGAATAAAAAGTATGCACCAAAAGGATATCCAGTTATAGCTATTATGCCAAATAATACTGATGTAAAGCCAGGAGATAACATGGAGGCGATGAGAGCAAGAGCAGAAGCAAAAGGTTTTACATTTCCTTACTTAATGGATAAAGATCAAGAGATTTATCCACAGTATGGTGCTACTAAGACTCCTCATATTTATATTTTAGAGAAGTCGAAAAAAGGTAATGTTGTAAAATATATTGGTGCAATTGATGATAACTACAAAGATGCCAATGCTGTTAAAGAAAAGTATGTAGAAAATGCAGTAGATGCATTATTAGAAAATAAAGAAATTCAGGTAAAAGAAACACGAGCTATAGGATGCTCAATAAAGGTTTAACTAATTGATTATTAATTTAATCAGCAATTAAATGTTAAAAAATTAATCCGAAGTGTAACACTTCGGATTTTTTTTCGTCTATATCATAAGGAAATGTTAAATTTGCAATCTTAATATAGATTTTTAAATGGCAGATTTATCACAAGAAGAATGGGCAAAAAAAGTCGCAGAAGACAATAATTCTGTGGTTTTAGATGTTAGAACACAAGAAGAGGTTGAGTTAGGAATGATTCCTAATGCGCTTCACATAGATATATATAAAGGTCAAGGTTTTATTGATGAGGTTGAAGAATTAGATAAAACCAAAAACTATTATGTGTACTGTAGGTCTGGTGCAAGAAGTGGTCAAGCCTGTTCTGTTATGAGTCAGTTAGGATTTAAAAATGCGTTTAATCTTGTTGGAGGTTTCAACGAGTGGGAAGGCGAGATTGCGAGTCAATAAAGTATGTAATTATGAAAAAACTATCATTTATCTGTTGTCTTTTATTAGCATTAAGCTTCAGTACAAGTTGTATGGATTCTAATAGTAATATCGAAGTAAAATTAATTACGGCAGATGAAATGAAATCCATAATAGATTTAGAAGATGTACAATTGGTAGATGTGCGCACACCAGAAGAGCATGACGAAATTAGAATTGCAAATTCTCAAAACATTGATTACTCTTCACCAACTTTTGAAGAAGATATTGATAAATTAGATAAAGAAAAGCCTGTAATACTCTATTGTAAAGGAGGAAATAGAAGCGCAAAATGTGCTAAAAAACTCAAAGATGCCGGTTTTGAAAAGATATACGAACTCGAAGGTGGTATATCCAAATGGAAACATTCCGATAAAATAAAGATTGAAGCAAAATCTTAAAATATTCAAACCGAACAAGACGTTCGGTTTTTTTATACTACAAAAAAATTCATCCTTAATTCTTAAGGAATTTATAAATTAGTCGTCTGTTATTCATTAATAAGTTTACATCAATTACTTTTGTGCTTTAATGCTTTAATTTATGACAATTAAAAAAACGTTACTTTTTTGCCTATTGGCAATAGGATTTTCTTTCAATTTATTTTCCCAAATATTAGAACCTGTAAAATGGGAGCAGTCGTTAAATAAAATTTCTGAAAGTGAGTACGAGCTTATATTTATAGCGAGTATAGAAGATGGATGGTATATGTACTCTCAAGAAGAGGCCGAAGGCCTTGGGCCATTACCAACAGTATTTGAATACCAAAACCAAGAAGACAATTATAAGCTTATAGGGAAAACTATAGAGCCAAATGTAAAGCCAAAATATGATAAGGTTTTTGAAATTGATGTAAAGAAGTTTGATGGTAAGGCTAAATTTACTCAACGTATAGAATTAATAAATACAGACTATAGGGTTATTGAAGCTAGAGTTGATTTTCAAGTTTGTGACGATGCAAAATGCATCATGCAAGACAAGGTATTCAATATCTCTCTAGATGGGTCTGTAGTAGAAAAGAAAGCTGTGTCTATAGACGAACGTAGTAAACAAATGTCTGAAGCTTTAAATCTAAATGTTACGGGCTGGGATAAATACGAAAAGCAAACTGTAGAAGAGAAAAGTAATCTTTCTATATTCTTTTTAGGCTTTTTAGGTGGACTTATAGCATTACTTACACCATGTGTGTTTCCAATGATACCTTTAACAGTATCGTTCTTTACAAAAAGTGCGAGCGATCCTAAAAAGGGGTTGTTTAATTCTGTATTGTATGGTTTTTTTATCTTTTTGATTTATGTGTTATTGAGTATTCCTTTTCATCTTTTAGATTCATTAGATCCGGGAATTTTAAATAACATTTCAACTAATGTTACGTTGAACATAATATTCTTTGTCATCTTCATTGCTTTTGCCTTTTCATTTTTTGGATATTACGAGTTAACATTACCACAGTCTTGGAGTGCTGCTATGGATAGTAAAGCCAATAAAATAGGCGGTTTTATAGGTGTATTTTTTATGGCATTGACTTTGGCAATTGTGTCGTTTTCTTGTACAGGGCCAATATTGGGTACACTGTTGGGTAGTTCTTTAACAGCAGATGGAGGAGCAATGCAGTTAACTATGGGAATGAGTGGTTTTGGTTTGGCGTTGGCTTTACCTTTTACTTTATTCGCAATGTTTCCAAAATGGTTAAATTCATTGCCGAAATCTGGTGGATGGCTAAATACAGTAAAAGTAGTTTTAGGATTTATAGAATTAGCCTTAGCACTTAAATTCTTATCTAATGCAGATTTGGTAGAGCATTGGGGACTATTAAAACGTGAGGTCTTTATTGGTATTTGGATTATTATAGGTATAGGCTTAGCTTTATATCTTTTCGGAAAAATTAAATTTCCCCATGATGGACCATTGAATAAATTAGGTAAAGGCAGAATCACTACAGGTATTTTAGTGGTTGCTTTTATCATTTATTTAATACCAGGTTTAACCAATACAGAGCATGCTAATTTGAAACTTTTAAGCGGTTTCCCGCCTCCAATGTTTTATAGTTTGTATGATAAAGCATCAGAGTGTCCTTTAGACCTTAATTGTTATAAAGATTTAGAAGACGGTATTGCTGCTGCTAAAGCGGAAAATAAACCTATTTTGTTAGATTTTACAGGTTGGGCTTGTGTTAACTGTAGGAAGATGGAAGAGCAGGTGTGGAGTACATCTGAAGTTTATGATGTATTACTTGAAGACTATATTATTATATCGCTTTATGTGGATGATAGAAAGATGCTGCAAGAGTCGGATCAGTTTGACTATTTAAGGGCTAATGGAACAGTAAAAACTATTGAGACTATTGGTGACAAATGGACAGCTTTACAAACCGCAAATTTTGAAGATAATTCTCAGCCTTATTATGTGTTATTAAACCATAATATGGAATTGCTAAATGTTACTAACGCCTACGAGTCTAATGCAGATGCATATTTAGAATGGCTAAAAACAGGTTTGAAGAATTTTCAGTCGCAAAAAGCAGAGCAGAATATTTTTAATTAGTTTTTAATTTATCCGCATGTAGTTTTCTTAGCTTCATAAGTTTTGGTGTTATTACAAAATTACAATAGCCTTGGGTTTGATTATTTTTGTAATAATCTTGATGTTCTTTTTCGGCTTCATAAAAAGTAACAGCTTCCGAAACTTCTGTAACTATTGGGTCTTCGTAATATTGTGATAATTCTTTTATTACAATTTCTGCGATTTCTTTTTGTTTAGCATCATGATAAAAAATTACAGAACGATATTGTGTGCCACGGTCAGCACCTTGTCTGTTAAGTGTTGTAGGGTCATGGGTTGTCATAAAAATGACAAGGATATCTTCATAAGAAATTACATTAGCATCAAAAGTAATTTGTACGACTTCTGCATGACCAGTTAAGCCTGAACAGATTTCTCTGTAGGTTGGGTGTCCTGGAACATTACCTCCAGAATAACCCGAAACTACCTTTTCAACCCCTTTTACTTCCTGAAAAACTGCTTCTGTACACCAAAAACAGCCTCCACCAACTGTGGCGATTTGTAGATTTATAGTACTCATTAAACAGTCTCCTTGTCTAAGGTCATTGATTCAGAATTTATGCAATAGCGTAAGCCACTTGGTTCTGGTCCGTCAGGGAAGACATGACCTAAATGCGCATCACAAGTATTACACATCACTTCTACGCGTACCATGCCAAAAGCAGTATCACGTTCGTATTTAATTGCGTTTTCTTTTATAGGTTGTGTAAAGCTTGGCCAACCAGTACCAGAGCTGAATTTTATGGTAGAATCAAACAAAGGAGTGTCACAGCAAACACAATTGTATTTGCCTTCGTCGTAGGTACTACAAAGTGCTCCGCTATGTGGTCGTTCTGTGCCTTTCTGTCTTGTAATTCTATATTGTTCTGGAGTTAATTGAGCCCTCCATTCAGCTTCAGTTTTTTCAACACGTCTGTCTGGAGTTGGATTTCCGTTTACAGAAAAGTTGATGACTTCCTTCCAAGTTAACATAGTTAATTGTCCTTTGTTTTTTTAATGAGTCTGTGTGTTTTCAACATAAAGATAGTCGAATTCTTTTTTAAATAATTACAATATAAATTTAGAAACAAATTTACTGAATGAATTGTTCTTTTTGATTATTCAAATAATAGTTTTGTTGCTTATTAAAAAAGGGAAAACCTGTGAATTAAACTTCACAGGTTTTCTTGGTTAAAGGGCTATTAATCAATTTAGGGTAAAACTTTACTATGCTTTTATATTAGCTTGACACCATTTTTGGTATGCGGTTTCCAATGCTTTAACTATTTCTGGATGTTCAGTAGATAAATCATGTCGTTCACCTGGATCAGCTTCAATATCAAATAATTTTAAGGTTAAATCATCACGTATTGGTGCAATATATTGAGCTGAAGGTTCACTTTTCCAATGATTTTCTTTTGTGTTTGTTAGCTTCCATTTGCCTTTTCTAACGGCCCATGTTTTTTGCCATTTCCAAACCAGTAATCGTTCTTCTTTTGGTTCAAATAGACTTATGCCATCAATCTCTGTGTCAGTTACATTTGCTCCAGCGGCTTTTGCTAAGGTTGGTAAAATGTCAGTAGCAGATACATAACGTGTTTCTACTTTACCTTTTTCAACTTTATTTGGCCAACTCACAGCCATTGGTACTCTAATGCCGCCTTCCCAAAGTGAGTATTTTCCACCAGTTAAGGGAGAGTTGTTGGCTCCAGTAAGAGGTGAGCCTCCGTTATCCGAAATAAATACAATTAGAGTGTTTTTTTCTAAATCTCTTTCTTTTAGTGCGTCTAATAGTCTTCCTATATTGTCATCGAGGCAATTAAGGTTGGCTAAGTAATATTTTCTTAAATCTTCGGTATTTATAGCTCCAACTCTTGAATATTTATCATAGTAAGCCGAGTAGCTTCCTGCTTTGTGTTTGCCAAAAGCTACTAAGCTATCTGGGTCGTAATTTGCTATTTCCTTTACATTGTACTTGTCTAAATATTTCTTTGGTACCTCATGAATTAAATGATGGACTGCGTTATAGGAAACTGTTAAGAAAAAAGGTTTTTCGTGCTTGCGTTTTATATAGTCAATCGATTCATCTGTAAAGATGTCTGTAAGATAACCCTCATCATAACTCTTTTCGCCCATATTATGCATTAATGGTCCAAGCAAAGCACTTGTTCCATAAGGGTCTGGTGTTCTGTCTTTAATACTTTGGGAGTTTGCCCAATAATCATGTGCGTGCGCAGAAAACCCTAAGAATTCATCATAACCATGATTAAGAGGATATTCCCTAACGTCATTTCTGTGAAATTTACGACCCAGATCATTTTTTCCGATTCTTGCAGTATGGTAACCTGCTTCTTTTAAATATTCTGCTATTGTCTTAACGCTATCTGGTAGTCCTGGTCCCCAACTTGCAGGCTTATCCCAACGAAATTGATTTTTTCCAGTAAGGATACCAGCTCTTGAAGGGCTACAAACTGGAGCTGTAACATAAGCTTGTGTGTACACTGTTCCTGATTTTCCTAATCTTGTAATATTTGGAGTGGATATGGATTTGTCATGTGCTTCAAAAGGAGAGAAATCGGCATAACCTTGGTCGTCTACAACTATTAGTAATATGTTGGGTTTATCAAAAGATGATGTTTGGTTGTCTTCTTTTTTTGAATTACAGGAAAGAAGTAGTGTAATTGAAACGGAAAATAATAAGAAATGTCTCATACAAAAGTTTAATTTACAATGGTTACCTTAATGTCTCGTTCTTCAAGTTTTTTACGTATTGAGCTAGAAACACCATTGTCTGTTATAATTTCATGAACTCTAGATAGGTCGCAAATTCTGGCAAAACTCTTTTTTCCAAATTTTGAAGAATCAGCCAAAACAATGATTTTTTGTGCAGCTTTAAGCATTTTTTTGTTCAATTCGGCTTCTTCTAGATTGGTTGTAGATAATCCATATTCCAAATCAATACCATCAGCACCCAGAAAAAGCTTACTGCAAGAAATGTTTTTTAAAATGTATTCGGCATAATTACCAATAACTGAAGCAGAACTATGTCTAATATAACCTCCAAGTTGTAAAATTTCTATGTTTTTATCATGTATAAGATGCATTACTACGTTGAGCGACGAGGTAATTACCGTTAATTTATTTTTTGGTTGAACAAATTTAGAAAGTGCTTGTACGGTTGTACCTGAAGCAATCATAATTGAATCGTTTTCTACGATTCTGCTAGCAGCCATTTGAGCAATGCCATTCTTTTCTTCTACAGAAATTTTTTCTTTGTCAATTACCGTGCGTTCGTTGATATAAGGATTATCTAAAGAAGCACCTCCATGGGTTCTGTATAATAGACCCTTCTGCTCTAAAAATTTTAAATCTTTTCTAATAGTAACTGCAGAAACGCCTAAAATTTCACATAAATCCAAAACTTCAAGGTGTTTTTCTTTAGCTAGTCTCTCTAATATGTCTTGATGTCTTTTCATGAGTTTTGACAAATATAATAAAACGAAAGTAAATGAAAGTTAAAATTTTAATTATTTTCTTTTATTTAAAAATAAAGTTTCATTTGCTTTCGTATAATATAAAAATAAGTATATTTGAAACTAATTGTTACAAATAGAAAGTGTTTTGTTTAAAAGAGAAACTTTAATAAATCAGTTAGAAACAACCAAAAATTGGGATGTTATTATCGTTGGTGGTGGTGCAACAGGTCTAGGCGTGGCAATGGATTGTGCAACTAGAGGTTATAAAACCTTATTATTGGAACAAATTGATTTTGCAAAAGGAACCTCGAGTAGAAGCACAAAATTGGTGCATGGAGGTGTAAGGTACTTGGCGCAAGGTCATATTGATTTGGTGAGAGAAGCGCTTTATGAAAGAGGATTGCTGCTTAAGAATGCTTCGCATTTAGTGAGCAACCAATCATTTATAATTCCTAACTATAAATGGTGGGATACTTTATTTTATACTGTAGGACTAAAAGTTTATGATATTCTTTCAGGGAAATTGAGCTTTGGCAAATCTAAAAGCATTAGTAAGAAGGAAGCGATACAAAGATTATCTACCCTAAAAGCTAATCGCTTAAAATCTGGTGTAGTGTATCATGATGGACAATTTGACGATTCGAGACTGGCATTAAACATTGCGCAAAGTTCTATCGAGTACGGTGCAACAGTACTGAATCATTTTAAGGTAAAAAATCTTCTTAAAGATGACAGTGGAATTGTAAATGGAGTAGTGGCTATGGATACAGAAACACACAAGGAATACAATTTGCAATCCAAGTCAGTTATCAACGCAACAGGTATTTTTACAGACGAAGTTTTAAAAATGGATAATGCTTATGCTAAAAATAGAATTCGTCCGAGTCAAGGAATTCACTTGGTTTTTGATAAGTCATTTTTGCCTGGAGATGATGCTATAATGATTCCTAAAACAGATGATGGTCGTGTATTATTTCTAGTTCCATGGCACGATAGAGTAGTTGTGGGTACTACAGATACATTGTTAGATAGTCATAGTCTAGAGCCAAAGCCTTTAGATAAAGAGGTGGATTTTATTATTGAAACAGCAAACAGGTACTTAAATAAGCCGGTTACTAAAAATGATGTAAGAAGCATTTTTGCAGGTTTACGTCCTTTGGCAGCTCCTAAAGATAAATCGGAAAAAACCAAAGAAATATCAAGGAGTCACAAGATTATTGTTTCAGATTCTGAATTGATAACCATAACTGGTGGTAAATGGACTACTTACAGACGAATGGCTCAAGACACGGTCAATAAAATGATAGCGCTAAACAAATTGCCATCAGCCGATTGTAAAACCCAGGATTTATTAATTCATGGAGCTAATGGTAGTATTGATCGTACTGACCATTTGTATATTTATGGAACAGATCGGAAAAAAATAGAAAATATAATTTCGGAACGTCCAAGTTTAGCTGAGCGTTTGCATCCTAGATTAGAGCATACTAAAGCTGAAATTGTTTTTGCGGTACAGCACGAAATGGCTAGAACTATTGAAGATGTTTTAGCAAGACGTGTTAGGGTTTTGTTTTTAGATGCAAAAGCGGCAATTGAGATAGCGCCTATGGTTGGTGAGTTAATTCGAGAAGAGCTAAATCAAACTGAAGAATGGAGACAACAACAAATTTCTCAGTTTATTAAAACAGCTGAGCAATACATATTAAACTAATATATTGTCTGAAGATTTTTCTTCAGAACTACTAACATCTAATATTTAAAGCATGGGAAAATATATCTTAGCACTAGATCAAGGTACTACAAGTTCTAGAGCCATTGTATTTGATAAAAATGGCAACATCGTATCCTTGGCTCAAAAAGAATTTACACAACATTTTCCTAAGCCAGGATGGGTAGAACACGATCCGTTAGAGATTTGGTCAACCCAAACTGGTGTTGCTGCTGAGGCTATTGCAAAAAAGGGGTTGAAAGCAGATGATATTGCTGCAATAGGTATTACCAATCAACGAGAAACTGTTGTAGTTTGGGACAAAAAAACTGGGCAGCCTATTTACAATGCTATAGTTTGGCAGGATAAGCGAACTTCAGATTACTGCGATGAATTAAAAAGTGAAGGGAAAAATGATGAGATAAAGCAAAAAACAGGATTGGTAATTGATTCGTATTTCTCTGGAACTAAGGTAAAGTGGATTCTAGATAATGTTGAAGGAGCAAGAAAAAAAGCAGAAGAAGGAGAGTTAATCCTAGGTACTATAGATACATGGCTTATATGGAATTTCACAAAAGGAGATCAGCATATTACAGATGTTACAAATGCTTCGAGAACTTTAATGTTTAATATTAATACCATGCAATGGGATGATGAGTTATTGGACTTACTGACCATTCCAAAGAGCATGCTGCCTCAAGTAAAGCAGTCTAGTGAAATATATGGGCATACTAAATCTACATTTTATGATACTAAAATTCCAATAGCTGGTATTGCAGGTGATCAGCAAGCGGCATTGTTTGGGCAAATGTGTACAAAGCCAGGCATGGTAAAAAATACTTATGGTACCGGTTGTTTTATGTTAATGAATATTGGAGACAAGCCTATTGTTTCTAAAAACAACTTGTTAACTACAGTAGCTTGGAAAGTGGGAGGTAAAACAACATACGCATTAGAAGGTAGTGTTTTTATCGCTGGAGCAGTAGTGCAATGGTTGCGTGATAGTTTAAAGATTATTAGAAATTCTTCAGATGTAGAGGCATTAGCATCATCAGTTGAAAGTTCTGATGGCGTGTATTTTGTTCCAGCTTTTGCTGGATTAGGAGCTCCACATTGGAATCAGCATGCAAAAGGTACGCTCTTCGGCTTGACTAGAGGGAGTACAGATGCGCATGTTGCAAGAGCAGCTATAGAATCTATTGCGTTTCAAACTATGGACATCCTTAAAGCAATGGAAGCTGACGCTGATATATCAGTTAAGGAACTTCGTGTGGATGGTGGAGCGACAATTAATAATATGCTCATGCAGTTTCAGTCGGATGTGCTAAATACCATTACAGTAAGACCAAAAATTGTTGAAACTACAGCAATGGGAGCTGCATTTTTAGCAGGATTAGCAGTTGGTTACTGGGAAAATCCTGAAGAAATTCAAAATATATGGCAAACAGATAAAACCTTTAGTCCAATAGCAGACCGAACTGAAACCGAAACCAATATAAAAGGATGGTACCGTGCAATAGATGCGTTAGAGTATTGGACAAAAAATAACACTAAATAACACTTATTATGACACCATTTGTAGCAGAAATTATCGGAACAGCAATTTTAATTTTATTGGGTGGAGGTGTTGTTGCCAATGTGGTTTTAAATAAAACTATTGGTAATAGTAGCGGTTGGATTGTAATTACAACAGGATGGGCATTGGCAGTTTACGTTGCTGTAGTTATTGCTGGACCATATAGTGGAGCGCATATCAATCCAGCGGTATCAGTTTCATTGGCATTTGCTGGTAAATTTCCATGGAAAGACGTGCCATTGTATGTGGTAGCGCAATTAATAGGAGCAATGATAGGTGCTACTACGGTTTGGTTAACTTATAGAAATCATTTTAATGAAACTGAAGATGCTGATACTAAAAAGGCTGTATTTTGCACAGCGCCAGCAATTAGAAATACTTTTTCTAACTTTTTCAGCGAGACAATTGGAACCTTTGTGTTAATGTTTACCATACTATATTTTACAGATGCTGGTATAAATGATACAGAAACAGTTGTGGGCTTAGGTTCTCTTGGAGCATTGCCTGTGGCATTGTTAGTTTGGTCAATAGGGTTGTCTTTAGGTGGTACTACTGGTTACGCCATTAATCCTGCTAGAGATTTAGGGCCAAGGATTATGCATGCCATCCTTCCTATAAAAAACAAGGCAAATAGTGATTGGACTTATGCTTGGATACCAGTATTGGGACCATTGGTTGGTGGATCATTAGCGGCATTTTTAATGTTAGTGCTATCTTAAAGAGTTGAAAGCATTGTTTTAAAATTAATCATGCCAATTCATTATGGGTTGGCATTTTGTTTACTCATAATCTAAGATTATATTTACCGATACCATATTGTTTTAGTATAAATTGTTTGAAGTTGTGATGAGATTTTTTTGTTATGTAGTGGTTTTATTCTTTGGATGGATTGTTAACGGCCAAGAGTTACCTCCTATAGAAAAATTTACAACTTCAGATTATGGCGGAGATAATCAAAACTGGATGATTTCTCAAGATGCTAACAACTTTATATATGTTGCAAATAATAAGGGTTTGCTAGAGTATAATGGCTCTGTTTGGAACACTTATTTATCTCCTAATAATTCAATTTTAAGAGCGGTTAAGGTTATTGATGATAGAATTTATACGGGCTGTTATGAAGAATTTGGGTATTGGAAGAGAAGTGTGTATGGTAAATTAGAGTATATATCCTTGGTGTCTAAATTGCCAACGACAGATATTAAGGATAATCAGGTGTGGAATATCATTGATTATGACGAATGGATTTTATTCCAAACGAGTCATGCATTATATTTTTTCAATAAAGAAACTGAAAAATTTAGAACTATTTCCTCGGCAAATATTATCTATAAAGTCTTTAAAGTCAATGATCAAATTTATTATCATGTTGCTGAAGAAGGTGTCTACATGATTGAGAGAGGTGAGTCTAAACTGCTTATTAACGATAGTCTTGTTTTAAAGGATAGAGTTATTAGCGTTTTTAAAAACGAAGAAAAATTAATTGTGCTTACTAGGAACTCTGGTTTTTTTCAATTTGATAATGAAGTATTGGTACCATGGGAAATCCCAGCGAATGAAAAATTAAAACAACTAAGCATTTTTAATAGTATAAAACTTAAAGACAATAGTTTTGTCTTAGGAACTATCTCTAATGGATTGGTAAAAATTAACTCAAAAGGCGAAATTGAATATACCATTAATCAAAAGCAAGGGCTAAGTAATAACACTGTACTCTCTTTGTTTGAAGACGAAAAGAGTAATGTTTGGGTAGGTTTAGATAATGGCATTGATTGTATAAACTTAACGTCTCCTATTAAAACTTTTATAGATTATGATGGTGTTTTAGGAACGGTATATTCTACAATAATATTTGATGATTTACTTTATGTTGGTACCAATCAAGGTTTGTTTTATAGACCTTTAAAATGGACAAATCAGGATTTTACTTTTGTAAAAGGAACTGCTGGGCAAGTATGGAGCTTGTACAATGATAATAATGAAAACTTACTTTGTGGTCATCATTTAGGGACGTTTATAATTAATAAAGGCATTGCGAAAAATATTAGCCCAATTCTAGGAACTTGGAATTTTAAGAAAGTGCCAAATCGAGAAGATTTAATTCTTCAAGGTAATTATGATGGTTTGTATGTGTTGGAAAAGAAAAATAATACTTGGTTGTTTAGAAATAAAATAGATGGTTTTAAAAACTCATCACGTTTTTTTGAAATAAACGAAGCCTATCAAGTATTGGTAAATCATGAATACAAAGGTGTTTTTGATATTCGCTTAAATGAAGCTTTAACTAAAGTAGATGAAGTAAAATTGAGTGAAGAATTATCCATTGGTAAAAACTCGAGTTTAGCTACTTATCAAGAAAACATAGTATATACATCTAAAGATGGTGTGTACGTATATGATGAATCAAAAAGTAAATTTAAAAAAGACGCTGCATTAAGCGCTTTGGTAAAACCTAAAGTGTATACCTCAGGTAAAATGGTTTATGACACAACAGGAAAGTTATGGATGTTTTCTCAAGATAATATTAGTTTTATTACTAACGATAATCTTACCAACACTCCCGAAATTACAGATATTTCTATTCCTTCAAGTTTAAGTAAAGGTGTTTTGGGATTTGAAAATATACAGCACATCAATAATGAAAAATATGTCATAGGTACTGTTAGTGGTTATTTTATCTTGGACTTAGCAGAAGTAGAGAATAATACCCAATACACAATACATCTTAATGCAGTAAAAAAGAAAGAATTAGAATCTGATGATGAATGGTTGGTATTGTCTGAAAAAGGTGAGTTTGATCATAAGCGAGGGATTTTGTCATTTAATTATTCAGTGCCAGATTTTAATAAGTACTTAGACGTTAATTACCAATACAGGCTTTTAGGGCATAGTGATAAATGGAGTGAGTGGTCAAAAAACTCAACAGTTCAATTTGAAAATTTACCATTTGGTGATTATGAGTTTCAAGTAAAAGGAAAGGTGGGAAATCAACTTACCGAAAACACAGTAGTGTATAATTTTATGGTAAACAGGCCATGGTATATTTCCAATTTATCCTTACTTGTTTATGCTATTATACTTATAGCTATTGGCTTTTTTGTCCATAAAGCCTATAAGTTTTATTATGAAAGAATTTTAAAGCATGAACAAATTAAGAATGAGCGCACAATAATTCAGATTAAAAACGAAAAATTAAATCAAGATATTGAGGGTAAAAATAGAGAGTTAGCCATATCTACGATGAGTATTATTAAAAAGAATGAGCTACTTCGAAAAATCAAGAAAGAATTAAAGAATAAAGAAGATACATCTAGTGCAATAGAATTAATAGACAATAACTTAAATAACAATAAAGACTGGAAATTCTTTAAGCAAGCTTTTAATAATGCGGATAAGGATTTTATGGATAAGATAAAAGCAGCACATCCGGATTTAACACCAAATGATTTAAAATTTTGTGCCTATCTAAGGCTCAATTTATCATCAAAAGAAATGGCTCCTTTATTAAATATTTCTACAAAAAGTGTTGAAACTAAACGCTACAGATTAAGGAAAAGATTGAATTTAAACCATGATGAAAGCTTAGTTAATTATATCTTAAAATTCTAACACCTCTACAAGTCTAATTTTTACCTAGACTTTACCACTACAACTTTAATTTATCCTTATTTTTAAAGGGGTTTACGTAAAATTAATACAATGATGTTATTTGCAGTGAATTCAATAGTTTTTAGGGTTTATTAGTATGTTATTTATGTTAAAAATTGCGATGTTCGTTTTTTATCGAGGTGTAAATTATCAATTTAACAATAATTGAAGCTTAAATTTACAAAAGCTTAATAAGTGTTGTTGTTTCTATGTGTTACATAAGCAATAGTTTTGAGCTCGAAAAAAAATAACTAAATCAATCATTTATGAAATTAAAATTTCAAAAATTAAGAATTACAGTAGTCTTTAGCCTTTTTATAGTTTGTAGTTCTTTTTCTGTAATGGCACAAACAACTGTAACAGGAAAGGTAGTTTCCGTTGTAGATAATATGCCATTACCTGGAGCGACTATTATTGAAAAAGGAACTACTAATGGATCGGTTACAGATTTCGATGGTAATTTCACCATTGATGTAGCTAGTACATCTAGTGTTATTGTTGTGTCTTATGTAGGGTTTAAAAGTCAAGAACTTCCTGTTTCAGAAAGTGATATGATAATTGCCTTAGAATATGATTCTGCGCTAGATGAAGTTGTTGTTGTAGGATACGGAACACAAAAGAAAAGTGATATCGTAAATGCAGTTGCTTCTACAGATTTATCCAAAGCAACGTTAACACCGACATCAGATGTTAACGAGATGTTGAGAGGTAGAATTGCAGGTTTGCAAGTAGATGTAGGTGGTGGTACTTTAAGGCCAGGTGGTACATCAGATATCATTTTTAGAGGCCAAGGTTCTATAGAAGGAAATGTAAGTGCAATCTATGTTGTTGATGGTATTATTAGAGATGGTGGTATTGAGGATATAGATTCAGACGATATTGAGTCTATAGAATTTCTTAAAGATGCCTCAGCTCAAGCTATTTATGGATCTAGAGGTGCTAATGGTGTGGTTTTAATCACAACTAAACGTGGTAAGGCAGGTAAAGTAAGCGTGAGTTATCATGGTTTTATTACAACAAAAAGTATAGAACGAAACTTTGACGTATATAGTGGTGCTGAGTTTGCCCAATTAAGACGTGAAGCTGTAAGAGCTAATATAGCGGATGATTCATACCCAAATGATGAGGACATCTTTTCAGAAATAGAATTAGAAAATATAGCAAACAATAATTTTGTAGACTGGGAAGATGAGCTAATGAGAAATGGTTTTGTAAATAGCCAAGCCATTAGTATAAGCGGTGGTACTGAATTAACTAAGGTTTTTGGTAGCATCAATTACTTTAAGGAAGACGGTATAATTCCAACTTCAAACTATACAAGAAAGACATTGCGTTTAAATGTAGATCAAAAGATCAGCGATAAAATCTCTGTAAATTTTGATTTAAACTTTTTAAACGATGATACCAACCGTGCAGCAAATGTTAATGTTATTACATTCTCTCCACTTGGTAGTGCTTATGATGAAGATGGTAACCTTACTCAATTTCCGAGTGGTGAAGAACTATCAGCAGTAAATCCATTATGGAATTTACGCGAGCAAGATCATGATGTAAAAGGAAATGATTTTGTAATAAATATAACGCCTATTTGGCAAATAACTAATAACTTACAATACCAACTAAAAACTAACTTTACTAGAAGAACAACTGAAAGAGGACAGTACCAATCGTCTTTAAGTTCAGCAGGTGATGATGTTAATGGTATTGCCAGAATAGAAAATCAATTATCAGAATCTTATTTATTTGAAAATATTTTAACTTGGGATAAAGCCTTTAATGATAACAATCAGTTAAATGTTACATTAGTTCAATCTGCTCAAGAAAACACATTCTCTAGAACATTTACCGAAGGCCAGGGTTTTACTAATGAGAGTTTGGGTTATAACGGTATTACAAATGCAATAGGCAATGTTACTGTAGAGCGAGATAAAAATAGACAACGATTAGCCTCATTTATGGCAAGAGCACGTTATAATCTTATGAATAAATACTTATTTACTGCTACTGTAAGATCAGATGGAGCCTCCGTAAATTCTGAAGATAATAAATGGAGTTTTAATCCAGCAGCTTCTTTTGCGTGGAAAATTCATAATGAGAGTTTTTTAGAAGAGGTTAATGCCATAGAAGAATTAAAACTAAGATTAAGTTACGGTTCTTTAGTTAACGATTTAGGACGTGCCTATACATCATTATTTACAGCAGAAGGACAAAATTACATTTTCGATGGTGAATCTGCTTCAGGTTATTCTCCTTCGGTTATTTTACCAAATACTAACTTGAAATTTGAGACAATTACTACAGCCAATGTCGGGTTGGATTTCTCAATTTTCAATAGAGCTTTAACAGGGAATGTTAACTGGTATGATGCTAGAACAAAAGATCTGTTATTGCGTAGAGGTGTACCATCAACCACAGGATTTCAATACACCTTCTTCAATGCAGGTGAATTACAAAATACAGGTATAGAATTAAGCTTAACAGCCAATATATTTAATACCGAAGATTTTAAATGGTCAGTGTCTACAAATTGGTCTAATAACCGAAACGAGATTGTAGAGCTTTATAATGATGGTAATGGAGATGCTATTACTAGAGATGATACATATAACTATTATGTAGGTCAGCCAGTTGGTGTTATATATCAATATGCATTTGATGGTATTTGGCAAGAAGGAGACGATTTTGCAAATGCACCACAAGCAAACCCAGAGTCAACATTGACTCAAGATAACTTAAGACCTGGTGATATAAGAATTAAAGACGTTAATGGAGTAGATGATGAGGGGAATATAATTCCTGGTCCAGATGGAAAAATTACACCTGAAGATCGAGTATTTATTGATCCTAATCCAGATTGGTTTGGGTCGTTTTCAACAACCTTAGCTTACAAAGGCTTTGATCTGTTTGTAGACTTTTACGTAGTAGAAGGAGCGACTAAAGTAAATCCATTCTTATCAGATTTTAATAATGGTGGAACATTGTCTGGAAAATTAAACGGTGTTAAAGTAGATTATTACACACCTGAAAATCCATCTACAACATTTCCAAGACCAAATTTTGATACTGCGCCATTATACCTTAATGCACTAGCAGTTAGAGATGCTTCTTATATAAGATTAAGGACAGTGAGTTTAGGATATACATTATCAGACAAAATAACTGAAAAGTTAAATTTTGATCAGATTAGACTATATGTCACTGGAACCAATTTATTTACAGACACAGATTATATTGGTTATAGTCCAGAAGTAAATATTAGACCAACATTTTCAAATGCAGATACGGGTTATCCGGATGCAACAAGTTTCACCTTTGGAGTAAGAGTAAAATTTTAAAAAAAGAAATTATGAATACAGAAAATATTTACAAAAATTTAAAAAGAAAAGGTTTGCTTCTTACGATATTGCTTTTTGCAGTGTCATGTCAGGATTATTTGGAAGAGCAACCAAGTACGTTAATTGATTCAGATTATATTTTTACTACTGAAGAAGGGTTAAAATCTGGTGTAGTAAGTTTATATAAATTTGAAAGAGATCGTTACGACGCTGGTACAGAAGATTATATGGGAGCTGTACTCATGTCTTCACGAAGCGATTTAGCTTTTTCCAGAACAGGTTACACGGGTTTAATGGGTAGATACCAAAGAGGTGTTTCTCCCGTAGACCAAGGCGCTAACTTTGTGTCTTCTTTATTTTGGAAACATTTTTATAATATGACCAATAAAGCTACAGCAATTATTAATGCTGCAGAAGAGATAGAAGGCATTAATGAAGATGTAAAAAACCAAGTGCTGGCAGAAGCTAAATTTTTTAGAGCACACTCATATTTTTATTTATACAGAATGTTTAATAATATCTATGTGACTACAGAAACGGTTACTGTAGAAAACGCATTTGATGTTGTAGATGATAAATCATCCGAAGAAGAAATTTTTGCACTTATCAATAGTGATCTTGATTTTGCTATAGAACATTTAGATTGGACAGATACATTTGGACGTGTAACTAAAGGCACAGCTAAACATGTAAGAGCAAAAACTGCTATGTGGCAAGGAGATTGGATAGAAGCCAAAAATCAAGCGGTATCTCTTATTGAAGAAGGGCCTCATAGTTTAGTGCCTACTACTGCAGATGTTTTTGCAGGAGATAGAAATCATTCTGAAGCTTTATTTGTAATTCAGTCACAAGATGATTTACTAGGTGGTGGTAACGCTACTATGATGAATGCCAACTACGTTACACAATATTTTCAGATATCTGGTATCGAGGCAAATATAGAACAAGGTGGTAGAGGATTTTCACGTGTGTTACCAAATCTTTATTTATTAAATTTATTAGCTGAAGATCCAAACGATACAAGAGATGATAATACCTATTTTAGATTAAAATGGTATTATACTTCAGGTGATCGAATTGGGGAAGAAGTGGATAATTATGCGCCAATAACAGATTTAAATAATCCAAGTAGTAATTATACGCAGTATTATCAAAGAATGCACCCATCGTGTATAAAATTTGCGCAGGAAGATGATAATCCAGATTCTTATTTAAACAGAAGCAATATTTTAGTTTATAGATTGGCAGAGACATATCTAATTGCTGCTGAAGCAATAATGAGATCTACAGGTGATCCATTACCTTATATTAATGCAGTTAGAACACGTGCAGGTGCTGATCCTGTGACTACTGTAAACCAGCAAACTATTTTAGATGAGCGTGCTAGAGAACTTGCATTTGAAGGTCAACGTTGGTTTACGCTAAAAAGAATGGGACAAGATGTTATCAATTTTCAGATTACTAATTATGCTGGTGATGGTGAATATTTTCCTAACAATTTAGGTGATAGAGATCCGAGAGAGAATTGGCAGCCACATTATATTAATTGGCCAATAGCACAAATAGATTTAGACTTGTTAGGGCCAAATTACCCGCAGAACGACGGTTATTAATAGATTATTTTGAGTTAATTTTATTAATTATTAAAGGGCAAGCTTGCTTGCCCTTTAATGTTATTCTCTAGAGCACTTATTAATTTATGCGATATTTATTTTTCTTCTTTTTATATTTAGGATTGGTATCATGCAACGCTAACTCTGGTCCATCAAAAATTGTTTTTTCCGATAATCCTGTGATAGCTCATCGTGGAGCATGGAAAACTGCTGGTATTCCCGAGAATTCAATAGCATCATTAAGGCAGGCTATTAAACTAAATTGTACAGGATCTGAGTTTGACGTTCGTATGACATCAGATGAGGTTTTAATTGTTGCGCACGATACCGTTTATAATGGACATGTAATAGAAGAGACTACTTATGAAGAATTGGCAAAGTATAAATTGTCTAATGGTGAAAAGCTTCCAACTTTAGAGGAATATATTTTAGCTGGTTTAACAAATAATTTGCACACAGGTCTTGTTTGCGAAATTAAGCCGTCAAAAATTGAAGGACGAAATATAAAAATAGCAAATAAGGTAATGGATTTAGTGAAAGAGCTAAATGCAGAGTCACATATTTTGTATTACATCAGTTTTAGCTATACCATTTTAAAACATATTAAAGCTACAAATCCTGATGCTAAAGTTTTATATCTAGATGGATCAAAACCTCCAGAAAGACTTAAAAAAGATGGCATTGATGGTTTAGATTATTTGGTTTATAAACTTAAAAAAAGACCACAATGGATAGCTGAGGCCAAGGACCTGGGTTTAGTGCTAAATGCTTGGACGGCTAATACTTTTGAGGATATTGATTGGATGTTGGCTAACAGCTTCGATTACATTACCACTGACCAACCAGAGCTAGCTTTAAAAAGGTTTAGTATGTCCCCAACTAATAACAATTACAAATTGGTATGGAGTGACGAATTTAATTATAAAGGAAAACCAGATTCTACGAAATGGACCTACAGTTATGGGTTTATAGCTAACAATGAAAAGCAATATTATCTAGACAGCTTAAAAAATGCAAGAGTAGAGAATGGGCATTTAATCATTGAAGCGCACAAAGAAAAAGTTGCTAATAAGGATTATAAAAATCCAGATATTAAAGGTTGGGCAAAATATAAAACAGAAATTGATTCTGCAGATTACTCTTCAGCAAGAATAAGTACAGAAGGTCTGGCATCATGGCAGTACGGACGTATAGAGGTGAGGGCTAAATTGCCAAAGGGTAAAGGTATGTGGCCAGCCATCTGGATGTTAAGCGATAATAGAAAAGATATTGGATGGCCTGAAAGTGGAGAAATAGATATTATGGAGCATGTCGGCTATGATAATGATACCATTCACGGCACTATACATACAAAAGCATACAATCATTTAAAGGGAACTCAAAAGGGTAAAACTATTTATATCGATAATCCAAATGAAGATTTTCATGTCTTTGCATTGGAATGGACTCCTGAAAAATTGGATTTCATACTAGATGGAGTTGTTTATAATCATATTGAAAATGAATACAAAACGACTGCAGAATGGCCTTTTGATAAGAAATATTATCTTATATTAAATGTTGCAGTTGGTGGTATGTGGGGAGGATTACACGGTATTGATGATTCTATATTTCCACAAAAAATGACTGTAGATTACGTAAGAGTTTATCAAAAAGAAAGCGAATGAAATACTATAGAATATTTTTTATAACACTTATTTTTTTAAGCTATATGAACTGTGAAACTTCTCATAAAAAAGAAGTGAAAAACGGAACTAGTGAAGTTTCTGAAATTACACAGGAAACTTTAAAGTTAATGACTTACAACATTAGGTTAGATGTCGCTTCAGATGGTGAGAATGCATGGCCAAATAGAAAAGATATCCTAACATCTCAAGTCTTGTTTTTGGCTCCAGATATTATGGGAGTTCAAGAAGCCAGACCTAATCAAATGGAAGATTTAAGAAAAGCGCTTAAAGATTACAAAAGTGTAGGAGTTGGTCGTGATGGTGAAAATGAAGGTGAATTTTCAGCAATTTTCTATAATTCAAAAAAAATCTCAGTAGAAAATGAAGCCACTTTTTGGTTGTCTGAAACTCCAAACGAAATATCAAAAGGCTGGGATGCTGCATATCCTAGAATATGCACTTATGGGTTGTTTACTGCAACTAATACAGGGCAAAAATTCTGGGTATTCAATACGCATTTAGATCATGTTGGAGCAGAAGCTCAAAAAGAAGGAATGAAGTTAATTTTACGTAAAATAGATAAAATTAATGTTAAAGGATTTCCTGTGGTAATAATGGGAGATTTCAATGTTGAACCTAATAGTGATGTTATTGCCGAAACGCAAAGTAAAATGGTTGATGCTAAGGCAATAGCAAAAGTTAAATTTGGAAACAACGGTACATTCAATGGTTTTAAGTATGCCGAAATTGCCAATAGACGTATAGATTATATATTAATATCTAAATCTTCAAATGTCGAAGTTGAAAAGTATGCAGTATTAACTAGTGCTGTAGATTTAAAGTTTCCTTCAGACCATTTTCCTGTTTTAGTAGAGTTAAAAATTAAATAATTCATTAATCATCATGAATTTTTCTCCTTCAAAATTG
The DNA here is from genome assembly GCF_042434315.1 of Winogradskyella pulchriflava. Lineage (NCBI taxonomy): Bacteria > Pseudomonadati > Bacteroidota > Flavobacteriia > Flavobacteriales > Flavobacteriaceae > Winogradskyella > Winogradskyella pulchriflava. The sequence goes on along the minus strand of NZ_JBHLTQ010000019.1, from coordinate 81,881 downwards.
TTTAAAATTGTTATTGCTATAAAGCTTTGTTACCTTTTACTCATTAGTTGTGAGCCAACAAATGCACAAGAGTCTCAAGCGGCACAAAAACCTCATTCCGAAACCTCAAATAATCCATTAATAGATATGGATATTGAACGAAAGGTGGATTCTGTTTTAGCATTAATGCAACTTAATGAAAAAATTGGGCAGTTAGTGCAATACAGTGGTAAATGGGATGCTACTGGTCCTTCTTCTTCTAATGGAGATCAGCATAAATTAAATAAGCTAAAAAATGGAGAAGTTGGGTCCATGCTTAATGTGTCTTCGGTTGCTTCAATTAGAGAAACACAAAAAATTGTAATGGAGCATTCTAGATTAAAGATTCCTTTAATTTTTGCTTATGACGTTATTCATGGATATAAAACAATTTTTCCAATTCCTTTAGGCGAAAGCGCAAGCTGGGACTTAGATATTATTGAGCAGTCGGCAGCCATTGCAGCAAAAGAATCGGCAGCTTCTGGCCTAAATTGGACCTTTGCTCCAATGCTAGATGTTTCAAGAGATGCACGTTGGGGACGTGTAATGGAAGGTGCTGGTGAAGATACTTATCTAGCCACAGAAATAGGAGTTGCAAGAATAAATGGCTTTCAGGGTAATGATTTGTCAGACCCTTATACAATTGCTGCTTGCGCAAAGCATTTTGCGGGTTATGGCTTTGCTGAAGCAGGTAGAGATTATAATACGATGAGTATTGGTGACCATGAATTGCATAATTCAATATTACCGCCATTTATGGCTGCAGCAGAAGCAGGTGTGGCAACTTTTATGAATTCATTCAATGATATTGATGGTATTCCGGCAACAGGACATAAGGTGCTACAACGAGATTTGTTAAAAGAAAAATGGGGTTGGAATGGATTTGTGGTGTCAGATTGGGGAAGTATAGGTGAAATGATAGCTCATGGATATGCAAAAGATAAAAAACATGCAGCTGAGATTGCACTAAATGCTGGGAGTGATATGGATATGGAATCCTATGCTTATGAAGCTGCATTAGAATCTTTAATAAAAGAAAAGAAAGTCTCCATAAAGCATCTTGATGATGCCGTAAGACGTGTATTAAGAATTAAGTTTCAATTAGGGTTGTTTGACGACCCTTACAAGTACTGTAATGAAGAACGAGAGCAAAATGAAGTATATACACCAGAGCATTTAGCAATCGCTAGAGATGTAGCTAAAAAATCAATAGTGTTACTAAAAAATGAGAATAAATTATTACCACTATCTAAAAATTTAAAAAGTATTGCAGTAATTGGTCCATTAGCAGACGATAAAAATACACCTTTAGGAAACTGGAGAGGAAAAGGAGAATACAATACAGCTGTTTCACTATTAGAAGGAGTAAAACAAGCCGTTGATGAAAATACAAAAGTGTACTTTGAAAAAGGTGTAGCGTTAACAATTCCTACTGTTAAACCTGGTGAAAATCAATTTTTACATCCTTTAAAGTTTAATAATGAAGACCGATCGGGAATTGAAGAAGCTGTAGAGGTTGCAAAAAAATCTGATGTGGTTATACTTGCAATAGGTGAAGATGCTTACCAAACAGGAGAGGGTAGAAGTCAGGTAGATATTGGGTTTTCAGGACTTCAATTAGAATTGTTAGACGCTATTAAAAAAGTAAACAACAATATTGTTATAGTACTTATGAATGGTAGACCGTTGGATTTAAGTTATCCATCTGAAGTTGTACCTGCCATCTTAGAATGCTGGCATTTAGGTTCTGAATCAGGAAATGCCATTGCAGATGTGGTTTTTGGGGATTATAATCCTTCGGGTAAATTGCCAATGTCTTTCCCTCACAATGTAGGTCAGGAACCATTGTATTACAATCAAAAGAATACAGGCAGACCGTATAGTCCTAAACATGTTACATATTCTGGTTATACAGATGCTCCAAAAGCAGCATTGTACCCTTTTGGCTTTGGGTTGAGTTACACGGAATTTACATATAGTGATTTAACGTTAGATAAAACTGAAATGCCAATTGATGGTGAGATTACCGTTTCTGTAACCTTATCAAATTCAGGAGATAGAGAAGGGGTAGAAGTTGCTCAATTATATATCAGAGATTTGGTTGGTAGTTTGGTGCGTCCAATAAGAGAATTAAAAGGGTTTAAAAAACTAAGCTTAAAACCTGGAGAATCTAAAAAAGTTACTTTTAAAATTAATGCTGAAACGCTTAAGTTCTATACAGCTAACAAAAAATGGGAGGTAGAACCAGGGGAATTTAATGTTTGGATTGGTGGTAGTTCTCTTGCTGACTTAAAAGGAAGTTTTAGTGTTGTTAATTAGTCATAATTTAAAGTTTGTAAATAAAAAGCCTTGTATTTATAGTAAATACAAGGCTTTTTTGTGGAGTCGGAGAGAATCGAACTCTCGTCCAAACAAGTAACCAAAGAGCTTTCTACACGCTTATTCTTTTCTTGTTTTTTCGATTGTAAGCTGGTTAAAGACAACCTACTTACAACTTAGCTTCTAAATCTCGAAAGTGCATCAAAGCGCTACACGATCTTGGTCAATTTTTACGATGCCTCTAAAAAGAACGCCACTAACCAAGGCTTTCTGGAGACATTTAGCCTTCCTACCTAGTAGGAATAAGCACGAATCTTACTATAATTCAGATTATGCAGCTAAAGCGTAGTTATTCTCGCCGTTTAAAATTTGGTCTAGCCTTTTACGTGTTTCAATGCCATTACACGACGTGCTTACCATTTAATTAATCTCGCTGTCAAAACCAGTCGACCCCAAAACTTCCTGCGAAAGCAGGAATCTCATAAAATGATATTTTTTTCTTTTGGGCGTTACCCTTTGCTCATACCTGCCAGGTTTATAAAACCTTGCAGGATCACAAAGTGTCGGGCTGTCCGCTATATCTTTTGCTTTAAGCAAAAGGATGCCGCTTCCATCCCTAACGCACCTGCCAATGGAAATTTACAATTACCATGGGCAGATTCAAGACCGCAAACTTACAAAAAAAGTTGCGCAACCTCATAAATCCAATTATTTTCGTGCAAAAATTATTCCATTTTGTAAATTGACACTTTTGTCAGTCTTTAAAATCATATTTGCATGAAATTCGCTATCATAAAAGAACGTAAAAATCCACCAGATAGACGTGTGGTATTTTCTCCAGAAACTCTGGCCGAAGCCAGAAAAAGATTTCCTGATGCTGAGTTTGTGGTTGAATCTTCTAATATTAGAGTGTTTCCAGATGAGGCATATGCTAAACTCGGTTTTGAAGTTACAGACGATGTTTCTGACGCAGATGTTATGATTGGTGTAAAAGAAGTGCCAATTGAACATTTGATTCCGAATAAAAAATATTTCTTCTTTTCTCATACTATAAAAAAACAGCCCTATAATAGAAAACTGCTTTTGGCGATGTTAGAAAAGAATATTCAAATGTATGACCATGAAACAATAGTTAAAAAAAGTGGAGCGCGGCTAATTGGATTTGGTCGCTATGCTGGTTTGGTTGGGGCGTATAATGGATTTAGGGCTTTGGGATTAAGAGATGGGTTGTTTAACCTGCCTAAAGTGGAAACATTGACAGATTTAAACGCTGTTAAGGCAGCGTTAGATAAAATTACGCTTCCTAATATAAAAATCTTGTTAACAGGAACCGGAAAGGTTGCCTATGGTGCTAAAGAGATTTTAGATCATTTAGGTGTAAAAGAAATAAGTGATGCTTTGTACTTAACCTCTCAATTTACAGAGCCAGTGTATGTTATGGCAGATGTTATGGAATATGCAAAACGTATAGATGGTAAAGTGGGTGATAAATGGGAATTTTATAAAGACCCAACAGGTTATGAGAGTAATTTTATGCCTTATGCTAAAGAAACAGATTACTTTATTGCAGGACATTTTTATGGCAATAATGCACCTTATTTATTCACAAGGAAAGATGCTAAACATCCAGATTTTAAAATCAATTTAGTGGCTGATATTTCTTGTGATATTGATGGGCCTGTAGCTAGTACGATTAGACCTTCAACTATAGCAGAACCTTTTTATGGTTATGACCCAAAAACAGAAAAAGAAGTTGCTTTTGATGCTAAAGGTGCTATTACGGTAATGGCTGTAGATAATTTACCTTGCGAATTACCAAAAGATGCTAGTGAGGGTTTTGGAGAAACGTTTGTGGATCATGTCATACCTGCTTTTTTTAATGATGATGAAAGAGGAATTCTAAAACGCGCTAGAATAACTACAGAAGATGGTAAGTTGACAGAGCGTTTTAAATATCTTCAGGATTATGTAGATGGTAAAAAATAAGATTAAAACAGCTTTAGTAACAGGAGCTGCATCTGGTTTGGGATATGAGTTGGCACTTCTGCTAGCAAAAGATGCCTATAATCTTATTTTAATCGATAAGGACTCAGAAGGTTTAAATGAGGCCAAAATTAATATTCAAAAAACTTACAATACTGAGGTTTCCTTATTAATAAAGGATTTGGGTACTATAAATATTGCCGATGAAATCTATAATGAGATCAAAGATTTTACTTTAGATGTCGTTGTTAATAACGCGGGTTTTGGCATGTTTGGTACCTTTTATGAAACAGACTGGCAACGCGAATCGGAGATGTTACAATTACATATTCTCACAACTACACATTTAATAAAGCTAATATTGCCAGATATGGTAAAGCGTGGATCAGGAAAGATTTTAAACCTATCTTCTTTGGCTGCATTTCAACCAGGTCCAATGATGGCATTGTATTATGCATCTAAATCGTACCTTTTATCTTTTTCTCAAGCCATTTCTAACGAGTTAAAAGGCACAGGAGTTACTGTAACAGTATTATGTCCTGGACCTACCAAAACATCGTTTCAGGAAGTGGTTTCAGAAAAAACGACGAAAAATAAAATTTCATTTAACATGGCTTGCCCAAAGGATGTAGCTGCTTATGGCTATAAAGCAATGCATAACGGAAGGGTTGTTGCTATTCCAGGACTTTTTAATAAGTTTTTGTCCGTATTACCAAGAATGTTAACTAGAAATAGAACCACAAAAATTGTCAGGAAAATCCAAGATAAGAATAGAGATTCTTAAGCAGCTAACTTTCTCAAATTTTTAAACATCCAAAATCCAACCACTAAAAAACTTCCAAAACCAATTATAAACAGCCAAGCGTCGGCATTCTGAAATGGAGAAACAATAATATTGAAAACATCAGACATTAACACTTCTGGATTGCTGATAATTTCCCAAGTGTTATAGCGCAGAAATCTACCTAAGTATACTCCAAATCCGCAAAGGAACAGAATGAACAAAGTAGAAGTAACTATTGGAATTTTCTTGAATCTCATAGCTATCAATTTTTGCATATCCAATAGAGATAGGTAGAAGAGGAGCAAACCACTCATAGCAAAAGACATTACGACCAACACATCTAACCATAATAATGAATCATTACCAATTTTAATATGAATTAAGTCTGTAACAATGTATGGTGCATTTGGTAAAAACGCCAACCATACCAAAGCCCAAAACCCGAGTTTGAGCTTGCTTATAGATGGTTTTGAGATTAAGTACATTGTAATTGCGTATGGAATGATAGCTAGGAAGATATTCCAAACCAAAAACAAATAGAAAAAGGACTTGTTTAGTTTTATCCTAACCATGAGCACAATAATGCTAAATGTTAACGCAACTGTAACTAGTGCTAAATTTTTAAACTTTGATTGTATGAGTGTTTTTATAGTTTCCATTGTAATATTCTATTATTAATACTGAAATTATTCCAAGCGTATAGGCTATTAAATCTCCAAATTGAAATGTACTGCCAAAGATGAGGTTAGCTGCTATGCTATTTTGTAAATTAAAGTAGGCTAAGAATGGTGTGAGTTGGAGCAGCTCAATACCATAAGCAATTAAGAGGACGACCAAAGCTGAGGCCCTCACACTCATGCTAGTGCATCCTCTTATAATTGCATATAGTAAAATAACGACGAGATAATCACCAAATGTGTAGCGAATAAATCCGGTTTTTATGATAAAGGCTATGGCTAATTCAATTAGAAATAGACTATGTGCTAGCACTAAATAATTTTTGTTGAATTGTAGTTTCATTTGCTTATTGTATGGTAATTTTCTCTCCTAAAAATTTGGGTTGTACATTAAAAACTAAATCCAGACTCGCTTTGGATCGTGCCAGATATTCCCTGAAATGAGACTTGTAAACATCTCTAGCGTTAAACCCAACGGCTTCGATACCAAAATGATTGGCAATATATATAGCACGTTGATTATGGAATTTTTGCGAAATGAACGTTAAAGACGTCTGCCCAAATATTTCCTTGGCTCTAACCACCGAATCTAAAGTTCTAAAACCAGCATAGTCAAGGAATATTTTTTCTTCAGGAATACCTTTTGCTATTAAATCGTTTTTAAAGTCTGAAGGTTCATCGTAATCTTTTCTGCTATTGTCTCCACTTACTAAGATGTATTCGATTTTTCCAGCTTTGTAAAGCTTTATTGTCGCATCAATTCGGTATTTATAAAAGAGGTTGATGTTGCCGCTTGCAGCATATTTTCCTGTACCTAGAAGCAGACCGACTTTGTTTTTTGGAATGCTATTGACATCGTAATAAACGAGATTCCTAGTTTTAAAGCTTATCCAATGGTAGGTTGTGAAAACTCCAAAACCAATAAGTATGGTTAATAAAACTATAATCTTAATCTTCTTCATAATTTAATAAGGTTGAGGTTATATAATTCAGCCTTTGAAAAAATGGCTTCTCTAAAGTCTTTTATAGAAACGTGCAAAAGTTTTTTATAGTTAAAATGATGAAATGGATTGGCACTTTTTCCTGTTTTGTAGGATTTATAATAGTAACTGTAATAATCTGGAAGAATTGTAATACCAAGAATTATGGCGCCATATAAATACGGACTCCGTTTACCATTACCATAGCAAAGGCATTGCAGCGCTATTTCATCTTCAACCTTTGTGCTGTACCCACAGAGTACATGGTAGCAATCGTGTCGTTCAACTTTCGGAATTAATTCAAAATTATTTTTATCTAAAAACTCTCCAAGATGCCTTCCAAAAGAAGGTTGTGGTAGACTTAGTAAATCGTTTTTAGTGATATTCCAAGATTCATGATTTTTAAACATTGACGTGTAGATGCGTTGCGAATGTTCAAAAAGCCATATTATGAGTTGCTTTCTCAAAGACTTTATTTTGTTAAATAGGTTGTTCATGGTAGTTTGGGATGATTTGGTTCAACGGCAAAATTTTCATGTTTTTTTATACTTGGTTTTAGTTCACTTCTCCAGATTAACAATGCTATGAGATAAACTGAAGAGAAATAGTAAATGGCTAATAGGCTATCAAACTTTACAATAAATGCAAGACATAAGGCAGTCAAAATGATAATGTAATATGGAAACCATACTTTAAAAACATGCTGTTTGTCTACTGGTCTTTGATAAGACCAAAAGATGCAAGAAATGCTCATTCTTATTACCAAAAATGTTAATAGTCCTATAAACATGAATCCAAATACTATCAAGACTATCATTTTGTTTCTAACTTTAAATTATCATATTGTAGCTCTTGCCAAGAATTGTTTCTTAATTCATAGACATACTTATTATATTTTTTTTCAATACGTTGGATATTATCTTGGTTTAATGATTGTGCTTCAGCCTTTTCTTTTAACAAAAAGGTATTGTTGTTAGACAAATCAATGAGGTAATTCAAATCTATGGATTTGGCATAATTAAAATTGTAATTGGTGATATGATAATCCCAATTAACTGTGCTTGCTAAAATCAATACAACAAATGCAGCCTTGGTATTCAACCTTAATAAATACCAGATGTTTTTTACTTTATCAATTTTTAGTAATGTGGTTATAAGTCCTGTAATTGCAAGTGTTAGATAAATCAAGACACCAATACGTTTGTATGTGAGCCCAAAGTAATAGATGTATTGTCCGTTTTTAATAGTAATACTACACACCAAAATTGCATTGAGAATAATCCAGGTGAAGGCCAATCTTTTTACGGTTTTGTTGTCTTTATAGAAATTAAGATTACCTCTAAAAACATACAGCAGAATTATTATAGCCATGACAATAGAAGCAATAAGTGCGTTGATACCACTATGAACCTGAGTAGAAAACACAGATGCTCTAATATCTAGATTGGTAAGAATGAAAGTAATATCAGTAATTAAGAAAATAACGATTAAAACATTAAGTAACGAAATAAGGATAATACCCAACTGGTTTTCTTGCTTTAGTTTTGGAATTGAAAATTTGCTAGTTTGGGTTAATGTGTTTCCTGTTTTTAAATCTAGTTCAGTTGCTGGTTCTACTTCAACAGGTTTATGAATGTTTGAAAATAGGTAGTAACCCAATCCTGCAAAAAGTAACCATTGGATATTTATAAAACTAAAATCTATCTTATCGATTAAATCGTTAAACAATGGATTTCCGTTTTGATAAAGCGCAATAAAAATGATAACTATTACAGCAGGAATAAAGATAAGTTTTGCCAAATGCATGAAATCAATATCCTTCTTTGACTCCACTTTTTGAGTGACTTCATTTATTGAAAAATTACGATGAAATAAACCTGCAATAGTTGTGTAGAGTCCATTGAGCCAATTGACATAAATTGAAGATTTGTTTTCAGATAATAAGCCAATAAGTGTAAAGAAAGAAACGAAGTTTGCTATGATTGCAACCGAAGAATCGTGAAAGAAAACCGCTAAGCCTGTTGCTAAATATAAACTAGAGTAGATGATCGTTCTTTTACTTTTAAAGTCATCTTTATTGTTTGCAAACAAAACGATAAGTGTTGTGATACTGAAAAGAAATAGGTTGAGACCAATGCTTTTGCCGTAGAACAATGTGCTGAACAATAAGGCTCCGATAAATAATAATAGTTTTTTCATAATTAATTTATTTTAAAGTACTTTGTTTTTCAAAGTGAATAGTTAAAAAAATATTAGTGTTTAGGTAACATTCATGCGTTTTATATCTTGTTTGTATTCTGGTGGCAAAAGCAATTCCTTTACCATCCAATCTAGCTTTATACTTCTAAATAGTTTGTAAACAGAAATCATTGGAGTTAATAACGATATTTTTCTCAGGTTAAGCATTTGTCTCACCGTATTTGGAAGCAGCAATATTTGCGATTCCAATAATAAACGATATCTAAAAATGCCTAAGTGCTTTCTGTATTGTTGGTATAAGTTTTTGGAATATGCACCGTACTTAAGGTTTTGGTTTAGATGCGCTTCACGTACAATTTCAAAATCAGAGTAGGTGAGCGGTAGGTTATTCAATCCCATTCTTGTTCCCACTTTGTTAAAAACATTGAGGACGTCTTGTTTTTCGCTTTGTGTAAGTGTTCTTTCGAGAATTTCATACGAACGGATAGAATAATCAATCAGCATAAACAAAACATCTTTATAAGCCCATTCCGGAATTTTTTGTCCACGGCTTTTTTCAACCGAACCATGGATAGCATTAATGTTATCTATAGCTTTTAAAGCTGACTTTTCTTCAGAAAAAACAATAGCTCTAGCATAATTAACGGTAGAAAACAATCGTCCTAAAGGATCTTTAGGTAACATACCAGTAAAATAGAGCCAGTCCACAGCTTTGTTTAGGGCAAACTCAGCAGAGGCACCAGCAAAGACGAGTAATATGGTGTCGCTTTTGCCCCAAATTTCTCTTACTATTGAATGTTTATCTACAAAGTATTTCATTGCCTATTTCGTTGCTTTTTTATAATTTTCTAAGCATTGGTCTAATGGTTGTCCTTGGTTGTGGATGCATTCGCAAAATTCAGATCCTGCTGTTTCGTTTACTGTATTGATGAACTGTACTTTACAATCTTTTAAAGTGTTTCTTGGCATTATGGAATTACCATAAATAAAATATAATACTATAGCAGTAAAAATCATAAATACCGTAGAAAAGAATACCCAAGGAAATGAATTGTTATATTTTTCTGGACGTTTAATTATTCCAAAATCTGGAAAGGTTTTAAATGGTAATATGTATTTTAACTTGTCATAGTTCCAAACCAAAATATAGAGATTTGCCATAACCATTAAGGGAGATGAAACAAAAGAGCCATCAAACCTTACTGCGAAAGATAATATCCAAATATTAATAATTATAGGAAAATAGAGCAGTGCACCTAGTGTCACGGTACGTGGTATAATTAAGAGAATAGCAGCAATCACCTGTGCAAAGCCAATAAATGTGTAATAGTAACCTGTATGATGCAAAGCCTCTAAATAGGCTCCCATAGGATGGCTCACAGATAATCCGCTCGCAAATCTTTCCCCTACAATTTTAACCATTCCTGCTGAAAAGAAACCAAACGCCAAAGTTATTCTACAAAAAATATAAAAAAGCCAATACCATCTGTTGCCTTTCATATGAAAGTAAAGGTTATGGAATTTGGATAGCATATTCATTTGTAAACTTTAATTTAGATTGAAAATTTTGTTTTTAGGTCTTCTTAATTAATTTTTCAAGCGCTTCAATATGCTTTTTAAACTCAGCTTTACCAAGTTTAGTAGCACTATATCTTGTATTTGGTTTTCTGCCAATAAATTGCTTTTCTACTGAAATGTATTCGGCTTTTTCTAATGCTTTTGTATGACTCGCCAAATTACCATCCGTTGCTCCCAACAATTCTTTAAGCATATTAAAATCCGCGTACTCATTTACCATAAGAATGGACATGATACCAAGTCTTATCCTATGGTCAAAAAGTTTGTTTATGTTAGTTATTATGCTCATATTACTTCCTGCGTAGGCAGGAATCTTATTTTTTAATTATATACTTTGTTACAATTTTATACAAAGCATATATGATTAAAAGTATATTTGCGACAATTAGTAAATAGTATGAAATAAATGCAATTTTTTCAATCAAAGTCATACTTGCTAAACTAAAATATTCACCTTCACTTTCATTATAAAAATCTTCATAATTCATAAGAATTAATCCAATTGTTATGTAAAGCACGACGTCAATTACAATAATTGTAAAAATCCAACCTATTCTATTTAATGTCTTCATCAAGATTATGGACTATTTTCTATCATATTTAAAATGCATCCAAGTCCCATAAACAATGTGCATAATGCCAAATCCCATAACCCAAAGCCAAAAACCATAGCCAGGATAATAGCTCGCAATCAATCCCAGTATAATCTGAATATATCCTAAATATTTTATGTTTCCTAAACTATATTTTGAAGCACTTACCAACGCGAGACCATAAAAGATAAGCATTAATCCGCCTGTTTGTCCATAGCGTCCTTGATTTAATATTATAAGGCAGTATATGCCACCAACCACGAGTGGGATTAAAAAGTTAAATAATAAACGCTTTGAGGAACTGTCCCAAATCTTCTCATCATTCTTTTTCGCTTTTCTTGTGGTGAGAATTATACCAGTAAAAGCACTTAAAAGAGCAATCATTAATAAAACAAACATACTTGTCCAAAATACCCAGCCGTGAAATATGTATAGCTTTCCATCGCTATGTGTATTTACCAACCAATACGCAATAGCCGCACCAATCAACGCATAGATGCCTGCTAAGATTCCAGATAAGCCGCTAAGGGAAATAAATCGCGATGATTTATTCATGAGATTTTTAATCTCACTAATGTCTTTTAAATAATCTTCGTTGCTCATAATAAAAAGTACTTTGAAATACAAAGTAAACTATTTTATTTCAATTGAACAAAACTATTTTAGAAGATATTAACTAAATTTATGTTCTAAACAATTAATGACTATAAATTATGATAGAACTTTTATTGACCATTGCTAATATTTCTGGTGGAATATTATTAGGATTAGCTACTTTAGATAAATGGGATGGCGAAAGCAACTTTTTTAATAAAATAGCTGGGTTTTTAGCACCATTTCAGACGGCTATCGGAATAGGTTTAATTGTCCTTGCAATACTCGAATTTTGGGATGGATTACTTTTTAACATTGTGAGTATTCTTGGAGGTATTTTATTGTTAACACACGCCTTTGGTAAAGTACCAGCTTTAGAAACTAGTTTAAGAAAATTATCAGCCAAACTCATGCCTTTTAAAGCTATTATTGGCATTGGGTTGATTGTTATTGGTATTATTCAATTGTTTTAGTTTTATTTTGAATCCAGCAGAAGATTACATACTCAGACAAAAAGAGCCTTACAAGTCCATTTTACTTCAATTGCAATCTGTTGTTGAGGCAGTTGCTCCTAATGCTGAGTTACTTTACAAATGGCGTTTACCATTTTACTATTGTAACGGTATTCCGCTTTGTTATTTTAATCAATCTAAAGATTATGTGGATTTGGCATTTTGGCATGGAGAACGGATGGAAACCTACAAAACACATTTTGTCACTGAAAATCGAAAGTCCGTTATGTCACTTCGTTATAGGTCTGTTGAGGATATAGACGATGAGGTTGTAGTCTATGTTATTGAACAGCAATTGAAGATTAACACCAATCCTTTTAAGCTGATTTTAAAGCGTAAATCTTAAAATTACAAACCAAGTAACTTAATGTTTGCCTGAGATAATCTACGGTTTAAATTAATGCTGAGTGAAAGTCTATGATTGGATATATCATTGATAGGATTTTTAAAACTTATACCATAACCATAGGTTAAATTAAACATGCCACCGAGACTTACGCCTAACTCAGGTAATATCCTAAATTCTGATTCTTTATTGTGAAAATAATTTAGGGCAGATAATCTAACGGAGAAGAATGTCAGTGAAATTTCATAGCCTAATTTAGGAGCAATAATAAAATCTTCATTACTCCTTAGATTGGTTTCTACACCAGCTCTGAATCCTTCAAACCCTACAATAGGAAACATTTTAGGTGGGAATTCTGCACTAACTCTCCCAACTGATATATTAATTTCTGTGAAAATTTGCTTTTGGACAAACATTCCAGGTGAGAAGACCAATTCTAATTTTGTTGGTTCATTTGTTGAGGCTGTTTCTCCAGACTGAGAAAAGCAAAAACTGCTTAATAATAAATAAAGTACTAAAAGCAGCTTATTTTGCATTATAAACCTCTTACCGTTTTACGGATAGCTGTCAAATTACGCAACAAACCTTCAAGATTATCTAAGTGCAACATATTGGCACCATCACTTTTGGCGTTTGAAGGATCAAAATGGGTTTCAATAAACAAGCCATCTACATTGTTAACCACTCCAGCTCTTGCAATGGTTTCAATCATATCTGGTCGTCCACCAGTAACACCAATGCTTTGGTTAGGTTGTTGTAATGAGTGGGTAACGTCCAAAACTGTTGGAGCATATTGGCGCATGGTTGGTATACCTCTAAAATCTACAATCATATCTTGATAGCCAAACATAGTGCCTCTGTCCGTAATCCAAGCTTTGTCATTACCAGCATCTTTCACCTTTTGTACAGCATGTTTCATGGCTTCAGGACTCATAAACTGTCCTTTTTTAAGGTTGACAACTTTTCCTGTTTTAGCAGCAGCTACCACTAAATCTGTTTGTCTTACCAAAAATGCAGGAATTTGTAACACATCCACATATTCAGCAGCCATTGTAGCGTCAGAAACTTCGTGAATATCAGTAACTGTTGGTACATCAAAAGTATCGGAAACCTTTTTTAGTATTTTTAAAGCCTTTTCATCACCAATACCAGTAAAACTATCAATTCTACTGCGATTAGCTTTTTTAAAACTACCTTTAAAAACATAAGGAATTTCAAGTTTATCAGTAATAGAAATCACCTTTTCAGCAATACGCAAGGCCATATCTTCACCTTCAATGGCACAAGGTCCACAAAGCAAAAAGAAATTATCAGATTGGGTGTGTTTTAATTTTGGAATTGTTATCAAAGCTTAAGACTTAAATATTAAGTCGCAAAGATAGTATTAAAATACCTTTTTTATACTGTTTCTAATAATCCAAAGCGACATAATAAAATTTCCAACGACTAAGGCACCACCATAAAATAATAAACGTTGAGATGACTCAGACCAATTAACTATATTGAGTATGTTAGATAGGTACGCTAGTATAAGGTACGAAGACAAGCATACAAAGACAATTCCCAGTGAGAAATTCAACTTGCTGTTTGGCTTAATCAACTGCCACAAAAACGGAATACCAAATAATAATATTGGATATGCTGAAATACCTTCGCTTCTATTAATATGAGTAAACCAATAAATGATTACCGATAAAAAATAGAGGTAGGGTATAAATTTGGTGTATTTACTAATTGCATTCATCTGTTGTTATTTTTAGGGTTCAGATGTAAATAGCCCAATTAGCGGTTGATTTTTTAAGGGAAGGCTTTTTACTATTAATCAATTATATAACGAAAGATACGAACTCAAATTGTTGATTTATTAAAATATAACATATAATTAACGAAATGAGAAGAATTAGACGTACCTTTGCGCGCTTAAAATCAGCATAGTTATGGCTAAGATTAAAAATATTGCAATTATTGCGCACGTTGACCACGGAAAAACAACTTTGGTGGATAAAATTATGTACCACTGTCAATTATTTCGTGAGAACGAGAATACAGGAGACTTAATTCTAGATAACAACGATCTAGAACGTGAGCGTGGTATTACCATTACCTCAAAAAATGTTTCGGTAATTTATAAAGACACAAAAATCAATATCATTGATACACCTGGTCACGCCGATTTTGGTGGAGAAGTAGAGCGTGTATTAAACATGGCTGATGGTGTTTTACTATTAGTAGATGCTTTTGAAGGACCAATGCCACAAACACGTTTTGTACTTCAAAAAGCTATTGACTTAGGTTTAAAACCATGTGTGGTTATCAATAAAGTTGATAAAGAAAACTGTACGCCAGATGAAGTACACGAGAAAGTATTCGATTTAATGTTTGAACTTGGTGCCGAGGAATGGCAGTTAGATTTTCCTACGGTTTATGGTTCTGCAAAGAACAACTGGATGAGTGATGACTGGCAGAATGAAACAGACAATATAGAACCATTATTAGATATGGTTATTGAGCATATACCAGAACCAAAAATTGAAGAAGGCACTACACAGATGTTAATTACATCGTTAGACTTTTCTTCGTTTACAGGACGTATTGCTATTGGTCGTTTAACTCGTGGAAGTTTAAAAGTAGGACAACAAATTTCTTTGGTAAAAAGAGATGGTTCTATTGTTAAGAATAAAATTAAAGAATTACACACCTTTGAAGGTTTAGGTCGTAAAAAGGTAGAAGAAGTACAAACTGGTGATATTTGTGCTATTGTAGGTTTAGAAGGTTTTGAAATTGGCGATACTGTTGCTGATTTTGAAAATCCACAAGGTTTAAAAACCATTGCTATAGATGAGCCTACAATGAGTATGTTATTCACTATTAACGATTCGCCTTTCTTTGGTAAGGATGGAAAGTATGTAACCTCTCGTCATATTAAAGACCGTTTAACTAAAGAACTAGAAAAAAACTTAGCACTTAGAGTTGAGGAAACTGATAGTGCAGATAAGTTTATGGTTTACGGTCGTGGAGTATTGCATTTATCTGTTTTAATTGAAACCATGCGTCGTGAAGGTTACGAACTTCAAATTGGACAGCCACAAGTAATCATCAAAGAAATTGATGGTGTAAAGTGCGAACCTTTTGAAGAAATGACGATTGATTTACCAGAAAGTGTATCAGGTAAAGCTATTGAAATGGTAACAATGCGTAAGGGTGAAATGCTGAGCATGGAAGCTAAAGGTGAGCGTATGGTATGCGAATTTTTAGTGCCATCTCGTGGAATTATTGGACTTAGAAATCAGTTATTAACCGCAACTGCTGGTGAGGCTATCATGGCACACCGTTTTAAAGAATATATGCCTTTAAAAGGAGGTATTCCAGAACGTCAAAATGGATCTTTGGTATCTATGGAAAATGGTCAAGCAATTCCTTATTCTATTGATAAATTACAAGATAGAGGTAAATTCTTTATCGATCCAGGTGAGGATATTTACGAAGGTCAAGTAATTGGTGAAAACTCGCGTGGAGATGATATGACGGTTAACGTCACTAAAACTAAAAAATTAAGTAACGTGCGTTCGTCTGGTGCAGATGATAAAGCTAAGATTGTACCAGCAATTAAGTTTTCGTTAGAAGAAGCTTTGGAATATATTCAGAAAGATGAGTATGTTGAGGTAACACCAAACCACTTAAGATTACGTAAGATATATTTGAAAGAAGTAGATCGTAAACGTAATAAGACGATTTAATTAGCTTAGACTAATTTATTTTATATAAAAAGAGAAATTCAGAAATGGGTTTCTCTTTTTTTATATCTTCCAATAATTTTGACAAATAATTTCAATGAAGTTTTTAGATAGATTTTTAAGGGATTGGCGGATTAAAGTTTGTGCTCCATATATTAAAGCGAATGACAAAGTTTTAGATATAGGCTGTTTTGACGATACTTTATTTAATAAATTATCATCAAAGCCCATAAGTCACAGCATTGGTTTAGATCCATTATTAAATAGAACTATTGAAACTGAAAATTATACTTTGTTACCAGGCAAATTTCCTAATAACCTTCCTCTGGATAAAAAGTTTAATTGTATTACAATGCTTGCTGTTTTAGAACATATACCAAAAAAAGAACAACTTCAACTTAGTAATGATTGTTATAAATACTTAGAACCATCAGGACGTGTTATTATTACTGTACCTTCGCCTTTTGTAGATCATATCTTATGGGTACTTTCTAAACTGAGATTAATCGATGGTATGTCTTTAGAAGAGCATTATGGGTTTAAAGTTGCCGACGTACCAATTATTTTTAATTCAAAACAATTCAGACTAATAAAACATAAAAAATTTCAGTTAGGATTAAATAATTTATTTGTTTTTGAAAAATTGGGTTAAAAAAGTTACTTCTTAAGACCTAACACGCTAAAAAAGAAGCTGAACAATATCGTTTGAATACCAAGTTGAAGGGAAGTGGTTGCAGGAATTACATATCTTAAAGTTGTGCTAGTATCTAAACTTCCGAAGTCTTTGGTTTGCCAAATAGATAAGCTTTTAAGACTTAGAAATAATCCTAGACAAACCAATACAAAACCAATAACAAGCCCTTTCTCAAGGTTAATGAATTTAAAGAGTTTTCGGTAGCGATTAGATTTTGGTAGTAGTTCATTTTCAACGGCAAAAATCTTAGTTAATCCATAAAAAATCATAAATTGAAAACCAACCAGTAGAAATGCAGAAGCGTACAATAATGTATGTACATCTAAAGTAAGTCCGGCAATTTTTATAGGATTTATGATTAATAAAATCGATAAGACCAATCCAGCTAATCCTAATAAAATTCCGGGATAAAGAAATAACCAATTAGGTGCATAAAGCATTAAAAAACGTAGATGTCTCCAGCCATCACTCCATGTTTTAAGATGAGGAGCTCTTGTTCTACCATCTTTATGAAGCTTTGTTGGAACTTCAACAATTGACAAATTATTTAACTTGGACTTTACAACCATTTCTGAAGCAAACTCCATTCCTGAAGTCTGCAGATTCATTTTATTATAACCGTTTTTGGAGAACCCTCTTAAGCCACAATGAAAATCACCTATTTTAATCTTAAAAAACAAACGTCCAATGAAAGATAATACAGGATTACCTAGGTATTTATGTAAAAAGGGCATAGCATCCTTTTCAATTCCTCCTTTAAAACGGTTTCCCATTACTAAATCGTTTCCTTTTCTAAGTTCAGATAAGTAGGGCATAAGATTGGAAAAATCGTAACTGTCGTCAGCGTCTCCCATAATAATGTATTTACCATTTGCGACATCGATGCCTGCCTTTAAGGCACTTCCATAGCCTTTTTGTTCTACATTTATAATTGTTACATTATGTGCTTTGGAAATAGCGATAGAGCTGTCAGTACTACCATTATCGGCAATTATAATTTCCCCACTAACTTGGTTTAAATCCAAAAACGACTTTGCTTTTGTAATACAAATTGCTAATGTTTCAGCCTCATTAAGGCATGGCATTACTATAGAAAGCTCTGGATTATTATTCACGTTTTAGAAGTTTGAGAGTATTAATTAATAGCAAAAATAACAAAGCATAATTATAAAAGAGATAACGCATTATAGAATGGCTAGCAAATGCAATAAAAAGTGCATTTGATAAGATTAATGATGAAAGCAAAAATAAAATAGCATACTTTTTTTGATAGGTAAGCACGGTTTTTATTAGGCTGTAAAGAAAAATAAGTACAACAAAGTAAAAAATAATAGGCGCGTAAAATCCATAAGTAATGTTAGTATAATACAGTTGAATCCATTTTTTAAAGTTGTCCTTAATTAGTACTGTAGTATATACTTTACATGCTGCTTCAGCCTCAAAAAAAGGATAGGACAATACTTGTTTCTCTGTAAAACCTATTGGTGGGCTTTTTGAAGAAAAATACTTTACGGCTTGTTCAAGAACAGTTTGATTGCAAATCTTTGGCAAATTTTCATGAAAAAACCGATAGTGCTCTTTTGGTGTTTCATTAAGCTTTAAGAGTAAGTCCTTTTTAGCTAATGTATCATAGCTTATTTGAAGAATTTCTCTATACTCTCTTTGGTCTATAAGCGAATAATCCGTTCTGTCTGAAACATAAATAGGTGCAGTAGAAGCACTAATAAACCCTAACGGAGTTGGTTTAAAAAAGCCATCCTTTAGCTTGTGGTAGGTACGTTCAGTTAAACTTGCAACAATAATAATACAACAAAACGCAATAATATTTATAAGGTGTTTTCGATTGAGAATAGACTTTCTGTATATTAAAAAGTAAACTCCAGCGAAAATTAAAGTTGAAAAAATAAATTGACTTCGTATAAAGACTAATACAAGATATATTATAAGATAATAGATTAAATTTTCTCTTTTATTATTAAAGAGTATGTCTAATCCAATGGCCACAAATAGTAAGTACAAACCATATCCAAGACCTTCGGAGCATATGTTATTAGCAATATATAGTGGTGGAAAAAAAGGAAATAATAATATTAAGATAAGTATCAGCTTATAAATACTATTGAGGTTAAATATTGAAGTTACCTTTTTAAAAAAGTAATTTACAGCAAAGAGGCTAAATACTGTATGCGTAAAAACGACTGCTATATCAAAATACGACCCAAAAACAATAGTGAAAATTTTTAAAAAAATCACGTAACCCATCTGTCTGTAAGGCATTGCTCTTAAATAGCTATAGGTGTCTGGTGAGTAAATAGATTCTGTGAATATGCAAAATAGGAAGACGCTTAAATAAGCTATAAACAAAATGTATGTTGCTGTACTTAGGTTTTTAAAGTTGATGTTAAGCATATGTGTCTTTAGGCAGTTGATGTAAAAATAACAAAACTATTTTCTACAATGTTATTCAGTATTAAAACTATGCTGAATTAATTATCGCTAATTTTATATGGATTCTGGAGTTGAAATATTAACCGATTAATTATCTTCATCCGCGAAAAAATTGAAGTATCTTGAAAATATCAAAATTTAAAATTATTTTAATAGTTGTAGTTGTCATACAACTGATAATGGCTTTTCAAGGTTTTGATGTTTGTGACGATGGATTTGTTTTAACCTTCTATCAGCAGATTTTTTCTAACCCAGAAAGTGTGGAGTATAATTTTTTGTATTGGTTTTCTGGTTTTGTTGGAGGATTATGGTATCAACTATTTGAAGAAGGAGGGATTTTATGGTTTCGGATATTAGCTATAATTGTTAATACTTCCTCATTTCTATTGACTTATAAATTACTAAAAAACCATATCAATAAAGATTTTCTGTTGTTTTCATTAGTAATGGTTTTGTTTGTTAATGATTATGGTTACCTAACATTTTATCACAACCAACTAACTGCATTATTAACAGTTGTTATAATTTACATTTTAAATAAAGCGATTATAAAGAATAGTATATATCAGTTTATTTTAGCGGGTTTTATTCTCAGTTTTACGGTATTATCTAGAGTTCCCAATGCTGTACTGTATATTCTTATTTTAGCAATACCATTTGCTTATTATCTAAAGAAGCAACCAATTGTAAAGGCTATAAAACCTGTAGGTTTCTTTTTGATTGGTTCAGTTTTAGGCTACTTAACTATATATGTAATTTTATTGAGTTTAGGCCAGGTAGAGATTATGAAGAATGCTCTATTAACTATTGTAGATCTTGGCAATACTGAAGGTAGTTCTCATAATTTTATAGATATTTTTAGAGCGCCAGTCTACAATTACATATCAATTTTTATAGCATTTTTGAAATTGATTTTAATATCACTGGTAATAGTTTTAATCCAATATATTCCTGTTAGTAAAAAGAATAAGTTAATAATCACAATGTTTATTGCTTCTATTTTATTTTTTGTTTGGTTTGATACAGGTAATATATATCCAGTTTATAGCTTATGTTTATTTGGAAGTATTTTTCTTATTATAAAAAAACGAGTTTCTTTTGAAGTTAAAGTAATAAGCTTCATGTCTTTTTTAACGCTGATTACAATATCGCTAGGATCGGCTGGAGGTATAAATAATAGTGGTTTTATGGCAATATGGGTTGGTTTACCACTGTTTTTCTATTTGATAAATCAAAAGCTTATTCTTACAAAAAAAGCAGAAAACTTAAATACTAGTGCATATTTGTGGTGTATTATAATTTCTTTCTTAGCACTTAAAGCTTATAATATTCCGCAACAAACTTATTTTGATTTGGGTAGCAGGCTTGATAAGAAGTTTGCTATTAAAAGTGATAAAGCTAAAGGGATTTATACTACTGAGAAACGTGCGAAAATTATAAATGAATTACTCGTTAATTTAGAAAAATATGTAGAGCCAAATGATTATTTAATGGCTTACGATAAAATACCTATGGTGCATTTTTTAACGGAAACAAAACCATATATGTATAACCCTTGGGTTTGGATATATGACTATAATTCCTTTGAAAAGAAGCTAAATAAAGCAGAGAATGAAATAAATGAAATGCCAATAGTAGTTCAGCAAAAGTTTGAAACCATCTATAAATTTTCTGAGCCAATAGATGATTATATGTCTACAAAGAAAGAAAATTCTGATTTTCATAGTAATGAACGCAATGCTTTAATGAATGGTTTTTTAGAGCGAAATAACTATGAAGTAGTATGGAGTAACGATTACTTTAATATTTATGCATCAAAAAAATAAAGTATGATCAATCAGTTTCACTTATATTAGTAGAGCCTAAAATAGAAAGTTATATGTTAATAAATGACATTTCAGTGGTTATACCTGTTTATAATGAAGCTGATAATCTTACAGAGCTTTATAGTAGAACAATAAAAACACTTGAATCTATTTCAGAAAAATATCAAATTATCTTTGTAAATGACGGAAGCAAAGATGATTCTCTAACCAGAATTTTGAAATTTTCTACTGAAAATTCTAAAGTATTTTACCTGAATCTTAGTAGAAATTTTGGACACCAAATAGCTGTTTCAGCAGGATTAGAGCATTGTAATGCTAAGTGTACGGTTATTATAGATTCTGATTTGCAAGATCCACCAGAATTAATTTCAGAATTATACGCCAAGCATAAAGAAGGGTTTGATGTGGTTTATGCGAAACGAAGAAAGCGTAAAGGTGAATCATTTCTGAAAAAGCTAACGGCTAAACTTTATTATAGACTTTTAAAACGTTGGGTGTCGTTTGAAATTCCGCTAGATGCTGGTGATTTTAGGTTATTGTCAAAAAAGGTAGTTAAAGCTATTAATGCAATGCCTGAACAAAATAAATTTTTGAGAGGTCAAATAGCTTGGTTGGGCTTTAAACAAACATATGTATTATACAATAGAGATGTAAGAAAACATGGTAAAAGTGGCTATTCTTATGGTAAGATGTTTCGTCTAGCCTTTGATGGAATAACCAGTTTTTCTGATAAACCTTTGCTATATGTCAGTCGATTAGGTTTTGTAATTTCTATCTTTTCATTTATGGTTATTGTTTATGCTATATTTTCACATTATGTACTTAAAGAAACCATTACAGGATGGACGTCATTAATTATTAGCGCAGCATTTATAGGTGGTATTCAATTGCTTTCAATAGGTGTAATAGGTGAATATATCAGTAGAATAAATACTAATGTAAAAAACAGACCACTTTATATTTTAGACTCTACAAATCTTTCCAAAGAAAATTAAAGTATCGACTAAGTCTTTTGAGTTTTAGAAAAATACTTTAAAATTTGTACTTTCACACCAATCAAATTCTAAATTTTTCAACTCATTTATCTAGTTAAATTATATACATGTAGTGATAAGAATTCTTGGAGTGACTTTACCTTAACAAGCAACCAAGACACCTTTCTGTTTCAAAGAGATTTTATGGACTATCATAGCGATAGATTTGTAGATTGCTCGTTGATGGTATATAAGAATGATAAATTATTAGCATTGTTACCAGCCAATAAAGTTAATAATGAAGTGTATTCTCATCAAGGTTTAAGTTATGGTGGGCTTATCTATGCTAAAAATTTAAAATCTGAAGATGTAATTGAGGCTTTTAAAGCTATTTTAAAGTACCTTAACGAAAAAGGTATTTCTATTATTAGGATAAAAGAATTACCAAGTATTTACCTGCATAACGCAACTAATAATCCATTGGTTTATTTGTATTTTAAAACCAATGCAGAATTAGTGAGAACAGATATGCATTCTGTAGTAGATTTAAATTTTAAATCCTATTCTAGCAGTAGAAAGGAAGGTTTAAAAAGAGGGCAAAAACACAACTTAAATGTAGAGGAATCCGATAGTTTTGACCTCTTCTGGAACCATATTTTGATTCCGAACCTGAAATCTAAACATGGTGTGGAGCCAGTGCATAGTTTAAAAGAAATAACGCTTTTAAAGTCTAGATTTCCAAAAAATATAAGACAGTTTAATGTGTATTTTAATGACAAAATTGTTGGTGGTACAACTATTTTTGAAACCGATAACGTAGCACACTGTCAGTATATATCAGGAAATGCAGATAAGAATGAATTAGGGAGTTTAGATTTTTTACATATCTATTTATTAGAAAATGTGTTTAGTAATAAACTGTATTTCAGTTTTGGGACATCTAATGTTGAAGCTGGCCAAAAGATAAATCAAGGATTGCAATTCTGGAAAGAAGGTTTTGGTGCACGTTCCATAGCCCAAGGGTTTTATACTATAAAGACAAAGAACTATGAACTTTTAGAAGATATCTTTATATGATTAAGTTTTTAGACCTTCATAAAATAAATAATAGATTCCGAAAGGAGTTAGAGGATTCCTTTAGTAAATCTTTGGATGCTTCAAATTATATTTTAGGTTCTAATAGCTTAAAATTTGAAAATGAGTTTGCCCAATTTTGCGGCACTAAACATTGTGTTGGTACAGCTAATGGTTTGGATGCGTTAACATTAATTCTAAAAGGATTTATTCAACTAGATAAATTAAAAAAAGGGGATAAGGTTATTGTACCAGCAAATACGTTTATCGCGACGATTTTATCAGTATTGCATGCCGATTTAGAGCCTGTCTTTGTAGAGCCGAATCCAGAAACATACAACCTTTCAATTGATGAGGTGAAGAATGCAACGACCGAAGATGTAAAAGCCATTATCATGGTGCATCTTTATGGTCAACTGGCTGATGTAGAAAATTTGTTACAGTTTGCGAAAGATAATGATTTGTTACTGATTGAAGATGCCGCACAGGCACATGGAGCAGAAACAACTTTAAATATTGAGAGACCAATTTCATATCCGGCAAAAGTTGGTAGCATAGGGTACGCTGCGGCATTTAGCTTTTATCCAAGTAAAAATTTAGGAGCTTTAGGTGATGGTGGTGCAGTAACTACTAGTGATTCGGAATTGTTCGAAGCGATTTCAATGTTGAGAAATTATGGTAGTAAAGAAAAATA
This sequence comes from Winogradskyella pulchriflava, assembly GCF_042434315.1. NCBI lineage: Bacteria > Pseudomonadati > Bacteroidota > Flavobacteriia > Flavobacteriales > Flavobacteriaceae > Winogradskyella > Winogradskyella pulchriflava. The sequence continues at coordinate 57,854 of NZ_JBHLTQ010000019.1, read as the reverse complement.
CAAGCACGAAATTATAGGCTTTAATAGTAGGCTAGATGATGTACAAGCTGCGTTTTTAAGGATTAAATTAAAAGCTTTAGATGCGGATAATCAAAAAAGAAGAGCCATTGCACAACATTATTTAGAAGGTATAACAAACCCAAAACTAAAGTTACCTTTTTATGACGGGTCAGATAATCATGTGTTTTATGCCTTTGTAGTAGAAGTTGAAGATAGATTGGATTTTACAAAATTTTTAGATAAAAATAATATTGGATGGTTAATTCATTATCCTATTCCACCACATAAGCAACAGGCACTTTCTCAGTTTTCAGATTTAAAATTGCCTATTACAGAACATATTCATAAAAGAATTATAAGTTTGCCAATAAGCCCTATATTAACGGATGATGAAGTTAAATCTCTGATAAACACTTTAAATACCTACTAATTGAAAAAGTTTTTTCACTATATAAATAATGAGGTATTGGTAAAGGCTGCGAGCTTAAACACAGCTAATATCAGTATTAAAATTATTGCAGGTATTCTTATTTCTAAGTTTATTGCCATTTTTATTGGTCCTGAGGGAATGGCACTTATAGGAAATCTTAGAAACTTCTTAGCCGCTATTCAATCTATAGCTATTGCTGGTCTTTACAAGGGTGTTGTTAAACAAATAAGTAAATTTAAGAACAATATCGTTGAATTGACTAAAATACTTTCAACGGTATTTTACTTTGGCTTTTTCTCATCATTATTACTGGCTTTTCTGTGCTACTATAATGCAGATTATATAAATAGTATCATTTTTTTCAATAACAACTATACTTATGTTATAGAGACTATGGCTATTGTGTTGCCATTTTACGCACTAAATATGTTTGCGTTTTCTATAATGAATGGCTTCTCAAAATATAAAATCCTTTTAATAATAAACATTATAAGCCAGATTCTTGGTTTATTAGTAACGTTACTTTTAATTAGACAAGATAACATTGATGGAGCATTAGTTGCTGTAGTTATAACACCAGCCTTAAACCTTTTAATTACTGTAGTTGGTATTGCGTTTAGAAAAAATTTAATGACTCAAATTAAGATAGACCATATCAATTTTTCAGTACTTAAAAATTTAAGTCCTAATATGATTATGGCTTTGGTGTCATCAATTGCAATACCATTTGTTTTAATAATTATTAGAAATTATATTATTACTGAGATTGGTATTAAAGAAGCAGGATATTGGCAGGCTGTAAACCGAGTGTCGGATTACTATCTTATGTTTATTTATTCTCTAATGACGCTATATATCTTACCTCGTTTTGCTGAAATTGAATCACGAAAGGAATTTAGAAAGGAAGTTTTCAGTTTTTATAGAACTGTATTACCTGTATTTGCTGCATTATTAATTCTTGTGTATTTGTGTAGATCATGGTTGGTAACTATTTTGTTTACTGAGGATTTTAGGCCAATTGAAGATTTATTTGGCTATCAGATATTAGGAGACTTTATGAGAGTGATGTCTATGGTTATTGCTTATCAGTTTCTGGCAAAAAAGATGTTTGCGCATTTTATAATCTTAGAGGTGTTTTTATTTGTAATTATGTATGTTTCCAGCGTTTATCTCATAGATATTTTTGGTGTTGAAGGAGCAGTTATGGGACATTGCTTAAGTTATTTCATGCATTTTGCAATCATATTGCTAATTTTTGGTAGTTCTTTGTTTGGAGTATTGAATGATGATGGTCTTGATGAATATTAAATAATTTTACGTGAAACTTCCTAAATTACTTAGTGGTAATACTGTTCTTAAGATTACGTCTCTTAATGCTGTGGTTATTACCATAAGATTGATTGTTTCAGTATTTATTCAGCGTCTATTAGCTGTTACTGTCGGTGAAGCTGGTATTGCTAGTATTGGGCAAGTACGTAATGTTATGGTAATGCTTACAAGTACTTCTACATTAGGGACGTTCAGTGGTGTTATAAAATATGTGGCTCAGCACAAAGAAAATAAGCCAGAGTTGGCAAAATTGTTTTCAACTTCAACCGTTTTTATAATCATTGGTTCTTTTATTTCTGGAGTCGTATTGTTTTTTGGTTCTAACTATTTTTCAAACTATCTTTTTTCTTCTTACGATTTTGTTTATGTATTTAAGCTGTTAGCCGTAATAGTGCCTTTTATAGCTGTCAATAGAGTCATTAATGGAGTTGTAAGTGGACTTTCGGATTATAAAAAGTATGCTAAAATAGAATTAATAAGCTACCTATTGGCAACCGTAGCAATTCTTATTGGACTATATGCAGCTTGGTTAGAAGGTGTAATTATTGCCATAGCCATTGCACCAATATTACAACTAGTTGTTGTGGGCTTTGTTTTTGGTAAGACACTAAAAAAATATATTGATTTTAAAGATTTAAAACTGACTCTCAATTATAAAAACAAGCTTTTAGCATTTAGCTTAATGTCTTTCGTTTCCGCTTTTTTACTTAACTATATTGAGATTAATATTAGAACAACAGTAACCGATGAAATTAATGTAAACGAAGCTGGTTATTGGACAGCAATTTCATTTATTTCTAAAAATTATATGGTATTTGCAACAGGTTTATTTTCACTTTATGTGATACCAAAATTTGCTAGTATCACTAATAAAATAGACTTTAAAAATGAAGTTTTTAATATTTATAAAACCATTCTGCCAATATTTGGAATAGGAATGCTTTTGGTTTATTTTTTTAGAAATGTAATTATACAAATCATTTATCCTGAATTTACAGGAATGGAGCCATTGTTTAAGTGGCAATTATTAGGAGATTTTGTGAGGTTGAGTGCTTTAGTTTTAGCCCATCAGTTTTTGGCAAAACGACTGGTAAAGAGTTTTGTGTTTACAGAAGTAGTTTCTCTGGGATTGTTTTTTATACTTTCAAAAGTTTTTATTCCTTACTATGGGACAGAAGGCGTTGTAATAGCACATTTTGTTAGGTATCTTATTTATTTCATTATTGTAATTTTTGTAGTTAAAATCTATTACAGTAATAAAATTTCAAACCAAGAATAAACTTTTTATAAATGCTTTTGCCAAGTATTTAAATAAGTTTTAGCTGAATTTCTATAATCGTGGTGCTCTTCTATAAACCGTCTTGCATTAGATGATATCTCAATCAATTTATCGGGATTTTCAATAAGCCATTCAAGTTTTTTAGCAATATGTTCAGCATTGGGGAGTGCATTAATTGCAATGGTGTCTTTTGTAAGATTATAATATTCCAACCATTCTTGTTCTGCTCCAGTGAACACCACTTTTCCTTTAGCCATAGCCTCTAAAGCGTTATACCCTTGGTCGTACGCGTAGATTTGATCTAAAAGAATATGAGCTTCGTTATAAGCCTTGATGTAATCTTTATAAGGTAAGCTTCTGACGGTTAAGACCTCTACTTTGTCAGAGTGTTTTTTTGTTATAATTTTTAATGCTTCTTCAAATATGTCATTCCCTTTTTTGAAATAATTATTAGAATTAATACCATGAAAAATTACAATTTTGTCTTTAATATTTAATTTCTGAAATTCTAATTGTTCTGTATTTATAGGATTGGGAATGAGTCCTAAATACTTAGGATGATTTTTTAAAGGTAAATGGTAATCTAAGTCTGAAGCAATTACTCCAATAATAGAGTTGTAAATATGATGATGAAGTTTAATAAAATCTGGCTGTAAAAACTTCAATCCATATGCACTTAGAAAAGTTCTGTCCTTTCCATTTTTGTATGGAGTTAGTATGGAATATCTCAGTTTATTGTCATTTGCGTATTTTATGCTAATATAATCCGTGCCACAGGACAAAAGGAAAACAGTTTTATTCCAATTTGAAATTAAATCAAAGATGTCCTTTTCTATACTGGCAGTACAACCAAAAGAAGCTTCGTTTATAAATTGTACAACATCAAAATCGCTTATTTTAGGCTTTAAATCTATAATCTGTTTTTTTATCTGAAGCGATTCTAGATCAATTTTTGTAAGCCTATAAATTAGATTCTTTAATTTTTTTGAAAATCCTTTTTCATATTTTTTTTGTATTGGTAGGTCAAGCTCATAATTTTTAAATCCATCTTTTGTTGCAACAATCGTTACATCATGGTCTAAGGATTGCAATCCTTCCTTTAAAGAATTGTGAAGCCTGCTATATTCACCTACCAATAAAATTTTCATACGATAGTTTATAGGGTTTTATAAGACATTTGTTACATCCCTTTTGCAATTATACTTAACGATGATGTGCTGTGTGGATGTTTCATTTATATCGTTACATTTGTTTTCAAATATAAATGTAAATGATTAAAACGAGCACCAAAAAAATATGTATTGTGGTTTCTTCACTTGGCATTGGTGGTGCAGAACGTTCATCTGCTTTATTGTCTGAGATACTTTTTGATTTAGGATTTCAAGTTCATATTGTATCAGTATTGCACTATGTAGATTACCCATATAAAGGAGAATTATTGAATCTTGGTGAGTTGAAATTACAAGATGACTCTAGATTAGGTAGGCTTAAACGCTTAAGAGTATTTCATAATTATATAAAACAACACGATTTTGATTATGTTATTGACAATAGAACACGAATAGGTTTTTTTAAGGAATTAGTAATCTCTAAATGGGTTTATTCTAATCAAAACGTTATTTATTATGTTCATAGTTATAATACTGATAATTATATAAACCCTAATCGATTACTCGGGAAATACCTTTATGGGTCAGTAACAAGAATTGTCTCTGTTTCTAAAGCAATTGCTGATAAATTAAAACATAAATATGGTTTCAACAGAATAACAACCATATACAATCCTATACCAGATTTAACAACACAGCAAATCATTGATGATACTTCCTATGAACCTTATATATTGTATTTTGGAAGGTTAGATGATAAAGTGAAAAATATTTCCCTACTTATCGATGCATATGATATATCTGTTTTGAAAAAAAATAACGTTAAGTTAAAGATTTTAGGTGATGGTGAGGATAAGGACATGCTTCAGGAAAAAGTTAAAACGATGAACCTTAGCCAATTTGTAGAATTTTTACCTTTTAATCCTGGTCCATACAATATTGTCAAAAATGCTTATTTTACAGTGCTAACAAGTAGGTATGAAGGTTTTCCGATGGTAATACCTGAGTCTTTAGCTTTGGGCACTCCGGTTGTTTCTGTGGATTGTAAATCTGGTCCTAACGAAGTTATTATTCATGAGGAAAATGGTTTGTTGGTGGAGAATGATAATATAGAAGCGCTTACAAAAGCTATGAATAGAATGTTAGAGGATAAAGATTTATATTTACAATGCAAGTCTAATGCTAAAAAGAGTGTTGAGAAGTTTTCTAAAGACGATATTAAACAGCAATGGAAAACCTTATTAAAATAGCTGATGAGTACAATAAAAGATACAACCATAATTAATATTCCAAAGGTACACGATGAACGTGGCTCTCTCGCTGTAATTGAAAAAGACGCAATACCTTTTGCTATAAAACGTGTATATTATCTCTACGATGTACCAAGTGATAGTTATAGAGGTGGACACGCACATAAGGAACAAGAATCTGTAATTATAGCACTTAGTGGTAGTTTTGAGGTTATTGTAGATGATGGTAAATTAAAAAAGCGCATTACATTAAACAAACCTACTCAAGGCTTATACATTCCGACCCATATTTGGCGAGAGATAGACAACTTTTCTTCAGGTGCTGTGTGTTTAGTGTTAGCTTCTACTAATTACAATGAAAGTGAATATGTAAGGGAATATGATGATTTTTTATTATCTAAAAGGTGATATGTAAAGGCGTTTTTTTAACAGGAAAAACTTTAACCTTTTTAACCCTCTTAAAACACCAGGTGGTAACCACAATAGTATCTTCAATTTTGAATTAAGATGTTCAGGTTTTATATCTGCACTTACTTTTTTAAAGTTATAGTAATCATTTCTCAACTTAGCTTCCATTGCAATCATAAATCTATTGACATCCAAATAGGCCTTTAACGACGGATTTTGGGTTTCGGCATCTTTATGTTTATCTATCATCATTATAAGATTGGGAATATCTTTCGTTAGCGATAGATGATTATCCTTTGTATGAACCATTTTATTTGCTGTTGGTGTAGATGAAAAAGCAACCTTAAAGTCATTGGCTATGCGTATCCATAAATCATTATCTTCTCCCCAGCCTAAGCTTTCATCAAAGCAATATCCTTTATCAATAATTGTTTTAGGAATTGCAACTGCTGATGTCCAAAGTATGCTATCTATCATGCTAGATTTAAAGTAATCATCCACAATGCCAAAAAATGGATGGTCTACATGTTGAAATTTGGGCTTGGTTATATAGTTTTCAAAAAAGTGCTTTTCGTAAGCTGTTGCGTAGATACCACAGTCTGGGAAGTCCATTATAAGACGCTTAAGTTCTTCTAAATGATTTTCTAACCAAATATCATCACCATCAGAAAGTGCAACATATTCAGATTCTGCCTTAGTTAAACCTAGATTTCGAGCAGCGGATACACCTTGGTTTTTAGTTGGATATATAGAGATTCTTTTATCTTTTATTCTGTTTAAAACTTCTACACTGTTATCTGTACTACCATCATCAATGATAATGAGTTCAAAATCACTAAAAGATTGATTAAGAATGCTTGAAATTGTTTTTTCTACAAAATGTGACTTATTATAGACAGTAACTACAACCGAAAAAAAAGGAGTCATTTTTTTTTGATACTTAATGAGCAAAGGTAACCTAATTTATAAAACTGTAGTAGTTTAATGCTCGGATTACTTCCTAACAGGTGCTTTTTTATAGGGCTTTCGGTTAGATGAAATAGTAAAGCAATAAGTCTGTTCAGATAAAGCTTCTCAGCCTTTTTAAAAGTTTTTAAAAGGCTGTTTTCGTATGGTTCTATTGTATTTGATTGGTAATGTTTATAAAGATTATAAACAGCTTGTTTTACTTTTTGCAAAAACTTTTCATTACTATCGAGCCCTTGGTGAATAACAAAATTATCTATATGCAAAACCTTAACGTTATTAGATTTCATGATTGAAGCAAAAAATAAATCATTGCCATAACTTTTGCTTTTAATTTCAGAACTAACCTCTAAAAAAATACTTTTTTTAATAAAAAAATTAGCAGAAACTAAATGCTTAAAAGGATTTTTGTTTCGTGATTTCGCATTAACTTGTTCATACACAGACCCATACTTCCATCGTAGAATATTCTCATCATTAGGTCTAACTGAATCATAACTGCAACCACCATAAATAGCATCGTATGTGCTTTTAAAACAATTTAAATAATTATGAATTAAACTATTGTCTATTAGTTTAACATCGGCATCTAAAAAAAGCAACCAATCGTATTTGGCTTTTTGTGCAAGTAGTTTACGTGATGCTACACTGCCAATATTCTCATCTGAAATGATATGAGCAGTATTTTTTGTGGAAATACAAGCAACTTTATTATCATCTAAGTATGATTTAGAACCGTCCTCTAAACATAGAATTTCATAAGTACAGTCTAAGCTCTCAACAGCCTTATTTAATGAAGTTAATAGGCTGTTAATGGAATAATTATATACTGGTATCAGTATAGACAGCATGGTTTGTTTCTTGTATAGTTTAGCTTTTGCGTTGCACTACTTCAAAAACTTTGTTTTCATCACACTTCAAAGTTTTACTCGGATATTTTAAAAGTAGTGCGTAATCGTGTGTAGCCATTAAAATAGTATTACCATTTTTATTGATGTCTTGCAAGACTTCCATAACTTCAATACTGGTCTGTGGATCTAAATTTCCAGTAGGCTCGTCTGCTAAAATCAATTCTGGGTCATTAAGCAATGCGCGCGCAATGGCTATACGTTGCTGTTCCCCTCCAGAAAGCTCGTGTGGGTATTTAAAACCTTTGGTTTTCATTGCCACCTTGTCGAGAACGGTTTCTATTCTATCTTTTATTTTGTCTTTATCTTTCCAGCCCGTTGCCTTAAGCACAAATTCCAAATTTCCGTTAATAGTTCTATCTGGTAACAACTTAAAATCCTGAAATACAATCCCTAACTTTCTGCGTAAAAAAGGAATGTCTTTTTCCTTCATTGTTCGTAAGTTAAAATCTACAACATGGCCTTCTCCTTCGGTAAGTTCTAGATCACCATAAAGCGTTTTCATAAAGCTACTTTTGCCACTACCAGTTTTTCCAATAAGATAGACAAAGTCACCTTTTTCCATTTCAAAATTTACATTGGCTAGTACCATACTATCACCTTGATAAATGGTTGCATCTTTGAGTTGTAAAACCGTTTCGGACATATTTTTTTACTTCAATTTAAGTATGCGTAAATGTATTGCTTAAAATTTCAAATCCCAAATACTTATTATAACTTGGCATAGTAATTGGAAAAGTTATTTTATGAAACAACTAATTCTAATAGTATTCTTGTTTTTAGGCCTGTATTCTTTTGCCCAAAAAGAGTTTCACGTCTTTCCAATTGATGGCAAAACAATAAAGGGTTCACCTAATGGCGATGGTAGTATTACTAAACCATGGGATCTACAAACCGCTCTTTCACAAACATCACAACGTGTAAATGGAGGCGATATTATTTGGCTGCATAATGGAATTTATAACGGACGTTACAAAAGTACAATAGCATCTACACTTAAAGATAAATATATTACCGTTACTGCTTATAAAAATGATAAGGTAGTTCTAAACGGAAATGTTGAAAGTAAAGAACCTCATGTCTTAGAAGTTAATGGAGATAGAGTGATTTATAAGAATTTTGAAATTACTTTCTTAGGTAGTTATCCACGTTTAGCATCTGATGAAAATTTTAAAACCGTTACTGGTATTAACCATGTAAAAGGTGAAGACTGTAAGTTTCAAAATTTAGTAATACATAATGTGCCGAGTTCTGGAATGGGCTCTTGGAAGCTTACTGGTGGAACCAGTATCGAAGATTGTGTTATATACAATAATGGTTATCAAGGCCAAAGAGGACATGGCGTTGGTATCTATGTTCAGAATCAAAGTAGTAAAATACGTCACATAAGAAATAATATAATTTTTAATAATTACTATAAGGGTATTGAAGTATGGTCTGCAACTTCAAAAACACAAAAAGAGTTTGTTAAAAATGTAACCCTTACAGATAATGTAATATTCAATAATGGTGCTCCATCTGGTAAGCCTTGGGATAATCTCATTATTGCATCCGGAGATGCTGATGGCATAAACGTAGCTAAAGACATTACAGTAAAAAATAACGTGCTTTATCACAATACCGATTTTAGTGACACAAAAAATTTCGGTTATGGATCCTCATTAACTCTAGGCTTTACAGCAAGAGCTTTGGTTGAGGATATATCAATTATTGATAACATTATAATTGGGAGAAACAATACCTTAAACATTCTTCATGCTAAGTCTGTAGAGTTTAAGCACAATACAGTTTATACAGGTTATGTGCATTTTGAAAAATCAACATTACCAGCATTAGAGTCAGGTGCTATGAATTTTGATTACAATAAGTTTCATACTAGGAAAACGGCTGGTTTAAGAATCTTAAAATATAAAGACTACAAACTCACCGATTGGCAAAAAATCTATAATATCGATACTAATAGCGAATGGAACCACCTCACAGATTTTGAAATTGATCCCGTTTTAATGGTTTCAGAATTAAGTACCAAACCCAATCATTACAATGTAGCACTTTTACAAAAGGAAGGAAATGATGTTCTAGTGGATTTTTCTGAATATGGTATTGAAGAAGGAACTTCGTATAAAATATATGATCTTGAAAATAGAGCAGTAGTTGTAAAATCTGGAAAAATTTCGGACAACAAGAAGGTTATGTTTCCAATGGCACTTTCAGCATTCGAAAAACCTTTGCATAATACAGTAGCTACAAAGTCTGCTGATAACTTTGGTGTCTTTAGAATTGAATTTGAAAAGCAAAAGTATAAAATGAGCTTTTTTAAAAGATTATTCGGTTGGCTATTTTAATTAGAGAAGAAGGTTTAGCAGATTGAAGTAAACTAAAATAATAGAAGTAAAAAAATATTTAATAAATCCGTTTATAATTATACACAATTTCTAGCGTTATAGATTTTGTATTGAATTATATTTGAATCATCAATAAAAACGAAACTAATGCTACTTTCAAAAAAACAATTCATCATCGTTTTTCTTACCTTTTCATTACTTGGCTTTGCCCAAAAGTCGGCAGTTTACACAAGTGATTTACAAGATTATCAGAAAGCATTGACATTATACAACAATAAGCAATACAAAGCAGCGCAGTCTTTGTTTGACGATATTAAGTATAACACAAGCGATGTTACAATAAAATCAGATTGCGCCTATTATATTGCTAATTGTGCTGTGCGCTTAAACCAAAATAATGCGGATGATTTAATAACAGAGTTTGTAGAAGAATATCCAACAAGTACCAAGCGCAATACAGCCTATCTCGATGTTGCAGATTACTATTTTGAGAATTCAAAATATGCTTATGCTCGCAAATGGTATCAAAAAGTTGATGAACTTAGTATTGCACGTTCAGAGCGCGACCGCTTCAATTTTAATTATGGATATAGCTTGTACGCAACTAAAAGCAAAACACAAGCTACAAAATATCTAAATCGTGTTACTACGTCTAAAGAATATGGTTCGCAAGCCAAATATTACATTGGTTATATGGCTTACGAAGGTGATGATTATGATACAGCCAATGAGTATTTTGATCAGGTAAGCGATAACGAAAAATACAAAGAGAAGTTATCTTACTATCAAGCCGATTTAAATTTCAAATTAGGAAAATTTGATAAAGCTATAGAACTAGCCAAAGAACAACTTCCAAATAGCAGAGGAGTTGAAGAATCTGAACTTTCAAAAATAATAGGAGAAAGTTATTTTAATCTAGAGCAATATGCTGAGGCATTACCATATCTTAAAGCGTATCAAGGCAAACAAGGCAAATGGAATAATACCGATTACTATCAATTAGGTTACACCTACTATAAACAGAATGATTTTGAAGCTGCAATTTCCGAATTCAATAAAATCATTGATGGTAATAATTCCGTAGCACAAAATGCCTATTACCATTTAGGTGAGAGTTATATTAATTTAGATAAGAAACAAGAAGCACTGAACGCATTCAGAAATGCTTCAGAGATGGACTATGACACAAAGATTCAGGAAGATGCTTGGTTAAATTATGCTAAGATTAGTTATGAGATTGGTAACCCTTATCAATCGGTTCCTCAGGTATTAGCTGGTTATTTAGATAAATATCCAGAAACAAGTTACAAGGAAGAAATTGAAACGTTACTAATCGATTCTTATATCACTTCAAAAAACTACAAAGAAGCCTTAGAGCTTTTAAAAGGCAAGAAAAGTTTTGAAAACAAAGTGGCTTATCAAAAAGTAGCATTTTTTAGAGGTATTGAGTTATATAACGAAACAAAATACAGTGAAGCTTTGGATTTATTTAATAGTTCGTTGAAAGAACCTAGAGATCCTGTTTTTGTTGCAAAAGCGACGTTTTGGAAAGCTGAAACAGAATATAACCTAACCAATTATAATGATGCCTTAATAGGTTTTAAGCAGTTCGCAGGTATGTCTGAGGCTTCAGATTTACCAGAAAATGATAATCTGGATTATAACCTAGCTTATACGTATTTTAAGTTGAAAGATTATAACAACGCTTCTACATATTTTCAAAAATTTATTGATAAAAACTCTAGTGACAGACAACGTAGAAATGATGCTTACTTAAGATTAGCAGATGGATACTTTGTGTCGAGCAAGTACCAAAGCGCTATTAATGCTTATGATAAAGCTATTCAAATCAATGAAATAGAAACAGATTATGCAGCATTTCAAAAAGCAATGAGCCAAGGATATTTAGGTAAGAGTTCTACAAAAATTTCTGAATTAAATACGTTTATTGAAGGTTATCCTAAATCAGCTTTAAGAGATGATGCTATGTATGAACTGGCAAATTCTTATGTAAAGTCTAATGAAACTAATAAAGCGATGCAAATGTACGATCGCTTAAATTCTGAGTACAAGCGTAGTGCTTTTACTTCAAAAGCTTTATTACGACAAGGTTTAGTGTATTATAATACTAATGATAATGAGCGTGCTTTAACCAAGTTCAAAAAAGTGGCTAATGATTTTCCAGGTTCTGGTGAAGCGGTTCAGGCGGTTTCTACAGCGCGTTTAATTTATATTGATTTAGGACGCGTAGATGAATATGCACGTTGGGTACAGTCCTTAGGTTATGTTGAGGTTACAGATGTTGAATTGGATAATACCATGTACTTAGCAGCTGAAAAGCCGTATTTAGATAATGATACAGACAATGCAATTAAGCAGTTTAACAAGTATCTAAATCAGTTTCCAAATGGAATACATGCACTAAAATCTCACTTTTATTTAGCACAGATGTATTACAAAAAGAGCTTATTTGAAAACGCACAACCACATTACAAATATGTAGTGGATGCATCAAAAAGTGAATATACAGAGCAAGCCACTGTAAAGTTGTGCGAAATCTATCTGAACAACTCTAATTGGTCTAAAGCAATTCCGGTTTTAAAAACCTTAGAAGCAGAAGCAGATTATCCTCAAAACGTGTTGTATGCGCAATCTAATTTAATGAATGCCTACTACCAAACAGAAGATTTTAATGCAGCAGAAACTTATGCAGAGAAGGTTTTGGGTCATTCTAACTTAGACAATAAAGTAAAGAGTGATGCTAAGATTATCATTGCACGTTCGGCAATAAAAACGGGTAATGAATCCAAGGCAAAAGAGGCTTATGCTGATGTAGAAAAAATTGCAACAGGAAGTGTTGCTGCAGAAGCATTGTACTACAATGGCTACTTTAAAAATAAAGAAGGTAAGTATGAAGCTTCAAATGCAACCATTCAAAAATTAGCAAAAGATTATAGCAGTTATAAATACTACAGCGCTAAAGGTTTGGTTGTAATGGCGAAGAATTTCTACGCTCTAGGTGATGCTTTTCAAGCCACATATATTCTAGAAAGTGTTATTTCTAATTTCCCAGACTTTGACGATGTCGTACAAGAAGCAAGAACGGAACTGAATAAAATTAAAGCCGAAGAAGCAAAAACAAATTCATCAATCGAAACAGACGATAATTAACAAATTCCTTTGAAGGCAGGAATCTCATAGTCGAAAATCAAAAACTTAATTTCAGCAATGAAAAACTCTAAATATTACATACCATTTTTTATCATAACACTATTAATGATTTCATTCACATCTTGTGGGGATGATGATAGTAACCAAGAAGAGATAGATGTATTCGCTGGTTGCTGTTCTGATGATCCAGTTTTTGGACCTAATGTGGATAACCTAGACCAATCTGTTGGAGGTGAGATTTCAGTTTCAGATATAGTGACGCCAAATAATGATGCTTATAGAGATTTATTCGGAGTAACAAATATAGAGAACTACCCAAATCATTCCGTTACAATTTATAATTCTATGGATGAAGTAGTTTTTGAAAGTACTAATTATGTAGGAAGTTTAGGTAATCAAGAGGCTCTTTTTCCAAATGGTGAGCAAACAGAATTTGGAATAACTACCCATGAAGATGGTACCTATAAATACAAGATTGTAATTGAAGATGAGCAAACTTTTATGAAATCAGGTACATTCTGTTTATTTACTAATAATCCACCAATAGAACAACAAAATTTTAGTGAATGTCTAGATGAAGGAGAGTTTGACCCAATTCTAACAGGTTTTTAGGTAATTAAAGATTCAATCAAAACACAAAATATGAAAATCAAGTTTTTAATTTTTATAATCACCATATCAAGTAGTTTGTCTTTTACGTTTGCTCAAGAACGTACCAAAGATACTATAGACGATCAGGTTGTGAATGTAGTAAAACCATATACGCCAACAATTTCTGATGCCTTTAAGATAAAAGATACACCTAAGTTAAGTGACTCTAATGCGGTAAAGAAAAAGGAAGTGAAGTATAATATATTTTCAATTCCTGTGGCTTCTACCTTTACACCAGCTAAAGGAAAAGCGGCAACCGTAGATAAGGCTAAAGCTGTAAAACTTTATGATAATTATGCTTCTTTGGGTGTTGGCACTTATACTTCGGTTTTAGGAGAAGTGTATCTTAACCATGAGTTAAGTAGTACCGAAAACGTTGGTGGCTATTTTAGTCATCATTCTTCTGCAGGAGGTATTGAAGATTTGCTTTTGGATGACAATTTTTCTAAAACAAGTTTAAATGCGCATTACTCACAAAAGTTAAGGGACTTTTCATGGAAAGTAGATGGAGGTTTAGATCTTATGACCTACAATTGGTATGGTCTTCCTGAGTTTTTTGATAATGAAGCCACAGCCGAGGAAATAGATCCAGGACATGCATTCAATAGCTTTTATATTGGCGGAAAATTAAAATTTGATGATGCTATTATAAAAGATGGAAGTGTGCGTTTTAGACGTTTTGGAGATAATCAAAATTCTGGCGAAAATAGATTTATAGCTAAAACTAATTTTAATATTCCTATACAAGGTGAAGAAGTTAGCACTGAGTTTTACATAGATTATATTGGTGGAAGTTTTGATCAGGACTTTAGCGGTGCTGACGAAATCAAATATGGCAATGTTACATTTGGTTTGTCTCCATCATATCAGTTAAAGCAAGATGATTTAACGGTTAATTTAGGTATAAGGTTAGTATATCTTAACGACACAGAGTTCAGTGATAATAAGTTCTTTATTTATCCAAATATTGAAGCGTCATACCGTTTAGTGGATGAAATTTTAATTGCTTATGGTGGTATAACTGGTGAGTTGCAACAAAATTCTTATTACGATTTTGCCAATGAAAATCCTTTTGTATCTCCAACATTGTTTGTAGGTCCAACAGACCAACGTTACAAAGGTTTATTAGGTTTAAAAGGAAAGTTATCTAATAACGTAAGCTATAACATTAGAGGAAATTATTATGCCGAAGAAGGTAAAGCATTGTATAAAGCTAACGAAGGACAAACCTTTGCTACAGAAGACTACCAATATGGCAATTCTTTTGGTTTAGTTTACGACGATGTTAAGACGTTTTCTGTTGCAGGTGAATTAAATATAGATGTTAATAGAAATTTCACTTTAGGTATCAAAGGAGAGTATTTTAATTATAATACAGAAACGCAAGACGAAGCATGGAATTTACCAGACATAACAGGTTCTGTGTTTTTAGATTTTCAAATCTCAGAAAAATGGTATGCTGGTGCTAGTGCCTTTTTTGTTGGAGAGCGTAAAGACCAAAGTATTATAGTTGGTACATTTGTGCCAGAACCTCCAATGACAGTAACTTTAGACAGTTATTTTGATGCTAATGCACATTTGGGTTATAAAATTAATGACCAATTTTCAGTTTTTGGTAAAGTGAATAATATTGCCAATCAAGATTACGAACGTTATTTAAATTTCCCAGTACAAGGCATACAATTTTTAGCAGGAGCAACATATCAGTTTGATTTTTGACACGCTGTGTCATCCTGAACTTGTTTCAGGATCTTATCAGAGAATTACAAATTTTTTAAGCGTTCCATATCCGGAACGCTTTTCTTATTTTTACATCTCAAAAATTAAGATTTGTTGTCAGTATGACATTATGCTTCAATTAAATCCAACCAAATGAAAAAACTAATTGCATTACTAGTATTAATTTCAGTCTTCTCTTGTCAACAAGAAAAAGACCAAGCCGATTTAATCGTTACCAACGCAAACATATATACTGTTGATGATGCTTTTAATAAAGCTGAAGCTTTTGCCGTAAAAGATGGAAAAATTATTGCTGTAGGAAGCCAAAGCGAAATTGAAAGCAAATTCAAAGCCATAGATACTATAAATGCAGATGGAAATACTATTGTGCCAGGATTTATTGATGCACATTGTCACTTTTTGGGCTTAGGCTTCAATAAGCAAGCTGTAAATTTAGTTGGCACTACTAGTTTTGAAGACGTTGTAAAGCGTGTTACCAACTTTCAGAATGCACATAATCGTGATTTTATAATTGGTAGAGGTTGGGACCAGAATGATTGGGAGGAAAAAGTATTTCCAAATAACAGACTTTTAAACAAGCTATATCCAGATACACCAATAGCATTAACGCGTATAGATGGACATGCTATTTTATGCAATCAAGCAGCTTTAGATTTAGGTAAAGTTACTGTAGATAGTAAAATTGAAGGTGGAGAAGTGGTCGTTGAAAACGGTGAACTCACAGGTGTTTTGGTTGATAATGCTGAAAATCTGGTTATGGACTACTGGCCAAAACCGAGTAGAGTAGATGTTGTAGAAGCGCTTTTAGCCGCTCAGGAGCTATGTTTTGATTTGGGTTTAACTACGGTTGATGATGCTGGATTAAAAAGAGGCGCTATTGAGATTATAGACAGTTTGCATAACACTGGCGATTTAAAAATGCGTGTTTATGCGATGGTTTCAGCTTCAGAAGAGCATTTGGATTATTTTTTAAATAAAGGAGTCATAAAAACCGACCGCTTAAATGTGCGTTCGTTTAAGTTTTATGCTGATGGTGCTTTGGGTTCAAGAGGTGCAATGCTAAGAGAGCCTTATTCAGATAAACCTGGTCATTTAGGCTTGTTGGTTACTGATTTAGAAACGTTGAATAAGTCTGCAGAGCGTATTGCAAATTCAGACTATCAAATGAATACACATGCCATAGGAGATTCTGCAAACCATGCTGTTTTACAAACCTATAATAAGGTTTTAAAAGGAAAAGAAGATAGACGTTGGAGGGTAGAACATGCGCAAGTAGTATCTCCAGAGGATTTCGATTTATATAAAAACATTATGCCTTCCATACAACCAACCCATGCAACTAGCGATATGTATTGGGCAGAAGATCGCGTAGGTGAAGACCGTATAAAAGGTGCTTATGCCTACAAGCAATTATTAAAAGCTTATGGAAAAGTAGCTCTAGGTACTGATTTTCCGGTGGAGCAGGTTAGTCCATTTTTAACCTTTTATGCAGCAGTTGCTAGACAAGATTTAAAACAATATCCTGAAGGCGGTTTTCAAATGGAAAATGCTCTAACTAGAGAAGAAGCCTTAAGAGGTATGACTATTTGGGCAGCTTATTCTAATTTTGAAGAGGACGAAAAAGGAAGCATAGAGGTAGGTAAGTTTGCTGATTTTATCATTTTGGATAAAGATATTATGACGGTTGATGTAAAAGAGATTCCTAATATTAAAGTGCTGAAGACTGTTGTTGGAGGGGAAGTACAGTGAGTATGATCTCGCAAAGGGCAGAGTCGCCAAGACTCAAATACTAAAAAAATAACAGTTTGTCAGTTTGTTAAAGTTACAATTATAGTAGAGGTGAATTTAGAATAAAACTTTGCGCCTCTGCGACTTTGCGTGAAAAAATCATAGAGAAATTCTCGCTAAATAATCAAAATGCGCACCATCCATAACCTTCTCACATTTTAAGCCAACCGTTTGGCAAGCTGTGTTTAAAGTTTCAAAGTCGAGATATAGCCATTTCATTGGTACTTCTTTTTCACCTTTATAGCTGAGGTAATAATCAAGTTCTCCTGGATAATGACTGTTTATATCTATCCATAAACCACCATCATCGTCTTGGTACATATAAGATATGTCAGAAGAGTCAATTAGGATTTGTCCATTAGGTTTTAAAAGCGATTTTAAATGCTTTAAGTATTTAGAAACCTGAATAATTTCCTGAAAAATACCAGTGCCATTCATTAAAAGTAAAATGGTGTCAAACTTCTCGGTTTCTTCTAATAAAGGCTTAAATTCTGCATTAGTAACACCACGTTGTTTACAAACTTCAATTGCGCCTTTAGAGCTGTCAATACCTTTAACATTAAAACCTTTGTCTTGTAGCCAAAGCGTGTGGTTTCCTGTGCCACAACCAACATCTAAAATTGTTCCTTTAGAAAGTTGTAAAGCTTTTTGTTCTAGTTTTGGCATTTCAGAATAATCTCTAAATAAATAGGGAAGTGGTAACTCGTCTTTATCGGAGATGTTGGTCCAAGTGATAATATCTTCAGAATAGTTTCCTGATTGATAATCTAATAATGCTTTTCCGAAGATGTCTTTCATAATTACGTCATTGCTAAAAAAAAAGTGAAGCAATCTGTTTATTGATAGTTCTAAACAAGGAAATTACCACGTCACTACGTTATTATTAATGACAGACAATTTGCGCAAAACTTTGTATTTTTACACTATGCAAGACCAAATCAATAACCTTCCAAAGCTCGCCAAAGATAAGCATAAGGAAAACAAAACCTTTTTTGCTAAGCTAAAAAAGAAACCGCCAAAGCAGTTAGATTATCTTATGCAAGAATTACACGAAGAAGAATTTAACAGGACAGATTGTTTAGAGTGCGCAAACTGCTGTAAAACCACAGGTCCTCTCTTTACGGATAAGGATATTCAGCGTATTGCAAAGTCATTTAAAATGAAAGCTCAGGAGTTTATTGAAACCTATTTACGACTAGACGAAGAGAATGATTATGTATTGCAGTCTGTGCCATGTACGTTTTTAGGCGCAGATAATTATTGTTCAATTTACGATGTACGCCCAAAAGCATGTAGAGAATTTCCGCATACAGATCGTAAAAAGTTTCAGCAAATATCTAATTTAACGCTAAAGAATGTTGCCATTTGTCCAGCTGCATATAATATTGTTGAAGAAATGAAAAAGCGAATTCAGTTATAAATAATTCGGAATAATTTTTGATTTCTAACTGGTTAAAAAAATAATGAAAAACAGTATGCTAAAAACAATAGTCCTTTTATTTACAGTGCAATTAAGCTTTTCGCAAGCTTGGATGACTAATCTTGATATAGCGCAAAGGTTAGCACTTGTGGAAAATAAAATGGTACTTATGGTTTGGGAAGGAACTACTGAATATCCTTATCCGGTTTTTGTCAATGATGATAGTGGCAGACGCGTTTTTATTTCTAATTTATTCGTAGATGAAGAAATAAGTCCATTGATTTGGAAACATTTTGTTCCAGTAATAGTAAATGAAGATAGGTATGGTGTTTTGTATGCTAAAATAAAAGGGAAGCGTAGTCAAAAATATATCGAAAAATTCAATGATAATTCTATAAAAATTATGGATGCAAATGGTAATATTTTAAACGCATCCGACTTTTATTATGAAGATCTACAGAACATTACCACACTCATTCAAAAATATGGTTTAAACACTGGGTATATAACGCCAGAGCTAAGAGGGTACCATACCGAAAAGGATTTTTATTCGTCCTATTTTTTAGCTTCAAAGTATATGGATTATTCTATGTATTCAATAGAGCAATTAAGACCAGATCTCATAGCATTATCAAGTATTTACCTAAATGAAGCACGCAGATTTACCAACAAAGAATCTCCAGAAGACAAGCAAATGTTACAACAACGTTGCGATTTATTAGAAATACAGCAGTCCTTACTATTAAAGCGTCCAAAGAAAGTTTTAAGATATTTAAAAAAGATTGATGCAGATGAGATTACTAATGCCAATTCAGAATTTATTGCGTTCTTGTATTATACAGCTTATATGTGTCGACAAGATGCAGACAAAGCTGAAAAATGGAAATCTAAAATTTCTTCAGTAAATTTGAAAAAAGCGCAGATGCTTATTAATCTCAATTCTTAACTATTGGAAACTATCTTTAATTATTTTGAAACCATACCTTCAGAACACCGAAGTATAATCCTTGTTTCTGGTATTGCTTTTTTTTGGTTGTTAGAAGGAGGTCTGCCTTTATTTAAGTTTAAATACAATAAGTGGCAACATGCCATCCCGAATCTCTTTTTCACTTTAACGACAGTTATCATCAACTTTGCATTGGCATTTTTGTTGTTGGGAACAGCAGATTGGGTTGTTGCCAATGATTTTGGTTTAATTAACTGGTTGCCAGAAATGCCATTATGGTTGTATGTATTGATTGGAGTGTTGTTTTTGGATTTTTTCGGAGCATATTTAGCACATTTTGTAGAGCACAAAGTAAAGCCACTTTGGATGGTGCATTTGGTACATCACACAGATCATAAAGTAGATACTACAACGGCTAACAGACATCATCCAATTGAAAGTCTTATTAGATTCGCATTTACGCTATTGGGAGTTTTTATAGTTGGTACACCTATTGCCATTGTAATGATTTACCAAGCAATGTCGTTGGTGTTTACACAATTTACACATGCCAATATTAAGATGCCAAAAGGTTTGGATAAAATACTTAGTTATGTTATTGTGTCGCCAGATATGCATAAAATCCACCATCACTATAGATTACCGTACACAGATTCTAACTACGGTAATATCTTCAGTATTTGGGATCGCATTTTTGGAACGTATATGTATTTAGATAGAGAGAAACTGGTTTATGGAGTTGATGTGTTTCCAGACGAAAAGAAGAATAGTAATATTGTAGATTTACTAAAACAACCATTCCAAAAATATGAAAAACCAACGCTTTCCGCTGATACTAAAGACTAGTTTTATTTATAGTTTAGTTGTTTTCTTTATGAGCTGTAATACAGAAACCCAAATCGATATCCAAGGCCATAGAGGCTGCCGAGGATTACTTCCTGAAAATTCCCTGCCAGCGTTCGAAAAAGCAATAGAACTCGGTGTAAGCACGCTAGAGTTGGATATAGCCATAACAAAAGATAATGAAGTTGTGGTGTCTCATGAGCCGTACATGAATAATAAAATATGTTTAGATCCATCAGGTGATGAGATACCAGATTCTCTAGGTATGGCATATAATTTGTACAAAATGAGCCATGGCGAGATAAAACAATTTGACTGTGGTTCTAAGTTTCATCCTTCATATCCAAAACAAGAAAAACTAAAAACATACAAGCCGCTTTTGTCCGAAGTTTTTGATTTAGTTAAAGCTAAAAATTCTGACGTAAGATTTAATATTGAAATTAAATCAGAGCCTAATTATTACGGTATTTACACGCCACAACCAGCTGCTTATGTAAAGATTGTTCTAGATGAAATTAATACGCATAAAATGTTTGATCGTGTTAATTTGCAGTCTTTTGATATTAAAATTCTCAGTGAAGTTAGAAAGCAATCTCCTAAAATGAAAATCGCTTTATTGGTTGATGAGGATGAAGATATTTGGAACAAAATATCCAAACTAGATGTTGTAAAGCTTCCAGAAATAATAAGTCCATATTATAAATTGTTAGATTCCATTAAAGTCAGAAATTTACAAGCCGAAAATTTTGAAGTCATCCCTTGGACTATAAATAAAGAAGAAGACATGAAGCAAATGATTTCATGGAAAGTTGATGGTATTATTACTGATTATCCAGACCAACTTATTGAATTGCTTTCGGAATAAAGTTTTTAACAATCTTATGAACATAAGTTGCAGTTCCTCTATTTTTTGGGTAGATGATAGGATTTTTATAGCATCTTATCGAAAAGCATTTATGTTTGCTACGGATTGATTAATTAGTGTTGAGATAAACAAACCTTTGTTTAACTTTATGCTGTCATATATTGAAAAATTTAATCCGCATCTGTCTCGTTATTATTCTCATTTTCTTACTGGGCTTTACGCTAAATGCGCAAGAGCAACAACCTTATGCTAAGCTCGAGAAGAATAAAAATATTCAAGCCAAAGGCTTAATCCATAAATTAAATAAAACTGGAGATACATTAATTCTTCAAAGTGATAAAAAAATTAATTATCTCTATTCCATCAACAAGGACTACGGAAGAGATTTTGATTTTTATATAGATACTACGTACTACAGATTACCTTTAAATAAGCTCTCAAAAGGCAAACATGTTTTGGTAGCGGTGCAATCACCAAAGCGCATTGTATTTGTAGTTAAAATACTGAGAGACATTCCAAAAGAATTGCATAAGAATGCTATTTCAGAAGAAGTGGTATCAACAGAACCAACCAAAGTTGCCTTAACAGGTAATAACTAATTATAGATTAAATAGTTCTGTCGCGTTTTTTTGTAAGCATCTATATCGGCTTTCCAAGTTGCTCTAATTTCGTCTTCACTCAATCCAGATTCTATTTGTTGTTGCAGTTTTGTTGTTCCGGCATGTTTGGTAAAATTAGCTGTGTTAAATACCTTAGATTTATCTGTGGCATGGTTGTATGCGTCAATGATATACTTTAGGGTAAATTCCCTTTTTGCTTGTACATTAGATAAATCTACACCATAACAAACTACATCCTTATGCTTAGGAAATTTAGATCCAAAATTTGGTTGCGGAGTATAGTTAAACGTATAATGTGTTTGGTCTAAAAATGGAGCACCATAACGTTGAAACTGAAACTCTGTTCCACGACCAGCATTAACATCAGTACCTTCAAACAAACCTAAACTTGGATATAATCTTATGGATTGATCATTTGGTAAATTTGGTGAAGGACGTATAGGTAAGCTATAAAAACTATCGTGAGTGTAATTTTCATTTTCTATAATGGTGATATTACATGTTAATCCATCTTTTAACCAGCCTTCTCCATTAATCATTTTGGCATATTCACCTATAGTCATACCATGCACTAAAGGGATTGGGTGCATACCTAAAAAGCTACTATGCTCTTTTTCTAATACAGGACCATCTACATAATTACCATTAGGATTTGGACGATCTAAAATAAGCAATGGCACATTGTTTTCTGCACAAGCTTCCATAACATAGTGTAACGTAGAAATATAAGTGTAAAACCTAACACCAACATCTTGAATATCAAAAACGACAATGTCTAAATCCTGTAATTGTTGTTGAGTGGGTTTTTTGTGTTTTCCATGAAGTGAAAAAATAGGTAATTGCGTTTTAGTGTCTATACCATCTTTTACATCTTCACCAGCATCAGCAGTGCCTCTAAATCCGTGCTCAGGTGAAAACACTTTTTTGATGGTGATGTTTAAAGCTAAAAGAGAATCTACTAGATGCTGATTTAATGTTACGGTTGATTCTAGTGGTTTATGTTGACCAGAAAGACTTTTTGGTGCTTCTAATTTTATAGGTATGTCTTTTATGAATATAACACTCGTCTGATTCGCCACAACACCAACCCGTTTACCTCGCAATAATGGTAAATACTCTTTCGTTCTATTAGCTCCGACAATAATTTTTTTATCTTCTTGAATTGTGGTGTCATTCTGAACTTGTTTCGGAATCTCATTATTTGAAGACATATCATTCTTAGTTTTAGAGCCACAAGAAATTGCTACCAAGACAAATAATAAAACTGTATTTTTGAAAACCTTAAAACGCATATATAAGTTTGAATTTTGAGTTGTTTATAGCTAAACGCATTATTGGCAATAAAGCGTATAAAAGTAGTGTTTCGGCACCAATAATTAAAATTGGTATTGCCGCAATTGCTATTGGCATTATTGTAATGCTTATTGCTATTGCTACAGGTTTTGGTTTGCAACAAAAAATTAGAGACAAGGTCGTGGCTTTTAATGGTCATATAGAAATTACCAACTACGATACCAATGCGTCAGATGAGTCACAAGTGCCTATTTCTTTAAAACAAGATTTTTATCCTGAGTTTAAAACGGTGGAAGGCATTAAACATATACAAGGTGTTGCTACCAAATTTGCTGTGATTAGAACAGAGACTGATTTTGAAGGTGTTGTTGTAAAAGGTGTTGGTGCTGATTATAATTGGGAATATTTTGAAGAATTTTTAGTTGAAGGACGTGTGCCAGATTTTACAGGTAAGCGTAATGAAGAAATTTTAATTTCTAGTTATTTGGCTAATCGACTTGAGTTTAAGCTTGGTGATAAATTTCAAACCTTATTTACAGAAAGCTTAGATAAGATGCCACGAATTATTAATTACGAGATAGTAGGTATTTATAATTCGGGTTTTCAAGAATTGGATGAGAAGTTTTGTATTGCAGATTTGCGACACATCCAAAGACTTAATAAATGGAAAGAAGACGAGATTGGTAGTTTCGAAATTTTTATAGAGGATTTTTCAGCCATAGATGAAAAATATAAAGAAGTATTTAAAGAAACTCCGTCTTTGTTAAATGCCACACCAGTCGATAAAAAGTATTACACCGTTTTTGAGTGGATTAAAATTTTTGACAATAACACGTATGGTATTATTGCTATTATGATTATTGTTGCTGGTATTAATATGATTACTGCGCTATTAGTTCTTATTTTGGAACGCACTACAATGATAGGTGTTCTTAAGGCTTTAGGTAGTTCTAACTGGTCAATAAGAAAAGTATTTCTTTACAATGCATCTTATTTAATAGGTTTGGGATTGCTTTGGGGAAATATTATAGGGTTAGGCATATTATTTGCCCAAAAGTATTTTAAACTATTTCCCTTAAATCCAGATACTTATTATGTAAGTGAAGCACCAGTTTATATAAGTTTGGATTATATTTTATTATTAAATATTGGTACGTTTATAGCCTGTTTGTTGATGCTCTTAATACCTTCAATAATTATTTCTAAGATTTCGCCAGTTAAAGCCATTCGGTTCGATTAATTTCCAGCCATTAGGTGTCGATTGTCAGTAATAAGTTTTGCCGAACTATATTTTTTCTAATTAATGACTAAAAAAACATAACTGACTTTTAACTTTCTACTTATTACTTTATACTTAAATTTGCAACGCAAAATTACATTATGGACTACGCTGAAAATATATTAGGTACAATAGGAAATACACCGTTAGTAAAAATGAACAAACTAGTGGAGGACTTACCTTGTTTAGTACTAGCAAAATACGAAACGTTTAACCCAGGAAACTCTGTAAAAGACCGTATGGCATTGCAGATGATTGAAGATGCAGAAGCTGATGGACGCTTAAAACCAGGCGGAACAATCATTGAAGGAACTTCTGGAAACACAGGAATGGGATTAGCACTAGCGGCTATTATAAAAGGTTACAAATGTATTTTTGTTATTAGCGATAAGCAGTCTAAGGAAAAAATGGATATTCTTAGAGCAGTTGGTGCAGAGGTTGTGGTATGTCCAACTGATGTAGAACCAACAGATCCTCGTAGTTATTATTCTGTTTCTAAACGATTGGGAGAAGAAACTCCAAACTCTTGGTACGTAAATCAATATGATAATCCAAGTAATGCAAAAGCACACTATTTAAGTACAGGTCCAGAAATTTGGAAGCAAACGGAAGGTAAGGTGACTCATTTTGTTGTTGGTGTTGGTACTGGTGGAACCATTTCTGGAGTAGGGAAGTACTTAAAAGAGCAAAACCCTAATATTAAGGTTTGGGGAGTTGATACCTACGGTTCCGTATTTAAAAAATATCATGAAACAGGTGTTTTTGATGAAAACGAAATATATCCTTATGTTACCGAAGGTATTGGAGAGGATATTCTACCAGAGAATGTAGATTTTAGCATTATTGATGGGTTTACCAAAGTCACAGATAAGGATGCTGCAGTTTACACACAAAAATTAGCTAAAGACGAAGGTATGTTTTTAGGAAATTCCGCTGGAGCAGCAATAAAAGGTGTTTTGCAACTAAAAGAGCATTTTAAACCTGATGATGTAGTAGTAGTTTTATATCACGATCATGGTAGTCGATATGTCGGTAAAATGTTTAATGACGATTGGATGCGTGATATGGGTTATATTGAGTAGTTTTTGTTACTACTCATTCTTTATCTTTTCCAAATAACTCAAACTAAAATTAATCTTTAGTTCCGTCCACATCGGTAAGTGGTCACTAAGTTGAAAGGTGCGCCATTCTTTTTTATAATAGTCTTTTTGTTTGGCTTCGCTCGCAATAATGGCTTTAAAATTATCGATGGCCTTCTGTATTTTTACTTTTTTCTCAGCATCATTTTCTTTGGCTAGTTTTTCTTGTTGCTGTTTTAGTTTGTCATTTAAATTTACTAGAACAATCGCTTGGTAATCTTTAAATTGACGCGTGCTAAATACTCTGTTGTAATAATTGTAAGCGCCAGCACTGTTATCTTGATCTCCATAAATAACTTCTCCTTTTTTCTCCATAAATGCAATTTGGTCATAATGCTTGGTCTGATACATATTAGAAGGATGATCTTCAATGCCTTTTGGGATTACAAAACCATGTTTTTTTAAGGCTTTCATAGTCTTATGTTCAGGACTATATATATTAAAATCACCAAGTAAAATAAGGTTTTCATCATAGCGCTTTGCACGTTTTTTAATATTGTTGGCTATGGCATCTATTTCTTCTATACGTTGTTTTAATTTTTCACCAGAATCCGAGCCAAAATAAATATGTACGGTACATAGCTTAAAGTTAAACCAACCAGACTGAAAAGCAACCAAATATGGAGTACGCGCAAATTGCTTTTCGCCATTTATAAGATTACTTTTTGTTAAAACTATCTCGCCAGCTACTTTTTTAAACGAAACTCTATTTGTATCATAAATATAGGCCATACGCTCACCATTGCCAGAGTTACCTTCAGTAACGTCTGTCATTATGTAATCCCATTGATCTCCCATAACATACATTAGACGGTTAAAAGCAAAGAGATTCTCATTAACTTCTTGTATGGCTACTAAATCAAAACTCGAAATAATCTCGGACATATAGAAAAAAGCTTCTTTGGTACGAGGACCATAACCATATTGATTAGAATCAAAATCTCTAATGTTCCATGTTGCAATGAGTACATTTTCATTAAAGATTTTTTCGGGAATTTTATCGTCTAAATCTTCTTTAAGACTCGTCAATCGCTTAATGACACGTTGACGTTCTTCTAGCTCTGGAAAATCGTTCTTTAAAGCAAAGTACCTCATAATGATAGCGTTATAATTTGCTACAAGTTAAAAATAATATTGCAGCATTTTTGTACGTAGTACTACGTAATTTTTTTATGAATTTGCCAATTTTTTTAACTAAGATTTCTATTTTAGAAGCATGCAAGAAGATTTCCTTCATTACATCTGGAAACATAAAGCTTTTAATACTTCAAATTTAAAAACAACTAATAGTGAAGTTATAGCCATAAAGCAGCTCGGTCAGCATAATTATAATGCTGGTCCAGATTTTTTTAATGCACAAATAAGTATTGCAGACCAACTTTGGGCTGGTAATGTTGAAATTCATATAAAATCATCAGATTGGTATGTTCATAATCATGAAATAGATAAAGCGTACGACAATGTTATTTTGCATGTAGTATGGGAGCATGATACCGAAATATTCAGGAATGATAATTCAGAAATTCCGACTTTAGAGTTAAAACACTTTGTAGATATCACTCTACTACATAACTATCAAAAATTAATGCAATCTAAATCTTGGATTAATTGTGAAACCAATTTCCATGAGGTGGGCGATTTTTTGCTTAATAACTGGTTAGAGCGTTTGTATATAGAACGTTTAGAACGAAAATCTAAAGACATTCAACAATTGTTAAAACTATCAAACAATGATTGGGAAGCTGTGTTGTTCAAAATGCTTACTAAAAATTTTGGACTTAAAGTTAATGGTGAGTCATTTTTAAGTTTAGCTAATTCATTTGATTTTCCTATTGTAAGAAAACTTCGGACTAATGTTCTGGATTTAGAAGCACTGTTTTTTGGACAGGCAGATTTGCTTCATGATGACGTGCAAGATGTATATTACACCAATCTTCAGAAACGTTACCAGTTTTTAAAGCAAAAATTTAAACTAAATAATAGAGGTGTATTGCCTTTACAGTTTTTTAGGCTAAGACCACCAAATTTTCCTACGATTAGGTTATCGCAATTAGCAAAACTGTATAACACACATAACAATTTGTTTTCGGAGGTTGTTTCAGTTGTATCTAAAGAAGATATTTATAGAATATTTAATATAGAAACTTCAGAGTTTTGGAAAACACATTATACTTTTTCTAAGACCTCAAAGCCTGTAAAAAAAGAGCTTACAAAATCGTTTATAGACTTATTGATTATTAATACCATAATTCCAATACAATTCAGTTATGCTAGGTCATTAGGTAAACCTGTTGAAGATCATGTGTTTAATTTTATCAAACAAGTAAATTTAGAGAAAAACAGTATAGTTTCTAAGTTTTTTGAATTAAAATCTTTGGATAATAATGCGCTAAACTCACAAGCACTATTACAATTAAAGCAAAATTATTGCAGTAAAAATAAATGCTTGCAATGTGCTATAGGCAATAGCTTAATCGTTAAAAATTAAGTAAATTGCGGTATGAATTGGTTCTACAAGCTACTACTTTATTTTCAAAAACGAGGTTACTACGTTTGTCAGCGTATTGCAGACCGTTTAGGTATTAGAGCAAAAATCGTGAGAACATCTTTTATGTACCTCACATTTGTGACTGTTGGTTTTGGCTTTGCGCTATATTTGTTCTTGGCGTTTTGGATACGAATTAAAGATATTATTTATACCAAACGTTCTTCGGTTTTCGACTTATAACTATGAACAATCCACTAATAAGACTTTTCAGGTCCAAAATATATACGGCTTTCGTATTACTTTTTTTAGTATTATGTATAGGTGTTATTGGCTATAAATTTATTTCACATTATAGTTGGATAGATGCTATTTACATGACGGTCATCACCATCACTACAGTTGGTTTTGCAGAAGTTAATCCGTTAGATACCAAAGCTAAAATATTCACCATATTTTTAATATTGGCCAGTGTAGTTATTGTTGGTTATGCCATATCCATTATTACAGAATATATTTTAAGTAAAAATCATTTTGAAGACATAAAACAACGCAAGATGCAAAAGAAAATTGATGCCATGTCTAATCACATAATTATATGTGGTTACGGTCGAAACGGAAAACAAGCTGCACAAAAATTGTTGGCGTATAATAAGCCTTTTGTCATTATTGAACGAGATAAGGATATCATAGAAAAGTTTCAAGAAGAAGGAATTCCTTTTGTGTTCGGAAATGCTAACGAAGACGAAGTGCTTTTTGAAGCTGGTATTGAGCGTGCTAGTACATTAATCTCTGCACTACCTAGTGATGCAGATAATTTGTTTGTGGTGCTATCGGCAAGGCAAATAAATAAGAAAATGACTATAATCAGTAGAGCCTCACAAGAAACTTCTTATGAGAAGCTAAAATTAGCAGGAGCAAACAATGTTATTTTACCAGATAGAATTGGAGGAGATCATATGGCTTCATTGGTGGTTGTTCCAGATTTAGTTGAGTTTATTGATAATTTAGGTATTGTTGGAGAACGCAATATTAATATAGAAGAGGTAAAAGTGGAGCAGCTTTATAATGTCTCAGAAGAAAAAACAATTAGGGATTTAGACTTGCGTAAAAAAACCGGTTGCACAGTAATTGGTTTTAAAGATGATAAGGGTGAGTATATTGTTAATCCTGAAGCAGATACTAAACTTGTTTCTGGTTCTAAAATCATTGTTTTAGGTAGGCCAGAACAAATTCAAAAATTAAACTCTGAATTTAATATAGCTTAAGCCATATATCCATTTTAACGTCTGATGCTTTAAAAACTCAAAAATTTTTAGCATCTTGTCACCTTTAATACTAAAAACTAACTAATAACTACTCTTTATGAAGAAATATCTTCTATCAATTTTTACACTTATACTACCACTACTTAATTTTGCACAAGAGGCTGAGAAAGGCATTGACGAAATTATTGATGAAAAGTTTGGTGCGGCAACCGGATGGTTTGTTGAAGCGGTCTTTTATCAAATACCATTTTCAGATTCTGTTAGTGTTTATTGGGTATTATTTCCGTTGATTTTAGGTGCGGTTTATTTCACATTTTACTTCAATTTTATCAATTTTAGAGGCTTTTTTACTTCTGTAAATATTGTTCGTGGAAAGTATGATGGTCTAGACCATCATGAGTCGCTAGTTGCTGCAGGTGATGCAACTCCAGGAGGTGATATAAGAGAAACTATAGCTGTAGAGGATCATGAAGGTGAAGTTTCGCATTTTCAAGCTTTAACAGCAGCTTTATCAGCTACAGTAGGTTTGGGTAATATAGCAGGTGTTGCAATTGCTGTTTCTATTGGTGGAGCAGGAGCAACGTTCTGGATGATCATAGCTGGATTTTTAGGTATGGCTTCAAAATTCGTTGAGTGTACACTTGGTGTAAAATATAGAGATATTTCTGAAGATGGAACTGTGTATGGTGGACCAATGTACTATTTAACTAAAGGACTCAAATCCAAAGGAATGGGTGGTTTAGGTAAAGTTTTAGCTGTATTGTTTGCCATATTCGTCATTGGAGGATCCTTTGGAGGTGGAAACATGTTTCAGGTTAATCAAGCTTTTCAATTAGTTGAGAATATTTCAGGCGGCGAACAATCTTTTCTAAATGGTTATGGTTGGGCATTTGGCTTGGTTATGGCAATACTCGTTGGTATTGTAATTATTGGTGGAATTAAAAAAATAGCTAAAGTAACAGATAAAATTGTGCCATTTATGGTGGCTATTTATGTAGCAGCTTCTTTATTTGTAATTTTTGCTAAATACGATATGATTGGTAGTGCTTTTGCAGCGATATGGAATGGAGCTTTTAGTCCTGAAGGTATCGCAGGTGGAGCTGTTGGTGTTTTAATTCAAGGATTTAGACGTGCGGCATTCTCTAATGAAGCAGGTATTGGATCGGCTTCTATTGCACATTCAGCTGTTAAAACAAAATATGCAGCAAGTGAAGGTATGGTAGCTTTATTAGAACCTTTTATTGATACTGTTGTGGTTTGTACAATGACAGCTCTGGTGTTAATTATCACTGGGTTTGTAGATCCTTTAAACCCACCAGCTAATGATGCACAAGCAATCTTATTAACATCTAGTGCTTTTGAATCTTCAATTTCTTGGTTCCCTTATGTATTAACTGTTGCGGTTGTATTATTTGCATTTAGTTCTATGATTTCTTGGTCATATTATGGTTTCCAAGGATGGACATATTTGTTTGGAAGATCCAAAAAAACTGAATATACCTATAAAGTGATTTTCTGTATTTTCGTAATTATTGGTGCTGCAGCTAGTTTAGATTCTGTTATTGGTTTCTCTGATGCCATGGTATTTGCCATGATGGTTCCAAATATGGTTGGATTAGTCCTATTGGCACCAAAAGTAAAAGAAGAGCTTAAAAAATATATGAATGCTATAAAGGTGAAAAAAGCCTAAAGTAAAATTCAAAGTTTTTCAATATGAAATCTCATTTCCAGTTTTCAAATCAACAACGGAGTGGGATTTTTTTATTACTATTAATCATAGTTGTCTTACAATGTGTTTACTATTTTGTTGATTTTTCAAAAGCTGAAGTGTCTTCAAACCAAGAGGAGCTTAATGATTTTAGAAATGAATTAGATTCTCTTAGACTTGTAGAGCTTGAAAATTCAAAACCAAAAATCTATCCATTCAACCCTAATTATATTACAGATTATAAAGGCTATACCTTAGGTATGTCTAATGAGGAAATTGATAGACTTCATAAGTTTAGGGAAAGTAATCAATGGGTTAATTCGGCTAAAGAATTTCAAAAAATTACTAAAGTATCCGATTCATTATTAGCAACAATATCTCCATATTTTAAATTTCCAGATTGGGTTACCAATCCAAAACCCAAATCAAATTCTTACAGGAATACGTATTCAAATTCCAACTCCAATTCACCAAAAACGTATGCGCAAAAAATAGATTTAAATACTGCTACATTAGCACAATTACAAAAGGTTTATGGAGTCGGTGAGAAGCTTTCAGAACGTATCATTAAATATCGAAACAAACATAAAGGAGGTTTTATAGCTGATGTAGAACTTTCAGAAATTTGGGGTTTAGAACCTGAAGTCATTGAGCGTATTAAAAATGATTTTACTGTTAAAACACCAAGAGCTACTAAAAAATATAATCTCAATACCGCAACAAGAGATGAACTAGTAATGATTCAGTATATTGATTATGAAATAGCCAATAATATTATTGAAGAACGGTCGCTCAGAGATGGCTTTAAATCTTTAGATGAATTAACAAAAGTTGAAGATTTTCCAATAAGAAAGATAGAGATAATTAAGCTATATTTGCATCTATAATAAACAACAATACATGTCTAATTTATATTTTACTGAAGAGCACCAATTATTTAGGGAAAGCCTAAGAGATTTTTTACAAAAAGAGGTCGTGCCGCATATTGAGAAATGGGAAGAAACAGGTCATATTGAGCGTTTCATCTGGAAAAAATTTGGGGACATGGGTTATTTCGGTCTTGCATACCCTGAAAAGTATGGTGGACTTGATTTAGATTTGTTTTATACGGTTATTTTTCTGGAAGAGCTACAACGTATCAATTCTGGTGGATTTGCTGCAGCTATGTGGGCGCATGCGTATTTGGCAATGACCCACCTTAACAAAGAAGGTGACGAAGCTATAAAAGAAAAGTATTTGGTAGATAGTATTGCTGGTGACCAAATAGGATGTCTTTGTGTAACAGAGCCATTTGGCGGAAGTGATGTTGCTGGTATGAGAACTACAGCAGTAAAGGATGGTGACCATTATATTATCAATGGATCAAAAACATTTATAACCAATGGCGTTTACAGTGATTATATGGTTGTTGCTGCTAAGACAAACCCAGAACTTGGTAACAAAGGCATTAGCATGTTTGTTGTAGATAGTAACACAAAAGGCGTGTCCGCAACTAAATTAGATAAGTTAGGTTGGAGAGCTTCAGACACTGGTGAGATTGCTTTTGATAATGTTAAGATTCCTGCAAGTCAACTTATGGGCGAAGAGGGAAAAGGATTTCCTTATATAATGCAACACTTTGCTTTGGAAAGATTAATCATGGGAATCAATGCGCATGCTAGAGCAGAATATGCTTTAGAATATACTTTACAATATATGTCCGAAAGAACCACATTCGGAAAATCATTAGATAAATATCAGGCATTACGTCATAGATTTGTAGATATGCATGCAGATATGCAGTTGTGCAAAAATTACAATTATATGGTGGCTGACCAATTAAATAAAGGCGCTTATGTAGTTGAAGAAGCAACAATATCTAAATTAAAGTCTACAAAAATGTCAGATGAAGTTGCTTACAACTGTTTACAGTTTTTAGGTGGTTATGGTTATATGGAAGAGTATCCATTGGCAAGATTATTTAGAGATAGCCGACTTGGACCTATTGGAGGTGGAACATCCGAAATATTAAAAGAAATACTCGCTAAAATTATCATTGATAAAAAAACTTATAAACCAGCGACTTAGGTTTCCGATTTGGCTAACATGTAAATGTAAGCATTATCTTAAGAGATTATCAATTCTTTAATTTTTTAAATATAAATTTTAATAATTCACAGTAATTGTAGTAAAAATTTAATAATTTATCAACACGAAAACGTTTTCGTAAAGTTTTAAATTTTGCTTGTAATCTATATTCTAGTAGTTTTAGGTACAACTAAAACTACACATTATGAAAAATTTAAAACTTATTGGAGTAATATGTTTATTGTTATTCCTATTTAATTGTAGCCAAGAAGAGATTGTTTCGGAACAGCAATCTAATCCTCCAACAAAACCAAATACTTCAATTGCCAAGAATGGATTAAAACCTATTGGTTCAGGAGTTATGATGCAAGCCTTTTATTGGGATGTTCCGGCTGGTGGTACGTGGTGGAATACCATAAATTCTAAAGTGGCGGCATGGAGCAATGCAGGTATAGATGCAATATGGGTACCACCAGCATCAAAAGCTCAAAATGGTCCTTTTTCAATGGGTTATGATCCTTTTGATTATTATGACTTTGGTGAGTATAACCAAATGGGAAGTGTTGAAACACGTTTTGGTTCAAGAAGTGAGTTAATTACTATGATTAATACAGCGCATCAAAACGGGCTAAGTGTTATTGCGGATATAGTTATCAACCACAACAGTGGTGGTGCTAGTGAAGCAAATCCTTATACTGGCGGCAATACATGGACAGACTTCAACCCACTATCTGGTAATTTTTATCGTTCGGCAACAGATTTTCATGCAAACAATGTGCACTCTAATGATAGTGGAGCTTTTGGTGGTTTTCCAGATTTGTGCCATCACCAAAATTATGTTCAAGATTGGTTATGGAAAAACCCGAACAGTGTGGCTAAATATTACAGAGATGTCATAGGTTTTGATGGTTGGCGTTTTGATTATGTAAAAGGATTCGAGCCTTGGGTCGTTAAAGATTGGAAAAACGAAGTAGGTGGTTTTTCAGTGGGTGAGTATTGGGATAGTAATGTGACAACCCTAGATTGGTGGACTGGTGCTGCAGAAGTAAGTGCTTTCGATTTTGCATGTTACTATAAAATGAAAGATGCATTTATGGGCAACAACTTAAGTGTTCTTAATGACAATATGCTTTGGAAGCAAAACGCATCTAAAGCTGTGACTTTTGTTGCCAACCACGATACGGATGAAATTATCAATAATAAAATATTAGCTTACGCCTATATATTAACGCACGAAGGGTATCCGTGTATATTTTATAAAGACTACGAAGAATGGTTAAATAAAGAACGGTTAAATAATTTAATATGGATACATAATAATCTTGCAGGTGGTACAACTAATATACTTCATGCTGATACAGATGAATATATAGCGAGAAGAAATGGATATAATAATGCTGGCCTTATAGTGTACATTAATAACTCTAACTCATGGCTAGAGCGATGGGTTGAAACAAACTGGTCTAATACGGTTATAAAAGATTATACAGGTCATTCTGGTTGGGAGCCGACAACACAATCTGGAAAGTGGGTGAAAATACAAGCACCACCGAAGAGTTATTCTGTCTGGTCAGTAAAGTAATTAATAGTACAAATGTATGCCCTGCCTATGTGCAGGGTTTTTTGTTAAAACTCAATATTTTTAGTTGTGTTTAGTTATATTTAGATTCCTCAAATAAACATATATGAGTTTTAAAACATTTTCAGACTATTTATTGCTAGAGAAGAAGTATTCTAAACATACAGTGCTGGCATATATTCGCGATTTGGAAATGTTTCAAGAGTTTTTAAACGAAAACCATGATTCAGAAGTTGTAAAAAAAGTAGGTTATTCTGAAATTAGACAATGGATTGTGGAGTTGGTTAATAGTGGTGTTTCTAATAGAACGATTAATAGAAAAGTATCTTCATTAAATTCGTACTATAAGTTTTTGCAAAAAATACAGGATATACAAAACAATCCGTTAAAACAACATAAAGCTTTAAAGGTGGGTAAGAAGGTGCAAATGCCTTTTTCCGAAGATGAATTAAAACAGGTTTTAAACAATGCAATAGAAGTTAATGATTTTGAAAGTGCAAGAGACAAGCTTATTATTGAGCTCTTTTACGCTACAGGAATAAGACGTATTGAACTGGTAAATATCAGAATATCGGATATAGATTTTAGTAATAAACAACTTAAAGTTTTAGGTAAACGTAATAAAGAACGTTACATTCCTTTGATAGACTCATTGATTAAAACAATACAAATCTATTTGGATTATAGAAATAATTTAGACCTCATTGAGGACAAACAAACTTTATTTTTAACAAAAAAAGGTCTTAAAATTTACGAAATGCTTGTTTACAGAATAATAAATAAGTATTTTAGTGAAGCATCTTCAAAAGCTAAATGCAGTCCTCATGTTTTAAGGCACTCATTTGCAACACACATATTAAATCAAGGTGCAGATTTAAATGCAGTAAAAGAACTTCTTGGACACACCAGTTTAGCAGCCACTCAAGTATACACACATAATAGTATAGCAGAATTAAAAAAAGTGTATGCAAAATCTCATCCAAGAAATTTACGCTAAGAAGTAACCTTATGGTATTAAAGAAAATTTGGTACTATATTTTTTAACTTAAAAAAACAACATATGAAAGTAAACACCCAATCCGTTAATTTTACAGCAGATATTAAACTGATAGATTTTATTCAGAAGAGAATGGATAAGTTAGATATGTTTTATGATAAAATAATTCAGTCAGATGTCTATTTGAAGGTTGAAAACACAAGCGGCAAAGAAAACAAAGTATTTGAAGCAAAGGTTAAAGTTCCTGGTGATAGTTTCGTTGTAAAAAAACAATGTAAGACATTTGAAGAAGGCGCAGATATAGCTGTTGCCTCGTTAGAAAGGCAGATAAAAAAGCGAAAAGAGAAATTAAGAGCAAGAACATGATAAAATTTTTTCAAAAATGTTTTGAATAAAAAAATAAAACATTACATTTGCAGTCCGTTAGAAATAGCGGACTTTTTTATGGTCGATTTTCGATGGTAAAAAAGTAAGAAAAAGCCGATATAGCTCAGCTGGCTAGAGCAGCTGATTTGTAATCAGCAGGTCGTGGGTTCGAGTCCCTCTATCGGCTCTTTAAAATCTAAGTTTTTTGCTTGGAATTTAGGTTTTAAAAATTGAAATTTTGAAATTTTTGGGGAGATACTCAAGCGGCCAACGAGGACAGACTGTAACTCTGTTGTCTTTCGACTTCGCAGGTTCGAATCCTGCTCTCCCCACAAAGAATTTTTATAAGCGGTTGTTAAAAGCTTACTTTTGTGAAACTGCGTTAAAAAAATTCTTTGGATTGGATCACCAATCCAGGATCACTGAGCGTAGCGAGGTAATCTTCAAAAATTAAGTTTAGTTGATTGAAGATTGGGTACAGCAGAGTAATCCAAACTTTGAAATATTGAAAACCATTAATTAAGGAAACTTAATTATAAATGCGGGAGTAGCTCAGTTGGTAGAGCGTCAGCCTTCCAAGCTGAATGTCGCCGGTTCGAACCCGGTCTCCCGCTCTAATTTTCTGCGAAGGCAGAAATCTCACTGTGAATGAGATGTTAAACACTTTACGCCGGTGTAGCTCAGGGGTAGAGCGTTTCCTTGGTAAGGAAGAGGTCACGAGTTCAAATCTCGTCATTGGCTCTTTTTTATAATTACAGTTTAGAACAAACAATTGAACACTAATATTAAATAAGATTAAATAAATTAAACATGGCAAAGGCAACTTTCGATCGTTCAAAACCACACCTTAACATAGGTACTATTGGACACGTAGATCACGGTAAAACAACTTTAACTGCTGCTATTACTAAAGTATTAGCTGATGCAGGTTTATCTGAAGCAAGATCATTTGATCAAATTGATAACGCACCAGAAGAAAAAGAAAGAGGTATAACAATTAATACTTCTCACGTAGAATATGCAACAGCTAATCGTCACTACGCTCACGTTGACTGTCCAGGTCACGCGGATTACGTAAAGAACATGGTTACTGGTGCTGCTCAAATGGATGGTGCTATCTTAGTTGTTGCTGCAACGGATGGTCCTATGCCACAAACTCGTGAGCATATCTTACTTGGTCGTCAGGTAGGTATTCCTCGTATCGTTGTATTCATGAATAAAGTGGATATGGTTGATGATGAAGAGTTATTAGAATTAGTTGAAATGGAAATCAGAGATTTATTATCATTCTACGAGTACGATGGTGATAATGGTCCTGTAGTAGCGGGTTCTGCTTTAGGTGCACTTAACGGTGAGCAAAAATGGGTGGATACCGTAATGGAATTAATGAATCAAGTTGATGCTTGGATTGAAGAGCCAACTCGTGATATGGATAAGCCTTTCTTAATGCCAATTGAAGATGTATTCTCTATTACTGGTCGTGGTACTGTTGCAACTGGTCGTATTGAAACTGGTGTAGCTAACACAGGTGATCCAGTAGAGATCATTGGTATGGGTGCTGAGAAATTAACTTCTACTATTACTGGTATTGAGATGTTCCGTCAAATATTAGATAGAGGTGAAGCTGGTGATAACGCTGGTATCTTATTAAGAGGTATTGAGAAAACTCAAATCTCTAGAGGTATGGTAATTACTAAGCCAGGTTCTGTAACACCACACGCTAAATTTAAAGCTGAGGTTTATATCCTTAAAAAAGAAGAAGGTGGACGTCATACTCCATTCCATAATAACTACCGTCCTCAGTTCTATGTACGTACAACTGACGTAACTGGAAACATTGCGCTTCCTGATGGAGTTGAAATGGTAATGCCTGGTGACAACTTAACAATTACAGTTGAATTAATCCAACCAATTGCAATGAACGTAGGTTTACGTTTCGCTATCCGTGAAGGTGGTAGAACAGTTGGTGCTGGTCAGGTAACTGAAATTTTAGACTAAATAATACAAATTAAATAATTGATTAAGGTGTCCCGAAATATCGGGATGCCTTGATTATTATTTACGGGTTTAGCTCAGTTGGTAGAGCACTGGTCTCCAAAACCAGGTGTCGGGAGTTCGAGTCTCTCAACCCGTGCAAGTTAAAACCCACAATTTGAAAATGATTTTCTAACTGAATTGAAAATATTTTCAAATTGAGAAATAAAAAATAAATCAAATGGCAGGATTAGTAACATATATAAAAGAATCGTTTGAAGAGTTAAAGAACAATGTGTCATGGACGCCTTGGCCAGAAGCTCAAAGACTTACGGTTATTGTAGCTGTATTTTCAATTATATTTTCATTAGCTATTTGGGGTGTTGATACTGTTTTTAGTAGAGCGGTAAAAGCTTATTTTGAGATAATTAACTAACAATTTACATAAGAGGAATGTCTGATAAAAAGTGGTATGTTGTTAGGGCTGTAAGTGGTCAAGAAAATAAAATCAAAACCTATATTGAAAATGAAATTTCAAGATTAGGTTTAGATGATTTTGTAGATCAAGTCTTAGTGCCAACAGAAAAAGTAATTCAAATACGCAACGGAAAGAAAATAAATAAAGAGAAAGTTTATTTTCCTGGTTACATAATGATTCAAGCTAACTTAAGTGGCGAGATTCCTCATATTATTAAATCTATTACTAATGTAATTGGTTTTTTAGGTGAAACCAAAGGTGGTGATCCTGTGCCTTTAAGACAATCTGAAGTTAATAGAATGTTAGGTAAAGTAGATGAGCTTGCAATTGAAGCTGATGCAAATGTTGCAATTCCATTTACAAAAGGCGAAACTGTAAAAGTTATCGATGGACCATTTAATGGATTTGATGGTACAATCGAAAAAATAAATGAAGAAAAGCGTAAGCTTGAAGTAATGGTTAAGATTTTCGGAAGAAAAACACCATTAGAGTTGAGCTATATGCAAGTAGAAAAGTTATAATAATTGTTACAACAAAGATAGCGTTCTGTCTAAGCTTCCAACATAGATAGTCGCACTAAACATTAAGAAATGGCAAAAGAAATAGACAAAGTAGTTAAGCTACAAGTTCGGGGAGGTGCTGCGAATCCATCGCCACCGGTAGGACCCGCTTTAGGTGCCGCTGGAGTTAATATCATGGAGTTCTGTAAGCAATTTAATGCTAGAACCCAAGATAAACCAGGTAAAGTTTTACCTGTGGTAATCTCTGTTTTCAAAGACAAATCATTTGACTTTGTTATAAAGACTCCACCAGCAGCAGTACAATTATTAGAAGCGGCCAAAGTAAAGAAAGGATCTGGAGAACCTAACCGACGTAAAGTAGCAAAAGTAACTTGGGATCAAGTTAAAGCGATTGCTGAAGATAAAATGCAAGATTTAAATGCATTTGAACTTGGATCAGCTATGAAAATGGTAGCTGGTACAGCAAGATCGATGGGTATCACTGTTAAAGGAGGTGAAGCTCCAAACTAAATTTTTAGAAATGGCAAGATTAACAAAGAAGCAAAAAGAAGCAAGAGCAAAGGTTGATAGTAACAAAATTTACTCTTTAGAAGAAGCTTCAGCTTTACTAAAAGAAATTACATATACAAAGTTTGATGCTTCTGTCGATTTAGCAATCAGATTAGGTGTAGATCCACGAAAAGCCAATCAAATGGTACGTGGTGTAGTTTCGTTACCGCATGGTACAGGTAAAGATATGAAGGTTCTTGCACTTGTAACTCCAGATAAAGAAGCAGAAGCTAAAGAAGCAGGTGCTGATTATGTTGGGTTAGATGAATACTTACAGAAAATTAAAGAAGGTTGGACAGATGTTGACGTTATCGTTACAATGCCAAGCATAATGGGTAAGTTAGGACCATTAGGTAGAGTATTAGGACCAAGAGGTCTTATGCCAAACCCTAAAACTGGAACAGTAACTATGGATGTAGCTAAAGCAGTTGCAGAAGTAAAAGCTGGTAAAATAGATTTTAAAGTAGATAAGACTGGTATTGTACATGCTCCAATAGGTAAGGCATCGTTTAGTACAGATAAAATTGTTGGAAACGCCCAAGAATTATTATCTACAATTATGAAGTTAAAGCCAACTGCGGCCAAAGGGACTTATGTTAAGAGCATATATATGTCTAGTACTATGAGCCCAAGTATTGCAGTTGATACAAAAATAGTATAGTAGTTAAACTTAGAATATTATGACAAGAGAAGAAAAATCCCAAGTAATTGAAGAGTTGACTGCTCAATTAGCAGATAATACTAATATCTATTTAACAGATATTTCAGGATTAGATGCAGCAACAACTTCAAATTTAAGAAGAGCATGTTTCAAGTCTAACATCAAGTTAGCAGTTGTAAAGAATACACTTTTAGAGAAAGCTATGGAAGCATCGGAAAAAGATTTCGGTGAGTTACCAACGACTTTAAAAGGAAATACATCAGTAATGTATTCTGAAACTGGTAATGCTCCAGCTAAAGTAATTAAAGAGTTTCGTAAAAAATCTGAAAAGCCTTTGTTAAAAGGTGCTTTCATTGAAGAAGCAATTTATGTTGGAGATGATTTATTAGACACACTTGTAGATATTAAGTCTAAAGAAGAACTTCTTGGAGAGATTATTACATTATTACAATCTCCTGCTAAGAATGTTATTTCAGCACTTAAATCTAGTGGAGGAACAATTGCTGGTATTGTTAAAACATTATCCGAAAGAGAAGGATAATCAACTAGTACACACTTAGAAAATTAAATAAAAAAACACACATTAAAACAATAGAAAATGGCAGATTTAAAAGATTTCGCAGAACAATTAGTTAACTTAACAGTAAAAGAAGTTAACGAATTAGCAACTATATTAAAAGACGAGTACGGTATTGAGCCTGCTGCTGCAGCTGTAGCTGTTGCTGCTGGTGGAGCTGTTGCTGGTGGTGACGCTGGTGAAGAGCAAACTGAATTCGACGTAATCCTTAAGGCAGCTGGTGCTTCTAAATTAGCAGTAGTGAAATTAGTTAAGGAATTAACTGGTTTAGGATTAAAAGATGCTAAAGGTTTAGTAGATGAAGCGCCAAGCACAATTAAAGAAGGTGTTTCTAAAGATGAAGCTGAAGGCTTAAAATCTTCTTTAGAAGAAGCTGGAGCTGAGGTTGAGCTTAAGTAAGCTCAGCTTAACCTACAACATATGGTTTAGGTTTGTCCCGCAATTTTTTGCGGGATAAGACCTAAACCCTTTTGTGTATATAAACGTTATATACATTTTTAGTTTTTATTTAATAAAAATCTCGTTCATCAATGTTAGCAAAAAAGGCTGAAAGAATTAATTTCTCTTCTATTGTAAATAGAACAGATTACCCAGACTTTTTGGATATCCAAATTAAATCCTTCCAGGATTTTTTCCAATTAGAAACAAAGTCAGAAGAAAGAGGAAATGAAGGTTTGTATAATACCTTCATGGAAAATTTTCCAATTACAGATACACGTAATCAATTCGTATTAGAATTTTTAGATTACTTCATTGATCCACCAAGATATACTATCGAAGAATGTATTGAGAGAGGATTAACTTATAGTGTACCATTAAAAGCAAGATTGAAATTGTATTGTACAGATCCTGAGCATGAGGATTTCGAAACAATCGTTCAAGACGTTTACTTAGGTACAATTCCTTACATGACACCTAGCGGTACATTTTGTATCAATGGTGCAGAACGTGTAGTTGTTTCACAATTACACAGATCTCCTGGTGTATTCTTTAGCCAGTCTTTCCATGCAAACGGAACAAAATTATATTCTGCAAGAGTAATTCCTTTTAAAGGATCTTGGATAGAATTTGCTACGGACATTAACAGTGTAATGTACGCATACATTGATAGAAAGAAAAAATTACCAGTAACAACACTTTTCCGTGCTATAGGTTTTGAGCGCGATAAAGATATTTTAGAGATTTTTGACCTTGCTGAAGAAGTAAAAGTTTCTAAATCTGGTTTAAAGAAAGTTATCGGTCGTAAGCTTGCTGCTCGTGTACTTAATACATGGCATGAGGATTTCGTTGACGAAGATACAGGTGAGGTTGTATCTATTGAGCGTAACGAAATTGTATTAGATCGTGACACAATCATAGACAAAGATAATATTGAAGAAATTCTTGAGGCAGAAGTAAAAACTATTCTTTTACACAAAGAAAGTGCGCAGCAAGGAGATTATGCAATCATTCATAATACATTACAAAAAGATCCAACAAACTCTGAAAAAGAAGCTGTTGAACACATTTACCGTCAA
This sequence comes from Winogradskyella pulchriflava, assembly GCF_042434315.1. Taxonomy (NCBI): domain Bacteria; kingdom Pseudomonadati; phylum Bacteroidota; class Flavobacteriia; order Flavobacteriales; family Flavobacteriaceae; genus Winogradskyella; species Winogradskyella pulchriflava. The sequence continues at coordinate 15,328 of NZ_JBHLTQ010000019.1, read as the reverse complement.
TTACGTAATGCTGAGCCACCAGATGAGGAAACAGCACGTGGTATTATTGACAAATTATTCTTCTCTGACCAACGTTACTCTTTAGGTGAAGTAGGTCGTTACAGAATGAATAAAAAATTAGGTCTTGATATCGGAATGGACAAGCAAGTGCTTACCAAAGAAGATATAATTACCATCATAAAGTATTTAATTGAGCTTATCAACTCTAAAGCAGAGATTGATGATATTGATCACTTATCTAATCGTCGTGTACGTACAGTAGGTGAGCAATTGTCTTCTCAGTTTGGTGTTGGTTTAGCACGTATGGCACGTACTATTCGTGAGCGTATGAACGTACGTGATAACGAAGTATTTACTCCAATAGATTTAATTAATGCTAAGACCTTATCGTCTGTAATTAATTCATTCTTTGGTACAAACCAGCTTTCTCAATTTATGGATCAAACCAACCCTCTTGCAGAGATTACGCATAAGCGTCGTCTTTCAGCATTAGGACCAGGTGGTTTATCTAGAGAAAGAGCAGGTTTCGAGGTACGTGACGTTCACTATACACACTACGGACGTTTATGTCCTATTGAAACACCAGAAGGACCAAACATTGGTTTAATTTCTTCTTTATCTGTATTTGCTAAAGTAAATTCAATGGGATTCATTGAGACTCCTTACAGAAAAGTTGAAGATGGGGTTGTTGATATTAAAAATGCTCCAACATACTTAAGTGCAGAAGAAGAGGAAGATATGTTGATTGCACAAGCAACTATTGAAGTTGATGAAAACGGAAAAATCCTTCCTGAGAAAATTATTTCTCGTCAAGAAGGTGATTTCCCAGTTATTGATCCTTCAAATGTAAATTATACAGACGTTGCACCAAACCAAATTGCATCGATTTCAGCATCGTTAATTCCGTTCTTGGAGCATGATGATGCCAACCGTGCATTGATGGGATCTAACATGATGCGTCAGGCCGTTCCATTATTACGTCCTGAGGCTCCAATTGTAGGTACTGGTTTAGAGCGTCAAGTAGCATCAGATTCTAGAGTGTTAATTAATGCTGAAGGAGCTGGTACTGTTGAGTATGTTGATGCTGAAAAAATCATTATCAAGTATGAGCGTACCGAAGAAGAAGCAATGGTAAGTTTTGATAGTGACACTAAAGAATATCCTTTGGTGAAGTTTAGAAAAACAAACCAAGGAACGTCTATTAACTTAAAGCCTATCGTTGAGAAAGGTGATAAAGTTACTAAAGGACAAGTACTATGTGAAGGGTATGCCACTCAAAATGGAGAGTTAGCTCTTGGTAGAAATATGAAAGTAGCCTTTATGCCTTGGAAAGGGTATAACTTTGAGGATGCGATTGTAATTTCTGAAAAAGTAGTAAGAGAAGATGTATTTACATCTATTCATATTGATGAGTATTCACTAGAAGTTAGAGATACAAAATTAGGTAACGAAGAGTTAACTAATGACATCCCTAACGTTTCAGAAGAAGCGACTAAAGATTTAGATGAAAATGGTATGATTCGCATTGGTGCGGAGATCAAACCAGGTGATATCTTAATTGGTAAGATTACTCCAAAAGGAGAATCAGATCCAACTCCAGAAGAAAAACTTCTTCGTGCAATCTTTGGTGATAAAGCAGGTGATGTAAAGGATGCTTCTTTAAAAGCATCTCCATCATTAAATGGTGTTGTTATCGATAAGAAATTATTTGCAAGAGCAGTAAAAGATAAGCGTAAGAGAGCTCAAGACAAAGAAGATATCGAAAAATTAGAAGATGCTTACGATAAGAGATTCGACGATCTTAAGAATATTCTAGTTGAAAAATTATTCAACATTGTTAACGGTAAAACAGCTCAAGGTATTTATAATGATTTAGGTGAAGAAATTATTCCTAAAGGTAAAAAGTACACGCTTAAAATGTTAAATGCTGTTGATGATTATACGCATTTAACTTCAGGAAAATGGACAACAGATGACCATACCAATGAGCTTGTTGCAGATTTAATCCATAACTATAAGATTAAAGAAAACGACTTACAAGGTTCTTTAAGACGTGAGAAGTTTACAATCTCTGTTGGTGATGAATTACCTGCAGGAATCATAAAATTAGCTAAGGTTTACATCGCTAAGAAACGTAAACTTAAAGTTGGTGATAAGATGGCAGGTCGTCACGGTAACAAAGGTATTGTTGCTCGTATCGTTCGTCAAGAGGATATGCCTTTCTTAGAAGATGGAACTCCAGTAGATATTGTATTAAATCCACTTGGTGTACCTTCTCGTATGAATATTGGTCAGATTTATGAAACCGTTTTAGGTTGGGCTGGTCAAGATTTAGGAAGAACATATGCAACTCCAATTTTTGATGGTGCAACTTTAGATCAGATTAACGAATATACAGATGAAGCTGGTATTCCAAGATTTGGTCACACGTATCTTTATGATGGTGGCACAGGTGATCGTTTCGATCAACCAGCAACTGTTGGTGTTATCTATATGATTAAACTTGGTCATATGATTGATGATAAAATGCACGCACGTTCTATAGGTCCTTACTCATTAATTACACAACAACCATTAGGTGGTAAAGCACAATTTGGTGGTCAGCGTTTTGGTGAGATGGAGGTATGGGCACTTGAAGCTTATGGAGCTTCTAGTACTTTACGTGAGATCTTAACTGTAAAATCAGATGATGTTATTGGTAGAGCTAAAACTTACGAAGCTATCGTTAAAGGAGAGCCAATGCCAGAACCAGGACTTCCAGAATCTTTCAACGTACTTATGCACGAATTAAAAGGTTTAGGATTGGATATTAGATTAGAAGAATAAATTAAGTCGGCAGTTAGCAGTCGTCAGTTAGCAGTATTTATCTGCGAATTTAAAAGGACTGAAGACTGCAAACTGCAAACTGAAGACTATAAAAGACATGGCAAGAAAACAAGATAAGAATACAGTACAGAAGTTTAACAAAATTTCTATCGGTTTAGCATCACCTGAATCTGTTTTAGCAGCATCTCGTGGTGAGGTATTAAAGCCAGAAACTATTAATTATCGAACTCACAAACCAGAAAGAGATGGTTTGTTCTGTGAGCGTATTTTTGGTCCTGTAAAGGATTTTGAATGTGCTTGTGGTAAATATAAAAGAATACGTTACAAGGGTATTGTTTGTGACCGTTGTGGTGTTGAAGTAACAGAAAAGAAAGTACGTAGAGATCGTGTAGGACATATTAACTTAGTTGTTCCTGTAGCTCATATCTGGTATTTCCGTTCGTTACCAAATAAAATAGGTTACCTTCTTGGATTACCATCTAAGAAATTAGATATGATTATCTATTACGAGCGTTATGTGGTTATACAACCAGGTAATGCAATGAATGCAGAAGGTGAGCCAGTACAAAAAATGGATTTCTTAACTGAAGAAGAGTACCTAAATATTTTAGAAACACTTCCTCAAGAAAATCAATATTTAGAAGATACAGATCCTAATAAATTCATCGCTAAGATGGGTGCTGAGTGTCTTATCGATTTATTAGCAAGAATTGACTTAGATCAGTTATCATACGATTTAAGACATAAAGCAAATAACGAAACTTCTAAGCAACGTAAAACTGAAGCTTTAAAGCGTTTACAAGTTGTTGAAGCGTTTAGAGATTCTAACGAAAACAGAGAGAACAGACCTGAGTGGATGATTATGAAGGCTGTTCCTGTAATTCCACCAGAATTAAGACCTTTAGTGCCTTTAGATGGTGGTCGTTTTGCAACTTCAGATTTAAATGATCTTTACCGTCGTGTAATTATCCGTAACAACCGTCTTAAGAGATTAGTTGAGATAAAAGCACCAGAAGTGATTTTACGTAATGAAAAACGTATGTTACAAGAATCTGTAGATTCATTATTTGATAACACACGTAAGTCATCTGCAGTAAAAACAGATTCTAATAGACCATTAAAATCATTATCAGATTCACTTAAAGGTAAGCAAGGACGTTTTCGTCAAAACTTACTTGGTAAGCGTGTTGATTATTCTGCACGTTCTGTAATTGTTGTCGGACCAGAATTAAAGTTATTTGAATGTGGATTGCCAAAAAATATGGCAGCAGAGCTTTACAAGCCTTTCATCATTAGAAAATTAATTGAGAGAGGAATTGTAAAAACTGTAAAATCTGCAAAGAAAATTATAGATAGAAAAGAGCCTGTTGTTTGGGATATCTTAGAGAATGTTCTTAAAGGACATCCAGTATTACTAAACCGTGCTCCTACGCTTCACAGACTTGGTATTCAAGCATTCCAACCTAAATTGATTGAAGGAAAAGCTATTCAATTACACCCATTAGTGTGTACAGCTTTTAATGCCGATTTCGATGGTGACCAAATGGCGGTGCATTTACCATTAGGACCAGAAGCTATATTAGAAGCACAACTTTTAATGTTGGCTTCTCACAATATATTAAACCCAGCGAACGGTTCACCAGTAACAGTACCATCTCAGGATATGGTTCTTGGTCTTTATTATATGACCAAGCTTCGTAAAACAGATGAAACTTATACTGTAAAAGGTGAAGGGTTAACATTCTATTCTCCAGAAGAAGTAACTATTGCTTACAATGAGAAGAAGGTAGACCTTAACGCTGGTATTAAAGTAAGAACAAAAGATTTCAACGAAGAAGGAGAGTTAACTACTCAAATTATTGAGACTACTGTAGGTCGTGTACTTTTCAATGAAAAAGTGCCTGAAGCTGCAGGATATATCAATGAAGTATTAACTAAGAAATCTTTAAGAGATATTATTCATGGTATTCTTAAAGTAACTTCTGTTCCTGAAACAGCTGAGTTCCTTGATGAAATTAAAACATTAGGATATAAGTTTGCATTCCAAGGTGGATTATCATTTAGTTTAGGTGATATTATTATTCCACAAGAAAAGCATACGATGATTGATGCTGCTAATAAGCAAGTAGATGGCATTATGGGTAACTATAACATGGGACTTATAACAAACAACGAACGTTATAACCAAGTTATTGATATCTGGACATCTACAAACGCTGAGTTAACAGAATTGTCTATGAAGCGTATTCGCGAAGACCAACAAGGGTTTAACTCGGTATTTATGATGCTAGACTCTGGTGCTCGTGGATCTAAAGAACAGATTCGTCAGTTAACAGGTATGCGTGGATTAATGGCAAAACCTAAAAAATCTAATGCAGGTGGTGGTGAAATTATTGAAAACCCGATTCTTTCTAACTTTAAGGAAGGACTTTCAATTTTAGAATACTTTATCTCTACTCACGGTGCGCGTAAAGGTCTTGCAGATACGGCTCTTAAAACTGCCGATGCAGGTTACTTAACACGTCGTTTGGTAGATGTTTCACAAGATGTAATTGTTTACGAAGAAGATTGTGGTACATTAAGAGGTATTGAGGTTTCTGCACTTAAAAAGAACGAAGAAATCGTTGAAAAATTAGAAGCTAGAATTGTTGGTAGAACATCTTTAAATGATGTTTATAACCCATTAACTGAAGAGTTATTAGTTGAAGCTGGTGGACATATTAACGATAAAATAGCCAAGTCAATTGGTGATTCTCCAATTGAGTCTATAGAGGTGCGTTCACCATTAACGTGTGAAGCCAAGAAAGGTATTTGTGTTAAATGTTACGGACGTAACCTTGCTACTGGTAAAATGGTACAACGAGGTGAAGCTGTTGGTGTAGTTGCTGCACAATCTATTGGTGAGCCAGGTACACAGTTAACATTGCGTACATTCCACGTAGGTGGTATTGCAGGTAACATTTCTGAGGAAAATAAGTTAACTGTTAAGTTTGATGGTATTGCTGAAATAGAAGATTTAAAAACAGTAAAATCTAAAGATAACGAAGGCAACGAAGTTGATGTAGTTATCTCAAGAACATCAGAATTAAAATTAGTAGATGCTAAAACAGGTATTGTTTTAAGTACCAATAATATTCCTTATGGTTCTCACATTTTTGTGAAACCAGGAGCTAAGGTTAAGAAAGGTGATGTGATTTGTCAATGGGATCCATATAATGGTGTTATTATTTCAGAGTTTGCTGGTAAAGTGAAGTATGAAAACATTGAACAAGGTGTAACTTACCAAGTAGAAATTGATGAGCAAACTGGTTTCCAAGAGAAAGTAATTTCAGAATCTAGAAACAAGAAGTTAATTCCTACCTTATTGATTGAAGATAAAAAAGGAGAAACTATTCGTTCTTATAACTTACCAGTAGGTGCACATATTATGATTGATGATGGAGACAAAATTGAAATCGGTAAGATTTTAGTTAAAATCCCTCGTAAATCTGCTAAAGCTGGTGATATTACAGGTGGTCTTCCTCGTGTAACAGAATTGTTTGAAGCACGTAACCCTTCTAATCCTGCTGTAGTAAGTGAGATTGATGGTGTAGTATCTTTTGGTAAAATTAAACGTGGTAATCGTGAAATTATAATCGAATCAAAATTAGGTGAGGTTAAGAAATATTTAGTGAAGTTATCTAATCAAATTCTTGTACAAGAAAATGATTATGTAAAAGCGGGTATGCCGTTATCTGATGGTTCAATTACACCAAACGATATTTTAAATATTAAAGGCCCTTCAGCGGTACAACAATATTTAGTAAATGAAGTACAAGAAGTATATCGTTTACAAGGTGTGAAGATTAACGATAAGCACTTTGAAGTTGTTGTAAGACAGATGATGCGTAAAGTTAGAATCATTGATTCTGGTGATACAATTTTCTTAGAAAATCAACTAGTTCATAAATCGGATTTCATTGAAGAAAACGATAAAATTTTCGGAATGAAAGTGGTTGAAGATGCAGGTGATTCAGAGAATTTAAAATCAGGTCAGATTGTTACTGTAAGACAATTGCGAGATGAAAATTCTATCTTAAGAAGAGAAGATAAGAATCTTGTAACAGCAAGAGATGCAAATCCAGCAACTGCAACTCCGATATTACAAGGTATTACAAGAGCTTCATTACAAACTAAGTCATTTATCTCTGCGGCATCGTTCCAAGAAACTACTAAGGTTCTTAACGAAGCAGCTGTAAATGGTAAGGTAGATACGCTTGAAGGACTTAAAGAAAATGTAATTGTTGGTCATAGAATACCAGCAGGTACAGGTGTTAGAGAGTACGATAACATCATTGTAGGTTCTAAAGAAGAGTTTAACGAAATGATGAAAGCTAAAGAAGAAATGAACTTTAACTAAATGAGACTCAGATTTATAAGCCGAAGGCGAAGTAAAATCTGCAAGTCGAATTTATCTTGAACTTGATTCAGGATCTCATTATTCTGAAGTATAGTATAATTGAATTTAAAGCCTTCACACATTAATTTGTTTGAAGGCTTTTTAATAAATAATAACAATAAAAAATAGTGAATGGCTATGGCAGACGAAAAAAATACTCCTAAAAAAGGACAAATTAATATTGAATTAGACGAAAAAGTAGCAGAAGGCACATATTCTAATTTAGCAATTATCAATCATTCAGTCTCTGAGTTTGTAGTTGACTTTGTAAGTATAATGCCTGGTACTCCAAAGAGTAAAGTAAAATCTCGTATTATACTTACACCACAACATGCAAAACGACTATTAAAAGCTTTAGGTGATAATGTTACGCGTTTTGAAAAAGCCCATGGTGAAATCAAAGATTACGAGCAACCACCAATACCTTTAAATTTTGGACCAACAGGTCAAGCTTAATTATAAGAATACATACAAAGCTTGAACATGTTAAAGTGGTTCTCGAAATGTTTACATCGAGCAACCACCAATACCTTTAAATTTTGGACCAACAGGTCAAGCTTAATTATAAGAATACCTACAAAGCTTGAATATGTTACATTGGTTCTCGAAATGTTTACATCAAGTAACCACCAATTCCATTAAATTTTGGTCCAACTGGACAGGCATAAAATATAACAACCCTTTGAATATCAATAATTCAAAGGGTTGTTTTTTTAAGTGGTTGAATGGTTTTTTAATTAGGCAACTTCTTTTTTGTTTAAATAATATTTCAGTGCACCAGAAGGGCACTTGTTAATCTGATTTATTATAGCTTTAGTTTGCGCTCCATCTAAATCAATCCAAGGAATCACCGAATGTCTAAATACATCTGAAAGTTGTTTAGCACAAATACCTGCATTTGCACAACAACGAGGTTCGTAGGTTACAGTAATTTCTTCATTACTGAAAACGTTTGCGTTTGTCTCCATAATAAGTAGATTAGTTTGGGGTTAATCTTATTCTGAAATTATGTATTGGTTATCAAGAATAATTAAAATACCGATAAAAAACAAATATTATCGACGAAGTGTTGTTTTTTTGAAGCCTATTCGATGAACTGCATACCCAAATTATTCAAATTCAGAGGTCATATGGAATGTAATACTCGGATATTTTTGCTGTGTCATTTGTAATGAAAAAATAGAATCTGCCAAGAACACAAGTTGATTTCGCTTGTCTCTGGCTAAAAAACGTTGCTTAACTCTCAAAAAGTCTTTAAATTCTTCACTCTTTTCATTTTCTGTTTGTACCCAACATGCTTTATGTACATTTAAGTTTTCGTAAGTACATTTTGCTCCATATTCATGCTCTAAACGATACTGAATAACTTCGTATTGAAGTGCCCCAACCGTACCAATAACTTTTCTGCCATTAATATCTAAAGTAAACAATTGAGCAACTCCTTCATCCATTAACTGGTCAATGCCTTTATAAAGCTGCTTAGCTTTCATTGGATCGGCATTATTAATATATCTAAAATGCTCAGGCGAAAAGCTTGGAACTCCCTTGTAGTTAATAATTTCTCCTTCTGTTAGTGTATCACCAATTTTAAAATTCCCTGTGTCCTGTAATCCAACAATATCTCCAGGATACGATATATCTACAATTTCTTTTTTTTCTGCAAAAAACGCATTAGGACTAGAGAACTTAAGGTTTTTGTTATGTCTTACGTGTAGGTAAGGAGTGTTTCGTTTAAATTCTCCTGATACAATCTTTATAAATGCAAGTCTGTTTCTATGATTAGGATCCATATTGGCATGAATTTTAAAAACAAACCCAGTAAATTTTTTTTCTTCCGGTTTTACTAACCGTTCTTCACTTTGTTTAGGTCTTGGTTTTGGTGCTATTTCAACGAAGCAATCAAGTAATTCCCTTACCCCAAAATTATTTAAGGCAGACCCAAAAAATACAGGTTGTAAGTCACCATTGAGGTAGTCCTCTTTATTAAATTCTGGATAAATACCACTAACTAATTCTATCTCATCCCTCAAGGTTTGAGCGGCTTTATCACCAACAAGTTTATCCAATTCTTCAGAATTTAAATCAGAAATTTCAACCGTATCATTAATGTGCTGTTTGCTATCACCCTTAAATAGGTTAACGTTCTTTTCCCAAATGTTATAAATACCCTTAAACTCGTAACCCATACCAATAGGGAAGCTAAGTGGAGTCACCTTTAATCCTAATTTTTGTTCAACTTCATCCAACAAATCAAAAGCATCTTTTCCTTCGCGATCAAGTTTATTGATAAAAACAATCATAGGAATGTTACGCATTCTACAAACTTCAACCAGTTTTTCAGTTTGTTCCTCAACACCTTTAGCAACATCAATAACAACAATAACACTGTCCACAGCAGTTAAGGTTCTAAAAGTGTCTTCAGCAAAATCCTTATGACCTGGTGTATCTAGAATATTAATTTTTATACCATTATATTCAAAAGCAAGCACAGATGTCGCTACAGATATACCACGCTGACGTTCAATTTCCATAAAATCACTTGTAGCTCCTTTTTTTATCTTGTTGCTTTTTACAGCACCAGCTTCTTGTATAGCACCACCAAAAAGAAGTAATTTTTCAGTTAATGTTGTCTTACCAGCATCAGGATGAGATATAATACCAAACGTTCGTCTTCTGTTAATTTCTTTAATAAAACTCATATTGTCCTTTTAAAAAGCGAATGCAAATATACTATGAATAATAGATTAATTTAATGTTATTAAAAACCAATATGGCAATAATCTCGTAAGGATAAAATAAAGGTGTAAATCTTTTTCCTAAATTTGTATTAAGAAAATATTATGAAAAATTTTCTTACTAAATTTATTTTGAAGTTGATTAATAGCAAGTCTCTTCACAATTGTATTTAGGCCGTTTAATTTAAAATTTAAGTGACATAAGATACACTTATGTCTCTTAGTTGTAAAAAATCTATCATTAAGTGTTTTTATTTTATTGAAAAATCTTACAATTAATTTGTTTTTTACACTTTAACGAATATATTTGCATTTTATCGGTAAAAATTTTTATCGATAAAACTATGTTAAATTGAATTTATATCAACTATATAATACTATGAAAATCTCTACCCGATTCTCGTTAAGAAAGATTTTATCATTCTTTTTTCTTTTCTTTATTTTAACTTTTTCGTTAAATTTATTTGCGCAGAATATTTCACCAACAGATGGAGTTAGTCCGTGTTCAACATGTGCTCCTACAGGATGGGTTGTAACAACAGGTACTCCAGATGTTTCTAGTTCAACACAAGCTGCAGCACCACCCTTAACAGGTGGAGGTGCAACATGGAATGTACCAGGTAATGTTTTGCCATTACCTCCCAATAGTCACTTGAATTGGATTTCTCTAAGGGATTTAGGTCCAGCTTTTACTGAAGAGATTGTCACAACAACCATGACAGGTCTAACAGCTGGAAGAGATTATGAAGTTGTTTTATATACACTGAGTGCCACTACACTCAATGATGGAAACAATGGGGATTATTATGCAGGAACATATATTGACTTGTTTAGGTACAGGGTAGGTGCAAATCCAATTCAAATAATAAATACTATTACCCAGGATGCTTGGAGTACAACAAGATTTAGATTTACTGCTACAGGTACATCAGAGACATTACAGTTATTACCAGGTCAAAATGGAGCTGGCCAACCAAGGGTAAATTATGAAACAATTCAGATATCAATTTCACTAAATGCAATAAACACTGCTCCTGTTGCAGATGATAATTCCGATACAACAACATTAAATACACCAGTAACCTTCAATGTTACAGGAACTGATATCGATTATGATGGTAATATAGTTGATTCTACTGTTGACTTAGATGTTTCTACATCAGGAATACAAAATAACATCAGTAATGCCCAAGGAACTTGGTCTGCGGATGTAAATGGTGATGTAACGTTTACACCAGTAAATGGATTTGTAGGAGTAGCAACTTTAGATTATACTGTAGAAGATGATTATGTTTTAGATGGAAATCCTACACCTGCAACTTCTAATCAGGCAACTTTAACCGTTACTGTTTTAGCATGCAGCATAGATTCTATTGTATCTTCTAATGAATCTGTCTGCAACGATAATACAACACCTGCTGATATAACTGATGATACGTTTACGGCAGATATCACAGTAAATTTTACTAATGCACCAGGAACAGGGACGCTAGATTTATCTGGTGATGGAACAGCATCCGTGTCAGTTGTTGGATTAACATCACCTCATACTTTTAATGGAGTTGTGTTACCAGCAAATGGAGAAACACTTTCTGTAACAGCTACTTTTTCAGACGGAGTTTCATGTACATTAACAAATTCAAATTTAGTGAACGCTCCATATGAGTGTAGCGATGATGACTGCGCAGATGTAATACCACCAGGTAGTCCTGTAGCACCTATAGATGCAATTGATGTAACTTTTAATATAACAAATCCAGGAGCAAACACTGACCCAAAAACATTCAACTCTATTTCTATAGCTGGAGAACCTAATCCGTTTACAAACTTATTAGTACCAGATAATATTTCTTATTCATATAACTCTCCAAGTGCCACTAATCAAAGAATAATTGAAAATGGCGTTGATGGAGCTACAATTTTAGATGGACCTGCAATTTTTGACCCAGCATTAATTGATGCTAATACGGATAGAAACCTTAATCATTATTATAGAACAGATGGAAACATATTTCCAACGGACTATGTTAACTTTGAATTTAATTACGATATTAATTCCGCTTCAAATAGATATGTTATAATTACTGAGCGTGGCGGTAATAACACTATGGAGGTTCAAGCCATAGATGGAACTGGAAACGTAATTGGTACGCCACGTCCTATATATCAGGTTAGTGGTGCGGATGGTCCTACAACTTATATAGGGATGGGTGTAAATAATGATAATGGACAAGAGGTACATGCAACTATATATCCACTTACAGCTTTTGTTGGCCCTAATGTTCCAATTCATGGGGTAAGACTTACACAAACTGGAGCAAGTCCTAGTGGTGGTGATGGCGGTGATGGTAAAGTGTTTATTGTATATGATCCATTTTTCTTAACACCACCACCTACAATATCACTAAGTTCTACATTTACACAACCAGTTTGTCCTGCTAATGAAGGTTCAATAACTATTAATGCTACAGACAATGGAGGTGGAACAATCGAGTACAGCATTAATGGAGCTGCTGGGCCATGGCAAACGTCTAATGTTTTTAATAATGTGTCACCTGGAAATTATAATATAGCAGCAAGGTATGTAAGTGCTCCTTTATGTCTTAATGTAAGCCCAAATACTTTTGCATTAGTTGATGCAGGTTGTATTACTTGTGATATTACAGATATCAGTGCTTCTAATTTAGACCCATGTAATGATAATGGTACACCAACTGATTTAGCAGATGATACATTTACTGCTGATATAACAGTAACTTTTACAGGTGCTCCGGCATCAGGTACTTTAGATTTAACAGGTGATGGTACAGCATCAGTTTCTGTTGTTGGATTAACCTCGCCGCATACTTTTGTCGATGTTGTTTTTCAAGCAGATGGTGGAGCAGTGGATTTAACAGCAACTTTTTCGGATGTCAGCTGTACCTTAAATAATAGCAATGTTTTTACAGCACTTTACGAATGTAGTGACGATACATGTTCTGATGTAATACCAATAGGGAGTCCTACAGCACCATTGGTTTCCGGTGATGTTACATTTAATATTACAGGAACAGGTGGTGTAGCTGGAGCTTTATTAAATTCAATAACAGTTGCTGGTGAGCCTAATCCTTTTACAGAGGTATATGTACCGTCTACGGTTGAATATCAATTCGGAATTCCGGCGCAGACTAATCAATACATGTATGATATGGGTGTATTAGGTTCTAATATCAATGATAACCCTGCAATATTTGATGCAGAATTACTAGAGTCATACTCAAATAAAGAATTAACTAATTATTTTTCTGCTGATAATGGTGTAGCACCAGGAATTACTACTGCAGATTTTGTACTCATTAGATATGATGCGCCAATTACTGCAGCTGCCAATAGATATATGGTAGCAACCGAAAGAGATGGTAATATTTCATACAGAATTCAGGCTTTAGACGCAGCTGGTAACCCTATTGGGACTGAAAGAACAACATCTGTAGCAACCTATATTGATACAGGTGTACAAGCGGATCCTACTAATTTTCCAGGTGAGAATATAGCGGCAAGTATTTATCCTTTAACAGCTTTTGTACCATCAGGTGATGATATTTATGGTTTTAGGATTAGATTTAGAAATTCATCAAATGGAGATGGAGGAGATGGTAAAGTGTTTGTATTATACGATTCGGCTTTTTTGACTCCTCCACCAACTATTGAGGCTACCACAAGTGCAGTTCAACCAACTTGCCCTACAAATTTAGGTTCAATAACAATAGACGCTACGGATAATGGAGGTGGTACTATAGAGTATAGCATTAATGGAGCTGTAGGCCCTTGGCAAACATCTAACATATTTAACAATTTAGTACCAGGAACTTATACACCTGCAGTCAGGTATCAGTCAACACCAGATTGTTTAGCTGTTTCTATCAATCCAATTACTTTAGAAGATTCAGGCTTCAATATCACAGCAATTACAGCTTCAGATATAACTGCCTGTAATGATAATAGTACTCCAAGCGATATAACTGATGATACGTTTACCGCTGATATCACAATTACTTTTGACGGTACACCTGCAACAGGTACATTAGATTTAACAGGTGATGGAACAGCAACAGTTTCTGTTGTTGGTTTAACATCACCACATACATTTAATAATGTTGCTTTTTCTGCTAGTGGGAATGATATTTCTTTGACTGCAGCATTTTCTGATGCATCTACGTGTTCAATTACAGACGCCGCTGTTTTTACGGCTCCTACAGAGTGTAGTGATGATGGATGTGATGATGCAATACCATCAGGTAATCCTACAGCACCTTTAGCTTCTGCAGATGTGACTTTTGATATTACAGGAACAGGAGGGGTTTCAGGTGCAGTATTAAATTCTATAACAGTAGCAGGTGAGCCTAACCCGTTTACAGATTTTTATGTTCCTTCTACTGTTAGTTATTCTTTTGCAAATCCAGCTGCTACAAATCAATACTTATATGATATGGGTACTTTGGGTTCTAATATTACCGATGGCCCAACAGTATTTGATCCAGAATTATTAGATGCATACAGAGATAGGGATTTAACAAATTATTTGTCTACGGATAATAATATTGATCCTGTAGATTTTGTTGATATAAAATATGACGCACCAATTACTGCTGCAGCCAATAGATATATGGTTGCATCAGAACGTAATGGAAACAATTCTTATAGAGTTCAGGCATTAGATGCAGCAGGAAATCCAATAGGAACATTAGTTGTTACATCTACAGGAACTTATATAGATACAGGAATAGAAGTTGATGCAGTAAATTATTCGGGACAGAATATTGAAATAAGTATTTATCCATTGACAGCATTTGTACCGGCCGGAAATGATATTTATGGATTTAGAATTAGGTTTAGAAACTCATCATCTGGAGATGGTGGAGATGGAAAAGTATTTGTAATGTACGATCCAACTTTCTTAACACCACCTCCAACGATAGAATTGACAACAAGTGCAATTCAACCAACATGTCCAACTAATGAAGGTTCTATTACTATAGACGCTACGGATAATGGTGGTGGTACAATAGAGTATAGTGTAAATGGTGCTGTAGGCCCATGGCAAACGTCAAATGTGTTCAACAATTTAGTGCCAGGGACATATACACCTGCGGTTAGGTATCAGTCAACACCAGATTGTTTAGCAGTATCTAACAATCCTATAACCTTAAATAATGTGGACTGCCCAAGTATCGAAGCGGTAAAGACGGTAGCAATCACTAACGACGTGGCACCAGTAGGAGCAAGTTTAGGAGATACCGTAGAATATACGATCACAGTGACCAACACCGGAAATGTGACCTTGGACAAT
>NZ_JBHLTQ010000018.1:0-43322 GCF_042434315.1 Winogradskyella pulchriflava | reverse complement strand
GTGACCTCGACAGGATTAAGCAATATCTCCAAAACCCTTTTAGGTCGCACAACTCTATTTTTAGTGGGACTGCAGTGGGACAATTTTAAGTTATAATTAATAATATTTTATTATTTTATCCGTTAATTTACTTGCTATTAACCAACTAAACACCAATGCCGCTACAGCAAATTGTACTCAATAAAATTTATAAATCCTATGGTCCTACTTTTTTTATTAAGACGTTTAACAGTTACATAGACCATAAAACAACACCTACAAACTACCATCTAGAAAACCTAGTGATTTACACCACCATCATTTGCGAAACCAGAATCAATATTGCTGGCGACTGTATAAAACACAAACATCTTATACAACAAACCAAGCACACTCTAGATGCCATTTACCACAACACAAACGATATGGTGATTAAAGCCGCAGCCGATATTTTACAGTATTGTCTAGACTACACCTCTAATCTTAGACATATAGGCTAACTGTTTGCGCTGTTCTGTTTATCAATATCATTGCCAGACAAGCCACGCTTGGTTAAAATTTTCAAGCTTTCTGCAATCCGCTCAAACCTTGGATCTACTTCGTCTTTAACAATAGCCCTTACCAGCTTTTCAAATGAAGCATCTTTTTGTGTGTTATAATCTTCGCCTGGTTCATTTAGCACACCTTCAGGTTCCTTCATTTCTCCTTCTCCTGTTGCCAACCATAATAAATTATACTCAGGAAATGCAGAAACAACATCTAAAAGCACATCTATATTTGGACTTCCACCTCTAGATTTCATTCCATTTATATAGCCATTAGATTTTTTTATACTCATTTCAAACTTTCGAGGACTATAACCCAAATCGTCGGCTATCTCTAACATGCGTTGTACTACTGGATGAATCGTGGTAGTTTTCATAATAAAAAATTTAGATAAATCACTAAATTATTTAGCGATTTGCTTGTAAGTATAGATTTTATTCTATACTTTAGCATCACGTTTACATAACAAAGATATTACAAATTCATCACAAATAAAATAATGTATTTCTATGATTACTCAAAAGCAGAGAATAAAGCTTAAAGTTTACTTAAAAGCTGACTACACCGAAGACGTAATAACTGTTTTAAACAACAGTAACAAGCGTTCTCCTAAAGGTTTAGAGTACACTCCACACATGATAAGACAAGTTATGGCTGGACGAGAAAACGCAGATGTAGAGCAAGCTATATTAACGGTATATCAAAACCGAAAAAATGCCCAGAAAAAAATAAACGCCAAAAAACATCGATTATTAGCATCATGAAAATTCAAAAAAATAGAATAAAATCTAAACAACAAGGCAGCAATGTTTGGGAAGTATTTATCACTTATCTAGAACTCGCGCTCATACCAGTAATAGCTCTATTAGTCTATTGCGCCATAATATGTATTAACCAAACCCTATAAAAACAAAAATGCAGAGCTACCACTCTGCACTTTAACACAACATTAATTATTAAAACACCAATGTTATGAAACACAAAAGTACAACACCAGTAAGCAACCTGCAATTATTACCTGCAGGAATGTCACCAGCCGACAATAATATAGAGTTTGTGGGACAAAAACCCACAAAAACCGTCGTATGGTTTCAGTTTGGGAACGCTCACACTTGGTCAGAGTTGCCAAAAAAATATTACAAGGCATGCGAAGAACTTTTCCTAACGGATATAGAAGCCGTTAGAATCTTACCTAATCATTATAAAGATTTAGCTCATAATGTTAACCGCCTAACAGAGTTATACATCTATCACATGTACGGAGGTTGCGACCAATCACCAGACATGATTGATGGTGTTTTACAACCTTGCGAAAATTTTAGAGAAACTAAAGACTGCCTCTCTTTAGAGTTCGATAATAAATATATAGACATCAATGGCATTCATTTAAGCCAGCGCGACCTTAAGATTTTAGACATGGCTATGGAAAATATGCCAGACAAACTCATTGCGCACCACCTAGGCATTACGCTTTCTACTTTCGATTTTCATAAAAAGAACCTGTTTAAAAAACTAGGTATAGATAGTAAGGTAAGTTTTGTTATTCACGGCCTTAAAAACCACATACTATGCGAAAGTTAAGCACAATAGATGCCGAGCTTACAGCACTCGAAAAACGAAAACAACAGCTATTACAAGAACGCGATGCAGCACTTAGAAACATTACAGTCATTGAAGCAACAACTTGTAGAGCTAACGAAACCGAGACCCTATTTATATAGCAAAGCAGAATGTAATGCCCATTGTAAAAAAATAATTGAATTGTATAACAAAATCCATAATTATAAAGCTTATGAAGACGCAAAACTCACCGTTGAAAACTACTTCCAACAGCACACAGATCACCGTAAAAGCTAAGCACACCTTAGCAGATTATTTTGATGCTCTATATACAGCCAGAAACTATTACGACGCTATGCGTCTAGAGGCTAACTTACCAAAAAAGCCTTTACCTCCATTACAGTTAATACTAGAAGCCTATACCGTTTGTATGGCTTATATAGAAGCCCACAAAATGCCGGCTATTAATCTAGTAAAAGCCTTAGCCAGATTAGATGCCGACAAAATTGTAGCTGTATGGCTTATGTACAAGCACCCTAACCTTAACCTAAAACTAGGCAACAAGCAAATAATAGTAACCAATACCACACCACTATGAGCAAATTCACTAAACGCGATGCGTATGTTAACGCCTTTGTAGCCATAGGCCTTATCATTTTTATAATCATTGTAGCAAAATTTATACAATAATGAACAAACTAAAAGCACAACAAAAAGCCATTATTAGGCAAATGCGAGAAGAAGGCTATAAGTATTTTGAAATAGAAAAGCACTTTAAAACCTGTGCTGAAGAAATACTAACTGAAGAAAATAACGGGAAACCAATAAAAATTAATAATTAAAATGAAAAACGGAAGAAACAGAACAATGAGTATTTGTTTAACAGATTTGCCAAAAGAAAGAATCTTTAAACACGAAAACGGAAAAATGTATCTCAACCTTTCAACTTACGATTACGATAAACCAGACCAGTTTGATAATGATTTTTCTGTATCTCTTCCATTAACTAAAGAGGAAATAGAAAAAAAGAAATCTGGCGAAAAAGTTGAGCGTATTTTTTTGGGTAATGGAAAAATATGGCCAGACAAACAACTGCAACCAATTAGTCAGGAAGAGCAAGACGATTTACCATTTTAATTTTTTTTTGTATGTTTGTATCGACCGAAAGTTTAGGAGAAATCCAAAAACTACATTTTAACGATAAGAGCTTCCCTATGGGTAGCAAACCCGAAAGGTATGCACGTCAGTT
The DNA here is from genome assembly GCF_042434315.1 of Winogradskyella pulchriflava. Classification (NCBI taxonomy): domain Bacteria; kingdom Pseudomonadati; phylum Bacteroidota; class Flavobacteriia; order Flavobacteriales; family Flavobacteriaceae; genus Winogradskyella; species Winogradskyella pulchriflava. The sequence continues at coordinate 39,988 of NZ_JBHLTQ010000018.1, read as the reverse complement.
CCTAGAACTTTCGGTCAGCCCTAAGGGGAAGCTCGCATACAAAATTATTTTCGACATGACCGAAGAAAAAGATTTTGTAACCAACGCTGTATGCGTTATGGTTACACCTACCCAAAAAGCATTTATTGAATATTTACTATTAAATGCAGAAGATTTACAACAAGATTTATTAGATGCCTTAACACGCGCAACGTACATGTGCGAGTTTGAGCTGTCCAAAGATCAACTACGAAGCGATTTTAATCTTCAATGTTTCCTAAAACACCTTCAACAATTTTCTAACTCTCAAAATCAAGACTCATGAAATCAGAAACTAACAAAACCTTAGAATTTTTATATCAAGAAAAAGTAATTCATTTTCTAGTTAATCCAGATGAAGAAAATGTAATGATAAATGCTACAGAAATGGCAAAGCTTTTTAATAAAAGAACAGATAATTATCTACAGCTAAAAACAACAAAATTGTTTTTAAAAGAACTTAAAGTACCTGAGATGTCAGGTACTTTAAATACAGAAAGTCATCATAAACTAACTGACATTCCGGTTCAAATAATTGATAACAGAGGTAGAAACGGTATCTTTTTTTGTGAAGACTTAGCTATAGACTTTGCAATGTGGCTAGATGTTAAGTTTAGAGTTTGGGTTGCTAGAAAAATTAGACAATCATTAAAAGCTGAATATCAAAAACGCTCTAAAGTCTTAGAGAAAAAGACAGAATCTCAAATTGAGTTAGAAAAACTTCAGGCTGAGCTAGATGAGGAATTAAAATCGTCGGAAAAATACAAGCGCATCCAAGAGTTAAAGAAAGAGCAAGCCTCTTGTAACAAAAAACTAAAAGAGCTTGATAATGAAATTATAAGCCGTCAACTTAATTTATTCACTATTAATTAATAAGCTATGAAACCAGAAAACAAAAAAACAATTGAAGAAGCCTTAAAAAGTATAGACGAAAGTTCTAAAAACATGTGGTATGAAGGTGAGCACAGAGAAGATGAGTGTTTCGATTTTTTCAAAGAAGAACAAAATATCAGCAACAACACTAATAAAATAAGAGATATTCTAAGCATAGCCAAACCTAAAGAATAGCCCAGATTAATAGCAACCCAAAAGGCTTTGGCCTACAATTCCCTCCCAAAGCCTTTTATATTTTTTTTAGACAATGACACCAAAACAAAAAATAACCAACACCACAGCAACCAAGCTAATGCTTGGTACAGCTCAGTGTTTGGTACAGCACCAACAAAGCCAAGTGTCTAACCAAATAGATAATGTTGGTTTTGGTGACCATCGCTATAACATAAAAATCACTGTTTCAGTAAGTAAAATACAAGATTAACAATACCATTATTTAACTAATCCATGCCATATATAAGCCAAAACTTTATAGAAAAATTACTAGACGAGACCAACCTCGAAGACATCATTAAAGATTTTGTACAATTAAAACGCGAAGGTGCCAATCTTAAAGGCTTATCTCCCTTTAAAGACGAACGCACTCCAAGCTTTGTAGTAAGCCCAGCAAAACAAGTGTGGAAGGATTTTTCTACAGATCTAGGTGGCAACAACGCTGTAAGTTTTCTCATGGCAAAAAACTACAGCTTTGTAGATGCTATTGCGTATATAGCCAAAAAACAAGGCTTAACCATACAATACGAAGACAGCAAAGAAGCCAAAGCTTATCAAGAAAAATTAGTAAAAATCAACAGTTTACGTCCTACGCTTAAGCGTGCTATTGCCACCTACCAAAATGAGTTTGCCAATTTACCAAAGGACCATCCGGCAAAACACGAAGTATTTACCAAGCGACAATACAACCAAGATATTATAGACACCTACCAAATAGGTTATGCACCAGGTTCTAAATTTCTGTATGGTAAACTAAAAGAAAACGCTTTGGTAGAAGATGGTAAAGCCACAAGCCTAATAACCGGAACCAACGATTTTTACAACAACAGAGTTACCTACACCATATTTGATGCCAATGGCGAACCTATAAGCATTGCAGGTAGAGATCTACAACCAGACCCAAAAATAAAATGGCTTAACGGACGCACCACAGAACTCTATAAAAAAGAATTTACTTGGTACGGACTGCATATTGCCAAACAAGAGATAAGAAAAACTGGTGTAGCTTATATTATGGAAGGCTATAACGATGTTATTGCTTTTCAAACCAACGGATTGCTTAATGCTGTAGCTCCTTGTGGCACTTCTATACACGACAACCAGATTAAGGTCCTTAAAAAATATGCAGACATCGTTTATTTTTGTATGGACGATGATAAAGCCGGAAGAAAATCTGCACTAAAAAACATACCTCGTTTTATTGAAGCTGGTTTTAGATGCTATGTTGTAGCATTTAAAGAATGTGATCCTGACGATTTTGTAAGGCTACACAATGAAGCCCTTAAAACTAAAACTTTAGTTGAAGTATTAGACCAACAAACCAAAATAAGTGAAGGTTTTAAATTGCTATTGCAACAGCTAGACACTAAAGACGATGTTACTAAAAGCGTTATAGCCAAACAACTTTGCGAAGTTATAAGCAAAATTAGCGACGACAGCATTGTTTCTATATACCAAAAATGGCTTCAAAAAGAATCTGGTGTATCTATAACAGATATTAAGAAATGGATTAAGGAATTTCAACAAGCAAGGGACGACGAAGCTAAAGAGCGTTACATAGCCAACCACGAATACGAGTTACCAAAAGGCGTGGAAATGACCGAGGACATACTCAACGATATTAAACGCTATCAAATGTTTCAGGCTGGTAATAAAATCTACTCGCAACTTGGGTACGAATATCCTATAAAGTTTAGTCCGTGCTCAAATTTTTCGGTAGAGATTATTCAGCACATGCGAGACGAGGACTTTCCAAAAAAATTAGTTTCCGTGGAAAACACTTTTAAGGAATCCTTTGTTTTTGATGTACCAAGCGACACCTTTAACTCGCACCAAATGTTTCAAAAAGCCATGACTAATTTTGGTAATTTTCGCTGGAGTGGTCGTAGCGAAGATTTAGTACGCTTACAAGCCTTATTGTTCGATAAAATGGGTAATGGTCGTAGCGTAGATGTTTTAGGTTGGCAACAAGAGGGTTTTTTTCTGTTTAATAATCTTGTGGTTGTGCCTGGTGATAAAAATCTAGACATTGATAAAAATGGCTGTTTTAAGTTTAAAGGCACTAGTTATTATGTACCTTCTGCCAACCACATTTACAAGGACAATCCTTATAAATATACACCTCAAAAACAGTTTCGTCATATACCTGGTACAATTTCGGAATTAGATTATTTTGCTAAGGTGCATCGCGTTCATGGCAACCATGCTATATCTGCCATTTTCCACGCTATTAGCTGTATGTTTCATGATATTGTGGTAAAAAGCCTAAAGGGTTTTCCTATAAATTTTTCTTATGGTCCACCAGGAACAGGAAAAGACGAGCTTAACCATGCTGTAAAAAGTCTTTGGGGAATTCCGCAAATAGCCACCAACCTAGAGGGTAAAAACGCCACAAAAACCGCAACCATTAGAGAGTTAGCTCAGTTTACCAACTGCCTTTTAGAGTGGTCAGAGTATTCTAGAGGCGACTCTGAGCTAGACGGTACTATAAAATCGGTTTGGGATTTAAGAGGAAAAAAAGTGGGTAAGTTTGAAAGTCGTGTTGCCACAGACAACGTACCAGTTTTAAGTGGTATTGCGCTTACCGGAAATGAATATCCAGATAATTCTGCAATCATTACTCGTATTATATGGAACGATATGAATCGTACTGATTTTACTGAAGCAGACGAGCTTGCTTTTAACGAGCTTAATGACATTATAGAAGAAGGCCTTACGCATATTACCGTAAAAATATTAAACCAAAGACAATTGGTTGAAGCTAATTTTAACAAAGAGTACCGTTTACTTATGGATATTTACCAACGCAGAATACCAGACTGTAATAAACGTATGCTAAAAAATATAAGTACGCTTACAGCCTTTTATAACGTACTAAAAGATGTTATAGATTTTCCTTTTAGTCAAAACCAAATCCTAGACCACTTTACGGCCATTACCGAAGCTCAAATGCGTAAACTAACAAGCAGTAGTATTGTAACCAGATGGTGGGATTGCTTTGTTGCTAGTATGCGTGGTGTAGATCATGATATTATTAAGGTAAGTAGAGACATTAAGCTAGATGGTAGCATGCTTTATTTTCAGTTTACCAACTGCTATACTAAGATTTATAGACAATGGTCCAGACAATACTCAGATAATGCTCCAGCCAAAACCACTATGAAAGAAGCTTTAACCAAAGACCAAATATTTGTTGAGGAAAAAGCATCTGTACAATACAACACAGGCTCAGACCGTATTCGCTCTTCTGCAATGATAGTAGATATATCTAGAATGCCCGAAGACTTGCACACGTTGTTAAAAAGTGAAGTAAACCGACAAGAGTTTGAAATGAATTTACACCCTTTTTCCCCCGAACCCCCTTTGAATAAAGACAGTAATGGAGAAAAAGTTGACGAACCTGAACAAGGCGAAATACCTTTTTAAGATTTTTTGATGAAATTTTTTTTTAAAAATAAGGTAAAAAACTTTCTGACGTTTCTGACAACTACTTATTCTATTGATTATTAAGTAGTTAATTAAAAAAAAGTGTCAGAAACACAGACAGAAAGTGTCAGAAAGTGTCAGAGCGGTTTTTGAGTTTCTGACACTTTCTGACAAAAATAAGGGTAGTTTTTAAGCTAAGTATTTGATTATCAGCAATGTCAGAATGTCAGAAAGTGAAAACGGAAAATAACTTAAACGCGTACGCGACTTAAAAAAAAATAATGAGCAAACCAATTGAAATAACAACCGCCATACAACGCGCTAAAAACAATGATCTATTAGTTAAGCAAGGCTTATTAAAACTAGGTCAACCCTATTATATATTAAGTGAAGATGGTACCAAGTTTTCTGGTGTGCATGTTATAGACCAATTTCATAATTACGAAAAACTTAAGGACCTACAACTTAAGCAACGCATCTACGTACCTGTTATAGAATTCTCAGAAGAAATAACTAATACCTTACAGCAGCAGGACCTAAAAACATTATTAAGCGACTAGTTTTTTCCTCACCAATCACCAATTTACAACCAATAGCTTATAAATAATGTCCTTTTAACACTGGTAGTTACAAAGTATAATTGTATTATGGAGCTATCAAAAAACACAGATCTATTTAATGCTATTTGCTTGGTGCAAATAAAGAGCGTTACAGATATTGTAGATATTCCAGATTTACAAACCATTTACCACACACCATCAAAAATAAGTTTTACTATAAACTCATCTCCTAATGAGTCTGGTGTATTGCATCGCAAACGGTTAACACTTAATTATCCTGGACTCAGCACTGCAGACTTTAATAAGTTTCATAAGCTGTTGCATGGCGAGTACCAAGTTTTTATAAAGTTAGACAACAACGACATCTACGAGGTGGCCTCGATAACCCAACCTTTAGAGTTGGCAAGCACTTATAACCAACACCATAGTTTGGTATTTAGTGGCAGCTCACCAATACCAGTAAAATATAGAGACAACCAACCAGGTACAGGTATAGAAATAGATGGTTTTAACTACGATTTTAATTTTTACCTCAGTTAATGGCATTAGACAGAATTACATATCCCGAAAAAACCGCAGGATCAGAAACCTCTACCGAAGCAAAATTTTTTGATAGCGAAGCTAATGAAATAAAAACCGTAGTTAATGCGGCTATAGATGCTGTTGAAGAATTACAAGACGAGCAAATAGTATCTCCAAATCCGTTTTATGGCAGGCACGACTCAATAGAATTATTAGAAGCTGCATACCCAACAGGCGAGGAAAACGCTTGGGCAATTATAGACGCAGGTGTTGGTGTAACTCCACAAATAGCTGCTTGGGACGATATAGCAGGCGAATGGGAAATAACAGGCTACTCTAATTACCATGTATTTGTAAACACAGCAGCCAACTTACCAGCAACTGGCGAAGTACAAAAAGACTACATTACCTTAGACGACATGTTGGTTAGAGTATGGCATAACGGCCAGTACAAAATAAAATCTCCTATTACCAATACAACGCTTTGGTACACCAAAACCGTTAAAACCAAAGATATTGATGGTAACACGGACCCAACAGATGCCGACTCTGGAAAAGTACTAGCTATTACAGATAACACCGATATTACAGCTATTATATTTGATGTGTCTTATACGCAAGCTTTAGCAAAAGCAGCAGCCTTATCGAGTTCAGAAAGCTTTTATCTTAACATCTACAATGCCACAAAAAACAAAAATGTAAGAGCCACAATAACAACTTTTACATTAGTAGATAGTAGCACTAAATATAAACTAACAGTTACAGGTGTAGCAGACGCAGAAATTGACGAAGGTGATACGTTGCATTTAGGATTGCCAATTAATGTAGGAAGTGGTGTTACACCAAGAATAGCAACATGGTATCAACAAGGCTTTAGAGTACACGGAAGTGCTTCAGCTACATATTTTGGTGCTGATGATTTTCCTAATGGATTTATTTTAGACCACGACACTACAGAAACCGATGCGGACGACATTTCAATGGCTGAGCGTCGTGTGGTGTTTAGAGCACCATTTAATATGCGTTTGCACAACGTTTATTTTCAAATACAAGAGGAAAATTGCGCCATTGCTATTATAAAATCGTCTGATGCGTATGATGATGAAGTAGTAGTTTACGAAGAAAATTGCATAAATGGTGGTTCTGGTTCAGGAATAGACGACAACAATATAGAAGGTGGCACTACAATTTATAAAGGTGAGTTAATAGGTGTTTTTGTAAAGCGAGAAGATGGCACACCTTCTTATATAGAAGCGCAAATGTTTGTTGATTTTATTGAGGTTGGCACTGTAACAGCAGACGATGAAGCGGAATACACTTTACCTTTAGAAGATGGCACAAACGGTCAAGTACTTAAAACTAATGGAAGTGGAACGGTTAGTTGGCAAGATGAGAGTGGTGGTGGCTCATCACCAGATGATACAGCTTACGATGCTACAAGTTGGAACGATAACACAGATGCAGCAACCAAAAACGCACTACGAGATAAGTTTGTTACTATAGATGATAGCTTTGATTACCTACAGGAAGAACTTAATACCGAAAACCTGTTTAATAAAGAAACCATTGTAGAAGGTTACTATGGTAGTGGTGGTGTTACCTTTATTCCTTCTGGTAGTTTATGGACATCAGATTTTATTGAGGTTACTGAAGGTGAAATCTACAAAACTACCAACGATGCTACGACAAACATTTATATGTATGATGCTAGCCAAGACCCACATACTCCAGCTGTTACTGCTACAACACAATTAACCATACCTTCTGGTGTGGCTTATGTAAAGGTGTTGTTTGATAGTTCTAAGTTAGATGTGGTAATGTTTACCTTAAATAGTGTAGATACTGGTAGTTATATTCCGTTTTCAAAAGTTTATATTAAGGATGATGTGCTTCAAAATCCGTACACAGCACAAGATGTTGTAAACGCAGCAGATACAGAAGATTTTAAAGAACGTTTATTAGTTAGGACTTACACCGAAAACTTATTTAATAAGCGCACCATTGTAGAAGGTTACTATGGTACAAATGGTACAACGTTTCAGAGTGATGCTACATTTCACACTTCAGATTATATTCCTGTTGTAGAGGGTGAAACCTACAGAAAATCTAATGATGTAGATGCTTTTATTTATATGTATGATGAAGGTAAAACACCTCACTCACCATCTTATATTAATGATACTACAATAACCATACCTTCAGGTGTGGCTTTTGTAAGAGTTATTTATTACGCTGATAAGTTAGATGTGGTGATGTTTACGCTAGATAGTGTTGATACTACACATTACATACCTCATATTCTTCAAACTGTAGATAGAGAAGTTGTATTGCCACAACTTCAAGAACATGTTATCATTAAAAAAGTAGCGTATTGGTTGGGTGATAGTATGACAGCTTCAGGCACGTATTATCTAAACGACCTTAGGACAATGCTATCATTTTCTAAGGAATACAACTTAGCAAATAGTGGTGCAAAATGGTCTCATGGTGCAACGACAGCATACGACATTACCACAACAGGTAGTAGTATAGCAGATTGGAACTGTATATGGAATCAAGCCAATAAGATGAAAGATTTAGTAGATAATTCATCTTACTTAGATCCAGATGTGGTAATAATTAATTGTGGTACTAATGATTTTTTAGAAGATTTAGGTACACCAAGTACGGTTTATGATGGATTAGCCTTTACAAGTTTAAGTCCAGATGATTCAGAGCTTCAATCTGTAGCTGGTGGTATTCGTTATACTTGCGAAACTATACTTGAGGATTTTCCAGATGTTCAAATAATACTAATAGCACCAATACAAAGAGGTGTAGCAGATAATTCTAAGATATTTAGTATTACAGATACGATGATTGAGTGTGGTGGCTACAACAGTATTGAGGTTATAGACCAAGCTCGTAGATGCGGCATTTATGGTTATCCAGAAATTGCTTCGGATATATATCTCGCAGACAATTTACATACCAACGCAGCAGGTGCAACAAAGGTTGCTAAATTTTTATCAAAAGCTTTAAGGCAAATAATTATAGACAAATGAGAAAGTTAATAGAAATATTTAAAGCACCAGACAAAATAGCCCATACCGTAATAGGCTTGGTATTCTTTTTAGGCTGTTTACTGTTTACCACAACAGAATACGCTTTAGCTTTTACAGTAGTACTGGCTTTGGCAAAAGAGATAAACGACCAATTTGGTATTGTTACAAAAAAATCTACAGCTTCAATTTTAGATTTCATTGCAACGATAACCATTCCTTTAATAATTCACTTAATAAACCTCTATATTTTATGAGAAATTTAATCACATTACTAACGCTAATAATTTGCATATATGCAAATGGGCAATCCAAAACTTTTATAGAATATGATACTAAAACATCGCAAGTATTTTATGAGTATCTCAAGAGTATAGATAAAAAAATCATTGACCTTCAAAATAGTGTAGTGCCAATAGACATCACTAAACAACTCAATGAGCTAGAAGCGCAATTAAAAGCAGCAGATGTAAAAATTAAAGCCTTAGAAGAGCGAGTTGCCAAGTTGGAAAATGAAAATCCAACAGACCCAACAGATCCAATAGATACTATTATTCCTAGTCCAGTAGAAGGTATCTTCGGTTACGGTAAAAACACAGTTGGCGGTGAAGGTGGTAGAGTTATAAACGTTAGTAATCTTAACGATAGTGGTGCAGGTAGTTTTAGAGAAGCTGTAGAAGCGTCTGGTGCAAGAATTATAGAATTTAATGGTCTTGAAGGTAGAATAGACGTGACAGGTGAAACTATTAAAATTACCAATCCAAATATTACTATAAGATTTCAAACCGCAAAAGGCAAAGGAATTACATTAAGTCGTGAAACAAAGGATAGACCTATATTAGAAATAGACACCGACGAAGTAATTATTGAGTATATGCGTACAAGACGTTCTACATCCTACAGAAGCGGAAACAACAGCGATAACGTTTGGGTTAATAGCGGTAACAACATCGTTTTTAACCATTGTTCCTTTGCGTGGTCATCTGATGGCAACTTAGACCTAGCAAATTACGATGGGCAACCAGGAAGACCACCAAAAATAGAAATAAGTAATGTTACAATACAGTACTGCATTTTTACTAATTCTTATGGTGGTAGTAATAAGACATCGTTAGTGAGTAGAGGTGCAACAAACATCACTTATTTTAGAAATGCTTGGCTGAGTACTGCAACTCGTAATCCTTCGATATCTACACCAGTAAACGAAGCACCAACTTGGGATTGTTATTATGAGCATATCAATAACTTTCATTACGATTATACAAATGGTCCTTCATATAACAATAACGACCCAAGCCCAGATGCAGGTATTTACTATGTTAATGTTATTAAAAACAGAGCTATGGAAAATACTACATCTACAGGTATTGTAGATCCAAATATTGAAACCTATCCAGCATCAAAAAGACGATGGTTAAGAGCATCTACAGTAGGTAACGGAATGAAAATCTATGTAGAAGGAAATATCACTTATTATAGACCAAACGAAACTTATGATGAATGGGAAATAGGACAAAATAGTGGTGGTGAAGCAGACAGAAATAAATTAATACCAGAAAATCTACGCTCGTACACCGTAAACCCAACACCTATAATTACAGATAATATTGAGTTATGGGATGCTAATGATATTTGGGACAATTTAAAAGACCATGTAGGTGCATCATTACCAATGCGAGATGCTGAGGATAGAAGGGCTATAAATGATGTGGATTTAGGTATTTCAACTGAAAATAAAGTTGAAAATAAATTTGATGATTAAACTTGCTATTAAGCTACTTAGGGGATGAAGTAACTTAAAAAAATTATAGAAAATGAGTATTAAAGAAACGTTTTTAAAAAAGTACGGAATATGGGAATATATTTTATTCATATTCGGAATTGCGTTGGCTGGACGTGCAACTTATAGTATGGTGGTTTTAAACTTTAAAGAAACCTCTTGGCTAGAAATTGCGTTCATTACAACAACATTCTTTTTGGGTGTTTTAGCGTTTTCAGCACCTAAATTCCTAGTGGATTTAGCAAAGCGAAAAACAGGCGAGAGCATTAAAGATGATGAGAAATGAAAATATCCCACATTTGCAAAAAAATAAAACGCCTTTTTCATAAATATAAAACGCTTCTGACATATTCAGGATTGGCATTTTTAACCGTTTCTAACTTCTACCTAAGAAAAGATGTATTGAGTTTAGAAGTAGAACTACAAGCTATTAAGAGTGAAAATAAAGCACTTATAGCAGATATGGTTTACTTCAATCGTTCATTTGAGGACTTTCCGCTTCCTGTTTGGCAAAAAGTAAAAAGGGATGGTCAGTTTGTAATGCAATATGTTAACAAAGCGTACTATCAAAAATACTTAGAGCCAAGAGGTTATAGTAGATATGATTATATGGGTTCAACCGATTTCGATATTTACGATTATAAAACAGCTTCGCTTTTTTACGCTAGGGATTTAACACTTGCTTTAGATGGTGATTGGAAACGTTTTGATGAAAGCATTTTAGACGTTCAGACTTACAATAGATTAAAGCTAGACGTTATTAAATGGCGAATTATAGAGCGAAAAGACACTTTAATATATGGAATGGTAGTTCCTGAAAAAATAAATTAAATGAGTTTATCAAAAATACAAAGAGAGTTCACTTTTGACATTGCAAAGCTGATTATACACGCTTACGAATGTTTAGGAATAGAAATGACCTTTGGTGAAGCGCACCGTACAAATTCACAAATGCTACTTAACTATTTTGGATATGAGGTTGTAAAAGGCGGTGTGTTTGGAATAAAGCTACAAAAAACAAGACAATTAAGTAAAGTCCTTTGGTCTAGTCACGGTGATAGATTAGCAGTTGATTTTAACTTCTTTATTGATGGTGAATTAACCTATGATTGGCACAAGATAAAACCACTTGCAGATTATTGGGAAGATTTAAGAGAAGAAAATGTTTGGGGTGGTGATTGGAACAAGAACGGTATAAAGGATGGATTTATTGATGTACCACATTTTCAAAGATTAAAGGAATAATTGAACCACAAAATGACCACATTACTATTGTTTTGGCAAAAGCGCACGGTATTAGAAAAACTATTTTTAATCATTATAGTTGTAGGTGTTATTTATGCTTCGGTAGTTACTATACAGAAAGGTGTATATAAGTACAGATATTTTAAAGAGGTTGAGCAAAACTACACCAAGGCAAGGGATAGTATTATTGTGCTTAATGAAACTATAAAGTACCTAAACACTAAACAGGAAAATAGGACAAAAAATGTCCAAAAAAAATCCACTACCATAAACGATAAACTAAAGCAAGATGAAACGATTATTGATAATTCTAACCCTGATGATGACGAGCTTAACGCTTACATCTCAAAACACGAAAACGGATAGCGTTACCATTTCAAAAAAAGCCTTAAAGTCTATGGTAAAAGAAAGTCGTAAATGCGATAGTTTGCGTGTGGCTTATAATGCGCAGTACACTACCTTGCAAGATCTAATAAAAAGCAACCTGGACTACTTTAAAAAAATACAAACCGAGGAACTAAAACGTGCCAACCTACAACAGCAACTTGACGATTCTGTAAAGGCTTTGCGCAAAAAGAAAAACAATTGGTTGTTGCCAACATCTATTGGTGTGGTTGGTGGTTTGGTGCTTGGTGTTGTTATTTCTAATTAAAGAAACTCGTCACTACTACCAGTAACCAACCACAGCCCAAATAAAAAGCAAACTATTAAGGCTATAAGTTTTAGTATTATCATTGAATTAGATTTTATTCTATGTTATAATAGATTATTTTCTATATTTGGTAAACCTTTTTTATAGATGCCTACAGATAATTACCAGCTTGTTGCGTTTAATATTCCAGAACATTTAGTGTATTATTTTGCACGCAAGTTAGGTAATGAGGTAGAACTACTACCAGATGGGTCTTACACGACCGAAACCATCGTTAGAAAAAACAGCTTTTACGGCCAGCACATCTACACCAATATAATAGAAAATCCAAAGCCAAAAACTATAAAAGCCAATTTTTATTTAAAGATCCGTAATACTATTAGGATAGACTACCCTAATTTACCAGATGCGCGCTATGTTGGTATTATGTTAGATAAGGAAGTAGAGAATTTTATAAACAAACACCTTTACCATATTCTTAAAACTGAATTAATATCTTATGTAGATGGAGCGTTGTTTTCTTACCAACGCGAAAAAGGCATTACCAAAGGCATTACACACAGGGCAATATCAGAGTTTATGTTTAAAAATCGCATCCTTATCAACGATTCGACGTTTGAAAACTTCCGAAAAATGCATTACCGCGAAAAAAAGCGACCTAAAAAACTGATTTTCAGTTAATTAAAAAAATTAGTAGAATCGTGTCCCGTAAAACACGCGCTAAATGTTAAAATTTATCCATTATTTAGACCGATTTTTAGAATAAAATCTAAACCTTAAAAATTCAATTTTTTTTGAGCGCAATTAGGTGTCCTTTTTAAACGCTTCCTCTCATTGTATCATTACGTTGTTAAATACAATTTATAGTATGTAATGATATTTTCAAAAACAGCTTCAGAAATAAAGCGTGGCATTTGGTTTATGGAACCACGTATTGCCCTTAGCTACGCAGATGTTGTATCTAATATCCTTAGCAAAACAAAAACCGAAATAGATCCACGACCAGAAGCTATTACCATAAAACAGGCTTTAGCTCCAAATGGTGCTAAAATAGGTTACGACGAAGAAATACCAGAAGGTAGTATTGGTGTTGTTGCCATACATGGTCCTATGCTTAAGTATGGAGATTGGTGTAGTTATGGTGCTGATGAGCTTGTTGGGTTTGCCGAAGAGTTTGAAGCCCACGATAATATTATAGGACAAATATGGCTTATGGATAGTGGAGGCGGTTCTGTTGCAGCTATTGCGCCTTATCTCGATTTTTTAAACAAAACCAATAAACCTGTTGTAGCACTTTGCGATTTATGTGCTTCGGCAAGTTACTACGTAGCTTCTGCTACAGATTATATAATGGCAGAAAATAACATATCTGCCATGTTTGGTAGTATAGGTGTTATGATTCAGTTTGCGGATTATAAAAAATACTACGAAAAGGAAGGTATTGCATTGCACGAAATCTATGCCGACCAGTCTAAGGACAAAAACCTAGATTTTAGAAAAGCCTTAGAAAACGATTACGAACCTATGAAAACAGAAATGCTAAATCCTTTAGCTATTCAGTTTCAGGAACACGTAAAGGCATCTCGTAATCTTACCGATGCCAACGCAGTACTTAGTGGTAAAATGTTTTATGCCGAAAAAGCTTTACAGCTTGGACTTATAGACGGTATAGGCAATATGAGTGCTGCTATAAACAAAGTAAAGTTCCTTGCTTCTGCAAGATCTTTAATATCAAATAATTATTAACTATTTAAAAATTCAGAAACCATGAAAAACTGGAATGTGATTAAAGCTAATGTTTTGGCGTTTTTAGGCTTAGCGGCTCAACACGATAAACCATTAGAACTTTCTGCAGAAGAAAAAGACAAACTTAACAAGTTTGCTTCTGGAGGAAAAGAACCAACAGGCGACATGACAAAGTTTGCCGACATCTTTGCTGAAAAGTTCAACAAAGAAATTGATGCTTTAGCTGATAATAGCGAAGCGCAACAAATTTACGCCGATTTCTTAGCGGAAAACGGTATTGATGCTGCACCAGCAGCGGCAGACGATACAGACGATGCACCAGATGCACCAGAAGTACCAACTGCAGATGCTAAATCTGTAGCCGAGGCCATGAAAACCCTTGTGGCCGAAAACAAAAAAATGGCACAAACTAACGCTGAGTTAGCTGCCAATGTAGAAAAGCTAAAGAAAGATCCTGAGCCAGATGTTCCTGAAGCTATTATAACTGTTGGCTCTAAAAAAATGAATACTGTGAAACACTCTGCAACACACTTGTTTGCTTCTGGTGAGTCTTACGATAGTTTAGATTTACCATGGAACAAAAATCTTGTTGACGCTCAGAAAAATGGCGTTATACCAACCGCAACAACTGTTTGGGACAAGATAAACATTGACAAATTAAACTCAGAACTTGGTGCTTATGCTCGTAGAAACTCTAACGAGATTATGGACCTATTAATGGATGGTTACGATATACCAGAGCATTGGTCTGTAGTTAGTAATGTGCAAGACGAGTATGTTTTTGCTTCTATAGTATCAGGGCAAATTACACAAGCGTTTAAAAAGGCTTATTTGCCTAAAAACGACCAACGTTTTGTACCTGTAAAAAACAAAATTTACGACAAGCAAATTGATGGTCAGTGGCAAAGTAGCGAATTAAAGTCAATAGAGAAGAGCTGGCTTAATATGTTCTTTAACGAAGGTTCTACTCCTTATAAAGATTCTTTTGCACGTTACTTAATTGGTAAATTATTAAACCAAGCACGTAAAGAGGATAAGATTTCAATCTTTAAAGGTGTTTACTCTAGTCCAGATGTACAACCAGAAAAAGCTGGTGATTTCTTAAATGCTATGAGTGGCTTCTTAAAACTTGTATCTAACCACAGAGGTACAGATTACCAACCTTTTGATACCGCAACGTTGACGTCTGCAAATACTTACGATGTTATAAATGATGTGTGTAAAAACAAATTACCAATTGATGTAAGAAACACACCTTTAAAACTAGGTTTAGGTAGCGATGCTTTGCGTTGGTATATAGACGGAAGAGAATTAGCAAAAGGTACCAATACGGATTACGGACGAGTAACCTCGCATGTAGATGATATGCCAAATATAGAGTTTGTAAAGCATCCACAATTAGAAGGTACAGGCTTTTTCTACATTACTACCGAAGATAATATTGGTTTAATGGTAGATAGACCAGGCGAAGAAAGTTTAATTACTATTGAAAAAGATGTTAGAGCAATCAACTTCTTTGCTGATTATAAGCTAGGTGTTTATTTTAAAGCCTTTGGTGCTAACGTAGATCCTAATGTAGCTGTAACTTATGAAGATCAGATTTTCTTTTCTAACAACGTAGAGTTACTTACAGATGTTTATGTGCCAGTTGCGGCTAATGATGCTACACCTTCATTAAGTGAGCACAACGCCTTAAAAATTGGTGGTAACAACACATCTGCTACAGATGTTACAAATTTTGATGATGCTACTGCAGGCCAGTACGTTTATATTTATTGTGATGATGCTACTAACGCGCCTACAATAAAGCACAATGCCAATATTATTTTAGCATCTGGTGCAGACTTTACTATGGCTAAGGGAGATAAACTAACCTTAGTATATACTAACTCTAAATTTGTAGAGTATAGCAGAACTGTAGCTAGCGAGGTTGCATTAGAAACTAAAGTAACATTAGCGGCAGACGCTACAACTGCAGACGCAGCAGATGGTACTTGGTTTGTAACCCAAGCTAACACAGGTGCTACAGCATTTACTAATATTGCTAACGCAGTAGTAGGAGAAATCTACACCCTTGAAGGTGGTAGCGATACAGACTCTACAACGGTTGCAAGTAGCGGTAACTTTTTATTAAGTGCATCGTTTACAGCAAGTGATGGAGCTATACTAAAAGTGAAGTACAACGGCAGCAAATTTGTTGAAGTTTCTAGAGCTTAGAGATACTTTAGCCCTTATTACGGTAAGGGCTAAGGTTTTTGTTTAATTATTAAAAAACATAGAAATTATGTCTTATTCAAACCCAAGTATAGTAGAAAAAGGAAGAGGCTCTGCGGAAAGTAAAAGTTTTGAAATCATTATCATGGACGTTAATGATATTGCAACTTTTCCAACTAGAGACAGCAGTAACGTAGCAATGTCTGGAAACTTTGTTATGAAAGACGGAAAGTACGTTACTAAGATGCAAGTATCATCTAGTAAAACAAGTTTACCGGTAACAAGTGAAGGTGAAGAAGATAACGTATCTATAAGTGCGTTACCAGAATTCTCTTTTCCAGGAAGCACATTAGCTTTTGAAGAGTTTGTTGCTAACTGGACCAACAGAAGTGTTATTGTTGCAGTACAAGTAGGTGCATGCGGTGGTGGTAGTTCTTTTTGGCGCGTTTACGGAAGCCAATGCGCACCGCTTAGCTTATTGCTAGAAGCGCAAAATAACAATGATGCAACAATGGGCTTAATTAAGTTTCAGCAATTTGCTAAAACCGATTTAATGCCAGGACGTTACTCAGGTACATTTACTTTAGCCACAGTTGCAGATACTGTAGATGCAGATGCAACAACGGTAGATGTAAGTAATGGTAACGGTGAATACCAATTACAGGATAACACAGGCGCAACAGAGATTACAGACCTTACTAACGCAACTAATAACGGTAAATACACCATATTAGGTAGCGGAGGTTCTAATCCAGCAACCATTAGTACAGGTGGAAACTTTGTACTAGTAGGTGGCGTGGACTGGACAGGAACATCTGGTGCAACCATAACCTTTAACGCTATAGACGCAGGATCTAGCGACCATGTGTTTATAGAAATCAGTAGAACGTAATTTTTTTCATATAGATTATAGTTGATTAAGTTTAGTTGAAAAAACCCTACCGTTAATTTGGTAGGGTTTTTGTATTTTAGTTGCCTATTAATTAAATCTTTATGTATGAAAAACGTTTTATTATTGTGTTTGTTGTTTTGTTTTGGTTGTTCTAGTGACGATGACAACCATACTTCAGATGTTTTTTTAGGGTATATAGTAGAAACAACAGGTGAATTGAAAAGTGTTTCTTTTAATACGCCAGATGGTATTCACACCGAAGAAATAACAGGCACTTATTGGGCTATTGAGTTTGTTTCTACAGGAGGTTATAACGCAAGTATTGAAGTCGAAGTAGAAGGAAGTGCTGAAACCGAGATAATTATTCATTATGATCAATTATTTTTAGACAATAATATTTGTACAAGTACATCTGGAATATCAACTTGTAGCTTATCGACTCCAATTCCTTAACTCATAGAAACACACTATTGCAAACAAAAAACCAATACTCTAATTTTGAGTATTGGTTTTATAGTATGTCCTTTTAACCATTACATAGTGTAATTACATTGCAGTATTATTATAGATAACCTATAAATACTGCCTTATGGATGCACTAGCAAAAGCAGAAGCTTACTTAAAAACAGACCGCTCGCTTTCTGGCGGACGTACTTTGTATAATTTATTACCTGGAAAAAATAAAGCGTTTCAGAATATTTTAGCACGCTTTACAGACACCCAACCCAACTTAGCAAAACTACATTATGAGATTGCCAAGGCTGTAAAAATGCCAGAGCGCAAGCTTAAAATGTTATTGCAACAACCTATTGCAAACACTACAGCTACCAAAGCACCTGTAGAGGACGCTCCGCAACCACTTACCTTAGATGATAAGTTAATAGCTTTTAACGAAAAAGACGCGGATTACCAAGCTGCAAAACAATTGGCTAAGGACTTAGGTTTAAAACCTAAAAGCCGTAAAAAGGCAGACGTGTATGAGGCTCTTACAACTGCCAGAACTGCGCTTGTAAAAAAAAAGTAGCTAGCCTTCCGCTTAAAGAGAAGGCTTCTATAAAACTTAGAGATCAGTTTCCTTTTTTGCGCCAACCTGGTTATCCTGTTGTTTTAGACACTTTGGTTAACCGCTTAATTACCGATTGGGAAATTTTTAAAGCGCACCAGCCACAGCTTCATGATATATTAGATAATCCTAATCCAAAGCTTTTAGCAGATACGGTACGCGAAAGCTATATAAGGCGCAAACAGGCTTTTGCCGAGTTAGAGCATTACCACCGAACCAAAAAGTTATTGGGTAAGCACCCAATATTTGAATTGATACATCTTAAAGATGCTATTAGTGCCTTAGACACGGTAAGGCTTACTAAAAAGATTACCGCACTAAAAGCCAACCTAACACGTAACAGACAAAAAAACAACACGGATTTAGTAACAAGAGACGAAGCGCTTTTAAAGCACGCTGAATCTGTTTTGGAAAAACGATAAGAATTATGAACAACACTAATTTTTGGGAAGACTTAAAGCGCGCTATAGCTTTTTTAACACTACTCTATGCTGCTATATGGTTGCTTAATCAATTGTTTGTAGGATGAAAGTAGTAGAACTCAATACCGCACTAACACCAAGCGACTATACGGAAATTGAAAGTTTAGCGGAGCAGAATTATGGACCAAGGGATATAGCCAAGGTCTTAAGGGTTAGTGTGCGTACGTTTTTGCATGTGTGGCGCGACAAAAATAGCCAGATACGCAAGGCTTATGATTTGGGTAGATTTCAGATAGAGATAAAAAAGAGTGAGAAGCTTATTTCTATGATAGATAATGAGAATACCACCGCAATACAAATACATAATAAACAATCTGAGGAACGCGACTTTGAAGACGCTAGACTCGATGTTTTTGGATTTTAAGACTTATGGCATTAGATGATATTTTAGACGAACTAGAAGGGCTTCATTTTGATATTTTAAACGACTATATACAAAAAGGCGAAACCAACGAAATGCCAGAAGAAATGGTGCTCTACATGAAACAGCTAGAGCACGCGCATAGCAGACTTAACCGTGGTGAATCTCCTATGAATGTTATTAAGTCCTTGCGTTCGTTTTTTCCTGAGCTTAACGAGATTACCGCTAAAAGCCGACTAGATGACACGTTGCGTTTCTTTTATATAGATACTAACGACAACAAAAAACTTTATAATAATGTATTGTTTGAGTTGAGCATGAAGGCTATAGAACTTGCTATAAAAACCGTAAAAACACCTGAGCAAGCACTTAAGGTAGTGGATGCAATAAAGAAAGCCCAAGAGGTAAAATACTTTGGTATTGATGATGAAATAGAGATAGATCCACGACTGTTAGAAGAGAAAACGGAGTTGCATACATTAACGCCTTCAGATGTTGGTTTACCAGAAGCTAACAAGCGCGCTATTGCCAACCAAATAGACCAGATGCCAATTACCGAAGAGCAGAAACTTAAGATAAAAATGGACGCAGGTGTTACGCCTAGAAAAATATTGAATTGGAATAATGAGCAAACCGAAGATACAGAAGGATAGTCCAGATGTAGCATTGCGCTATATGCATTGGTTGGCGCAAATGATAGATATGATAAAGCCTACTAATTTATTTTTAATACTTGGTAGAGCTGGAGCTAAAACGGTACAGATTTTAAGCAAACGTTTTATGGATATTTCTAAGGAAATGCCAGGTGCTTTTGTGTCGGTGTCTGCAGATACGTATATGAATGCTATTAAAAATATTCTGCCAAATATTATAAAAGGTTGGGAACTTAATGGCTGGATAGAGGGAATTCATTTTGTGGTTGATAAACGCCCTCCTAAGCACTTTAAGAAGCCTCATAAGTCTGTTTTAAACTGGAAGCATACGTTAACAACATATCATGGTACACATTTTAAGATTATAAGTCAGGATAGACCATCTGCAGGAGCAGGAGACAGCTACCAACATAATGCTGGAGATGAAGCTAAGTACTTAAACGAGAAGAAACTTAATAAGATTAGTCAGGCTTCGCGCGGTGAATATGTGCGTTACCATAAATCACCCTATTATCTAGGCTCCACGTTTACGACTGATATGCCTAATACTAATTTAGGTGAGCACGACTGGATTTTATCTATGGAAGAAAACATGGATAATGAGCAGATAAAATTAATACTACAGGTAGCGTTTATTCTAAACGACGAAAAAATAAAACTAGTTAAAAAACAACGTGAATTACAAGATCATCCTAGTGACTCTGAAATACGGAAGGATATTAAGAATATTGAGCGGAATATAAAACGCTGGAAGGCTAGATATAATAAAGTTAGGAAAAACTCTACATTTTTCTACATTGGTAGTAGCTATGTTAATGCAGATATACTTACCGAAAGCTATTTTGTATCGCAGTTTGAAAAGGGAAATTTCAAAGAGCTGGCTACAGCTTTACTTTCTATTACGCCTCAATTAGAAAAAGGCTTAATGTTTTACCCAAACTTAAGCGAGCGTAATTTTTACAGTGACGGTTTTACCTATAAACGGATAGACAAATCTAGTTATGCGTCTTTACAGCTAGAAGCTGAGAGTAGCTTGGATTTAAAGTATATAAATCACAATCTATACTTAGAGGGAGGCTTTGACTCAGGTAATATGTGTAGTTTGGTTGTAGGCCAAGAGTTGAATAATGTAAGACGCGCACTAAAAGAGTTTTATACTTTACCTCCAAATTTCATAAAACAGCTTGGACAACAGTTTGTGGAATATTTTAAACATCATCAAACAAAAGAGTTGATACTGTGGCACGATAGAGCCACTAATAAATACAAGCGTGTTGGTGAAGATCATGCATCTAAATTAAAATATGCGATAGAAAAAGACGCTGAAGGAAACTCTACAGGCTGGACGGTTGTATTAAAAAATAGAAATCAAGCAACTATTTATCAGGAAACGGAATATGAGTTGGCGCTTCAGTTGTTTTCTGGCGAAAACAATGAGTTGCCGCAAATTTTAATAGACAAACATAATTGCCCTAACTTAAAATCTTCTTTAGAGCGTGCGCAAAAAATTGAGCGTGTAGATAGAGAGGGTAATAAGACTATTCATAAAGATAAATCTTCAGAAAAACTTCCAGACGAAAGACTACCATCTGAGTCCACAAATTTCAGCGATGCTTTTAAATATTTTATTTGTACTCCAGAAAACTTAGAAAAAATAGAAGAAAATCCATTGTCTTTTATCGGTAACCCAACTATTAAGTAATTATTTTTTTGTTTTAGTGTTATATTTTTTATAAAACCAACTACTTAATAAAATTTAAGTTCTTAACAATCAACAAACAAACCTTCTAAAAATTCCAATAAAAAAAAAATAGTGTTACAAAATACCGCCACGCTAAACCCTAAATGTGTTTTTACACTTTTTCAGAATTTTTAGAGATATGATTGTTCTATTTAATTTGTTTCTGTCCTTTTAATCTTTCTATCATTGATTTAACATTGTATTATGAGCAAATGTTACACCTCTTATAGTGAAGCTATAAACGAAATGATTAGGCTTACAGAGCTAAGCACACCTTTTAAGCTAAAGTTCATTAAAACAAACGGAACGATTAAGCTTATACATAAAGCTCTTCTGAGAAAACAAACACCAACCACTCAAGACGCTAACGGTTCTTATAAATTAAACTACATAGATCAGGCTGATGACAACTTAGGCAACTGCTACATTCCATTAATAACAGAGGTTAACGACAGAAAAATAATTATAGAATGAACACGCACCGACTCAATAGAAATAGCTACTTATCACTGTCAGGCAATAACCTAAACTATTTTGAAATAACAGGCAGAGGAACTACCGACTCTACTTCAAACACCAAAGAAGACTTTAGTGAGTGGTCAGAAAACCCTTTAGATATTGGTGACTTTAAGGTATTACCAAACGGTAATAATAACGATATACCAACCCAAATACAGGAAACAGTATTACCAAACTCATTCGCGCATAGAGCACTTAAGCGCAAAGCAGAGCTACTGGTAGAGCAAGGACCTTACATCTACACCCAAAAGGTAGATGGCACCAAATACACTAGAACTCCTGAGGAAAACTCCCAACTAACAGAGTGGCTAGAATCTTTCAATTACGAAGAGCTACTCCACAAAAACGCAATAGACTACTACTTCAATGAGTGTGTTTATACAAAAATATTCCGCCAAAAATCAGGCAGACTAGCCCAATCTTCAGAACCAGCACAAATAGAACACGTTTCAGCCTTCAACTGTAGATTAGCATATCGTAAAAACGATAAAAAAGAACGCCCAACACACGTTATTGTAGGTAATTGGAAAAAACAAGACCAGCAAGACCTTAAGGTTTACCCATTATACGACCCTAAAAACCCTGATAAATACCCTGTAGCAATTGCATACAATAAATTCTACACGTTTGGTATGTCAGATTACCCATTACCAGACATATACGGAAGCTTAGATTGGATCACTAACACCACCAACACACCAAAAATTTTTAAAGCCTTTAGTGAAAACTCACTAAACATAAAATGGCATATCCAATCACCAGAAGAATTCTGGGAGGCCAAACGCAAAATCATTAAGGAAAACATTAAGGCAACCCCTTCATTAGGCCCATACAAAGAGCAAATGCTCGAAGACCTAAAAACCGAAATCCTAGACCAACTCTCTACACTACTTTCAGGCGTAGAAAATGTAGGTAAGTTTTGGCACAACGAGTACGTTGTAAGGCTTATTGGTGCTTCAGCAACGGAGCAAGGCTGGAAAATAACGCCAATAGAACAAAAAACTAAAGAATGGGTAGAAAGCCAAATAAAAATGTACGATACAGCTATTTATGCTGTCCAAGCATCATTAGGAGTACACGCGTCATTGCTTATGGTTGGCGCAGATGGTAAATCAGACTCAGGCTCAGAGCAACTTTACGCTTACGTTACCCATCAAAAAACAGCAACACCTATACCAGAATATTACGTTTGCAAAGCCATAAACGATATTATAAAATCAAAATTCAACACCAACCAAAAAATAGGTTTTTACCGCACCACTCCAGAGCGTCAACAAGATGTAAGCGATAGTCAGCGCGCAATACCATCAACCACCACTAAAACACCTACAGAATAATGAAACTTCTTTTTAACTATAACGACCAAGGACAAACAGAGCTAAAAACCACACTAGGGTTTTTAAATGCAGATTTCAACTACGATAATCTACAACCAGATATTAAGCTCAACACACCATACCTTATAGACCTTATAAGCCAAGAAGTTTACGACAAAATGGTTAATTATTACCAACCCGAAAGCGGAACACCAACACCCAACGAAGACCTAGACCTAGCTATAGAATACTCAAGGCTATACATAGCTTCAATGGCATACTTAGATTATGCTCCAAACAACGATATGTCGCACAGCAATTCTGGACGCTCATTCCGCAACGAGGAAAACGAAAAAATTCCTTGGCAATGGCAAATCGATAGCGATAACGCTGCAATTGCAGAGCGCGCATACAAAGCCCTAGACAGGCTATTTGCGTTACTAGACCAAACCGAATGGACAGAGTGGACTAATAGCGAAGCCTACAAAGCCGCCAATAAGCTATTTATAAAAGACGCTATTACCTTCGATAAATCATTCTCCATAAATCGCTCAGCACAACTATTCTACCGCTTAGTACCTTTTATGGAGGACATCGAAACAGAATACATTAACCCTATAATAACAGACGATCTAGCAGACACCCTAAGAGCCGTAGAAGAACCAGACGCAGACCAAAAAAAGCTGTTAACCCTTATTAAGTCTGCAATAGCATATTTTTCACTTTCTAAAGCCTTACAATCATTTCCGGTACAAATGTTTCCTCAAACATTAAGATATGCTTACACAGAGCAAAATAAATTAGAAGAAAAAGACAAAACCGTAATGGTCATGGAAGCCGAAGGCAAAAAATACGTGCTAAAACTCGAAAACGAATACGGCAGACAAACAGAAACCTTTACAACACTTAAAACAACTAATGGCCTTACAGAAGGCAAAAAATACGTTAATCTATAATGAAAAAACACCTATTACAACTCATCAACACCATCTATTGGTTTTTTAAACGCCTTACACCAAACGGACGCAAGGATTACATCATTGCTAAAGCCTTTTCTGGTATTCAACAAAGTAAGCGCAATGGTAACATTACCAAACTAAAAGTCATAGACACCGCCAACAAATTATTAAAACCAAAAAAGATAATAACCTTTCATAAAGGCAAATCCATAACAAAACCAAAAAAATCAAACCACCAGGTTATAAAACAAGCTTCAGAAAAACACAGTGAAGACCTAAAACAACAAAACCTTAAAGTCACCAAAAAAGGAAAATTCAAACATGCATAAAATAGAAGTTACAGAAGCCAATCATACCTTTTTGTTTCCTGAAAGCGCACTAGAGTTTACCAAGGAGCAAACACTCGTATTTGCCAGAGCTTCACTACTCTATTTATCAAAACAAATAACCTTTTCACAGCTAAAAACCACACTGGCTTATAATTTCCTAAACCTAAAACGTAGAGCAGACCTAACCAAGGCCGAAAACTCCCAAATAGCCGAAAACATAAACATCATTAGCACATTAACTGAAGCCTATTTCACCCAAAAACGCATAGACGGCAAAAACCAAAACCAAATTGTTATGGATTTTTACCTTCAAAAAATACCAAGCTTCAAAATAGATGGTATTACATTCTATGGACCAACAGATGCGCTTTTCAATACCGTTTACGGAGAGTACCTACAGCTCATCAACCATTTTACAACCTATAGCCAAACCCAAAACATAGGTGCGTTAAATGCTATGATAGCCACAATTTACAGACCCGAAAAAGACAACTATAACACCATTAAAAACCAAACCGACTATGATGGTGACCGTCGCAAAAAATTTAACTCAGCACTAACAGACCACTACTCCACCTTTATTGACAAATTAGGGTTTGATACTAAATACGCAATTTACCTATACGTAGCATCCTGCCAACACTTTATAGCCACTACAAGCGCTTTAGATATTGGCGGAGGCGCAACCATAGACCTAACCATATTGTTCAACGAAACCCAAACCACCAAAAAAAACAATCTAGGATTACTAGGCACACTCTACTCACTTGCAGAAACCAAAGTATTTGGTAATATCAAAGAAGTAGCAGAGCAAAACACCTACGATATTTTAGCCTATTTAGTCAACCAAACCAACGAGTATAACAAAAACAAACGCAATGCTACTAATACCTGATCTTATTACATTCTCAGACGCGCACCAAGCAGAGCGCGCCAACCTAGAAGCCAATATAGTTGTAGGTGACGACTCAGAAGTTTCAGACCGCATTAAAGACTTAGCCAACGCCAACAACCAATGCACGCTAATTACCGTAATACCATCGCACAACTCTAATATACAAGACGAGGACACGCGTCAAATGGCAAATAATCTTATGTTTTTTATTGTAAAAAAATACGATAGCAAAGGTGGTTTAGTACAAAAAACAAACAACTACACCATTTGCCAAGCCGAAGCCTTAGCACTACTCAACAAAATTTTAGACCTTAAGGACGCACAACAAGACAATTGCCTCTTTGCAGACCTACAACCAGCCACAGCACCAATAACACCAGTAAGCAACTACTTTAACCAAAACGGTTATTTGCTACAACTAACCACTAGAACCGATTTTTAAAATAGATTTTATTCTACATATTAGATTTTTTTCTATATTTGTAACATAGAGTCGTCGCTATTTTACAACATTATTTTTTCTAACAGGAAGAAAACCCTCTTTAGTAACGACGACTACTACTGAGGGTTTTTACATTTTAATAGAGTATAATCTAAATCTTAATGATTTTAAGAAGACTAGGAAATAAAAAGAAAATCGCTAAAGAAATACAAAAGCACTTTCCACCTCATAAAATTTATATTGAGCCGTTTTTTGGTGCTGGTGGTATGTTCTTTAATAAGCCTAAAGCAAAGTATAATATTGTAAATGATTTAGATAGCGATGTATTTAATTTGTTTCAAGTGGTTATGAACCAAAAAGAAGAGCTTGAAGAAGCTTTTTATATAATGCCTATACATTCTGATTTACTTGACTATTGGAAAGAGAATAAAGAAGATGAACCAATTAGAAAGGCTTTACGGTTTTTGTTTTTGAGCAATCTTACATTTTTAGGGAAACAAGACACAATTCAAATGGGGTTAGGAAATACTAAAACCAGTTTTTACACAACCTTAAAAACTACTTATGACTTAATTAATGATGTAAAGTTTTCTAATAAAGACTTTAGAAAATTCATTTCTAGTTTAGCAATTGGATTTAAAAATGATTTACACCCAGATGAAACTTTTGTTTATTCAGACAGTCCATATCTATCAACAGTTGATACATATTCAGACAGTGACACTTGGAACGAACAAGATAGTTTAGATTTATTTAGCTGTTTAGAAGAAACAAAATGTAAATGGGCAATGAGTGAATTCGACCATCCATTTATAATAGACCAAGCACAAAAAAGAGGTTTAAATATCATCTACATAGGCGAACGCCAAAACCTTAAAAATAGACGTACAGAAATTTTAGTTACTAATTACGAAAACAGACAACACACACTTTTTTAAAATCCCACAAATACATGATATCAACAATTATCACACTTTTAAAAGATATTTTACTATATTTGTCTCGTCACATCCATTGAACCTAAGTATTCAATGATAATTTTACGAGATAATTAACTACAATAAAGGCGTAGTTTCTCTTCATTCCTTTTACTTAGGTAATTGGTGGGTGTGACAACTCGAAGGGAGCTACGCTCTCGTTTTATTAACTTTTTAAATATTTTCTTATGTCACACCCAGAAAATTCAAACCAAAACACGCTCATAATACAGAGCGTAGAGGACATTCAACAGCAAATAGGCTTTGGCGACCTCAAAACATTCCTAATGCATTGTTACCAAAACGCACAATTAAGCGAGCAATTTGGCTACACACCACAAGAGCGACACAGCAATTTTTACCTGTTCCGCCACTTTTACAACCATCTCCTTACATTAGAGATGTATTACGAGCCAAACCTTACAGGTATTAACACCATTTAAACCAAAGCCCTCACAAGAGGGCTTTTTTCTTTCACCTTCACGCGTCCAGCTTCCAGCTTCCAACTGTAAACTGTCCTTTTAACACCAACCATATTAGCATAAAATTGCTATATGGAAGGCAACACACCATTAAGCGGTAAAAACATTATTAGCAACATCTTCATCGCTCAGGTATTAGATGAAGAAGCCAAAAACATAATTCAAGCACAAGACCGTGTGCTATCCGCTAAAAATCCAGACTCTAAAAATCTTATAATCGCTAGTCGTAGCTATACCGTTACTGGCACAACGCTACAATTTACCCACGCTATGCAACAGCGTTTTATAGATATGAAAACCATTAACGGTATTAAGCGCAAGCCAATACCTGTACACAATAAGGTTATCTATACACATTTCAATAATATTATTGCAAAAACTAAGTATGGCCTTACAGAGAGCGTTCAAAATCTTATTGCTAACCAACACAATATTCAGTTATAATGGCAAAAAAGATTACAGACGAAACCCTAAAATTTAATATTGTAGTCAACGGAGACAAAGCCCAAGCAGAATACAATAAACTAGAACGCTCCAACCGCAAGTTAGCCACAGCAACATCAGACCTAGAAGCCCAAGCGCGCAAACTAGAAAAAGCCAATAAGCAAAACACCGAAGAGTACAAAAAGTTGCAAACCGAAATCGATAGCAACAACAAAGCCATTACAGACAACAAAACCAAAATGGCTGCACTTACCAAAGAGATAGGCATTAATAACCTTACCATGAGCCAGCTTGGTAAAGAAGCACGCAAGCTATCTGCCATACTCAATAATTTAGATCCACAAACCGAAGAGTGGAAACAGTACAGCAACCAATTAGCCGCAGTACAAAACCGCCAATTCGAGCTACGCAAAGAAACACGCGAAACCGCTAAAGCAATGGGTGAGCAAGATGCCGCACTCACCACATTAACATCAGGTTTTGCAACCTTATTTTCAGGTATGAAATCGGGCAACTTTGCCGATGTTAAAACAGGCTTTGCAGACATTAAATCTGGTATAGGTGGCGCAACCAAAGCTGCATTAGCATTTATAGCCACACCAATAGGTGCAGCAATAGCCGCTTTAGCTGGTATAGGTTTAGCCGCAAAATCTTGGTTCGATTATAATTCGGCAGTCGTAGAGGCACTACGCCTTACCACACAAATCACAGGACTTACAGACCAAGCCGCAGACCAAGCACGTATTCGTGGCGAAGCACTTGCAGAAACCTTTGATGTAGATTTTAAGGAAACCATGGAAACGGCTGCAACACTAGCCAAACAATTCGATATTTCTTTTAACGAAGCCTTTGATAGTATTGAAAACGGTTTAGTACGTGGACAAAAAAATAATGACGAATTCTTTGATAGCCTTAAAGAATATCCTGTTTTATTTGATCAGGCTGGTTTTTCAGCTCAAGAGTTTGCTAATATTGTAGAAACAGGTTACGACCTTAAAATTTATAGCGATAAATTACCAGACGCTATTAAAGAAGCTAATTTATCACTAACAGAGCAAACCACAGCAACCAGAGATGCATTAGTAAACGCCTTTGGCGCACCATTTACAGATAGTATTCTAAAACGTGTTAAGCAAGGCGAAATTACCACCAAAGAAGCCTTAGCCGAAATATCCAACCAAGCAGAAACCACAGGTTTAAATGTTCAGCAAAATGCCCAATTAACAGCAGATTTATTTCGTGGTGCAGGTGAAGACGCTGGTGGAGCTATTAAGGTTTTTGAAGCCTTAGACATTGCCCTAAACAATAACCAAAGAGAGCTAACAGAAAGTGAGCAAATAACCCAACAACAAGTAAAAGCCACCACAGAGTTAAAACAGGTATCGTCTGCACTATTCTCTACAGGAGATAAAGGCTTTGGGTTACTTATAGACAAAGCCAAACTCTTTGGTACAAAAATGCTTATAGACATTTTAAAGGCTGGTATAGACATCTACAATTGGTTTGTAGATCTTAATAACGAAAGCCGTGTGTTTTCTGGTATTATTACAACAATAGGTACCATGTCCACCTATGCTTTTGAGATTATAGGCGAAGGCATTTCACTTATAAAAAACCAATTTGGTAGTCTTGGAGATATTATTTCAGGCATTTTTACCTTCGATACAGACCAAATAAAAAAAGGAATGAATGGCTTTATCTCTAATATAGGCGACTCATTCACCAAACTAAAAGAAAAAGCCCTCGAAGACCAAAAGGAAATAGCAGATGCCTTTGCTGGCAACAATAAACTAGAGCGCAAAACCCTCGAAGATTTTACTGGTCCAGATGCACCTACTACACCCAACCAACAACCTGTATCTGGTAATGGTAACGATAACGAGCTTACCGCAGAAGACCAAAAAGTATTAGATTCTCGTAAAAAATTATACGAGCAACTCAAAGCACTTCAAGAAGAGCAAGAACTTCAAGAAGAACTTAATAAACTCGATAAGTCGGTTAAGGCTGAAGAAGAGGAAATTCTACGAAAAGAAGCAGAGTACGCTAAGCTTATAGAAGAAGCAGGAAAAGACCAAGAACTTAAAGCTGGTTTTGAAGACGCTTTACAATTCGAGTTACAGCAAATTAGAGATAAATATGCAGAAGAACGTTTAGAAAAAGATAAATCCGAAAAAAAGAAACTTGCCGATCAAGATAAAAAGTTTAAAGAAGAGCAAATAAAAGCAGAGCAGGAATTAGCAGATGCTAAATCCGACGCAATTCATACAGGTATAGGTTTGCTTCAATCAATGTTAGACGAGTCTAGTGGTCTAGCAAAAGCTTTATTTCTTATAGATAAAGCCGTTGCAGCTACAGATGTGTTTTTAAAAGGGCAACAAGAACGAGCCGCCATAGCCGCAACTTATGCCGCATTAGGTCCTGCTGGTTTAGCAATTTCAAAACCTTTAATACTTGCTTCTAAATTAAGGACAATAACAAGCTTAGCTTCTATTGCCGCAACAACCATACAGGGCTTTGAAGAAGGACTTTACCCTGTTACAAGAGCACAAGACGGTAAAGTATTTAATGCAACCTTTGGCGGAGCACCAACTACACAAATCGTTGGTACACCAAAAACTTTTTTAGCTGGTGAAATGCCAGAACTTATTGTAGATCCGCAAACCTTTAAAAAAATGGATCCACAAATTGTAGATTATATTTTAGAATTGGCTGGTAAGCGACCTTCAAAACCAACACCTGGTTACGAAAAAGGGCAATACCCAACCACCACAACAGAAACACCAAGTACCACAACTAATAATGTAGTACTATCAGACGAAACCCTTTTAGAATTCATAGACACTATGAAAAATCTAAAAGCAACCGTTGTTTACACGCTTCAAGACGAGCAACAACGTAGAGCCTTAGCAGATAAACTAGACCAAACCATAGCAGCATCAAAAACATAGAATATGTCCTTTAACCCACCTTCTCCAATAGCGTTTAACTACCAACAGTATTATACACCACTGTCGCAAACCGTAACCTATGATATATCTTCAGAACTGTTTGTTAATTCGGCTTCTCAAATAGAAACCATAAGCATGCCACCATGGCTTATTATGTCTAACCCTTATTTTGTTGCTGCAGACGATAAAATATACTTCACACTTTCGGTTAATACAACTTATGCCTTTACCATGGCAGAAGGCAATTACTCAGATAATATTAAGCTAAGGTTTAAGGTTAACATACCTGTTTTTGGCACAATAACAGTAACCTCAGATAATTATTTAGTACAATTAGAGGTAATACACACCACACAGCTTACCCTTACACCTTCAGTATTGCCCTTTAGTTATTTGGTTGGTGGCTCTAACCCACAAAACCAAACCTTATCTATTGCCTCAGATAGTAATTGGAATATTGTAAGCTCACAGTCTTGGGTAACATTATCACAAGCTAATGGCTATGGTAGTGCTTCGGTTTTTGTTGGTGTTAATCCAGCCGGTTTAACCGTTGGAGACTACCAAGCTATTTTACAGGTAACAGATGGTTTGGGTATTCCAAGAGTAGCAACCGTTACCTTATTGGTAACAGAAGGCGATACTGAGGACACCTATTTATATGTATCACCAGGTAGTTTGCAATTTATTTCAGAGTTAGAGGTAGAAAACACCACAGAAAAAACCATCACCATTGAGGCTAGCGATGCGTGGACCTTAACATCATCAGAAGCGTGGTGCGTTGTATCGGCATCATCTGGTACATCTGGTATATCTACCGTTACCGTAACTGTAGATAGCGACGAACTTACAGATACTACAGTACCTTATTTATCCGAAATTGTGTTTGTAAGCGAGGGAATTCAAAAAACAGTATTTGTAGAGCTTATTATAGTACCTTTTTTATTAGATGGTATCACCTCAGAAACCTTATACTATGCAGACGACCGCAATAAACTTCAGGTGACTAACGTATTTCCTAATATGTTTTTATACATAGAAGCTATTGCCAGCAACGGAGCATCTAACCACGTTTATAAGCTTAGCGCTCCTTACCAAAACGGTTTAGCAAAACAGCTTATTGGTATGGAAACTAATGCGCTTTTAAAGTCAGTAATACCAACAGCAACGCTTACCACAAGAGTTATACATAGTATTAATCCGGTAAACATTAATATCAACGCGTATAATAAAGCGCAATTTTCTGGCGCAACAACCGCCTTGGCTAATTATACCAACCTTCAGTTTTTAACAGGTACCACACCAAGCGTTACAAACAAAATATGCTATACACCAGCAATTTTAAACCTTACAAAAGATGCTGTAATATCCTTATCTGCAGTAAACCTAGAGGAAGCACCAACCCAAATCGTAGTTACTGGCTCAGACTCAGGCACTTTTACAACCTCTATCGCTAACGACCTTACCACCTACAACGCTATATTAAATTTGGCAGATTTAGACTTGTCGGCTGGTGACCAAATAGAAGTAGCTTGGGCAGGATTTACAACCACAATTAATATAAAAGACAATGCTATAGAGCAAACCATTATTGCTTTTGAAAACGAATGGAAAAAATACGAATTCTTTGAGTGTACAGGTTTTTTAACCGAAACACCAACAGCCAAAACCACCACTACCGAAGTGCAGGACGAAGGCAATAAACACACCAAGGTTGTAACTATAGATAGTGGTGTAGAATATACCTTAAACACAGGTTACATCTACACGCAAGCAGAATACGATTGGTTAGCTAGGATTTTAGAGTCTAAGCACATTTACATCTACCGCAACGGAGCACCAGTAGAGATTATTCTAAGCACAAAAAACCTAGAAACCTATAAAACCAAAACACATTATAGATCTTATAATCTAAAATTTACAAAAGCCATTATTAAATGATTAAATTTTCTACAGTAGCTTGGGATTGGGATTTAACCAACTTCGGATTAACCTTTACCGAAGAAAATGACTATTTTACCGAGACCACCACAAAAAGTTATAGTTTTCCTACTTCAGTAAAACTTACTCAGGAAATTTCAGAAAAACTAGGCTTAGTAGAGTTTGAAGGAGCAACAGATTATGCTTCAAAAATCTACGGTACATTACAAATAGACAATACGTTTTACGACGCGTATTTGTCTATTAACGAAATTGAGGACGATACTGCCGAAATCACATTTTTTTACGGAAAAGAAACCTTGTCTGTTTTCGACAAAAAACTAAAAGATTTACCTTTTCCTGTTACCATTGCCACACCAGACCTTAACACCTTTGCGCTATCTCAATTAGATACAGCTTGGCCAACAGCCACACACCAATTTGTAAAAGTATTTAGAGACGATCTGAGCTCTAAATCTAACTACAAGCATTTTGAGTATTTTTTAAACAACACCAAGTACGATGATATAGAGGAAGAGTGGTATTTTCAGGAAAACGCCAACGAAACCATAGACGAAGAAGTTGTGGCTGTAAATAAAAACGTCATGGTACCAATGACTTATTTATTAGAAGTTTTAAAAGTAGGTTTTAAATCAGAAGGATTAGAGATTAGAGGACAAATGGTACAAAACGAGTTTATAAAAAAACTGTTATTGGTGCCTCAAAATTTTATGGAGCAGTTTGCGTCATCGCAATACCTTAATTATAGTTTTTCGGCATATACGAGCCAAACCCAAGTCAACGGCCAGACCATAAATATCTACAAGCAAAGCCACACACCAACCAATGTAGGTTCTTTTGAGCTAAAAATAAGAATAAATATGAGTAGCCTTATGGCACAATATTTTAAACTTACAGTAGTACAAGACGGTGTAACACTTTACGAAGCCTTTAGCGAAAATGCCACAGTAGTCATTAATGAAACTTTAGACATCAATATTATAAACACTAATATATTTAACGATATAGATGTAGAGCTTCATTTAGTACAGCAGTCAGAATCTATAGCCTCTTACAATCATTTTACTTACGAGTACAAAGAAGGCCAGCTTAATATATTCCCAACCGTTTATACCATTGCAGATTATTTGCCAGACTTAACCTTTAGAGAATTCTTTAACAGAATAAAATCGTGGTTAAACCTAGATGTCATTTATAGTGATAATGCTGTGTATTTAGATTTTTTAGAAAATAATCTACCCAACTTTACCTTTAAGAATCGCTCACATTTACAAGACACCAAGCCAAAACGCATTACCAATACCAACAACCTTTTTAAGCTTCACTATCCAAACGACGAATTCGTCCTAGTGAACAAAACAGGTCAAACCTATAACGAAAGTGATTTTAATACTTCCGAAATATCAACAATACCCTTCGAGCTTCAGCCATTACAAGTTAGAGATAACTATAATATAGTAACAGCAATGTATCCAGAAGACGAGGAAGACATAATGCTAATATTGTATAATGGCACCATAGCAGGCGAAAATCTAGCCATACAAAGTTACAACAACCAAACCCTAACAGCTCAAGACGTGTACAATCACTTTTGGAAACTCTGGCTACAATTCCGAGCCAATGCCGAAACAGTGAAAGACAATTTCAAAATGCATTACACAGAAGCTATTAACATAAAAGAAGGCGAGTATAAATACAATACCAAACGCCTTATAGTTTCTATAAGAAAACAGCGACTATCTACAGAATGGTACAACGTAGAAATGACAGCCGAAACATTTTAAAATAGATTTTTTTCTATTTTTTAGATTATATTCTATATATTTGACGCTCAGTGTCACAGTAAAACATATTTAACTAGAATTAATTCTAAGGACAAAAGCCCTTTATGTAGTTTGGTGACACTGCTACTAAAGGGTTTTTTGTGTTTTAAATCATAGTATTTTGGAAGTTATAAAATCACAAAAGTTTTCCCAAACCACTAATCTAGAAGAAAGCATCAACACTTTTTTAAAGACTAATGGTATTTCACCAAGCAGAGTTATAAATATTATACCACAAAACCACGATTATATACTTTGGTATAGAAAAGAGTAAGTGGTTTTTGGTTATTGTTTACGTGCAAGGCTATGCGTTCGGCTGACGACAGGAAGCTGACGTATAGGTGGTGTTAGCCATCTGGTGCGGAATTTTAAGAACAAACTTTTATTATAAAACGAAATGGAAGCAAAAAATTTAAGAATAGGAAACTTAGTAGGAATAAAGAAAACCGCCCTACACGCTGACGGTTGTAATATTGAAAATGCCTACTTTGAAATAGAAGAACTAAAAAAAGACGTAGTGCAATTTAAAGGCTTTCACGCTGGCGAATACTACAAGGATTTAGAACCTATAAAGCTGACTGACGGAATGTTGAAACTCTACGGCTTTGAGGTGGAATATACTAATGGCGGTTTTTTGAGGTGGCAAAGAGGCAGTTTTAAATTATTAGATAGAAGGTTACCACACCCAATGACTGATATACATCGAGAATATGTGTTGCACCTTCATGAATTGCAGAATCTATTTTTTGCGATTACTGGAACTGAACTTGAATTAACACACGAACCTAGCACTTGTGGCTAACGAATCTCAGATATGTTTTGTCGCCGACTGTGAGAGGGATTTTAGCAGAAAATCACGGTAAACAGAATAGGTGGCAAACAAAAAAAAGAGGCTTCGCCCAAAGGCGATAAAATATATCTACTGTTCACGGGTCGTAACCCACATACAGTAGGAAACTAAACGATGGAATAATGACAGATTACAAAGAAAAATTAGAATGGTCAAAGACATTGGCTGAGCGTATTAAAAAAGACTTCAAGCCTTATGCGGTTATTGTTGGATTAACAACTGGGTTTGATAGCAATGTAGCTTTAAAATTAGCAACTATGTTTTTTAACGTAGATGCAGCTTTTACTTGTGATACAACAATTGCAGCACCAGAAACTTTGTCTAATTGTAAAAAAGTTGCTGAAGATGTTTATGGGTTAAAATGGATTTGCAAAGCCCCACCTTACAATGGTAAAAAAGAAAACCATAACACATATTTTGAAGTAGTAAAACAACATGGATTTCCAGGTAAAACAAAAACTGCTCATAACTGGATGTACCGTTGGTTAAAAGACCATACAGTAAGTTCTATAATTTCAAGCATTAGAAAAGGTAAGCACAATAGACCAATCATAATTATAAGTGGCGCAAGAAAATACGAAAGCGTTAGAAGGATGGGTACAAGTGAAGATATTACAATAAACGGCAATAATATTTGGGTAAATATATGTAATGAATGGACAAATAGTGAGGTACATGCATTTGCAGAAGATAATAAACTTACAAGGTATAGATCGCCAATATCTAAAGCTATTGGAATGAGTGGTGAATGTTTTTGTGGTTGTTTTGCTGGTAAAGGTGAGTTAAGTGAAATCAAAATAGCAAGTCCTAGTACTTGGGATAAATTAAACAGAATCCAAAAGTGGTTAACAGATAATACTAATTTTAGTTGGGGTTATGAAGAAAGCCCACCAAAAAAATGGATTTTAGAAAAGTACGGTCAAACAAATATGTTTTCTGAAAGCAACATGATAATGTGTAGCACTTGTATGAATAATCCAATAGGAAAAACATTAGTTGAGACATAAACGAGCCTAATCCAAAGTCGGTGACGATAGGAACCGCTAGCCTCTTTTTTTTGTATCTGAGATTCGTTCACGGGCATTAGGGAACAGGAAAAATGTAGAGAGGCACGAACGTAGTTTTGTTTCCGTATGTGAAGCATAAGGCGTTAAACCGAGGAACGAGGATTTAATGCTGTTGCTGAGGTTATGCCCGTGAACCCGCAAAGTATAAGTTTCGTGGATGCGCAGCATACACATAAGAAACGTCGGCTGTGCATCTATGACACTTATACAATGTTGGCTTGCAGTAGCCATAAGTTAATAACTGCATTAAATAAATATTAACCTAAGATTGCCGATGCATAGCCTATACTTGGCGGGTTGGCTAGAATAAGCAATCTTTTAAATTATTAATTTTGTATAAATAAAAACCGAACATTATGACACACCATGAATTATTAAATAAGTATAAAAAAGAACTAATTGATTTAGAAAAAAACTTTGAAGAACAAGTTAAAGATGGGGCGCTTGGACTATCCTGTATGACAATATCCAAAATTGAATTAGTTCGTAGTTTTATTAAAGACATTGAAAAATTAATGATTTGATTGCGTGCCCTTGTGGCTATTCTAGCCAACGTTACAGGTATAAGATTAGGTGCGAAATTCGGTAGAATTTCCACCGTGCGAATAAAATATTAAATTTGAATTAAACACAAGCCAACCAAACAAGTACAAGCACTTAATTTTATACGGTGTTAGCATTTCGTTTTTAGCGTTGGCAATAAATACTAAAATTATGACTAAACATTTAAGATTTGACATTTTATGGGCTCCTTACAATAATGTAAAGCAAGAACACCCGCAAAAAGTAATGAAAGAATTAGGAATCACTTACCAACACGCAACGCCTCAAAGTATGGGTGACCAATGGTGGTTCTGGAATTGTGAAAATATACCTGAACAACTACCACCTTATCTTGAAGTTGCTGATTGGAATCCAATGGAAATGATAGGATTTGGTTTGTCTAAAGATGATGCTGAAAAAATACGTGATTATAAGAGCGTTGGCAAATGAATGCTAACGTACTTGGGTATGGGAAGTAAATTAAACGGAATTGAAATGAGAAAATTTGAAACAAAAGAAGAACTTGTAGAATGGATTGAAACAATGCATCTACAAAACACAAACGGTAGGGAAACAGGGTTAGAAATGTTTAAACTCGGAATAGAAGCTACAATAGAAGAACTAACCGAGTTTAATTTATTTTCTATACCCGTTGTTAGCAAATCCGTTGCTCTTTGCGGAAGTTGTAAGCAAGAACTTACCTTAGTTAGACCAGGTAAACATCAATGTGATAATGAAAATTGTCCGAGCAATGTTTGCTAACTACCTGATAACCCAACCTTTTTTATTTAATTAACTAAAAATTAATCAATTATGAAAACAAAAACAGAACTTATTGAACTATATAAATTATATATTTCGCTTTCGTGTACAGGAAAAACAATATATAGATATACTCGAATTATTGAATTATTTTTTAACACAACCAACGATCCGTACAACGCTACCTATGGACAAGTTTTAAAATTTGTTTCAGGATTTAAAAGTATATCTGCCAAAAAACAAGCCCAAGGAGCTTTAATGCATTTCTATAAAGGTGTTATTCCTAAACCTGGGTTAATAGTAAGGTTGCCAAAAATTAAATCCGCTCAGGCATTACCAGAAATTTTAAGCGAAAAAGAAATTGCTTTGGTTTTAAGTAATATTTCTAACTTAAAGCACAAAGCTATTATTTCAACCATCTATTTTAACGCTTTAAGAATATCAGAAGTTATAAATCTTCACATTAACCACATCAACGGATCAAACAGAACTTTACATATAAAATTTAGTAAAGGCGCTAAAAGTAGAATTATACCTTTTTCTAAAGACCTTCATGAATTACTTAGATCATATTATAAAAAGTATAGGCCTAAAGCGTATCTTTTTGAAGGTCAAGCAAAGCCCAGATACAATGCAAGTAGTATTAGAAAAATTTTACAGCGTGCGTTAGATAAATCCAACATATCTAGAAAAATAACACCTCATTGCCTTAGGCATAGCCGTGCTACACATCTATTGAGTAATGGAATGGACATAAAACTTCTTAGTGAATTTTTAGGCCACAGCAAACTAGAGACTACCGAACGATATATTCATTTAAAAACGTCAGATTTAATGGAGGCAATAATGTTGGCTGATAATCGTATTTCATCAAAAATAGCAGCTTAGCTGATAATACCATCCATCAGCTCAATTTCTGTGTTCATAATAGACTCTACTGCATGAGCGTAAACCATGGTTGTTTCTATTTTACTGTGACCTAGTGCTTTCTTTAAATTAACTAAAGAACCTCCGGCTATTAAGTAGTTGGTGCCAAACGTGTGCCTACTACTATGATAGTATAATCGCTTTTTTATTCCGCAAGCCTTAGCAATGAGTTTTAATTCTCTATTAATGTGCTCCCTGGTATATTGCCCATTAAAAATGTGAGGAAAGTTTATTAAGCTTTTAGCTGTTGCGTTTATTTTAATTTTATTAAACTTTCCTCCTTTGTTAGATTGCCAAACAAGGTATTCATCAATAAAATTCTCTTCACTAATAATTTCTATATCACCAATACGCAAACCGGTAAAACAACTAAATAAATAGCGCTGCAATATATTTTTCCATGTAGAGTTTATAAATGGCGAGTTATAGAAATCATAAAGCGCTTTCACCTCTTCGGGTAGCAGAAACGTAAAATCACCTTTCATACTCCCAACCTTAATCTGAGTGTATTTTATTTTAGTGCTTATATTTTTATCATTGGCTGCACGTAGAAATTTCTTAAAATTTTTTAAAGTACCCTCAATTGTTGGTTTTTTATTTCCTATTTTTTTTAAATGGCCCTTTAGTTTTTTTATAAAATTAGCGTCAATTTCAGAAAACAATATAGGGTCCTTAAAGCGTTTCATTTTTTCAATAAAACCGTTTTGCTGTCTGTATGTTGATTTTTGGATAAACCCTTCCGCCAACTCGTTGTTTAAATAGTTTTGCGCAAAAGCATTATAATTTATTCTTAATGATGGACTGTAGAGGTCTTCTAACACTTTTGAAATCGTAATCGTTTCATTAAATAATTTATAATTAATTTCAATAGTGTTTAAGTCGGCCAAGGTTTTTTCTATCAATAAATTATAAGCGTCTGCGTGCTGAAATCCTTTTTTTACTCGTTGGTTTTTTTCATCAAAATACTTAATAGGCACAGCTATGTCCAGGTTGGTTTTTTTTCTATCTCCATTATAGGTAATATCTAGATACAACGCATTAGTACCGTCGTCTCTAGTGTAGTCTTTTTTTATCCTAATTTTGTATTTAAGTTTCCCATTCATTTTTTGTGGGACAATTTGTGGGACAATTTCATGATAAGATAAACCTGTCTGCATGCTGCTGTTTTTTTGATAGTTGTACAAACCACTAAGGGCGAAGCCTTTAACCATTCTGAAAATGGTAAAAACTCCGCCTTTAAATCTTTAGTGACCTCGACAGGATT
>NZ_JBHLTQ010000017.1:0-11270 GCF_042434315.1 Winogradskyella pulchriflava | reverse complement strand
TCGATTATTAATTTCTCAAATTCTGGATTTTGGGTATTTTCTTTTTTTCCGCTACAAGAACAGAATAAAATTAAAATCAGAATGATAGATGTTATTACTGTTCTCATTTCTCAAATGCACTACAACGGTCTCGGCTATGAGTAGTTGCGTGGTTTAGCACTTAACTTCGCAAGTACACACCAAACTGAAAATCCGCGAGGATTTTCAGAAGTAGGCGAGAACAAGCAATTACTTATAGCCATTGTTGTGGCTAGTGTTTTATTCTCCGTTTGGTATATTATATTCTTTACAATATTTTTCAATTTCCGTGTCGTTTTCAAAATAGTCATCACAAAATTCGTCAAGCTCTTTTTCAGTCGATTTGTAATAACGTTCCTGTGCTGTCATTAATCTGTCGGTTTGTTCAATAAATTGCTCAAATTCTTTATTTATTTTACAAAGTTTGTCTATTGTCTTAAAATCAAGGTCTCTGTAAGTTGCTGGGAACAAAATTTTACTTTGATATGGATTTGCATTCAGTTCAATTATTCCAATTCCGAAAGATTGATTTAGTCTTTCCATTTCGTCCGATAAGCTGTCGCTAAATTCAAAAGCGACTAAATAGCCATAATTCGCCCAACTTGAATTTGAAACTGCTTGGAAATAGGCTTTTTTCAATTCAGAGTCCGAGTTAATTTCTTTTTTTATTTCGTAAGAGCTCAATTTAAAAGTGTCAACTCTATTGATGGACTTTAAAAAGTTTTGGCTGACTTTAGTTTGTAAATTCAAGAATTTAACGCCAACCATATCTGGGTGTGTCCAAATTTGGTTGTTGTCTTTTCCAAATTTTGATTGCTCGTGAAAAATAGTTTTTGAATAGATTTTTGTGTTTTTTAAGTAACTACTCAAAAGTTTATGTAAATCTCTTTCGTTGTATGTTTTTGCTTTAACCTTTGGAAGTTTTACAGAAGTTGTTTCGGTCGAGCCTGACAAGATTTCAATTTCGATATCTTGTTCGTTTTTGGTCAAATAATACGCATATGAACCACCTTCTTGTTTTATTCTTTTAACACGAGAATCTCCATTTCTTATAAAGTCTCCTAAAAGTGCAGAAATTGTCGCAGGTGGTGTTTTAGCCAAACCAAAGTCATAATAACCATTTTTAACAATGTGGTCGTGAACTTCCATATAGTTTGTCAGTCCGTTTATGTCATCAAGACTTTTTAAAATAGCTTCTTTTATTGTCATATTATTTTTTTGTACAGTTTGTTTTTCACATTAGCCACAACGGTCTCGTATAAATTTCAGTTGCGGAAAATCGGTACGATTTTCCGATAGAAACTGAAAGATAGAAAATAGCAATGAATTTCCGTAGGAAATTCAGCCGCAATTGAATTTATACATTGTTGGCTGTAGTGTTTTTTCAATCCCATATGTTTGGTCTATCAATTTTCATTGCTCTTAAATACGACAAAAATTGTCCTGCGTGAACTGATTCGTGATATCCAATCCGCAATAAGTATTTTCCAAGTATTTTCTTTTCTCCGTTCCCTGGATGAATGATTTCAATTTCGTTTAATTCCGTATCCGAAAATTGCCGTACACTTTCTATTAATGTTTTTCTATAAGGTTCGGCAAATTCAAGTTCATCAATAACGTTAATAAATGGTCGGTTTTCCCAAGGTGTTTTATAATTTGTCATATCTCCTTGATTAATAATAAGATTCCATCCATAATCAGCTTCCAAAACGTGTCTTATCATTTCTGACGCACTCATAGCTTTTTCGTCAGGTTTCCAATTATAATATTTCTCAGGTAGTCCCTTCCAAAGTTTTATACTTCTTCTCCTTATTTCTGTAAAATTTAAAATTATAAGTTCAGATTGGGTCATTTTCTTTGTTTTCGGGAATGTCGTTTTACATTACAGCCAACGGTCTCGGCTATGAGTAGTTGCGTGGGTTAGCACATAACTTTGCAAGTACACACCAAACTGAAAATCCGCGAGGATTTTCAGAGGTAGGCGAGAACAAGCAATTACTTATAGCCATTGTTGGCGGTAGTTATTTTAATTCTTTTATCCGTTTTTGTATTTCTGTAGTATCTAAATGTTGATTTATTTCGATAACTTTTTCATAGAATGGCAACGGAAGTTTTTTGATACTTTCTTTCTTGTGTTCATTCGTTTCAATACTCCATTTGTCATACTTATCATTCCCGTACTTAACAAGCAAGTCAATAATTCTCACCATTTCTTTTTCATATCTTCTTTCAATTATCTTATCAACTAAATTATTAAATTCAGAATCGCTCGTTTTGATAGTACTTTTTGATTCGTATCTTGTTAGTGTTTCGTCTATTTCAATTGTCTCTTCTTGAGGAAAATTAAAATTAATATTTGTAGCTGCCCAAAATCCATATTGTTCATTAAAAATTATACTTGAGTCAGACCATTTACCATAGAATTGCGCTGTATTTTTTATTGTTACACCTTTTAGTCCGTCTTCCGTTCCGTGAACAATTACTTCCTTTAAACTTGGGAAATGACCTTTTATTAGCTTTTCTTCTGAGTAGCTTTTAAAAGATTCATTGTAAATTTCTTTAAACTTGTCAAAAAATGAAATGACCTTTTCGATTAAAGGGTTTAAAAAATTGTCAATTGAAACTCGTCTTTGTAAAGTCCCATTTATTTCTATTGGTTCTGAATCGAATAATATATAATCGTCTCCACTTATTCCATACGCAGAATGGAAAAAAGTATTTCTGATTTGTTCATAATGTACATTTTCAAAAAATTCAATTATTTCGTTATAGTTACAATCACTCAACTTTTCTTTAATTGCTCTAATCTTTTCTCCTGTACCTAAAAGTCTATCCTGTTTTTTTGTTTTCCAAAAAAGATATGAAGAACCACCGAAGCCCAAAGAATTTAAGCATAAACTTCCAATAATATTATAGAAATCACTATTCTCAAAGAATGTAGAATAAAGTAATAAACCAATTCTCAATTTTTCTTTGTCTTTCTTTTCGTGATAGAGTGTTTTATAGAATTCTAAGGCACTAAACCATTCTTTCAGGTTAGAGGATTCTTCTGGACTTGCAATGTGCTTATAATTTAATAAAGTCAGCAAGAATTGAAACTCATTATTATACTGAGCATTATTAAATAAATCTTCTATTTGGTTTAATGTTTTCGTCATTTTTTTTAATTATCGCCAACGGTTTGCATATGGAT
Source organism: Winogradskyella pulchriflava (assembly GCF_042434315.1). Taxonomy (NCBI): domain Bacteria; kingdom Pseudomonadati; phylum Bacteroidota; class Flavobacteriia; order Flavobacteriales; family Flavobacteriaceae; genus Winogradskyella; species Winogradskyella pulchriflava. The sequence goes on along the minus strand of NZ_JBHLTQ010000017.1, from coordinate 8,059 downwards.
TGTGGCGGTTTCGAAGCACTTTCCTGTCCCCCGAAACCAAAGCTGGCTACGGAGCTAAAACCTTGCTGGCAGCCGTTCACCCGCCATAAGCTATATGCTTTGTTGTGCCACGTATTTTTTTATTCTTTTATTCTTGTCGGATAAGTCCGTTTAATTTCATTCTGTTGGTCGTCAGTCAATTCTTTGAATGTTTGGTTATATTTTGTCATTGCCAATTCATTTCTAAGTTCGTTATAGACTGACCCAATTTGGTCTTGAATCTTTAAGTAAAAGTCGTAGGAAGTTCCTTTGTCAGCTCGAAAGTTGATTACGTGATTTGAGCCATTTGCCTTAATAAACTCAGTTAAGGTAGTTTTTAGTTCTTCTTGACTTATCTCGTTTTGATTCAGAATAATTTGGTCTTCTTCTGTCAATGTCACCAATATTGTTTCAATGGACGCATTGTCTTCGTTGTCATTTGTTTTTAATTGTCTTTGTAGCCCAACGTCTGAATTGGCTGTGTATACAATTGTCAATAGCGCAACTGCTCTATAATATTGCTTGTCAAAGTCCGAAGGTGTCAAGACGCTTGTTATTGCTTTTGCGATACTTGAAGGTGAAACTTCGTTTTGAGCTGCGTTTTGTATCGCAAGCGTCATTTGGCTGTATTTAGAATTAGCAATAGTTGTAGAGTCAAGCCGTTTGAGCTGTTCTAAGCAGTTAGCTGAATAAAATTCGTTGGGTGTCAATTTGTAAATGTTATCAAATCTGTCATAATCCAAAGTCGCAGGGATGTCGTTGACTTCTGCTATTTCTTTGTAGAAATCAAAATATGATTGTCCTGCGGAAGATTTAAGTGAATTGCTACTAATTAAATACTTTTCGAGCTCGTCAAGTTCTTGGTTAATATTGACTTGCTGTTCCTTATAACTCTTAACCAAACAGTCAAGAAGAATTGATTCTATTTCAGTGTCTTTTGTTTGTCCACAAGAACTGAAAGAAAGAATTAAAGTCAATATCAGAGCAATCTGTCGCATTGTTGTTTTATATGTGGCACAACGGTTTTGTATATGGCTCGTAGCGTGCAAATTATGAAATTATTTTCGGATTGAGCACAAGCCAGATTTTTAAATTTTACTATTTATCTTATTTATTGGAAATCGTCAAATTTAAAAATTTGGCGACTTTTCAAATATGCCTTAACTTTGAATTAAGCAACTAATTAGCTATGAGCCATATACGTTGTTGTGCATAGTGCTTTTCAAATTCAGCTTGGTTTTCCGATGTTTGTTATTTAGTTCTAATGTGTGCGTTGGCGAGACATACTCTTTTGCAATTTTTGGTGTAGTGTTGGATGATGCGAATTGCAAATGTGTATGGCTTTTTAGTGTTGGCTTGAAACAAACAAATTTCCATTAATCCATTACAAACTTAAATCCTGCTGTAACAATATTAGAACTAAAAGATGTATCTCTATCGTACTGATAAAATTTTAAGTCAATACTTTTTAGACCTAGTTTCCAAATATGTGCCTTTGCGAAAATATCTGTGTACGACACTCCAAAACCAATTTGGTTAGCAGAATATTCGGAAAGGTCATAATCAGAAGTATAAAAGTCATCGGTAGATAAAGTACTTTCATAAGGTCTAAAATAATCGGCTGCTGTTTGATTATAAAATCTGTAAGATGGATACAAAGTAAACTTATCAGTAATTTTAATTGGCACTTCAATACTTGCAGTATGTGAAGATATTCCCCAATCATCAAAATAATAGCGATAGAATGTTCTTACTGTAAATGTTTCATTTAAATACCAATTTAAACGACCACCAACAGCTACTTTAAATCTTGAATCTGGTAAACGCTCAACTGCATCTGCAAGTTGAAAATTATCTATGAATGAATCTGCAACATCGCTAAAATAAACTCTTTGAAATGGTGTAGATAATAATCCATCTTGTTTTACAAAATCTAGTGCTAAAGAACCTTGCACATTTTTATGAAGAATTTGAGAGAAGCCAAATCCTAAAGAATAAGAATTACGACCTTCATCTTTAAATTCACTAAATCTAGGATTGTAATTTGTGTTTCCTGTAATTGTATTTTGAGTAAACAAATTATCATTTAAACCATTGCCATTTTCTCCGAATGGTCTTAATTCGGTTGGGTAAATGGCGTTCCAAGTATCAATATAAACATTTGCATTTACACTTAATTCTGTATTCTTTTCATTAAATAATTTTGTGTAACTACCACCAACACCAGCTGAAAAATAATCGTATTCTGATGAAATAGATATTTTTGCAGACCAAATATCATTTCTATCGTCAGAACTATGACTATAACTTCCTGTTAAATTTGCCCAAAGGTCGCTACTTGATGCGCCAGAAGATGCTTGAAATGGGTCTGCTGGCCCATCATCAAAAGGTCCAACGTTACTTGAAGATGCTGATGTGTAAGCAGAAACTCCAGCGTCAATGGTTAGAACATCATCATCATTTAAAGGTATTGAAACTACAAAGGTTCCTGTAACATCTGTTAATTCTTCAGTGCCTATTCCGCCACTTACCGCAGCATTATCTCCATCTTGCGAGAGTAACTTGTTAGAAAATCTACTTCTGTAGTTTCTAATACACGTTTTTTATAAACTTTTGTCGAGTCTTGTTCTGTTTGCGAATAAGATTTAACAAAAGCAAATACGCATAATATCAAAATAAATTTTTTCAACTTTCTTGTTTTATTAGTTACAGCCACAGCCTCCTCCAGTTTTCCCTCCATTTGCTCCTACAGCAGCTTCACGATATGAATGCATCGTGGAAACATTTCGGTCAGCTTTCTTGTCTGCCAATGCCATATCTGGGTCATTTATATTTACTTTTTCGTATTCTTTAACTACAACGCAACTACTAAGACAAGTAGTAATTAATGTAGCACATATAAATTTTTTAATCATAACTTATCTATTTCTATATTCTTTGATTTCGTGATATTTCCTTTATCATCAATGATAATACATTCTATTTTTGGTAATTGATTAATGCGGTCTAAACCAGCTTCTTTTCCCATAACAAATACTGAAGTTGCAAGTGCATCTGCCAATTCTGCTTTTGGTGCAAATACGGTTACACTTATAATTCCGGTAGAAGGATATCCAGTTCTTGGGTCAATAATATGTGTGTATCGTTTGCCATTAAAATTTACATATTTTTCATAATTTCCAGAAGTAACTACAGCTCCATTTGTAATTGGTAATAATGCAAAGACTTTATTTTTATCCATTGGATTTGTGATGGCTACTTTCCATTCATTACCATTAGGTTGTTTTCCCCAAGTATTCATATCTCCAGAAGCATTAATAATTCCAGAAGGTACACCTTTTGAAATAAGTAGATTTTTTGCCATATCAGCTGCATATCCTTTTCCAATAGCACCAAAACCTATTTTCATTCCTTCTAATTTAAGAAAGATTGTACTATTCATTTTATCTAAAACTATGTTTTGATAGCCAACTTTTTCTACTGAAGCTGTTATTTCCTCTTTTGAAGGCATTTTGGCCATACTGCCATCAAACTTCCAAATTCTGTCCATTGAAGCATAGCTAATGTCAAAAGCACCATCAGTCAATTTTGAAATGCCTATTGCTCTTTCAATTAAATCAAACAATTCTTTGTCAACTTTCACAGGTTTAATTCCTGCATTGCGATTAATTTCGGATGTTTGAGAAGTATTATCCCAAGATGAAATTAAATTTTCAATTCTTGATATTTCTGCAACAGCAGTATCGATATATATGTTTGCTTTTATAGAATCGTTTGCAACAACAGTAATGTCAAATCGACTACCCATTAATTTGAGTGTTCTCTTATATGGTTGTTGTGCTGTACAACCCATTATTGAGAATAAAAATAATAAAGTGATTATATGTTTCAAATTACTTTGTAAAAGCGTTTAATTCTTTAATATAATTTTCTGGTGTAGTCTTTTTATAACTACTTTCTCCTAACACTTGGCCATTAGAGTCAAGTACTACAACAAAAGGAAAAAAACCTTGTTTATTGTATTTTTCTGCAAGTAATGCATTCGCTTTTGTTTGTTTTTCTGACAATATGTTTTTCTTTCTTCTAGGAAAATCTGCCTTTAGCATAACATAATTATCTTTTGCATACTTTTTAAAAGTTTCTGTGCTCCAAATTTCTCTGTCAAGTTTAATACAAGGTGCACACCAATCTGAACCTTGAAATACTAATATTATGGGTTTACTTTCTTTTGATGCAATTTCTTTTGCAACGTTAATATCTGTTTGCCATTCTTGAGCAATTATTGTATTTATACTTACAATCATTACAATTAATGCCGCAATAACTTTTTTCATTTTATTATTATTTATTATTGATAAATGAGATTGTCAACAACTAGACAATACCTATTTAACGAATATATTGTTTTTTTGTTATGAACAACTCATTTTTTTTTCAGTTTAATATTAGCATCAATTTGAGCGTTGGCAAATAAACTGCTCTTTTGTTTTTTCAGAGTTGGCTTATGTGTTGAAAAAAAAACAAATGTGCTGTTTGTGGGTTGGCTTTTTTTGTTCAAATGTTAAATTTTAGCACGATTTTCGCATTATGCACAACGGTTTAGGCTATGAGTAGTTGCGTGGTTTAGCGGTTAACTTTGCAAGTACACACCAAGTTGGAAATTCCGCAGGAATTTCCAAAGTAGGCGAGAACAAGCAATTACTTATAGCCATTGTTGTGCTTTCGTTATTTTTCAATTTCTCTGTCGATAAAATCAATTAATTTTTTTAGAATCAATTCAAGATTTTGATGCTGTTGAGCAATCAGACTGTTATTCAATATTGCCAATTTAAGTCCATTGTTAAAAACCTCATTTTTGTAAAGCCATTGAGAGTCCGAAATCATTTTTTCTCGCTTTAAATTTGGTATATCAGAAATAGACAATCTTTCTGGGAATCCATAATACGGTTTGCTATTGTCAAACAAATCAAGTCCAGAAGTGTTATTTATTTGAATGTCATATAAGTAATGTTCAAATTCTCTTCGCATATGATTTTCGTTTATTGAAATATCCGCATAAATTTTGTCAAGTTCCAAGAGTTGGTTTTTAATACTATCATTTGAAATTAAACTCAATCTTCCTGAACTAATTAGTTCCTTGAAAGTATTGTTGTTAGGTACAAAAGTATTCCAAAGAAACACAGTTTCGTAGTTATCAATATAGGTCTTTGCATTTTCAATACTTTTAGGCTCGTCCGTATTCAATAAATAGGATGATGCCTTGGATTTGCCAAGTCTAAATTCTGCAAATTTTCTATTGTTATTAAACTCTTTGTTTAAGTCGCTCTTTATATTTTTTAGATAATTTATTTCAATTGCTCGTTCCTTTCTGTTTTCGTTCCAGTTATTAATTGATAGCGCAATCAAAATTCCAATCACAACAAGCACTATTTCGCCAATGGCATATTTCAAATACTTTCCAGTTTTATTTTTTTCCATAAGGTCGTATCGTATTTTTCTAAAGAATTTTATCATTAGTTAGTGGTTTGTCATAATGAAGCACAACGGTCTCGGCTATGAGTAGTTGCGTGGTTTAGCACTTAACTTAGCAAGTACACACCAAACTGAAAATCCGAGAGGATTTTCAGAAGTAGGCGAGAACAAGCAATTACTTATAGCCATTGTTGTGCTTTCGTTATTTTGTCTTTAATTTTTTCAGTTTAAATATTCATCAATAGATACCTTTAGTTTTATGCCTTTTTGTAATGCCTCTTCATAAAATTCTTGCTGAATTTTTATTTGATATAATCTAGCAAAATTTAAAGTTGCCATTTTATCATCATCCATTATGGCACTAGTATCTAAAGGTATTGCTTCTCTTTTGTCGTTTTTGTAATATTCTTCTAGCAAAGGATGTTTATTGCTCCCTTTTCTGTGATATTTACTATAGTTATTGAAATAATAAGGTTCTATCTCTTTTTTTATGAAAGTGTTAGTTATTTCTTCACGTTCTTTAATTCTATTCAATAAGTTGTAATATGCAGTTATATCCATTTGTAAGGCTTTTGGTAAAACAGTAAACTCGCCTGTCATATTTAGTTTGTCGTATGCGGTGGTATTGGCATAGAAGTTTTGTTCAAATAAGGACGTAGTGATAAAACTTGTTGTCAATGAGTCAAAAGGTATTATCTGTTGAAACTGGTCGGATAGTGTCTGGTTTTTTATAATATAGGTTTCTATGACTTCGTTTAATGCATCTAGCTGAATAAGGTCGTCTGAGATGTTTTGGCTTAGTTGATTAAGTTGTGTGTCTGCCGACTTTCTTATCTTCGATTGTTCATTCCAATTATTAATCTGAAGCGCAATCAAAATTCCGATAACGACAAGTACAATTTCGCCAATTGCATACAAAAAGTACTTGCTGAATTTATTTTCAGTCAGCATTTTTTGTCTAATTTTTCTAAAGAATTTTATCACGCTATTTTATTTAGATATGCTTGTTTCTTCTATTATTTTATCTAAAGTGTTATTGAGATTTTCCAAGGTAATCATATAATTTGTAAGGCTCCAAGCGTGATTATCAAGATTGTTTTCAAATTCAATATCACTAAACATTTGTTCCGTTTTTGGATTCAACTTTGATTTTTCCTTCCACTTTAAAAAACCATAGCTGTCAATGTTTTTTAAAGATGCATTTTTTGTTAAATAGGGCATAAACATATTTTGTAGAAAATCATCTAATGTATCCCAATCTTCTCGTTTTTCACTCATAAGACTTGACCATTGAAAAAGTTTTAACCTTAGAGAATCAGACCTAATCAGTTTTAATTTCCCAGATGATAATAGGTCGGACAAAACATTTTGTGAAGGTGAATAATCATAATAACTGATACTCCTTTCAATTAAACTATCTGTATTATGTGAACTCAAAACTTCATTTTTTTCGCCGACCAAGTTTATTAATAATTTCGTGCTGGTCAAGTAGTCTTGATAATCGCTGAGTACATTTTCAACATCTTTTTTGTTTTTCCGAAACTCGAAATTTAGGCTTTTTAGAATGGCTTGTTCTTCCTCTTTGTTTAGGTGTTTGTTATTATAATTATTGATTCCAAGAGCTATTAAAATTCCTATAACTACAAGAATAATTTCTCCGATTGCGTAAATTAAATATTTACTGAATTTATTTTCAGAGAGTAATTTTTGGCGGATTTTTCTAAAGAATTTTATCATTGGTTAGCTGTTTGTCATAATGAAGCACAACGGTCTCGTATAACCGTCAGTTACGGGTTTTAAGTTACTATTTTTCGGTTAAGCACTGACCTTTGCAATTCCGAGTGGATTCGGACGTAGTCGAATCCGCCGTAATTGCGGTTATACATTGTTGTACACAGTTTTTACATATCATACCAAAACTTTGTTTCCGCTATCAAAATTTTTTCTTCAAGTTTTTTCATTTCTCGTTTTTTCAATTTGAAATCAGGTTTGAAAAAAGGGTTTTCAGAAGTCAGAAGATAAAATAAATACCTTGAAATAGAGTTAGTAGAAATAGCGTCTGAACATCCAATATTCATCAATTTCATTTCACTACTTAAAAGTTTATCCATTTCGGTCATTGCGAAATCTTTGGTATTTTCTTTTTCCAATTTTGCTATTAAAGCAATAATGTGCATTGAAGCATTTTTTTTCTTTTCCAATTCTGTTATTTGTTCTTCTATCAAATTTGATTTCAAATACTCAACTTTTTCAGTCCAACTTTCACAAAGTCTATAAACAATAAACTCATTTTTTAATGAGTCTCTTTCTTTTCGGATAGTATGTCCGCTATTGGCTGTTAATTCCGTCAGTTCGCTAATAACAGAATCAGTCTTTGATTGTGAAAACGCACAAAGTGAAATAAGAATTATGCTATATGTAATTAAGTTCTTCAAAATTGTGTACAACGTGTTCGTGTAAGGTTTGTTGCGATTATTAGCAATAAAGTTAGTAAAAAAGGATCAACAATTTATAGTCAATAATGTTTCAGATGGAAAATGCTTTAGCAATAAACTTTACACGGTGTTAG
>NZ_JBHLTQ010000016.1:0-10441 GCF_042434315.1 Winogradskyella pulchriflava | reverse complement strand
ATTCCTTGAACTTCGTAAAAGTCCGATTCATTAAAGTCCGAATATTTCTTTTCTGATTTACAGGAAATAAGTCCGAAACTCAATGAAATTAATATGGTTAGCGTTTTTCTCAAATTACTTACAACGTGTTTGTATATGGTTTGTTGCGTGGTTAAGCAACTAAGTTAGCAAATAAAAACTGAATAGAAAATCCGCGAGGATTTTCGTAAGTAGGCTAGAACCAAGCAATAAATTATATACAGTGTTGTGCAACGTTTTTTATTCTATTCGTTTGTATTCAAGTCGGTTTTTCCAAGTTCTACCATCTAAAAATGCTATTATTAGAAATGCGCCTGACCTGTGATGTGAATAATCAAAAATCAGATTTCCATCTTCAGATTTACTTAATCTCGTTCTTTTAATATCAATCGCTCCAGCAATATAGGGAACTAATAGAAATCCAGTGTTCTTATTTTTTAAATATAAAAATCCGTCTTTTTTAAGTTTTGCTTTTAGCATTCTTTCTCTAAAAATCGTGTCGTTTTCAATGTAACTTATTCGAATCTTTTTTTTATTCAAAACCTTAAGTCCGAATTTGTAGTTTTTCAAACTGTCAAGATGCAAAGTGTCCTTGATTAATTTTCGGTCGATTTCTTCCAAAAAATTATTTCCAGTCCACATCTGTTGGTTAAATTTTTTGAAAACAGTATCATAGTCAACTTGCTTAATTTCATAAATACCATCTAATTCCGATAAGTTTGATTCATTAAGCGGATATGGATTGGTTAAATCATTATCAAATGAAGCGCAACTTTGAAAAAGTAAAAGTGTAGTTAAGAAGTAAATTAGGTTTCTCATTCAGGACAGTTTCTCAAATGTTGCACAACGGTTACGTATATAAAGAGTTGCGTGTTTGTGTGCGAGGATTTTCCGAAGGAAAATCAGAAGCTAGCAAACAAAGCAACCAACATTGGTTAAGCACAAAACAGCAATTTTTTATATACAATGTTGTGCGTTCGGCTTTATTAATATATTCGTCTTATAAATCTCTTATCATCGTCGTTATGCCACTGTACTTTATATGTATTTCCGTTTATTTGGTCTAGTAATATAAAGTTGTACATATTATCCGTTGGGTAAAGGTTAAATCTTCCGTTAATTTCATCTTCTGGTAGTACAAGTGAATATGAATTTATGCTCAATGTACCTTCGAAGCTATCTTTTGAGATTGAGAAATGCACTTGCCATATTTTTCCGTTTCGGGTATTCAATTTTAGTGAAGCCCAAGTGTTATCAGTTGGAAATAATTTATAAATAGGAACTTCCAACTGTTGAATTTTAGCCTTTTTTTCGACCTGCTTTTCGATTTCTTGCACAGTGCTTATACTGTCTTGTTCTATTTGTCCATATGTATTAATGGCAGTTAAAATCAGAAAAGAAAACAGCAAAAATTTTTTCGTCTTCATGTTTTTAATTTTATGTACATTCCGTTTTGTCAGCTGACGCACAACGTTGTTGTGTATGGAAAGTTGCGTGCTTGTGTGCGAGGATTTTCCGAAGGAAAATCAGAAGCAAGCAAGCAAAGCAACTGACATTGGTTTAGTATAAAACTAGCAATTTTTTATACACGGTGTTGTGTTTTCGTTGTTTTTTTTCTTACAGTTTTTGGTCAGTCGTTTTTTTTGCGTTTCGCTAATCAGTCCGACGCAACAGTTGCGCACTGCTTTGGTCAGTCAGAAGATTTTTTTGGGTTTTTATTCCGCAAACAAGCTAAAAGTCCGATGCGATTTTTATTCCACATTTGAATGAGAGTCCAACGTGATTTTTGAAAATCCGCAACACTATTTTTCGGTTTTTTCTTTCTTAAAATTCAAAAAAAAAAAAATTTCGAAAAACAAACTGGTTTTTTTCCGTTTTGAGTGAGTTCAGCAATGAAACACAACGGTCTCGTATAACCGTCAGTTACGGTTTTTAAATTACTATTTTTCGATTAAGCACAGGCTTTAGCAATTCCGAGTGGATTCGGACGTAGTCGAATCCGCCGTAATTGCGGTTATACATTGTTGGCATACGTTTTTTTCTTTTTTATTAAGAGTACTAATCCACCTAATACATTCCAAATTATTAAATACATCCAAATATCCTTCGCAAATTCAGTTCGGCAAGGTGGACAAGGGGAATTTGGTATACAAGGTTCGCACAGTATTAATAAAGGGTCAATTAAAAATCTGCCTATTAAAAGAACATTTCCAAGAATCCAGATATAAAAAAATCGGTTTTTATTTTTCATTCGGTTATAAACTACAATAGTATTTGTACGTGAATTTATTCTACTTTTTTATATTCATAATGCTTGTCAAAAAGTCCGCCTTTATTTTTATAAATCAGTTTTTTTTTGTCAATTTTGACAACGATATAATTCCGATTTCCGATAGTCAGAATTGAGTCAGTCAATTTATAAGTTGCATCATATTCATTTCCCATTTGGTTAATGAATATTTTTTTGTCTTTATTAAAAGTTAGAGAGGTTTTCAGTTCCGCTTTTGAGTCAGATTCCGAGTCAGATTTATTTTCGTTAAGTGGCTCAATATCATCAGGAAAAGAGTCCGTTTCTGCAACTAAAATCCATTTTCCAATTAATTTATTTTCCGATATGGATTGCGCTTTGCAAGAATTAATTCCGAGAATTAAAGTCAGTATTATTAATATTCTCATAGTTTTTTCAAATGTATGCCAACGTGTTCGTGTAATGATTAGTTACGGGAAAGGACATGAGTCATTTTTAGATAAGTTACTAAGTTAATTAATTTCAAGGGATTTTCCGTTAGGTAAATCAGCAGTAATTAATTATACACGTTGTTGTGTGCAGTTTTTAATTACTTATTGTCGCTGTACAATCAGTTACTACTGGTGGTTCAGAACCAGTTTGTGACGAAATTGTTACGTCTCCAATAAAATCATTGTCAGAATTTATTGAACCTGTAAAGTTCCAACTGTCATTTTTTATTCCAAATGGTGATGTCTCATCACATTGTGAAGTATATGTAAACGTAAGATTTGTGCCATCATAAGAATAACTTCCATTATCAGTACAACCATTTATTGAACCTAAATCTTCAATATTCATTGTAAAGTCGTCAAAAAATGTAACATCTAATGGACCTAAAGGTGGAAATTGACCGCCACTACAATCATAAATTAATTGACGAGTTCCGACAAGAACTGTTTGATTATCTTCTGAATTGGCATTAAAAGTTACTGTGTCAATATTAGTTCCATTCGCTTTTTTTACCGTTGCCTCAACTGTTTGAGGGTTAGTATTATCACCAAGTGTCCAAAGCACTTGTGCAAAACCATTCTCATCAGTTATTACGGATTCTTCATCTAAATTTCCATCACCTGCGGTTACAGAGAAATAAATAGGTACAAAGGGCATTGGATTATCTAAAGCATCCGTAACTTTTACTTTTAAGGGTTCCTCCAGAAGTTGTCCTTGGTCTGCTGTTTGATTATTACCCGATTCAATCGTCAATGAAGTTGGTGCATTCCAAATAGACTCTTCATAACTATCTGTTGATGAAAAGTCAGCAAGAGTATTTCCAAAAATTGTAATGTCAACACCTGTGGTTAAATTTAATCCTGCTTTTAATTCAGCATCCCAATCTAAAGAAGGGGAAGCTACATTGAAATTAAAATCTTCTGTTAGTTCTGGTTGGCAATACGGTCCAATAACACCATAAAATTTTAAACTTGCTCTTGGTGTTATAGTAAGGTTTTGCGCAATATTAACTTGTCCTCCAAAATCCATAGAATTAACTTCTAAACCAGCGGTTAAATCAAAATTCCCAGTCCAATTGTCGTTTTCATATTTAACTCCTGTAGTAACACCAAATGTATTTGTCCAACTAGAGAGCCAAGTTACATTAGTATCAATGCTAGCATTTAATTCTGCAACTAGTTGCGTATTTATGACTACCACAACAGGAACACCAGCAACAGGAAAAGTTAAGAATTTATCGTAATCAAGCAATGTTTCTGAAAATTCAGGTAAACTCAAACTACCAGCTACAGTTACATCAAAATCGCAGTTTATTTCTAGGTTAGCATTATCAGCTTTAAATTCTAAAAAATCTAATCCACCAAGGAATGAGTAGTTAGCATTGAAACTAAAATTTGGGTCAAATGTTGCATTTCCATTAGTTATGGTGAAAGTTGCATTTCCATCATCATACAACACAGTATTTGAAAAATCATACCCTAATCCATTTTCATTAAAACTTACGCCTTGTCGCATATAATTAACTTGAGTTCTTTGACTAACAGGATTTGCCATTCTTGAACTTTCCGAAATATCTGTATTAAATTGAATATTTACATTGTTAAAAACGTCATCAATTGTTGCTTGTGTAGTTTGCATAGATAAACTATTCCCATTCGAACTTACCGATATTACCTTTCTTAAAAACCCTTCACCTTCGTCTCCAACAATTATATCGTTAGTATTTATTTCTGGTACTTCACTTGCGAAATCAATGTTATAGATGCCATTGTTTAAGTCAGATTCAGAACTTGTGAGGTTAGAATTATCGTCTAGAATGATGACAACATTTTCGGCAACTTCTGGGTCTAATTGGTTGTCAGTATTTTCATCGGTGTTAGAATCATCATTTGAACATCCAAAAAAAATCAAAATTGAAAAGAAAATGGTTAGTTTTTTCATCAAGAAATAATTTGTTGATTAATAGCTTGTTAAAAGTAAGAAAAATATTAATAAAAGTAAATACCTTATACCAGGTATTCAGTTTCTTAAATTGCACACAACGGTCTCGTATAACCGTCAGTTACGGAATTAAAGATAATGTTTTTCGGTTTAGCACTGACGTTAGCAATTCCGAGTGGATTCGGACGTAGTCGAATCCGCCGTAATTGCGGTTATACATTGTTGTAGCACGTTTTTATTTTTCTTATCCAGTTATTTTTGTTTTCAATTATGTCAGTCGGCAATTCATTAATTTCATTCTGTTCAATTTTTTCCAAACAAGCTGAAAATATTGTTTCAGTCCCACTAATATTTAGAATTTCATTTCGGTCAGGTTTTCCAAATTCCAATGTTATAAACGAAGACCAAATTCCAATACGATACTGGGATTCCATAACAAATTCCGCAAAACTTTGAATTCCGATTTCTTTAATTTTTTCTTTTCCAAGTTCAACTATTGCTTTGTATTCGTGAGAGTCCGATAGGCTAAAATCAAATGGATGAATTCCCTGAAAATATAGATTTTTACATCCGAAAAGAAAGTCAGTTGCTTTACTATTCATCTGACCTAAATATTTTCGCAATAGCTTGATTCGGCTCCCAATTCCGTAAATCCGAAATTTCGCTTTCATTTATAGTTTCTATCATAATTCCCACATTAGGTTTACCTTTAGCAACTCTCATTCCAGCATCGATTCCTTTTATTCTTCGTTCTAATATTTGTCCGTTAAAGTAAAATTTGATTAAATCTCCAGTCAGAAATTCGCCATCCAAAATATTTCCAGAGAAGACAATTCCTCTGTCAGTAATTCTGAAAGTATCGTGAATTTCATATGTTGCGATGTGTTTCATCAAATGTGCTACAACGGTCTCGGCTATGAGTAGTTGCGTGGTTTAGCACTTAACTTTGCAAGTACGCACCAAACTGAAAATCCGCGAGGATTTTCAGAAGTAGGCGAGAACAAGCAATTACTTATAGCCATTGTTGTGTGCAGTTTTTTATCGTTGATATGAAACTGCCTGTGAGCAAGTACTTGTTACTGTTCCACTTGCAGTCTGTTCTTCAATATTTCTCGTCGAAGTTCCAATAAACATCTGTGTATCTTCATTCCACGTACCTGTAAAAGAAATTTCATCATATATAGTTGAAGTATTATAGATAGCGACAAAAGTCAAGTTTCCATCATTATAAGAATATGTTGAATTATTGTCGTAGCCTGAACAATTACATCCTGGAATAAAAGTTCCATCATCTAATAAATTAATACTATAAAATGCAACTGTCATAAGTGGTTCTTCACAAGTTGATGAATTAATATCCACAATATCCCAATTCCCAAGAATATCAAAGTCATTATTCTCCAAATAAATTTTAACAGGATAACTTCCCGTAAGTCTATTAAACTCATCTTCATAAGTGAAGTTTATTGAAGTATCTACGAACTCTGAAACCGAACTTTCGTCAATGATTGATGCAGTAATATTTATGTTTCCATCTGTGAAAGAGATGTTGTCGATATTTACATTATTATCAGTTATCGAAAAGTTTAAACTATTATAGAAGTCCTCATTTCCTAATGTGGAAATTACGGGATTTGTTTCGTTAATCGTTAAAACTGGTAAATTTTCAATATCAGAAAAGAAGAAAACATCGTTAATGAAATTGATAGCGCCATTTAAATTTTCTACAGTTGTATTGAAGCTTGAAAAATTTTCGAAAAAACCAGAAATGGTTTCATTTTCATCATTAGAATCAGAGCCTATCAATGCTCTTGTGTTTGACCCTAAAGGAAATGATGACTGTATACCAGAATTTAATTCTAAGCTTGTCATCATCGTAGAACGATTTTGTAAAGAAGCTAACAACCCACCTAAGGATACATTTTCAACTTTAATATTATTCAAGTTGATAAAGTTAATACCATAATCATATGCTTTTTTTGCAACGACAATTGCGCTTACTAAAAAAAGTAATTTAGTTGCTGGTTCAGGATAAGCTATTGCAAGTATTGCACTCGTACCAAGAGCGTATAGGGCAATCTGAAATTGAATTGGATATTCAGTTCCATTCATACGACTTGCAAAATCACTATTTATCAAATTATCAAAATATGGTTTATTGGTTTGATAGATATTCGCAATTTCAGTCTTTTCTTCAATACTCATATCTGCAATAGCTTCATTGAAAGAACCTAAGACATTATTTAAATAATTTTGGTCTTCTAAATTTTGAATTGATTGAATGTGATTTTCAAAATTTGTAATAAAAGGTGAAAGGTTTTCTTCTGCTGAGCCATTTATTTCGTTAGGCACAACTTGATATTTAATATTTAAATCATTAAGATTATTTATGTTGAGAATGCGCTCACCTGTTGGTATATTACTTGGAAGTATAAAAACCAGTTCGTTCTCAGATATTTTATAAATATCAATATTTTCGTTCTCAATTGTTCCTTGGTATTCATCTTGGTTAATATTTTCGCTCGTAATTGTAACTAATTGAGAATTCTTAATAATTCCACCATCAATGGTTTGTAATTGCTGTTCTGTTGATTCGTTGTCATCACTACACCCAACAAAAAGTAAAATAGCTGAAACGATGTAAATTAATTTTCTCATAATTCTTAATATTAAATTTTAAAACTAAACTATTCAGTTACTACATTCAATACCCAATGATGGGGATTTTTGGGTTCAAATTGCACACAACGTGTTTGTATATGGTTTGTTGCGTGGTTAAGCACATAATTTAGCAAATAAAAACCGAATAGAAAATCCGCGAGGATTTTCGTAAGTAGGCTAGAACTAGCAATAAATTATATACGGTGTTACCACACGTTTTTATTTCGTTTCTTTTTCCAAAATGTATGTTTTTAGTCGAGAAATAAATCCACTGATTTTTCTACTTTCATTCGACCATTTTCCTTTATACCTTCTATTATTTTTATCATAATCGTGCTGAAGTTCTCCACCTAAATCAGCTAAATAAATATCCAAGTCCATTTTCAATGATTGAAGAGTAGGAATCATTTCTGAATTTTCAGATTTCATTGTTTTTACAATATCTAAAAGTTGATTTCCAACTCTCTTCAATGAGTAAATGCTTGGTTGTTTTAATAGACTCTCATTAAAAATTTCTTTTCTAATTATTTTAGATTTTTCTTCAAATTCTTTAAGTTTCATTTATAAGTTAGTTTTAATTAAAAGCCCAATTATAATTATTGGTGGTAATATTATTAAAGTGTGATAAATCAAACTTGTTTTAATGTAGTAATCTGCTTTTATTTTGTAAACATCTATTTTACTTAATTCGTGATAATCAGCTTTTGATGCTTTAAACATATTATGGTCAATTGGCTCGTGATTTTCGTGTCTTTCTAAAATTCGTTCATATTTGTCAGATACTTTTTCTGCAAACTCTTTCTTTTCATTCAATTTTGGTTTCTCTTTCAGAGTTTTAAAAATCCTTAAATCATTATACAGTTTTGATAATTCAAGTCCGCAAGTATGAAATTGTTTTGCTTTTGTACTGAAGTCTTTTGCGTTCTCTATTTGTCCAAACACTAATAATAATATAGAAAGACAAGTAATTGAATATGCAATTAAGTTTTCGTCGATTGTTTCAGTTGAATATATATTATAAACTGATAAAAGTCCGACAGCTATTAAATAGACAGATAACATACTTAAACATAAGTTTGATAAGTCGGCTACTTTCAAAAGTCTTTTACTCGCATTAAATCTACTCCCTTTAGTAGACCAAATTTTATAATTCAATTCCTCAAGAAATGTTTTGTCTAGATAATCTTTATATGATTTTTTCTTCTCCAATGTTCGTTTTTTACTCAAATGTGTGGTAACGGTCTCGTATAACCGTCAGTTACGGGTTAAAGTACGTGAGTTTTTCGGTTTAGCACAGACGTTAGCAATTCCGAGTGGATTCGGACGTAGTCGAATCCGCCGTAATTGCGGTTATACATTGTTGTGCTTAGTTTTTTTATTTTGTTTCGTACCATTCTTTATAATCTAAATGTTTGTCAAATTCCTCATCATTTATTTTGAACAGAATCTTTGAATATTCTCTTAATTTTTAAATTCCTTTTTCATTCAGAAAATCGGTAATCATAAAATAAACCGAAGGATGTTCAATATCACCCATTTTCAAAGTCGAATATCTTTTCCTTGATTTCGGATATTGTTTCCAAAATCGTCTGTAATCGCTATAAATTTCATCCGTAACCTTTGAGATAATCTGATTTAACAATTCAGTTGGGATTTGATTGTCAGACAGTCCGACATAATACTCTTTGATTTTCGAGTAAAAGTCCTGTTTAGGTTTAATTTTATTTTCAGTTTTCCAGAATAGCATTTAAGTCAACTGTAATTCAATATTTTCGTGTTCTTTTATTATTTCAATTATTCGGTCATAGTATTTTAATTCCGATTTGCTTTTTTCACTACGATGCCATTTTAAGATATATTTCTCATCAACATCGTGAACTCCAAATCCGCCATACAAAACATCATTAAATGCGTTTAGATTCCGTCCAATTTTCCAATTCAGTCCGAAAGTCATTTTCGATTCTATCTCTCGATAAAATCCTTTCATATTTGAAAAGTTATTTCCGTTTATCTCTATTATTCGCATTTTGGATAAATTAAGCACAACGTTTAGTATATAAAAAGTAGGCGATTTCGTAGCACTAAACTTTCGGTTAAGCACAAAGTTTGATGCGAGCCAAAAGCCTCATTTTTACTACTATTTTGCCTATTTTTTATATACATTGTTGTGCTTTCGTTATTTTTCAATTTCTGCGATTATTTCTTTTGCGTCTTTTATGGTGTTTTTATAGAAATCAAAAATAAGATTTGCTTGATATCGTCTATTCATAATCATTATTTCCAATTTCTTATCATCTATTACACTTTTTAAATCAATATTCTCTATTTTTCTAGGGTCATCTTTATAAAATTCCGATTGTCGATGCCAAGGATTTGTTTTATTATATATCCAATAATAATTTTCTTTTACGTAAGGCTCATACATTGTTTTGATTTCTGTATTAGCATTAAGTTCCCTACTTTTTAACTGTTCGATATATCTATAATAATTCAATATTTTTGTTTGAAGTTCTTTACCAATAAATGCCATTCCATTTGAATTCACAAGAGCATTAATTCCGCTCTCGTTTATTTCTATGTTCCTTTCAAACATCATATAAATCAGATACATTTGAACATTTTTATCTACTGGTTTTAGAGTTTTAAATTGGTCTAAAAAGTCATTTGCATAATCAATCGTAGTTTGTGTTTCTGATAGTAACTCTTCAGCTTGTATTATGTCATCTTGAAGATTTAATTTTATTGTTTCTAAATGCTCTTTAGCTTGCTTGATATTACTTTTGTTTTCATTCCAATTATTAATGGATAGTGCAATCAAAATTCCAATAACAACGAGTACAATTTCTCCAACAGCATATTTGAAATACTTTCCAGTTTTGCCTTCTGCGAGTAAGTTTTGTCTAATTTTTCTAAAGAATTTTATCATTGGTTAATGGTTGGTTATAATGAAGCACAACGTTTATGTGTATGGAAAGTTGCGTGCTTGTGTGCGAGGATTTTCCGAAGGAAAATCGGATGCAAGCAAGCAAAGCAACTGACATTGGTTTAGTATAAAACTAGCAATTTTTTATACACGGTGTT
>NZ_JBHLTQ010000015.1:0-7740 GCF_042434315.1 Winogradskyella pulchriflava | reverse complement strand
CTAACACCGTGTAAAGTTTATTGCTAAAGCATTTTCCATCTGAAACATTATTGACTATAAATTGTTGATCCTTTTTTACTAACTTTATTGCTAATAATCGCAACAAACCTTACACGAACACGTTGTAACCCATTTAACAGTACGTGGTAAAGGAAATAAAACATCGAAAAAAGGTATCTGAAATGACCAGAGCGGAAAGGTTAAGTTTAATAGCCTATAAGAATGTAATGGAAAGAAAGAAAAAGCAAGAGAGTAAGCCGAAATGATGCTAGGGAATGACCAATGACCGTGCAAACAGGTAGTTTTGGTCGGACTATTGAGCTGTGCTGGTAGTCCCTTGATGAACCTAGTATTGTTTCACCTCTCTTGCTTAATATATAAAGAACTAAATAAAAAATTATGGATAAAATAAAAACAACGATGTCAGGAGAAACATCTGAAAAAATTAAAAAATGTTTTTTAACTAAATTAACCGTATTTGAAAAACAAAATTCTGATTTTTTAAAAGAAAATAACATTGAACTCGATAATATATTTATATTGTTTAATTCTGTAAACTATATCGAATATAAATTCAGAGAAGTCTTTAATAAATTAGAACCCGAATTTCAAAAGGATGCTGAATTTTTTTTTAAGGATGCGTTGCAAGGTTGTTTAGATAAGTATTCAGAATAAAAATTAACTGATTCAAAAATAGCGTCAGAAGTCAGAGTAAATTCACCTATTAATTTTCCACTAGCATCTTTTTTGGTTATCGAATATTGGTTATTTTTATTGTGAACAATAGAAACTGAATCTGACATAAAAAAAACGAGTTACAACAACGGCTATAAATCATTGCTAGTTAATTACTATTTGCAATATTTTACCTTAACCATTGTCTGTCGTTGACCTAAATTTTAATCCCTAGCTACGCAACGACTTCATAGCCAAATACGTTGTGCGTAATTTGAGAAAACTCTTTACTCAATCAAAAACATAGTTCACTCATTATGACTTTTATAATAAAAAGAACCGAATTATTTTCGAGAAACTAAATAACTGAATATGAAATTCTCGATTACTTTATTACTCTTAATTTTTTCCATTTCAACATTCGGACAAAAAACCAAATCACCAAAAAATTTAGAAAAAGCAATTTCTTATCTAAACATTCACACTTCTGACAGTATTAAAAGTCTAATTAAGAGAAGTGGAAACGATACTATAAAAAAGATAAGTTATCCTTGGGGAGGAAAATACAAGATGATTTTCAATTGGACTGATAGAGATAATTACGGTTCTAGAATCGTAAAGTATCTGGATAACAAAGGTGTGTCACAACATCAAACAGAAATTATTTTAATTGCCTTTAAAGAATATTTAAACAACGGAGAATTTGATGAACAAAAGATAATTGAACCTTTTAAAATATTAGAGCATAAATGGAACGAGGAAGATAAAGTTAGATATACAACAGATAGCTTGAGAGGACACTACATTCCAAAAGACCTCAATGATGCTATAAATTCACTAAATAAAATTTATTCAGACAGCTTAAAAGTAGAAATCACCAAACTTGCCGAAAAAGATTATGTGTATGGAAATTATAGACCTGGAATTGGATTATGGATGAGAAATAACTGGCAACTTTGGGGAGGTTCTCGCCTTTCCAAATTTTTTCGAGATAATAAAATTGAACATCCCGAATCAATGTCTGTTGTTATTTTAGAAAGCTTTTATCGTTCTTTAAAGAATGAAGACATCAGATTTGAGGAACAAATAAAAGAATATGTAGAATGGGAAGAGAAAGCAAAAGCGAATGAATTAGAACGAGAAAAAAAAGAACTGGAAGAAAAGAAAGAAACATTCGCTGAATTGAAAATTGGTGATGTTTTAGAGTTCAATTATAATTATGAATTTGCCAGCCAAAGTCAGGAAGATAAATGGATGGACGACACTTGTTTAGTTAAAGGAATTCTAATGGAGAAAGATGCAGAAAATTTAAAAATCAATGTCAAGGTTATTGAAAGTTGTGATAGAAAAGGTATCGTAATTTATAATAATGATAATATTCGGATTTTTAATGAGAAAACTAAAAAATGGACTCGACCAGAGGAAAGAATAGTTAAATATTTAAAAAAAGGAAAATCTGCGTGGTTTGAAATTGATGATTGGGATTTGGAATAAAAACTACGCACAACACCGTGTATAATTAATTGCGGCTGAATTTCCTCATCGGAAATTCAATCTTATTAATTATCTTTCCGCATCAACGGAAAATGACTCGCGTCCTTTTCCCGCAAAAAATCATACACAAATACGTTGGCAACAATATGAAATTCCAAGGTTACATATTTCATTTTAACAGCAAAAAAAAGCGAATGATTATTCAGGAACAAAATTTTTGGTTCGGATTATTAGCTCTGTTTTTTTGTTTGATAATCCTTGATTTTAATAAAGATTATTGGAATTTAAGCTGGATAAGGATATCCTTTAAAGTTTTAGCCTTTTTATGTTTGATTTTTACTTTTTGGAACAAATTCTCGGGAATGAATAAAAAGGAGCCTTTGGAGGGTGTTTTAAATGGAACTCTAAATATAACTGATGAATTAATCGAAATCGATAATCAGATTTATGAAATAAATCGCATATCTAATTTACAAATCAAAGTAAAAAATTATTCAGGTGAATTACAAGGAAAACCAAACCATCCAGGTCCTTGGAGGTCAAATGGAGCTGGAAATAATATATCATTCATTAGTAACGGAATTAAAATCAAAAAAGATTTTTTCATACAATCCGAAAAGGACTTTGAAACCCTCAAGAAAATAAAGGAAAAAATAAATACTGTTGCCAACACGGTGTATAATTAATTGCTGTGGCTAGTGCTCATCTGGAAAATTCCTTCGGAATTTTCTCTGGCAAGTATTTGTTTACTAAATTAGTTGCTTAACCACGCAACTAATCATACACAAAACGTTGTGTGTAATTAAAAACCAAATTCAAAGTGATGAAAACATTAATATTTACGTCTTCGGATAAAATTTTGATAATGTGCTTGTTAGTCTTTAGTCAGAACCTTTTGTTGAACGCCCAAATTCTTCCCGATGGTACTTTAGACAATAAGGAACTTGAGAATATGGAATTAGTTGTAGAGGAGGGAATAAATAAGTTGTACATAAAGGAAACCAAAGAGTACTTTTATGTTTCGGTAAAAACGGAGGAAATTTACGTAGCTAGCTTGTGCGTTTGTAATGGTAGTAGTATTTCAGTACTCCATGCATCGGCTGCCCTTGGAAAATTAAATTATGAAAAATCAGAAGACAATATATGGAATACAAACGAATCTTTTGTCTGGGAAATGAGAGAAAAGGGTTTTAGTCCGGAAGAAATTGATAAAAGGAAAGAATATCTTGATAAAAATGGATGGGTGGCAAGTACTATGGAAATGGGCAAAATTGGAGAAACCGAATTCGTAATCAGTAAAGAGTGGCTTAGTGAAAAACCTCGATTTGCCATCGGACTAATGCCAGCTTCTTTGCCCGAAAACACCTTTTCCTTACCCATAAAAAATTCTTTAGCCTGTGGAAATCATTCTTTGGTTAGTGGTGAACCAAAATCTAATTATTCATTTACTCCCATACACTGGGTGATTCTAGAATAACTGTAATAGACTTACTGATATAATAACCCAATATGATTATTTTAAATGAATGTGAGATTTTAATCTCAATTTTCTCTAAATAACTTTTTGATAATTTTAGAAATAAAAGAATAACTACACACAACACTGTGTATAATTAATTGCTTTGGCAAGTGCTTATCTGGAAAATTCCTTCGGAATTTTCTTGCGTTCGTTTTTGTTTACTAAATTAGTTGCTGAAATACGCAACTAACCATACACAATCACGTTGTACGCAATTTGAGAAAATTATGAAAAATCAAATAGGATTAATATTTTTTTTGACTTTAGGACTTACAACTTCATCAATTGTCGCCCAAGATAATATTGACGAATTTTTAAAAAACCAGCCAATTATTGATGTTCATATTCATATCACTAAAGGTTATGACGACAACGAAGATTACAATAAAATAAATCCAAATATTGACATTGCAAAAATTGAGTGGATGCGCCAACGTTTTGACCAGAACAATATTGTATTGGCGTTGGGCGGTGGACCAATGAAATATGCCAAATTATGGCAGGAATTAGATAAGAGACATTGGAGTGGTCCAAGATTACCTTGTAATCCGCTTCGAGAACAAGACGAACCTTGCGAAAGTGAACTTCCAGACCTTAAAGAGCTTGACAGTCTTTTTAAGAATGGAACATTTAAATATCTCGGTGAAACTTCATTTCATAGTATGGGCATTCATCCAACTGATGAAAGATTCAATCCTTATTGGGAGTTGGCTGAAAAATACCAAATTCCAATTGGGTTTCACGCTGATGCTGGACCTTTCAAAAGAAATATGGAAGAAACCCCAAATTGGAACGAAGAATATGGAAATCCCTTATTATTACTTCCTGTTTTGGAGAAATACCCAAAATTAAAAATTTACTTAATGCATTATCCAGGCAGATATTTTAATGAATGCATCGAAGTAATGAAAAAATATGAGCAAATATATTGTGAAATAACTGCTGTTAGTATGTTTGCACCAAAAGAAAGATGGGAACCTAAAGTGAAAAAATTATATGAAGAAGGATTGGGAGATAGATTAATGTTTGGGTCGGATTACGTTGGAACAATCAGGAAAAATATCGAAATTATCTATAATTTAGATTGGCTCTCGGACGAACAGAAAAGAGATATATATTACAATAACGCGGCTAAATTCCTAAATCTCACAAAATCGGAAATTAAAAAGCATCACAAAATGGTGGAATAAAAAACTGCGTACAACAATGTATAACCGCAATTACGGCGGATTCGACTACGTCCGAATCCACTCGGAATTGCTAAAGTCTGTGTCAAACCGAAAATTAACGCATATTAACCCGTAACTGACGGTTATACGAGACCGTTACCCAACATTTGACCAAAAATGCTACGACAGATAAACATTCAACTTATTGACAGAATCAAAAAGCCCAGTGAAGGCAATAGATTTTTGAATGGGATAATGAGTGTTTTAATGATTATTCTTTATCCGATAATTTTGGTCATTGGAATTATAATAATGGTGTTTGTTGGAATTTTTGCTTTTTTTCAAAATCTTTTTTCTAAACCCGACACTGAATTGGAATTAGAAACTCAATCGTCTGATATTGAGCAATGGAATATTCTGACAAACTTTAGCGGAATAAATATTTATCAAAAATATATTAGTGAAATCCGATTTGGACCAGCATATCTGAATTTGAAGAGCGAACCGAAAATTGAATTTTTAAAGAACAAGTTATTTGGAGATTGGTTTTTTACTTATTCCAATGGAATTTTACTTCAACAATGGAATTCGACTGAAAAGCCAAATACAAATCTAATTTTTATCGGAATTGACAATATAGAAGTGCAAGTTTTGGAAAAAAATATTCCTTCTGTAAATTGGAAAATAGTAGAAACGAAAAATAAAACCTTGGAATTGAATTGTGATACTGGAAAAGAGGTTTTGACTTATAAAATAGAAATAAAAAACGTTGGGTAACACCGTATATAATTTATTGCTAGTTCTAGCCTGCTTACGAAAATCCTTGCGGATTTTCTATTCGGTTTTTATTTGCTAAATTACGTGCTTAAACACGCAACAAACCATATACAACAACGTTGCCAGTAATATGACAAAAACCAAAAACATAGCATTTTTTCTGATTTTAATGTTTACAACAATGGCAGTTTCCGCTCATCAAGATTTTTGGGTTACAACTGAATTTGGAAATATTAAAACCCGAATAAAAACAGGCTACAAATACGAAGAAATAAAAAAGGTTGAGATTATTGGAAAGTTAGCTGAATTATTAGCTAAAAAACTAAATTACAATGAACCAATCCTTTTGGATTTTAACCATTTCTATGTTGGAATAGCAGAACCAATATATTTTTTAAGTTTTGACAACGGAACAATTCAGTATAATAACAGTTATGCTAGAAAAGGACAAGCACTTTTAAATAAAAAAGGAATTGTAGTTCGTCAAGTAAGTAATAAATTTGATATAATCAATACTCTAAAAATGCTTGAGTATTCTATAATCAATTGGAAAACAATAAAAAAAGAGCAAAAAAAGATTGAGTATAATGATAACTATTGTGATTGGATAATAAACTCAATCGACTCTACTAAAACAGTTGAAATTTTAAATCACAACGTATCTGAAATTATTAGTGAACTCAAAAAAAAGAAAATATATAGACCTGATAAAGACTTTAATTCTGGAATTACATACTTCTGGCAAAACGATAAATACAACATAGTATTTGTAGAAAAAGGTAAAGAAACAATTATAACCTTACTTACGAACATATACGACATTCAAAGAAAATGGAATACCGTTTTCATTTTTGAAACATCGGCTGATTTTATAGTTTTCGACACCTATAAAAAAGAAATAGTTTCCAAAAAATGGACAATTGAAAATGCTGATAAAAATTATCGCTTATATGACATCAATCATATTGGAGGAGATAAGTATTCTATAAGTTTCTTTTATTATTCCGAAGAGGCTGGAATACAACCAAAAAATCAAATTTTAATTTATGCGAGACACGATGACAAATTGATTCAAGACTTGAATAAACTTATGAAAGAATAAAATACTACTGGCAACACCGTGTATAATTAATTGCTTTGTACTTGCCTACTTGCGAAAATTCCTGCGGAATTTTCACGGGTTCGTAAAAGTTTGCTAATTTAGTTGCTTAACCACGCAACTAACCATACACAAACACGTTGTACCACATATGAAAAATACAATCTACATATCGACAATCATTTGCCTAACTATCGTTTCTTGCGTTACAAATAGAAAGATATTTCAAACGGAGAGATTTGACGATTTAGCAACTCTAACAATTCCAAAGGCAGATAAAATCGAACAAGGCCTTGGTTCTATTGTTAGAACACCAAGTCACAAAATAAGCATTGGAGAAAGTATCTACCCGAACAAAAAGGGTTTTAATCTAGAGACACCCAAAACCTACAGTCGCACCGAAAAAGGAAAATTTGAATTAGAAACTGAATATTTTTATACAGCTTCAGACAGTATAGTTCGAGTTGTAATGTATGAGTGGACTGAAATACAAGAACCAGACAAACCTTTTGGTCAAAGTAAAACCGACACAAAAAAATTCCAGAAAAAATTTGATGGATTAAAAAAACAACTGACTTGGAAATTAGGAGAACCAAGTTTTGTAGAAATTGCTTCGGACACTGCAAAGTCAAATTTTAGTGACGGAATTAAATGGCTGAGCGGAAACGGAAATAAAGCCTATCTATTTATGTTAGGAAGTAATTCGACTGACTACAGAAAAATAAGATTGGCAATTTATAAAGAATAAAAAAACGTGGTACAACAACGCATATAGCTTATGGCGGGTGAGCGGCTGCCAGCAAGGTTTCTGCTTCGTAGCAAGCATTAGTTTCGGTGGACAGGAAAGTGCTTCTAAACCGCCACAAGCCATATGCAAACCGTTAGGCACAATTTGAATCAACATTATGAGAATACGATATTGCTGGAGATGTAAGATGGAAGTTCCGATGTTGGAAGGAGAAGAAAGTATTATTGCTTCTAAACTATATTCAGAAGGATTTAAAACT
>NZ_JBHLTQ010000014.1:2500-5501 GCF_042434315.1 Winogradskyella pulchriflava | reverse complement strand
TAACTAGTAAGGGTTTTCAAAAAAGGCGGCGACCTACTCTCCCACAGAAAGCAGTACCATCGGCGCAAACGGGCTTAACTACTCTGTTCGGAATGGTAAGAGGTGAGCCCCGTCGCTATAACCACCTTAAATCTTTATCCTGAACTTGGTTCAGGATCTTAAAATGTGTAGTTAAAAAACACTAATATTGTTGACATATTGAAAAGACGATAATCGTCAATAGATACATAATTATAATTTAATCGTACTCTAAAAAAACGGCTGTACAATAAGCCTATGGGTTATTAGTACTACTCGGCTATGACATTACTGCCTTTACACCTGTAGCCTATCAACGTGGTCATCTTCCACGACCCTTTAAAGAAATCTCATCTTGTGGTGGGTTTCGCGCTTATATGCTTTCAGCGCTTATCCCTTCCGAACGTAGCTACCCTGCAATGCTCCTGGCGGAACAACAGGTACACCAGAGGTTCGTCCAACTCGGTCCTCTCGTACTAGAGTCAGATCCACTCAAATTTCTAACGCCCACAGTAGATAGAGACCGAACTGTCTCACGACGTTCTGAACCCAGCTCGCGTGCCACTTTAATGGGCGAACAGCCCAACCCTTGGGACCTTCTCCAGCCCCAGGATGTGACGAGCCGACATCGAGGTGCCAAACCCCCCCGTCGATGTGAGCTCTTGGGGGAGATCAGCCTGTTATCCCCGGAGTACCTTTTATCCTTTGAGCGATGGCCCTTCCATGCGGAACCACCGGATCACTATGCTCTACTTTCGTACCTGATCGACCTGTATGTCTCTCAGTCAAGCTCCCTTATGCCATTGCACTCTACGCACGGTTACCAAGCGTGCTGAGGGAACCTTTAGAAGCCTCCGTTACTCTTTTGGAGGCGACCACCCCAGTCAAACTACCCACCAAGCACTGTCCCTGATTAGAGGTTAGACTCTAGATAAGCAAAGGGTGGTATTTCAACAATGACTCCACGACGCCTGGCGACGCCGCTTCAAAGTCTCCCACCTATCCTACACATTACTTATCCAAAGCCAATACTAAGCTATAGTAAAGGTTCACGGGGTCTTTTCGTCCCACTGCGGGTAATCGGCATCTTCACCGATACTACAATTTCACCGAGCTCATGGCTGAGACAGTGTCCAGATCGTTACACCATTCGTGCAGGTCGGAACTTACCCGACAAGGAATTTCGCTACCTTAGGACCGTTATAGTTACGGCCGCCGTTTACTGGGGCTTCATTTGAGATCTTCGAAGTAAACTTCTAAACCCTCCACTTAACCTTCCAGCACCGGGCAGGTGTCAGGCCCTATACATCATCTTTCGATTTAGCAGAGCCCTGTGTTTTTGATAAACAGTCGCCTGGACCTTTTCACTGCGGCCCACCCTGAGGTGGGCGACGCTTCTCCCGAAGTTACGCGTCTATTTTGCCTAGTTCCTTAGCCATGAATCTCTCGAGCACCTTAGAATTCTCATCCCAACTACCTGTGTCGGTTTAGGGTACGGGCTGCTTCACTCGCTTTTCTTGGAAGTCGATTTGCTAGATTATCACCTTGACCGTAGTCTCAGTGTACTATCGCGGTGTTACCACTCGCTTCAACGTACTATTCCGTCAGTACGCACTAACTTTTCGCCTCCGTCACTTTTAGTGTGAGCAGGTACGGGAATATTAACCCGTTGGCCATCCACTACCCCTTTCGGGTTCGCGTTAGGTCCCGACTAACCCTCAGCTGATTAGCATAGCTGAGGAAACCTTAGTCTTTCGGTGTGCGGGTTTCTCGCCCGCATTATCGTTACTTATGCCTACATTTTCTTTTGTAGCTTCTCCAGCATACCTCGCAGTACACCTTCGACGACACTACAATGCTCCCCTACCACTTTTACAAGTCCATAGCTTCGGTAGTATGTTTATGCCCGATTATTATCCATGCCGGATCGCTCGACTAGTGAGCTGTTACGCACTCTTTAAATGAATGGCTGCTTCCAAGCCAACATCCTAGCTGTCTATGCAATCCAACCTCGTTTATTCAACTTAATATACATTTGGGGACCTTAGCTGATGGTCTGGGTTCTTTCCCTCTCGGACATGGACCTTAGCACCCATGCCCTCACTGCTGATCAACATTTTATAGCATTCGGAGTTTGTCAGGAATTGGTAGGCGGTGAAGCCCCCGCATCCAATCAGTAGCTCTACCTCTATAAAACTATAAATCAACGCTGCACCTAAATGCATTTCGGGGAGTACGAGCTATTTCCGAGTTTGATTGGCCTTTCACCCCTACCCACAGGTCATCCGAAGACTTTTCAACGTCAACCGGTTCGGGCCTCCACTGTGTGTTACCACAGCTTCACCCTGCCCATGGGTAGATCACACGGTTTCGCGTCTACCACTACTAACTAAAGCGCCCTATTCAGACTCGCTTTCGCTACGGATCCGTACCTTAAGTACTTAACCTTGCTAGCAACGGTAACTCGTAGGCTCATTATGCAAAAGGCACGCCGTCACCCCAAAGGGCTCCGACCGCTTGTAAGCGTATGGTTTCAGGTTCTATTTCACTCCCTTATTCAGGGTTCTTTTCACCTTTCCCTCACGGTACTAGTTCACTATCGGTCTCTCAGGAGTATTTAGCCTTATCGGATGGTCCCGACTGATTCACACAGGGTTTCACGTGCCCCGCACTACTCAGGATACCACTATCTTACCAATCTTTACCTATACGGGACTATCACCCTCTTTGGTCAGTCTTTCCAAACTGTTCTAATTCATTATGGTTCAAATATCGTGGTCCTACAACCCCAGCATTGCCGTAACAATACTGGTTTGGGCTAATCCAATTTCGCTCGCCGCTACTATCGGAATCACTTTTGTTTTCTTCTCCTCCGGGTACTTAGATGTTTCAGTTCTCCGGGTTCGCCTCCTTGCGGATAACATGTCTTCAACATGCTGGGTTGCCCCATTCGGATATCTACGGATCAATTTGTATGTGCCAA
>NZ_JBHLTQ010000013.1:0-2501 GCF_042434315.1 Winogradskyella pulchriflava | reverse complement strand
TACAACAACGTGTATAGCTCATTGCGGCTGAATTCCTAATCGGAATTCATTGCAATTTGCTATCTTTCGGTTACGGCGGAAAATCCTCGCGGATTTCCCGCAACGAGCCATACACAAAACCGTTACCTGCAAGCTGAAAAAAAATCTGAACTATAAATGAACATACTGCAAAAAATAGCCAGAAAGATAATAAAACAGTCATTTGACCTTTCTGTTTCAACAATCGAATTCTTTAGCAAAATGGAACCTTATGAACAAAAGGTTTCGGAATTAAGAAATCTCGAAAAAGGAACTTTAGGAAAAGAAATAGCTGAATGTCTTGACAAACATAATCTGACTTTAATACCAAAATACGAAAGCCACGATTTGAAACACGTTTTGCTTAATTACCAAATGACAGCTGAAGACGAAATCCGAATGCAAGCTTTTATGGTCGGAAATGGAAATTATTCTATTCCTTCATTTGCTATTTTGATTTTCGGAGCAATTTTACTTCCAGACTTGTGGCGGACTTTTTACTCGGACTTTAAAAAAGGAAAGAAATCTATCGGAATTTCGGAATGGTCAATCGAAAAGTATGCAACTCGAAATCTGACTGAATTAAGAGCTGAATTATTAAAACCAGAATTTGAACAAAAAACAATATTTGATATGAAACGAGTTACTAAATTTGGAGCTTTTGCTTCAATAACAGCAGGGATTTTTGGAATGATATTCTGTTTGCCATTTCTTTTTTCGTCGAATATGGCTGATTTAGTTGGTGCTGGATTTCCTTTTGTTGGTGGAGCAATATTAGCAGTTGGCGGACTTTTGGCTTTATCGAATTTATCACGACCGAATAAAAGCCAGCAGGTAACACCGTATAAAATTAATTGCTAGTTTCTAGCCTACTTACGAAAGTCCTCGCGGACTTTCTATCTGTGATTTATTTGCTAAATTAGGTGCTTAAATCACGCAACTAATCTTATACAAACACGTTAGCAGCAATTTGAACAGACCAACAAAGAATGAAGTTTTTTATTACATTAATATTTCTCATTACAATTTTGACTTACGGACAAATAATGGAAACTGAATTTCCTCTTGTTCTGAATTGTGCATTGGTTGTTTCAATTTTGCTGACAACAGTTCTTTGGGAATATTCTGTTCTGAATAAAAATTATCAATCTGATTTTAAAATGCGAAGCCAAAGAAAAATAATCGGAATATTTGAATTGATAAACGCAATTGCTTGGACATTGTTACTGTCTTTTAGCAATGATATTTATAAAGAAATAATATTCTTGATTTTAATATTTTGGACATTTCCAATAACTGAATTGATAATGTGGTTTATTTACAAAAAGAAAAAACCATTTACACTTTTCATCAAAGACAACGAACTGATTTTAAATAAGCGTTGGACTCAAAAACGGAATCTGACTGAACTCACTCAAATCCGATTTGACCGAATTAGCAAAAATTTAAAACTCGACTTCAAATCAAAATCTGGAATTTCAATAAAAACGACAGAATATAAAACTGACGAAATTCAAACTCTATTAGGAATTTTAATTGAGAAATCGGAGAATGAAGTTTTTATCCCGAATAATTATGAACTGAAAAAAAACAGCTGCTAACAATGTATAACCGCAATTACGGCGGATTCGACTGCGTCCGAATCCACTCGGAATTGCTAACGCCAGTTCTTAACCGAAAATCATTCTCATTAATCCCGTAACTGACGGTTATACGAGACCGTTGTACCCAATTTAAAAAATGATTCGTACAAATAACATAATCCTGATTTTTGCTCTGACTTTTAGCCTTTTATCGTGTAAAGATAATAGAGAAAAAAGGAAAGAAATTGTTGCGGAAAAGATAGAACAAATCGCGAAAAATCAAACAGAATGGAATAGTTTGACCGAACGAATTTTAAAAGACCCATTTGCGATTTCTAACCAAGGTAAATTCACTTATCCAAAAGATTTGGAAAAAACATTGGCGAAAGAATTGGAGAATAAAGGAATTAAAAGCATTACGGTCGGAATTAGTTCGGATTGCAAACAAGTGGAATATACAACAGAATGGACTGACTATCCAATCGGAACTTTATATCTGACTTGGACAACGTGTGACCCTGAACAAACGAAAAAAGGATATTATAAAGATAATTTCAACTTGAATTTTATAGAAGTTTGGGGAATTGGAAACGATTGGCTAATTTGGACTGATAGTGATTTTATTTAAAAATTTAGAAAAAAAAAACTGGGTACAACACAGTATATAAGCTATGGCTTGGTCAGTCCTCACTTGGAAAATCCTGCGGATTTTCCAAAGCCAGTTTTTATCAGGAAAGGTCTGTGCCGAGACACGCCACAGCTCATATACATAAACGTTGTAAGTAATTTGAGAAAAACGCTAACCATATTAATTTCATTGAGTTTCGGACTTATTTCCTGTAAATCAGAAAAGAAATATTCGGACTTTAATGAATCGGACTTTTACGAAGTTCAAGGAAT
>NZ_JBHLTQ010000012.1:0-1591 GCF_042434315.1 Winogradskyella pulchriflava | reverse complement strand
TAACTGTTCCTAAAAAATCCCTTGAGATTTCATTACCAAAGTATTGAGAAAAGGTATCAGGTATATTTTCTTGTTGTGCACCACCCGAATTTCCGTCATCCTTATGACAGGATGAAAATATAAAAAGACTTAAACTAAGAAGGGTTGAGATAATTTTTGTTGATTTCATAACTGTTGGTTTTTCTTTTTCATAATGTAGATACAAAAAACAACAAATGGTTGCGTGAAAATTCGTATAAATAAAAAAAAGCCTTCTCAATTGAGAAGGCTTTTTTTTACTCGTCTCTAAGGACATGTACAACACCAGAAATAGTGCGTAAATTGCCATTAAAGTTATAGTAATCGCCACTAAAGTTGACGTCTATATACTCCCCAACCTCACCAAATGATGTTATATTGTATATAATACTATTATTATCTGTTGACATATTCATATAATCAAGATAGAATCCTGTGTCATTAGGGGTGTCAGAGTTATATGTGTCATAAGTTCCAGTATAGCTAGAAGAGTTTAAGGTTCCATAAAATACGAAGCTACCTCCACTGCCATTGCCATTAATTACATAGCCAGTGATTTGGAGATAATGATTTTCTGGATTATAATATGTTGTGATATTCTCCGTATTGTCAGGAGAGAACCAATCTACACCATCACGATTAAATTCTATATATTCTGTTGCAGAGTTACAAGCCTGTAGCACTCCAATATTTGTCAACGGACTTGTAAAAGTATAATTTAGACTTCCTGTTCTTTGGTCATTGTCATAATCTCTACCATTTATTTTAAAATTATTATTTTCTTCACATCTGATAGTATTCATTTCAAAATTACCATCATCAATTAGATCCGTTATTGTTTCGGTGCCATAAGTTATTAAATTGTCGTATGTTAATTGTGCATACCCATTTGTGACAGGATCACCATCACAAGTATTAAAAGTGCCAGTTACAGTTTCTGTAATGATATTTGAATCACTTGGAATTATAATTGAAATTTCACCGCTATTAATAAATTCTCCAATCGATTGTGAGAAAATAGAAACTCCATCACATAATTCATTTGCAAATACATTAAGTTCTAAATTTTCGTATCTAGGTATAATGCCACAAACTTTTCCATGCTTGTTAGTATAACCAATTACTGATTCATATGTAGAACTAATAATTTCAACCCCTATATTACTTAATGAGATTCCACCTTCATAAAAAACATCTACACACAAATTTACTGTTTGAGCAGAAACATCACAGTTCCAAAATGAGAAATGAGATACGTTACCAACATACATATTACCTTGTAAAGTAGCGAAGCCCTCTTCTTTCCAATAACCTCTAGCTTCATCAAAATGCCAAAGTGGTATTGTTGCAGGAGCAATATTAATTTGGTTAGGATCTACAGGTATTTTTATTTCAGAGGTTGACCCTTGGGCCAAATTTAAATCCTCACCACCTGAGCCTTTAAGCTCTACGGCAAGCATGCCTAATGTTTGAAGCATACGTTCTGCACCATCTTCATTTTCGGCATATAACATACCTGGCATTTGCATTGGCATATCTTCATCTGCTGGGTCTAAATGATGCATAATAACAT
>NZ_JBHLTQ010000011.1:0-998 GCF_042434315.1 Winogradskyella pulchriflava | reverse complement strand
GGTAACGGTTTTGTGTATGGCTCGTTGCGGGAAATCCGCGAGGATTTTCCGCCGTAACCGAAAGATAGCAAATTGCAATGAATTCCGATTAGGAATTCAGCCGCAATGAGCTATACACGTTGTTGTAGTGCGTTTTTAATTCCACAAATATTCTAATTCAACTCTATTTTCGTTAATTGACTTAACTATGAAAGTCGCTCCATAATTCGCAACTGAAGTATAGGTTTTTCCATTTTCTTCTCTTGTCGTAAATCCACCACTAATGACCAAATAAGTTTTTCCCTCATCAACGTCCCAATTGTAACTTTTCGAAAGTTTTAAGTCAAGTAAATTCCAGCAATTATCTTTAAATTCTTTTTGGCTCGAAAATTCCCAATAGCAATCTTTATCTAATGCTTCTGATTTGCTTTTTGTGAGTTTTAATATTTCTCCTCTTTCAAATGTTTTCTTTATAGTTTTAGGATACCAAACTCCATTAAGTTTCTTTGATAGTTCTTTTTCTAAGTTATTTCTTTCAGATTTCAGATTCTTAAAAAACTCCGAAAAAAGAACTTTTTCTATATTCTCATATTCATAATCTTGCCAATAACAATATCTGTCAATTTTTAATGTATCTAAATCTCTAATTATTGTGTAATCTTGAATTGAAGAGCTCCAATATTTTTGCTCACAAGAATCTTTGAATTTAAGCGCTTGATTCCAAAACTCATTTAGAAGTTTAATCTTGTCAGAGTTCAATTCTGAGTCTCCTGAAATCGCAGTTCTTTCACTAATTTTATATTCAGGTCGTATTATTTTTCCAAATATTTTATTTCCTTTTTTAGTGAATTCCATTCTTTTATTGACATAAGCTTCGTCTCCAGTCCAATAATCGATTATTAATTTCTCAAATTCTGGATTTTGGGTATTTTCTTTTTTTCCGCTACAAGAACAGAATAAAATTAAAATCAGAATGATAGATGTTATTACTGTTCTCATTTCTCAAATGCACTACAACG
>NZ_JBHLTQ010000010.1:0-797 GCF_042434315.1 Winogradskyella pulchriflava | reverse complement strand
GTTAGGCACAATTTGAATCAACATTATGAGAATACGATATTGCTGGAGATGTAAGATGGAAGTTCCGATGTTGGAAGGAGAAGAAAGTATTATTGCTTCTAAACTATATTCAGAAGGATTTAAAACTCTTGAAAAGGACAGACAAAAGCGTTTTAAAAAACTGCTTGACTATTACAATGATTTAACTGGATTTGGAGAAACAGAACCCAATGCAATAATTCATCATTTTGCAGATATGTATGGACCTGACTGCGAAAATTGCGGAAAACCTTACCGAACAGATAAAGCTAAATATTGTGCTTCTTGTGGAAACAAACGAAAAATGAAAAAACTGTTTTTAGACGACGTTAGGACAATTGAAATGATTTATGACAAATCAATGGAATCTGAATTCGACATCGTTCAGACTTATGAGGAATTCGTTGGTTACATAAAAGAGAACGGATTGCCGAATTACATAAGTTTTGACAATGACCTCGGACTTAACAAAAACGGAATTGTGGCTTTAGATGGATTGGCGTGCGCAAAATGGTTAGTTTATGAATCTGGACTTGATTTGAGGAACTTGGAATTTAAAGTTCATTCTGCGAATCCTGTCGCGTCGGAACAAATAAAAGGACTTTTAAATAATTATATAAAACACTTAAAAACAACGGAATAAAAACTGTGCCTAACACCGTGTAAAGTTTATTGCTAAAGCATTTTCCATCTGAAACATTATTGACTATAAATTGTTGATCCTTTTTTACTAACTTTATTGCTAATAATCGCAACAAACCTTACACGAACACGTTGTA
>NZ_JBHLTQ010000009.1:0-740 GCF_042434315.1 Winogradskyella pulchriflava | reverse complement strand
CTAATGAATCGACAATAACACGTACTTGGTCATTGACTGATGAGTGTAACAACACGACTACTTTAGTTCAGACTATTAATGTTGTGGATACTACGGCACCAACGTTTACTGCACCTGCAGATTTAACCATTGAATGTGATGTTGATGCTACTGACCTTAGTATTACTGGTGATGTTACTGACGAAGCGGACAACTGCTCTAGTGGTCTTGAAGCGACTTACACTGATACTGTGGCTGCTGGAAGTTGTGCTAACGAATCGACAATAACACGTACTTGGTCATTGACTGATGAGTGTAACAACACGATTACTTTAGTTCAGACTATTAATGTGGTGGATACAACGCCTCCAACATTAACTGTGCCTGCCGATATTACTATTGAGTGTACTGAGGATGAGTCTAGTGCTAATACTGGTGTGGCTACTGCTACTGATACTTGTGGTTCGGTTACGATTACTGAATCTGATGTGGAAACTGCAGCTTGTGGTAACACTAAAACTATTGTAAGAACATGGACTGCTACGGACCAATGTGGTAATACCACTTCTGGTACACAAACCATTACTACAGAAGATACTACACCTCCTACTATTGATGATTCTGGTGTACAAAATATAGATATTCAATGTGGTGTAACTCCTGATGGTACACTTGAGGCTTGGTTGGCTAATAATGCTGGCGCTACGGCTTCTGATACTTGTGGAACTGTGACATGGTCTAATGATTTTGGATCTAACACT
>NZ_JBHLTQ010000008.1:0-618 GCF_042434315.1 Winogradskyella pulchriflava | reverse complement strand
ACGTTGTAAGTAATTTGAGAAAAACGCTAACCATATTAATTTCATTGAGTTTCGGACTTATTTCCTGTAAATCAGAAAAGAAATATTCGGACTTTAATGAATCGGACTTTTACGAAGTTCAAGGAATTATTAATTATGCGAATCCGACAAGTGACCCTTTCGATAGTTCAACAGAAAAAAATGTGAGTTTCACCTATTTTTTAGACCGACCAAATCCGAAAACGGGAATTGAGAATAACTTGGAAATGTTTGAAGCTCAAAACGGATATCCTTTAATAGTTCTTGTACATAAAGAAGACGAAAACATAAGTTTTTATGGTCGAGTTGGAATTCTAGAAAATTTGAACGAAAAGGAAAAAGAATTTCTATCTAAGCACATCGAAAAGGAAATGTCTAAGCTAAAGAAAAAGACACCTGAATATATTTATAACGCACTAATAAAAGACTCTGTTAAAGAAAATAAAACCGACAAAAAATAAAAAACTACTTACAACACCGTGTATAAAAAATTGCTAGTTTTATACTAAACCAATGTCAGTTGCTTTGCTTGCTTGCATCCGATTTTCCTTCGGAAAATCCTCGCACACAAGCACGCAACTTTCCATACACATAAACGTT
>NZ_JBHLTQ010000007.1:0-292753 GCF_042434315.1 Winogradskyella pulchriflava | reverse complement strand
CCTCATCCGTTACATCACCAGTAATGCTAAGATCAGTAGAGTCAACATCACATTCGATTGTTAAATCTGTAGGCACAGTAAATGTAGGTGCCGTAGTATCCACCACATTAATAGTTTGAACTAAAGTAGTCGTGTTGTTACACTCATCAGTCAATGACCAAGTACGTGTGATTGTCGATTCATTAGCACAGCTTCCAGCAGCCACAGTATCACTGTAAGTTGCTTCAAGACCATTAGAGCAGTTGTCCGCTTCATCGGTTACATCACCAGTAATGCTAAGGTCAGTAGGGTCAACATCACACTCAATGGTTAAATCTGCAGGTGCAGTAAACGTTGGAGGTGTAGTGTCTTGAACAGTTATAGTTTGCGTTGTTGTTGCACTATTACCACAATTATCAGTGATAGTAAATGTTCTTAATACTGTAATTGGACAATTATTAGTCGATGTAATTACATCAATATATGTTATGCTTTCAATATTAAAATCATCTGAAGCATTATAGTCCACGTTAGAAGCAAATATTCCTTGTACGTCTCCTGATTCAACAGTACTATATGCGAACAAAGCATTAGAACTTGTAATATCACTTGCAGAGCAACCTTCAATAGTTATAGTAGAAGGAGCTGAGATTTCTGGGTTTTCAGAATCATCGGTTTCAATTGTACCGCTTACATTATATATACAGCCATTGGCATCAGTAATTAAAATTGTATAAGTTCCTGAAGCTAGATTTTCAAAAAGACCATTTGTTTGACTAGTACTTCCGCTATCAATAGAGTAAGTATATGGAGGTATTCCACCAGTACCTTCGGCAGTAATACTTCCTGTACTTTGACCAGAACAATCAACATTTGTAATTTGTGTTATTGAGCCAGAAACATTTTCTGAAGGTTCTTGAACAGTTGACTGATTGGTTGTAGTACAACCATTAAAATCTGTGATAGTTACAGAATAAGTACCAGCAATAACATTTACTAAATCTTCAGTAGTAGCACCAGTATTCCATAAATAAGTATATGGTGGAGTTCCACCGTTTACGGTTAAATCAACAGATCCAGTACTATCACCTTTACATAAAATATTTGTTACTGCAATATCAGAACTTAAAGCGTTAGGTTCATTAACAGTTATAGTTGTGCTTTGAGTACAAAGTGTTGTTTGGTCGGTTACTGTTACAGTATAACTTCCAGCAGGTAAATTTGAAACGCTTGATGTTGTATCTGGCAAAGTATCCCATGCATAAGTAAAAGGACCAGTTCCATTAGACACTACAGCTGTTACTGTACCGTTACTTTCTCCGTTACATGTCACAGGAGTAGAAGATCCAGAAATTGATAAATTCTTACAAGTTCCAGGATTAACAGTTACAGTTGAAGTATCTGTACATCCATTAGCATCTGTTACTGTTACAGTATAAGTACCAGAAGTTAATCCGGAAATATTTTGAGTAGTTTCACCTCCTGGAGACCATAAGAAAGTATAAGGTTCTACACCACCTGTAGCCGTAGCACTCGCTGTACCATCTCCTGTAGATGGACCCATTTCGTCTGTGGATGAAACAGTTAAATCTAAAGCATTATTTGGTTCTGTAATAGAGATTGTTTCTTCAACAGGTTGACAAACCGTTCCATCAATAGTAACGCTAACATCATAAACACCAGCAGTAACATTGTTGATTGTACTAGATGTAACACCAGAATCTACTTGACCATTACTCCATGTAAATGTAAATGTAGCTCCAGGATTGGCATTAGAACTTGCCGATACTGTACCAGAACCTGTTGCATCACCAACACAAAGCACATTGGTTATATTTCCAATGGTTATTTCAGCATCACATGTATTTACACATACAATAACTATACTTTGGGTAAGTTGACAACCGTTGGCATCAGTAACAGTAACCGAATGTGTGCCAACTGGTAAGTTAGTAGCAGTAGCATTTGTTTGGTTATTAGCTGATGCACTCCATAAGTAGCTATATGGAGCAGTACCACCCGAAACATCTGCAGTTGCTTGCCCATTTGTACATCCTTGAGCAGTATTTGCATCAATTTTACTAATGTTTATACTTAAAGGATTAGCAGGTTCTGAAACCGTAGTATTTGTTGAAGCTGTGCATCCGTTTGCATCAGTAACAGTAACTGTATAATTACCAGCAATGATATCTGTTAGATTTTGACTTGTAGCAGAATTACTCCACGAATAAGAATACGGTTGAGTTCCACCATTAACTTCAATTGTAATGTCACCAGAAGCTTCTCCAGAACAGTCTACATCATTTACATCAACAATAGATACTGTTAATGTATTAGGTTGCGTAACTGTTGCATTGACTGTAGTAGTACAATCGTTATCATCTGTAATAAGAATAGTATAAGCTCCAGCTGTTAAGTTTTCAAAAAGACCACTACCTTGGTTTGTAGCTCCATTATCTATAGAATATTGATATGGACTAGTACCTCCTGCAGCTTCAACTGTAATACTTCCGTTTGCGCCTCCATTACAATCTACATTGGTAATATTTGTTACTGTAGCTGATAGGGTTTCACTTGGCTGATTAATAGTGGCATTGTTGGTAGTTGTACATCCATTTGCATCAGTAATAGTAACTTCATAGTCACCTGCTGCTAAATTGGAAAGATCTTGATTCGTAGAGCCATTGTCCCATAATACAGTATATGGAGCTGTACCACCAGAAATTGTTAAGTCAATTGCACCTGTAGCATCTCCATTACAAAGCACATCTGTCGTTGAATTAATTGTTGATGTTAATATTTCAGTAGGCTCGCTAACGGTATAGTCATCAGATATAGTACATCCGTTGGCGTCAGTAATTGTAACTGTGTAGTTTCCTGCAATTATACCAGATATGTCTTCTGTGGTAGCACCATTACTCCAGGAATACGTATATGGTAACTTACCTCCTGATACAGATATATCAATCGCACCTGAGGCATCTGATTTACATAACACATTAGATACGGTTCCCGAAAGCTCTAAATTATCCAAAATTATTGGTGTTGGATTCATATTGGAGCAAAGAGAATATGTACTTTGTACAGATAATGTGTAAGACCCTTCTGGTAGATTGTTGAAATCTGGGGAGCTTTGATATGGTCCACCGTTTAGAGAATATTCATATTCTGATCCTAAAGGACTTGTTACTGTAATTGTAAAATCATCGTCTCCAGATCCACAACTTACATTAGCCTCTGGCATTGTAGGTAGATTAACAAAAGTCATAGTTACCGTTGCTCTATCACAAACTGAAGTATTAGGAGGAGGTAAACATACTTCGTATTCAAATGTTACATCTCCTGTAAAACCAGGCATTGGTGTATAAGAATACATACCATTTGGTTGAAGAATAAAATCTTGACCAGCAGGTGTAGGGCCTGATACTAAAGAGTATGTTGAATTATTTGGAACGTTGTTATGAAAATTCAAATCGCCATCAAACTTGTCATCTATACATTCAACTTCAACTTGGTCAACGGCATACTTTTGCAATAAGAAGAATTTACCGTCACCATGATCTCTTGTGGATGCATTAAATTCTATTTTAGTTATTTTAGATCCTGTTGGTACTATATCACTAAGATAAAACAAAGCTATACCTATGGTACCATTATTTTCAACAACTCTATTTGATCTCCAGTAATCTGTATTTGGGTTTGGTGGACCATTTTGAGGTCCAGAAAGTGCACCGTTATTTGGTCTAACAAAAGTTTGTCCTAAAAGTTGTTCAGGACCACCTCCCAAAGGTGTTCCATATATGGCGATGTGGAAGCAATTGTTAACATTACGTTCTGTAACTGCTAATACACCTCCTTCATTGGCTGGAATTGATGGTGAATAAAAAATAGTTTGCTTTTGGGCATCGGTAGTTTCTACAGCTGCAAAATTTAGACAAATATTTCTACCGTTAGGATTAGCTGTAAAGTAATGATTTAGGTTTTTGTCCTGAAAAGCTGATAGGGCAATACTGTTCCAGTTTGGTACATTACTAGAATTTGCTAGTGTTATACCATTCCTTAAAATTTTATTTGGCCCATGACCGTCAGGTCCAAGTCTGGTCATTTCGTAAGCGGTAGGCACCACAAAAGTATTGTACAATTGTCCATCTATAGTGATAGACTTAATTGTAGCAGGACTTATTGTGGTAGGTTGGATAGCTTCTTCCCACTGAAAAGTAACACCGCTTTGAATTGAGGGTGATTGCTGAGCAACTAGCAAAACTGGAAGCATAATAAAAAGCGCTATAATCATAGCCTTTCTTATGCTCACGACTGAAATACAATTGTATTTGTTTTTCATATTGTACATAATAACTTATAATGTCTACATTGTTGCTGATATATAAATCACTTAATTGCTACAAAACTTATGGTAGCTAAAAAAGTTTATTATCTATGAGACAACAAAATCATATTGTTTTATACTAAAAATAGAGGGAAGTATTATTAACGTAAATGTAATAATGAATGGATTAATATATTTTTGATTTGGGGTCATTTACATTAATTTTACACAAACAAAAGAACTTATAACTAAAATCATAAACAAACATTAGAGTTAAAGCGGCAAATTAATCGTTAAAACGGAATTATGCAACATTTTGTCGGTAAAAAATGCATTTAATCGATACTATATGAAAACAATTGTACTTGTTAGGCACGGTAAATCCTCTTGGGAATATGATGTTTCTGACGCAGAAAGGCCGTTAAAGTCAAGAGGTGTCAAGGACGCTAAATTGGTTGCTAAGCATTTTGCTAAAGAAAATCTTATACCAAAATATTTTTTCTCTAGTCCAGCTAAAAGAGCTTTAGATACATGCAAAATCTTTGTCAATTCATTTGATTTGTCAGAAAATTCTATTAAAATTGATAATAGTTTATATGATTTTGGTGGCGAAAGTGTTGTCAATTTTGTTAAAAGCTTACCAAATGACATTAATTATGCAATGATTTTTGGACATAATCATGCATACACGTCTATTGCAAATATATTTGGAGATAAATTTATAGCTAATTTGCCAACCAGCGGGCTGGTAAAAATGAACTTTGAAATTAATGATTGGAAAGATCTTAAAAAAGGAAAAACAGAACTTATCATTACCCCTAAGCAATTAAAAGAATGACTAAAGACAAGAATATTTATATAAACAGAGAATTAAGTTGGTTGCAATTTAATGCTCGCGTACTACAAGAAGCTGCAGATGAAAATGTTCCATTAATTGAGCGATTACGTTTTCTTGGTATTTTTTCCAATAACCTAGATGAATTTTTTAAAGTTAGATATGCTACTGTAAAGCGAATAGATGAAGCAGGTAAAGGTGCTAAAACAGAGTTAGGTGGTATTAAGGCAAGTGATCTATTAGAAGAAATTACCCAAATAGTAATTAATCAACAAAGTGAAAGTTTAGAAATTTTAGATTCTATATACAAAGAACTAGAGAGAGAAAATATTCACATTATTGATGAAACAGAAATTGATGAAGAACAACATCATTTTATTAAAGATTATTTTTATCAAGAGGTTAGTTCGGCACTTGTTGTTATAGTTTTAAGTGAAGATTTTGATCTTCCAGAATTAAAGGATAGTTCAGGATACTTAGTGGTAAAAATGTCTAATTCCAATAATCAAGATCAGTTTGCTCTGATTGAAATTTCAAAAGCATTAAACCGTTTTATTGTATTGCCAAAGAAAGGTAATTCCAATTCTATCATCATGATAGATGACTTATTACGTTATTGTTTAGATGATATTTTCAATATTTTTAATTATGAGAGTATTACCGCACACATGATTAAAATAACACGTGATGGAGAGCTCGATTTTGATAGTGATTTAAGTAAAAGTTTTATAGATAAGCTGTCTGATAGTGTAAAGGATAGACAAAGTGGAGAACCCGTTAGATTTGTGTACGATAAAAATATTGATGAAGATACTTTAAACTTTCTTTTAAAACGAATGGAAATTGACTCTAAAGATAGTATAATACCTGGTGGACGTTATCATAATAGAAGAGATTACATGGATTTTCCAAGTTTAGGAAGAACAGATTTATTATATAAGAAAATTAAGCAGCTACCTGTAAAGGGATTAAGTTTTGAGGAAAGCATTTTCAAAACCATCGAAAAAAAGGATTACTTAGTTTATACTCCCTATCATACATTCTCATATATTGTTAAGTTTTTGCGAGAAGCAGCATTGGATCCTAAGGTAAAAACTATTAAAATCACAATCTATAGATTGGCTCAAATTTCTCATGTTGCCAGTTCTTTAATCAATGCTGCTAAAAACGGTAAAAAGGTTACTGTATCTATTGAGTTACGTGCACGTTTTGATGAAGAAGCTAATATTAATTATGCTGAACAAATGCAAAATGCTGGTGTCATTATGTTATTTGGAGTACCTGGATTAAAAGTACATTGTAAAATGTGTGTTATTGAGCGAGAAGAAAATGATACATTAGTTAGGTATGGTTTTGTGAGTACAGGAAACTTTAATGAATCCACTGCAAAAGTGTACACAGATTTCACATTATTAACTGCAAACCCAAAGATTTTAAAAGATATAAATAAGGTGTTTAACTTTTTTGAAGTTAACTATAAAGTCAATAGATACAAACATATTATTACGTCACCACATTATACAAAATCAAAAATATTTGCATTAATCGATAAAGAAATTGAAAATGCAAAAAATGGAAAACCAGCTTATATTAAACTAAAGTTGAATAGTATAAGCAGCTACAAAATGGTTGATAAACTGTATGATGCAAGTAGAGCTGGTGTAAAAGTACAGATGATTGTTAGAGGATTGTGCTGTTTAGTGCCAGGTGTAAAAGGAATGAGCGAAAATATAGAAATTATAAGTATAATAGATAAATTTCTAGAACATACACGATTGTATATTTTCTGTAACAATGATAACCCAAAGGTTTATATTTCTTCAGCTGATTGGATGACAAGGAACATTGACAATAGAGTAGAAGTAAGTTGTCCTATTTATGATAAAGACATTAAACAAGAATTGCAGGAGTTGTACGAAATATGTTGGAATGATAACGTAAAAGCACGTATAATTAACGAAACTCAAGACAATACTTATCGTAGAAATGATAAGCCAAAAGTTAGAGCACAATTCGACACTTATAAATATTACACAAACAAATTAGGAGTATAAAATGCTAAAAATACAGAAATATGCAGCGATAGATATTGGTTCAAATGCAGTTAGGCTTCTAATATCCAATATAATTGAACTTAATGATGAACCTGTGGTTTTTAAGAAGAATTCTTTAGTCAGAGTTCCTATTAGGTTGGGTGCAGATGTGTTTTTAAAAGGAGAAATATCAGAATACAACCAAGAACGTATGGTTGACACAATGAAAGCATTTAGTTTATTAATGAAGTCGCATGGTGTTGTGCGTTATAAGGCATGTGCAACTTCTGCAATGCGAGAAGCTAACAATAGTGAACCACTTTCAAAAAAAATAGCTGAAACCTGCGGTATTAATATAGATATCATTGATGGTGAAGAAGAAGCGGCAATTATTGCAGAAACAGATTTACATACATTTATAGATCCTAATAGAACGTATTTATATGTAGATGTTGGTGGAGGTAGTACAGAGTTTTCTATTATTCATAATGGTAAAAAAATAAAATCTAAGTCTTTTAAAATAGGAACAGTAAGATTGCTCAACGATATTGTAAAAAGCGAAACCTGGATTGAGTTAGAAAAATGGATTAAGGAAAATACAGCGCAGTATTATAAAATTGAGCTAATAGGTTCTGGTGGTAACATTAACAAGATTTTCAAAATATCTGGTAAAAGCATTGGCAAACCGCTTACATATTTTTACCTCACCAATTATTATAAAATGTTACAAAACTATTCTTATGAAGAGCGTATTACCAAACTAAATCTTAATCAGGATAGGGCAGATGTTATTATTCCAGCAACACGTATTTATCTGTCTGCAATGAAATGGAGTGGAGCAAAAGATATTTATGTTCCTAAAATTGGACTGTCAGATGGTATTATAAAGAGTATCTATCACGAAACAGTCTCAAGTGTAACTATTTGATTTATAGACAATAAAAAATAATATTAATCACTTTTTTTTTAAAAATTATATAAAGTTTAGAATTAAAATATATATTCGTTGTCTCAAATTGATTATTATGAAGAAATTTTTACTTGCCTCAGTAT
Source organism: Winogradskyella pulchriflava (assembly GCF_042434315.1). Classification (NCBI taxonomy): domain Bacteria; kingdom Pseudomonadati; phylum Bacteroidota; class Flavobacteriia; order Flavobacteriales; family Flavobacteriaceae; genus Winogradskyella; species Winogradskyella pulchriflava. The sequence continues at coordinate 284,526 of NZ_JBHLTQ010000007.1, read as the reverse complement.
TAGTGTGTTTTACTACTATATGTATGTCTCAAGAAATAAGATATGGTGTAAGAGGAGCACTAAATGTATCTAATCTTGATTTTGAACCAGATGCAACTTTTGAAAACAAACACCGTAATGGTTTTGCCTTTGCAGGCTTTGTTGAGTATGGTTTTTCTGAAGAGCTAGCTTTGCATACAGAATTGCAATGGTCTGCCGAAGGTGGAAAGCATGAAGACATTAGAGCAGATTATATTCAGATGCCTATTTTGTTGCAGCTCTCTACATCAGATCGTTTGTCTTTTATGGCTGGTCCACAAATAGCATTAAAGACTTGGAAAAATGATGATGGATTTTCAACATTTGCGTTTTCTGGAGTCATCGGTGGACAATATATGATTACTAGCGAATTGTTTGTAGATGCGAGATTCTCGTATGGTTTATCTAATATTTTAGATAAAGATTTAACCGATTTAGAAGCCAAAAACCATGTTATGCAATTTGGTTTTGGTATAAAAATTTAAAAAAATATTTTATTGAATAAAATGAAAAGCTTCAACATTAGTTGAGGCTTTTTTTAACCATGAATAGTTTCTTTATTCCCTAAGTCCTTCATTATTTCAGCTTCGTAATCAAGGAGTTGCTGCCATTTTTTATCAACATCTTTTCGTTCTCCATATTGTCTGGCAAAGTTTAAAAACATGGTATAATGGTTAGCTTCGCTAATCATTAATTTTCTATAAAACGTTGCTAATTTTTTATCTTCTAATTCTTCGGAAAGTAATCTAAAGCGCTCGCAACTTCTGGCTTCTATTAATGCAGCATATAATAAGCGATGTACCAATTGCGTTGTTCTGCTACCACCTTTTGGGAAAAACTTTAATAATGCAATAACGTAATCATCTTTTCGGTCGCGTCCTAATATCCAACCACGTTCTAAAATTAAGTCGTGCACCATCTTAAAATGACTCATTTCTTCCTCGACCAAATCAATCATCTCATTTACCAATTCAGTATATTCAGGAAAACTTACAATAAGAGAAATAGCAGTACTTGCTGCCTTTTGCTCACAGTAGGCATGATCTGTTAAAATTTCTTCGATATTTTTTTCAACAATGTTTACCCATCTTGGGTCTGTTGGTAATTTAAGTCCTAGCATGACCTTTTTTATTTGATATATACAAAATTTGCTTTTCCTCTATCATCAATAATTAATTGATGCAGTGCTTGTTTATTAGAATTTGGTATTTCATACAATACGTCTATTACCACCTGGTTGTTGAGTGTTGGGTCGTTATTTAGCTCAATAGATTTTAGAACAGCTAATTTGTCAAAATTGTAAAGGCTTGAACCTGAAGTGTAATTTGGCTTCAAGTTTAAAGCCTTGTTCACCCTTTTTTTGTCAAAAGTTTCGTCGTAGATGACTTTATTGTCTATCTTAACAAGAATATCAAATTTGAAATTTCTATAGTAGGTTTGATAGTTTACAGTGTCTTTTATTTTAGTAAAAAGCACACTGTTTTCCATATCAGAATACGTTTTTATTTTAATGCTATAGCCGTTGTTCATTAAGGTGTCAACCTCACGTTCCGTATAATCCTTTGGAACATATATATCTACTTCAGTAGTAACGTTTTTTATAAACTCTTCAACATCTTCTGCCAATGCTTGGCTTGATGATTTTCTGCCTTCACAGCTTACCGAAGCAATAAATAAGAGTAATAAAAGTCCAATAAAATATCTCATAGTATTAAATGTCTAATCCAAATGTTTTTCTAAGCAGTTCAATATTAGGGTTTTTCTCTTTAAGTTTATCATATTTCTCTTTTGCGGTAAATGCGTATTTTTTTGCTACTTCTTCGTTTACGGTAATTTCTAGATGTAAATCAAAATTCATTAAAGTTTTGCGCAAATATGCTAATAATGGAAATTGGGCACGTTCTAATTCGATTTTGTTGGTATTGTTAGAGTAGGTCAATTGTATTGCAGTACCTTTTAACTTCGGTGAATCCATTTGTAGAATGGATGCCATAATTTTTTCACCCTTTTTATCCATAGAAGTGGCATAAGCATTCCAAGCTTCAGTCAAGGCTTCTTGTGTTACAGGCTCCTTTGGTAAATCTTCTTCATCAATAACAACATCTAGTTGACGGATTTGATGCTCTTTCTTTTCTCTAATGCTTTTTAGTGATAAACCAGATGTGTTTTTCTTGGCTTTATCTATTGAAATTTTAGAAATAGCAACAGGTTCAGCAACTGCTGTGCTAGGTGCTTTTTGGATTGGTTTTTCCTTGTGTTCTGGTTGCTTTTCTGTGGTTTTAACGTCCTCTTGAGGTCTTTTTACAGGAATCGGAGTAATACCTTTTGCCTTAAAGTAAGATGGTGGAATTATGTAGTTCTTGCTATTTTTTTTTTCTCCATCAAAAGTGATAGAGGCTAATTGCATAAGTGTTAATTCTACTAATAGGCGCTGATTTTTACTGGTCTTATATTTTAAATCGCAATCATTAGCAAGATGAATACCTTTCATTAAAAACTCGTTGGAAGTTTTTAGACACTGCTCAACATACTTGGTTTTGGTTTCTTCGCCTACTTCTAGTAAATTAATGGTTGCTTGATTTTTACAGACCATTAAATCCCTAAAATGAGATGCTAAGCCAGCGATGTAATGGTGACCATCAAAACCTTTGGATAGTATAGTGTTGAATTGAATGAGTAATTCCGGAATTTTATTTTGTAAAATTAAATCTGTGCTTTCAAAATACGTTTCGTAATCAAGTACGTTAAGATTTTCTGTAACGGCTTGTCTTGTTAGGTTTTTACCAGAAAAACTAACCACACGGTCAAAAATAGATAAGGCATCTCGCATAGCTCCATCTGCTTTTTGAGCAATAATATGAAGTGCGTCGTCTTCTGCAGCAATCCCTTGCTCGTTAGCAACAAACTTTAAATACTCCTTAGCATCAGTTACTGAAATTCGTTTAAAATCGAATATCTGGCAACGTGATAAAATAGTAGGTATTATTTTGTGCTTTTCCGTAGTTGCAAGTATAAAAATGCAGTGCTTTGGTGGCTCTTCTAAAGTTTTTAAAAACGCATTAAATGCCGCTGCAGATAACATATGTACCTCATCAATAATATACACTTTGTATTTACCAACTTGTGGAGGAATCCTAACTTGGTCTGTTAAGTTTCTAATGTCATCAACAGAATTGTTAGAGGCTGCATCGAGTTCAAAAATATTGAAAGCAAAATCTTCGTCTTCACTAGTGTTACCATCACTATTTATCATTTTAGCCAAAATACGAGCACATGTTGTTTTACCAACACCACGAGGACCTGTAAATAACAAGGCTTGTGCTAAATGATTGTTTTCTATAGCATTAAGTAGTGTATTGGTAATAGCCTGTTGACCCACAACATCCTTAAAGGTTTGCGGTCTATATTTACGAGCTGATACTACGAAATGTTCCATTGAAAAATAACTGAAATACAAATTTAAGAATAACCTATAAATAGCCATTTATAAGGACTTAAATTTAATATGAGTTATTAACAATTTGTGTACTTTTGCGCTCGAGTAGATCGCCTTATCGATCCTAAATTTATTTAGGGTAGGAAAGTCCGAACACCATAGTGCAATCATAGTGGCTAACAGCCATCCATCGAAAGGTGAGGAAAAGTGCAACAGAAAGTATGTACAGGTAATGCTGTAGTGAAATCAGGTAAACTCTATGAGGTGCAATGTCATGTATACCAACGCTTGAGGGCTGCACGCTCGATTGTTGGAGGGTAGGCAGCTAAAGTTTACTGGTAACAGTAAATGTAGATAAATGATAAGGTAGTTTTGTTCTTGTAAAGAAGTGATTCTGAAACGAGTTCAGAATGAACAGAATTCGGCTTATAGATTTGCTTAAGTATAAAAAAGCCCTTTGTAGATTTTCTACAAAGGGTTTATTTTTTTGTTTTAGTTGTATTATTCTTTAGGTGGTGTGAGCGTATATCCTTGACTTTCTGCAATGTTAAGTATATCATAGAAATAGCGCATATAGACAATTTTACCATTTTCTATTCTAGAAACCGAATGGTATGGAACTACAATTTTCTTACCAGATTTCTTGTTGGTAAGCGTGTTTGTTCCCCAAGACAATAACCATTCTCCTTCGTTCCAATTGTTTTCCACTTTAACAGGTAAATAGAGATCATTTATAATCTTATGGGTATATTGATTGGTGCTATTGGTAAAATAGTCCTTGTGCTGTTTAACGTTTAAAGAATCCAATCCTCCTCCTAAACCATAAATCATGGCTTTTTCATGGAGTTGGGCATTCATACCACTTACATCTCCTTTTTGTAATGCTTGTGTGTACGATCTCAAAAGTTTTTCTGCAACTTTAGAATTGTCAAAATCGAGCGTTACTTCTGGTTCTTGTGCATTAGCATTAAAGCTAATTCCTAGCATTAGCAACGCTAATACAATAATTTTTTTTGAAATTTTCATAATTGTTTTGGTTTTAATTAATAGCTTATACCACAACAATTGATATATAAAACATGTAGAAATACTGCAAAGAAATTTGCAAAGGCTGTTAAATGTAGTGAAAATATTTAATTGGGAAACGCCCTACAATACTGAAAATCAATTAATTTCAAAAAAACTAAACATATTACCTCCATAACTCTTTGAATAAGCGTAATGTTCTAAATCACTTAAATCTGTATGTTTAGAATGTTCTACGATAAGTACACCTTCATCTTCTAAAAGCTGATTTTCAAATACCAATTCTGGTATTTTTGAAAAGGCTTCAACATCAAAATTATATGGTGGGTCTGCAAAAATGATGGTGTATTTTAGTTTTGAATTTTCGAGAAACTTAAATACGTCGCTTTTAATGGTTTGTATAGTCATATCAAAGGCTTCGGCAGTTTCATTTATAAACTTAATGCAGCCGTAATTGGCATCCACAGCTGTGATTTGTTCTGTACCTCTGGAAGCAAATTCGTAACTGATGTTTCCTGTTCCTGAGAATAAATCCAATACCGAAATATCATCAAAATAATACTGATTATTTAAGATGTTAAATAAGGCTTCTTTTGCCATGTCAGTAGTTGGCCTTACAGGTAATTTTTTTGGAGCCTGTATTTTTCTACCTTTAAATATCCCAGAAATAATACGCATTACAAGGAGCTGAGAATTAAATAATGATTGTGAAGGTTTTGTTTATCAATACCTACTGAAAAGTTAAAGCTAAATTCTGGCTTAATAATATCTACGTGTCTTATGTAGGTATAAAGAATATTAAACAATTCATCATCTTTTTTAATACTACCACTTAGCTTAATTTGGGTGACTTCAGCATCTAGTTTTAACTGTTCAAAAACGAATAAAATATAGTATATAAAATCTTCTTTGCTGTGATATTCAAAGACATTAAACAGTTGTAGTTGTTTGTTGTCAACGACACACACTTCTATGGTAGAACTATTGATATTTATATAAACTTCTGGTGTTTCTTTTACCGAATACTTTTGTAATATGGTATCTACTAAAACGGTTGAAGAATGTTTATAGACAAAGGCACCAAAGGTTTCAAAAATATAGTTATTAATATTTACATAAGGGATATACACGTTGATGCTATCGTTGATTGCAATTTCATCTTGTGTTATAAAATCTGTTTTTAAAATTTTGGCATTAAACTTTAAATAGTCCACCTTATGGTTTTCATCGTATAGCGTTTTTGGTACTAAGGATGCTAATTCGTTTTGATGAATCACAATCACCGAATTAAATTCATCAGAAAAAACAGTATTACTACTCAACTCAGTTTTTAGCCTATTGAGCACATCAAAAGGAGTAAGCTTATGCTCAAAAGGCAAATGGTTAAGAAATTCAATAGTATTTGAAGTTCTATTTAGAATACAAAAAGAAAGCCCATTCAAATTTACTTGAATGGACAATTCTTTAATATTATTTTTTGTCAAAACTTACTCTTTTTTTGAATAGTTTTTAGGCCAGTTTCCTGTAGTGTTAACCTCTTCAAGAGAACCTACTTTTAGTGTTGGTCCGTTTACGCCATCTACTGAAACTACTTGTTTCTCTTTCTCTATTAAATATTTGTCTTGATCGTGCAATATTACAGCTTTATCAACTTTAACTTCAAAAACAGCAATGTCGTCTAATTTATCAGCCTTTAAAGTAAATTTAGCTCCTTTTTCACCAATACCAACATCGTCCATAGTTTTATAACGATCACTTCCTTTAAAGATAGAATCTTTTACTGTGTAGTAACTCAAAGTATCTATAAGTGTAATAGTTTTCATGGTTTCAACACCACCAAAAGCTCTTGTTCTTTCTTTATCTAAAACTAATGTATCACGTCTTTGTGTAATTGGTACTTTACCGTTTTCTACAAAGTTGATAAGTTTGTCAAAACTACCAGCATATTCTCCGTTAACTTCTTTGTATGCCAATTGAGAATCTCTAATGTCAATTAAGCGGTCAATAACTACTGCAAAACGTTTTTCTTTCAGTTGGTTAAATTGAATTTCTTTATAAACCGACATAAATGTAATATAACCTAAGTAAATAATCAGTGCCCAAAGGACCAAGTGAATAATTGGTTTTAATTTTTTAGGAACAAATTTGTCTATTAACCATACAATGGCAATGGTTAATAAAATAATAACTACAATCGCTATAATTACTTTCATATTTTAGTTTATTAATTAGGTCTATCACAAATCTACAATTTTTTTTTGTTCGCAAAAATTATCTAATTAAAAATCATTCAAAATAAAACACAAAAGGTATAAACACCCTTAAAATATAGAATAATGTTATATTGCTTAAATATTTATTTTTTATGATTACCAATGCTTCTGCATTCTATTCTTTAATAAAATCAAAGTTTCCATTTCAGCCAACTTCTAAGCAAGATATGGTACTGATGCAGTTGTCTCAGTTTATTTTTGAAAATTCCAATAATTCAATTTATCTACTCAAAGGTTATGCAGGAACTGGAAAAACAAGTATTACAGGTACAATAGTCAATAATTTATGGCAGGCAAAAAAAAGTGCTGTGCTTTTAGCTCCAACTGGTAGAGCTGCCAAAGTAATTTCTAATTATGCAAAGAAAGAAGCGTTTACCATTCATAAAAAGATTTACTTTCCGAAGAAAAATAAAGGCGGAGGCGTTAAATTTGTAATGCAGCCTAACAAACACAGAAATACTATTTTTATTGTAGATGAGGCATCTATGATTCCGGATTTGCCTTCAGATTCTAAACTTTTTGAAAATGGTTCTTTATTAGATGATTTAATGCAGTATGTCTATTCCGGACATAATTGCAAACTTTTACTAATAGGTGATAAGGCTCAACTGCCACCTATAAAATCGGATTTAAGTCCAGCCTTAGATGAAGACAAACTCAGCTTAAATTATAATAAGAACGTTTTTGGTATGGAACTCGATGAAGTGGTTAGACAAGAACAAAATTCTGGCATTTTAGATAATGCAACAGAGTTAAGGGCTGTGTTAGAAACTAGTTTTTACGAAAGCTTTAAATTTAATGTTCAAGCCTATAAAGACATTGTTAGACTTGTTGATGGTTATGAAATTATGGATGCTATTAATGATGCTTATAGTAAAGATGGTTATGAGGAAACGGCTATAATTGTTCGTAGTAACAAACGAGCAAACATGTATAACCAGCAAATTCGCCAACGCATTCTGTTTAATGAAAGTGAGTTATCTACTGGTGATTTTTTAATGGTAGTTAAGAACAACTATTTTTGGATAAAACCAACTACAGAAGCTGGTTTTATAGCAAATGGAGACATTATTGAGGTATTGGAGATATTTAGTATTAAGGAGTTGTATGGTTTTAAATTTGCTGAAGTTAAGGTGAAAATGGTCGATTATCCTCGTATGAGACCTTTTGAAACAGTATTGTTATTAGATACTATTGATGTTGAAAGTGCTTCACTTAGCTACGAGGAATCTAACCGTTTGTATGAGGAGGTTTCTAAAGATTATGAAGATGAAACTTCTAACTACAAAAAATTTCTGGGAGTAAAGAACAATCCATTTTTTAATGCTTTACAAGTAAAGTTCTCTTACGCTATTACTTGCCATAAATCTCAAGGTGGTCAATGGAATACCATTTTTGTTGAGCAACCTTATTTACCTAATGGTATGGATAAGGATTATATACGTTGGCTTTACACAGCTGTTACCAGAGCTAAAGAAAAATTATATCTTATAGGTTTTAAAGATGAAATGTTTACCGAAAATAATTAATATAATTCTTCCCATTGGGAAGATGTCAAAAAATGACAGATGGGAATGACAGTAGAAACTATCTTAAGTATTTGTCTAGGCATTGGACTTGCAGCTTCTGTTGGTTTTAGAGTCTTTTTACCGTTATTCGCTTTAAGTTTAGCAGCTTATTTCAATTTTTGGGAACTTAATGAATCGTGGTCTTGGATAGGTAGCACAGCAGCTTTGATAACTTTAGGTATTGCAACTTTAGTAGAAATTATTGCCTACTACATTCCATTTATTGATAATGCTTTGGATACTATTGCTATTCCACTTGCAACAGTTGCTGGTACAGCAGTAATGGTATCAACTGTGGCAGATTTAAGTCCTGTTATTACTTGGTCATTAGCTATTATAGCTGGAGGAGGTACAGCCGCAGCAATAAAAGGTTCTGTTGGTGCAACGCGTTTGGGTTCTACGGTTTCGACCGCAGGTATTGCCAATCCGGTTGTATCAACAGTAGAAACCGTTACATCTATAGTAATGTCTATAGTTTCTATATTTCTGCCCATATTGGCAATAATTTTAGTTATATTCATTTTTTATATTGTATTTAGGCTTTATAAAAAGTTGAAGCCTAAAACCCCTAAATCATCTTAAAACCGTATTTTTGAGATTGTCTAAAATAGATATATGAAGATTATATCCATGATACCTGCACGTTATAGTGCATCACGTTTTCCAGGTAAATTAATGCAAAATTTAGCTGGTAAATCTGTAATTCTAAGAACTTACGAAGCAACTGTAGCTACTCAACTTTTTAGTGAAGTTTATGTTGTTACCGATAGTGCTATTATCTATGATGAAATAGTGAACAATGGAGGCAAAGCCATAATGAGTAAAACTGAGCACGAATCTGGAAGTGACAGGATTGCTGAAGCTGTAGCTAATGTTGATTGCGATATTGTGGTTAATGTGCAAGGAGATGAACCTTTTACTGAGCGAGAGAGTTTACGCAAAGTTCTTGAGGTTTTTAAGGATGATAAAGACAAAGAAATAGATTTGGCCTCTTTAATGGTTGAAATAAAAGATTGGGACGAAATCCATAACCCTAATACGGTTAAGGTTATCGTAGACCAAAATAATTTTGCATTGTATTTTTCTAGAAGCCCAATTCCATATCCAAGAGATAAAGAAGCTGGTGCCAGATATTTTAAGCATAAGGGCATTTACGCTTTTAGAAAACAAGCATTATTAGATTTTACGATTTTACCAATGCAATTTATTGAAGCAACCGAAAAAATTGAGTGTATTCGCTATTTGGAATATGGCAAGCGCATAAAAATGGTTGAAACAGAGGTACAAGGTGTAGAGATTGATACACCTGAAGATTTAGAAAGAGCTAAGCGTTTGTGGAAGTAAATTATAAAGACATAAAAATAATAGGCTTCGATGCTGATGACACACTTTGGGTAAACGAAACTTATTTTCGCGAAGCTGAAGAAGAAGTAGGTAGGTTATTATCGCATTATGAAACTCCTAACAAAATTGACCAGGAACTATTTATGATGGAAATAAAAAACCTTCCAACTTATGGTTACGGTGTAAAAGGCTTTATACTGTCTATGATAGAAATGGCAATAGAACTATCTAACGGAACAGTATCTAATAAAATTATTGCTAAAATGCTAGACATTGGCAAAGACATGATAAATAAACCCATTGAATTATTAGATGGTGTTGAACAAGTACTAAAAGCCTTGTCTAAAGATTATAGATTAATTGTTGCAACTAAAGGCGATTTGCTAGACCAAGAAAGAAAATTGGAAAAATCGGGTTTATTGCAGTATTTTCATCATATTGAAGTCCTAAGTGAAAAGCAAGAAGCTAATTATCAGAAGCTTTTAAAACATTTAGATATTAAACCTTCTGAGTTTTTGATGATAGGTAATTCGTTGAAATCTGATATATTGCCATTGGTAAATATTGGAGCTAAAGCCATACATGTACCATTTCATACAACTTGGCAACACGAAGTTGTAAATAATAAAGAGATAAATGGCGCAGAATATATAACCGTTGAAAGTTTGAATGAAATTTTAAATTTTTTCGACCTTAATAAATAAACTAAGTTTATATTTTTGTTAAAGATTATAGAGTAAATGATATATAAAAATTATCCAATGGTGTCCAGAGTTGTATTTGGGAGGGGAAGTTTCAATCAGTTAGATGAAATTCTTGCTCAAAAGCGCAAAGGACGCAATGCACCATTTATATTTTATGTTGATGATGTCTTTAAAGGTAATCATTGGTTAACTTCAAGAATAACGCTGTCTTATAAAGATAAAATCATTTATGTTCCAACACTTGAAGAGCCTAAAACATCACAAATAGATCAACTTGTTGAAGATATTATTCTAGAGTACAGTGAGCTTCCGTCTGGTATAATTGGAATTGGTGGTGGTATTGTAATGGATATAGCAAAAGCAGTTTCATTAATGCTAACCAATAAAGGTGAATCAAAAGATTATCAAGGTTGGGATTTAATAAAGTATCCTGCCATATATCACGTAGGCATTCCTACAATTTCCGGCACAGGTGCGGAGGTTTCGCGTACAACTATTTTAACTGGTCCAGAACGTAAACTGGGCATTAATAGTGATTATACTCCTTTTGATCAAGTTATATTAGATCCAGAGTTAACAAAGGATGTTCCAAATGATCAATGGTTTTATACGGGTATGGATTGTTTTGTACATTGTGTGGAATCTTTAAATGGAACTTACTTAAACGCTTTTAGCCAAAGTTATGGTGAAAAAGCTTTTGAACTCTGTCAGGAAATCTTTCTAACAGACAATTTAAGTAAAGAAGAAGCACAAGATAAACTTATGATGGCTTCTTGGCATGGAGGTATGAGTATTGCATATTCTCAAGTTGGTGTAGCACATGCTATGAGTTATGGCTTAGGTTATTTACTTGGTGTTAAGCATGGCATTGGTAATTGTATTGTGTTCGATCATCTTGAGGAGTATTATCCAGAAGGTGTGACAATGTTTAAGAAAATGAAGGCTAAGCATAATATAGAATTACCTCAAGGCATTTGCGCAGATTTGGATGAAGATCAATTTAATACAATGATAGATGTTGCTTTGAGTTTAGAACCACTTTGGGAAAATGCTATTGGAAAAAATTGGAAGTCTAAAATAACCAGAGAAAAATTGATGACGCTTTACAAAAAAATGTAAGATGCGTTGGCTATCAAAATTCATTTATTTTAAATTATTGGGTTGGAAAGTTGTAGGTAACACCAATTTTTCAAAAGATACCATTAAGAAAGCTGTAATCATAGCTGTTCCTCATACCAGTTGGCACGATTTCTATATTGCCATTTTACTCAAAAAAGTTGTCAATCTTAAAACCAGTTTTGTAGGAAAGAAGGAACTGTTCACTTGGCCTTTTGGATATTACTTTAGAGCTGTTGGCGGAAGAGCTTTGGATAGAACTTCTGGACAAAATAAAGTAGAAAATATAGCTAAACTATTTGAACAAGAAGACGAGTTTAGATTGGCAATTGCACCAGAAGGCACCCGAAAAAAAGTAGAACAATGGAAAACAGGATTTTATTTTATTGCAAAACAAGCCAATGTGCCAATAATTATGTTTACTCTAGACTTTAAGAATAAACAGAACAACGTATCAGAACCATTTTACCCAACGGATGATATTGAATCAGATTTTGAGTTTATGAAATCTTTCTACAAGGGAGTAGAAGGTAAGGTAAAAGCTTACAGTTAATCGATAATATTTTGTTTCCTTTTCATTTCATCGTGATTTTTTACCAATGCCATACCAGACTTGCTTTTTACGAAAGTTGTTTACTAACTTTAATAAGTAATAAAAACACAAATTTTTGGCATACGATTTGATTATTATATAATGCAATGAAACATAAAGTAAACTATTAAGTCCCTAAAAAGAAACATTGCTATATTAAAAAAAGCTGTCTTAGTCCTAACTAGATAGCTTTTTTTCTTTCATATACTTATCTAGCAAGTAATTGGTTTGGCTATTTAATTTTGAACGGAAAAAACCCATACCACCAAACAATAAACCTTTTAAACCCATAGCTTGTTTAGCCCAACCGTGCAAATTGAATTTGTCTTTATGGTTGATTATCAAGCCATCTTTAAACTTAAATTCAGCATCTATCTTATTATGCACTTTACGACCCGTTTTGCTAAAAGTGTAGTAAGCTTCCCAATGTACTGAGCCCTCTTTATCATTAACTTTAATATTACTATGACTAACCTTAAAATCTTTTCCTTTTTGAGATTCACATAGCATCATCCACATTGCTTTAGCTCTGTTGCCTCTTAAAACACCAAACGCAGAATCTTCAAAAATAATAGCATCATGATAACAGGATACCATTGTCTCTGCATCGAGATTATTAAAAGCATTATAAAATTTAGCGATAACTTCTTCCATGATTAATTTTTATGTTTATAAAACCGACTATTTAAAAAATTCGTAGATATGGTATAGTAAGCTAGTCTTGCTATAAAGGTAATTAAATCTTTAAAGTTAAAATTGTTTAATTGCTATGAAAGAGAAAGGGCTTCCTAAATTTTAGGAAGCCTTTTTATTGTAGTATTATAATGGTAGCAAACCTTAGCGCGTATATGTTTTAATCTTGTCTATTATTTTTGTAATACCAGAATATACAAAGGCATTAGTTTTAGCATAGTAAAAGGCAATAAAACATACCAATGTTAAAAAGAGCATAGCACCAATTACGGCTTGCCATGGTAAAAGTGTTTTGCCTATAAGCTGGTGTAAGCCAATACCTGTAAAACTTCCCCAAATAATGATAAAATGAATAATGTAGATAGATAATGTTTTTTGTCCTATTCGTAAGATTAAAGGTTGCTTTATATAATTTTCTAACAAGTAAAATAAAGAGAACATAATTAAGACGTTGCCAAGTCGTGTAAATAGATAATTGTAGAATGCTACATCCTTTAAAAGTTCAAAATCTGTTAAGTAATACAATTTCATTAAAGCCCAGGACGACTTGTAGATTAAGGCTAAACCTGTAATAAAGAGCCCAGAAACTATTGCTGTTTTAAATTTAGGACGTTCTAAATAACGATAGAATAACGTGGCTATAAAAGCTCCAAAAGCGGCATAGCCAAACCAAGGTATTATGGTAAATATTGAACCGTTTTCTTTGGTTAAATAATTTGAAAATACCGTTGGCACGTTTTTTAATTCTAGATATCTATATAAGGGTTCGGTTAAAAAAATAATTAATCCTAGTAGCAGCATTACTATTGAAAAAATCAAGGTCTTTTTTAAAGTTAACCTGTAGATAACTACAATAAGTATTAAGGATAAACCAATACATTGCAATACATCAATGACTAAAAAATAAGTGTTGAACTTTCCAAAAAGCCACTCAAATAATGGTACACGTAGTAAATAACCAATACCAATAAGCATAAAGCCTCGCGACAATCCTTTTTTAATACGTTGTTGAGTGTTACCAGAGTGCTTTGCTTTAATTAATAAATAAGAAAAAATTAAACCAGAAATGGTGAAAAAGGTAGGTGCAGTGATGCCTCTAAAATATTTCCAGCACTTAAAAAAAACGTTGCTTTCGTCTCTATAAGACACATCAAGTAGTGTGTCTATAAAATGCCCTTGAAGCATCATTAGTATAGCAAATGCTCTTACGACATCAATAAAATAAAGACGATTTGTACTCAAATGATAATTGGTTGGTAAACAAAGATAAGATTTAGAGCGTTAATATAATATCTTAAGCATACAGATTGGGAAATTTTAAAAAGTAAATAAGCTAATTTTAAATTAATATCAGGAAGAATTACTTCAACAAAAAGTCTTTTAGTTCTTCGTATGAACTAATGGCAACAGCTACTTTTTCTTTGTCCATAACCGCTTCAATTTGTGGTGGTAAATCCACATTTTCTCTTATAACATCTTCAACAATATCTAAAAATTTTGTTGGATGAGCGGTTTCTAAAAAGACAACATGTGCATCATTGTTTTCTAAATAAGCTTTAGCACCCAAATATCCAACCGCTCCATGTGGATCTGCAACATAGGTGAAGTCATTGTAAAGTTCTAAAAGTGCTGCTTTAGTTTCATCATCAGTATAACTATAGGATGATAAATTTGCTTGTAAAGCTTCAAAGTTATTATCGTGTAATTCTAGTATGCGTATAAAATTACTAGGATTACCAACATCCATAGCATTACTAATGGTTTGTACGGAAGGTTTAGGATTATAAGATTGTGTTGCCATATAATTGACAACCGTATCATTAGCATTATTTGCTGCAATAAAATGTTTTATAGGTAGACCTAATTTTTGTGCTACCATACCAGCACATATATTACCAAAATTACCACTAGGCACTGAAAAAGCAATGTCTTTATGCTTAGACTTTAATTGCTTGTAGGCAAACATATAGTAGAAAAGTTGTGGTAGCCAACGTGCAATGTTTATAGAATTTGCTGAAGTTAATTGCATTTTGCTAGTCAACGCTTCATCCATAAAGGCGCGTTTTACCATATCTTGACAATCATCAAATACACCGTCGACCTCTAAAGCCGTAATATTTTTGCCTAAAGTTGTCAATTGTTTTTCTTGAATATCACTTACTTTTCCGCTAGGATAAAGAATAACGACGTTTACTCCCTTTACACCTAGAAATCCATTAGCAACTGCACCTCCTGTATCACCAGATGTTGCTACTAAAACGGTAACATTATTAGTGTTCGTTTTGTTAAAATAACCTAAACAACGTGCCATAAACCGTGCTCCAACATCTTTAAATGCCATTGTAGGACCGTGAAACAACTCTAAAGTTGAAATATTTTCATTGATGTCAACAACTGGAAAATCGAAATTTAAAGTTTCTTCAATGATGGTTTTTAAAACATCTTCAGGAATTTCTGGAACGATGAATTGCTTAATGGCTTCATATGCAATTTCCGTGTTAGATTTATCTTCAATTGTTTCAAAGAAAGAAGCATCTAAAGGTGTAATTGATTCAGGAAAGTATAAGCCTTTATCTGGTGCAAGACCTCTTACAACTGCGTCTTCGAAGGTTGTGTTTGGAGCTTTTTTGTTGAGAGAGTAGTATTTCATAATCTTTTGACCGATGACGGATAACTGATGACAGTTAGCCGAAACCTTAAGTTAATTTTATTTAATATTTCTTTTGAATGCCGCCATTTTATTCATCAAATGAAAAGCAGTATCGTATAATTCTTTAAATGTTTCTTCGGATATATAATTTCGTCTATTAGCTTTAAATAAACAAGTTACAACTTCAGCTAAAGAACGCATAGAATAACCAACAAATTTCCTTTGTTCAGGGTTAGATTGACCAATAGATCCTTCAGAAATATTGAGGGCAATAGAATCTACGGCTCTCATTATTTGTGAGGTTAAATTAAATTTTTCATTATCTGGAAATAACATAGAAACGTTATTTATGATTTCACCATAATCCATTGCATCTTGCCAAATAACCAGTTTTTCAAATTTAAATTTATTCATTCTTTGTTAGTTTAAGTCTTCCGTCTTCTGTCATTTCTGACTTCCGTCAAAATTTAGATTACTCTAATTCCTTGTACATTAATCTTCGAAACATAAGTTTCAAACTTTATATCAGTTTTTGAATAAACATTTTGCATAGCTGATTGAACTGCTTTTGCCGTTGTCTCACCTTTACTCAAGGCAAAAATAGAAGGTCCAGAACCAGAAATAGCACAGCCTAAAGCGCCCACTTCTAGTACCGAATTTTTAACTTCATCAAAATGTGGAATAAGTTGTTTGCGGTAGGGTTCTATAACCACATCGTGTAGTGATTCCTTAATTAAATCGTAATCGGAAGTATGTAAAGCATGTACAAGGCTTCCAACATTTGCCCATTGTGTAATTGCGTTTGATAAAGGAATTTCTTTTGGTAAAATAGCTCTTGCTTCTGATGTTTTAACTTCAATTTGTGGATGAATTAACGTTGCATATAAATCGAGTGGAGTAGGTAATTCCAATACCAATAATGGGTTAACAGACTTCACCAAAGTAAACCCACCAAATATAGCAGGTGCCAAATTATCGGCATGTTCACATTTACTAGCCAAAGCTTCACCTTTCATGGCGTAAAATGTTAATTTGGTTTTATCTAATGGTTTTCCGAGTAACTCATTTATTCCAAATACACTTCCTACTGCACTTGCAGAACTACTGCCAATACCGCTTCCTGGTTTTATGTGTTTGTAAATTTCAATTTCAAAACCGCAATCTGGTTGCAAATCGTTATACATTGCTAAAGCAGAAACACCAGCCACATTATTTTCGGCTTCAAACGGTAAATCGTAACCCTCTATTTTAGTGATTGTAATACCTTTTTTCTCGGTTTTTCTAATTACCATTTCATCTCCAATAGTATCTAAACAGAAGCCGAGTACATCGAACCCACAAGCGACGTTGGCAACTGTTGCTGGAGAGAATATTTTAATTTCTTTCATATTTGTATTGTTAAGTTATTAGGTTATTGAGTTATTTTGGAGCAAACCCTCGATAACTCAATTACTCAATAACTTTTTAATCTAGTTATTAGCAATTCTAATAATATCTGCAAACAAACCAGAAGCAGTAACATCTGCACCAGCTCCAGCACCTTTAATAATCATTGGTTGCTCAGGGTAGCGCTGTGTATAAAACATTACAATATTATCTTTTCCTTTGAGATTGTAAAACGGGTGCCCTTCTGGGATTTCTTTCAATCCAACTTTAGCCTCACCATTGTTAAACTCAGCAACAAACTTTAACTGACAATTCTTTTCTTGTGCCGATTTGTACAAACCTTGATAATAGGCTTCATCAGTTTTTAAAGTGTTGAAGAAATCATCAACAGTCTCTGCATTCATAGCATCGTCTGTTAAGAAATTATCACTTTCTAGATCAGACAATTCAATAGAATGACCACTTTCTCTAGCTAAAATTAAAACTTTTCTAGCGACATCGATTCCACTTAAATCTATTCTAGGGTCTGGTTCTGTATAACCTTCTTCTTGTGCTTGTTTTACCACATCATAGAAGGTGGTTTCAGAATTAAAATTATTGAATATAAAATTAAGACTTCCAGATAATACAGCTTGTATTGTGTTTACTTTATCACCTGAAGTTATTAAATGACTTAAAGTGTCAATAACTGGTAAACCTGCGCCAACATTGGTTTCAAATAAGAATGAAGCATTATATTTTCTTGAGAGCGACTTTAATTCATTATAATATTCAATATTACCAGAACATGCAATTTTATTACAAGCAACAACCGAAATACTCTGTTTAAGATATTCTCCATAGATTTTTGATACGGCCTCATTTGCGGTAATATCTACAAAGACTGAATTTCTTAAGTTCAAATTTTTTGCATGTTCAAAGAAGCCCTCTAAACTTGCTTTTTCACCATTTTCAAGTTGTTCTTTCCAATCTTTTAAGTTGATGCCTTCGTCATTTACAATCATGTGTCGAGAGTTAGATAATCCGGCAATTCTTAAATTGATTTTAAAGTTTTCCTTTACGTAGGCTTTCTGTTGTTTTATTTGTTCTATAAGACGTTCACCTACATTACCAACTCCAGTAATAAATAGGTTGATTTGTTTGGTTTTTATTTCAAAAAACTGCTCGTGCAAGCTGTTTAAAGCTTTTTTTACATCGTTCTTATGGATTACTGCAGAAATATTTCGCTCAGATGCTCCTTGTGCAATAGCTCTGATATTTACATTGTTTCTACCAAGTGTACTAAACATTTTACCGCTTATACCTTGATGACTTTTCATTTTATCACCAATTACAGCAATGATTGATAAATCAGTTTCTACAACGATAGGATCTATTTTTTGAAGTGCAATCTCATATTCAAAAACAATATCAATAACCTCTTTAGCACGTTGTGCATCACTATCTGAAATTCCAAAACAAATAGAATGTTCTGAAGAAGATTGAGTAATTAATATGATATTTATTTTTTCTTGCGCAAGCGTTTCAAATAATCGCTTACTGAAACCAGGCACACCAACCATGCCATTACCTTGTAACGTTAGTAATGCAATATTATCTATGTTGCTAATACCTTTAACTGGTGAACTTCCGTTAGGTTTTATGTCTTCAGTAATTGTTGTACCCACTGCCTCTGGATCCATAGTGTTTTTTATAACGATTGGAATTCGTTTTTTAAGTACAGGCATAACCGTTGGAGGATACAAAACTTTTGCTCCAAAGTGCGATAATTCTACAGCTTCTTGATATGATAGTTCTATAATAGGAGCCGCTTGTTTTACTAATTTTGGATTTGTAGTAAACATGCCACTAACGTCTGTCCAAATTTGTAATTCGCTAGCATCCAATGCAGCTGCAATTATAGCAGCAGTATAATCTGAGCCTCCACGACCTAAAGTCGTTATTTCACCACTTACAGATTTTGAAACAAAACCAGGTAGTAAGACTATGGAGTTAGAATTTGATTTAAAAAAAGATTGAATATTTGAGTCGGTAATGTCAAAATTCACAGCGGCATTATTAAAGTTTAAGTCCGTAATAATAAGCTCTTGTGAGTTTTTTAAAGTTGCATCTAAGTTTCTAGATTTAAGCGTATGGTAAATAATGGTTGATGATAATCCTTCACCGAAGCTCAAAAGTTTGTCCTTGGTTTTTGGTGATAACTCATTAATAAGGTAAATGCCGTCTAAAAGATTTCTTAGTTCGTTTAATTTTATTGAAATTAAATCTTGTAATTCATCTTGAGATTTTTGAATGGTTTTGTCTTTATTCGGGTTTAAAAATAAACCTTCAATAACCGAATTGTGTTTAGACCAAATAGCATTGTATTTATCAATGTAATCTTTGTTTTTATCGCAAGCTAAATTAGCGGCTTCTAATAATTTGTCTGTAATACCACCAACTGCAGAAACGACAACAGCAATGTTGGAATTTTTAGATTGCTGTTCTAAAATTGAAATAACTTTATTTATATTTTCGGCTGAACCTACTGATGTTCCACCAAACTTGAGAACTTTCATATTGTATATTTTTATGGGTAAAAAAATGTCTGTATAGACAAAAAGGGACGGAGTGCATATTAGAAATTACCCCAAAGGGTAATAATAGTTGCAATGATAAACATAGACATAGACATACGCATTGTATGTGTAAATGTATTTGCTGATATGTTTATTTTTTTCTTCATTACATGTCAAATGTATTATTTTTACAACAATAAAAAAACTAATCTCTCCTTTTTAGGGAATTGGTAAAAAAGCGGTCAATCTTTTTAATAAAAATGAAACTTAACCATTGATTTACATCAGGTTTTAAATTATTCACATGAAGCTATTTTCAAAAGAACAGATTTACGAAGGCGATAAATTAACTACAGAACGTCAGAATATATCCTCAACAGATTTAATGGAGCGTGCAGGAACCCAAATTTTTAATTGGATACACATGCGTATGCAAGGTGCTCAAGTGCCTATTCATGTGTTTTGTGGCATTGGTAACAATGGAGGAGATGGTTTGGTATTGGCTAGGCATTTAATAACGCATGGCTATAATGTAATTACCTATATTGTTAACTGCAGCGATAAGCGTACAAAAGACTTCTTAATCAACTATGACCGGATTAAAAGTGTCACAAAGGAATGGCCAATAATGCTAAGTTGTAGTGGTGATTTTTCTGATGTGGTTATAGATGAAAAGGATATTATTGTAGATGCTGTTTTTGGAATAGGTTTAAATCGTCCGCCAAATGCTTGGGTGCAAGAGTTATTTCAACGATGGAGAGCATCAAAGGCTTTTACACTTTCTATTGATATACCTTCTGGATTGTACACAGATAAAGCCGTTGAGGATGAGAATGCTGTGGTTCATGCAGGTTATACGCTGAGTTTTCAATCACCAAAACTAGTGTTCTTTTTGCCAGAAACAGCTAAGTATTCTGTACAGTGGGAAGTGTTGGATATTGGCATTGATAGAGATTATTTAATGCAGACAGAGACAGAAGTAGAGTTAATTTCAAAATTCGAAGTTTTACCATTATATAAACCAAGACACAAATTTGCTCATAAAGGTGATTTTGGTCATGTGTTGATTTTAGGAGGTAGCTACGGAAAAATAGGATCAGTAAACCTGGCTAGTAGCGCAGCATTGAGTTCTGGTGCAGGATTGGTTACTGCATATATACCAAAATGCGGATACCATAGTATGCAAGCAGCATTACCAGAAGTGATGATAATTTCTGATGAAAATGAAACACATATATCAAAAATTAATTTTGATATATCGCCTACAGTAATAGGTGTTGGAGTAGGATTGGGAACTGATGATGAAACAGCTAAAACATTTGAAGAGTTTTTAAAGCAAAACAAAACACCATTAGTTATAGATGCAGATGGATTAAATCTACTTTCAAAAAAGAAAGCCTTATTAAAGCTATTGCCAGAACTAACCATATTAACACCGCACCCAAAAGAACTTGAGCGGCTAGTAGGAAAATGGTCTGACGATTTTGAAAAACTCAATAAAGTAAAAGCATTCTCTACAAAATATAATGTTATCGTACTTATTAAAGGAGCACATTCCATTACTGTTTATAAGGACAAAATGTATATTAATACCACAGGAAATCCAGGCATGGCAACTGCTGGTAGTGGAGATGTGTTAACAGGAATGATTTCTGGTTTAATTGCCCAAGGTTATGAACCTTTAGCAGCTACAATTTTTGCTGTGTATTTGCACGGTAAATCAGCTGACATCTCACTTGAAGATTATGGTTATCAAAGTCTAATAGCAAGTCATATCATTGCAACTATAGGTGAAGCTTACATAGATTTGTTTAAGCAACCAGAACAGCCTAACGCTCAAGAACAAGAACAAGAACAAGAGCAAGAACGACAAAATGAGAAATAAAAAAAGCCTTCAGAAATGAAGGCTTTTTTTTATTTTAATAATGTACTAAATACCTAAACTAATCAATAATTTTTCCAATTCAGGATTTGAAGGTCTAGGTGCATTTGCATTAACAACATTTCCATCTGGATCTATTAATATAAACCTAGGAATACTGTTAATTCCATACTTTTGAATAAAATCAGATCTAAACCCGTTATCTGCTAATAACTGAATTCCACCTAAATCTTTTTCTTTTATCATTTTTTTCCAGCCTTCATAAGCTGCAGCAGCATCACCTTTATAACCTCTACCTTCATCTACAGATATACTAACAAACTGAATGTTTTTACCTTCAAATTGCTTTTCAATCTTTTTTAAAGATGGAATTTCTCTAATGCATGGACCGCACCATGTTGCCCAAACATCTATGTAAGTATATTTACCTTTTAAATCATCAAGTGATGTGTTTCCACCAGCAAAATTTTCATAATCTACAAATTTAGGAGATACTGAACCTTTTGGGTTTAGGGATTGTGCACCAAGTTTTTTAGCCATAAATGCTTTTATCTGCTTTTCTGTGTTTTCCACATTCTTGTCTATTATAGCCAAGTGTGTAGAATCTACGTCTTTATATTTTTTCTTTAGGTCTTGGTAAGCTTCTTTGTAATTATTTATGGCATTATCAAAATCTTCTTGATCACCACTTGCAACCAGATTTCGCGTAAAATGCTCATTTGCAATTAAGAAAGATTGAACAGAAAAATTGTTGATATCTGCACCATCACCTTTAAAAACTATAGTTTTTGCTAAAGAATCGAAATTGGCATTTAGAGACATTTCATTATCATTTTTTAAATAAATCTGGCCATATTGTTGACCAATCTGAAATGTATAATCGCCTTCTTCAACCTTTAAGGTGTCTTTAAAAGAGCCATCTTCATTGAGTTCAATTATTTTTTCATACGCTTTACCTTTAAAAATCTTGAAGGTTTTATTGTCGGCTGCATTTTCAATTTTTCCTGAAAGCGTAGCATAATCTTTAGGTTCTCCTTTACATGCAACAATTAAAAATGTAATGGAAAGGGCTAATAATCTTTTCATAAGTAAATTTTTTAGGGTTCAAAAGTAAACAATCTTAATTTAAGCTAAAATAAAAAAAGCCTTCAAAAAAGAAGGCTTTAAATAGAATTGTAGAAATTAAATCTTTAGTTCAATAAAAAGTTCGACCAATTTTGGGTCAGATGGTCTCGGTGCATCTGCATTAACAATTTTGCCTTCCGGATCAATAAGGATAAACCTTGGGATTCCTTGTATAGCGTAATCCTTAACAAATTTTGAGTTCCAATCATTATCCGCAATAAGCTGTATGCCACCTAATTCTTTTTCTTTTACCATAGTTACCCATTTATCATGTGCAGCATCATTATCAATAGAAACACTTACAAACTCTATGTTTTTATTGTGAAATTGTTTTTCAACTTCTTTTAATGAAGGTATTTCTCTTATACATGGACCACACCAAGTTGCCCAAACATCTATGTACACATATTTGCCCATTAAATCATCTAATGATGTTGTACCACCTTTATGGTTTTCGTAGTCTGTAAATTTTGGAGATGGCTTTCCTTTAGACAATTTGTTTACGGTATTAAATTTTGTAGTCAATTGATTTTTAAAATCCTCGTCTGAAGACAATGCCATTAAACCATTATAATAAGCTTCGTTATGTTCATTGTTTGGTGATATTTCATATATCATTTTTTTAGCAAGATCGTCTTTTAGAGCAGGAAAAGTGTTTTGGTTAATATCCTCAAAAACTTCTTTAGGATTATCACTATCACCAATTTTATTTGAATAATGACTAAGTGCTAATCTTTTATAACTACCAAGAATTGCATAGTCTTCTGCATTGTTATAATCTACATTATTAATAATTTTATTAAAATCTTCAGAAGGTTTGTACATAGCCTTTTTAGCATAATAATGGTGATAAGACTTATAATTTTGAAGATTTGCTAAGTATTCGTATTCTGTATTTTTTTGCTCTAAAGCTCTAAATTGGTCACTTATATTTTTAGCGTTATTAAGTAACTCTTGCTTTGAGTTTTTTATATCATTAACAGCTTTTAAAAAATCCGCTTCATCCAAAGCAAAAGTTTTGGCGTAATCGATGTTAGATTTTTCATCTGCTAAGAATTTGGCAGCTAAGTAATTATTGTTTTCAGATCCTTTTCCTGAATATTTTAAGGTTTCATCAAACGATTTGGTATTCAATGTCATATCAATATCATTCTCTGGATCAAGATATATCGTTGAACTTTCTTTCCCATGTCTTAATGTGTAGTAGCCAGATTCAATTTTAAGCGTATCAGCAAAAGTGCCATTTTCACTTAAAACCATCTCTTTTACTTTTTCTCTTCCATCAAATACAATAACAGTTTTATCTGTTGGGTTTTCAATTTTACCAGAAAATAAAGCATAATCTATCTTAGGATCTTGTTTACACGCAAACATGGTTGCTGCTATGCAAAGGATAAATAATTTTTTCATAACTAATGTTTTGTTCGAAATCAAAAATAGACATTAGTAAGATGAAATTCAAGTAAGAAGTAATTATTAACAAAACCTTGTAAAGTGAAAAAATATTCCCAATTTTGAGGCACTATATTTCTAATTTATGGACAACAATTATCATATCATTTCTTCGGACGCTTTAGACATTGTTACGATATATAATATTTTTAAAGAAGATAAAAAATTAAAACTTTCAGATGCTTCTATTGAAAGGATAAAAGCCTGTAAGACTTATTTAGATGAAAAGTTAGCCAACAACAAAAATCCAATGTATGGCATAAATACAGGTTTTGGCTCGCTTTACAACGTAAAAATATCAGATAAGGATTTAACTAAACTTCAGGAAAATTTAGTCATGTCTCACGCTTGTGGAACAGGAGATCGTGTGCCAGAGTCTATTGTAAAAGTAATGCTGTTGTTAAAAATTCAGTCATTGAGTTATGGTCATAGTGGAGTGCAATTAGATACTGTAAACAGGTTAATAGACTTTTTTAACAACGATATTTTTCCTTATGTTTTTACGCAAGGATCGCTGGGAGCTTCTGGTGATTTAGCACCATTAGCGCATTTAGCTTTACCCTTATTGGGAAAGGGCAAAGTAGTTCACGAAGGTAGAGATTATGAAGCATCTGAGCTTTTAGAAAAGTTTGGCTGGCAACCTATAAAATTGGAAGCAAAAGAAGGATTGGCATTATTAAACGGTACACAGTTTATGAGTGCCTATGGTGTTTATTTGTTGTTGATGTCTCATAAAACATCTTATTTAGCAGATATTATTGCATCAATCTCACTAGATGCTTTTGATGGAAGAATAGACCCATTCCATGATTTGGTACACGATGTAAGACCACATCCAGGGCAAAGAAAAGTTGCGAAACGTTTTAATGAACTATTAAAGGGTAGTGAACTTATTGAAAGAGAGAAGGAGCATGTGCAAGATCCATATTCGTTTCGTTGTATTCCTCAAGTGCATGGAGCTACAAAAGATACTTTAGATTTTGTTGAAAAAGTGATGCTAACTGAGATAAATTCGGTTACAGATAATCCTAATATTTTTCATGAAGAAGATTTGATTATTTCAGGTGGTAACTTTCATGGACAGCCATTGGCGTTAGCACTGGACTATTTAAAAATTGCCATGGCAGAAATTGGTAATATTTCAGAAAGAAGGATATTTCAGTTAGTATCTGGATTACGAGGCTTGCCTGCGTTTTTGGTAGATAACCCAGGATTAAATTCAGGGTTTATGATACCGCAGTACACTGCAGCAAGTATTGTTAGTGCTAATAAACAGTTAGCCACTCCTGCAAGTATAGACAGTATTGTTTCCAGTAATGGACAAGAAGATCATGTAAGTATGGGAGCAAATGCAGCGACGCAAGCTTATAACTTAATTAGAAATGTGGAACGTGTCATTGCTATAGAACTTATGAATGCTTCTCAGGCATTAGAGTTTAGAAGACCACTAAAAACCTCTCCTTTGCTCGAGTCGTTTTTAGAACACTATAGAAAAGCAGTTCCGTTTATAAAAGAGGATGAAGTACTGCACGATGACATTGAAGCTTCTATCCAATTTTTGAAAGATGTTGACATTGAAGTAGAGGAACTATTCCTTAACAATTATGGTGTAGAAAAACATTAATGTAAAAAAGTCTATTTGCTTTTTTTCACTACCTCATTTGCCCATTCAATGGCACTATCTAAATCTGTAAAGATTTCAAAAGGTTTAGCAAAAAACATTTGCTCTATTTGTGCATTTATTTTTGCTTGGTAATTGTTGGTTACTACAGCAAACCCTTTCAAGCTATTTATTTTAGCTGCTTCAAAATAAATTTTTGGATCTATGGAATAGGAGTTGATTCTATGAGAGATATATACAAATGGTTTGTTTGAAAAATAAGTATCTGTTACCTCAACCAAAATAGTATTGTATTCCGGTAAGATATTTTCACCTTCTTTTATGACCGTAACGAGATAATTATCATAAATCGTTATATCACAAAAGTCGAAAGTTAGGGTTTCTTTCATGACTATTAGCTCTTAGAGAAGATAAGGTACAAAAAAAACTCCTTCACAATGGAAGGAGCTTAGTTATTTATAAAATTTAAATATTAAGATTCAGTTGTTTTTCCCGAGCTCTTAATCTTTATTTTTAATTCATCAGTCTTTGAATCAAAGTCCATTGTAATGGTATCACCTTCATGAATTTTTGAATTGATAATCTCTTCAGCAAGGGCATCTTCAACATATTTTTGAATAGCTCTGTTAAGCGGTCTAGCACCATATTGCTTATCAAAACCTTTTTCAGCAATGTAGTCCTTAGCTTTATCAGTAAGTTTAAGCGTGTAGCCTAAATCCTTAATTCTAGAAATTAGTTTTACCAATTCAATATCAATAATCTTATTGATGTCTTCTTTCTCTAAAGCATTAAACACAATCACGTCATCAATTCTGTTTAAAAATTCTGGAGCAAAGGCTTTTTTAAGTGCATTTTCAATGACAGCTTTTGCATGGTCAGATTCCTGAGCTAATGCTGCAGCTGTACCAAAACCAACACCTGTACCAAAGTCTTTAAGTTTTCTGGCTCCGATGTTGGAAGTCATGATTATTATGGTATTTCTAAAATCAATTTTTCTACCTAAACTATCAGTTAAATAACCATCATCCAAAACTTGTAAAAGCATGTTGAATACATCTGGGTGTGCTTTTTCAATTTCATCTAAAAGCACAACAGCATAAGGCTTACGTCTAATCTTTTCGGTTAATTGACCTCCTTCTTCATAACCAACGTATCCTGGAGGTGCTCCAATTAGTCGAGATATAGCGAATTTTTCCATGTATTCACTCATATCGATGCGCACAAGTGCATCATCACTATCAAACAGCTCACGTGCCAATACCTTAGCTAGTTGTGTTTTTCCAACACCTGTTTGTCCTAAAAAGATAAACGAACCAATTGGCTTATTTGGATCTTTTAGTCCGGCTCTGTTTCTCTGGATGGCTTTAACCACTTTTGCAACAGCATTATCTTGACCAATAACCTTTCCTTTAATAAGCTCTGGTAACTGAGATAGTTTATTAATCTCTGTTTGGGCAATTTTATTCACAGGAATACCTGTCATCATAGAAATGACATCTGCAACATTATCTTCTGTAACAATCTCTCTATGTTGCTTGGTTTCTTCTTCCCACTTTTCCTGAGCTGCATTTAATTCTTTTTCAAGACGTTTTTCGTCATCTCTTAACTTTGCAGCTTCCTCGTACTTCTGTTTTTTAACAACAGTGTTTTTAGTTTCCTTAACCTCTTCAAGTTTCTGTTCTAATTCCAGTATTTGTTTTGGTACATCAATATTTGTGATGTGTACACGAGATCCAGCTTCATCTAAAGCATCAATAGCTTTGTCTGGCAGGAATCGTTCTGTCATATAGCGATTGGTCAATTTTACGCAAGCCTCAATAGCTTCGTCTGTATAATCAACATTGTGGTGTTCTTCATATTTACCTTTAATATTGTTAAGGATCTCAATAGTTTCTTCAACAGAAGTAGGTTCAACAATCACTTTTTGGAAACGACGTTCTAAAGCACCATCTTTTTCAATATACTGTCTGTATTCATCAAGCGTAGTGGCACCGATACATTGTATTTCGCCTCTTGCTAAGGCTGGTTTAAACATATTAGAAGCATCTAAACTTCCTGTTGCTCCACCTGCACCAACAATGGTATGGATTTCATCTATGAATAGAATAATATCATCATTCTTTTCAAGTTCATTCATTACAGCTTTCATACGCTCTTCAAACTGTCCTCTATATTTTGTGCCAGCAACTAAACTTGCTAGGTCTAAAGTAACAACACGCTTGTTAAAAAGTGTACGAGATACTTTTCGCTTTATAATACGTAGTGCTAATCCTTCTGCAATAGCAGATTTACCAACACCAGGTTCTCCTATGAGTAGAGGATTGTTTTTCTTTCTTCTACTCAATATTTGGGAAACACGTTGTATTTCTTTTTCTCGCCCTACTACAGGGTCTAGTTTTCCTTCTTCGGCGAGTACGGTTAAGTCTCTTCCGA
The DNA here is from genome assembly GCF_042434315.1 of Winogradskyella pulchriflava. Lineage (NCBI taxonomy): Bacteria > Pseudomonadati > Bacteroidota > Flavobacteriia > Flavobacteriales > Flavobacteriaceae > Winogradskyella > Winogradskyella pulchriflava. The sequence continues at coordinate 256,649 of NZ_JBHLTQ010000007.1, read as the reverse complement.
AGTTATCTAAAACAGGTGTTTTAGATTTTTTATTTGTTTTGCTAGACTGACTTCCTCCAAATGGGTTTTGCTTAGCATCCTCATCCTCTTCATTGATATCATCATCGGAGAACGATTCTGATTTTGGAGTGTCTAGGTAATCATCTTCGCTAGTAATCATAGATTTGAATTCTTCTTTTACGTTATCATAATCAACTTTTAGCTTATTTAAGAGCTTTGTTGTAGGGTCATTTTCGTTTCTTAAAATACACAATAATAAATGTGCAGTATTTATTGAGGTACTTTGAAACAATTTGGCTTCTAAAAATGTTGTTTTTAAAGCACGTTCTGCTTGCCTTGTTAGGTGCAAGTTCTTCTTTTCGTTAGATGTTGTAGTTATATTTGGGTTTGCAGGACTCAATATCTCAACCTTTCTTCTTAGGTGATTGAGGTCTACATCCAATGAACTCAATATATCAATTGCTTTTCCATTGCCATCGCGAAGTAAACCTAACATTAAATGCTCAGTACCAATAAAATCGTGGCCTAAGCGCAAGGCTTCTTCTTTGCTATAAGCTATAACATCTTTAACTCTTGGGGAAAAATTATCATCCATATTATATTCCTTTCTGCATTAAAAATAGTAAAAACATATTATCTATAGGACAAAAATCATACCTTAAATAAAATGTATAAACGAATAGAGTAAAAAAGCTTTTTAAATCAAAGTAAAATTCAGGATACTTATTAACGAAAAAGATATCAAAAATTGTTAATAAAAACTCCTAAAATCACACCGGAAATTCTTATTAAACACTGCTAAATTACTTATATTAGCACGTTTTGAAAACCTACAAAAAAACTAATTAATTTTATATATGGCAGAAGGAGAAAAACTCATTCCAATTAACATTGAAGATGAAATGAAATCGGCTTACATTGATTATTCAATGTCAGTCATTGTGTCACGTGCTTTACCAGATGTAAGAGATGGTTTAAAGCCAGTTCATAGACGTGTACTTTATGGTATGCATGAACTAGGTGTTAGAGCAAATACGGCACATAAAAAGTCAGCAAGAATTGTTGGTGAAGTTTTGGGTAAATATCACCCACATGGAGATACATCGGTTTATGATACTATGGTTCGTATGGCTCAAGAATGGAGTTTACGATATATGTTAATAGATGGTCAAGGTAACTTTGGTTCTGTAGATGGTGATAGTCCTGCAGCAATGCGTTATACGGAAGCACGTATGCGTAAAATATCTGAGGATATGTTAGCGGATATTGACAAAGAAACTGTAGATCATAAGCTAAATTTTGATGACACCTTAGAAGAGCCAACGGTTTTACCTACGCGTATCCCTGGCCTTTTAGTTAATGGAGCATCTGGTATTGCGGTTGGTATGGCAACAAATATGCCACCACATAATCTTACCGAAGTTGTTAATGGTACAATAGCATATATTGATAATAATGATATTGAGATTGATGAGTTAATGCAGCACATTAAAGCACCAGATTTTCCTACAGGAGGAATTATCTATGGTTACGATGGAGTTAAAGAAGCTTTTCATACAGGTCGTGGACGTATAGTTATGCGTGGTAAGGCTAATATTGAAGAAGTAAACGGACGTGAGTGTATCATTGTAAATGAGATTCCTTACCAGGTTAATAAAGCAGACATGATTAAAAAGACTGCAGACTTGGTAAATGACAAAAAGTTAGATGGCATCTCTACAATTAGAGATGAATCTGACAGAAACGGTATGCGTATTGTTTACGTTTTAAAGCGTGATGCAATTCCTAATATCGTTCTTAATAAATTATATAAGTACACAGCTTTACAATCGTCTTTTAGTGTTAATAACATTGCGCTTGTAAATGGTCGTCCACAGTTATTAAACTTAAAAGAATTAATTCACTATTTCGTTGAGCATAGACATGATGTTGTTGTAAGACGTACTACATACGAATTGCGTAAGGCAGAAGAACGTGCACATATTTTAGAAGGTTTAATTATTGCATCGGACAATATTGATGAGGTAATTAAGATTATTCGTGCATCGTCTAATGCCGATGAAGCTCGTAACAATTTAATTGAACGCTTTAAGCTTTCTGAAATTCAAGCTAAGGCTATTGTTGAGATGCGTTTGCGTCAGTTAACAGGTCTGGAACAAGATAAGTTACGTTCTGAGTATGAAGAAATAATGAAAACCATAATCGATCTTAAAGATATCTTAGACAAGAAAGAGCGTCGAATGGATATCATTAAGGAAGAATTAGAAGTTGTAAGAGATAAATATGGTGATGAGCGTCGTTCTGTTATTGAGTATGCAGGTGGTGATTTAAGTATTGAGGATATGATTCCAGATGAGAAGGTGGTTATCACCATTTCTCATGCAGGTTATATAAAACGTACTTCGTTAAACGAATACAAGACTCAGAATAGAGGAGGAGTTGGTCAAAAAGCATCAACAACACGAAATGAAGATTTCTTAGAACATTTATTTGTTGGTACTAATCACCAATATATGCTGTTCTTTACTCAAAAAGGAAAATGTTTCTGGATGCGTGTTTATGAAATCCCTGAAGGAGCAAAAACTTCAAAAGGTAGAGCAATTCAAAACCTTATTAATATAGAGCAAGACGATAAAGTAATGGCTTTTATATGTACTCAGGATCTTAAGGACGAAGATTACATCAATAGCCATTACGTTATTATGGCTACTAAAAAGGGTCAGGTTAAGAAAACATCTCTAGAACAGTATTCTAGACCTAGAACAAATGGTATTAATGCAATTACTATTAGAGAAGACGATACGTTATTAGAAGCAAAGCTAACTACTGGCGAAAGTCAAGTTATGTTAGCGCTTAAATCTGGTAAAGCCATCCGTTTTGAAGAAGCTAAAACACGACCAATGGGGAGAAATGCTTCTGGTGTTCGTGGTATTAGATTACAAGATGAAAAAACAGATGAGGTAATCGGTATGGTTGCTGTAGATGATATGGACAGTAATATACTTGTAGTGTCTGAAAATGGTTACGGAAAACGTTCAAGCTTAGAAGATTACAGAATAACCAATAGAGGAGGAAAAGGTGTAAAAACCATTTCTATTACGAAAAAAACAGGTAACTTAGTATCTATTAAGAATGTAACAGATGATGATGACTTAATGATTATTAACAAATCTGGTATAGCTATCCGTATGGAAGTGGCTGATTTAAGAGTGATGGGAAGGGCTACACAAGGTGTAAAATTAATAAACCTTAAGGGTAATGATTCTATTGCAGCTGTTGCCAAAGTAATGAAAGATGATGAGGAAGAGGGTAGTGATATTGATGTAGAAAACATTGATAATCAAGAAAATAATGAAGATGGCACGGCTCTTGATACTAATGAAACTGAAAACTAAAAATTAACAAAAAACAAAATTATTTATTACAAGATGAAAAAAGTTATAGCATTAGTGTTATTTGTAGCTTTTACTTCAATGTCTTTTGCACAAAAGAATGAAATTAAAGCTATAGAGAAAGCACTGAAAAATTCGAATTTTTCTGACGCTAAATCAGCAGCTTCGGCAGCGGAAGCATTAATCGGAAATATGGACGATAAAACCAAAGCCAAGTTTTATTTCTTAAAGGCACAAGCATTATATGCCAATGGTGCAGGTACAGATGCTAATATAGATGAGGCTATCTCTAGTTTAGAATCGCTTAAAGATTTAGAATCTAAAATGGGGAAGTTAAAATATACGCAGCAAGCCAATGAAATGACATCTAGTATGTTAAATTCTTTTTTAACTAAAGCGAATAATGCGTTTAGTAACAAGAATTATAAAATTGCGGCTAAAGGGTTTGAGAAAGCTTACAAAATGTCTCCAAAGGATACAATATACCTTTATTATGCAGCTTCATCTGCAGTAACAGACCAAGATTATGATGCTGCATTAGATTATTACCTTCAATTGAAGAACATGGGCTTTAGAGGTGAGCAAATGAATTATTACGCTACCAATAAGGAAACTGGAGTTGAAGAATCTTTTTCGGATAAAGCATCTAGAGATTTTTCTGTAAAGGCAAAATTGCATATGGACCCTAGAGATGAAAAGAGTGAACCAAAAACTGCAGAAATAGTAAAAAATATTGCATTAATATATGTGTCTCAAGGAGAAGATGAAAAAGCTCTTGCAGCTATGACTGATGCAAGAAAGGAAAACCCAGATGACCTAGGATTATTATTGTCTGAAGCCAATGTACATTTAAAAATGGGTAATAGAGATAAGTTTAAGGTGTTGATGGAAGAAGCTACGACTAAAGATCCTAACAATGCTGAATTGCAATATAATTTAGGCGTTTTAGCTGCAGAAGGAGGAAATGTAGAAGCATCAAAAAAGTACTATGAAAAAGCAATATCAATAGACCCGAATTATGTGGACGCCTATAATAACTTAGCTGTTGCAATATTGAGTGAGGAAGCAACAATAGTGGAGCAGATGAATGCTCTAGGTACAAGTGCTGCAGATAATAGAAAATACGACGAGCTTAAAGAAGAAAAAGCACAATTATATAGAGATGCAATTCCTTATTTGGAAAAAGTATTAGAATTAAAGAGCTCAAATATTGATACTGCCAAAACGTTAATGAATATTTATAGCGTTTTAGGTGAAATGGATAAGATGAAAGCAATGAAAGCTAAGATTGAACAAATTCAATCAGCTGCAAACGGTAATTAATATAAATCATTAAATATGATTATTAAAAGCGACTTTGAAAAAAGTCGCTTTTTTTATACAATCTTTTTTATAACCCTTAGCTTATGAGTGTGCATATTTTTATCAACATTATAAATACCACTATGATCTAAGCGATCTATACGTACTTTACCATGTGCATGGATAATGTAATTGTTTTCCATTATAATACCAACATGGATGATATTACCTTCAGCATTATCAAAAAACGCTAAATCACCAGGCTCACTTTCCTCAATAAAACTTAGAGCGCTACCCTGTGTTGCTTGTTGCGATGCATCCCTCATAAGCTTATAACCATTAAGCTTATAAACCATTTGTGTAAAACCCGAACAATCTATACCAAATGGTGATTTTCCTCCCCAAAGATAGGGTGAATTCAAATATAGAAATGAAGTAGCTACAATTTCTGATTTAGGGCGTTTAGACGTAATTGCTTTACCTTCAAAATCATGGTTAAGAAGTTTTAAACCATTTAAATCAGACCCAACAGGAATTGGATATAAGTTATTTGAAGCATCCGAAACATATTCTATTAAATTTCTTGATAGATTGATTTCAGACTTAGATAAATTTTTATAGCTGTCTTCCTCAATTTCTAGATATTGCTTATTATCTATCCAACCTTCATACTTGTCATAAGCAAAACGTATGCGACTCCATTTTTTTCGTTGTTCTAAAACTTTAAACAGATCTCCATACAATGCTTGCGTTACCATTTCACTAGTATCGCTAGGTTCTAATCGTATAGGTACAATTCCAAGATTGCAAATGCCGTATTGCATATAAAAGTTTTAAGCGCGCTCTAATACCATAGCTGAAGCACCACCACCACCATTACAAATGGCTGCAGCACCAATTTTAGCATTGTTTTGATGTAGTACATTAATTAATGTCACTAAAATTCTTGCGCCAGAGCAACCAAGTGGGTGACCCAAAGATACAGCTCCACCATTAACATTTACATTGCTGTCGTTTAATCCTAATATTTTCATGTTTGCCAAACCTACCACAGAAAAAGCTTCGTTGAATTCAAAATAATCAACATCACTTAATTCTATACCAGCTTTAGCTATAGCTTTCGGTAAAGCTTTTGCGGGAGCTGTAGTAAACCATTCTGGTTCTTGTGCAGCATCAGCATAACTTTTTACCACAGCAATAGGTTTCAAACCTAGTTCATTTGCTTTTTCTCTACTCATTAATACCATTGCAGCAGCACCATCATTTATTGTAGAAGCGTTAGCAGCAGTTACTGTACCATCTTTAGTAAATGCAGGACGTAATGCAGGAATTTTATCCATTTTTACATTAGTATATTCTTCATCTCTATCAATAACTATAGGTTCTCCGCGACGTTGAGGAACTTCAACAGGAACTACTTCATTATTAAATTTACCTGCATCCCAAGCAGCTTTTGAACGTTCGTAAGACTGAACTGCAAATGCATCTTGATCTTCTCTAGAAAATTTATACTCCATAGCACAAGCATCAGCACAAACTCCCATGGCATTTTTATTGTAAGCATCTACTAAACCATCTTTTTGCATGCCATCTTCAAGTGTAGCTGGACCAAATTTTGTAGCACTTCGTGCGTGGTAATAATGTGGTATAGCACTCATGTTTTCCATGCCTCCTGCTACAACAATTTCTGCATCACCAAGTTGTATAGCTTGTGCAGCTTGCATTATGGCTTTCATCCCAGAAGAGCAAACCTTATTTACAGTAGTACAAGGAACCGTGTCCGGAATACCAGCATAGATAGCTGCTTGTCTGGCAGGAGCTTGTCCAGTGCCAGCTTGCACAACGTTACCCATTAAAACTTCATCAACCAACTCAGGCTTCAAGTTAATTTTATCCAATGCACCTTTAATAGCAACTGCTCCCAGTCTTGGTGCTGGTACGCTAGATAAACTTCCTAAAAAACTTCCTATTGGTGTTCTAACTGCAGATACGATTACAACGTCCTTATTCATTATGTTTGTGTTTATATTAGTTGCTGCGAAATTAATCATTTTTTAAGATATTTCGGAATGAATAACTGAATATAGCTGTGTAAAATTCTAATATTTGTTACATTTGATTACATATGAAAGAACTTCTTAACAAATGGTATAAAAATCATGCCTTAGTATATAAGATATTATTGTTCTTGGTTACAACACTTTTTATTGTCTATTTATTTCCTAAAACCGGAAAGTTTAGATACTCGTTTGAAAAAGGCAAACCATGGCAATCTGAAAACTTGTATGCTCCTTTCAACTTTGCCATAAAAAAGGCTTCAGAAGAAATTGAAAAAGAAAGGCTTGATATTGAAAACCGCGCTTCAGTTTATTTTGATATCAATGTTGAAATTGGTGACCAAATACTTTCAGACTACATTACAAAATTCAACGAAACTTTTAAAGATACACTTAACCTGAATAGCGAAAATTTAGCGCTATATAAAAGTGGTAAAACCTTGATAGACAAACTGTATTCAAATGGTGTTTTGGATATAGATTATAATTATCCTGATGACAAGCCAGTTGTTTTGATGTCTTCAAACACAATTATAAAACATTTAGAATATGGTGATTTAGTTGAAATCAGTAATTTAAAACAGCGTTTGGACGATTATTTTTCTTCCTCAATATCTACCAGCAACAGAAATAAAATGATATCTCTATTTTTTGATGTTATTAAACCAAACATTACGCTGAATGAAAGTTTAACTCAAAGCACATTAGAAGAAGAACTATCTCAAATTTCAGAAACTCGTGGTAGTATAGATAAAGATCAACTCATTATATCAAAAGGGCAAGTCGTAGAAGACGAGGAATACACTATTTTAAATTCTTTAAAATCCGAATACGAGTCCCAAGTTTGGAACACGGCAAATTATAATTGGGTGCTTGTAGCTTATACACTGCTAGTGGCATTAGCCCTTTTAATGTTGTTGTTATTTCTAAGAAAATATAGAATGGAAGTGTTTCTTAACAACACTAAAGTCACTTTTATATTTTTCAATATTGTGCTAATGATTTTGCTAACCACATTAGTCATTAACTATAATTCTCAATATATATATGTGGTGCCATTATGTATTTTGCCCTTAGTTCTTAAAGCCTTTTTTGACGCAAGGTTGGGTTTGTTTGCTCATGTGCTTACGGTGTTGCTGTTAGGTTTTATTGTACCAAACAGTTATGAGTATATGTTTCTCCAGATTATAGCTGGTATTGTTACCATATTAACAGTTTCAGAATTATATAAGCGCGCAAACTTATTTATATCAGTGGGTCAAATCACATTAATTTATATTATAGCATACTTTGCGTTTTTTGTTATACACGAAGGTCAGATTACAAGTTTAAAGTGGGAAACCTTTGGTTTATTTATTCTATGTGGATTAGCAACATTATTTGTGCAACCTTTAATATATATGTATGAAAAGATTTTTGGATTGGTATCTGATGTATCGCTTTTAGAGTTATCCGACACCAATACAAAACTTCTTAAGGAATTATCGAATAAAGCTCCTGGTACATTTCATCACTCGTTAAATGTTGCAAACTTAGCTGAAGCATCTGCAAATGAAATAGGTGCTAATGCCATGTTGGTAAGGGTAGGAGCATTGTATCACGATGTTGGTAAAATGAAGAATCCAACGTATTTCACCGAAAATCAAAGTACTGGCTTAAATCCGCATGATGAATTGTCTAATAGAGAAAGTGCGAGAATAATAATAGATCATGTACTTAATGGTATTGAAATTGCGAAACGACATAACCTTCCAGATCGCGTAATTGATTTTATAAGAACACATCATGGTACTAGCCTAGTGTATTACTTCTACATGAAAGAAAAAGCTAAAAACGAAGATGTAAAAATTGAGGATTATACGTATCCTGGACCACAACCATTTAGTAAAGAGACCGCAATTTTAATGATGTGCGATAGTGTAGAAGCTGCATCAAAAAGTTTAAAAGAGCCTACAAGCACTAAAATAAATGAGTTTGTAGAAAATATTATCAATAAACAAATGGAAAATGGTCAATTTTTGAACGCTGATATTACTTTTAAAGAAATTCAATCTATTAAAAAGGTGTTAAAACTTAAGTTGGCAAACATCTATCATCTTAGAATTGAGTATCCTGAATAGGTGAATTAATATAATTCCAAAAAACTAAAAAAAATTGTTGCGTTCTTTAATATGAAAAGTTACATTTGCATCCGCAATTTTAAGGAACGTTCTGTAAATATTGTTTAGGAGAGGTGCCAGAGTGGTAATGGAGCAGATTGCTAATCTGTCAACGCGTAAGTGTTGCCCGGGTTCGAATCCCGGTCTCTCCGCAAAAATTTGATAACCGAATTTTCGGGGTGTAGCGTAGCCCGGTTATCGCGCCGCGTTTGGGACGCGGAGGTCGCAGGTTCGAATCCTGCCACCCCGACTTTTATAATTTTTCGGAGTTTTTACTCTCGAATGGTGGCATAGCTCAGCTGGATAGAGCACCTGCCTTCTAAGCAGGCGGTCCTAGGTTCGAATCCTAGTGCCATCACAACAAGCCTTACTAGTCTAATAGTGAGGCTTTTTTTTATCTTCATTATTGTTTATTTTTAGATTTATATTATGTCTAAATATAAAAATGATAGAGCCTTTACCGATTATGTGCATAAGCATATAGCATCACCACAGATATACAAACCTTTAAACTGGCAAGAAGTTAAACTCAAGGACAGCTACGCTGAATATATTGATATGGTCAAAGGAATAGACTATGTCTTTTTGAAAGATGATGCTGTAATGACCGTTCAAGAGCGTTTTAGAGAGTCTAAATATAAAGAGTATTCCGATTTTACGATTAGATATCGTAGAGATGAAAACAAGTTTGATGATAGAAAGGAATCTGAATATTATAAAATGGAAGCACATTACTTTACTTATGGCATTATTGATAACTCTAAAGCAGATGTAAATGCATCATCCAGTTTTTTGAAATATGCCATAATAGATTTAAAGAAAGTCTATGAAAAATTAGACTCTAAACTAATTTTTATCTCAGATAACAATAAGAATACCTGCGAAATAGTTGATGGTAATAGGATTCAATGTCCTGTAAAATATAATTCTGACGGCTCGTCATCATTTTTCCCAATAGATATTTCTTTTTTAGTGCAACTTTGGGGAGACGAGATGCTTATAGCTCAAAAGGGGTTTTTATAGTGGTCAATTAACCTTTGAGCAAACTAATATTATTTTCTCGTCGTCAAGATTGGTTGTAAAGAACAAATAGATGTTTCCTCCATCTTTTATTTTTAGCTTTTTTCGAATTTCTACTACAGATAAAGGAAAATTTCGTGTAGTTATATTAGCTTTTTTTACACCTTGTTTAGCTAATGCTTTTTTGTTGAATGGTAGTTTTTTTTCAATTTTAAAACATCTTCCAGGAAAATCTATAAGTGTTTCTGAGGTGTATAAATGTGAATGCTTGTGCAGTTTTGAAACATCTAATTGATGGGCTATTGAGTTAAACGCACCCGATTTTAAGATGGCTACATTTGGCTCGTAGATATATGTAAGTGGTTTACTATAATTTGGGCTTATGTTATGTTCATCATCTAATTTAAAATCGAATATTTGATTTTCTTTTGTTCTAAGATTTACCGTTTTTACCACAATATCTTTTTCATAGCCCCTTTCTAACAACCATAATAGTTCTTTTACTTCATTATTTACAGCTACGACATGGATTTCTTTTACAAACTCCAAATCTGCTAGTGTTGCTTTTATGTCTAATAATGGAGAGGTTTTAATCATCACATTTTTAGCATATTTCAAAAATAAATTTTGAAATAATTTTATATCTGGAGCACAATCTGATAGCAGAAACACCTTGTTTTTAGAGTCATCTCTGCGTGAAGGGTCTATGTAAATCCAATCAAACGACTGATTGGCTTGCTTTAAAGCTTCAATGCCATTCTCGTTTGTGCAATTTATGTTGTGAGCTTTAAGCTTTGAGTAATTATGCTTTACAATTTCAGAAAGTTTTGGGTTTATTTCGCAATGCGTAACATCTTTAATTTGTTTTGAGAAATAATAAGCATCAACACCAAAACCACCAGTAAGGTCAATTAATGAATTTCCTGATACTAATCCAGCTTTGTATTCTGCAGTTGCTTCAGAGGAGGTTTGCTCTATATTTAGTTTGTTGGGATATATAATATCTTTAGAATTAAACCAGGTAGGTAGCTTCTTTTTACAGCGCTTTTTAGCTTCAATTTGCTCTATGATTAGCTTAGGGTCAACAGCTTTAAGAGGAATACCTTTTAATAATAAACTGGAAATATCAGCATTTATATTTGAGTTTATAAATTCTTGATTTTCAATATTTAAAATTGACTTATCCAAACTAAAACTAAAGGTCTTTTGTGAGTTTGCTAACGACCTTGTATTCTGATAAAAACTCTTTCAAAATTACTTTTATTGCTGTGTATGCTGGCACTGCAACAATCATTCCTACAATACCAAATAAAATACCAGCGATAATAATAACTAAGAAAATTTCTAAAGGATGCGATTTTACACTTTTAGAAAAAATAAACGGTTGGCTAAAGAAATTGTCCACCAATTGAGCTATAACAAAACCTATCATTACATAAGTGGTTTTTGGTAAAATGACTTCGCTAAAACTTTCGCCTAAATTACTAGACATACTTAATAACAACATTAAAAAACCACTAACTAAAGGTCCAACATAAGGTACTAAGTTGAGTAATGCGCATAAGAATGCAATAACCACGGCATTGTCTATTCCAAAGATTAATAGCACAGCAGTGTAAACGATAAATAGAATTAATATTTGAAAAATAAGACCAACAAAATAGCGCGATAGTAAATCTTTTATTTTTGTGAAAGAACGTTTAGATCGTGTTTCGTTTCCCTTAGGTATAAAAGTCATAATACCATCTTCAAATAGTTTACTGTCTTTTAGAAAGAAAAATGAAATAAACAGTACTGAAAACAAACCAATGCTAAAGCTGCCTAAACCGCTAATAAAGCTGTTCAAAAAATTTGGAATAACCGCAAAATCCAGTTTAGATAGTAGGTTAGAGTCTTTTATAGATTGCTCTACATCGATGTTGTTAAATTCAAAATAAGTAACAATTTGGTCGTATAGGTTTTCGATATTGTTTTCAAGTTGTTGAATGTTTAATAATGATAATTTTTGACCTTGGTCTGCTATCAAAGGAATAAAAAGACCAACCAAACCAATAAATAAACCAATAAGTAAAACCATAGTGACCACAACTGCAATAGTGTTGTTAAACTTAAGTTTGCGTCTTAAAAAAATGACTATTGGTCTTCCAATTAAAGAAATTACAGCAGCTATTGCTATATAAACAATGACTGATTGAATTTTATATAAAAAAAACAGTACCAATACAATAGCAGATAATATACCTATTGCTCTTAAAATACCGTTTGCGATGAGTTTAGAATTCATTTTGTAAATATAACCAATGCCAATGAAATTCTTGTCTGTCTATAAGCAGGAATTCAATACGGCAAATTTATGAACTAAGTTGTTTAGTGATTTCATAGAGTGTGATGCTTGTAGCCTGTACCACATTCATACTGCTATTATTACCGTACATGTTAATATGCACAATGGCATCGCATTGCTTTAAAATAGCATCAGATATTCCAAAATTCTCATCACCCAAAATTAGTGCAATTGGTAGATTGGTATTTAACTTAAAGTCTTTGAGTTCTATACTGTTATTTGTGATTTCTAAAGCGATTATATATGTTTTATTGGCTTTGAGCTCTTTTATAACCGTGTTGATATCCGCTTCAATTTTGTGTTTGACGTATTTTTCTGTAGATCTTGAAGTTTTAGTCATGCGTTTCCCTAAAGGAATAGTATCTCCACAGAAAATTAATTCTTCAATATTAAAAGCATCAGCAATTCTAAACAAACTACCAATATTTGGGGCATTGGTAATATTATCACATACTAAAGTGATGGGATGCTTTTTCTTTTTAAAGTTTGATGTGTAGTGGGTGAGTTGCAAATTAATTTTAGATTTTTAAATTTCGATTTACGATTTCTTAATTCTAAAATCGTATATCTGCAATCGTCAATTAGTAAAAGCATACTTAACAATATTAGCTCCCATTTTTAGTGCTTTTTCTCTTACTTCTTCTGGGTCATTGTGTACTTCTTGATCTTCCCAACCATCGCCTAAATCACTTTCAAATGTAAATAACAATACTAATCTGCCTTCATAAAAAATACCAAAAGCTTGTGGTACTTTACCATCGTGCTCATGGATTTTTGGTAAGCCATTGGCAAATTTAAATGCTGTATTAAATATTTCGTGATCTTTTGGAATTTCTTTCAGTTCATTATTAGGGAATACCTTTTTTAGCTCTTTTGTAATGTAAGGCTCCATACCATAGTTGTCGTCTATATGTAGAAAACCACCAGAAATTAAGTATTTTCTTAGGTTTTCGGCATCATCATCATCAAAGAATACGTTGCCATGACCTGTCATGTGTAACAACGGAAATTGAAAAATATCTGTGCTGCCAACTTCTACAGTTTGAATATTTTCATTGATATTAGTATCAATATTATCGTTACAATACTTAACTAAGTTTGGTAATGCAGTTGGGTTACTGTACCAATCGCCACCACCTTTGTATTTTAATACTGCGACATCTTGCGCGAGTAGTGTGGTAGCGAAAAGCGAAAAGAATATAGTTATTAAGAATCTCATTTATTTATCATTGATTAACGCGATAGAATGACAAGCTACTACTGCAGCTGTTTCCGTGCGTAAACGTGTGTCACCCAAAGTTACAGGAATAAAATTGTGATGCAAAGCAATTTCAATTTCTTTAACGCTAAAATCTCCTTCAGGACCGATTAAAATTATAGCGTCTTCATTTACTTTAAGTTGCGATTTTAATGATTTTTTATCACTCTCTTCACAATGCGCTATAAAGGTTTGATTTGTGAAATTTTGACTTACAAAATCTTTAAATGCAACAGGAGTGTTTAGTTTTGGTAAATAACATTGTAAAGATTGTTTCATAGCAGATTGAATGATTTTTTCAAAACGCTCTAATTTCACAACCTTACGTTCACTATTGTCGCAAATAATTGGTGTTATTTCTTCAATACCAATTTCTGTGGCTTTTTCTAGAAACCACTCATAACGATCGTTCATTTTTGTAGGTGCAACTGCCAAATGTAGGTTGTAATTTCGTTTGGGCTGTAAGCTTTGCGAAGTTACATTCACTGTACACTGTTTCATATTAGCTACAGTCAATTCAGCTTCAAATAGCCAACCTTTTCCGTTGGTAATATGTAATTGGTCTTCTGTTTTTTTTCGAAGCACTTTTACGATATGTCTGCTTTCGTCCTTATCAAAGCTAAATACACTATCGTTGCTAGATATGTTTGGGTTGTAGAATAATTGCATTAATCAATAGCTTCGGTATATTTTAATACTGTAATCTCTTCAATTGGTTTTGGATCGAAGGTTTTTAATACAATATAATGCCATTTTTTGTCGGTTATGTCTAGTGTAAAAATAGCATTGGTTTCGTGGTTTTTTATAGCCTCTTCAAATTCTGGATGCATCTGTCCCTCAGGAAACCAGCCTAAATCTCCACCACGTTTAGCACTTAAATCCATAGAATGTAGTTTTGCTAAGGCTTCAAATTTATAGCCCTCTTTGTATTGCTTAAGAATTTTTTCTCGTTTGGCGTTAATTTCATCTAAGGTCAGTTTGCTACCATCAAAATAAATACAACTAGCTCTGTAATGTAATACGTCGTTTTTGTCAATAATCTTGTAATAGGTTTTGTTGTAGTCGGTTTTTATAACTTCTTTTCCGCCTTTAGAAAGTTTAAAAAGAGATTCTGCCAATCTTGTTTTGTGTTTCTCTTTGTTGAAAGTAAAGAGTTTACTCTTGTTGGCTCTTTTGTGAGTTTTTGCAAAGGTTTTAGCTTCTTCTGTTGTGGATATGGAATCTAGTTCTTGTTCTAATGATTCTTGAGAAAAGCATAAAAAAGGAATGAAAAGTAATAGTGCTAAAAGCGGTTTCATATTATTTTGAGATTGATTGCACTACAAAACAACTAAATTTTAAAGTGAAATAGAACAAAAGCAATTTAGCTTATCAACAGATGTTTTAACAATTCTACTCTTGTCTTTTAAAAAAGCGCTTTATAAGACCAATTAATACATTAATAATCAATAATAGTTGTGATATAGAAACAACAACAATGATAGTCATTAGTATATAGGTGTTATTCATTGGATTATCAAAAAGAGGAAATCGAGAGTTTGTGCCAGCAGGACTTATAAAATCATAAAAACTTAGAAATATTGTAAATAAAATAATGCCAGCTATAGTTATTGTAGTATGTATTTTAGATAGACTTTTAATTAAATTTATTGGACTTTTTGAAATCAACCAATAAATAAAACCAATTACTATAACAGGTAAAATTATTCCAACTATTATATCAGCATAAAAAGTAACATAATATTCACCTAATATGTTGAAAACAAAAGTGAACTTTTTAACTTTGAAGATTACCCATACAATCGCCAAAAGGATAAATAGATAGAAGTAATATTTATATGTTTTTTGCTTTATTATCATATCTTCAACCGAGCCGTAGCCATCACATCAAAATCTGCAAAATCTTGTTCTAAATACTTTAAATACCCAACAATAGCAATCATAGCAGCATTGTCTGTAGTGTATTCAAATTTTGGGATATAACTTGTCCAGCCATGTTTCTTTTCGGCATCTTTCAAGGCTTTTCTAATGCCAGAGTTTGCCGAAACACCACCACCAATAGCAATATGTTTTATGCCTGTTTGTTTTACGGCAAGTTTCAATTTGTCCATTAAAATCCCAATAATGGTATATTGAATGGAAGCACAGATATCATTTAAGTTTTCTTCAACAAAATTTGGATTGGCTTTTACCTCACGTTGTACAAAATAAAGTATTGCGGTTTTTAACCCAGAAAAGCTAAAGTTAAGTCCATCAACCTTTGGCTTTGTAAATTTATAAGCCTTCGGATTTCCCAGTTGTGCTCTTTGGTCTATTTCTGGTCCTGCAGGATAGCCAAGTCCTAATACTTTTCCGCTTTTGTCATAAGCTTCACCAACCGCATCATCAATAGTTTCGCCAAGAACTTCCATTTCAAAATAATTGGTCACTTTTACAATTTGTGTATGACCTCCAGAAATAGTCATTGCCAAAAAAGGAAATGGTGGTTTTTTGTGGTGGTCTTCTTCAATAAAATGTGCCAAAATATGAGCTTGCATGTGGTTAACATCAATCAAAGGAATATCCAAACCATAAGCCAAAGATTTTGCAAACGAAGCACCAACCAACAATGAACCCATTAATCCTGGTCCACGTGTAAAAGCTATAGCGCTCAGTTGGTCTTTGGAAATTCCAGCTTTTTTAAGTGCCTGATGCACCACAGGAACAATATTTTGCTGGTGCGCTCTCGAGGCTAATTCTGGTACAACACCACCATATTCTGCATGTATTTTTTGGTCTGCAACAACATTGCTGAGAATTTTATCGTTACATAGTATAGCGGCAGAAGTATCATCGCAAGAAGATTCAATACCAAGGATATAAATATTTTCTTTTTTCATAATCGTTATTGGGCACAATTATTGTTAATTTTACGGGATATAGTCTAAGACAGTATTTAACAACGTATTGTATAGGCAAATGTAGTGAAGATTTCATCAATTCTTAAGTGTAATTCTTATCAAAAAGATACTCAAAATAATAGGCAAAATAATAGGAATATTTTTACTCCTGTTTCTTATTGTTTTTTTAATTCTGGGAATTCCTGCTGTACAAACCAAACTTGGTAAGTACGCAACAAAACGATTAAATGATGATTTTAAAACCGATATCAACATCGGAAGAGTTGGTCTTCAACTCAATGGCGACATCGAATTAAAAGATATTTTAATAAGAGATTACAAAAAGGACACACTAATTAGTATTGGTGAGTTGAATAGTTCTATCGTTAGTTTTAAAAATCTCTATTATAGTAAACTGAATTTTGGTGACATTGACATCCAAAATTTAGTATTTAACTTAAAAACGTACAAAGGATCAGAGGATACCAACCTAGATGTTTTTGTGGCTAAGTTTGATGATGATAATCCAAGGGTTGGACCGAGTGAATTTCTGTTTTCATCAAGTGATGTGTCAATTGAAGATGGTATTTTTAGGTTGATTGATGAAAACCTTGAAACTCCAAAAGTATTTGAGTTTACAGCATTAAATGCCAATACAACCAATTTCCTAATTAATGGACCAGATGTAAGTGCTCGTATCAATAAATTTAGTTTTAATGATAGTAGAGGAATTGCTGTAGATAATCTTATGGCGAATTTTGAGTACACCTTAGACCATATGAATTTTGGTGACTTAAACATCAAAACCAAAGGCTCAGAATTAAAAGGAGATTTAAGATTTGACTATAAACGCGAAGACTTAAAAGATTTCACTGACAAGGTAAATGTAACAGCAAGCTTTAAGGATTCTGAAGTTTCACTTACAGAACTCAATGTGTTTTTTGATGAGTTTGGAGTTAATCAACGTGCTAGCTTAAATGCAGATTTGTCTGGTACGCTAAATAATTTGGTTACTAAAAACCTCAATGTAAGCACAACAAGAAATACGAGAATTATTGGTGATATTACGTTCAAAAATTTATTTAACAGAGAAGATGATAGTTTTGCTTTGGATGGTAAATTTCAAAACCTAGCATCAAACTATAATGATTTAACGGCTCTATTACCTCGAATTCTTGGTAATGCTATACCAACGGTTTTATCTAAAGTTGGGAATTTTAAAATCAATGGAACTTCTCACATAACTTCCAAGCGCATTGATGCCAATATAAATATAGATACGGATTTAGGCTATGTAAAGTCCGATTTAAAACTCACAAATATTGATGATATTGATAATGCCAATTATATTGGTAATATCGTTTTTGATGAGTTTGACATTGGCAAACTCATTAATGATCCTAAAGTAAAAAGAGTTTCGGCAAATGTAGATGTGGATGGAAAAGGCTTTACGCTAGATAATCTAATGACAGACGTAACAGGTGATGTTTACAGTCTTGAGTATAATGATTATACTTATAGAGATATAAACGTGTCTGGAGATTTAGGAAACAAAATTTTTAACGGAGTATTAAAGGCAGAAGACCCTAATTTGCAACTAGACTTTAATGGATTGGTTGATTTTGCTCAAGAACAGAAGAAGTTCGATTTTAAAGCCAATGTTGGTTATGCCAACCTAAAAGTTTTAAATTTTGTTACAAGAGACAGTATATCCGAGTTTAGAGGTTTGGTTAGTATGACTGCAACAGGTACTGACATAGATAATGCAAGCGGAACCATTAACATTAAAAACACAACATATAAAAACCAGGATAATAGATATAGGTTTGAAGATTTTGATATTGTATCCTCTTTTAATGGTGCGGTACGTTCAATCTCTATTAACTCCCCAGATATTATTAATGGAAAAATATCTGGCCAGTTTAAAACTAAAGATATTTTAAATTTAGTTGAAAATTCTGTTGGTAGCATTTATACCAATTATGTGCCTAATGAAGTTGAAGAAAATCAATATATAGATTTTAGATTCAATATTTACTCAAAAATTGCTGCGGTATTTTTCAAGGATTTAACCTTGGGAAAAAATACGTTTATAGAAGGACGAATAGAAACCGATGAAAAGGGATTTGATTTAACATTTAATTCTCCTGAAATTAAGTTTCAAGAGTATTTTGCTAATAATATTAATATCAGTGTAGATAACAGCAACCCAATTTATAACACTTTTATAGAAATCGATAGCCTTAGCGCAGGTGTATACAATGCTTCAGATTTTAGCCTAATTAATGTTACCAAAAGAGATACGCTTCTTATTAAATCTGAATTTAAAGGAGGTAAGAACAATCAAGATAGTTTTAATCTTAATCTGTTTTATACCATAGACGAAGCTAATAAGTCCATTATTGGTTTTAGAAAATCCGACGTTATATTTAAAGGTTATGAGTGGTTTGTTAATTCAGAAAAAAATGCATTCAACAAAATACGTTTTGACAGAAAGTTTAAAACCTTTGATATTTTTCCAATTACCATAAATCAAGGTAATGAAGAGATTGAACTTTCAGGTATTATAAGTGATAGTGTCAATAAAAACTTAAGAGTAGATTTTAAAGATGTTCAATTGGTGAAGATTACTCCGAGGATTGATAGCCTTTCGTTAAGAGGAATTGTTAACGGTAAGTTGGATATTTTGCAGAACAATGGTGTATATCTTCCAAAATCCGATGTAGAAATTAGCTCACTTTTTGTAAATGATTATGATTTAGGAAATCTTTCAGCAAAAGTTGAAGGTAACAACTCAATTACAAATTACAATGTAGATGTATCGCTTGTAAATGATAATTTAACCTCATTGCTGGCAAAAGGCTCTATTGATGTTGCTGAGAAAAATCCTAGAATAAATTTAGACGTAACGTTTGAAGAATTTTTATTAGATCCACTCAACCCATTAGGCGAAGGTGTTATAAGTAACATTAGAGGTCTAGTATCTGGAAACGCAAGGGTTACAGGTAGTCTTAAAAAGCCAAGTATTAACGGAGAGCTGTTGCTAGATAGAGCAGGTATGTCTATACCATATCTCAACGTGGATTATGGTTTTGATTTTGATTCCAAAGTTACGCTCAAGGATCAAAGATTTATATTCAATGATGTAGCCATGACTGATTCTAAATTCTTCTCAAAAGGTAACCTCAATGGCTATATTGAACACGATAATTTTTCTAACTGGAAACTTGGGTTAGACTTAACAACAAATCGTCTTTTGGTATTAAACACAAAAGAATCTGAAGACGAATTGTATTACGGAACTGGTTTTATATCTGGTAGTGCTAAAATAAAAGGGCCGACAAATCAGTTGGTTATTGATGTTGAAGGGAGTACTGCACCTGGAACAGAATTTAATATTCCGCTCAATGATTCGGAGAGTTTTGGAGACAATTCATTCATTCATTTTCTAACTCCTGAAGAAAAAGCAGCAAGAATTAATGGTGAAATAACAGAAACGATTGAAGTAAAAGGGTTAGAGCTAAATTTTGATTTAAATGTTAACCAAAACGCCAGTATAGAAATTGTAATAGATAAAGATTCAGGAAGCACTATAAAAGGTAGAGGCGAAGGAAATTTGGTATTCTTAATAAATACCAACGGTACATTTAATATGTGGGGAGATTTTGCGGTGTTTGAAGGTAGCTATAACTTTAAGTATCGTGGATTGGTAGAGAAAAAATTTGAAGTAGAGCGCGGAGGAAATATTGTTTGGGAAGGAGATCCAATGAAAGCGCAAATAGACATAAAAGCAGTTTATCATGGATCTGCTAATCCTTCAGTACTATTAGATAATCCAATTAGTCAAACCATTCCTGTAGAAGTAGAGATACAACTTACAGGTCAATTAGAGCAGCCAGAGCCAGAGTTTAATTTTAATTTCCCTACGGTAACATCTACTGTAAAATCTGAGTTAGATTATAGGCTATCTTCAAAGGATGAGCGCGATAACCAAGCCTTAATATTTTTGGCAACAGGTGGTTTTGCTAGTGGAGTAGCGGATGTCAATTTCTCAGGTACTATTGCAGAACGTCTCAGTGGAATAGTCAATAATCTATTAGGAGGTGATAATGATGATTTAAGAGTTGGTGTAGATTTTGAACTAGGTCAGGATACACCAGAATTGCAAACTAACAGTAGAGTGGGCTTAACGTTACAAACCAAAATATCCGATAAGATTTTAGTTAATGGTAAAGTTGGTGTACCATTTGGCACAGCACAACAAACAACTATTACTGGTGATGTACAGATAGATTGGTTATTGAACGAGGATGGTACATTTAGGGCAAAAGTGTTCAATAGAGAAAATAACATTAGAAACTTTGGAGAGGAAATAGGTTACACCCAAGGTTTAGGTTTATCTTACAATGTAGAATTTGATACCTTCAAGGAATTGCTTCAAATAATATTTTCTGGAAAAAACAGAAAGGATAAAGAGGCAAAAAAAGAAGCTGAGAAAAAGGAAGAAGAGGATAATGATTTTATGCCAGATTATATGACAATGAAGAAGGAAAAGACAAAAACTAAGTCTTAAAAACACTACATTTTTCCAATTTATTAAAATACTTATTAACGAAAACGTTTGAATTGGTTTTCGTTAATTTTTTTTATAGAAATAGTCGCTTCATTGTTAGCATTGTTTATTAATTTTACTATAAATATTTACAAAGAATGCTTCATTCAATTAAAAAAATGGCTGTTTTAACTTCTGGAGGAGACTCTCCAGGAATGAATGCAGCGATCAGATCTGTAGTTAGAGCTTGTGCTTTTCACAACATAGAGTGTATTGGAATTTATAGAGGTTATGAAGGGATGATTGATGGAGATTTTATCTCAATGGATGCACGTAGTGTAAAAGGCATTATAAATAAAGGAGGTACAATCTTAAAATCTGCACGTTCTCAAGAGTTTAGAACTAAAGAAGGTAGAATAAAAGCACATAATCAACTTAAAAAAGCTGGTATCGATGCTTTTGTTGTAATTGGTGGTGATGGTAGTTTTACTGGTGCAATGGTTTTTAATCAAGAGTTTGGTTTTCCTGTTATGGGAATCCCAGGAACCATAGATAATGATATTTATGGTACAACGCACACTTTAGGCTACGATACTGCATTAAACACCGTAGTAGAAGTAATTGATAAAATTAGAGATACCGCTAGTTCTCATAATAGACTGTTCTTTATTGAAGTTATGGGTCGTGATGTTGGACATATTGCCTTAAATGCTGGAGTTGGTGCAGGTGCTGAAGAAATTCTTATTCCTGAAGAAGATTTAGGTCTAGACAGGTTGTTGGATTCTTTAAGACGAAGTAAGCAATCTGGTAAATCTTCAAGTATAGTAGTTGTTGCAGAAGGTGATAAAATAGGCAAAAGCGTTTTTGAACTTAAAGATTATGTAGAAGAAAACATGTCTGAGTACGAAGTACGTGTATCTGTATTAGGTCACATGCAACGTGGAGGTTCACCTTCATGTTTTGATAGAGTTTTGGCAAGTAGAATGGGAGTTAAAGCTGTTGAAAGCTTATTAGAAGGAAAAAGCAATTATATGGTTGGTTTAAAGAATGATGTTATGGATTTAACACCATTTGACCAAGCAGTAAAAGGAAAATCAAAAATTAACATGGAACTCCTAAGAGTTTCAGATATAATGACAACTTAATAAAATAAGAAATTAATTAATAGTACATATGGCAGATTTAAAATTAGGAATCAACGGATTTGGAAGAATAGGAAGAATAGTGTTTAGAGCAACTGTAAAACGTAATGACGTTGACGTAGTAGCTATAAACGATTTATTAGATGTAGAGCACTTGGCTTATCTTTTAAAATACGATTCTGTACACGGAAGATTTGATGGTACAATCGAAGTTAAAGACGGAAACTTAGTTGTTGACGGAAAAACAATTAGAGTTACAGCAGAAAGAGATCCAAAGAATTTAAAGTGGGATGAAGCAGGAGCAGATGTCGTTGCTGAATGTACAGGGATTTTTACAACTTTAGAAACAGCACAATATCATATCGATGGTGGCGCAAAGAAAGTAGTAATTTCTGCACCAAGTAAGGATGCACCAATGTTTGTAATGGGTGTTAATGATGATAAATTAACAGCTAGTAATACTATTGTATCAAACGCATCTTGTACAACAAACTGTTTAGCTCCTTTAGCTAAAGTAATTGAAGATAACTTTGGTATTGAGGAAGCGTTAATGACAACGATTCACGCAGCAACTTCTACACAGTTTACTGTAGATGCACCATCTCGTAAAAATTACAGACTAGGTCGTTCTGCAATTAACAACATTATACCAACATCTACAGGTGCTGCAAAAGCAGTAGGAAAAGTAATTCCTGAATTAGATGGTAAGTTAACAGGTATGGCATTTAGAGTGCCAACTGTTGATGTATCTGTAGTGGATTTAACAGTGAAAACTAAAAAAGAAACATCATTAGCCGAAATTAAAGCAGCAGTTAAAAAGGCAGCTGAAGGCTCTATGAATGGTGTAATGGGTTACACAGAAGATGCTGTAGTATCTCAGGATTTTGTTAGTGAAGAAAGAACAAGTGTATTTGATGCAGATTCTGCAATAGAATTGAATTCTACATTCTTTAAACTTGTATCTTGGTACGATAATGAGTTTGGCTATTCTAACAAACTTGTAGATTTAGCTCAAAAGGTAAATAACCTTTAATACATAGTATAATTCTTAAAATTCCGTAGGATTATGTATTCTCATAGACTACGGAATTTTTTTATAAAAGCATCATCATGATTCTAATTACAGATGGAGGTTCAACAAAATGCGATTGGATTGCAATAGATGAAAATGGCAAACAAGTTGTTGATAAAATAAGAACTAAAGGTTTAAACCCTGCTATTGTTGCAGAAAAAAAACTTAACAAAACGATTCGAAAAAGTAAAGAACTAATGGCTATAGCCAGTGAGGTTACACATGTTTACTTTTACGGAGCAGGTTGTGGTACAGAAAAACCTAGGCTATTATTAAAGATGATACTTGAATCTTTTTTTACAAGTGCTGTAGTGGAAGTAAGGGAAGATACTTATGCAGCAGTCAGAGCATGTATTAATTCTAATGATGAAGCTGCTGTGGTATGTATTTTAGGGACAGGATCTAATTGTAGTTACTACGATGGTAAAGATTTGCATCAACGTGTAGATAGTCTTGGATTTATATTAATGGATGATGCAAGTGGTAATTATTTTGGCAAACAATTAATAAGAGATTATTATTTTAAAAAAATGCCAGATACTATTAGTGTGGCATTTGCTCATAAACATAATTTAGAAGCAGACTTTATTAAGTATAATCTATATAAACAAACTAATCCAAGTGCATATTTAGCAGACCATGCTGAATTTATGTTTATAAATAAGGATTCAGAATATATTAGTAATATTATTACAAAAGGTATTCGTTTGTTTGCTGAAAATATGATTATGCAATTTAAAGAGGAATTAAAAACTGGAATTCCTGTGCATTTTGCAGGTTCTATTGCGTTTTTTGGTCAAGAAGAAATTAAGCAAGTAGCAGAAGAGTTTGGCTTTAAAGTTGGAAATTTCGTAAGACGACCAATAGAAGGTTTAGTGGATTACCACGTAAAGAACCTACAATTATAAACTAACACGAAACGCATAATGTTTATTTCGTGTTAATAAATGTTGTTTTGGCTATTGTAAAACTTATTAATTGGTTATATCTTTGTGCCAGCAACAAAAAATGAAACGCAATTATGTTCGAATTTGATCAGTATTTAGGATTTTTAGCATTTTTAACCATTTTAACTATAGGGTTTTGGTTAATGATATTCCTTTTAACATTTGTAATTCCTTACTGGATTTTTGGGTCTTCAATAGAGCGTTTAAAAGAAATTAGAGAAGAAAAAAAAGCTAAGCGTGAAGGTTTGACGCATTAATAGCATTTTTATATTATAAAGATAAGAGCGCATTGGCGCTCTTTTTTTATGCGTTTTTTTTCGAATATTTATAAAGCATGAAAGAAGCAACCAATCCAGCCAATGTAAATAAACTCATTACACCAAAAGCATGTTGCAATCCAACAGCACCTTTATTAGCATCTAAAAAATAACCCATTATAAGTCCTGCAAAAATATCTGGTGTATAACCCACAACTGAAATAAAACCAACTGCAGTTCCTGTGACAGTTATTGGTATTTTAGCTTCTTCAAGCGTCGCGAAATATAAAACTCTAGCAGAGTAGACACCTAAGGCCATGGTTCCAATAGATAAGACAAATAGAAGGGTTGTAGAGTTGTTAATAATTCCAAGATAGAATATGAGACTGGTTGTTGTCATTAGCAAAAATCCAATTACAATCCATAATGAAGCTTTTGTTCTATCAGCGAGCAAACCAATAACAACACCAATAATAGGCCGAACATACAATAGGGATGTTCCAACTTTGGCAGCTTCAATTTTGTTATAGCCCATTACTTGTTCGGCATATTTACTAAAAAGATCAGTCATTTTATAGCCGTAATATGCACATAGAATAATAATCATAAGTAACCAAACCGCTCTATATTTCATCACTATTTTAAAATTCTCTATGGTCAATAGTTTAGAAGGTTTATCAGATTCTATGGATTCTGTTTCTGTAAATTTTAAAAAGAAAAAGACAATAAAGCCTATACACATTACGGCAATTGAGGTATAAGTTATCACTTCTTTAAATGCTAAACGACGTTCTATTATTGAGGTTAATTCAACCTCTTTGGTAATAAATAATGAAAATATTATGACACCAACAGAACCAAAAAGTGCAGCCACCAAACCACGACCACCATCTAGAAATCCAAATGCGATGCCTTGTTTGTGAACTCCTCCCCAAATCCTGGTGGCTTTTATCATAGCTGCCCAAAAAAGGAAAATAGTGGTAAAACCCCAAAAGCCATAAAGTATATGTAGATAATATAGGTTAGGATATGTTGCTAAATAGAATCCGCCGACAGCTGTTAAAATAAGTGCAACTGACATTAAAATATGGGGTTTAAATTTATCAGCTAATGGTCCACCAAAAAAATAGGAAACTAATGCAATAATACCATAAGCTGCAAAACAACTTCCAATTTCAGTGTCAGTAATAGAGAAGGATTCTAAAAAAGTGGATCTAAAAATACGTTGTAATACAAACGGTAAAATAAATACAGCCTCTGCCGCTAATATTAATAATACTATAACGTATAAAGGCTGTTTTTTTTGATCAGGTACGTGCATCAAACTTGTAAAACTCCCATATTAAAAGGCTTTTCAATTGGCGCATGATTAGCAGCTTCAATGCCCATACTTATCCAAGTTCTTGTATCTAGCGGGTCAATAACACCATCGGTCCAAATACGTGAAGCCGCATAATAAGGAGACACTTGGTTATCGTATCTGTCTTTTATTTTGTTAAATAATTCTTCTTCTTTTTCTTTAGTAATAGTTTCACCTTTCTTTTTAAGCGAAGCGGTTTCAATCTGCAACAATACTTTGGCAGCAGAATTTCCACTCATCACAGCTAACTCTGCACTTGGCCAAGCAGCAATTAACCTTGGGTCATAAGCTTTACCGCACATAGCATAATTTCCTGCTCCATAACTATTACCTATAACAATCGTGAATTTTGGTACGACAGAATTACTAACGGCATTTACCATTTTTGCACCATCCTTTATAATTCCTGAATGTTCAGACTTGCTACCAACCATAAAACCAGTAACGTCTTGTAGAAAAACCAATGGAATTTTTTTCTGATTACAATTGGCAATAAATCGTGTGGCTTTATCTGCAGAGTCATTATATATAACCCCACCAAACTGCATTTCGCCTTTTTTAGTTTTTACTAGCTGACGTTGATTGGCAACAATGCCGACAGCCCATCCATCAATACGTGCATAGGCTGTGATGATAGTTTTTCCGTAGCCTTCTTTATATTCTTCAAATTCAGAATTATCAACCAAACGCTTAATGATTTCTTTCATATCGTATTGGTCAGCTCTGCTTTTTGGAAGTATTCCATAAATATCTTCCGGATTTTCTTTTGGTTTTGCAGCTTTAACTCTATTATAACCGGCTTTATCAAAATCACCAATTTTATCGACTATATTCTTAATTTTATCCAAAGCATCTTTGTCGTCCTTGGCTTTATAATCTGTAACACCAGAAATTTCACAATGTGTTGTAGCACCTCCTAATGTTTCGTTATCAATAGTTTCACCAATAGCAGCTTTTACTAAATAACTTCCTGCTAAGAAAATACTTCCGGTTTTGTCAACGATTAAAGCCTCATCGCTCATAATAGGTAAGTAGGCTCCACCTGCAACACAACTTCCCATTACTGCAGCAATTTGGGTAATTCCCATGCTGCTCATAACGGCATTATTTCTAAAGATGCGACCAAAGTGCTCTTTATCAGGGAATATTTCATCTTGCATAGGTAAAAACACACCAGCACTATCTACTAAATAGATAATTGGTAAACGGTTTTCTATAGCAATTTCTTGGGCTCTTAAATTCTTTTTTCCAGTTATTGGAAACCAAGCTCCTGCTTTTACAGTAGCATCATTAGCAACAACAATACATTGCTTTCCTTTAATATATCCTATTTTTATAACCACTCCACCAGAAGGACAACCACCATACTGCTCGTACATATCTTCTCCTGCAAAAGCACCAATTTCTATTGATTTGGCCTTTGGATCTAAAAGATAATTAATACGCTCACGAGCGGTCATTTTTCCTTTACTGTGATGTTTGTCAATACTTTTTTGTCCACCTCCAAGTTTAACTTTCGCTAAACGTTTTTTTAGGTCAGAAAGGAGTAGTTTATTGTGATCTTCGTTTTTATTAAAATTAATATCCATTGAGCATAGTTTGTTTGGTACGAATTTACAAAACATTATCATTTAAAATCTAACTCTAGTTCTGCAAAAATCTAAGGTGATACTAATAATTGTAATAAAATTAAACTATGGACATCTATACCATTTAACTATAAAATGCATTTTGTCGATAAAATTTGCATTTAAACGACGGGTTTCATATACTTGTACTGTTAATTGTTACAAAATTTAAAATTATTGACGTAATAAACATAAATGCAGTGCTCTATTTGTAAAAGATATTCCTGCTCATAACCAACCCCAATTAAATAAACTTAACCAATTATGATACCTATTAAACAGCGACTAGTTCTAGTTGCATTCATCTTATCCATGTTTAGCCAAACATTTGCTCAGGAAGAAACACTTCTTCCTAAAGGGCTTACAGAGACTGAAAAGTCTATTGTATCTAACTATCAATTTAAAAGTGCTCTCGTTACTCAAGCTCCTACTGGTTCTGTAAGAACAGCAGCAGAATGGGAAGAAGTGGAATACTTAGTAATACGTTGGACCTCAAACTATCAAAATATTTTACGCCAGATTGTTGAAGTAGGTGTGTCTGAGTGTAAAGTCATTATTGCAACCCAAAATCAGGCAAGTGTGTCTAGTTACTTAAGCTCTAATGGTGTAGATCTTACAAATGTTTCCTTTTTAAATGTTCAATCAAATACGATTTGGATGAGAGATTATGCAGGGAATACAATTTATTCTAATGATGTCGGTGAGCGTGCCTTAGTTGATTGGATTTACAACCGACCAAGACCTTATGATGATGCTATGCCAGTATCGCATGCCAGTATGTTGAGTATTCCGATTTATGAAACAATTTCTGGTACTAATGATTTAGTCAATACAGGAGGAAACTTCATGTCTGATGGTCTTGGAAATGCTTTTGCATCCGAGCTTATTCTCGAGGAAAATGAACCTGGCAACCCATATGGTGTAACAGCAAAATCTGAAACTGAAATAGACAATATTATGCAGAACTATATGGGAATTAATAATTACATAAAAATGCCAATATTGCCCTATGATGGTATTCATCATATAGATATGCATATGAAGCTACTGGATGAAGAAACATTACTGGTTAGCAAATATCCTGATGGTGTCGCAGATGGTCCTCAAATCGAAGCTAATATTCAATATGTATTAAACAATTTTCAATCTCCTTTCGGTACTCCTTATAAAGTAGAGTGGGTTGACGCACCACCAAGTACTTCTGGGCTTTATCCAGACTCAGGTGGTTATTACCGTACATATAGTAACTCATTGATTTTAAATAAATCGATTATAGTACCAGTTTATAGACCAGAAGTAGATGGACCAGCTTTAGCTAAGTATCAAGAATTAATGCCTGGATATAATGTGGTAGGCATTGATGTAGATAATTCTGGTGAGAATTTAATTTCTTTAAGTGGTGCTATACACTGTATCACTCATACCATTGGTGTTGCTGATCCTTTGTGGATAGTTCATCAGCCTGTGGACAATGTCTCTATGGGCTCAACTGTGACTATAGATGCTATGATTAAACATGTATCTGGAATTAGCACAGCTAAAGTATTTTGGAGGGAAGAAGGTACAACTACGTTTAATGAAGCTACAATGAGTCATGTAAGTGGAGATGACTGGACAGTTAATCTTCCACCTGCTGCTAGCGTAACAGATATCGATTATTACATTGAGGCAGAAGCAGTATCTGGAAAGCAACTAACCAGACCTTTGGTAGCACCAGCTGGATATTGGACCACAAAAGTAAATACATTATCTGTAGATGAATTGGCCTTAAATAGTATTTCTTCACCTTATCCTAATCCAACACTTAATGAAGTATCTTTTAATTTAAAAAACATCGAAGAGCCTTTTTCGGTAACTATTTATAATGATTTAGGTCAAAGATTATTTAGTAAAGACATTAATAGCGGACAGAGAGTGTTAAACTTTACTTTAAATAGTGAATGGTATGGAGTCTTACACTTTGTTTTTGAAAGCAATTCAGGAAGTGTGAGTAGAAAGGTCGTCAAATTATAATAAACCTATATTTCAAGTTTTATAAAAGTGTCTTCGGACACTTTTTTTGTTAATTTAAGTTAAATATATTTCCTCGGTAATATATTCCTAGGAAAATAAATATTTATTTCGTAGCTTTGTTATACCAAAAAACAAGAGTATATGAAAACAATTATAGCATTTGCAGGAAGTAATAGTAGTACATCGATAAATAAACAACTAGCAACCTATGCTGCATCATTGGTCGATGGTGTAGAGGTAACGGTTCTAGATTTAAATGATTTTGAAATGCCGATTTATAGTTCTGATAGGGAGAAAGCTTCTGGTTTTCCAGAGCAAGCCTTAGATTTTATTTCTAAATTAAAAAGTGCTGATGGTATTGTGGTTTCTTTAGCGGAACATAATGGAGCTTATTCAGCAGCTTTTAAGAATATATTTGATTGGGCTTCTAGAGTAGAACAAAAAACATTTTTGTCTAAGCCAATGTTGTTAATGGCAACATCTCCTGGAGCACGAGGTGGTGCATCTGTTTTGGGTATGGCCTTAGATCGTTTTCCTAGACATAATGCTAATATTGTTGGTAAATTTTCTTTGCCATCATTTAATAACAACTTTTCTGATGGTAAAATAACTAATGAAGCGCTTAATGAAGCGTTGATAGAGCAAGTGAAACAATTTAAACAAAGTTTATAGTCATGAACATAAATCACGAAAAGGCAGAAAGCAAAGGACGTTTCTATTATTTGGTAGATGGTGTTGAAAAGGCTCACATGACGTACACTCATGCAGGTGCTAATAAAATCATTATAGACCATACAGAAGTTGATGAATCTTTAAAAGGACAAGGAGTTGGTTACAAATTGGTAGAAACTGCAGTAGATTATGCGAGAAAAAACAACCTTAAAATTATGCCGCTTTGCCCATTTGCAAATGCAGTTTTTAAGAAACGAAGTGAGTATAATGATGTAAGATTTTAATATGGGCGATTTAGCAAAAGATATCAATTCTACGTTTCCAAATAATAGAGTAAAAGCATTACTTAATATTATTTATACAGCCAATTGGATTACGAGTTGTCAAAATGAATTTTTTAAAGACTTTGGGATTTCTCCACAGCAATACAATATTTTAAGAATTCTGAGAGGTGCCGATGAGCCTTTAAAAGTACAGACAATAAAAGATAGAATGTTAGAACGTTCGCCAAATGCAACGCGATTAATGGATAAGCTTTGTGCTAAAAAACTAATTGAACGTTTGCCTTCAGAAAATGACAGACGTGTTGTAGAAATCACAATTACATCTGCAGGAAATGAACTGTTAGAATCAATTCCTAACAATTTAAATAATGAATTGCTTAAAAATTTAAATGAAGAAGAAGCAGAGCAATTAAGCAATCTGCTAGATAAAATGCGCTAATGCATTTATAATTAATAATAAATAGAAAGGAAATTAAAATGAAAACAATAATGCACAAAGCTGATAGTAGAGGTTTTGCTAACCATGGTTGGTTACAGGCAAATCATTCGTTTAGTTTTGCAAGTTGGTACCAACCAGAAAAAGTTCATTTTGGTGCACTACGAGTATTAAATGATGATATCATTGCTCCAAAAATGGGATTTGGTACGCATCCACACGATAATATGGAGATTATTACCATTCCATTAAAAGGTGTTTTAAAGCATCGCGATAATATGAATGACGAATGGCAACCTGTTGTTCCTGGCGAAGTTCAGGTGATGTCAGCAGGAACAGGAGTACAGCATTCAGAAATTAATGGGTCTGTAGATGAATATTTAAGCCTGTTTCAAATTTGGATTATACCAGAAAAGCAAGGTGTTGCGCCTCGATATGATCAGAAAACTTTCAAAGCTGAAGACAGAAAAGGAAAGCTTCAAACGTTAGTTACATCTTTTGATGATAAAGATGAAAACAGTTTAAAAATTCATCAAGATGCAAGACTATCACGTATTGATTTATCCGAAAACGAAACTTATAATTATAAACTAAAAAGTGAAAATCACGGAGTTTATATGATGGTGATTTCTGGAGAGGTTAATGTTGAAGATAAAACTTTAGAGACTAGAGACGCTATTGGAATTTCTGAAACTGAAAATTTCAGCATCATGTCTAAACCAGAGAGCGAGCTGTTATTTATTGAAGTACCTATGATTAGTTTATAATATTTTTAAAATAATTTATAGTAGAAGCATCGCAATTTGTGATGCTTTTTTTATTTAAAATAGCGATATTTGTGTTTCAACTAACTAACAAAACTAAATTGAATTAGATTATGGCGATGAATAAAAATACAGTATTAGCATGGGCTACCACTATTATGATAATTGTAGGATTAGGATTAATAGCACTTGGTGCATTCCGATATGACGATGTAGCTGGTTGGGGATTTGCAGCTGTTGGTATTGGTTTTTTTGCAAATGCGTGGGTGTTTAATGCACTAAAAGGTAGAGTTTAGAAAAGCTAAGAATTCAGCTTATAACATAACAGATAAAATATAGATAATAGATTCGTTTCTAAATGACTACAATCTACCAACTATCTACAACAACTAACAACTAATTACCAAACATATGAGTGACGATAAAAAAGTAATTTTTGCGATGTCAGGTCTTACAAAGACTTTTCAAGGCGCAAATACTCCAGTATTAAAAAATATATATCTAAGTTTCTTTTACGGAGCTAAAATTGGGATTTTAGGTCTTAATGGAACTGGTAAATCAACCTTGTTGAAAATTATAGCAGGAGTTGATAATAATTACCAAGGAGATGTTGTGTTTCAGCCAGGCTATACTGTTGGTTACTTAGAGCAAGAACCAAAATTAGACGATAATAAAACGGTTATGGAGGTGGTGCGTGAAGGCGCTGCTGAAACCGTTGCTATACTTGACGAATACAACAGTATCAACGACCAGTTTGGTTTAGAGGAGGTATAT
Source organism: Winogradskyella pulchriflava (assembly GCF_042434315.1). Taxonomy (NCBI): domain Bacteria; kingdom Pseudomonadati; phylum Bacteroidota; class Flavobacteriia; order Flavobacteriales; family Flavobacteriaceae; genus Winogradskyella; species Winogradskyella pulchriflava. The sequence goes on along the minus strand of NZ_JBHLTQ010000007.1, from coordinate 224,337 downwards.
AGCAATCCAGATAAAATGGAGAAGCTTATGAATCGTCAAGCAGAATTACAAGACCAAATTGATGCTGCTAATGCTTGGGAACTAGATACCAAACTAGAAATTGCCATGGACGCCTTGCGTACTCCTGAAGGTGATAAAAAAATTGGTGTGCTTTCTGGTGGTGAGCGTCGTCGTGTAGCATTGTGTCGTTTGTTATTACAAGAACCAGACGTTTTATTATTAGATGAGCCTACCAACCACTTAGATGCTGAATCTGTACACTGGTTAGAACATCATTTAGCACAATACAAAGGAACAGTTATAGCTGTAACGCACGATAGATATTTCTTAGATAACGTTGCAGGTTGGATTTTAGAGCTCGATAGAGGTGAAGGCATTCCTTGGAAAGGGAATTATTCATCTTGGTTAGACCAAAAATCTAAACGTTTAGCTCAAGAAAGTAAGACGGCCTCTAAGCGCCAAAAAACATTAGAGCGAGAGTTAGAGTGGGTTCGTCAAGGAGCAAAAGGTCGCCAAACTAAGCAAAAAGCACGTTTGAAGAATTATGATAAATTAATGAGTCAAGATCAAAAGCAACTTGATGAAAAGCTTGAAATTTACATACCAAATGGACCACGTCTAGGAACCAATGTTATTGAAGCTATTGGTGTGGCTAAAGGCTATGACGACAAGTTATTGTATGATGACTTAAACTTTAATCTACCACAAGCTGGAATTGTTGGAGTTATTGGACCAAATGGTGCTGGTAAAACCACAATTTTTAGAATGATTATGGGAGAAGAAACTCCTGATAAAGGTGAATTTAAGGTTGGTGAAACTGCTAAGATTGCTTATGTGGATCAAAAACACGCTAATATAGATCCAGAAAAATCGATATGGCAAAACTTTAGTGATGAGCAAGAGTTGGTAATGATGGGAGGACGACAAGTAAATTCTAGAGCTTATTTAAGTCGATTTAATTTCTCAGGAAGTGAACAAAATAAGAAAGTAAAATTGCTGTCTGGTGGTGAGCGTAACCGTTTGCATTTAGCAATGACACTAAAAGAAGAAGGTAATGTATTACTTTTAGATGAACCAACTAACGACCTTGATGTTAATACATTAAGAGCGTTAGAAGAAGGCTTGGAAAACTTTGCAGGTTGTGCTGTGGTTATTAGTCACGACAGATGGTTTTTGGATAGAATTTGTACACACATCTTAGCTTTTGAAGGCGATTCTCAAGTTTATTTCTTTGAAGGAAGTTTTAGCGATTATGAAGAAAATAAGAAGAAACGTCTTGGTGGTGATTTAATGCCAAAACGAATTAAGTATAAAAAGTTAGTTAGGTAATATAAATACCATTATAACGAAAAAGCCAGCAATTTTGCTGGCTTTTTTATTGTATATCTATTGTTTATTTTAATTGTCACCATACAAGTGTCCGCTAGCAAGTTCATCACCAGATTCTTCATAATCTCTAAAAGCATTAGTTTGCATTAGTTTTTTATTCTCTGATTTTAATTTGTACATTTTTATAATGGCAATGATTATAAAAACAAGAAATATAGAAGCTACGGCTATTAAAATCATAGTAAGTTGAGTGGTAGTCACTACTAAAGCCTTAGAGAGCAGGTTGATAGACATTTTTTTTACGGTTTAGAATTGGGTTCTATGGTGCTAATATAGAAAAAAACTAAATGATAATCACTTAATTTTAAATTATTTACAACATTTTATGTTAAATTTCATCGATTAAAAGTTGTTAAAGTCCGACAAACAGCACTGTTTTTCGGCAAAATAAGCGTTTTTAAAACTTATTAACAGTCAAAATTTTAACATATTAATAAAATTAATACCAATCCAATAGCAATACTTCAATAGACGTATTTCCTTCATTAACCAACGACTTAAATTTTTCTACATCACTTAACCCTTCGGTACCTCTGTAATGATAAGGATATACTTTTTTAGGTTTAAAATCTAACACGGCACTTGCGGCGCTTTCTACCGTCATTGTGTATGGTAAATTCATGCATACAAAAGCTTTGTCAATATTTTTTAAGTTACGCATTTCAGGAATGTCCTCAGTATCACCAGAAATGTATATGCGTTCTTCATTAATGGTAATTACATAGCCATTGCCTCTTTCTTTAGGGTGAAATTTTAATGCTTCTTCTCTTAAATTGTACATTGGAATGGCTTCAATTTTCACACCCTCAAAATCATATGAATCTCCATTGTTAAGGGTTACGATGGTTTCACAAATGTCATTTGGTAATTTTTCTGCTACAGCAGCAGGTGCAATAAGAGTCACTTCATTTATGTCTAAAGCCTCTAAAGTCTCAATGCTTAAATGGTCACCATGAATATCTGTAATTAATACTAAGGTCGGTTTTTTCTGATCTTTGAATGCGTCTTGTCCACCTGTAGGATCAATGTAGATAGTCTGGTCTTCAATTTCTAGAACTAAAGTACCATGCGAAATGGGCTTTACATCCACATTCGTTTTGGACATATTTATTGTCACCTCTTTTTTCGAGGTCACTACTTCAGTATTAGATTTTTCGTTTTTACAATTTAATGCTAGTATAACAATAAAGAATAAAAGCGCAATTTTAGATAGTTTCATATACGTTGTGTTTTCTATAAAGATATTGAAGAAGCTTTTATAATTAAAATGCTGTAACAATTTTATAACAATTACTACTCATAATTTAGTAAGCAAAGTTTTTATAGTCATAAAAAAATACCGAAATTGCTTATCCGAAATTTGTTCAACTAAATACACTACAAATATGTCTGATGATTTTGATTTATTAGAAACCAACTCACAAGAAAAAGCTGAAAAAGTCGATGTTAACTGGGGAAAAGCCATAGACCAAATGAAGTCTAAATTGGCTCAAGAAGATGATCCAGAAAGTCGTCAGAAAATATTAAATGCAACATTAGATAATGTTGTAGATATGGCAGAAAAAGATAGAACTACACTATTAGATGCCATTAAAGACTTAACAGATTACCAAGATGAAGTGGGTATTATGTTCGAAGGTTTCTCTGCTTTAAATGCAGCGGAACAAAAAGTTATTGACGATGCTGTTAAGCGTTTAGAGCGTGCTAAGGTTGAACTTGAAGATGCCAAAAATAAGCCAGATACATGGTGGAATAACCTTTGGGGAAGAAAAAGCAAAATTAGAGATGCAGAACAAGAGTTGCAATCAGCTCAAAAAGAACGCGATGCTGCAGATAATAAGGCAAAAGCAATGTTTCAACAACGTATTGAGACTGCAGATGTGCAAACCTTATTAAATGAATTGTCATTTAAGAGTCAAGCGGCAATCAAACGTTTAAAAGATAGAGAGCTCGAAATTAAAGAAGTTGAAGAAAGCCTAAAAACAGCAATTGTTGAGGCAAGTAACAACCACACTAAAGCATTAGAAAAGAAGAAAGAAGTAGAAGCTAAGCTTGAAGAGCAATATGCTTTGTTAAAACAGGCAAGACAAGCCTTAGAAGAAGTTGCTGATAAGCAATCTACTGAATATTCTGAGGCTTTAGAAAAAGTAACACAATTAGAGCAAAAAGTTGAAGAATTAGAAGGACTCAAAAATGCTTATACAACATTAGCGGCTTCTAAAGATAGCTTTGTTCACAAGCACAACTTAACAATAAAAGTATTAACCTCTTTACGTAGTAACTTACAAACTCATCGTGCTAAATTAAAGAGTGATACCGACGAAAGATTAAAGTATTACGATGGTTATGTTGTGGCATTAAAAGCACGTACAGACCAAGAATTTGCTGCAATTTTGGAACATTTAGGTGTTAAAACAGATGAGCATATTGGTGAAACTTTAGCTGCAATGCATACTGCAAGTGCTAAAGCACGTCAAGAAATGATGGATAACATTCCTGTACACGAAAAAGTAATGCAAGGTGTTTACGGAAGTTATGCTGAAGCTTTAAAGGATATTAGAGCAAAAGACGAAGAAATTCAAAAGAACTTTGCAGATCGTTATGGTATTGATATGAAAGAAATTTTTGACGAATATTACAAAGCAGATCCGAACGCACCTTCAGATGGTGGTGAACCAGCAGGTGAGCCAAAGCCAAAAGCTAATGATGACGATTTGCTCGGATAAAATCAGTAATAAGTATAAAGTAACAAGTCATTAGTTTTTAAGTTTCTAATAGAACTTGTTTGCTTTACACTTTGTACTAAATACTTATTACTAAAGACATGATTGTAACACCTCTAGATTCAGCCATACTAGATTCCAAAGAGCAATATGTGTTCTATCATAAAATGATAGACTTTACGCTAAAAGAATTGATAGTTGCTGTACAAGTAAAGCAAATACTAAACCAACAAGAAGTGTTGTTATTTAAACAATACTGTGATTTGTTGTTGTATTCTGTCGAAGCCATGCGTGTAAAATACATGTATGACGACGAAGAGAATATGAAGGTAGATTTAACCGATTCAGGTTTTCCAAACTATTTAGAGTTTCGTTATTTGTTTAATGATTTAGGATTACGAGAAGATTACTTAGGAAAGCTTACAGATGTAGAAACGCTTAAAGAAGAGTTTTTAGACACCTTAATGCGAAAAAAAGAACCAATTGCCAAACGCAAACTTTTTCAGGCATCATCAATTGTCTATTATACATCTGCTAAGAAAGAATATATCTTCAATCGCTTTGTTCAAGGTAAAATTATTAAAGCACCAGAAGGTTCAGCAGCAGAGCATTTGGTAAGTTGGAGCTTTTACGATGTGTCTCACAACAGACCATTTATTTGCTACATGTATTTTAATTACGATGGTAGAGATGTACAAGACTACAAATCTGAAATCTATACCGTATTAAAAAACACTTCGGATAGAGAAATGGCACTAGACACCATGGCTTACGCAATAGATAAACGTTTACCAAAAGTGTTTCCTAAGCTCATAAAACGTGTTGATTTAGGACCAATACATAATGTGTTTGCAAAGGACGAAAACAAAGTAACACATGCTATTTTGCAGAGTATTGCCAACAAGGAAATTCCTTTGGAATCGTATGCTATTTCATTTAAAATTGATGAACTAAGTTCTGGAAGCGAATTTAAAGAAGGTGGTTTTTTTAGTAAGCAAACCTTTCAACGGTGGAATCCAATGTTCAGACAAAGGTTTGTCTTTGCACCACATAGAATTATACAATTACTATATAATAAAACACCAGAAATTATGAATAAGTTGGCTTTGGCACCTATTCAAGTTTCTGAATTAAAAAATAAGTAGGTTTTCAGTACGCAGTGAGCAGTCAAGAAAGGAAACAATAGTTTCAACATAAAAGTGAAGAAATAGAAAAGCTCATCAATTACGTGATACAGAATCCTGAAAAATTTAAATAAGAACTATATCTGACTGCTTACTGCAGACTGATGACTGAATACTAAATAATGGAACACAACTCAACATTTCCAATAAAACAAAACGAACTAGACATGCTTCGCGATGAAGCTACATCTTATTTGAAATCAATTCAATGGGAACAAAGCCAACGCGCCAAAAACAGAGATAACGATGGTAAAGACGAATCTATTCTTTTGTATTTGTCAAGAGCTAATAATGGAAGTAATGTTAATGTAACTTCGGTTTCTAAGACGATTTTAGCCTTAAAAAAACGATTATTACCAGAGTCAGTAGCACTTCCAGTAAATCTAAATCATACGTTATTTGCGGTACAAGAAGCATTAACACTTGGAATTTGGATAAAAGATAGCTTTTACGATGCTTCAGGCTTATCAACGTTAAGCGAAAACAAATCGGCTTTAGATAGTTCAGGGAAAAGAGAATACGAAAGTAAAATGCACACCGCAACAGCATTCATGTTGTTTGCTACAGCTTATAAGGTATTACACGATTTAAAACCGCATGCTTCCGATGATTTATCTGTAATGAAACAGAAATTCGCAGGTATTCCAGAAGTGTCGTTTATGTCACCTTTAAAAGGAATTTCATGTCAACTGTTTTATTACGATAAGTATTTAGGGCATCAAGAAATAATCAAATCAGATAAGGATGTTATAGACTTTACCGTCGTTTATTTTGAAGCCTTAATTGACGAAATTCAATTGCGTAAAAGCAGTTTAGAATACACCGAAACCATTGCAGACAGAACCTACAAGCTAGAAAATAGCGATTTTGCAGTTTCCGGTTGGGAAAATGTGTTTCAAGGCACTGCAAAAAGTGTAGAGTTCAATAAAATACAATTCGAACAAATTGTTGGTAACAGAGATGCAAAGCATTTTGCACGTCGTTTAACAGAACGTATGTTAAGCTACGATTTTGAAGCCAAGAAAAATCCGTTTCAAGAATTAGGAGGTTTTATGCCAGTTTTTATGGGTTACGGAATTCCTGGAACAGGAAAAAGTATGCTCATTGCAGCTATTGCAACACGATTAAAGGAACATTCAGATAATTTAGATATTCCGTTTTTATTTCATCCAATGCCAGATACTTTGATTAGTACATTTCAAGGTGGTTCTGCCGAAAAAATGGTTGAATGGATGAAACCGTTGCAAGATCCTACTAAATTAATTTTCGCACCAATTGATGATGCAGAAAATAATCTGCAAGAACGTACAGCACAAGGTGTTTCTGCTGGTGTAAAGGAAGTAATAGGCGTATTTTTAAGATATACGGAAGGAGCTTACGCTGTTAATTATGGAAACAGCTCCATTGGTTTATTTACCAACTTACCAGAGATGTTAGATAAAGCGGTCATTTCTCGTGTGCAAGGTCGATTTAAAATTGATGGTGCACGTACAGAGCACGACTTTGTAGATCAGGATTACATTTGGTGGAATAAGTTAAAAAAGACCATGCCAGATTTCATAAATATGAATGATCCTGAGGTATATCAATACTTAGCAGACCAAGGTTTGGCAAAAAGTATGGGAGACATTCTCAATTTAGTAGAAAAGCCAACTGAAGAACGTGTGCACGAAACTTTTGATAAGGTTGAAAAGCTTCACGAAACCACAGACCATATGTTTTACGCTGCATTGTATAAAGAAATTCAGAAGATATTTCCGTTTTTCTCTTCTAGAGATGTGCGTAACATTCAATCAGCAATTTCATTGCGTTTAACAGATTTTGATTTGGAAGAAGATTGGTTTGAAAATCCTGATAAATATTTCAAAAAGGATTATGAGACCAAGTTTAATATGCTTCAAGAATTAATGAAAGCGAATATGAAAGGTTTGAATTTCTCAGATATTAGACGACAAGAAGTGATTCGTTATTTAGATAATGTAGCAACAATTGCAGATACCGACTTTAAACGAAAAGTTGATGCTAGAGTAAATCAATTAAATATTGAAACTGAAGCAAGAGAGCAGTTTGGGAAGAAATAAAAATGAGATACGATAGTCGTCATTACGAGAACGAGTATTGTAGGAGTGATATATAAATGAAAAGCCTAAAAAACATAAAAAAAACAATCCTTTCAAACGAATGGGCAACATTGCATAGAATTGATTACGATTACCAATTCAAAAATGGTAATTGGAAACGTTTATCACGCGAAACTTATAATCGCGGAAATGGCACAGCAATATTGTTGTTCAATCCAGATAAAGGAACTGTAATATTAACCAAGCAGTTTAGGATGCCAGCCTATGAGAATGATAAGAATGATGGCATGTCAATAGAAGCTTGTGCTGGTGCGATTGATAATAATGATAATGCTTTAGAGACCATAATTAGAGAAACAGAAGAGGAGGTTGGTTATAAAATTACTAACGCAAAACAGGTGCTTTCAGCATATACGTCACCTGGTGCACTAACTGAAAAGATGTATTTGTTTGTTGCAGAATATAGTGATGCAATGAAGATTAATGAAGGTGGAGGATTAGATAGCGAAGATGAAGAAATTGAAGTGATAGAGTTACCATTTAAGCAAGTTATTGAGATGGTTAAAAATGAAGAGATTATTGATGCAAAAACTATTATGTTGGTGCAATACGCTCAAATTAATAAGTTGATAGATTAAAATGCAGAAATTAAAACAAGCAAATCTATATAGAAGTGAGCTCATTCCTGTAAGCGGAAAATTGGTTGAGCGTTATAATAAATGCCTTAAAACATTAGGTTTTACAGAAACCAAACTCAAATCGTTTTCTATTGATGGAGTAGGTTGGAGTCCTGAGGTAGCAGAAGAAAAGAAAAACACACAATACCTTAACCATGGAGATGCCAATCCACATGGCATTATTATTTCGCCATTACAAAAAGGGAAGCCTGTGTATTTACCGTTTCATTCTTTCGATAGAGAGATGATGCAACATGTGTTTAGAACTCATGGGCAAAAGATTAATGATATTACTAGGGATTCAGCTATTTGTATCGATTTTGATCAAAATATTGATGTGTTTTACGAGCCGTTAGATGTTTTAAAATATGATGATGTAAATATTACTTTCAGATTGATAGATAATCTTGAAGACAAACAAAGAGAACAGTTAATGCTCGTTGACAAGTTTAAAACTGGAAATAATTTTATAGACGAAAACTTACATCAGCAATTATTAGACTCGGCTAAAACTTATGGTGATTTACGCAATAGGGATTTAAGTTTACATCCTTTGCATTTTTCCACAGGTTCATTTTACACACGTGCTTTTGAAGGTGTCTATCTACTTAGGGATTTCATTAAACCTATAGTAATTTTTGAAAATAAAGAGGTTTATAAAGAAGCCATAAAAGATACTATACACGATGTGCTGATTTATCATATAGCGCAACCAGAACTAATGGATAAACTCAAAGACCATATTATAATTCAGTGCGATTTAGAGTATATGGTAACCACACCAAACTACGAACGCATTAAAAAGTTCGAATTATTTAGTTTGCTGAAAGAAACGGAGCATCCTATAAAGGAGATTTTAGATAGTAAATCGTTATTTAAAAGTTACCTCAATAAAATAGATATTAACGCTCGTAAACAGGTTATGGGTGTGGAGTTGTACCTCGAAAAACTTGAACGAAGCAATGCCTATAAAATTGAAGATATGGTAAATCAATCTTTATACTTTGCCTTACATCAACCTCATTCATCATTATCCGCAGAACATAGAGATTTAATACACAAACTACTAATCAATATCGCACCAAAGGATGTATTATTCTTGTATTGGTATGATAAAGAGCAGTTTTATAAAAGTTATGAGACTTGGGACGATTCCTTTAAAGATTGGGTAATTGAGCGTATAAGTAACAATATTTAAGAATTTTAGACTAATTTTATAAGAACCTTAAACACAACATTATGGGAATAGAACTAGTAATATTTATAGCAGCCATTTTATTCGGAATATTTCTCTACTGGAGAGAATCTAACAGTAATAGTGTTTATCGATTTGTGAATAAAATAGTAAATAGTAAAGAGCTTCAAATGAGTCCTGATAATCCCAAAGGATTTGTTTTTAGGCAACCACTTTTACCTCGTATTATTTTTATTGTAAGTTTGGTTCTAGTAGCAGCTTTGATAGTAGAATTTCTGACACCAATCTCAGTATTTAGTAGTTATCCTGGTGTTTCAGCTTTTGCTTCATTTGCTGTAGGAACACTTTTAGGGACTTATGTGGCTAATTTTGTTATTAAAACATCTGAAGTTGTTGAAGAGAAAAGTGATTCTATTGGAGATATGGTCGATGATGTCGTTGAGAAAGGAAAAGACTTTATAGAAGATTTAAAGGCAAAAGAACCAAAAGTGGTTGAAGAAGCTAAAAAGGAAATTGAAAAGGAGCCTAAAGCTAAAATGAATGAAAAAAGTGCGCGTGACCGATTGAAAGATAAGGGTCTTATGTAAGTGTCATTACGAGTATTGAAATGACGAAGTAATCTTTTAATCGAAACTTTAACTAATAACAAACAAATTGCACATTCCGAAGCTTCGGGATTCGCAATGACAAATACTTACTATGATAAAATCATACTGGAACAAAGGAGCAAAGCAAAAACGAATTACCATTTTTGTAGCATTACTATTACTCATCCTTTTATTCTTTTTTAGGGACGACTACCAACCCGTTTTACTATTCTTAAGAAAGTATATTTTCGTAATTCTGTTAAGTGTTTTAATCTTGGTATTAGGTTTAAGAAAATTTAGAAAAACCGCAAGCACAGGTGCACGATTAGGTATTTTAGGATTATTGATTATATTTTTTGGAGTGCTGTATTTTTTTGGTTGGAATCAAGGATTATACGACTATATGAAAACTTACAATGTCTTCAATAGCTTAAATAAAGTTGAAATTAATGAACTTCCATTAACACAGAATGAACGTATTCAACCCTTGAGAAACATATACTCAATGGCAAATGAAAGTGTTGGTGAAACCAAAGATGTATCCTTGCCACATTTGGTAAGAATTGGCACAGAGAATAAATGGACTATGGCCATACAGCCTAGCGAAAAGTACGTTATGCAGCGTATTAGTGATAACACAGAGGAAGTATTTGCTGTAAGCAGTACAACACCATTTCCTAGGTTTTCTAATGAAAACCGTATAGATGTTACGTTTTCAATTGGCGAGTCCTTAAAATTCAGTAGAAATACCTACAATGCCGTTGTGCAACGCTTTAACCCTTGGATGTTGTTTAATTATGAACCAAGTGATACGTTTTACATGAAAAATGATGACGGCAATTGGGTAGAAGTGGTAAGTTTAATAAAATGGAAAGGCTTCTTTTTTCCATACCCAACCTTTGGTGGTGTAATGATAATTGATAGTGGCGAACACGATTTTAATGATTATATAGAACGTATTACCATTGGGAAAGGCACATTTGTACATCCAGATGAGATTAAAAATTATCCATTCTTAACAAAGCAAAATACCTTAGCTGAAGAGGTGTCTCAGTTACAAGCTGAATCTTTAAAATTTTTAGGTGGATTTAGTGATCCATTGCCTTGGAACATGGAAACTGCGGTGAAAATTCCTGTTATGCCAAAAGACCAAAATCAGCAACCTTATGTAACCGATTTTGATTTTTCAGGCTCAAATTCTGATGCTTATAGTGGATTGTATCATTGGTTTGGTTTAGAGCCAGTAGGTGATGAGCGTACCAGTTTAAGCTACAGTGTATTTATTCCTGCAGACGGAACAGATAAAATGTATTATTACGATCATGCTTCAAAAAAACAAGGTTATGCAGGTGTATCTGCAATGCCATTAAAAGTAAAGGAATCACGTAAAGAATACGATTGGAATGCCAGCACACCAGTTGAATTTAGACCTTATATAAAAGATATTGCCGGTAGAAAACGTATGTTTTTCTTAGGTACAATTTCTTCTATAAGTTCCACAGACGCACAACAATTTGATGGTTCTGCAACACCAGATTTAGTATTGATTGATAGCGAATATAGAGATGTAATTTGGATAGATGTTAAACATCCAAGCACTTGGGATGAAGAAGTGTATAAACAACTCAATGAGGCATGGAGAGCAAGTGAAGGCATTGGTTATTATTATAACGAAACACCAAAAGATGAAGACATTTTAGAACAACAAATGGACTCTATAATGCGTATTCCAAAGGTTAATGATAATTCTGAGCAAATTGAAGCACTGCAGCGTAAGTTAGATTCTTTGAAGGCTATTGAAAATTAAATGTTTAATATTCCATCAACATCTTAATATTACTACGCTTATATGGACTATCCTTTTCTAAATCCAATTCCTTAAAACCGTATTTTCTGTAAAGGTGTATGGCGTTTTCTAGTTTAGTGTTAGAGTAGAGTAGTAGTCCGTTTAGTTTTTTTGTTTTTCCAAAATCTACACAATGCTCTAATAATTGCTGACCTATTTTTTGGCCACGTTCTTCTGGTAATACGGCCATTTTGGTTAATTCCAAAATACCAATTTCTTCAGTGGGCATTAGGGCAACAGTGCCAACCACCTTATCTGCTTTCATAGCAAAAAAGATATAACCACCTTTATTAATAATGTAAATATCTGGTTTGCTTAAAACTTCTTCGTCAAAAGGTTCTACGTAGAAAAATGTTTGCAACCATTCTATATTCAAATCGTAGAAGTGCTTAGCGTAGTTATGATTGTAGTCAATAATTTTAATTGCCATGTGCTCTTATAAAATCTGTTATAAGGTATGTGATGAGTTTTCCAACTTTAGTAGCAGTCTTGTTTGTTGGTGCTGCTTCGCATATATGCAAATAGCAGGTGTTTTCGTGCTGTCCAAAGTGGTTTACAAATTGTCTGGCTTGTTTTACACTAAATCCGCTTGGTGTCATTGCACTGCTAGGTATGTTTTCAATGGCATCGCAATCTATTTCTATACCGAAATTTTTGCTAGATATATGGTTTAAAGCAACATCTAATTCAGAATTAAAATCTAACTCATTCCTAACTTCAATAGCTTCGTAAGTATTGTATTTTATATGCTTTACTTTCTTTAATGTTTTAAGAAGGTTATCTGACGAATAGTTTTCATGCAAACCAAAAACAAAATAACTCTTTAGAAAACCTTCAGCAAAAGCATAACTAAAACCATTGCCGCTATGTCTGCCTTCTTCTGCTCTAAAATCGGAATGCGCATCAAAATTTATAACGTTTATCTTACTGTTCTTAGCTAAAGCACTTCCTTTTATATTGCCGTAAGCGTTGTTGTGTCCACCTCCAATAATGATCGGAATTTTCCCAGCCTTAACAATAGAAGAAACAATATGCGTTACATCCTTATCTATGGTTTCAACAAATGTTCGTGCTCCATTAATATGCTTCTTTTTTGACGCATCTAAAGCTGTCATGGTTTCTCTTTCAGGATACTCTAAATGACCTAATACCAATACCTGTTTTGCATTTGTAAAGCCATTACTTTGAATATTTAACAAAACTTTTATTACAGCATCCCAAGCTTTGTAAGTGCCTGAATTTCCATAGTTTGCATAAACGCCAACATCTTCAGATATACCAAAAATTACATACTTAACATCTAAATTAACAATATCATCGTATATGTTAGTGAGGTTAGGTAATAACTGAATATGTTCTCCAAATTTTGATTCACCTTTACGTTTCTTTAAAAGATGTTGTTTTTCTTTTTCTGTAAATAGTTTAAGATTTTGCATTTGGAAAATTTATAATACTAGAATAAAAGTACAGCTTTATTTAGTTATTTTAATCTCAAATTAAATTAAAAAAATAAGTATTAACAATAACTTAAAAAACACACAATTTATGGAAGGTTCACAAAAAACAAGTACTGGATTAAAAGTTGGATTAGGTATTTTATTGGTTTTATTTTTAGGAACTGCTTTTATGGCTTCTAAATTATATAACGATAAGAAAGAAACAGAAAAAACCTTAGTTACTGAAAAGCAACAAGTAATGAACGATTTAAGCAATATGGCTAAACAATACGATGAAGCTATTGCTGAAAGCGAAATTAAAAATCAAGATTTAGTAGCTGCAAGAGAGCGTATTCAAGGCCTAATGGACTCTTTAAAAGTATCTCAAAATAGCGTAAATAGCTTATGGAGATACAAAAAGAAATTTTCTGCTTTACAAGAGGAAATGGATATTTTACTTGCCGAGAACGATCGTTTAAAAGTTGAAAACGAGTACTTAGCAACATCTTTAGACAGTACTCAAGTACAATTAGCAGAGCGTACAGTTTTTACAGATTCTCTTTTAGTACAAAACACAGAATTGGCTACAGTTGTTAAAGATGCATCTGCATTACAAACTGTTGGTTTAGTAGGTATGGGTGTTATTGAAAGAAGTAGTGGTAAGCAAATACCAACAGAGCGTGCAAGACGAAGTGATAAACTTAAAATCTGCTTTACTGTTGCAAAGAATGCATTAGCAGATGCAGGTGATAAGGAACTATATGTTCAGGTAATTGATCCTAAAAACAATGTGTTAGGTTCTAATGACCAATTAGAGTTTGAAGATCAAGTTTTAAACTATAGTTTAATTAGCCGTTTTAATTACGAAAATAGAAACTTAAATATTTGCGAATACGTCTCTGTACCAAATGATTCAAAATTTGAGGAAGGACGTTATAAAGTAAATGTTTTTAATGATAAAGAGTTGATTTCTTCTTCAGAATTCGTTCTGAAATAAGAATTGATTATTTGATTGATTGATTGATAGTTAAATCCGGAAGTTCTCTTCCGGATTTTTTATGTTTTTAAGTTGTCCGTTTAGAATCACCTGCTCAACAGGGTTATGCGCAAAAGCATAAGGGATTTCACTATAGTGATCTAGAGGTTTGGTTATGATTAGGTTTGCTTTTTTTCCTCTTGTAATGCTACCGTACATATTGCTTATTCTCATAGCATAAGCTCCATTTATTGTTGCTGCATTAATGGCTTCTTCTGGTGTCATTTTCAGTTTTACACAAGCAGCACTAACAACAAAATTCATATTGCCACTTGGTGCTGAACCAGGATTATAGTCTGTAGCAATGGCTAATGGTAATCCAGCATCAATAAGTTTTCTCGCAGGTGTATACGGAATACTCAAAAAATACGAGCAGCCTGGTAATGCCACAGGAATTGTATCGCTTCCTTTTAAAGCTTCGATATCAGCTTCGTTAAGTTCTTCTAAATGATCTACTGATAACGCATTGTATTTTACTCCCAAAGCAATGCCACCTAGAATATTAAATTGATTCACATGGATTTTTGGTCTAAACTTATGTTTTAATCCAGCTTTTAAAATGGCTTCAGTGTCGTCAATATCAAAATAACCTTCTTCACAAAAAACATCAATAAAATTTGCAATATTTAATTCCGAAGCTTGTGGAATAAGTTTTTCTGTAATAAGTTTTATGTATGCATCCTTATTAGCTCTATATGCTTCAGGAATGGCATGTGCAGCCAATAGTGTAGGAGTGATTTTTGCCAAGCTCTCTTGCTTTATACGTTTTATAACACGTAACATTTTAAGTTCGGCTTCAACGGTTAGTCCATAACCTGTTTTAATCTCAAAAGCTCCAGTTCCCATTTTTATGAGTTCTTCCATACGCTTTGTAGATTGGTTATATAAATCTTCTTCAGAAGTATTTTGAAGTAATTTGGCCGAGTTTAAAATACCTCCACCACGATTTGCAATTTCTGCATAGGTTAATCCATTAATTCTATCTACAAACTCAGAGGTTCTATTACCTGCATATACAATATGTGTATGAGAGTCGCACCAAGAAGGTAACACAATTTTGCCTGTAGCATCAATCGTTGTTTCGGCTTCGATACCATCACAATCTTCCATTTTCCCATACTCAATAATTGTATCGTTATCTATATACACATAAGCATCTTCAATAATTGGGAGCGTTTTCATTGCTTCACCTTTTACAATGGTTACATTAGAATCGTGAACTTGAAGGAGTTGCTTAATATTGATTATAAGTATAGACATAAAGTTAGCTTTTTGTAAATATTATCATTTTTTTGAATAAAAAAAAACGCTAGTAAAATGAAACTAGCGTTTTGATACTATTTTATTGTTGAGAAATTTACTCTTTGATGAATTTTGAAGTTAATTCATTATTTATTTTTAAAGTATAAATTCCATTTGATAATTCAGAAACATTAAGGGCTTCACCATTATTTAAGGTTTTTTGTGCCACACGTTTCCCTAAAATATCATAGATAGATACTTGGATTGATGCCGTATTAAAACCTTCAAAATTCAGAAAATCTTTTGTTGGATTTGGAAAAATCTTAATTCCGGTTTTATCAAAATCATTTATTTCTAGAGTTTCGTATTTATTTTCAATATATGCTAGTGAGTCAGAACCATATTCACAGCTTGCAATGTCTAAATCTCCATCATTGTCATAATCTGCAATATTGTAAACAAAAACTTGTTCTAGTGTGTTATCAATAGTTTGTTCTGGTCCAAAACTTCCACTTCCGTTATTTTTATACCAAACTAAATCAATAGAACCAGCTAAAGCACCGTGGCTTAGAACGATATCATCTATATTGTCATTGTCTACATCTTTAACCTGTGCGACTGATGGATTACTAGATGAAGGATTAAAAGCTATTTCGGTAAATCCTGCGCCATTATCTTCATACCAATACAAATTCCCAGTTGATGGAGAACAAAATCCACAGGAAATTTCGGTTGCAAGTATATCTAAATTTGAATCACCATCTAAATCCACAAAGTTAGCATTGAAAATACCTACTTTTCCTGTTGCAACAGACGTTGCATCTTTTGTAAAAGCTACAGTACCTCCAGGAATCAAGTCATTTCTAAAAATTTCAATTACATCACCACTATAGGCTGCTGTCGCTATCACAGCATCTAAATCACCATCACTATCAATGTCTTTCATGTTTATAACGCCTGGTGAAGAAAGTGTATTGTCAATTGTTGTGGGACTAGTAAAGTTTCCAGAGCCGTCATTAGAAAACCATAAAACGTGGTTGTCAACTAAAGCTGTTACAGCAATATCAGGTGTGCTACCAGAATCTATAGTTCCAATAAAGAGTCCGCTCATACCAGAATAAGCATCAGTAATTAACTGTTCTGCGCCAAAATTCCCTGAGCCATCATTTGTAAACCACACAAGTTTTGAGTTTGCTCCATAACTACCTGTGTAATTACCAAAACCTACTGCAATGATATCCTTATAAGTATCATTATTTACATCAAAGAGCTTTATTCCAACAATATTGACTAAGGTATTAGTAATAGCAGGTTGTTCTACAAATGTTCCGTCACCATTACCTTTGTACCATACTAAGATATGATCGGTATCAGTACCAACTAAAATATCTAAATTGCCATCGCCATCTATAAAGTCTGATGCAATTGTATATGGGTTGTTACCGGTTGCATCATCAATATTTGTCATTGATTTTTCCCAAACTGTTTGAGAATTTGTCAAATTGATAAGGAAAAATATTGAAAATAAAGCGAGTAAAGTTTTTTTCATAGTTTTAGTTTTTATTAAGTACTAAGATATCAATTATATTCGAATTACGTATTTTATCGATAAAAAATAGCATTTTGTCGCTATTTTAAACTACCAACCATGTCTTCTGGTTTTACCCATTCATCATAATCTTCAGCAGAAACATAACCTAGGTTAATTGCTTCTTCTTTTAGAGTTGTTCCGTTTTTATGTGCTGTATTGGCGATTTCTGCAGCTTTATAATATCCGATTTTGGTATTAAGAGCAGTAACCAACATTAATGAATTGTTCAACAATTGTTTAATGACTTGGTGGTTAGGTTCAATACCTACAGCACAATTTTCATCAAAACTCACACAAGCGTCACCTATTAATTGTGCAGATTGTAAAATATTAGCAGCCATCATAGGCTTAAAAACATTAAGTTCATAATGACCTTGAGTACCACCAACGGTAACTGCTACGTCATTACCCATAACCTGTGCGCAAACCATCGTTAAAGCTTCGCATTGTGTTGGATTTACTTTTCCTGGCATAATAGAACTTCCAGGTTCGTTTGCAGGAATAATAATTTCTCCAATTCCAGAACGTGGACCAGAAGCCATCATTCTTATATCATTGGCAATCTTATTAAGAGCAACAGCAAGTTGCTTTAATGCTCCATGCGTTTCTACAATAGCATCATGTGCTGCTAAAGCTTCAAATTTATTTTCTGCGGTTACAAATGGTAAGTCTGTAAATTCTGCAATGTATTTTGCAACTAAAACATCGTAACCTTCTGGTGTGTTAAGTCCTGTTCCTACAGCAGTACCGCCTAATGCTAATTGACTAAGATGCGATAATGTAGATTGTAAGGCTTTTAATCCATGATCTAATTGCGATACATAACCAGAAAATTCTTGACCAAGAGTCAGTGGAGTAGCATCCATTAAATGCGTACGACCAATCTTTACAACAGTATTAAATTCAATAGATTTTTTATGTAAAGTATTACGCAATTGAATAACACCAGGAATCGTAGTTTCTACCACTTTTTTATAGGCTGCAATATGCATACCAGTAGGGAAGGTGTCATTTGAAGACTGCGACTTATTGACATCATCGTTTGGTTGAATTGTCTTTTCTCCTTCACCAATAACATGTCCGGCAATTTGGTGTGCGCGGTTAGCAATTACTTCATTAACATTCATGTTACTTTGCGTACCAGAACCTGTTTGCCAAATGACTAAAGGAAATTGGTCATCGTGTTTGCCTTCCAAAATTTCATCGCAAACCTGTGCTATTAAGTCTCTTTTTTCTTTTGTTAATACACCAAGCTCACAATTGGTATAGGCTGCAGCCTTTTTAAGGTATGCAAAACCATAAACTACCTCTAAAGGCATAGATGCAGGTGCACCAATTTTAAAATTATTACGAGAACGTTCTGTTTGCGCTCCCCAAAGTTTATCGGCAGGTACTCTAACCTCGCCCATAGTGTCTTTTTCTATTCTGTAAGTCATAAGAAATCTAAATTTTATAGCATTGCAAAATTACTGATTTTGTTAGTCTTTTAGAATTGAAAATTGGCTTTTATTTTAATAGTTTTAAAGTATGAACGTTAATAAGTTATGAAGCGTTAAAATAAAGAACGTATTGGCTTTATGACTTCTAAAAACTAACTTTGCTTGAGGGTTGGTATAAGTTGTTGTAATAGGACTTGTATTATTAAAATTGTGTGTAATTAAAAGGAATATTCGTGAGAAAGATTTTTAATCTTATTTTATTAATTTTTTTCTTATTTTCTTGTAGCCAGATAAAAAAGAAAAAGACTGATGAGAAAACTAAAATTAATGCTTTAACAAAGCAAACTGATTTATTTGAATTTAAGATACCTGATACAATATCTCTTGGAAAGCATATTGGAAGGATTACTAAATATAAGCGGAATAAAAAACCAAATCATGAGTATTTATTATCGGTAATTGTGACAAACCAATATCAAAATTCAAAAATCAAAATTGATACTTTTAGCAATGGAACTTTAAATCCATTTTTTGGTATAAATGGATTTAAAACTGGAAATCAAGAAATTAAATTAATCATTGAAGAACAAATTCTTGAACCTTATGAAAAAGACAAAGATTCTTTCTTGGGTATAACAAAACTGCACCATGAATATAAGGTTCGAATTACAATTATTGATAAAGAATATCTATCTAAAATTGAAAAAGAGTTACTAACTGAATTTAAAAATGAGTAAAACAACTACTCAAATAACGTGCATAACTCAATATGACTAAACTTCTACTAGGAAACTCAATCTTTTAGCATAACAAAATACTCCAAAAAATCATAAAACAATCCCATCAAAAAACAGTGATTTTCAATTTTTTAAAGCTGCCTATTTAATTTTTTTGTTCCGAAAACGATATAGTTAATAATATTCCTTAAATTAAGTCTGTATTTGCTGTAATAACTTGCACAGATTGAATGGAATAGTATAATTTTGCATACTTAAATCTTAAATTAACCAACTAATAATTAAAGTATTGAAAGAAGAACATTTCAAATGGTATTCACCAACACTTAGCAAGGATATAGAAATGCTTGTTTTTGGCCATGCAGGCTATCCTGTGATTTTATTCCCAACTACGATGGGCAAACACAATGAATGTAGAGATATGGGACTTGTAGAATCTGTAAGATGGTTTGTAGAGCAAGGCTTGGTGCAAATTTACTGTCCAGATAGTATTAATGAATTAAGTTGGTATAATAAGAATATTCATCCTGCAGACCGTGCTAAAAACCACGCATGGTATGATGAGTTTGTAATGAACGAACTTGTAAATAAAATATGCCATGAAAAAGGATTGCAAAAGGTATGTGTGGCAGGACCTAGTTTTGGTGGCTACCAAGCTGCTAACTTTGCATTCAGACATCCAGAACGCGTAAGCCATATGTTTAGCATGAGTGGCTCGTTTGATATAAAATCTTTTGTAGATGGTCATTACGACGATAATGTTTATTTTAATAATCCTGTAGATTACTTACCAGACTCTAATCATCCAGATTTATGGAATATGAAGATTGTTCTTGGAGTAGGAGAATGGGATATCTGTTTGGATGCAAACAAGAGGTTAGCCAAAATATTATCAGATAAAAACATACCTTTTTGGTATGATGAGCGTAAATGGGCAGAACACGATTGGCCAATATGGAAACAAATGTTTCCACATTATTTATCTAAACTTTAAAATCAAAAACAAGCAACTATCAACTAACTAAAATATTATGAGAAAAATAGGAATATTATTTGGGCAAGAAAACACCTTTCCTTGGGCATTTATCGATCGTGTAAATGAAAAAATTAAGCAGCAAGGTATTAAGGATATGATTGCTGAAGCTGTATCTATTGATGCTGTTGAACAAGCAAAATCTGATGAATATGCTGTAATTATTGACAGAATTTCCCAAGATGTACCATTCTATAGAGCATATCTTAAAAATGCTGCTATTACTGGTACTGCTGTAATCAACAACCCATTTTGGTGGAGTGCAGATGAAAAGTTTTTTAACAATGCATTGGCTGAATCTATTGGAGTGCCAGTTCCTAAAACATTCATTTTGCCGACATCGCATCGTCCGCCAGATACAGATGAAAATTCTTTTAGAAACATGAAATTTCCTTTTAATTGGGAAAAAATGTTTGATACTATAGGCTTTCCTGCCTATATGAAACCACATGATGGTGGAGGATGGAAAAGTGTTTATCGTGTTGAAAATCCTGATGATTTATGGGCAAAGCATGGTGAAACTGAAAATCTAGTAATGATGCTTCAGGAAGAAATTAATTTCACGGAATATTTCAGATGTTATGTATTAGGTACAGACAATGTACATATTATGCAATATGAACCTCGAAATCCACATCATTTAAGATATGTTATTGACGGACCACCTGTGGATAAGAAAATATTAGATTTAGTAGAAAACTACTGTATCAAACTAAATAAAGCTTTGGGTTACGATTTCAATACCGTAGAGTTTGCGGTTAGAGATGGTGTACCTTATGCTATTGATTTTTGTAATCCTGCGCCAGATGCAGATATTCATTCTGTAGGACAGGAAAATTTTGATTGGATTGTTGAGAATGCTGCTAATATGGCTATTGAAAAAGCAAAACAATACAAAAAAGGTAAAATGAACCTTACTTGGGGAACTTTTGTAAAAGATCAAATTGCAGCACCAAAAGCAGCGGTTAAAAAAGCTCCTGCCAAAAAAGCTGTAGCCAAGAAAGCAACAGTAAAAAAGGCTCCGACTAAAACAGTTGCAAGTAAAAAAACTACAGCAACTAAGGTAGCGGCAAAAAAGCCAGCAGCTAAAGCTAAAACGGTAGCAAGCAAGAAAACAACAGCGACAAAAGCAGCGACTAAAAAAGCTCCAGCCAAAAAAACGGCGATGAAGTCAAAATCTACAAAGAAGTAGAGGTATAACCTAATGGGTTAAAATAGTTAGTTTTAAATGAACCATTCATAAAATATGGAGTTTACATTAGGTATTGAAGAAGAATATCAAGTTATCTGTCCAGAAACGAGAGAGCTTGTATCTCATGACCAAAAAATTGTTGTAGAGGCTGCCAAAGTATTGGGTGAGCAAGTTAAGGCAGAAATGCATCAAGCTGTAGTAGAAGTTGGTACCAATATCTGCCATAACATTACAGACGCTAGAAAGGAGATAAAACATCTTCGTAAATCAATATCTAGTATAGCTAATGATTTAGGATTTAATATTGGAGCAGCTGGTACACATCCATTTTCTGCGTGGCAAAAACAATTGTTGACACCAAATCCTCGTTATGATCAAATTATTAACGAATTGCAAGATACTGCTCGTTCTAATTTAATTTTTGGATTACATGTACACGTTGGGATTGCAGATAGGGACTTAGCACTTCATATTACCAATGCAATGCGCTATTTTTTACCGCATTTGTATGCTTTATCAACCAATTCACCATTTTGGGAAGGTAGAAACACAGGCTTTAAATCCTTTAGATCTAAGGTGTTTGATAAATTTCCAAGAACAGGAATTCCTGGTATTTTTGATAACTATGCGCAGTACACTAACTATATTGATACTTTGGTAAAGACCAACTGTATTGATAACCCTAAGAAAATTTGGTGGGATATTCGTATCCATCCTGTTTTTCCAACATTAGAAGTTCGCATTTGCGATGTACCAATGACCTATGAGGAAACTTTGAGCATTGCTGCGTTAATACAAGCATTGGTTGCTAAACTTTATAAGTTAAAAACCCAGAATTTAAATTTCATTACGTACCATAGAGCACTTATCAACGAAAATAAATGGAGAGCGAGTCGTTATGGATTAGATGGTAAAATGATAGATTTTGGTAAACAAATCGAAGTTGATACCAAAGTATTAATGCAAGAATTACTCGATTTTATTGACGATGTCGTAGATGATCTTGGCTCTAGAAATGAAGTTGAGAATGTTAAAAACATGATGAAGAACGGCACAGGAGCAGATCGTCAATTAGAAATATTTAATAAAACACAAGACCTCACTAAAGTAGTAGATTACATTGTAGAACAAACGACTTTAGATATTGATTAACCTACTAAAATATGATGAAAGAAAAAGTGAAATTGGCTATTTTAGATATGAATAATGGCGAACCCAATCAAGGGTTACGCTGTATTTCAGAAATTGTTCAAACATTTCATAGTGATATTGACTACAAAATTTATGACGTAAGGACTAAGGGTGAAATTCCAGATACGACTTACGATATTTATATTTCAAGTGGTGGTCCAGGAAGTCCATTAGAAGAGGAAGCCTGGAGACAACCGTATTTGAAGTTAATGCAAAACCTTTGGGATTTCAATAAAACTACCTCAAAGGATCAAAAGAAACATGTGTTTTTTATATGCTATTCGTTTCAGGTTATTTGCGATTATTTTCAACTAGGTGAACTAAAACCAAGACGAAGCACTTCCTTTGGGATTTTGCGCGTGCATAAAACCAAAAAAGGACATAACGACCTTATTTTAAAAGACTTAAACGATCCGTTTTATGCAGTTGATTCTAGAGATTGGCAATTAATACAACCAAAATTAACGGTCTTTAAAAAGCATGGTGCCACCATATTAAGTTTAGAAAAAATTAGAACTCATGTAGAGTTAGAGCGTGCTATTATGGCTGTTCGTTTTTCTGAAGAATTTGTGGGTACACAGTTTCATCCAGAAGCAGATCCTGTAAGTATGGAAGCCTACTTTAAGCTCGAAGAAAACAAAAAAGTAGTGATAGAAAGTTTTGGTGAAAAAAAATATAACCAAATGATGGATAGAGTTGATGATCCAGATAAGTTGGTTATGACCTATGAAACCATTTTGCCAGGATTTATAAAAAATGCGTTAAAGCAGAGAAAGCAACCCATAATGTCATAATTTTTAAAGATGATATATAACCATCGTAAGACATATAATTCTAATTATTCTGAAGAAAAATATCAAGCCTTACTAGCTGATGTTAATACCTCATATAATTATAAGGTGCCATTTAAGATTGCTGAAACTCCTGTTTTTATTCCAAAGGAATTGAAAACAAAGTTGGTTGAAGCTTGTGAGGACATCATGAGTATTATTAACAAACCTAACTTTAAAAAACTTACTGATGGTGCTTTTTTCGACGAGAATACTATTGTTCCCAATGAAGATGAGCATTCAAAATTCATACAGTTAGATTTCGGAATTTGTAAAGATGCTAATGAGAGCCTTGTGCCTAAACTTATTGAATTACAAGGATTTCCATCATTGTATTTTTTTCAGGAATTGTTAGGTAGCAAGTATCGTGAGTATTTTGGTGAATCAATTCCAAAAGATTTTTCACAGCATTTAAATGGTATGACCACTGATGAATATGTGGAACTTTTAAAACGTGAAATAGTTGGAGACACAGATCCTAAACAAGTAATTTTGTTAGAGATTGAACCAGACCAACAAGCTACAGCTATAGATTTTTATGCTACAGCAGCAAAACTCGGCATCAAAGTGTTGTGCATAACCCAACTTAAGAAAAGAGGAAAAACACTCTTTTATTTAGATGATAATGGAGCAGAAGTAGAAGTTTTAAAAATATACAACCGTATTATTTTTGATGAACTACACCAACGTACAGACCTTAAAACCGAATTTAGTTTTCAAGATGAAATTGATGCAGAATGGATTGGTCATCCCAATTGGTTTTACAGAATAAGTAAATATACTATGCCTTTGTTAAAGGGTGATTATGTGCCAAAATCGTACTATTTAGATAAGTTAGAAGAAATTCCAACCGATTTAGAAAATTACGTTTTAAAACCGTTGTATTCCTTTGCTGGTGCTGGAGTGCAGATACATGTTACGCGAGAAATGATTGATAGGATCACTAACAAATCTAACTACTTATTACAGGAAAAAGTAGCGTATGCACCTGTTATTGAAACCATGGATGTGCCAGCAAAATGTGAAATTAGAATGATGATGCTCCACAACTCTAAAACCAACAAAACCGAAATTGTAAGTAACCTTATACGTCTAAGCAAAGGTGAAATGGTTGGTGTAAAGTATAACAAGGATAAAACTTGGGTTGGTGGTAGTACTGGTTTTTTTGAGGGATAGTCTCAAAGCTAACAGCTAGAACCAAACAACCTTATTCCGACTTGTCAGGCGCAGGCAAACTCGCATGGAATTCTTTACCAATACGTTGTGTATATAAATCTAACAACTCTAAAACACGTTCGCTGGAATCTGAAACTACAATTAAGCCAATATGCCAAGCTTTGTCCATTTTCCAAACAATTTCTTTGTCAGTAAAACTTGAAGTGTCAGGATGTTCAAAGCGACTTAAAGACACCACAATACCAGCATATTGATTGTTAATTTTCGGAAGTTTGTATTTTTTACCTCTAAGATTAGCGGTTTCAATTTTTGCCCATTCGGCCCAAAGATTCACACCAGAAGCGTATTCTACCATTTCGGCTAAATTAGCTCCGCCAACACGAGAAGAAGTTTCAAGGAAATACAATTCTCCTGTGGCTTTAGATTGAATAAATTCTGTATGCGAAGCACCGAATTGCATTCCAAAGGCTTTCATGACATCAGCATTCATTTTTTGTAAACCTTTTTCAACCTTAGAACCAATTTCTGAACTTGCAGACCTAAAAATTCCACCACCATGAGCAACTTCAAAAGGTGTGTCCAGATATTTACTAACTCTAGAGAAAGCTACTTTTCCATCCACATTAAGACCATCGACATGATAAACATCACCAGGAGCAAACTTTTCTACTAAATAATTGTCGCGCTCATCACCTAAGTCATTGACAACCTGCCACAATTCGTCTTTACTATGTATTTTTTTAATTCCTGTTGCCGAAGCTTCCATTCTTGGCTTTATTAACCAAGGAGGGCTCACTTTATCCGCATAAGCATTAATGGTGTCGTTGTTGAAAAGGTCTGTAAACTCAGGGACATTAACACCTTCTTCTTTAGCTTTAACACGCATGGCGAGTTTATCCCTAAAGTAATGTGCTGTTGTTCTTCCCATACCTGGCATTCTAAAATGCTCACGTAAGAGTGCTACCTTTTCTACATCAAAATCATCAAGCGCTACAAAGCGATCGAACTTTATGGTTCTAAATTTATAAGCTATACCTTTGGTGACATCATTCTGATTCCATTCTTCAATATAATATGCATCGTCAATGCTTTCCCATGGCCATGGATCGTGTTCTAATTTTTTCTTTGTTAGTAAATAGACATTATTGCCTTCGGCCTTACAGCTTTTAAGAAAATCTTGACCTTTAAAATAGGTAGAAATACAAAGAAAATTTAGTGGTCGATTAGCCATAGTAATTACAGTTGATTGGTTATAAATATAATAACAATCAATTTACAAAAACTAAAATTACTTTGAAGCTTTAGACTTAATAAATTCAGTGATTAATTGAATTCCATAACCTGAAGCACTTTTCATTTTTGCATAAGGTGAAGAACCAAAAGAAACTCCAGCAATGTCTAGATGCATCCAATTTTTATGGTCTTCGGTAAAAGCTTCTAAAAATTTAGCTGCATTTGTTGCTCCGGCTAACGGATTTCCACTAAAGTTTCTAATATCTGCAACATCACTATGTAAATCACTTTCGTAATCCTCGAACATTGGTAGTGGCCACACACGCTCGTGAACTTTATAACCTAGGTCAGAAGTTGTCTTTGCCATGTTTTCGTTATTAGTAAACATTCCGGCTGCATAGTAACCTAAAGTTCGTACTACACTTCCTGTTAAGGTGGCTAAATCGATAAGATATTCGGGTTTTATTTTCTTTACAGCATAACTTAATCCATCTGCTAAAACCAAACGACCTTCTGCATCAGTATCAATAATTTCAATGGTTTTGCCAGAGTAGGAGTTAATAACATCACCTGGTCTATAGCTTTCAGCATCAACAGCATTTTCGGCAGAACAAACAATGCCTACAATATTAATTTTCAGTTTCAGTTTTGCTACCAATTCCACAACTCCTAAAACTACTGCAGCACCTCCCATATCACTTTTCATGTAATGCAAGTTGGTTGAGGGTTTGATGGAAAGCCCACCAGAATCGAAAGTTATACCTTTACCGACCAATGCAATATCTACTTTTTTGCTCGATTTTCCGTTGTACTCGTTAATGATAACTACAGGTTTATTCACGCTGCCTTTACCTACAGAGAGTACAGCGTCAAAACCTTGTTTTTCGAGTTGTTTGTGTTTTAAAACCGTGCATTTGTAATTGGCTTCTTTTGAGGATTTCTCTGACCAATTACCTAAAAACTCAGGTGTTTTAATATTTGGTGGCGCATCTACTAAAGCTTTTATTTTATTGATGGTTTCACCTGTATATTTTCCTTCGTCCAAAATCTTTTTAATGGATTTATTTGAAGCAAACGTTACTGATGTGTGCTTTGATTTTTCTTTTTTAGATTTGAATTCACCAATCTCATATTGAGCCATTTCTAGACCAATAACCGCTTTTCTAATTTCATCTTCATTTAGGTCTTCGGCATAAACTTGAATCGTTTTGTCCCAATATTTTTTTGTCTCAAAAGCTACCTTTTGAAAAGTGTTTTCTAGTTGCACACTATGTTTTTCTTCGCCTAAACCTAAAAGATAAATTCTGTTTCCAGTACTACCATAAAGTAATTGATAGGTTGAAAAGCTACCATCAAAATCTGGCTTATCAATTGGTAAGAAATCTTTTATAGCATCAAGTTGATCTTTTCTGCATGGTAGAATGAAATCTTTTGATCTATCTAATGTTTTAGTGTGCTTATAAGTCATAATCATGAATTAAAATATAGCCATTTTACGGCTTTTGGAAATTCTTCGCGCCAATGAACTTCAGCGTGGCTTCCTTCTTCGTTAATAGAAAAGTGAAAATCGATATGGTAACCTTTAATCATTCTCTCGGTAATGATACTTCCTAACTTTTGGGCATTAGGTAAGTGTTCATTACTTTCTTTTCCACCAGCGTAAAGATAGATTTTTGATTTCTCAAGAGGTTTAAAAGTCTTCGTGTGATTAAAAATCGTCTTTGAAATCCAAAGACTTGGTGAAAAAATCATCATTTTACCAAATACGCCTGGATTTTGAAGACCTGCATGCAGACTAATTAGTCCTCCCATTGAGCTACCACCAATACCAGTATGTTCAAAATCTGTCAAGGTTCTGTAGTGGTTGTTGATATAAGGGATTAGCCTTTCAATCATAAACTGAATGTAAAAGTTGCCTTTGCCTTCTCCAAAACGTGGATGATAATAAGGTAAGTATTCGCTAATGCGTTCATCATCACCATGATCTACGGCAATAATTATAAGATCACCAAGACCTTCCTCTGCCAATTTCGCCATAGACTTGTCAATAGCCCAATCTCCATAGGGAGCTAGAGGATTAAACAAGTTTTGTCCATCCTGTAAATAAAGTACTGGATAGCGTTTGTCTGTTTCGTAATAATCATGTGGTAATAATGCTGAGATTTTTCTTGTAGCATTAAGATGTGGAATTTCGTAAGCTTCTTCTAAAACTTCTATTATAGGTTCGAACTCCGTCACTGTCATTTAATTATGTTTTTAGGGATAGCGAAAATAATGATTTATGGTTTTAAAAACCATAAAAACTTAAACAGATATTAACAAACATTTAATGCTATGTTAACGATAAGAATTGACAAGTTTAAGTCACTATTTTTCCATCAACCATAGAGAGTTTTCGGTCAGCCATATCAGCTAATTCTTCGTTATGAGTAACAACTACGAAAGTTTGTTTAAACTCGTCCCTAAGCTTAAAGAATAACTTATGAAGTTGCTCGGCTGATTCACTGTCCAAATTTCCTGAAGGTTCATCGGCAAAAATGATATTTGGTTGATTAATCAAGGCTCTAGCTACTGCAACACGTTGCTGCTCACCACCAGACATGCTGTTTGGTTTATGATGAATACGTTCACTTAACCCTAAATAATCGAGTAGTTCTTTAGCTCGATTTTCTGCTTCGGCTTTTGGTGTATTGTTTATAAAAGCAGGAATGCAAACATTTTCTAATGCTGTAAATTCTGGTAATAATTGATGAAACTGAAATATAAAACCTATGTTTTTATTTCTGAATTTGGCCAAGGCTTTATCGTTCAACGATTTTATGGATTGGCCATTTATGATTAACTCGGTATCCTTTGTATAATCAGGTTTGTCTAATGTACCTAAGATTTGTAATAATGTAGTTTTACCAGCTCCAGAAGCACCAACAATAGAGATTATTTCACTTTCAGAAATAGTTATATCTACACCTTTTAAGACTTGAAGATCTTTGTAGGCTTTCTTAATTTGCTTGGCTGAAATAATGGTTTTGCTCATTAAGCGTGAAAATAATACTTAATGCTTTAATGTACAATGTTAGGAAGCAGATTTGTTACGTTTAAAGACAGATTTAATACCATTAAAATCTATAAAGTATTGTAAACGTACAGATAGTGTATGTTGCATTGGTTGATCAAAAAGGGTGTTTAAACTTTCTGAGTAGTTATCCATCGACATTGTATTGGAATTAAACAATTGATTTCTGTATAAAGCCGTAAGGAAGCTTCCAGGTGCAAATTGCCATGAGTAGCTTAAATCTATATTCCAAGTACTAAAGTTAATATTAGGGCTGTTATCTATTGTATCTACCGTATAACCAGATGCTGTAGTTAAACGTCCATTATCTAATAAAGTAAATAATTCATTATCGTAAGTTACAGTATCCCAATAATGTCTAAACGTTAATGATACTGTATTAAATGGGTTAAATGTATAATTAGCAGAAATACTATTGGTTAATCCTTTGCGGTTACGCTCTCCAAATATAGGTTGGTCATCTATTCGTGTAGCATAGCCTCTTGAGCCATTAGATACATTTAGATTTACGCTATACACCATTAAAAACTTATCGTTAAATCTAAACCTAGGACTTAAGAATAAATTATATCCAAATAAATCTCTACCATCTTCAAATATCTTGAACATATTTGCATTAACATCGTAGGCAAATTTTTTATTATAGTTTGAAGAGTAATAACCACCTGTACTTACAATATTTTCATAGATAAAATATCTGCCATCTCTAGATTCAAAATAATCGTATTGTTTACCAGGTTCTATATCTAACCAAATTCCATAATTGTTTAAAGTTTTGTTTTGCGCGTTGTACTCTGCGCCAAAATTAGTGCCAGTATATGTTCCTGGATTGGCAAGATTTTTATAATTAATGTAAGCATTAACACTGTAATTATTTAGGTTTCCTTTAGGTTCAAAAATCCTATAGGATACATCTGCACCAAAGTTGTTGTAGTTGTTTCTAAAAATAAGACCAAGGTCATTTATATTGTACTTGGTATCAGCAAAACTGTGATCAAAACTATAACGGAAATTACCATGCGATTTTCCTATATAAAAGAATGTACTATAACCTGTTTCATTGTCATCAAATTGAGGGTTAACATTACTCATTTTTGCTTCACCAATAATTCTATAAGTGTTGCGTTTATTCTGTAAATTGGCAACTAATGCCGTTACATTAGCATCTCTAAAATTGCCTTCTCTCATAACGTTAGTATTAATTAAACTAACTGATGAGTTGCCATTAAATTGTTGGTCTACAACAAGTATGTTATAATTAGCAAAAGGCTCAACAACTTCTTTTCGTTTTTCATTAGTTGTTGTATTGGTAATGGTAGCTTCAGTTTTTTCTGTAATGGCATTAAAAATACCGATACCTAGACCTTTTTTAGTTCGCCCAGAAACTTTTATAGCATTCAATACCTTAACCTCATGTGGCACATTGGCTACTTCATCGTCAGCTAAGTTCAGTCGACCACTTGGTCTGTTACCAACACGTCGAGAAAAGAACAAATTGCCTTTAGAAAATAAATCGACTCCTTCGGTAAAAAATTGACGTTGCTCAGAAAATGTCTGCTCAAAAGGACCAAGGTTTAGCGTTACGTTATCAAAACCAGCTTGGCTAAAATCTGGGACAAGTGTAGCATCTAATGTAAAATTATCTGTAAGTCCATATTTTACATCCATACCAAATGTTAAATCTGTATCTGTATTGCCATCGTAATTATTAACTATTCCGGTTGAAAAAGGGTAGAGGTTAAGCCTTACAGGTGGTTTAATGTCTTTTAATCCTTTTAATTCACCGTGGTAAATCCCAATATTTCCTTTTGTAGGGTCAACAGGATTCCAAGTGTATTGTGAGCGTTCTCTCCTAAACTGTCTATGAAATTGTAAACCCCAAGTTGGTTCTTCTTGGTCTGCAAATCGTAAAGCTCTATATGGGATTTTTACTTCTACTATCCAGCCATCATTTACAATCTTTACAGCGCTTTCCCAGACGGCATTCCATCCAAAATCTTCACCAATAGTTGGGTTTGCAATGGCATCTGCTTGTTGACCTGAACTGAAAATGAAAAACTCTGTATCATTTTGTGCATCATTATTTGGATTAATTATAATGCCTAAAAAATCATTTTGCCCAAAATTATCCCTACTTGTAAGCTGCTTCATAATCTTTGCAGGGTCATCATAAAGATATGCAGCAACATAGATAGCTTGGTTATCGTAGGTCATTTTAATTTCCGTTCGTTCCTCTGGTGGACGTGTATCACCAATTTCTGGTCTAAAAGAAATAAAGTTAGTAGCTACATCTGCATTTTGCCATGCGGCATCGTCTAAGATACCATCGATTTTGGGTGCAATATCGGTACGAGCAATGGATAGTGATTTTTTGTCTTTAGGTACTGCGTCTTGTGAGTTGCAAATTTTACAATTAAAAAATAGCAATAGAATCAATGCGGTTGAACGGAAATACATAATTGATTGATGATAGTTAGTATAGTGTTAAGGACATAAAAAAATTGCTTTTGTTACACTTTAACACTACAAAACTAAGTTTTGAAGCCTATAGACGCTCTTAATTAAAAGTTAAAAAGCCCTTGGATATTAGGATATAACTTGACGAACTGTCAGAAATTTATGCTTTGGAATGCTTATTGCTTTATTCTTAAATAAAAAATATTAATGAAAAAATACCAAAAACTTTTACTGGGCTTATTATTTGATGCGCTTGGTTTTGTATCATTTTTAATACCAGGAATAGGTGAATTTTCTGATGTCATTTGGGCACCTGTTTCCGCTTGGTTAATGACTAAGTTGTATGCAGGGAGAACAGGAAAAATTGCAGGAGTCATAACTTTTGTAGAGGAGGCGTTACCAGGTTTTGATGTTATACCAACATTTACATTAATGTGGTTATATACTTATGTTTTTAAAAAAGAGAAGCCTGTTGTTAAAACATAAAAAAAGCACTCATTTGAGTGCTTTTTTTCTATAAACTATAAGTTATTCCAATATTTATATTTCTTCCCATATTTAGAATACCATCTGGTTTTAATCTGGATAAATGATGTATATATTCAGTATCTAAAAGATTTGTTGCAGAAAGCATTACATCCATCTCATTATTAAATACCTTGAATGTGCCACCAATACCAGCACTTAATAAATTGTAGGCATCGCTAGTGGTTTCAAACGTGTTTACATTGTTTTGTGCAAAAGTTGAACGCAACTTTACAAATGCATAACTCTTTTTAATTATATTGGAATTAAGCTCTACACGAACTGTGTTCGTTAGAGAATTTGCAGGAATGAGTGGTAGGTATTCATCATTGTCTTGTTTACCAGTAACGGTTTCAAAACTACTTTCAAAATGCAACCAATCTAATGGATGCGGATGTAAGTGCAATCCCAATTCACCTCCATAAAGATTTGCATTTTCTTGTTGATATAAGAATACAGGATCATCATCAATAAACTCACCATTTGGAGCTAAAAAGATATAGTTATTAATCTTATTATAGAAAGCGTTGGCGTACAACTCTAAATGTTCATTTTTATACTCTAAAGCTAAGTCGATTTGAAAATTTTGTTCATTTTTTAGGTCTAAATTTCCAATTTCATATCTGTTAGTGCCTTCGTGTGTACCATCAGAGCCTAGTTCAGCTAAGTTTGGAGCTCTAAAGCCCGAAGCTAAATTTAATCTTGCAGTTACTTTATTGAATATGTTAGTTTTAAATCCTATTGCACCATTAAAAGCATTAAAATCTTTATCAGCAAAATTTTCAATTTCAATAGTTCTATAATCGTACCGTGCACCTAACTGAACATCTACAGCTTCAAAATGAATATGTGATGTAGCTAAAACTCCAAAATCATTTGTTGTTGCATTTGGTATTAATACTTCCTCACCATAATTAGTATTTGTTTGGTTCATACCTTGAACACCTACAATGGTTTCGAACTTGCCAAGCTTTGGTAAATTGTACTTTACATTGTAGTTAAATGTTTTTAGTTTCATGTTTAGTGCCGCTTCATCGTGCTCATCATGCTCTTCTTCTTCGTGCTCGTCTTCGTGATCATCCTCATCTTCATCTTCGTCATGATGGTGATGTTCTTCAAACTCTTTCCTGTTATTGTAAACGTAACCTAAGACAACATCTAAGCTAGAATTTTTAAAAAACAGTGTTGATTTTGAACTAAAAATATGGTTATCAATATTTTGATATGGTAGTAGAGGTGTTCTGTTGGTAGATTGCTCACCAATTTCTTCTGGTAAACCCAGTTTAGCATTATTTAAATTATAACGAAACTCAGTTTTAAATTTTGAAGCCTGATACCCAAAACCTGCTTTAAAATCCTGTTCTCTAAAACGTGTATTTGTTACGTTGTACTTTTTTGTTTCGTAATCTGAATGTTCTGTTAAACTACCTCTAAACAAGAATTTAAAACCATTTGCAGACGATTTATAACCAGCATTTGTGGAGTAACCTTTTGTATTGCTAAAATAATTTAGTGAGGCATCTGCTGCAGATGTATTCATATCGGCAAAACGCTCTGGATTTAAGTAAAGCACACCACCAAGCGCATCGCTTCCATAGAGTAGAGAAGCAGGTCCTTTTATAACTTCTATACTTTCTATACCAGCAGCATTAATACCTAACCCGTGCTCATCACCATACTGTTGGTTTTCTAGTCGTACACCTTGTGTGTAAACCAACACACGATTAGAGCTTAAACCTCTAATTACAGGTTTTCCTATGCTATTACCAGTACTAATGCTTTCTACACCAGCAATGTTTGTTATGCCTTCTGCAAGTGTTGGTGCACCAGACGCATTGAGTTCCTTTACCTTTTTCTGCTCAACTTTCATCACATTTTCACTTTGCAATTTGTGAAAAGGTGTAGAGACTATTATTTCTTCCATTTCTATGGCAGATTCTGATAATAGTATTGATAATTTCGCTTCTAGAGGTGTTGTTATAATTAATGATTTTGTTTCGTAGCCAATTGCGGAAACAATGACTTTAAAAGTTCCGTTAGTAATTTCTAATGAAAATTCGCCATTTTCATCGGTTGTTGTTCCTGTTTCTAATTCAGGAAGATATATGCTTATATATGGAAGCGGAGTATTTGAGTTTTTGTCTAATACGTTTCCGTTAATAATATTTTGTGAATATATGCTTGCGCTAAATAAGCACAATGCAATAAATAGTAATCGATTCATTGTAATGATTTAATAATTAAAAAAAGTTTGAACTTTGTGTTATTAAATCAATTGAGGAGGACCTCTAAGTGCTATTTGTAGTTTTTGAAAATCGCTAACAAACTCATATTGAGAAGCAGTGATTTTAAAATTATTATTAATAGACACTAAGGTTATTGGAGATAATTTAGTGTAATACTGTGTGGATAATTTAAACTTATAAAAATCACAATCTAAGTCAGATGCGTGAAAGTGAGTTTGATGTGTTGAGTCCGAATTACAAACCTCATGAGTATGATGATTAAAGGCGTGCGTTAACTTTACTACAGAAGGTAACAGAACAGCCAGCACGAGTATAATAGCTAGTGTTTTAAAAATTGATGACAATAGTGTTTTGTAATTCAATCTATAAACTGTTTTAATCCAAATCTTCGTAACATTTTCTTTTCAAATTCCCAGAAAAACTTGAATTGACCAAAAAGCCAACCAAAGGCCAATAATAGAATTTGATAAAATATGAGCCCAATAATAATATATAAAAACCAATAAACAGGAGGGTTTAAGTTTTCTTTAGTAATTCCGAAAAGTTTTATTATCGGTTTACCAATAAATAAAGAAGAAGAACCTGTAATGGCAAATACTATAAATACACGAATCATTTCCCATTTATAGTCTAATATCCATTTTTTTTCTAGTTTCTTAAATATGAATAAGGTGAGTCTTAATAAGCTATAAAAAACAGGAATTGTAGCAACAATTGTATAACTTATGTTATAGTCTTTTAAAAAAGCATTTGATACCTTAAAAGCAGAATACCCTAAACCAACTAAACCTAAAAAGGGAAATATCAACTGCCAATTGTGTTGTATTTCCCATTGTTTTTTAAATGTTTCCATAGCACTCTAAAAGTGCTGCAAATTTAAGCTAAATTCTTGGAGCAAATGCAGACAAACGTTGATTATATTTTATCTGAAAATATAGAAAATAGTTATAAAGCTTGTAATTAACCTCGTAGCCATAATCGGTGTGAGTGTCATAATCTATACGTAACTCATATAGGTTTGGGTCATACTGTTGTGGTTGTAAATTTCTCTGGTTCCAAGCTTGTACCAAAATAGCATTTCGTGACTCTAAATATTGTTGCGAATGAAATCCTCTAGGTCGTGCTGTACCTGCTAACCAAGCATTAAAACCTGGTTCTATTATAATAATTTCGTAATCTGATTCGTCACTGCTAATAGAAACTGTGTCATTTTCTACTAAGCTGTTATCGTTTCCATTATTTATGATTTGACTGCTGTTATACGATTTACAACTAGCAATAAGTGCAATAAGGATAATAAATGGGATAATCTTTTTCATAATACTAAAGATATTAAAAATTTGACTGTTATGTGTTGATTTTGCTTTCATTTAACACTACAAACCAAATCATTATCTAAATAGTATGAAAATGATAATGCGTAAATGTTATGTTTGATTGAGTAAACCTAATCTTAATTCGAGAGATTATGCAATAAAAAAAGCAGCTCATAAGAACTGCTTGTATAGTTAAATAGGTAAGAATTTTATTTTCCAAATAGACCTCCTAAAAGACCACCTAGACCACCTTTTTTCTTTGCTCCTCCAAGTACCATGCCTGCAACATCATCAATAACACTTCCATCTCCATCTGCATCAAGTATTTTTTCTAAGAAGCTTTGCTCATTTCTAGTGTCACTACCTCCAAGTAATCCACCTAGAAGACCACCTAAGTCACTTTGAGAGCTTACATTGTTTTGGCGAGCTTGTTGACCTAAAACACCCATTAAGATTGGTGCAGCAACTTTTAAGATATTTCCAACAGAGCCAGCATCTAAACCAGCTTTTTGACCAATAATTTGCTCAACACCTTGTTTTTTTTGACCTAAGATATGTCCAAGGATTTTATCGCCATCGGTTTTAACCTCCTCATCAACTCCGCCACCAAATAAACCACTAAGGTTATCTAATATGCTACCATCATGCTTGCTATTTAATGCACCCATTAAACCTTGAGCTCCTTCTGGAGTAGAAGCATTACGCTCCATAGCTTTCATAAGTACAGGTAATGCCATAGTTAAAACACTACTTGTTTTGTTTTGATCAGTTCCGGTAGAACCAGAAACACCGCTAATAATGGTTTTTCCTAAATCACTGTTTAATAAGTCTAAAATTCCTGCCATTTGTTATATATAATTAAGATTAATAAAATTAAGCATTTCAAGGTACAAAAAAAGTCCCACAATAGTAGGACTCATTTTATTCGATTTGGTCACATTTTTAAAAGATTATTCAAAAATTTTTAATTATGAAAATCATTTAAAACTGTTATTCCTGTATAGGCAGGAATCTAACCAAGAATAGAAATTATCTGTTCAGCCAGTTCTGTACCAATTCTGTCTTGTGCTTCATTGGTTGCTGCACCTGTATGTGGTGTTAACGATAAAGCAGGATTCATTAATAACTGAACTTCAGGTTTTGGTTCTTTTTCAAAAACATCTAAAGCCGCTCTAGCAACTTTTCCACTTTCTATAGCTTTCACTAAAGCCACTTCATTTATAACTCCACCACGAGCTGCATTAGCTAAAATGACACCATCTTTCATAAGGTTAAACTCAGCTTCATCAATAACATAATCTTTTTGAGCTGGTACGTGTAAGGTTAAGAAATCTGCTTGTTTTAGGACTTCTTCTTTAGAAATTGTTTTAATTTCAAAATTAACTTTCTGTCCATCAAAGAATTCTAACTCTAAATCTGCTTTCTCCATAAAAGGGTCAAAGGCAACAACTTTCATTCCTGCACCTAAAGCAACTTTTGCTGTAGCCTGTCCAATACGACCAAAGCCTAAAACACCTAAAGTTTTACCTTTTAGCTCAGTACCTTTTGCGTAAGCTTTCTTTAAACCTTTAAAGTTAGCATCACCTTCTAACGGCATATCTCTGTTAGAGTTGTGTAAAAAACGTGCTAAGCCATAAAAATGACCAAATACCAATTCTGCAACAGAATGCGATGATGCTGCTGGAGTATTAATTACATGTAAACCTTTGCTACGTGCATATTCAACATCAATATTATCCATACCAACACCACCACGACCTATAATTTTTAGGCTAGGGCAGTTGTCAATTATATTTTTTCTTACTGTGGTAGCACTTCTTACTAATAAAACCGAAATTTCATTTTCGTTTATGTAATTTTCTAATTGCTCTTGCGCTACTGTTGTGGTAATTACTTCATAACCTGCAGCTTCTAATGCGTTAATACCACTTTGAGAAACTCCATCGTTTGCTAATACTTTCATATTCCTATCCCTAACCCTTTCTAAAGGAAAGGGAACTGTTCGGGCAATTTTATTGTTAATATTTATTTTTCATTTCTGTCTCGTCTTCCTTCCCTTTGGGAAGGATTGAGGATGGGTTTTATGCTTTACTTTCTAGCTCGCTCATTACTTCTACAAGTGCCTTAACACTATCTAGGGTTAATGCATTGTACATTGATGCTCTATAACCACCAACACTTCTGTGACCATTAATACCATTGATACCTGCTTCTTTGACCATGGCATCAAAAGTTTCCTTTAAATTTTCGTTTTCTAGAGTAAAAGTAGCATTCATAATAGAACGGTCTTCTTTTACAGCGTAACCTTTGAATAAAGGATTTAAATCAATTTCAGAATAGATAAGTCTAGCTTTCTTTTCGTTTTCTTCTTCAATGGCTTTAATACCACCTAAATCTTTTAACCATTGCATAGTTAACATAGACACATAAACTGCAAATACAGGTGGAGTATTAAACATACTGCCTTTACTGATATGCACTTTGTAATCCATCATTGAAGGAATTTTACGCGATACTTTACCTAGAATGTCTTCTTTTACAACCACTAAGGTTGTACCAGCAGGACCCATATTTTTTTGTGCTCCAGCGTAGATTAAATCAAATTGTGAAAAATCTAATTGACGCGAAAAGATATCACTACTCATATCACATACCATTGGTATTGGTGAGTTAGGGAAACTTTTCATCTGTGTTCCAAATATGGTGTTATTAGATGTACAGTGGAAGTAATCATAATCCTCAGGAATGTCGTAACCCTTTGGTATATAGTTATAGTTAGCACTTTTAGAAGAACCTACTTCGTAGATATCATCATATATTTTAGCTTCTTTAATAGCTTTATCTGCCCAAGTTCCTGTGTTTAAATATCCAGCTCTCTTTTCCAAAAGATTTAAAGCAACCATTAAAAACTGTGTGCTTGCACCACCTTGAAGAAACAAAGCTTTGTAGCCTTTACCTTCTAGACCCAATAACTCTAATGCTAAAGACCTTGCGTTTTCCATGACATCTACAAATGGTTTGCTACGATGCGAAATTTCTAAAAGAGATAAGCCTTCGTCAAAGTTTAATACTGCAGCAGCAGCTTGTTCCATTACAGATTTTGGTAATACACACGGACCTGCGCTAAAATTATGTTTCTTCATGATATAGTTATTTTTAAGCAGCTACAAAGGTGCTAATTAATTGGGTATTATTTGTTACGAAAATGATAATTTTTAGGCTAAATTTTCAACAAAAATTCAACAGTATCAACGTTATCTGCATAATCCCAAAGTTGAGGCTTTTGGGTTTCGCCAAACTTAATTTCATTATTAGAAAATCCATGGGCAACTATACACTGAATCTTATCTGAATCTATCTGGAGTTTTTTCTGCAAATCCTCTATGCTTTCATAATATTCATAAAACAGCGTTGCAATAGGCGAGGCATAGCTTTCATCTTCCTTAACCATCATAAAACCATTCTCTAGCATATCAAATTCGCTCATTAAATACACTGCCTTGTTGTAATCATAGTTATTAGCGTATTTGGCTTCATTAATAATTGGGTGCCATTTATATATGGCATTAAAGAAGGCATCAAAATTGTAGTCTTTTGGAACAAAAAGCTTTGATACATTTCTGCAACCCAAGCCGTAGTATCTAAAGATATCTTCGGATAATGCTTCTAGTTGTTCTGCTGATTCGTTTCCTGTTAAGATTGCGACAGAATTTCTGTTCTTTCTAATAATGGATGGTTTATCTTTAAAATAGTACTCAAAATAACGTGCTGTATTATCGCTACCTGTTGCTATGACAGCATCAAAGTTTTCTAGTTTTTCTTCGGTAAATGATATTTTGCCTTTAAACTCTGGCTCCACAATTTCCATATACTTTGCCAAAAAGGGAAGCAGGTGTTTGTCGTTTGAAGATTGCTTCACTAACACATTATGACCAGAAATAAGTACACATAAAAAATCATGAAAACCAACTAAGGGAATATTTCCTGCCATGATTATGGCAATGGTTTTAGGGTTTTTTATGTTAAAGTTATACTTGCTAGTCCATTGATTAAGGTTATTGTTTGTCAATGAATTAGACCATGATTCTAAGCTGAAAAAAATATTATTTTGAGTAAACCAACCGTTATGTTCTTTGGCCAATTTTATTTGATGTTTAAAGCCATCAAAAAACAAATCATTGGCAATTACAGATTCGTCTTTAATGATGTTATCATTTTTAAATTGAGATAAAAACTGACCTAATTTTGCGAATGCATTAATTCTTTGCTGTAAATCCATAATGGGTTTGGTTATACGAGGTTTTGGCGTTATTTTTGCAATTGCAAAATTACGCAATAAAAAGAAAAATTAAACTATGGCAATAATAATCACAGACGAATGTATTAATTGTGGAGCTTGTGAGCCAGAATGCCCAAATACTGCTATTTACGAAGGTGCTGACGATTGGCGCTACAAAGATGGAACAAGCCTGGAAGGAAAATTAGTGTTACCAAGCGGTAAAGAAGTTGATGCAGATGAAGCCCAAGAGCCTATAAGTGACGAAATTTATTATATAGTACCAGATAAATGTACTGAGTGTGTTGGTTTTCATGAAGAGCCACAATGTGCTGCAGTATGTCCAGTAGATTGTTGCGTGCCTGATGAAGATGTTGTGGAAACTGAAGAAGAATTACTTGGTAAGCAACGCTTTATGCATCCTGATGAATAAACAACGATTTATTTATAGTAAAACAGAAATCCTAAGTTAATAGCTTGGGATTTTTTTATGCTTATTGCTGATTCTCATATAGGTATTTAATTCGATTTTTTTAACTTATTTTTATGTCGCTTAAAAGGCTTTCTATTTGTATTTTCAAAATAAAAAGAGCTAATATTCAGATTTATACAACATTTATAACCTAAAAAATAATGACGAGATTTAAAATTCAGATTTTATTTGCATTACTTTTTTCTATTGTTTCTTGTCATAACAATAAAGAGATAACTTATGATATTGTTATAGAAAACGCTAGAGTTATTGATCCTGAAACTGAAACAGATGCTTTTCTGAACGTTGCTATTAATAATGATAAAATAGCAGAAATAAGTAAGAATAAGCTTATTGGTAAAAAAGTGATTGATGGCACAGGTAAAATATTATCACCAGGATTTATTGACCTTCATGCTCATGGACAAACCAATAAAGAAAATGAATATCAGGCTTTTGATGGTGTTACAACGGCTTTAGAGTTAGAAATTGGTGTGGACACCTTGGCACAATTTTATAAAGCTAGAAAAGGTAACGCCTTATTAAATTATGGAGCTTCCGCTTGCCAACTGGCTTATAGAAATAAGACTATTGCCAATAGTGATCGAGTTTATGAGACTATTTATGAAGAACTTCAGGACTCTGTTGCTGAACAAGCTTTACCAGAACACCAGTTTATTAATCTTCGGAATCGTTTAAAAGAAGCTATTACTCACGGAGCTATAGGTATTGGTATTCCTGTTGGTTATTTGCCTAATGCATCTATAGAAGAAATTACAGATGTGTATGCTTATGCAGGTGAAATTAATGTCCCAGTTTTTTCTCATGTTAGAGAAGGTGGTGCTATTGCTTTTCAACAAGCTATTTCAGATGCGATATTAAACAATACGCAGTTGCATATTTGTCATCTTACCAGTATGGCAAGGAAGGATGTTGATTTTTGTTTAGAAGCAATCGAAAAAGCTCAGGCTTTAGGGTTTTCAATTACAACAGAATTATATCCATATACAGCTGGAAACACAGAAATAGGTTCTGCAATTTTTAATGAAGGTTGGCAAGAGCGCTTGGGTTGTACTTACGAAGATTTGCAATGGGTAGCAACTAATGAACGCCTAACTCCAGAAACGTTCGAATTCTATAGAAAACAAGGAGGATCTGTAATTGTACACATGATGAAGGAAAGCTGGATTGATAAAGTGATGGCATCAGAAGTTTCAATGATTGCAAGTGATGGTGGAGGTTATTCACCAACTGGTCATCCTAGATCTTCTGGTACTTTTTGTAAAACAATTAGGAAATATGTGAATGAGGACAAATTGTTAGACATTAATTCTGCTATTAAGAAAATGACTATAATGCCAGCTGGAGTCATAGAATCTATAGTTCCAGATATGAAACTTAGAGCAAGAATTCAAAAAGGATGTTATGCTGATTTGTTACTTTTTGATGTTAATGAGGTTAGAGATAATGCTACTTATGGTGATGGTTTTGTGAAATCTACAGGAATGGATTATGTAATTATAAATGGTGAAATTCTTATAGAAAATGGTGAAATGCAATCTGGAGTATTTCCTGGAAAGGCCATAAAAAGTGCAGTTAAATTATGAAATCTGCTACAGTCATAGGTTGTGGTATTATTGGTTTAACATCTGCGATTAAACTACAAGAAAATAAACTTAAGGTAACCATTGTAGCTAAAGAAAGTTTTAAAAATACCTTATCTCATAAAGTAGGTGCAATTTGGTTTCCTTTTGAGATACAACCAAAAGAAAAAGCCAATCGATGGGCAGCTCTTGCTTATAAAACCTATCAAGATGATGTAAAAGATGGTAATGGAGTTGCTTTTATACCCTTTATTACTAGCTATAATGATCATAGTAATACAGATTGGGTACATCAGTTACCTAAAGCATCTGTTAAAGAAGCTTCATCTTCTGAGTTGCCGAAAGGTATACGAAAAGCTTTTGTTTCAATCGTTCCGCTGGCTGAACCACAGTTATATTTACCTTATTTGTTTCAACGTTTTTTAGATAATGGAGGTGTATTTAAAGAAAAAAAAGTCACTAGCCTTCAAGAAGCAGCAGCATTAGATGAGTTAGTTGTTAACTGTACTGGCTTAGGTGCTAAGCAATTATGCAACGACAAGGATTTACAACCCATGCGTGGACAAATTTTACGTTGTAAAAAAATGAATATTCCGTCTTATGCAGATTCAACTAAAAAAGGGGCTTTAAGCTACATTATTAATAGGAGTGAAGACTGCATTCTTGGTGGTACAGATTATGATAATGATTGGAATATCAATGTAGATCTTAACGATACTGAATTAATAAAAGAGCGTTTCTTAAATATTAGTCAATCTCAAAAAGCACCAACTATTATTGAAGAAATTGTAGGTTTAAGACCTAAAAGAAGTGCTGTACGTTTTGAATTTGACAAACACTTTCCCAATATTTTTCATAATTATGGACATGGAGGTGCAGGATTTACTGTGGCTTGGGGTTGTGCTATTGAATTGGTTGAAATATTAAATAATTAAGTGGTGTTTATTCAAAGTCGCTCAGCAGCTCTTTTTAAAATAGCTTTAATGTCCTGTTTTAAACTTTCGGGTTCAACGATTTCCGCATAATCAGCAAACATAATATACCATCTTGCAAAACCGTCTTTAACATAAGGTGTCATAAAAGTCATTTCTACATGATTGCCAATAGTTTTTTCTGATATAAAACCATGCCTTGCTTTTTGGTTGCTAATAAACCTAGCTACTGATTTATCCACTAATATCACAACCTTAGTCTTGGGTAATTCAGTTTGAGATTTGTTTAGATGGTCCTCTAAGTTACCATGCGTTTTAGTAAATGGAATAGCAGTTCTTTTAATATCTAGCATCCTGTCGGTTCTAAACTGTCGGTAATCATTTCGGTAATGGCAAAAACCTAAGAGGTACCAAAAATTATTTTCGTGATATAAACCTACAGGTTCTATATGTCGCTCAGAAGGATGTTCGCTTTGTAAGGAATGGTATTTTAAGTAAAACTGCTTGCGTTCTGCAATGCTTTCAAACAAAATTTCTAAGGCATTGGGCAAATCTTTATTAAATAATTCCTGCGAAGGATCTACAGTGATTTGATTTTCTAACGTAGAAATCCAATCCTTTTCACTGCCTCTTAATACAGATTTTATTTTCAGCATGGCAGACTCGTGGTAACTGCCAAGGGATTTATCCACATAGTTTTGCATTAATTTTTCGGCAGCGACAAAGCTGCTCGCTTCTTCTCTTGTAAACATTACAGGAGGTAAGCGGTAACCTTCCATTATAGAATAGCCAACACCAGCTTCGCTTATAATAGGAACACCAGAGGCTTCAAGCGTTCTAACATCTCTGTAAATGGTACGTAGACTTACATCAAATTTGTCGGCTAATTCCTGAGCCTTAACAATACGCTTAGATTGCAACTGTACTAGGATAGCAACAATACGATCGAATCGTTTAATGGTGTCTGTACTCATAATGGCATAACATATTTCCCAAAGATAGGATTTAAGATTTATTTGTTTTTTTAAATGGTTCTTCAGTTTCATCATAGCACTACACTTTTTTTAATGCTATTGGTTGATTACTACAAAGAACTAAAGTCTAGGTGACAACCCTTTGTCAGTAGGTAAAAACAGAGTTTTAATTATTTGGTTAATACGCTGTAAATGAATTGATTTAAAATAAATTGTAGTATTCAAAATTACTACTGACATACTGCTGTCACAAGGTGCGTTTACATTTGCTGTATCAATAATTAATAAATCAAAATATTATGGAAACTACAGCAAACATTAGTGTATCTCAAATTATTTCGCCAACAGAATTATTAGAGCATTGGCAAGGTCACAGACGTGTAACGCGTCGTACGATTGAGGCTTTTCCAGAAGAGGCTTTTTTTAATCAT
Source organism: Winogradskyella pulchriflava (assembly GCF_042434315.1). Lineage (NCBI taxonomy): Bacteria > Pseudomonadati > Bacteroidota > Flavobacteriia > Flavobacteriales > Flavobacteriaceae > Winogradskyella > Winogradskyella pulchriflava. The sequence continues at coordinate 180,213 of NZ_JBHLTQ010000007.1, read as the reverse complement.
ACTATTGGTGGTATGCGTCCTTTCTACAAAATGGTAATGGAACTTTTAGCGATTGCAGAGCCAGGACTTAAGGAAATTGTTCATGGTACTTCGGAGCACTTTGATGAAGACTTTAAACACGATAACAAAAAAGAAACGTTTCTAAGACTTTGGGATGAGGCTACTGAAGCAATTAATGAGCTTTGGGCAAAAATTAAACCAGAGCAATTTAAGGAAACCATTACATTGTTTGGCCAATACGAAGGTACAGTGTATTCACAAATCTCTTACTTTATTGATAATGAAATACACCATAGAGCACAAGCTTACGTGTATCTTCGTTCTCTAGGCATTGAGCCACCACTGTTTTTTGTACGCGACTAGTTTTTAGTTTTTTAAATTATATAAATTCAGGATAAATGAAAACAGTATTAGTATTTAAGACGTCTATCTCAAATAATGAAGAGGTAAGAAAGCTTAATCCACTTTTAAATAAATTAATGAAGAAAAGTGATGTCTTTAATTTCGATTTAGATGATTGTGATAATATTCTTAGAGTAGAAACCAGCCATCTACAGCCAGAATCAGTTTTGGGATTGTTAGGTATGCACGGTTTTTATTGTGAAGAGCTTCATTAATACTGAATCTATAAAACATAAAACCCGAAGCTTTCACTTCGGGTTTTTTATTTGTTGTAATTTAAAAAATCAATTTATTCAACAGGTACTTTCATATCTGCCAATTCAAACACCATATATTGCATTAAGCGTTCTACGGTTGTAGCGTCTGTTGTGTTATTTTCAGTATGAAATGAAGAATATAATACTCCGCCATCTCCATGTAAAAACGTGTAAGCTAAATGCTTGTCTTCGCTTATACCATCATATTCAACAGGTCCGTAAAGCCAAGGAAGTACTGTAGCTTGGTCGTAAGTATCTACAACTTGCCAACCTCCTAAAAACTCATCAATGGTTACTGTACCGTTTGGAATTTGAATATTAAAGTTAAGTGCAATCCAGTCTATAAGGTCTTCATTAAGAATTTGAGCATCAGTAGAAAGTGAACTTCCGCTTTTATAAGGGTCATAAAAGCTCATGTATTGATTGCCACCAACTGTAATGTCATTTAAATAGGTGTAAGCCCAATCCGTAGCATAGAGTAATCCACCATTGTTTACATAATCGGTTAGGTTGTTGCTATAGTCTGTTTTAGACTCATTAAGTCCACAGTTTAAGAATATAATATCATAATTAGCTAAAAGTGCTGGTGACTCAATAAAATCTCCAAATCCAAAATCTACGTTTGGCTGTAGGAATGGATTGTTTCTATTTGCAGTTGCGTTTTCACGATGATGATTGTGGTTAGAATTACGATCCGAAACATCATATCCGTCAATGATATCAAAAAGTGGTTCTTGTGTTACAGGATCTACCAAACCAATATTGTATAGCACGTCTTCAATGTGGTCCCAACTACCTGTTACTACAGCAATAGAAGGCAATTCTGAAATTGGAATACTATCCAAATCTAAAGTCAACGCATCAATAAGATCTGCAAGTGTAACCATTGTAGAGGTTCTAAATGCACCTTTAGAAATGGTAAGCTCGTAATCGTCCTTTGCAAGTTCGCTAAGTGTAAATTTACCTTCACTATCAGTAAAAGCTTCTTTAACTAGAACATCATCTTTAAACAGTTTTACATTAGCTTTAGAGACTGCGTCTAAACCGTTTGGTGTTACAAACTTTCCTGAGATGCTATAATCTCCAGAAGCCTCACCATCTGGCTTATCTTTAGAGCAGGCAACAATAAGAATGAGGGCAAATAGAAGTGAGATTGATTTTTTCATTATGATTGGATTAATTGGTTTAATATACTCATAAGATGTGTAAAAGGCAAAAGGGTTGCGTTACATCTTTCTAAATATGAAACAGTTAAGATGGTGTTTTTCCTACTTTTATAATTTTAGAATACATTTTTTGTAACATAATATTGCAACATTCTAGTAACTACTAGTGCTATAATAGTTTAAAAAAGAATAAAAGGAAAAAGCTAATGAAGGCAATCCTTAGATGAATTGCGTAGTTCTACGTATTGATTTTCTGTTTTAAAAAGTTTAACTTCGCTTACTTGTGCTGAACTAGTTTCAGTAACGGTGGATATAAATCATTGAAACGGATTCATATCCATGAACGTTGTGCCTAATTAGAAAAAAAATATGAACTGTAAACTTTTTATCGATAGTTATTTAAATAAAATATCTAAAAAATTCAACATCAACCTAGATGATGCGTTTGAAGTTTTTTCCATTTCTGCAATTCTAGACAGAAGTTTTGATGAAGTTTATGACAACATATTAATTAAAGGGAACGAAGACGGAGGTATTGATGGAATTTTTTTCAGTGAAGATTATGGTAACTATACAATGCATATTTTTCAATGTAAAAACTCAAAAAAAGTTGGACAAAATCAAATAGAAAAGTTTAGAAATGATTTTAGAGAAATATTTTTCAACGGAAACAAATCAAATAAACTGCATATATCAGGACTTGACAAATCAATAGAAAGGTTTAGCCATATTATTACTTCTGGTAAGATGATAGATTGTAAGCAATATTTTGTTTACAACGGAAAATATGATGACTCTAAATATGCCTCAAATAAAATGTTGACAGATAATTTTCATATTGAAGATGAATTTGAAATTTGGGATTCTAATGATTTGTATAAAAAAATAAGGAGATTAGTCACATCTCTTAACAAAAGAAAACAAATCAATTTTGTTTTTAAACCAGAAAACTCTAATATAACTTCTAAAAAAGACAATCAGGGTTTAATTAGTTTTTCTATTTATCAAGTAAAAGCAGCTATTTTCAGAATTCCTGCAAAACAATTATGTGAATTACTTGACCTTGAGAAATCGAAAAATGACACATTTGAAAAAATATTTGCAGAAAATATCAGGGGCTTTTTAGGTAAAAAGAATTTAACGAATGAAAAAATACTCGAAACAATAAACAGTGATAAAAACGTTTATTTTCCTTTCCTAAATAACGGAATAACAATTATCTGTAATGAGTTTACTTTACCTTACAATCCGCAGTTAGGAACTTATAATTTACCAACCAAAAATCCTGTAATTGTTAATGGTCTACAAACTACATATATTCTTTATCAAGAATACTTAAAAGACGAGAACATACTTGATGATGTTTACATTACTATTCGTTTATATGAAACTGAAGATCCTGAACTCGTTGAACTAATTACTGATGCGACCAACACGCAAAGTGCAATTGGATTTAGGGACAAAATTAGTAATAAGAAATTCAACATTTATGCGAAAGAGCTTTTCGAAAATAAAGGGATTGGATATATAACTAAGCGAGGTGAAGTATTCGTAAACAATAGTGATACACTTACCAAAACAATTCACAACACATCCTTAATTCCCTTGTGGTATTCTGCGTTTTATGAATCACCACACATTGCATTAAGTGCACCAAAACTTATGTATAAAGAGGTTTTTCAAGCAACAAATAAATCGGAACACCAATTATATGAAATCTTAAAAGGTGATATTGATTCACCTTTCTATAGTCAATTGTTTTTTGTTTATTCATTAATAGAAATTTTTAAGTCGGAATATAGAAAAAGTCAAGACTCTGTAGATTCTGAATTTTCTACAAAATTTGATAATTTATTGAATGTAGGTGAAGAATATATAGTTTACCTGCTTTACAAACTAATCGATGACGAGTTGGAAGGAGACTTTAAACTAGTAACTAACGAAGTCATTAACAATGCTATATATGAATTAGTAGAAATAGTATCAAAAACTAATTATGAACCAAGTAAGTTTAGTAATAAAGGAGCTTTTATAAATAGCATTATAAATACTCATAACCTATCAGGAAACATCAGAGAACTACAAACTCACTTTCGAACTACTGAAAATTATCTAGAACTATTTGATGGTTATATTAATCAATCAGAAATTGTTGAAAAAATAAAGAAGACAAAAGTGAATCTTGATAACATTGAAATTAACTAGGCACAACAATGGCTATAAGTAATTGCTTGTTATCGCCTACTTCTGAAAATCCGTGAGGATTTTCAGTTTGGTGCGTACTTGCAAAGTTAAGTGCTAAACCACGCACTACTCATAGCCAAAACCAATAAGCACAAGCCTAAAACAACCTTATTTTCAACTATTTACCTAATACCAAGGAGCAAAGTGTCAATCTTGTCCTTTATGTTAAATCCTTCCAAATCAAATTGCCAATACAACTTAAATTATTTAAATTTGGTTATGCTCTTATTCAATACTAAAACCACTAATAATAAGTCTATTAAAGGATGTTTTCAAGTTTAAAAAATCAAGTTATGAAAAGATTAAGCATAGTATTCGTTTTTACTTTAATGTCATTTGTTGTCAACGCACAAAGTCTTATTGGAGCGTGGGAAACCGTTTCCACAGCTAAAAATGGAGACCAGATAAAAAGCGTTGTGATTTTTGCGGATGGTTACCTTGCCATAAGTACGTATAACACTACTACAGATAAATTTATCAATACCCAAGGTGGTTCTTGGAATATGGACGGAGAAACTTTAACACAAACCACTGAGTTTAACACCGAAAATGCTGAACTTGTAGGTACAGCATCTAGTTATAATGTTACGGTTTCAGAGGAGCAATTAAAGGGTTTTGGAGACCATACTTACAAACGAATAGATAGTGGTGCACCTGGAGAATTGCAAGGCGCATGGTTAATGTCTGGTAGAATTAGAAATGGCGAAACGCAGGAGCGCGATACCAATCGTCCCAGAAAAACCATGAAAATTTTATCTGGCACACGTTTTCAATGGATAGCTTATAATACAGAGACCAAACAATTTATGGGCACTGGAGGTGGTACTTATACTACCAACGATGGTGATTATGTAGAAAATATTGAATTCTTTTCGAGAGATGATGCCAAAGTTGGACTTAGTCTAAAATTTAATTATGAATTAATCGATGGTAAATGGCATCACTCAGGATTGTCAAGTAAAGGAGATCCTATTCATGAAATATGGAGTGTAAGGGATTAATTTCGTTAGTTTCAATACTTTTCAGAATACTTCAAAATAAGCTTAAGCGACAGAAAGATCATTTCAAAAAATAATGATTCAACTATTCCACTAATTAATTACATTTGCACTCGCAAAAATCCCATCCTCACTCCTTCACAAAGGCAAGGAGGTTACGATAGGATTTTAATTGTTTAATTTTAATTACCCTTAAGAGTTCTCTTTCCTTTGGAAAGGGCTAGGGATAGGAATATGAAAGCTGGAATTGTAGGATTACCAAACGTAGGAAAATCAACCTTATTTAACTGTTTATCTAATGCCAAAGCGCAAAGTGCTAACTTTCCGTTTTGTACCATTGAGCCTAATATTGGTGTGGTGAATGTGCCAGACCCAAGATTGGCAAAACTAGAAGAATTGGTAAACCCAGAGCGTGTTATGCCTGCAACGGTAGAAATTGTGGATATTGCTGGTTTGGTAAAAGGAGCAAGTAAAGGTGAAGGTTTAGGCAATCAATTCTTGGCAAATATTAGAGAAACTGACGCTATTCTACACGTATTGCGTTGTTTTGATAATGATAATATTGTACATGTTGATGGTTCTGTAGATCCTATCAGAGATAAGGAAACCATTGATATGGAATTGCAATTAAAAGACTTGGAAACGGTAGAGAAGAAGCTAGACAAAGTAAAGCGTGCTGCAAAAACGGGTAACAAGGAAGCGCAGAAAGAAGAAGCTGTGTTGCTTAAAATAAAAGAGGGCTTAGAAGCTGGTACTTCGGTGAGAGCTTTGGAATTTTCTGATGAAGATTATGCAGACTATGTAAAGCCTTCGCAATTTATTACCGATAAGCCTGTAATGTATGTGTGTAACGTAGATGAAGGTGCTGCAACAACAGGTAATGCTTACGTAGAAAAAGTAAGAGAAACTGTTAAAGACGAAAATGCAGAAGTTTTAGTTTTAGCTGTAGGAACGGAAGCGGACATCAACGAATTGGACGATTATGAAGAACGCCAAATGTTTTTAGCAGACATAGGTTTAGATGAACCAGGTTCGGCAAAATTAATTCGTTCGGCTTACAAGTTATTAAATCAACAAACCTATTTTACTGCAGGAGTTAAGGAAGTGCGTGCTTGGACCGTAAGTGTTGGCGCTAGTGCACCACAAGCTGCTGGAGTTATTCATACCGATTTTGAAAAAGGTTTCATTAGAGCAGAAGTCATTGCTTACGACGATTATGTGCAATACGGAAGCGAAGCCAAAGTAAAAGAAGCTGGTAAAATGCGTGTAGAAGGAAAGAATTACATTGTTAAGGATGGAGATGTGATGCATTTCTTGTTTAATGTGTAATAACGTTTATTCGTATAAGCGTTTATCTGTAAACTTGATTTCTATTTAATCTTGATATACCAACAATAGAAATCAATACACTAATCAATGCAGATTTAAAAACCTGCTTTGATTTATCTCGTAATATTGATTTCCATCAAGAATCCCTAGAACATTCAAAATGAAAAGCTATAGTCGGAAAACTTCAAGTTTGACTTCTCATAACTTGTTAATTACTTTACGTAAACCGTATTTCATTTTTTAAGGTATAGTGTTATATTAGCGTTTCATCAAAAATTCCGACCTAATCTATATGGCAGAACAAACAAACTATACTGAAGATAATATACGCTCACTCGATTGGAAAGAACACATCCGAATGCGACCAGGTATGTATATCGGAAAGTTAGGTGATGGCTCGTCGCCAGACGATGGTATATACATTCTTCTAAAAGAAGTTCTGGATAACTCTATTGATGAGTTTGTAATGGGTGCTGGTAAGACCATTGAAATTTCAATACAAGGCGAGCGTGTTATTGTTAGGGATTATGGACGTGGTATTCCGCTTGGTAAGGTCGTTGATGTGGTTTCTAAGATGAATACTGGTGGTAAGTACGACTCTAAAGCCTTTAAAAAGTCTGTTGGACTTAATGGAGTTGGTACAAAAGCGGTAAATGCGTTGTCCACCTATTTTAGAGTTGAATCTACGCGTGATGGAAAATCAGCTTCAGCAGAATTTGAATTAGGCGAGCTAAAGGATGAAGAGTTTTTAGAGGAAACAACACGTAGAAAAGGAACTAAGGTTAGTTTTATTCCAGATAGTAGCATTTTTAAAAACTACAAATACCGAAATGAGTATGTTGTAAAAATGCTTAAAAACTATGTTTACCTCAATCCAGGATTGACCATAGTTTTTAATGGCGAAAAGTACTATAGTGAAAATGGCTTAAAAGACCTTTTGGCCGAAAACATCAATGAATCCGATTTGCTATATCCTATCATTCATCTTAGAGGTGATGATATTGAAGTAGCATTAACACACAGTAAAACCCAGTATAGCGAAGAATACCATTCGTTTGTTAACGGACAGAATACCACACAAGGAGGAACGCATTTAGCGGCATTTAGAGAAGCTTTGGTAAAAACTATAAGAGAATTTTACGGAAAAAATTACGATGCCTCTGATGTTAGAAAATCCGTTGTGTCTGCCATTGCTATAAAAGTCATGGAGCCTGTTTTTGAGAGTCAGACCAAAACCAAATTGGGTTCTACAGATATGGGAGGTGATTTGCCTACGGTTAGAACTTATATCAATGATTTTGTAAAAACGCATTTAGATAATTATTTACATAAAAACCCTAATGCTGCTGAAAAGATTCAGCGCAAAATCCTACAGGCAGAGCGTGAGCGTAAAGAATTATCCGGAATTAGAAAATTAGCAAAAGATAGAGCTAAGAAAGCGAGTCTTCATAATAAAAAATTACGCGATTGTAGAGTACACTTTGGTGATACCAAAAACGAAAGATATCTTGAAACAACGTTATTTATTACAGAGGGAGATTCGGCTTCTGGTAGTATTACAAAATCACGTGACGTTAATACACAAGCGGTTTTTAGCTTAAAAGGAAAACCTTTAAATTGCTATGGCTTAAGCAAGAAGATTGTATATGAAAATGAAGAATTTAATCTTTTACAAGCTGCTTTAAATATTGAAGAGTCCTTAGAAGATTTAAGATATAACAATGTGGTGATAGCAACTGATGCAGATGTAGATGGTATGCACATTCGCTTGTTGTTGATTACGTTCTTTTTGCAGTTCTTTCCTGAGGTTATAAAAGAAGGTCATTTGTATATTCTGCAAACTCCTTTGTTTAGAGTAAGAAATAAAAAAGAAACAATTTATTGCTATTCTGAAGAAGAGCGCGTTGAAGCCATAGAAAAGCTTAAACCAAAACCAGAGATTACGCGATTTAAAGGACTTGGTGAGATTTCTCCAGATGAATTTAAACATTTTATAGGTGATGATATACGCCTGGATCCTGTAATGTTGGATAAAGATATGTCCATAGAAGAGTTGTTATCTTTCTACATGGGTAAAAACACACCAACGCGACAAGAGTTTATTATAGATAATCTTAAGGTTGAACTTGATATTGTTGAGGATACTATATGAGAACAGACAATAGAAAAGTAAAAAATACAGTAGTATCTATTTATTTTATCCTAGTAGTATTTGCCATACTTTTAGCTACAGTTTTTAAGTCATTAGAATTTTTTGTGGACAGCACCTTTTTTATATTTTTAGGACTTTTCATACTGTTGGTGCTATTCCATTCTGTGGCTGGATATTTTGAATATGACAGCGATGGAGCTAAAATAATTGTGCTGAATAAAGGGCTTATACTAACAGAGTACATTAATTACAGAGAAAACAAAGTTGAGTTTGCGAGGCAACAGCTCGTTGGATTCAAAATAAAAAACTACATATTTTATAAGTCGTTAGTGCTTTTAATAAAAGGCTATGACGGAAGAAAAACAAAAGAACGCTTTAATATTACATTGCTAAAACGCAAAAAGTTGAAATACGTAAAGCAATCATTAAGTAAAACAGTAAAAGCAAATAGAAAGCTTAAAGAAGGATAGATGGCAGAAGAACATGAAGAAATGTTAAATGAAGATAACAGTAACCAAGAAACAATTACAAAGGTTACTGGAATGTATAAAGATTGGTTTTTAGATTATGCATCTTACGTAATCTTAGAACGTGCTGTACCAGCTATTGAAGATGGTTTTAAACCAGTGCAGCGTCGTATTATGCATTCTATGAAAGATTTAGACGATGGTCGCTACAATAAAGTTGCTAATATTGTTGGGCATACGATGCAGTATCATCCGCATGGAGATGCGAGTATTGCCGATGCCATGGTACAGATTGGGCAAAAAGATTTATTGATAGACACGCAAGGAAACTGGGGAAATATTTTAACTGGAGATAGAGCCGCAGCTTCTAGATATATCGAAGCAAGGTTGTCTAAATTTGCTTTAGATGTTGTTTACAACCCAAAAATAACGGAATGGCAGGCATCTTACGATGGAAGAAGAAAAGAGCCTGTAAATTTACCTGTAATGTTTCCATTACTGCTGGCTCAAGGTGGTGAAGGTATTGCTGTTGGACTTTCAACTAAAATTTTACCGCATAACTTTATTGAGCTTATTGATGCTTCTGTTAAGCATTTAAAAGGAAAGCGATTTACATTGTTACCAGATTTCCCAACAGCAGGTATTGCTGATGTTTCTAATTATAACGACGGCATGCGTGGTGGAAAAGTAAGGGTTAGAGCCAAAATTTCCCAGCACGATAAAAATACGCTTACCATTACCGAAATTCCATTTGGTACCACTACATCATCGCTTATAGATTCAATCTTAAAAGCAAATGATAAAGGGAAAATAAAAATTAAAAAGATTGAAGACAATACTGCTGCTGAAGTTGAAATACTAATCCATTTGCCTTCAGGATTGTCGCCAGACAAGACAATAGATGCCTTATATGCATTTACCAGCTGCGAAACATCCATTTCACCACTAGGTTGTGTTATTGAAGATAACAAACCCTACTTTGTTGGTGTATCGGAAATGTTGCGTCGTTCAACAGATAATACGGTTCAGCTTTTAAAGCAAGAACTTGAAATAAAATTAGGTGAATTTGAAGAGCAATGGCACTTTGCATCACTTGAGCGTATCTTTATAGAGAAAAGGATTTATCGTGATATTGAAGAAGAGGAAACCTGGGAAGGCGTTATTAAGGCTATTGACAAAGGGCTTCAACCTCATATTAAACATTTAAAGCGTAAGGTTACTGAGGAAGATATCGTTAGGTTAACCGAAATTCGAATTAAACGTATTTCAAAATTTGATATTGATAAAGCACAGCAAAAAATAGATGCATTAGAAGATCAAATAGCTGAGGTAAAACATCATTTGGCAAACCTTATTGATTATGCTATTGCTTATTTTGAAAGGCTTAAGAAGGAATATGGACAAGGAAAAGAGCGTAAAACAGAATTAAGAGCTTTTGAAGATGTTGATGCTACAAAAGTAGTTATACGTAATACAAAACTCTATGTCAATAGAGAAGAAGGGTTTATTGGTACATCACTAAAGCGCGACGAATACGTGTGTGATTGTAGTGATATAGACGATATCATTGTATTCACTAAAGAAGGTGTAATGATGGTAACAAAAGTAGATTCTAAGACTTTTGTTGGCAAGAACATTATCCACGTTGCTGTATTCAAGAAAAAAGATAAGCGTACGATTTACAATATGATTTATCGCGATGGTAAAAGTGGACCTTCTTATGTAAAACGTTTTGCCGTTACTAGCATCACTAGAGATAGAGAGTATGATTTAACAAACGGAAACAAAGGTTCTGTAGTTTGGTATTTTTCTGCAAATCCAAATGGTGAAGCCGAAGTGGTTACTATTATGCTTCGTCAAGTAGGAAGTATTAAAAAACTGAAATGGGATTTAGATTTTGCAGATATACTAATAAAAGGTAGAGCATCTAAAGGTAATCAGGTGACTAAACATCCTGTAAAACGTGTAGAGCTTAAAGAGAAAGGTGTTTCAACACTAAAACCTCGCAAAATATGGTTTGACGATACTGTGCAACGACTAAATGTTGATGGTAGAGGTGAATTAATAGGTGAGTTTAGAGGTGAAGACCGCATACTTGTCATTACACAATCAGGATTGGTTAAAACCATTATTCCAGAATTAACGACGCATTTTGATAGTGATATGATTGTATTGGAAAAATGGATACCTAAAAAACCTATTTCAGCAATTTACTATGATGGCGAAAAAGAACGTTATTATGTAAAGCGTTTTTTAATAGAGCATGAAGGCAAAGAAGAGTCGTTTATTTCAGATCATGCTAACTCGCAATTAGAGATTGTTTCTACAGATTGGAGGCCTATGGCAGATGTAGAATTCACTAAAGAACGTGGTAAAGATCGTAAGCCTAACATGGAAGTTAATCTTGAAGAATTTATTTCAGTAAAAGGTATTAACGCTCTTGGAAATCAATTAACTAAAGATAAAGTAAATCAGATTAGTTTGTTAGATCCCTTACCTTACGAAGCACCAGAAGAAGTTCATGCAGATGAGCTGGATGTTGTTGATGAAGAAACTGTATCGGTAGATTTAAGTACTTCTCAGAATTCGGATAATTCAGAATCTAATTCATCATCAAAAAATAGTGATGATGAAGATGATTTGGATGTTGATGATAAAGGTCAGGTAACCTTATTTTAAGATTTCTTCTTTACAGTTTTAAAATTTAAAAACTCTACAAAAAGCGAGAATGCTATTGCAAAATAGAGATAACCTTTTGGTATCGCGCCAACTGTTTTTCCAAAGAATTCCGTGTGAGATAGGTGTGCAGCCTCAGTAATAAGCATAAAGCCTATAAGAATTAAGAATGCTAAGCCCAGGACTTGCATACTTGGGTTGCGGTCTATGAACTTACGGATTGGGTTAGCAAAGCCTATCATGACAGCGATAGATATCATAACGGCTATAATCATTAAAACAAGAGTGTAGTTGTGGTTTGGGTGTAAGCCGTTGGTCATGCCAACTGCTGTTAAAATAGAATCTACAGAAAAAATAAAATCGATAATAAGTATTTGTGTTATCGCTTGGTTTAGGGATTTTATAACTTTAGATTTTACGGCATTCTTATCATGAGCTGGCGTTTCAACCTTTTCCCTTATTTCCTTGGTGCTCTTGTAGATTAAGAATAATCCTCCGGCAAATAGAATAATGGCTTGCCAACTCACAGCTATAGTAAGCCAATTACTTTCAAACTTATAAAAAGGCTCGCTTAAGCCAACTAGAAATGACACAAAGAACAGTAGTACAATGCGCTGCACCATAGCAAGAACCAAGCCAATATTAGTTGCTTTGTTGCGTTGATGTTCAGGTAGCTTATTGGCTGCAATAGAGATGAATACAATGTTATCTATTCCTAGGATAATCTCTAGGAATGTGAGTGTGAGTAATGCCATAATGGCATCTGAAGTGAACAAAAATTCTAACATAGTTTTTATTTAATTCTATAGGCAACGCCTTTTTCGACACGCAAAGGTCTATTAGGTTTTTTTACCGTAAGCTTGTATTCAAATGAATAGGAAGATGTTCCGTCAGTTGATAATATTTTCATGTGCAGTGGGTCTTTTTCTGCATTGGATTTAGGATTCAATGTTTTTAAAATAAATTCACAATCATTAATCCATCTCACTGATGACGAATCTACCTTTCCATCGTAATAATTGATGCTTAAGCTATCTGTGCGTATAAATCTAGCTGTTTTTTCAACCCCATCAACAATGTAATTGAATTTATACTCTCCCGTCTTAAAGTCTGCGCAATTGCGCTCATTGTTGTAACAGCTTACTAATGTAAGACAAAGTAAAATTGCTAAAAGTGCTTTCATTTTATGGCTTTGTACAAAGATAATGAATAGCATTATGATTTTGAACTATGGTTTGTAGCTTTTAAAAGTACCGTCTTTATAAAAAATAACGATTTTTTCTATTTCTGAGGTGTTTTCGGTGTTTTTGCTTCTTATTGGTTCAGGTTCAGGCTTAGAATAATTTGAATCTGGTAAGTCAGAAATCTTTTGGGTGCTAGGAAACTGTCCTTTGCCATTTAGCAACCAATACAATTCAACATCTGGATAGGAGTGTAGTACCTTCATTACAAAATCTAAACTAGGCTTATTTCTGCCAGAAAGTATATGAGATATACTAGAGCGCTGTACACCAATTTTTTCAGCAAAACTTGAAGCAGTTTCGTCGTGAAAATCGATGACTTTTTGTAGTCGTTCGGTAAATTTGGCTGAGTTTATCATTGTAAACTTTTAAAACACATTTATAACGATACAAATGTAAACAATAGTATTTGATTTGCTGTTAAAATTATAATATTCACTATTAAATACTTAAAGTATTAGTTGTTTAAAATTACATAACTAACTGATATATAAAGTAATATTATTTTAAAAATATCTTTATTGAATTTTTTTCAATATGTTGTGGAATAGTACAGTAAAATAGAAGTGCATTTGTATAACATTGTAACATTTTGTTTAAAATTTATTGTTTACAAATGTAAAATGTCAAATGATTACATTTGTAACCTCATAGAATTCACCAATGAAGTTAGAGCATCTAAATAGTTTATATTCGTTAGTAAAATCATCATCGTTATATGGTCGCTATATAACCAATTCAGATATTGAAAAGTGTCTTGAAAAATTTCCACAATCTATTGTTTCTGTAATAGGTAAGTCAGTTGAAAATCGTCCTATCTATAGTGTAGAATTTGGAGCTGGTCCAAACAAAGTATTATTATGGTCGCAAATGCATGGTAACGAATCCACAACGACTAAGGCATTATTTGATTGTTTCAACCTCTTTTTAACCAATAATGACATTCCAAACAGTATTTTGGAAGCTTGTACGTTAATGGTTATTCCTATTTTAAATCCAGATGGTGCTGAGCGTTATACACGAGTAAATGCTAACGATGTTGATTTAAATAGAGATGCACAGCATCTTTCGCAACCAGAAAGTAAAGTGCTGCGATCGGTGTTTGATAGCTTTAAGCCAGACTACTGTTTTAATCTTCATGGACAGCGAACCATCTATAATGTTGGAGAAAGTAATGTGTCATCAACATTATCGTTTTTGTCACCATCACAAGATAATGAGCGTTCTCTAACCGCAAACAGAAAGGCTGCTATGCATATTATTTCGAAGATAAATGATGCGTTACAGGTGGAAATTCCTAATGGTATAGCGCGCTATGATGATGGTTTTAATCTCAATTGTGTTGGTGATACGTTTCAGAACCTTGGTGTGGCCACTTTATTGTACGAAGCAGGGCATTTGCCTAATGACTATAATAGGGAAGAGGTGAGACGTTTAATGTTTTCGGCAATCTTAACAGGTTTATATGCAATTTCTAAAGGTGTTGATGAATCTGATTATCAAAACTATTTTTCTATACCAGAGAATGACAAACGGTTTTATGATATTATCATTAGAAATGCGAAACTTGATGAGGCAATAGATGATAATGTAAATATCGCTATTTTATATAGAGAAGAGCTAATTAATGGAAAAGTGGCATTTATTCCTGTTATTGAATCTATTTCAGATTTAAAAAATCATTTTGGTCATAAAGAAATTGATGCAAAAGGAGGTATAGTAAAATCAGTAGAAAATTCTGTCCTAAAAACAACTTACGAAATCGATTTCGTTTTAGTGAATAATGAAAAAATCGCATTGAAACCACTAAAAAATTAGCTATTTGTAGGTATTCCTTGAATAATTTATCTTAATTTTGCGTATTGTTTAAAAATAATACAATTATGGCAAAATTTAAATTAGACGAAATCGACCACCAAATTTTGGATATGCTCATTGATAATACGCGTATTCCATTTACAGATATAGCAAAAAAATTATTGATTTCTGCTGGTACAGTTCATGTACGCGTTAAAAAAATGGAAGAGGCAGGTATCATTAAGGGATCTTCCTTAACTTTAGATTATAAAAAGTTAGGGTATTCTTTTATAGCTTATGTTGGTGTTTTTCTTCAAAATACATCACAGACCAAATTTGTATTAGAACGCATTAATCAAATTCCTTATGTTACCGTAGCTCATATCACAACTGGGAAATTTAATATATTTTGTAAGGTAAGAGCTAAGGATACAATGCATGCAAAGGATATTATTTTTATGCTAGATGATATTGATGGAGTTTATAGAACTGAGACTATGATATCTCTAGAAGAAAGTATCAATGACAAAAAACGATTGATGCATACTATTTTCAACGAACTATAACTAACTAATTTTATATATCAAAAAAGCCCTTAGTATTATTGTACTAAGGGCTTTTTTTATAATTCTACACAATTTGTGGTAATGTTGACGCTAATTTTGTGAATTATAATATTCAAAAGCCTCAGTAATTAAATCATTTTCCACTTGACAGTCTATTTTTGGCTTGCCAATGGCTTCTAAAAGCACAAACTTTACAATGCCATGGCTATTTTTCTTATCGTGTTTTAATAGATTGAAAATGAATTTTTGGTCATTTAGGCTAATATCAACTTTGTTGAATGTTTTTAAAATACCATCAGTTATAGCCTTTAATTCACTATCAGGCAAACCAGTTGTTTTATTGGATAAATATGCTTCTAATATCATACCAATAGCTATTGCTTCACCATGCAAAAGCGGTGTTTTGTCAGCGTTGCCTAAAAAGTAACTTTCAATGGCATGTCCAAGGGTGTGTCCAAAATTTAAAATCTTTCTTAAACCTTGCTCTCCAGGATCTTCAGTAACTACTTTATTTTTTATAACTACTGAATCATATATCAAATCATCTAAGTCCGATAGTGTTAATTTTTCAAAATTAAGTAGGGTTTCCCAATAGTTTTTATCATAGATTAAACCATGTTTAAGCATTTCAGCATACCCAGAAACCATTTGTTGAGGAGGTAAAGTATCCAGGAAAGCTGTGTCGATGAGCACCATGCTTGCTTCACTAATAACTCCAATCTGATTTTTTAATGTACCTAGGTCAACACCTGTTTTTCCACCAACAGAGGCATCTACCATTGCCAGCAATGAAGTAGGTATATTAATGTAATCGATGCCACGCATATAAGTGCTCGCCACAAAACCACCTAAATCTGTAACTACACCACCTCCTAAGTTAATCATTAAGCTTTTTCTATCAGCATTGTAATCTGATAATGCTTCCCAAACACCTGTACAGATGTCTATGGTTTTATGGTCTTCGCCTTCCGGCATTTCCATAACTTCAACGATAATTTCGCCAGATTTTAGTTCGGCTAAAAAACTTGGAAGACAGTCCTCATGGGTATTAGTATCTACAAGGACAAAGATATTTGAAGGTTTTGTTGCCTTAATATATTTGTTTAATTCTACATATACTTCTTTATTGAAGTGAATTACAGCGTTTTTTGTTTTTATAGACGTCATAGTATGAATAAGCGAAAATTAAAGTTGTTAAAATTACTTTCTTTTTTTAGAAAAAAGTACGATAAGGATTAAATATATTTGTATCCATATAATTTTCACTAATGATAGACCACTCACTATTTGAAGATACTGGAACTGCATTTGCATTAAAATCTGATTCCGAATTAGAGCGTGCATATTTTCTGTTTAAAATGATTTCTTCTCAACCCTTGGTTCGTATAGGAACAGCAGCCACTAATTTTGCGTTAAAAGCCAATTTGCCTGTTGAGGGTTTAATTCGTTCTACAGTATTCGACCATTTTTGTGGTGGAGTTAGTGAAGACGATTGTTTGCCGGTTATAGATAAATTGTACTCAAAAGGTGTTAGTTCTGTTTTAGATTATTCTGTTGAAGGAAAGGAGACAGAAAATCAGTTTGACAGTGCTTTAGAGAAAATATTAAAGATTATCCGTTTTTGTGATGAAAAAGAAGCCATGCCTATCGTTGTTTTTAAACCTACAGGTTTTGGGAGGTTCCATCTCTACCAGAAAAAAACCGAAGGTGTAGATTTTACTGAAGCTGAACAAGAGGAGTGGAACAGAATTGTTGCAAGGTTTGATGCTGTTTGTAAGCTTGCAAAAGAAAAAGATGTTGAGGTATTAATAGATAGTGAGGAAAGTTGGATGCAGGATGCTGCTGACGATTTGGTTGAGGATATGATGTACACCTATAATAAAGAGAATACTATTGTTTACAATACATTGCAGACCTATCGTTGGGACCGTTTAGATTATCTCAAAGCGTTGCACCAACGTGCAAAAACTGAAGGCTTTAAGGTGGGTATTAAAATTGTTCGTGGTGCTTATATGGAAAAAGAGCGCAATAGAGCAGAGGAAAAGGGATATACATCTCCAATTTGTGAAAGCAAACTTGCAACAGATGATAACTTTAATAACTCCTTAAAATACATTTTAGAAAATTTAAATACGATATCTGTATTCATTGGAACTCATAACGAAAAAAGTTGTTATCTCGCCATGGAACTTATGGAAAAATTTAATATTTCTAAAAGCGATAACAATGTTTGGTTTGGGCAATTGTATGGTATGAGTGACCATATTAGTTATAACTTGGCAGCAGCAGGTTATAACGTGGCTAAATACATTCCTTTTGGTCCTGTAAAAGATGTTATGCCGTATTTAATTAGAAGGGCAGAGGAGAATACTTCTGTTGCTGGGCAAACCAATCGAGAACTTTCACTTTTGAAAGCAGAAAAAAAACGCCGAAAATTATAATGCCTCGTCCATTGGACAAGGCATTGTAAAATATTAATTGTGCGTTTTGATTACGAAAAGATTTGATACCATTTCTTTTTCTTATTAGGATTATCTCCATAGCCGTAGCCATAGCCATAACCTTTTGGTCCAGATTTTAAACCATTCAATAACATTGTCATGTTAGGTAATCGTTTATCATCGTAAAGTGTTTTGGCAACATGTACTAATTGTCGTTTGTCCACACCATCTGCACTAACTACATAAATAAACATGTCTGCATACTTAGAAATAAGTAGCGTATCACTAACCAAACCTACTGCCGAAGTATCAGCAATGATGTAATCATATTTTTTATCAAAATAATTAAATAGTTCTTCAACTCTATCGCTCATCAATAATTCTGATGGATTTGGAGGTATTGTACCAGATGGAATGATATCTAAGTATGGATTACCTTTACGTTTCACTATAACTTCTTGAGGTTTTATAGATGAATCAGCTAGATAATCTGTAAGTCCCTTTTTAGGCTTTTCAGCAATCTCAAGATAATCTAAGATTTTTGGGACTCTAATATCCATTTCTATTAAGAGTACTGACTTTTCTGAATATGAAATAGAAGTTGCTAGATTTGTACTTGTGTGCGATTTTCCTTCTTGTGCTTTAGTTGATGTAATAAATAACCTCTTGGCTCTTCCATCTACTCCTTTAAGCATAAAATCCACATTAGATCTTACGATCCTAAAAGCTTCCGCTTTTGGAGAATAATCAGCTTTTTTAACAAGCTTTTCCTTTTTAGAAGATCTAGGAATGTCACCAATATATGGTATGTTTAATATACTAACTAAATCATTCTTTTGATAGAGTTTGGTGTCTAACAAGTCAGAAACATAAATTAACCCAAGCGGAATCATGAGTCCAAAAATTAATGCTGCCAAATATGTAATTGTTGGATTTGGTGCTACAGGTTTAAATGACGAGTAGGCATCATCAACAATTTTTGCATTTGGTTGATACATACCAAGTCTTATCGCTGATTCTTCTCTCTTTTCTAATAAGTACAAATAAAGAGATTCTTTAATATCTTGTTGACGTTGTACACCTCTAAACTTCCTAGCTTTTGATGGTGCGACATAGAGTTGTCCACTTATTCTATTACTTTCATTGTTTAAATTATTTAGCGTAAGTTCTGAAGTTTTCTTCATACTGTTCAATGAACTTTGAAGATTGTTTTTTAAGGCATCAATCTGATTGTTCAATTGTACAACCGTTGGGTTTTTTTCAGTAGAACTTTTTAGAAGCTTATCTCTTTTAGCAACCAATTCATTATGGTTTCTAATAATCTGTGCCGTATTAGAATCACCGATACCTACATTGGCAGGTAACATATCACTAATTTTATTTTCATCATTGAGTTCTTCTTGCAAATAAGAAATCATCTGAATATTAGTGGCTGTGGTAGATATTTGTTGATCTAGTTGTTTTTTTGCTTGTAGATTTAAATTGGTTTGAGAACTTAAATCAGTTAAATTGTTTTGTTGTTGTACCTGCTCAGCATTATTTTCTACTTCACCTAATTCTTCTTGTACTTGCTCTAGACGTTTGTTAATGAAATCTGAGGTTACCCTAACAACCTCTTCCTTATCATTAAGAACATCATCATTATATTCTGCAATCAATTGATTAAGAAAATCTACCGCTTTTTGAGCGACGGTTTCTTTTAACTCTAACTCAATTACGCTAGAGCCTTTTTCTGTAAAAGCGCTAACGCTTTTTTGGTATCCGCTAACAAGTTTTGTTACTGGTGTAATAGTTATTTTAAGATTTCTTCCTTTTATAAAGGAATCAGATTCTAAATTAGGAACGAGCACAATGCCACCATAATTTGTGTCTATTTTGTCACCGAAGGCATATACTTTACCTTCGGATTCGTCTCTATCCATAAATGACTTACCATCGTCTTTAAACAAAATAAACTCGGCATCATTCTTTATTTTAATATAAATGTTTGCCTTTACATTATTGATTACAGAATCGCTTTCAAAAAAGCTTATACTGATAGGTGGGTTTTCATATAATTCTTTCTCTTTTATCTTACCTTGATTAAATATTCGAATATTAAGTCTTAGCTTTTTTATGATGTTTTCCATCAATGTACGTGACTTTATAATCTGAATTTCATCCTTTATTTTATCGGTTCCTCCAGAAAATAGACCTTCACTGCTAATTTCTTCAATACTAGGTAATTTAGTAGATTGTTTTTCATCACGAATCTTAATAGTGGCAGTGGCTTTAAACTCATACGTAGTATATCTCAGGTAAGCATATCCTATTGCGATTGCTAGAATAACAGATAGCAGAATCCATTTCCAATAAGAAAGGAAAAGCTCTACTTTTTGTTTTATATCTGCGGTTACTGAACTTGAGTTTGATTCCATAAATACTATAAATGTATACTATTATCTTATTAAGAAAACGGCTGCAATGGTAGTAAGTGTACCAATAGCTGAAATTAATACTGAATTGTTTTGGTTATACGTAGATGAACGAATCTTAGCATTATTCGGTTCAACGTATATAACATCGTTTTGTTGTAAATAATATACTGGTGAGTTAACTACATTTACCGTAGTAAGATCTATTTTTGCATATTTCTTTTTGCCATCTATCTCTCTTACTAAAAGTACATTTTTTCGTTTTCCGAAAATAGTTAAGTCATCAGCCAGTCCTAAAGCTTCAAGGATAGTGATTCTTTCATCTTGTATGGTAAATGTACCAGGATTTCTTACCTCACCTAAAATGGTCACTGTAAAATTGGCTAACCTTACATTTACAATTGGGTCAGTAACGTATTCACTTATCCTTTCAGTTAGCATATTTGTTAGCTCTGTTCTTGTTAAACCAGCTATTTGTAATGTTCCTAAAACAGGAAATTGTATGTTACCATCGTAATCTACCAAATAGGTTTGTTGTTGTGTACCACCTCTTGCATTTAGAATATCTGTTGTTCCGCCAGAAACAAAAGAAAGATTAAAAGGTCTTACAGTATCTGGGTCTAATGCAGCAACATTAATTGTTAAAATGTCATCTGGTTTATAGATTAACTGCTTAGGCTCGGACATTGTAACATCTCCTTCTATGGGCTCGTCTTGAAAGTAAACTATGTTTTTGCGAGAACCACAAGAAGACAACATTAATAATGCAAGTATTGGAATAATGAGATTACGAGTTTTCATTTTTATTTTTTTAGGTATAGTTTATTATTTGGATTATTTTTTTGTGTCTAAGACTTCGTACGTCGAATTATTGGATATATATTCAGGTATTAACTGTTTTATAGATGATACGATTTCCAGTGGTTGTGTTAGGGTTTTTACTGCCGTTAATTTATTGATTTGTTTTTCAACTTCATCAATATCCACATGTCTGGATTTAGCAATCATTATTTTTTCGTGATAGGTTTTCTTTGTGTTTTCTCCATCAGCTAAAAGTTCTTCATAGATTTTTTCACCTGGTCTTAGACCTGTAATTTTTATATCTATATCTTCAGGATAGCGTAATCCGGAAAGAATAATCATATTAGTTGCTAGGTTGAAAATCTTTATAGGTTCTCCCATGTCAAATACAAATATTTCGCCACCATTACCCATTGCAGCTGCTTCTAGTACTAATTGACATGCTTCTGGGATGGTCATGAAATAACGTGTTATTTCCTTGTGTGTCACCGTTAAAGGACCTCCTTTTTCAATCTGTTTTTTAAATAAAGGAATTACTGAACCGTTAGAGCCGAGTACATTACCAAATCTTGTGGTAATGAATTTAGTGTGTCCTTTGCCTTTAAGACATGTTACATATAGTTCTGCAATTCGTTTTGTTGCACCCATAACATTAGTTGGGTTTACAGCTTTGTCTTTAGAAATTAAAACAAATTTATCTACGCTATGCTTAACTGCTATGTCAGCTACATTTTTGGTACCACCTATATTAACACTAACAGCTTCAAACGGGTTATTCTCCATTAAAGGAACATGTTTATAGGCTGCAGCATGAAAGACTACTTTAGGTTTATATTGATTAAATATTTGGTCTATTCTAGATTTGTTTCTTACATCGGCTACAATAGCATCAATATTTGATAATCCTTGTTGTCTAAATTCTTGTTGAATATCGTATAGTGCTGATTCTGCATTATCCACAAGAATTAGTTTTTTGTAATTATATAGACTTACTTTTCTACATATTTCACTACCAATAGACCCTGCAGCACCTGTAATTAATATTACTTTGTTGTCGTATTGTTCTTCTAAATCCGGATTTTTAATATTGATTGGATCTCTACCAAGTAAATCTTCAATTTTTACTTCTTTTATCTGACCTACACTTAGATCACCATCAATCCAGCTTTGTACAGGAGGAACTATTTTTACTTTAAGTCCTAAGGAAAATAAACTTCCTGTTATTTGCAGAAGTCTTGTAGGATCAATGTTTTGAATAGAGATGATAACATCTTCTACATTATGTTTCTTTATAAACTTTTCGTCAATTTCACTTATACTAAAGACCTTAAGCAAGTTTATTTTCTTTCCTACTTTTCGTTCATCATCATCAATGAAGCCAACAACTTCCAAGCCACTTTTAGTGTCATTTTGAATGGCATCATAAGTAAGCATTCCTGAATTGCCAGCACCAAATATTAATACATTGGAAATGGTTTTAAAATCCTGAGTAATCTGATTGTAAAGCGATTTTATAAATAATTTGGCTCCAATTAAGAATAAAATATTTAGCAATAAATGGATATATATAATTGAACCCGAAATATCAAACAGATTTTCATCTCCGAGAAATTTTCTACTTAGAAATGTACAGCATATAAGTATTGTTGCCAGTATATTGGCACCAATAATAACATTGATGATATCCTTAAATCCGGTAAATCTTACAACACCTTTATACGAGCCAATAGCAATTAAACTTATAGCAGCTATAACAGCAACATAAGGTGTTTGTTTTAAAACGGTAAGTAAATCAAAATCAAACTGAAAGTTATATCTTATAAGATATGCTAAGAAAAAAGTAGCAACAACAATTGTTACGTCAAATAGTAATACTAACCATTTTGAGGCATATCTCTGTGAAATTCTATGTAGAAAATTGACTAACATATTGCAAAATACGTATTTATGGCTGAAATTACTCTATCCAATTGTTCATTAGTAAGATTTGAACCACTTGGTAAACAAAGTCCACGATCAAATAACTCATCCGAAACACCATTTAAATAACTAGGTGCATCTTTAAAAATTGGTTGTTGATGCATTGGTTTCCATAATGGTCTTGATTCAATATTTTCTTCCTCAAGTGCTAATCTTAAACCTTCTCTTGTTTCTATAGAATCTAGCAATATAGCCGTTAACCATCGGTTAGAAAAATGACCTTTTGGTTCATTTAAGAATGTAATCTTATTAATATGAGAAAGCTCATTTTTATAAAACTCATGATTAGAACGACGTTTAGCAACATGGCTATCTAGGATTGTCATTTGACCACGACCAATACCAGCTACGATATTAGACATTCTATAGTTATAACCAATATGCGAATGTTGATAATGTGGAGCATCGTCTCTTGCTTGTGTTGCTAAGAATACAGCTTTGTCTTTATGTGCTTTTGTTCTTGTAACTAAGGCACCTCCACCAGAGGTTGTTATAATTTTATTACCATTAAAAGACAGAATTGATAAGTTACCAAATGTACCACAGTTTTGGCCATTGTATAAACTACCAAGTGATTCTGCGCTATCTTCAACTATTGGTATATTATAAGTTTCTGCTATTTTATGAATTTCATCAACTTTATAAGGCATCCCATATAAATGTACAGGAATAATAGCCTTAGGTTTTTTGCTTTTTGCAATTCTATCTTTAATAGCTATTTCAAGTTGAATAGGGCACATATTCCAAGTGTCACTTTCGCTATCTACAAAAACAGGTGTAGCTCCTTGGTAAACAATTGGATTGGCAGAAGCCGAAAAGGTTTTACTTTGACAAATAACTTCATCACCATAAGTAACACCTAATAAAATAAGGCTTAAGTGTAGGGCTGAAGTACCAGAAGCTAATGCAGCTACATATCGGTCTTCATTAAGGTAAGATTGCAAATCATTTTCAAAGCCATTAACGTTTGGTCCTAATGGAGCAACCCAGTTAGTGTCAAAAGCTTCTTTTATGTAAGTTTGTTCGGCACCGCTCATATGAGGTGACGATAACCATATTTTAGGTTTCATAAGCAAAAATTGTTAAGTAATAGACATTACTATCTCAATTTCATGTCTTAGAGGGATTTGGGACACGATCTAAAAATCGGTTAAATATGCGTTAATAATATGACTCTACCCAAATAAACACGATAAAAAGCAAATATTTACGTTGTTAAATAATAGCGCAAATAAATGCATTTTAAGGTGATTAGAGACATGGCGTAACTTTATCTAATTTTTTTGTACATAAGGGTTTATTTAAAAGTTAGACCAATCAAAAAAGTATATTTGTTTTTAATATATTAGTGAAAATTATATTTGCCCTTAACAAAATAAAATGAACATTTTAATCACTTCAGCTGGAAGAAGAGTTTCATTAGTAAGAGCTTTTCAAAAAGAACTCAAGAAATTTTCTCCAGATTCTAAAGTATTTGCTTCTGACTCCAAACCTGAACTTTCAGCAGCTTGTCAAGTAGCAGATGACTATTTTGACGTACCAAGATTAGAAGACGATTCGTATTTTGAAGAATTTGTTGAGCTCTGTAAGTCTCATAATATAAAACTTATTATACCAACTATTGATACTGAGTTACTTCAGCTAGCGCAAAATAAAGATCGCTTAGAGGAAATTGGGATTACAGTTGTTATTTCTTCAGTAAAATTTGTCCGTAAATGCCGCAATAAAAGGGTTATTCATAATTTTTTTGAGACTAATGGGATTTTAACTGCTAAGGAGTACGAAAAAGACAACTATTCTCTACCTATGTTTATAAAACCTTATGATGGTAGTAGAAGTGTTGATACCTATCTAGTAAACAAAGAAAGCGAATTGATTGATTATCATTTTAATAACGAAAAACTTATGTTTTTAGAGTATATATGTCATTCCGATTTTTCCGAATTTACTTGTGATATGTATTATTCCAAAAGTCATGAGCTAAAATGTGTTGTACCAAGAAAACGATTAGAAGTTAGAGATGGTGAGGTGTATAAAGCGCATACACAAAATAATATTTTAGTGGATTATTTAAAAAAACACCTCAATAAGATTGACGGTGCCGTTGGTTGTATTACTGCTCAGTTTTTTCTTCATAATAATGATGAGTCAAAAGTATATGGCATTGAAATAAACCCAAGATTTGGTGGAGGATACCCTTTATCTTATTTGGCAGGTGCTAATTTCCCTAAATGGATTATAGAAGAATATTTACTTGAAAAACCATTAGAAGATAAATTTGATTCTTGGGAAAGTGATTTGCTTATGATTAGATATGATGATGAAATTTTAGTGCATGGATATAAAGGTTAATAAGAATACCGTTGTAGTATTTGATCTAGATGATACACTTTATAACGAGCTGGATTTTTTAAAATCCGCATACCAAAGCATTGCGCAGCATTTTGAGCCTAAGGATTGGAAACCTTTATATTCCTCAATGTTTTCTCTCTACAGAAACAAGCAGAATGTTTTTGAAGCATTGGTATTAAAATACAACATTAAGATTGAGACCTTATTAGAGATGTATCGTTGCCATGAGCCAAAAATTAAAATATTTGATGGAGCACTGGAGTTAATACACTCTATTAAGTTAAAAAACGGAAAAATTGGTATTGTAACTGACGGTAGAAAAAACACGCAATTATCTAAGATTAAAGCTCTTGGTATAATTGATTTAATAGATAAAATTGTTATTTCTGAAGAAATTGGTACTGAAAAACCAGATCAAGCAAATTTTAAGCTTATTGAATCTGCATTCCCAAAACATAGTTATTGGTACATTGCAGATAATCTAAAAAAAGACTTTGTTGCTCCTAATGAATTAAATTGGCAGACTGTTGCACTTATAGATAATGGTATGAATATTCATTATAATTCTTATAAATACTTAGACCAAATACACCAGCCACAAGGGTTTGTTTTGTCCTTAGCGGAACTAAATATCATTTAATTATTCCTTTGTACCTGTAAATATTGGCATGTCGTCATTATCTGAATAATACACGTCTTTTCTATTTAATACTTTGTCAATAGTCATAAAAATAATTTTTAAGTCTAATAAAAATGACTGATTATCAACATAATGTACGTCATATTCAAACTTTTGCTCCCAACTTATAGTGTTTCTACCATTTACTTGAGCCCAACCCGTAATACCTGGAGTTACTTCATGTCTTCTATTTTGTCTTTCAGTATAAAGTGGTAAATATTTTGGCAAGAGTGGGCGAGGACCAACCAAACTCATATCACCTTTAAGAATATTAAACAGTTGTGGAATTTCATCTAATGAAAATTTTCTACAAAAATCACCAACCTTAGTGATGCGTTCAGCAACAGGTAAAAGATTACCATCACTATCCTTTTTGTCAGTCATGGTTTTTAATTTAATAATTGTAAAAAGCTTTCCGTTTTTTCCAGTTCTTGTTTGATAGAAAAAGGGCTTTCCATTATTATAAATAGACATCACAATAATGAGAATTATTAGTAATGGTGAAACTATTAATAATCCTATTAATGCTGCAAAAAAATCTGCAATACGCTTTATTAGTGTTGGATAAAGTTTCATAATTATAGGTTTTAATTATTTGGGTTAACTAAGGACTTCTTTAATTAAATCGTTTAACTCCTTATTTATTATATCGACATCAAATCGTTCCTCGGCATATTTTCTACTATTAATACCCATTTCCTTGATTTTCTCTGGGTTAGTTATAAAATATTCCATTGGTTTTACTAATGCATCAAGATTTCTAGGTTCAATTAAAAAACCATTTTCTCCTTCTTTAACAGCTTCTCTGCAACCTACAGAATCTGTAGTTATTATAGGGTTTCCGCAAGCACATGCTTCCAAAGTTGTTCTCGGTAAACCTTCTCTATAATAACTTGGTAAAACAAATACATCTCTATTGTGTAAATGTTCTTCAATATTATATTGTTTTCCATGAAACACAATGGTTCCTTCTTTGTGTAAACGATTAATTTCATCTTCACTTATGGCAGAAGGTGATGTTTCTGCTGAGCCAATTAAATGAAACTCAGCTTTAGGATATTTTGCTTTTAATATTTCAGCTGCCTTCATATATAGGGCAATACCTTTTTCTTCGATTAACCTTGCAACCAAAAGAAAACTCACTTTATCTGAAGCATTTTTTTCTTTGAAACTAAACTTGTCAAGATTGACACCAGAACCACTTACAAAATCAACTTTTTGCTTTTTTGAAATAATCTTTCGGTCTAAAAATAGTTGGTAATCGTCTTCATTTTGAAACACAATTACCTTATTTTTTCTAATTGATAATTTGTATAAGGTTTCATTAAAGCGTTGGAGTATTCTTGCTTTAGTTGTTAGACCAGTAAAAGCATAACCCAACCCAGTTATTAGCGAAATCACAGGAACTTTGCACATATTTGCAGCCATTGAGCCATAAATAACTGGCTTAACGGTATATGGAAATACTAAATCTATTTTGTTATCTCTAATGACGGACTTTAGCTCTTGTATGGATTTAAAATCCTTATAAGGGTTAAGTCCAGTACGCTGCAAATTAAATTCTATAGGTGTTGCTCCCATATCCTTTATTTGCTGACTGTACTTCTCCGTAAAACTTGGAGCAGCCGCAAAAACATCAAAACCATTAGCGATTAAACTTTTTATAAAATCACCTCTAAATCTAATGAGAGATCCATCATACGATGCTATAAGTAATATTCTTTTTTTCTGCATTTTGATTTAATTTTGTTTGAGGAAATTATACTTATACCATTTTTGAAAACAATAGAATGACCACACTCTAAATGTGCTATCCTTTTTACTGTCTAAGTGATCTCTAACCAGTTTTGTAATAACCTCTACATTAAAAAGGCCTTGCTCTCTAAGCATATTAGGTTCTATATAACTTTCAAGTTCTTTTCTTAAGCTTTGTCTTAACCAATCTCCAGTTGGGCTTCCAAAGCCGCTTTTGCCTTTTTCTAAAAACTCATCTGGAAACTGGTCTCTAAAAGCTTCTTTTAAAATATGCTTTTTATTCCAACCTTTCATTAAATAGCTTTCTGGTAAGGTATTGGTGAATTCCCATATATCCTTATTTAAGAAAGGAGCTCTACATTCTAATGAAGTCATCATGCTTGTTCTATCTACTTTTGCAAGCATGCCTCCCTCTAAACTCAATATTTTGTCTACCAGTCTAAAATCAGTTAAGCTTTCAATTTTTTGTTTGCCGAGAACTGTTTTGTACTCTTGAAATAAGTTATCCTCAAAATATTCTGGCTTTAAAATTTCTGCTAATTGGCTGCTTGTGTTTGCCAGTGAAATTATATCCCAATAGAAATCTCCATCATAATCAATGGCATTTAACAGCTTGTTGATTTTGAATTTTTTACCACGCGAATCATCTTTATCAACAAGATATTTGTTGCTTAAACCTGAAACCGTTTTATGTAGAAATTTAGGTACAATGCTTGTGTACCTTTTGTTCATTTTGCCAATATAATATTTGTTGTAACCACCAAAAACTTCGTCGCCACCATCACCTGTTAAGGCAACAGTTACGTGTTCTCTTGTCTTTTCGGACAATAGGTGCGTAGGTAGTGCAGCCGTATCTGAAAAAGGCTCGTCAAAATTGACTAAAATTTCATGGATGTTGTTTTTAAGATCGTCTTCATCTATAATAAACTCATGATGATTACTATCAATCATTTTTGCAACAACTCTAGATTTATCCGTTTCGTCGTAAGAGGCTTTTTTAAACCCAATTGAAAAGGTATCTATTTTTTTGTCGGTTGCTTGTGCTAAACAAAGTGATATAATTGAAGAATCCACACCACCAGATAAAAATGTACCTAGACCAACATCTGCAATCGATCTGCTATCTACACTATTATAAACCAGTTCTTTAGTTTTTGCTTTAGCATCATCAAAAGAAATATCTATTGTTTTTGGCTTGGGTTCAGCGTTTATTTTATGTATCGTTGTATTGTTTGAAGCTAAATCATATTCAATGTAATGATTGGCCTCTAACTTATAAATGTTTTCGTATATAGTATGTGGTGCAGGAATATAGGTTAATCTAAAGTATAGATTCAACCCTTTTTTTGAAATATTTGGCGTAAAATCTATAGTGTTTATTATTGATTTTAGCTCTGATGCCCAAATAAACTCTTTGTCTGTATGCGTATAATACAAAGGCTTTTCACCAAAAAAATCACGAGCAATAAAAAGCTTATTTATCTTTTTGTCGTATATGCTAAAGCCATACATGCCATCTAGCCACTGAAACGATTCTACACCGTATTTTTCATAGGCTTTTAATATAACTTCTGTATCACTCGATGTATTAAAGTGTACGTTCTCAGCTTCTAATTTTGCTTTTATTTTTCGGTAATTATAGATTTCACCATTAAAAACAATTACAATTTGCTTATCATCAGAAAAAATTGGTTGCTGACCAGAAGATAAATCTATAATAGACAATCTTCTCATTCCCATACCAACGGAAAAATTATTGTTTTCCTCAGAAAACAGTCCATCTTCATCAGGACCTCTGTGAACGATAAGATCATTCATGCTATTAAGAATGGTCTTAATATCACTGTCACTTCGGTTGGTCTTGGCTATAATACCATTAATTCCACACATATCTTTGGTTGATTAACTTTCTATAAACTGTTTAAATTTAGAGTAAATATTCTCTAAATTGTATTGTCTTGCTCGTTCTAAACTAAGCTTACTGTATTTTTCTCTTTCACTTGGGTTATTATGAAAATAATCCATTGCCTTACTTAAGCCTAGGTGGTCATCATTATTTACTAGAAGGCCGTATTTTCCAATAAAAAATTCGCCATCTGCTATAGTAATAGCTTCATTTTCGTTTAATAATTCTAATGGGCCAGATAAGCAATTTGTAGAAACACATGGCAAACCTACTGCCATTGCTTCTAATAAAGCGTTAGGAAACCCTTCTGTAAAAGATGATAACACAAAACACTGACTGTTAAGTAAATGTTCGTTTACATTTTTTACTTTTCCTTTAAGCGTAACGCTGTTTTCTAATTGGTTTATAATAATTTCATTAGATAAATAATCATGTAAATCTCCACTTCCTAATATTGAAAAATCATAATTATAATTTGATGCTTTTATAGCACGAATAACCATGATCTGATTTTTTCTTTTATTAAGTGTACCTGCAGTTATTACCTTAAGTTTTTCAGTATTGGTATTAAGGCTGTTTGGTACAATGGTATTATTTGGCAATTCAATTGGGTTATAAATAACTTCCATAGGTATTTTAACACCAAAATTATCTCTTAAATCGTTATTAATGTGTACAGAATTTGAAAATAGCTTTGTACATCTATTATAAAAAATAGGGTAGAACAGCTTTGAAATGTAGAACGATAACTTGCTCGTTACATTATCTGAAGGAAATCCTCGTTCGCTAATAATGGTTTTTACCTTTTTATTAAAGGTAGAAACGATGCCGTTTATTAAATTAGGAAATGCCAAAAAAGATACTGAAATATCAATCTTATTGTTTTTTACAAAACGATAATACTTAATGATGTATTTAAACGTATCTATAAACTTTAAGTAAAATGCTCTGTCTGGAGGATTATCAGAAAGTATTTTAATAGTAATACCTTCTGGAATAGGGAAATGTATAGTGTTGTGAAAAAGCACCAAAGTAACGTTGTAATCCTTTTTTAATTCTTTTAAAAGAAGGCTTATTACTTTTTCTGCTCCACCGCTACCTAGAGTAATACTAAGTATGGCTATATTTTTTTTGGTCTTTGGGGCCATTGTTATTTTATTTAACTAAAGAAACAAAAGTAATCACTTAAATAATAAACGATTAAATCAATACTTTTTAATTTACAATCATGGATATAAAAAACCTAGTAGGTAGATTTTTTAAAAATTGAAAATAATTGATTTTTGTTTCTTGGTCAAATATAACAGTTACTAACAGTTTATATTCATTTCTTCGATTTGTTGAGCGTTTTTTATGTTTAATAGCTCAAATACCTCTAAATATGTGGTTGAGATTAAATATTTTAGATTTAACCACCAATAGCATCTATAAAGAGTTGCTCATAATCTCCGATGATTTTTTCTTTATTAAACTTTTTGTTTACATATGAGCTGATTGCTTTTGGGTCCCAATCTCTATCGTCTTGAAGCTTTTCTAAAAACTCGTCTTCATTTTCCACTAAAAAGCCATTAACACCATTGGTTACAATTTCTTTTGTGCCACCTGGTGCGTTAAAAGCAACTACAGGCACACCAACAGTACAGCTTTCTAATAATGCATTTGGAAAACCTTCAGAATATGATCCTTGCAAAAACATGTCGTGCTCAATTAAGTGACTAAACACATCATCAGAATGTTCTATATGAGTTATTTTATCACCGAGTTGAAGTTCTTCAATTTTGTTTAATACATCTTCTTTGTTTCTTCCATCTCCAATAATTGTAAACTGAAAAGGTATGGTAAGTCTGCTTAGGATGTCCAAAAGTCTGGCTTGTCCTTTAACCTTGGTCATTCTTCCAACGGTAATAAATCGTTTAACACCATTGGTTTTATTTACGCTTGGTTTTAAAACATCTATTTGAGTTACTGGGTTGTGGATAATCTTTATTCGGTTTTCGTCAATGTTATATATTTTTAGAAAATCATTCTTCATATCAGACGATTGACAAATGATATAATCCAGACTTTTAATACCAATTTGGTCTAAATTGATTAACGATGAAATTAAAGATTTTTTCTTAGGCTTTTTGTACTTCTGTGCTACATTGGTTATTGTAGCGTGTCTTCCAATGAACTTAATTTTTGGAAATAGTTTAGAAATTAAACCCATCATAATGTTTAAGTGAGAAATTGAACTCACTACAACCTGAGGTTTGTGCTTTACCAATAATTTAATGATACCTGTAACACCAGATAGCACACGTGGTTTATTTAGATAAACAACGGTTAAGCCAGAAACATCATACTTGTTGTCTTTTTCAAAGCCAATGACTATAAGTGTTACATCAAATTTAGTTTTATCTAAGTTTTTTGAAACAAAGGTGATAACCCTTTCTGCACCACCTGCAAAAAGTGTTGGTAGAATAAAAAATACTTTTGTTTTGTTATCCATAAGCAGTAGGAATTTTTAATTGACTTCCAAATCTGTAATCCCATTCTTCTTGAAAAAACTTTTGAAACCCTGAGGCATGGTGAAATGTCAATTCTCCAAAATACGTATTTCCTTCAACAGAATAAAAATCTACTCTAACATATGTAAAATCTCTTGCAATTTTTTCTGCAAGCATTATCATTTCTTCAAGGTTTGATGGCCTTACTATATCATCGCCATTTGGCCTGCCCCAATTACAGGGTAATAAGTTCCAATCTTTATCATACAGGTTTCGACATCTTTCATCCGTATGCCTACCAATATCTACCATGACAAAAGCAACTTTGCCATTAAAGCAATGCAACTTAAAATCATCTGGTATGCTACCATCATTATAAGTTAATAGTTTTTCTACTATAATTCTTGGTTCAATATTTTTATATTGCCACTCTCGTGTAGAATAATAATAGTTTTGTTTCATTAAACGTTTTAACTTCTTTCTTACCTTTTTCCATTTTACGTTAGACTTATCTCTAACGATTATACCACCAGAGCTATCATGATTTGTTTTTATAATAAACTCTGTATTAGGTAAACTGTTTTTTCTTATTTCTTTAGGGTTTTTTGTATGAAATAATAAAGGGATTAGGTATTTGTCGCCAATGGTTTTTTTAATATAATCTCTAACATTGTATTTGTCTGCTACTTTTGTTTGAAGTGCCTTTCTTTCATACAATTTGAGCCAATTTATCTTTTCATTTAAAGTTAATGGGTTATCTAAATTAATTGAATATCCCATATGTTTTTTGAAGCTTCTTTTTACAATAAACTCATCAGGAACAAGTTTTAGACCGTGCTCGTAAAGACCGTAAAATGGTTTTAACATATAATAGCCTAGTTCTGTTTCTCTATAAGTTTCAGAAATCATTTGTCTTAAATTTTTCATATCTACTACCATTATTATTGTATTGTAAATACAACAAAATAGTTGGTATAGATATTAAGCCTCTATTACTGTTTTATTAATTAATAGTCTTATGTTGAACTCTATAACTGCTATATATTAATCCTGTGTTAATGTATTATTAATTAAATGCTCTATGTTAAGCATTTTACCAAATTTTTCATCACATTCGTGTTGCCAGAATTTTCTAAAACCAGAGGATTGATGCAGTGTTAACTCACCAAAATAGGTTTTGCCTTTTACTGAATAAAAATCGACTCTTAGATATACAAAATCCTCTGCAAGTTTTTCGGCAAGAGCAATCATTTCTTCTAAGTTTTCTGGTCTTGGTAAATCTCTTCCGTTTGGTCTTCCCCAATTACATGGTAATAAATTCCAATTAGCATCATATAAGTTTCTACCACGAGTAGGTAAGTGTCTATCAACATCAACTCCAAAGAATTGTACCTTACCATTAAAACAGTGAATTTTATAATCATCAGGCAGGTTGCCATCTTCAGTGGTTAATAGTTTTTCTACCACAATTCTAGGTTCAATATTTTTATATTGCCACTCTCTTGTTGCGTAATAATGATTCTGCTTTAAGAGTCTTTTGAATCGTTTTCTGGCTTTTTCCCAATCTATTTCAGATTTATCTTTTACTACAATACCTCCAGAACTGTCGTGATTACATTTTATAATATGATCTACATCTGGCATGTTTTCTGGCGTAATGTCATTTGGATTTTTAGTGTGGTAGAGTAGTGGAATTAAATAGTCTTCACCAATTTTTTCCTTTATATATTCTCTTACTTTGTACTTGTCAGCAATGGTGGTATGTATATCTTTTCTATGATAAACCTTAAGCCAGTTAATTTTTTCATTTAAGGTTTGTGGATTTTTTAAATCCAGAGGATAGCCCATGTGTTTTTTAAAGCTGTTCTTTACCAAAACATCACTAGGTATCATTTTGAGTATAACCTCATAAACTTTATAAATTGGTCGTACAGCATAGTAACCTAGGTCCGAACCATAGATTTTGGACACTGTTTTTCTTAAGCCTTTTTTACGTAGATCTGTGGACATTTTTACTTGTATTCTAGTTAAATATGTTTAATTATTTTTTTGATATCAACATTGCCAATAGGTTTAGCTGGTACACCTGCAAGTGCTACATTCTCTTGCTCACAGGATTTGTTGACAACTGCATTTGCGCCAATAGCAATATTACTTGCAATTTTAATATCTCCATAGATTTTTGCTCCAGGAGCTATATAAACATTATCACCAATTTGAGGAGCACCTTTTTCACCACCAGATGCGCCAATATTAACACATGCATGCATTCTACAATTACGTCCAATTTTTGTGTTTCTATTAATAACTATGGTACCATAGTGTACAATTGACAAACCTGGACCAAATACATTTATAGGTATTGAAAAGCCTAATTTTACTGAGATTTTCTTAAACTTATATTTTAAGTAAGCAACGTATAACTTAGTAACACCCTTGTTTTTACAATTACTATAGTATTCTAGTTTGCGCATGGTTTTTTGAAACTTCCAAATATAATTAGGCGAGAGGTAGTCCATAATTTTACCACCAATACCATTGGATTTTATACCAAGTGCTTTTTTGTCTTGATTAATATGATCAATATAATCTGCTTTAGAACTTATCATACTTCTAATAGTTTTTCTTCTTTCTCTTCTTTTTTGTCTTCTGGGTTGTCCAGTTTATACAATTGATACTGTATCCACATTGCCGCAAAAGTCATATAGTAAAAAGTAAAAAAGTTATGATTTGCCAATAAAAACACAGCCAACGATATGGTCTGCATTACGAGATATGGTGCGGCTTTAAAATGCATAAAACTCTTAAAAAAGAGACGTGCCATATAAATTAAAAACAAGAAAAATGGTAAGATGCCAGCTTCGCCAATAATCATTAAGTATGTGTTATGAACACCCATAGCATTAGTTTTACCTGAAAAAGTACCATAACCATTACCAATTATTGGTGCTTCAAAAATTTGATCATAAAACTTAGCCCAAGTTTCTGTTCTTGAGTCTTCACTTATTTCTTCACTAGACACTTTTTTATCATCACTAACAATATTTTTTAGCTGTTCAAATCGTGGATTGTTAAGTCCTACAACCTGGTCAATAAGTAAAAGCGTGGAAAAAATTAAAAAGGCAATTCCGAAAATCCTGATATTCTTAATACTAACTTTTAATGAAATAACATTAAGCAACAACCAGATTACAATAAATGTTCTAGAGAATGTAAGTAATCCCATTAAAGTAAATACAAATTGTCCTAATAGCTTTAATGTACCACTTTTTAGTCCATATATGGTTGAATAGCCATAGATACAAATAAATCCAGCAACGTTAGCATTCAGATAAAAACCAGCATAGCGACCATAATCATTGGTAAAGGACATGGCTTCAACACCAACGCTTAATGCTCCTATTAAAAAGAATACAAATAATTCTAAAGTGCTAACATTTTTCGCCAATTCATATCCAGCTATTACAAAAATGAAATACTTAATCAGCTCCATCATAAACACCATGGGAGCTCCATAATACTGCAGACTACCAATGATAAAGTACAACATGGCGATGACAAAAATCCACCAATTTGGTGTTGTTTTCTTTTCCAAAGCGTAGTAAATCACCAGCATAAGAATTGTAGCATAACTTAGCATTGCTCCAACACCACCTCCATAAGCAAAAAGCCCTATAGATGGTAGGTTAAGTAATACAAGTGCTAAGGTTATGTACTTTATTATTTTCATTCTTTATTCAGTTGATACTTTAAATATGAGAGTTGATTATAGCTTCCCATTGCGCTACTACGTTTTTACTCATATAATTTTCAGTGGTGCGCTTTGCATTTTCTGAAAACTTTTTCTGTAAAGCCTTATCATCAATTAATTGTGATAGCTTTTTGGTTAGCTCTTCCTGATCATTTACAGGAATCAAGAACCCATTTTCGCCATTGAGTATTAAATCCGATGGTCCAAAATTGCAATCCGTCGAAATACATGGCAAACCAAAATGCATTGCTTCCATAAGTGCATTTGGAAACCCTTCGGTTTTTGATGTAAACACAAAAATAGAAGCTTCATTATAGTATTTGTCTATATCTTTAACTTTTGAAATAATCTCTATTCTGTCTGTTAGATTATACTTTTCTATAAGAGCTGTTAGCTCTTGCTTTTTATTGCCATCACCAATAATCTTTACTTTCCAACCTTTTGGGTTTATAGTATTGAAAGCCGTAATCAATTCGTCATGACATTTGTTTTTATCCAATCTGCCTACAGATAAAATTATATTTTCTTCTTTTGTATTATCTGTTCTTAAATTTGATAAATCCGCTGAAATTGGATTTGGCAATATAGTGATTTTGTGAGGTCTTATTTTTTTCTCGTAGAGCTTTTTGATGCCTTTAGTTTGAAGTACTAATGTATCGGTTTTTGGATATGTGTATTTTCTTAGTATTTCCCATAATTTTGGTACGTCTTCTACTAAAGGGTTGTTTCGTTCGCTTATAATAGAAGGAATACGGTTTAATTTTGAAGCAATTACAGTCAAAACATTGGCAGAAGTTATAAAGCCAATAAGTATGTCTATCTTTTCTTGTTTAGATATTCTAGAAATACGTTTCACTAAGGTGTAATTTAACTTCAGTGAGTCTAAGGCAGACTTAGGTTTGTCTGCTTTTTCCATGCAGGAAATAACTTTTATCCTGTCATCAAGCGTGTAAAATGGTGTTGACTTGGTAAATGTAATTATAGTTATATCAAATCTTTCGATAAGTTCATTGCTCAACGTCGATATAACGCGTTCTGCACCTCCAGAAGAAAGCGTACCGATAACAAATCCTATTTTCTTTTTATTTGCCAAGAGATTAGGTTTTTCTAATTAGTTTTTTTACTATTAAATCTTTCATTCTAAAAACAAAAGTTTTAAACCCTTTAACGAATACAAACATTAGTGTTCCGTATGTGACAGTAACTAAACTTGTAATGATTAAAGCATAAATTATCCAATCCAGAAAATTTGAAGCCTCTCTATCATAAGGGAAATAGTTGGCGCTGAAATTTACAATTAAAGCTGATACACAAAACACTATAGCTAGTGGTAACACACCTTTCCAATACAGCCATACACTTTTGTTAAAGCCTTTAGCATAAAGGTAATAAGGTTTCCAAATTACCACCATTAAAATTAGACTCACTAGTGTACCTAAAATAATACCATCAATTCCCCAAATACTTCCGCAAATTAAGGATATGGCTAAATTTAATATGGCTTCGGTTGCTGCTGCCCAAGTGTCTTGATAAAGTCCGTATGCATTTTTAAAACGTTCTACCGTTGAACTAATCTGAAAGATAAAAAAGTTAGCTATTAACAATATCAAAGTTGTTTTAGCAAGTATGTATTTTTCTCCTAACCATAGCAATATAAACGGTTCCATTGTAAAGTATAAAATCAAGCTAAAGAAACCAGCAATAAAAAATTGAATAGCCATTAGTTCCCAAAATACCTTTTTAATGTTTTCCTGATCATCTTCGGCAATTAAATTCCCAACTGCAGATCCTGTACCTGCAAAGGCCATTTTTACTAAACCACTTAGTTTTGTAAGGATGAGTTGATAATTGCCAAAAAAGGCAACACTTTGCACATTTACCAAAGCAAATACAAGGATGTTATCTGTTCCATTTTTTACAAAAGATCCCATTTTATGTACAAAAACCTGTTTAATTTTTTTAATGATATCTGGGTATTCTTTTATGATTTCAGCTTTTTGGGTAGAATTAATAATAAGCCATGGATATTCCTTTTTTATTTTCTGTCTTACGACAATACTGTAGATAATACTAAAAACCAGTTCTAGAACAATATAGATATAAAAATCCTTAAGATATACTGCTACAAAGGCTTGTAGAATAACTCTAATAATATTTAGTGTCTGAAAATACCCTTGAATGATATAACCTTTTTGATCAGCACCAAGTAAACTTTGATGATAGTTAGCAAAATAACTTAGTAACGTAGAGGATAGTAATGTGTAGAACACAAAATAAACCAATGTCAATGAAAATGCGGTTTCCCCAAATATTAAAGGAAAAAACAGAGATACCACAACGCCAACACCAATTATAAAATAGCCTATGCGCTTATATAAAACTCCTAGAAGAGCAATAATTTTATTGATTTCGTTATGGTTCTCATCAAAAATAGGTTTGTATAGCGTGAAACCAATTGCTGTACCAATACCAAGTTCAGCAAGGTTTAGAAATCCGAGTACACTTCGTAGTGTAGTTTCTAGACCAATAAACTCATCTCCTAGATAGTTTAAGAATAGTTCTCTAGAGTAAAACTGAACGAATATGGTTGCAACAAAGAAGAATACACCAACTTTCGCGTTTTTTAAAGATTTACTTACTCTAGACATTTATTAGTGATTTGCTTTAAATAACATTATACTTATACAAGAATATAAATTTTACTTAACTAAATAAACTTATACTCATTCTTAATTTTTAAATAATACCATTATAAATGACTGATATTAAATTACATATTAATACAGTTAAGCTTAAATTTCTAGAAAATACCGGTAATTAATTTTTAGGAAATTGTTGGTTTTCGTATGAGTAATCTTAACAGCAAAATAAGACATTAAGATTGGGTTTAAATCACAATAATCGAAAGCACTTTTAGAATATTTATTCTTATTAAAAACTTTTTTAAAAGCTCTAAGATTCTAATATTCTTTTAATTCCATAGGTCATAAATAACGATAAATCTAGTAAATTTGGTAATCGCAAAGATTAAAAAACCAATGCATAACAAGCATTTTTTTTGATTAAAAACATTATTTTACGTCTAAAACCAATTAATGCGACTAAAAGTAGATATTTTGCGTTCAATGAAAAAACTTTTGTATGAAGTTTTCCCTACATCAATAAAAAACTTACTGTTTTATATAATTCTATTCTTATTTCCGTATGTATCAATAGGACAAGGAGTTAAAGTATCTAGCTATGGTTTTAATACTACTGATACTAAGCCCTCTATTTACAAGGCTATCAGAACAAACGATACCATAATAATTGATAAACAACATAGCGAATGGTTAGTATCTCCATTAACTTTTAGAGGACTTGAAAACAAGACAATTATTTTTGAAAATGATGTGGTTTTAAGAGCAAAACCCGGTGCTTATACATCTACGAGTGATTGTTTAATGAAATTTGTGGACTGCAAAAATATAGCCATTATCGGCAATGGAGCACTACTTACTATGAACAAAGAAGAATATATTGATGGTGAGTGGAGGATGGGTTTAAGTTTTATGGGTTGCAGTAATGTTTCACTAAGTAACTTAACAATCTCAAGTTCTGGTGGTGATGGCATTTATATTGATGGTTATAAGGAAATGTTATACTCCGAAAATATTAGAATTGATAGCATTATTTCTACTAATAACAAAAGGCAAGGTATAAGTATTATTAGTGCCAAAGATGTTTGGGTAAAAAATTCAGTGTTTACCAAAACAAAAGGTACTTTGCCAGAAGCAGGTTTAGATATTGAACCAGATAAGGAAACAGATGTTATTATAAATGTAAATTTTGACCATTGTTCATTTACTAACAACAATCACTCAGGTATTGTTTTAGGATTAGACAACTTAACAGATAAATCTAAACCTGTAAGTATTAATTTTACTAACTGTTATTTGAGTATGAATCACGATATTTCTAATCGCTATCCAAAAGCAGAAATCATTGTGTCTTCAAACCCTTTTAACCCAGTTAAAGGAAAAGTATCGTTTAATAATATTATTGTAGATGGTAGTAAATGGGGTTTAATTTATTCTAGAAAACCGAGTAAAGCATACCATGTTTCATTTAATAACCTTAGTGCTAGAAACATTTGCCAGCAAGAAGATGACATGAGCGTTATTTATTTAGAGGTGCCAGATTACTTTAAATCCTCAGGTCCGTTAGGTGGATTTTCTTTTAATAATACATATGTAAAGTTTGACACAAAATCGTCTTTCTTTACTATAAGAGGATCTAGTATGGGAACATTAAATGGTGTAAAAAACATTAAAGGTCACATTACAATTGAAAATCCCAATCTAAAAGAATTTATAGAGTACATTAAGTATAATCCTAATAAAAATGTGGATTTTGAGGTGAATTATACGTTAAAAAACTAGGTGTTTTTTAATTAAACCCAAACTCATCATACCACTTACTCAATACAAAAAGTTTCCAGATGTTTGGAGTATGCTTTGCCTTACCACTCATGTGTTCATCTAAAAGTGTTTTGAATTTTTCAACATTAAGGTTTGGTACCTTGTTTAAAAAATCATCATTAAGTGCTGTAAGAAATTCATCTTTTAACTCGTTGCGCATCCAATTACCAATTGGTACAGCAAATCCTCTTTTAGGTTGGTTAAATACCTCTTCAGGAATATACTCTTTTAATAGATCTCTTAATATTTTTTTCTGACGTCCTTTTTCATATCGAAAATGCATAGGAAGCGTTCTTGCATATTCTATAACTCTATAATCTAAAAAAGGACTTCGAACTTCTACAGAATAGGCCATACTGGCTCTGTCAACCTTTACGTTACTATCATTTTCTAACCAAAGTTTTATATTGAGGTCAGCTGCTTTTTGAAGAAATATATTAGACCATTTTTTATAGCCTTGATAATGCTTCATATAATCTTGGTTCTTTTTCTTAAGAAGTAAACCTTTTCTAGAAAAAATATTTTCGATAAAATCATTTCTGGTTTTAGTCGTCAAAGCATTTCTTACTCTGTGAGAGTTAATACCAAATAACTTTAGTAGTGTAGGATGAGACAAAAATTTCCTTATAGGATAAGGAATGTCTATTATTTTCTTATTTTTTATAAGTGAATCAAAATAAGGATAACCAATAAAACTTTCATCACCACCATCTCCAGAAAGCGCGACCGTTACATATTGTTTGGTTACTTTATTTAATAGAAGTGAAGGTAAAGCTGAGCTATCTGCAAAGGGTTCATCGTAAACTTCTGTTAGTTTGGGTATGAGCTCCAAAATATCATCAGGACTGCAAATTGTTGTTGTATGGTTAGAATTTATAATTTCAGCATACTGTTCTGCAATTTTACTTTCGTCATATTTAGGATCCTCAAAACCAATTGAAAACGTATTGATTTGCGTAGGTGAGACCTTTGAAGCTATACTGGACACTAATGCGGAATCTATTCCACCGGATAAAAATGATCCAATGGGTACATCAGATTGTAATCTTATTTTTACGGCATCTTTTAATAACTCATGAAGTTCTTGCTTTGCATCTTCGTAAGAGATGTCCTTAACTTTAACGTGTTTTAAATTCCAATATTCTTCAACTGTGAGCTTATTGGTGTTGAAGTCAAGCTCCATATAGCATCCAGGAGGTAATTTGTAAATATCTTCTGCTATGGTATAAGGACTTGGTATAAACATGCAATCCAGAAAAATAGAAATGGCTTCTTTATTGATGTTTTTCCCTTTTAACATTGGGCGAATCTGGCTACATATCTCTAACTCACTACCATTCCAATAGTAATAAAATGGTTTTACACCCATACGATCTCTAGCAGAAAAGAGTGTGTTAGTTGTAGAGTTGTAAATACTAAAAGCAAACATGCCATTGGTCTTATCCAAAACAGATTTTCCCCAGTGTTTAAAACCAATTAAAAGGACTTCTGTATCGCTTTCTGTTTTAAATTCATAACCCAAATCGATTAACTCCCTCCTTATATCTTTGTAGTTATAGATTTCACCATTAAACACAAGAGTGAGGTCTTCATAACACATAGGTTGGTTAGACCTTGGGTCTAAGTCCAATATAGCTAAACGTAGGTGGCCCAATGTTATATCACCCACTTTGTCTATACCTGTAAAATCTGGTCCTCTAAATGAAATTGAATCTAATTTTTCCTTTACAACTTTTTCTTCAAAAGGAATATTGGTTAAATATATACCACACATGTAGTTAGTTTTTTGTAAAACAAAGGAATTTTATTTTAAAACCAATAATATTTTTTTAAAAACCGTTTAAAAGGCAAAGTCAACATATTATCTGCTCATAATTTTTTTTATTGAAATAAATTAAATTAGATATTCCTGGTTTTACTGGCCTTTTTTTGTACTATTCTTCTTCAATATGTTAAAGTTGAATTTGAGACATCTATGACGTGTATTTCACCGTATATAAACCATATTTTGTCGATACGAAATTAGTAAGTAGTTTATTTCCTACATAATATTACTTTTCATCGAATTATAAAGTATTTAAACTAAAAAACGCATTTTATTTATATATATTGCTGAACTATTTTAAAACCGTATAAAAAGTTATGAGTGCCCCAAACAAACTAACTAAGTCCTTACTTTGTATTGTCTTTTTTTGCCTAACCCTTAATTTATTTGCTCAAATACCCGCTTTTCCAGGTGCCGAAGGCTATGGAAAATATACAGTTGGTGGTAGAGGTGGTCAAGTCATTGAAGTAACAAATCTCAATGACAGTGGTCCTGGTAGTTTTAGGGCTGCTTGTGAAGCAAGTGGACCAAGAACTGTAATCTTTAAAGTAGGAGGTAGAATAGAGGTCTCTGGACCTACCATTAAACTTACTAATCCATATATTACTATAGCAGGGCAAACAGCTCCAGGTGGTGGTATAATGTTAACAAGAGAAACTAATGATAGACCTATTTTAGAAATAGATACAGATGAAGTTATTATAAGATATTTAAGGTTTAGACGTTCTACATCTTACGAGAGCGGAAATAATCCTGATAATGTATGGGTAAATAGTGGTAATAATATAATATTTGATCATTGTTCCTTTGCTTGGTCATCAGACGGTAATTTAGATATTGCAAATTATGATGGACAACCAGGTAGACCACCTCAAATAGAATGTTCTAATATTTCTATTCAATATTGCATTTTTACAAATTCTTACGGAGGCAGTAATAAAACATTTTTAGTTTCTAGAGGACCAACAAATATAAGCTGGTTTAGAAATGCTTGGTTAAGTACTGCAACTCGTAACCCTTCTGTTTCTACACCTATAAATGAAGCTCCTACTTGGGATTGCTATTATGAGCATGTAAATAATTTTCATTATGATTATACAAATGGCCCTTCTTACACAAATAATGACCCGAGTATAGATGCTGGAATTTATTATGTAAATGTTATTAAAAACTGGGCTAAAGAAAATGGTATTCCTTCACCAACAGTTGCAAATACGGGTATTAGTAGCAGACGTTGGTTAAGAGCTAAAACCGATGGTAATGGCATGGAGATATATGTTCAAGACAATATAACACCTTATAGACCTGATGACTCTTACGACCAATGGGAGATTGGTCAAAATGGAGGTGGACAAGCGGATAGAGATGTTTTAATTCCTGACAATTTAAGAAGTTATACCGTTAATAACACACCAATAATAACAGAGAATGTTGCATTATGGGACGCTACTGATATTTGGGATAATTTAAGAACCCATGTTGGTGCTTCCTTACCTTTGAGGGATTCAGAAGATGCTAGAGCTGTTAATGATGTGGATTTAGGTATAAGTACAGAAAATAAAGTTACTAATGTTTTTCCTATCATAATTAATGGTACACCATATTCGGATAGCGATATTGATGGTATGCCAGATTACTGGGAAATTGCAGAATTTGGTGATTTAAGTAGCGATGGTGTTATTGATACTGATGGTGATGGCTATACCGATTTAGAAGAATTTTTAA
This sequence comes from Winogradskyella pulchriflava, assembly GCF_042434315.1. NCBI lineage: Bacteria > Pseudomonadati > Bacteroidota > Flavobacteriia > Flavobacteriales > Flavobacteriaceae > Winogradskyella > Winogradskyella pulchriflava. The sequence continues at coordinate 136,340 of NZ_JBHLTQ010000007.1, read as the reverse complement.
ATCAAACTGCAAATGGACAGATACCAGACGTACCTGCTGAAAGTGTATCAATTACACCTGAAACAGCAACTTTAAATGTCCCTGAAACACTTCAGTTAACTAAAACATTTACTCCTGTAAATACTACGAACCAAAGTGGTGTTTGGGAATCAAGTGATATTACTATAGCAACTGTAGATACTAATGGACTAGTAACTTCAATTGCTGAAGGTGAAGCTACAATTACCTTTACATCTAATGATGGTGGTTTTACAGACCAATCAGTAATTACAGTAACTAATATTGTAATTCCATTGGTATCCGTCTCTGTAACACCAGAAACAGCAACAATAGATGTAGGTGAATCAGTTCAATTAACTAAAGAATTATTGCCTGAGGATACTACTGATAATAGTGGAACTTGGACAAGTAGTGACGAGTCCGTAGCAACAGTTGATGAAAATGGATTAGTTACAGCTGTAAGTGATGGTGAAGCAATTATTACTTATACTGCTAGTGATTCAGGTTTGAATGATAGCGCAACTATTACTGTTGTTGATACATTTTATGGTACATATGAACTTTATAATGCAACAACAGATATAATGATTCAGAATATTGTTGGAGATGCAGACATTAACTTAGGAAATGAATCTAATGAAATAAACTTTAGAAGTATACCTCAAAACGGAGATGATAACCCAGATGTAGAAAGTGTTCAAGTTGTATGGACAGGTCCAACAAGTGGTACATGGGTAGAAAGTGGACCAATTTATGCTGGATTACCAGGAGGTCATGTGGATTTTGATTTTGAGCCTTATGTGGTTGAGGCTGGTACTTATTCATTTACCGTAACATATTTTAGCCAAGATGGTGCCGCTGGTACTGTAGTTGCTATCGATACTTTTGACTTAACTTTCTTTTTTAGCACGCTACCTGTCGCAAATGCTGGTCCAGATCAAAGTATTTGTGAAGGTGATACCGCAACACTAACGGCTTCTGGAGGCCCTAATTTCTTATGGGACAATGGTGAAACTACAGCAACTATAGTAGTAAATCCTACCGTAACAACTTCTTATACTGTCTCTGTTTTTGATAATGAAGGCAATTCAGATGAAGATAGTGTAACGGTGACAGTTAACCCAATTCCTGTGGCTGAAGCAGGTGATGACCAAACCATTTGTGAAGGTGAAACAATTACTTTGAGTGCTTCAGGAGGAAATGAATATCTATGGAGTACTGGTGAAACTACTCAAACTATTGATGTGAGTCCAACATCTGAAATCACATACACAGTTGAAGTTATTTCAAATAATTGTTCTAGTACAGATACGGTTACAGTTTTTGTAAGTGAAGCTCCAAATCTTACGGTTAGTGATGATGTGGTTCTTGTTGAAGGGAATTCAGTATCAATTGGCGCAAGTGGAAGCGATAACTATTTATGGAATACTGGAGAAACTTCAGCGTTTATAACAGTTTCACCTGCAGCAACAACAACTTATACAGTAACTTCTCTTAGTACTAATGGATGTTCAACTACTGAAAATATTGTGGTAACAGTAATTCCAGAAGTAATTGCAGATGCTGGTAATGATACTACTATTTGTAGTGGGGAAACGGTTACCTTAACAGCTAGTGGAGGAACAAATTACCTCTGGGATACAGGTGCTACTACACCAGAATTAGTAGTGAGTCCAGTAACAACAACAACTTATACGGTTACAGTTGGTGATGATTACGGTTATGTTGATACTGATAGTGTTACTATAACGGTTAATGAAACTCCAGATATCACAGTAAGTGATGATGTGGCAATTTTAGAAGGAGAAACAGTGATTTTAACTGCAAGTGGTGGAGATAATTACCAATGGAACACAGGTGAAACTGCAGCTTCTATTGAAGTAACTCCAACAGAAACAACAACATATACAGTTATTTCAACTGCCGTTGGTGGTTGTGCAGATATAGAACAAGTTACAGTAACCATAATTCCCGAAGTCGTTGCAGATGCTGGTGAAGACGCAACCATTTGTAGTGGTGAAAGTATTACGCTGAATGCTTCAGGTGGTGTAGCTTATACATGGAATACTGGTGGTACTGGTGCTAATCCTACTGTAAGTCCAACTGAAACAACGACCTATACTGTAACTGTTGAAGATGCTTATGGCTATACAGACACGGATAGTGTTACAATTACAGTTAATGAAACACCAGTAGTAACTGTAAGTGATGATATTTTTATAGTAGAAGGAGAAAGCACTACATTAGTTGCTCAAGGAGCAACCACCTATCAGTGGAGTAGTGGTGAGACTTCAAGTTCTATTGTTGTAAGTCCTACACAAACTACAACTTATACCGTGATTGGTACTACTAATACATGTTCTGCTCAAGCACAAGTTACTGTAACTGTAGAACAATTATTTGAAGCTTCGGCTGGTGCAGATGAACGTGTATGTGAAGAAGATAATTATGAAGTTGTTTTAACTGCAAATGAAGGTGATAGTTATTTATGGAGTACTGGCGAAACAACCCAAAGTATTACTGTAAGTCCATTATCTACATCTACTTATTCGGTAACAGTAACTTCTGGTAACCAACAAGATACTGATGAAGTAACTGTTTATGTTGATCCAAATCCAGAAGTAGAAATTCTTAATGGTGAAAGTGTAGATATAATGCCTGGTGATTTTGTTACATTATCTGCTACAGGTGCTAACACTTACCAATGGAATAATGGAGCAACACAGCCTAACATTGCTGTTAGCCCATCTCAAACGACTACTTATGAAGTAAGAGGTTATGTTGGTGATTGTTATGATGAAAAACAAGTTACAATAAATGTAATTCCGGAAGTAGAAGCAGATGCAGGTGAGGATGTTGAAATTTGCTTGGGAGATGTGGTTGTACTAACAGCATCAGGTGGTGATGAATATGTGTGGAGTAATGGTGCAACTACCCAAAGTATACAAGTGTCACCAACAGAAACAACAGAATATACAGTTACAGTATTTAATTCATTGGATTTTGATGAAGACTCTGTACAAGTTATAGTAGATACTAATTGTGAAGAATATGTAGATCCAGGTACTGGTGAGCCACTTGATTTTGATTTTAGTATATATCCTAATCCAGCATCAGATGTCGTTAATGTAAAACTTGCAGGTTCAACAGCACTCTCTAGAATATATTTATATGATATTACAGGTAAGTTGATTCATTCTGAAATTATTTCTAACGAAAACATGAGTGTATCTACTACTAGAAGAATAGATGTAAGTCATTTACATCCTGGTATGTATTATATCAGACTAGTTGATGTTAAGCAAGAAATTTCAAAAAAGTTAATAATTAAGTAAAAGTAAAGTTAGTTTTTATATTGAAAACGGCACTAAAACACTCTAAAAAAGAGGTTTAGTGCCGTTACTTTTTATAGTAATTGATTAAAACTAGCTATTGGCCTATTGAAGAATATTCAAAACCAATTTTATTCATTTCAGCTTTATCTAATATATTTCTACCATCAAAAATAAATGCTGGTTTTTTCATACTGGCATAAATCTTTTCCCAATCGTAGGTTTTAAACTCGTCCCATTCTGTCATTATAGCAATAGCATGTGCATCTTTTACAGCTTCATAAGGACTATCATACGATGTAACTAAGTCTTTATTCTCATCAGCAGAACGTGTTTCTAGGTAATTTAAATCTGCTTGTACCTTTTTTGCTGGTACTTTAGGGTCGTAAACAGCAATATTCGCCTGTTCACTCAATAAATGATCAGCAACATAAATAGCTGCAGATTCACGTGTATCGTTAGTGTCTTTCTTAAAAGCCCAGCCTAACATGGCTATTTTTTTACCAGAAACGGTATTGTATAATGTGCTAATTAAGTTGTCAGAAAAACGTCTTTTTTGGTGATCGTTCAAGATTATAACCTGTTCCCAATAATCAGCAACAACATTTAAACCGTAACTTCTAGCAATATAAACTAGGTTTAATATGTCTTTTTGAAAACATGAACCACCAAAACCTATTGAAGCATTCAAAAATTTAGGACCAATTCTAGAGTCCATTCCAATAGCTCTAGCTACCTCGTTCACATTAGCTTCAGTATGCTCGCACAATTCTGAAATAGCATTGATAGATGAAATTCTTTGTGCTAAAAAGGCATTTGCTGTTAATTTTGATAATTCTGAAGACCAAACATTAGTTCTAAGAATTTGTTCTTGTGGAACCCAACTTCCGTAAATATTAGCTAAACTTTCAATAGCATCTTCAGATTCTCCTCCAATTAAAACTCTATCTGGATTTAATAAATCTTGAATAGCTGTACCTTCCGCTAAAAACTCTGGGTTAGAGAGTATATCGAACTTTACATCACTTCCAGTATTATGCAAGATGCTTTTTATAGCTTGTGCAGTTCTTACTGGTAATGTAGATTTTTCTACAACTATTTTGTCAGTAGTTGCAACTTCGGCAATATTTCTTGCACAAAGCTCTACATATTTTAAATCGGCAGCCATACCTTTTCCTTTACCATAGGTTTTGGTTGGTGTGTTTACCGAAATAAAAATCATTTCAGATTCGTTAATTGCTTTGTCTATTTCAGTGGAGAAGAATAGGTTTTTTCCTCTTGTTTCTTCTACTATTTCTGCAAGCCCAGGTTCGTATATTGGTAATTTTGATACGTCTTTATCATTCCAAGCGGCTATACGCTCTTCATTAATATCAACAATGGTAACTTGTATATTGGGATTTTTCTTTGCTATTACTGCCATTGTTGGTCCACCAACATAACCAGCACCAATGCAACATATCTTATTTATTTTCATAGTTTTAAGTTTATTCGACTTGGGTTAACTCTCATTTTAGAGTCACAAATTTGTAAGAAGTTTTCTGTATTTTCTAAATTAATATATCAACGACCCGTTTTTACGATAAACTTCATTACATCGTCAAAAGAAGCACAATATATCGTTATATTACATATCCTTATTTATAATAGCTTTTGTACCAATCCACAAATGATTTTACACCTTCTTTTATAGATGTATTAGGACTATAATTATAATCTTTGATTAATTGATCTACATCAGCCCAAGTTCGTTCTACATCTCCTGGTTGTATTGGTAACATATTTTTTTCTGCTGTTTTGTCTAAATTAACCTCAATTTCTTTTATAAAATCGAGTAGCTTAACAGAATTATTATTACCGATATTATATACTTTGTAAAGTTCTTTGTTTTCAACTCTTTCTGCTGTAGACTTTTCTATTATCCTTACAACTCCTTCAACAATATCATCTACATAGGTGAAATCGCGTTCCATTTTACCATGGTTAAAAACTTTGATTGGTCTATTGTTTACAATGGCGTCAGTAAACAAAAACATTGCCATATCTGGTCTTCCCCAAGGTCCGTAAACTGTAAAAAACCTTAAGCCAGTTGTGGGAATATTAAACAAATGACTGTAGGTATGTGCCATAAGCTCATTGCTCTTTTTTGTTGCAGCATAAAGACTTATTGGGTAATCTACATTATCATCAGTAGAAAACGGTATTTTTTTATTTAACCCATAAACACTAGAGCTACTTGCATAAACAAGATGTTTAATTGAATTATTTCTGCAACACTCTAGGATATTTAAAAAACCGACTAAATTAGAGTCTATATAAGTTTCTGGGTTTTCTAAACTATATCTTACACCAGCTTGTGCTGCGAGATTGCAGACAATGTCAAAATTTTCATTTTTAAATAATTTTGGAAGCGCATCTCTATCTTCCAAATTCATTCTTACAAAAGTGAAATTATCATTATCGCTTTTACATATTTTATTAAATACTTCGGCATCATTTCTATCAATACCAAGTTCGTTTAGTCTAGAATACTTTAGGTTAACATCGTAATAATCATTGATATTATCAAGTCCAACTACTATGTGCCCTTTATCCAAGAGTACTTTAGCTGTAAAAAAACCGATGAAACCTGCTGCGCCAGTAACTAATACTTTCATATTCTGTGAATTACTTTTAAAAATTTAACATCAAAGATGAAAATTTATATGATAGCATCTAAATTTTCGTCCAAAAAATTGTGGATTAATTATTTATAGTCAATAGTTAAAACTGTTGAGAGGGAGTCGCAATTTTGTACTGTAAGCTCAATATCGCGTTTTTTATAACTATTGTCAATATGGTATATTTTGCAAGAATCTAACTTTGTTTTGCTTTTTGAAAAATCTACACTTCCGTATTTAACTAAGTTGATAATAGTGGTAGAATCTAAATCTTGCTTACTAATAAAAGCTGATGCTATATCTGAATAGGCTATAGGCTTTGAACTTATATTTTTTACAGTTCTTGCATTTGGGCCATAATCACATGATGCATCTTTTCCGTTTAAAAAAAACATAAGAATAACTATACCAATGGCAAAACCTCCTAGATAGTAACCTAAGCGCTGTACAAATTTCATATAAAATAGATTAAAAAATCAATAAGTTGGCATCATTATAATCTAAACCAAACCATTCCGAAACAGATTTGTTTGTTAAAATGCCGTGGTAAAAATACAACCCATTTTTTAAACCTCTATCAAAACGAAGTGCATTTTCTAATCCACCATACTCACCAATCTCTAACAAATACGGAGTAAATATATTACTAATTGAAACTGAAGCTGTTCTAGAGTAACGTGCAGGAATATTAGGAACACAATAATGAACAACACCATTGTGGTCAAAAGTAGGATGGTCGTGAGTTGTAACCTCACTGGTTTCAAAACAACCTCCCATATCTATACTAACATCTATAACCACTGAGCCTTGTTTCATTTGATTTACCATAGACTCAGTAACTACAATAGGTGATCTATTTGTACCTCTTACACAACCTATAGCTACATCACAGCGTTTTAAGGCTTTTAGCAAGTTCTTAGGTTGCATGGTTGACGTATATATAGTACGTCCTAAGTTATTCTGAATACAACGCAACTTTGTAATGGAACTATCAAAAACTTTGATATTAGCACCAAGACCAATGGCAGAACGTGCGGCAAATTCACCAACAGTGCCTGCACCGAGTATTAACACTTCTGTAGGTGGCACTCCATTAATATTACCCATCATAAGACCATTACCACCATTAACATTAGAAAGTAATTCTGAAGCTATTAATATGGAAGCTGTTCCTGCAATTTCACTTAAAGAGCGTACAGCAGGATAGGCACCATCCTCGTCTTTAATATACTCAAAAGCTAAAGCTGTAATTCGCTTTTTAGCTAAAGCTTCAAAATAAGATTTGCTCTGCGTTTTAATTTGCAATGCCGAAATTAAAATTGTTTGAGGGTTTATAAGTGAAATTTCATCCAGCGAAGGTGGTTCTACTTTTAAAATAATAGGACAGGAGTACACCTTTGCTGTATCTTTGGTAATTTCGGCACCAGCTTCACTATAAGTTTTATCTTTAAAATTAGCGCCTTCACCAGCACCAGACTCTAAAAGTACACGATGACCATTTGCTGTCAATGCTGATACGGCATCTGGTGTTAAACAAACACGTTTTTCTTGAAAATGGGTTTCTTTAGGTATTCCAATAAAAAGTTCGCCCTTTTTTTTGAAAATCTCTAGCGTCTCTTCTTGTGGTAATAATTGGGCTTTGGTAAATGGTGATATAGATTTACTCATTAAGTCAGTTAATTGGTATCAAAACTGCAAGATAGTAAAACACTACATACAAACAGCTTTAGAAATTAATCTCACTTCAAATTACGAATATTTTTTGATTGCAAAGTAAAGCGACTGGATATTTATAAAGAATATAAATATCTAGTCGCTTAGCAATAAGTTAGAAATACTAATTAATTATAAGCTTTTTAATGCGTTTTTCATTGTTTTCTGAAACTAATTCAACAATATAAACTCCAGTGCTTAATTGAGAAACATCTATTGATTGCCTGTTGTTGTCTATGTCTAACGGTTTAGTACTTACAATTCTTCCGTTAATATCATATAGATTGAAATTGGTCTTAGTAAATAATTGACCACTGATTACAACAGTTTTATTTGTGGAATCTGTAAAGATATTAAGAGCTTTTAAAGGTTGTTCTACAGTATTTAAAACACTAGCATTGAATCGTAAATAAAAACGACCAGTACCCGAAAGGTTTTCAGAAGGCGTTATTACATAATCTCCTGAATTCAATAAAACTATTGAATTAGTTACAACATCTTCTAAATAAACATTTACTGTACTTGGAAGCGTGGATTCCATGATACTGAAGTTTAAGGTTTTATTAGCGTTAGCGTTAACTCCTAATGGAATAACAACATCTGGTATGTCATTAATATTTAATGCTTGTAAGGCCATTGGCACACCAGTACTGTTTTGTACCAAATTAGAATAAATTGCAAAATTTGGTGGAATTTCGTTCCATATTGCTGCATCATATCCTGGATCTAATCCTAAACTTGCATTCTCATTAAAGTAAAAATCTGTGTGGTAAGACTGATTATCTGTATTTGCTTTTAGTTTTAAATACGTAAGCACAACATTTGTATTACGACCAGCAATAAAATCGTCATCAGATCCTTTACTTCTCATACTAGGTGTAAATGCAATATTTCCAGATGCTTCGGCATCAATAAAAAATCCTTGTCCTGGTGCAATTACAGTACTAGGAGTTGTAGTAGCTAAATTGTATATAGTCCAACCATCTGCTGCAGTACCATCATATCCGTAAATACCAACTGAATTTTCATCAATTAATCCAGAATTTGCAATATTATTTAAGAACTCTTGTGCATTAAGATAACTTGGGTAAGGATTACCAATAAGATTCCAATTACTAGCTCCGCCTGACGTTACAGCAACATTGACAGTGCTATTTTGAACACTACCACTAAAAGTGTAAGTACCTCCATCCGTGGATCCAGACCTATAGCCTGTACCTGCAGCCAGAACAGTACTATCGTCTGAAGGCGAGAAGTTTACATAAGAAACCGTTGATGTATCAAATGGCCCGAATAAAAATGCTGGGTTGCCACCAATAGTACCAGATAATATGTTTGGGTTTGCGGATCTAAAAGCACCAAATGTTTGACCTGTTACAGGTGCACTTATTAAATCGTTAGCAGTGGTAGTAGTTCCAGTGCCAGCCGCATTATTTACGTGTCTCTTGTACAATACGTTTCCAGAGATTGTACCATCAACAATTAAACTTGAATATTTATTTGATATAGATTCTAATTGTAGCGTTCCATTATTGGTTAAATTTCCTTTTACCGTTAAACTAGAACCTTCTTTAACTATTACCGTTGCACCTGGATAGATTTCCAGATTATTGACTTCAACATCTTTCTCATTGTCTATTGTGTATATTCCATCTGCAATAATAGCATTGATTGTGCCAGAAGTATCATCAGGACCATCACTGTAAATCCAATCTCCACCACAATATAAAATCGAGCCTGAAGGGATTGTAACACCACAACTATTTCCGGGAGCTAAATACTGAATCAAGGTAGCTTTTGGAGTTGTTGCACTATCATCAATATTGAAAGATACACCACCTCGTCCTCTTAAATGTGTGCTTTTAAGTTCATTAAAACCATCACTAAACAATTGAACTTTAAGGGCGTCAGCTTCAATAGGGTTAAATGCAACGCCTCCCCATTCATATATACCACCATTAACCCAACCAGCTAAGCCTTCATCATGTACTGTCCAAATACCATCTCGTCTATAACTTATTCGCCACATAGTATTAGGTTGTTCTTGATCATTTGTAGTATAAACTCCACCGAATGTTATGTAATTAATGTATTTAACATTATCCCAATTTACTTGCCATGTTAATCCGTCATCAGGATTATTAGATGCTTCTATAACTGCATTATGGTCAAGACCATATTCGTTATAGTCAGAAGTAATATAATAATCATTAATTGATGGGTCATATAAAATATGGTCTGGAGTTCCTCTGCCGCCATCGATGCTACCTCTTACAGTGGCTTCAGATAACAAAGCTAGGTTCAAGTTATCATCTGGTGTATTGTCCGGTATGCCACCATTACTACAAGCACTAGGCGCTTCATAAAGATCGTCTTTTGAAATTATACATGTTGGAACATCGCTAAAAAATGCTTCAATATCTACTTCAAAACCGTCAGCGTCCAAACCTGTTAAAGTCACTACCTGTGGACTAGAAGTAATAGGGAAAGCCTGCCCATTTACATTGAGAGTGCCTGTTAAGGGTGCATTCTGATAGGTTACTACGATGTCTTGTGTATAGGTGTCGTTACTGTCGTCACACATGTTGGTAGCTCCCAATTGTACATCTCCCAATGGACAATCTGTATCAAACAATACAACCAATTTTGGAGCTGGTCCACTATCTTCATAAGCATTTGCTACACGTTCGCCTGTACCTGAAATTATAAAAGTTATTGGATTACCTTTTACCCAACCAGGTAGTGCGATAATTTCATTCATTTCGTCACTGAGGTCAGGAGTGCGTTGGTAATACCCAACATTATCAATAGAGCCCCAAGCAGCCAAGTCGCTCCAAGGCGTTGAGTTGCTTGTGGTTGTGCGTGATGAAATATTATTAGCTGCAGAAGTAAACGTGCTACTGTTACTAGCCAATTCTCCATGAATGGTTAAATTGGTCGTAGGTTGTGACGCAAGTCTTTCATCTGTTGAAAACTGAATATAAGCTCTAACAACAGTAGCATTTTCGGGAATTTCAACATTATTAAAACGTACTCCAATAATTTGATCTCCACCATCATATACCAACTCTAAGTCGCTACTACCTGTATCCACACTTCCAGAAACAACATCTTCTTCGGCATCATCGCTAGATGTTGATACCTCTGCCATAAATACAGTATGATCATAAGAATTAAATCCTGCACAATTACATGAGTCATCTTCTTCATCTAAAATGGTATCTGGATCTCCATCTTCACAAGGAATGCCTGAAGCTGGGCAAACGACATCATTAGTATTGTTAATAGTAACTACAGCACCTGTTGGTGGTGAAAATACATCAAGATTAGCAGGTAGTGTAAAAGGATCCGTATTACTTACTTCACCAACTACGCCAGCATTGTCAACTTTTATTGTTCTTAATTCAATTTTTGAAGACTCAATGAATATGAGTTTGAATTGATTGAATTTACCTGAGTTTCTTGTCCAGCTTTTGTCATCATTGTTATCTCTTAGTGGTGCACCCCAACAACCTTCTCCTGTGTAAACGGTACCATTACTATGGTCGATTACGAAACCTTCATCATTTCCGAGTTCTGACGATGGTCTTATTGGCCACGTAGTTTTAGACATGTGAGAGTCACAATCTATTACTAAACGTACGTCTTCGTCATAAAATAATTCTGCCCAAGCATCATAAAGTGTATTGTTGTTTGGTTTGTCTGAATTGGCTGTATGAGGACGCATTGGTCTATGATATTGAGCTGCCTTCCATATGGCATTAGTACCTGCAGGTGAGTCTAAATCATTTTTTAGCCATGTCAATTGATCTCCAAAAACCGATATCTCTGAATTAAGTGTATAGGTTCTAAACAGATTATTGCCAAAAGTGATGGCATAATAAGAGTTATTGTTTGGTGTGTCAAAAAAATTATAGATATCTGTAGGGTCTTCATGATTACCACGAGTTGGTACAATAGGAAACATTCTTCCGTCACTAGCTATGGTATCTTGCCAATCGTCAAACCATTTGCTCCATTCCGTATCTGTACTATCGTCCGTCATATCACCACCAAATAAAACAGCATGAGGCTTTAATTTGCTTACTAGTAAATTGGCTGCTCGTCTCGGAGTTCTATTATTCCTAGAATCTCCACCTGCAATTATAGATAATCTACTATTATCATTAGGCGCGGTTCTAAACCAAAATCTTTGGCTTGTCCCTTCACTATCATGTATAACGAAGTAATAGTCTGTATTTGGCGTTAAACCTGATAAGCGCACAAATCTATTGTCCATGCCTTTATAAACAATAGCTCTGTCTACCGCTTTAAAATTAGCATATGATAAATAGTTGGTGCCATAATCTGTTGTGTCATAGTGTACAATTGGATTTGTACCAGAGGTTTGATCCCAAGCGATAGTGATTGTTGTTGCAGGGTCATCGACCAAAATAATACGATATCTATCGTTATTGGCATAAGTACCACATACGATTAGGAACAGTATTTTGGTTAAAAGTATTTTTGTTTTCATTAGTAGGTAATTTTTCTTTTTCTCAATTTTTTTTCCATAAGCAAAACCACTAGTGGCAAAAGTCCATGGGATAATCTATATATAACTAAATAAACACTAGCATGCAGTGATGATGAAACAAAGTCTGAACTATAACCTGCAAACAATCTTGCTAATGCTGTAGTTAAACCCCAAAACACCATATACCATAGTGCATATTTTGATAGTTTAGGTACAAAAATTAAAACTGACATTACTAAATCTAAAACACCTGCAACATATAAAAATGTTGTAGCCTGAGATTCGTTTAGCCCTAATATCATAATGGTCATATCCACAAAATATCCAGGCAAATATATCAGTCCCATTGCAAAAAGACCATGCGCTATAAATGTACAAGCAATGGCAATCTTTAGACCAATGATAATCTTTTTGTTATCTGTTACATCTAATCTAACATTCAACAATAATAAAATTGGTGCAGCTAATTGAATAAATAATTCAAAAAACAGTAAATACTCGTAGTTCTTATCTTTCACCATACAAATACCGATGAACAGCAAAACGAGCAAGGCAAAACTCATAACTATTTGTTTTAACCTTCTATAACCAATTTTATTCCAGAACAAGCTAATTATCGCAGCCAGCAAGAATATAAGACTACAGAACTTTATAAAGCCATCTATCCAAACATTTACCTTAGAACTGCTCGCATAATCTTGCCAGGTATAATTAGATAATCCTTCCACTATAGGAGTCAACAAACTCTCATCCCATAGAAAGGCTCTAAACGGAGCGCCAAAAAAATATAACTGATAAGCCCTTCCCAAGAAAACGGTGAAGGCGCAGATTTTTACTAGCCATATTAATTTAAGTTTATTCATTTAGAGCACTTAAAACTAATTAATAATAATCAGATAATTTTTAATATTCGATTAATTGATAATAAATCCTTTGATTAGCATATTTAGTACGTTTATCATCAATAATAGTGGCATAATTTATTGATAATTAAAGTATAATGTTTGGAATTATTTCACTTTATCAACAGTTGTTTTTTACTTTTTTAACTAACATTTTTCCACCTTTCTAAATTATTTTATACTTATTCTAAATTAGTGAGTTTTGAGCAGATAATAGATTAGAACTATTTGAATTTATAAAACAAAAAAGCACTACATTCATTGTAGTGCTTTAGTAATAACTAATTATTTTTTGTTAGAAGTTTATAAGCTCAATGTCACTTCAAAACCAATACCGTCTGCGATGGCTCCATCCCTTAATTTACTGTTATAATCAATTCCCCAACGTTGTCTGTCTATTTTAAATTTTGTAACCATTTGTCGTGTTTTATAATTGGCTTCCGCATGAAATTCTACAGGCAATGTTATACCTTTTATAGTAAGGTTTGCATAAATTTTCATTTGGTTAGTTTCATAATATTCGACACTTGTAATTACCAATTTTGCTGTTGGAAACTTCTCTACATCAAAAAAATCTTCATTTTTTAAATGATCAACAAGATTGGCTTTTCCTTCATCGCTTTCAATATCCAAACATGTTATAGAATTCATATCTATTATAAATTCACCACCTGTAATAACATCATCTGTTTTTATAAAATAGCCTTCTGTAAAATCTATTGTGCCATTATGCCCTCCAAAATAAAAGGAATACTCGCCAGACCATTTGAGTTCGCTTTTTGAAATGTTGATGTTCAATTTTTCTTGTGCATTTGTACTAATACTTGCTGTAAGCATTAATACTAGTAATACTGTAAGTTTTTTCATTTATATATTTTTAATGATTAATGATGATGTAAAACTAGATACAGCGACAGAAAAGAATGTCAAAAAAGTGTAAAAGAAGTGTCAAACACTTGCAAAATTTAGATGAAATATTAGTTATTTGTAAAACAATATGAAACATAGTACTTCCATTTACTTCATCAAGTCTTTAGTATTTCTGTTATTTCTCATTATAGCTTCTTGTAGCTTTAAGGAAGAAGATTTTTCTGAGCGCACTAAAGTTGCTCTTCGAGATGCTGGTCATAACTTATTATTGAGTAATAGAGATTCTATCTCATTGATATTGCCAGTAAAAGAGTTGAGTCCCAATAAATTTCAGTTATCATTTCATAATTCTTTGGGTTTTGAACCTAACATATTAGTTGAAGCAATAAGTAACAGTTTTGTGAAATCTAATCTTCCTGAACATTATATTGTTGAAGTCATTCAATGCAAGGATAGAGAAGTGGCTTACAGTTATCAAATGACAACTATTTTAGAAAGCACTATAATACCATGTGAGGGTCGTTATTTACCCAATGCCTGTTATTTTATAGAAGTTAATTTTACTGAAAACGTTGCGGCAAACCATAATTTAAGTTTTTTTATTGGTCTTTTTGGAGCTCTAGTGTTTATTGGACTTGTCTTTTGGTGGTATAAAAAGAAAAACAATGCCAAGACAACTATAGATGCCATTAATTATGAAGCTTTAGGGATTTTTAAATTCTATCCTGAACAAAACATACTCATCAAAGAAGCAGAAGAAATCGCTTTGTCTAAAAAAGAATGTGAGCTTCTAGCACTTTTTGTAGAACGACCAAACGAAGTTATTAAACGTGACGAACTTACCAAAAGAGTATGGGAAGATAATGGCGTTTTTGTTGGTCGAAGCTTGGACACCTATATTTCTAAACTTCGTAAAAAACTACAGGCAGATACTTCGATTAAATTGACAAATGTACATGGAGTTGGATATAAATTAGAACTGAACTAATTAATCTTACAACCTATAATAACTCTGACTTGTTCCTCTAGTACAAGGACAATTACTCGCGCTTTGTAATAAGTTTAAACCTATGGTTACAACATGAGTACCAGAATTAAAACTGGATAAATCATTAAATGTTAATTGGTACGAATATGCAAAATAAAGTTTGTTATGCAGGATACCAGCCATTGGCCCAAGATTTAAAGGATTAAAAAACTGGTCATTTAAAAATCGGTATGAGGCACCAATCCAATAATAATCTCCATTTCTGTTAAACTTTCTGTACTTAAAATTGACATCGGTAGCCGATCGTTTATCACTATCAAATAGTTGAAAGAACACTGAAGGTTCAAATTCAACATTCTTATTCTTTTTTGGACTAATAACATAACCAGAGTATATCTGGTAATTGAGTAATAACGAAGGTTCTATGCCACCTGTAAAGTCTTCAATATCTTTAGAAACTAAATTGTTTGCATTAAAACTTAAATAAAATTTGTTCCATCTATATAATATACCAGCATCAAAATTATTATTGTTAACAGCTCTATCTCCGTTGATGGCAGGATCTAGAATAGGTATATCGTAAGTAGTATTAAAATTTTCTATATCAATTCTAAAGGTGTTAATATTATATGAAAGCCCTAAGGATAAATATTGTTTGGATTTCCAATCTAAAATCAGATGATGCGCAAATGACAGTTTTAACCCTTTTTGTCGTGTGTTACCGTTTTTGTCATTATATGCCGAAACACCAATACCTGAACGATTAGAAATTCTAAAATCCGCATAAATAGACTGGTTATCTGGCGCATCTTTAATGCCTACCCATTGTGTTAGTCCGTTAGCTCTAATTTTTAAATTGTCGCCAATACCTGCATAAGTTGGTGAAATCACAAAATCATTATCTGCAAGATATTGTGTCCAAACAGGTAAATTCAATTCCTGACTATAACTGAATGTTACAGTAAGAAATGCTATATATAGAATAATCTTTTTCATGTGTTCAGTTTTATTATTTTTTAGCGGTCACATGGAACATCCATATCATTCTTTTCGTTGATCGATTAAGTTTCATTATAGGATGTTTCATCATAAGTAGGTTTTGTGCATTCTGTTTGGGTTAGCGGTATAATGTAAAATGCCCGACAAACTCTTTGTTTACATTTGGGTCGTTGGTTTTAACTACAAACCAATAATCTCCGGTTGGCAATTCATGACCATTGTAGCGTCCATCCCATACTTCACCAACACGGTAAGTTGCAACTTTACGTCCATAACGGTCAAAGATGTCAAAAGTTAGGTTAGGGTAGTTTTCTACACAGCCTGGTGCCCAAGTATCGTATTCTCCATCACCATTTGGTGTAAACCAGTTTGGAATACATGGACCAACAAATTCTAATTCTATCTGTGCTTCTGCCATACAGCCAGCACTATCAATTACAGTTACAACATAAAGTCCTGTCTCAGTAATAGTATAGATGTTTGTTGTACCATAACTTTCATCATTCATAATAAATTCATATTCACCAGTACCACCAGATGCATTGGCAATAATTTCATTTAATCCACCTTCAGTAAGCGTTAAGGTAATTGGCGTATAACCTTCAATATCAAACAATTCTGTTGTTTGAATACAACCATTGGTATGTCTCACCTCAATATAATGATCTGTTCCTACAGGTACATTGTTAAATACATTACTGGTTTGGTATGTTCCGCCATTGAGAGAATAATCAAACTGTGATAAGTCTGTGTTAGAATCATCAATACTTACTGTAACTGTATTACCTTGAGCGTTGTTTTCACATAGATATTCAATTTCTATTTCTGGATTTATAGCTACTGATTCTGGGAAAGTTATATTCCATTCAGATTCACAGCCTTCAGCATCTCGTATGTAAACAATATGATCTCCACCACTTAAGTTTGTGAAGTCGAACTCAGTTTGTGTAGGATTACCTGTGATATATGGACCGTCATAGTTATCTAAGCTTACACTATACGGTAAGTTTCCACCAGAAATGTCAATACTGAATTCACCATCTTCATCACCTTCACAAGTTTCAGGGAATAACGAATTTGCAACTATAGTTATAATCACTGGTTCTGGGTCGTGAATTGTAAAATTGAAAGTAAGGTAACAACCAAGTTCATCTTGAACAATTAAATCATAATCACCAGGTCCTAAGTTTTCAAAAATATTGCTTTCAAAAAACTGGTTTAGTTGAGGTGAAATAGCATATTTAATGATACCTGTTCCACCAGTAGCAGTTACTTCAACAGAACCATTCTCATTTCCTGCACAAGTAACATCATTTACTGCAATAGTTGCATCTAATTGTGTTGCTGGCTGTGTGATGCTAATTGGTGCTGATGTTGTATTGCAGTCACCACTTTCTACCATTACTATATAATTACCAGCTACAAGTTGCGTAAAATAACCAGGACTATTTTGGGTTGCTGTTATAGGATTTCCACCACCATCTTGAAGCGTATATATATAATCTCCTAATCCACCTTGTGCTGTGGCCAAAATGGATCCTGTATTATCTCCTGCACAATTAATTGTTGGGTTAACAGCGTCTAAATTAATCACCAACTCTGGTAATGGGTCAACTGTAATTTCATTAGAAACATTAGAAATACAACCGTTTGCATCTCTCACATAATACGAATATGTTCCTTCTGATACTGGGAATGTTGTAGATGAACTAAAACTGCCTATTACAGTTGCAAATGTATCTGTATCACTATAAACATAAGGACCAGTTCCACCAGTTGCACTTAGTGTTAAAGTAGATTCTGTTAAACATGTCTGTGTTGAAGTTCTAACTAAATTTGCCTCAATAATCGTAGGGTTTGAAATAACTATATCTAGTGAAGTCATTTCGCAATCAAAACCATCAGTTATGGTAACCGTATAAGTTCCTGCTCCTAAGTCGTTAAAAACATTAGAGGTTTGAGGTCCTGAAGAACTCGCTACAGGTAATATTGTGTTTAATGTATAAACGTAGTTTGTACCTTGTCCACCAGAAACTATGCTCACAGTAATACTTGCATCTTGGTCACCAAAACATGACAGCGTAGTTGTACTAGGTGTAAATGTAGCTGTAATTGGTGTCGGCTCGTTAAGTGTAATAGTTTCAGAAGCTATACAACCTTCAGCATCTCTGACATTTACTGTATAAGTTCCTGCTGATAAATTTGAAAACGAATTATTAGCTGAATAGGCTACGGCAGCATCACCTGTTAACTCATATTCATAACTTCCCCAACCACCATCAGCAATTGCTGTAATTGTACCTTGACTATTGGTACAGGTTACGTTAGAGGTTTCAGAAAGCGAAAGCGTTAAAGCCTCTTGCGGAGAAGAAATAATAACGTTTGATGTGTTGGAACAAAATGGTATTTCAGTTTCTGTAATGACTACTGAGAATGTTCCAGCTTCCATTCCTGTTACGGTTAAAGGATTGGTGGACGTATTAGCATTAACAATTCCTGTAACTGAAGTGTTAGAACTGTCAAAGACTTCATAGGTATAAGCTCCAGAATAATTTGTAATGTTGATGTCGAATGATCCAGTATTATCACCAAAACAGGTTACTGAAGTTGACGATAATTCAAAAGTTGGAAGAACAGCTTCTGGTACTGAAATTGTCACATCCGAAGTACAAGAGGTTACTGTATCGGTTACTGTTACGGTAAAAATACCTGAAGGCACACCAGAAAATACGTTTCCAGCTAAACTTATAGAAGCAGGATTAGGCGAAATACTATAGGTATAAGTACCTGAACCTCCTGAACCAGTTACAGTAATCTCACCATCATCATTATTACATGAAGGTAAAGCTGTAACTTCTGAAGTTAAATCTATAGGCTCACCGATATCAATTGATACTAGATTACCGCAACCGTTGGCATCTTGAATTTCAATCGTATGTGTTCCAGAAAACAAGTTCGAAATTGTAAACGGAGCTGTTTGGGTTTGAAATGTGCCTCCATTAATACTATAGCTGTATGGAGGTGCACTTGGAGTATCCAAAGTAATTTCAATTTCATAATTACCATCTGTAATTTCGCACGTATTGTTTAAAGTTGCTGAAATTGTTGGCTCAGCATCAGTATCTACAATAGTGGCAGGACTTGAAACAATACAACCATAAGCGTCTAAAACATGAATGTAATAGGTTCCTGCATCAACATTAAATACGCTTGCAGCATCCCAACCAGTATCAGTGACTAAAGGTGCTGCAGGAGTTGTTGTGATTTGATATTCATAAGGTGGAGTTCCGTTTTGACCTATAGCGCTTATAAGACCAGAATTTGGATTACAATTGGCATTTTGGTCAACAGAAACAGTTAAGTCTAATTGAACAGATGATTCTAATATTTCAAAAATAGTTGAAGCTGTATTACAACCATTAAATGAACCAGTTCCATTTTCAGTAAAGACAATATAGTATTGACCTGGCGTTAAAGTTCCTGGATTTGGTGTAGTAACGGTTTCTGGCACACCAAAAGTTACAGGTAAATTTGTAGGACCATCGACCAATTGGTTGTCATAAGCCGTATAAATTGAATAATCTACTGAGGTTGTTGTGCTATCAAAATTATCAATAGTAAAGGTCACACTTCCATCAGCTGCTCCTAGACAAGATACATTGTTAGGCTCTACGCTAGAGGTTAGGGTTGAAGCAGGATCTATTGGTGCATCAGCTGATTTTACAAAGTAACAATTGGTTGTTAAATCATGAACCACGAAAGTATAGACCACACCAGGTATTAAATTGGTGAAGGTTCTTGTGTTTCCTCCTGGCATTGTATCAGGAGAATAGTACGTATCTGTATAAGGAATATAATTATATTCTAATATTCCAAATTCGTAATTTCCACTTCCAAGAGCAGATATTGCTGTTACTTCAGCTGTTCCTCCAGAAGTACAATCAGGTACTAACACATTAACGTTAATATCTAAATCAGATGGAGGAGAGGCAATATCAATTTGTTGCGACAAACTACAGCCATTAGCATCAACAACATTTATAGTATACGTTCCGAAGTTGATAATGTTAAAGGTATGATCTTCATTTGATGCTGCATTATAAGGATTTCCAGGAATGGGATCTCCAAAGTTGTTTGTAATGTAGTATGTGAATGGAGCTGTGCCTCCTGTAACATTTTCAACCGAAATTGAACCTAAAGATGAACCTCCTGGATCGTTACAAGTTATATCAACTTTACTTAAATCAAAAGCAATAGCATTAGGTTCTGAAATGGTTACAGTTTCAGTTGCTGTACATGAATTGGCATCTGTTATAGTTATTGTATAAGTTCCTGCAGGTAATCCTGAGGTTTGCGTACCATAATCTGTACTTGTTGTATCATTGTTTACATTAATTGTAAATGGAGGAGTACCAGTTGTATTATCAATAGTTATATCTATAGCTCCATTGGAATCTCCATTACAAAGTATAGGTTGACTTACCACAACAGCACTCAATGCTGGTGGAGAAATAGCGTTAACAGTTATTATAGAAGATTCTGCTGTACAACCATTGGCATCAGTAATTTGAAATTGGTAAGTGCCATCATTTGATGTTGTGTACGTAAATGTTGCACCTGTTGTTCCTAAAGAAGTGTAAGTTCCGCCATTAAAAGAAACTGCATAAGTGAATGGAGAAGTGCCAGTAATTGTTCCTGTGAATTCTGCATCTGGTGTTGCTGTACAATCTAAACCTTCAGTCAATACCACATTAACTGTTGGAGTTGGTATTGGGTCAATGGTATAAGATTCACTATATATACAATTGTTTTCATCTCTTACTTGAAAGGTGTAAGTATCTGCACTTAATCCAGAGAACACATTAGAAGTTTGATATGGTGTTATTGCTGATGCTGGAGCAATTATTTGATATTCTAAAATTCCAGAACCACCTACAGTATTAGTTATTGTAATATCACTTGTGTTCGTTGGACAAGTAATAGGAGAGCTATCAAACTCTAAATCTGTTGGTGGGTTTAATGCATCTATAGCAATTTCATTAGTTATGGTTGTACAATCATTATCATCTCTTATAACGATGGTGTAAGTACCTTGTGTTAATCCTGAAAATATATTACTTGATTGAAATGTTGTACCATCAATACTGTACTCATAAGGTGGTGTGCCTCCTGTAACTCCAGTAACGGTTATTGTTCCATCGCTTGTACATGTATAAGGTGCAGTTAATTGAGCAGCACCATCTATTGCTGTATTTTCAATTATAGTTATCGTTTGTGGATTCGTTGTACAAACCGAAGCGCCTAAAGAATATTGTACTACAACATCATAATCACCAGCCGTAAGTCCTGTAAATACTGATGAATTGAAAAACGTAGCTCCATTGTCTATACTATATTCTACAGCGAATCCATTGGCGTTTGTAACATTAATTGTAATAGTTCCTGTATCACCAGTTCCACCACACAATATATCAGTACTTGTTATGTTGAATTCTGGCTCAGGATTGTCTTCAACTGTAACCGTTGTACTAGCACTACAGTTATTTGAGTCAACAACAGTAATGTCATAAACACCTGGCGCTGTTACTACAACTTCTGGTACTGTTTGGAAATCTGTTGTACTATTTATAAAATAGAAATATGGAGGTGTTCCTCCTTCTGGGTAAATCGTTATTTCTCCATCCGTACATGTTAGCGGAACCGTAAGAGCTGCTGTAACTGTAAGTAGAGGAGGCTCAACTATGGTAACATCTTCAGAGTATAGGCACCCGTTTTCAGTTTCAACCGTAGCTGTATAAGTACCAGGATTTAAATTTTCAAAAACATAGGTGTTTTCTATTATTGGGCCAACAGTATTGACTATAGTTGCGCCTTGACTTAAAGTAAAGGTATATTGAGGATCCACATCATTGGCAGCAAGTTGAATACTTCCTTTATCACCAAAACATAGTGGCTGTGATATTGTTGATGTCGTGGTAAAATCCCTATCTCTAATTAATACGTCTGGAACACCAAAAATACAAGGGTTAGTTGGTACACCAATTTGTCTCACAAAAACACTATATGTTCCAGGTACAGTAACGGTAAATATATTACTGGTTTGGTAATTAACACCATCTATACTAAACTCATAACCTGAAGGCACATCATTTACTATGATACTTCCGTCTGTTGTACAAATTATATCAGTAGATACAACTGTTGGTACTAACAGGTTTTGATATACATTAAAATAAAACTGATTGAAACAGCCGCCAGGATAGTTGATTGTTAAACGAAATTGACCAGATGTATCTGCTAAAAAGTTAGGACCAGTGCCAACTTCATTCCAAGTACAGCCTGGGTCTTCATTAGCACAATCTGGATCTGATACTGCTGCACAGCTTGATTCATCTAACTGCTCCCAAATAATAGAAGTAGAGTCTGAAATATTAGTTTGAATATATCTTGAATCGTCAGCACCACATAAAAATATATTTGGTAATAATTTACCATCATTAGGACATGTTACAACTTCATCTGCATAAGGAATCACAGGATTTGTAGTATTACCACCGAACAGTTGAACATTAAAAACTTGCTCAATAGATTGACATGGAGCAGTAGCGGTATTGAAAGAGTAATAGGTTCCTGTATCAGTTACAGTTATGGTTTGTGTATTCCCAATAATAGGTGTTCCTGTTGGGCTTGTTGACCAAGAGTATGAATCATAACCATTAGCAGCTGTCAATTCTAAACTGTTACCACAAAGAATTTCTTCATAAATAAATTCACAGTCAAGATCCGCTAAGAAGTTAGTAGCTTGTGGTGTCAGTAAACAACCTGTATTGCTATTTACACTTGGATCGTCTGTAATTTGGAATGTAGGGTTATAATACCCATTGTAAGTAGCAAAAGCCTGATTATTAATAATGTTTGAACACGCATCAGCTAATTGGTCGCAACCGTCAACTACTTGTACTTCAATTCTAATTTCATAAACTGGGTCATTTTCTTCAACTAAGGAATCATCGACATCAAAAATTAGTTCACGTGTTACAGGATTGTAACTAGATACTGTAACACCAGGTGGTAAAATTAAATCTGTTGGATGATTATAAATAATGTTTATAGGAAGTACATCTCTAATTTGTAAACTAGTAGCATGATCATTACCTGTATTTTGGAAACCTATAACATAATTTAATGGGGTTCCAAGCCCAACAGTTTGGCCTCCAATATCATTTCCTGCATCATCTTCAACTATTTTTGTGAGTACAATATGTGGTTCAATGATATCAACTGCAAAAGCAAAGAAATATGGGAAATAGGTATCACCGCTAGTTTCTAATCGTATCGTACCAGAAGTAGCATCGTTAGCAATTACAGAGTTCCCAGGATTTGGAACAGCCATTACACCAGTGTCAAAACCTAATGTATTAGCACTATTTGGGACTCTGTTGTTTACAGGTGTTGCATCTAATTGCGTTACGGAACTATTAAAAAAGTTTGTTTGAGGACGATCTGCAGTAGATAGGTTAACTCCATTTAATTTTAATTGATCGCCTAAAATTGGACTATCTCCTTCTAAAACAGCAAAAGCAAAATTTGCTCTTACAGGAGCAGGAGCAGGCACAGTCCTAAAACCACTTACAGGAATGTCTAAAGCTGGATTAGATCCGGGAACACTAATGGCACTAAATCCATCAAAACTTGTAATGGATTTGCCAGGCAGTGTTGGATCTTCATAAACAATAAAAAGTGACCAACCAGCCGACTGTCCAGTTCCGTTATAAGGGCTGAAATTTGCAGTTTCTCCTTCACCAGACGATACGTTTGCAACGGTATATGTTCCTAAGTCTACACCAGAACCAAAACTTGTTACAATGTCTGTAACATCTGCAAAGCATGCATAAGAAAAACTATCTCCACCATCTATAGTGGTACCGTTAGCATCAAATATAACGGTTCCAGTAATGTCATTGTAACCACCTACAGGTCCTTTAAACTTTACGTTAGTGATAGGTTCGCTTCCAGGATTTACAGCTCCCCAATATAAGCCTGCATAAATAATTCTGTAACAATTTGGGTTTGGTATTTCTAAGTCTGAACTTGAAGAACTAAATGTTGATGGATCACCATCAATATCTATATAACGCATATCTACATTATGGTTGTAGATATTACCGTCATTAAAAGCATTGTTGTCGGGCCCAAGAATATTATTTCCAATTAATACAATATCTCCCTTTAAATCTTGATTGAACCTTGGTGTGAAAGGAACATAATTTTGCGCATACGATGCCAGACCAAGGCATAGCGTAAGTACGACTAGTGTAATTCTTGAAAAAGTAGGTTTTTTCATGATACTTTAATTTTTATTCTTGATTATTTCTGGGGCATGAAATAATTAAGAACGGCTTAACTTATTTAATTTTCTATTTTCACGAGGGTCATGTTTTTATTATACGGTCTATTTCCTTTAGCTTCCATAGCTGTAATAGCTTGCTCTATGTTTTCAAACTTATCGTAGTAAATATAGTATTTACTAGTGCTCTTATCATAGAAGAAATCTACATTACTACGTCCTGATGCTACTACTTTAGTAACAAAGCTATTTCGTTTGTTAATATTACTATGCACGGCAATGATTAGGTAATATCCACTGTCGGTATTACTTACATTCTTTAGAATCTTAATGTTGCCACTTTGTATTTCTCCAAAATCAAAATCTTCAGCTGTAAAAGGAGTAGTGGTAAGATCCGTTGTGCGTTTTATGTTTTGCAACATGGCTCTATCTTGTGCATATCTGTCTGATTCATTATCATAAGCAGCACGTTTAATACGTCTTCTTTTCTCAAATTCAGTTGCTACTCTAATAGTTTCTAATTTGCTCTCTAACTGCTCTTTGACTCTTACGCTTGTTAATTGTTCCTCTGTTAATCGTTCTATCTTATTTTTGTAGAAAAGGGTAACTTCATCTAATTCGGTTTCTTTAATTTTTGTTCTTTGTTCGTAAAGTGTTTTTAATTCTTCAATCTTTTCATTTCTAGAATTAATAACTTTATCTAAATCAACTTTAATAGCTTTTAGGGCATTGTTTTCTGCAGTTATACTTTTAAAAGGTCTAGGTTGTACTGCAATACCTTGTTCGCTAAGATCATTTTCTTCTTTTAAATCTTTTAGATCTTTATTTTTAATTTCAACTATATTGTCAAACTGCTCTAATAGTTTATTTTGAGCTGCTTTTGCGCTTTCTGCTTCTTTAGTAATCTCAAGCATTGATTTACCAATCTCGTCAGTAGGATTAGGGAATAATTCATCCGTAGATTTAGCCTCAGCTTCTTCCTTAGCTTTTTGCTCCGCTAATAGTTGCGCTTGCGATTCAGCCTCCTCTTTAGCCTTTTGTTCTGCCAATTGTCTAGCTTGTGCTTCAGCTTCGGCTTTAGCACGTAATGCTTCTTCTTCCTTAGCTTTCTGCTCTGCTAATAATTGAGCCTGAGCTTCAGCCTCTTTCTGTGCTTGTTGCTCTGCTATAAGTTTAGCTTGTGCTTCAGCTTCATCTTTTGCTTTTTGTTCCGCTAATGCTTTAGCACGTAATGCTGCTGCTTCCTTAGCTTTCTGCTCAGCTAATAATTGTGCCTGAGCTTCAGCTTCTTGTTGTGCTTGTTGCTCTGCTAAAAGTTTAGCTCTTTCTTCAGCTTCTTCTTTAGCCTTTTGCTCTGCTAATTGTTTGGCTTTTGCATCAGCCTCCTCTTTTGCTTTTTTCTCAGCTAGTAACTTAGCTCTTGTTTCTGCTAATTCTTTTGCTTTTTGTTCTGCAATTAACTTAGCTTGTGCTTCAGCTTCTTTTTTAGCTCTTTCTTCTGCTAACTGTTTTGCCTTTTCTTCGGCTTCTTGTTGTGCTTTTGCTTTTGCTTCCGCAAGTGCGTTGGCCTCAGCTTCTTCTTTAGCTTTTAACTCTTCTTCCTTTGCCAATTTAGCTTGTTCTCTACGTTCTGCCGCTCGTTGTCTGATACCAGCAAGTTCTTCTTCTGAAGCTTCAACAATAGGTTTTTTCCTTTTCTTAGTAAATAAGCCACTCACTGTTTCATCTCCACTATAATCAAATTTCTTTTTAGAGATAAACCTGTAAGCCAATGTTATTTCATGTGATGGTCCAAATTCAACCATCTCACCAATTGCTTTTTCTACATTATACTCTAATGCAATATTTTTTGTGACATTTAAGCCCAAGCCACCAGATACTCCATAACGATTATTATATCCGAGTTGAAACCAAATACCTTTTGGTACGTTAAGTGATGCAATAGCTGAAATAATAGTTTCGTCTTTTCTAAATTCTGACATGACAATTCCTGAAAACTTAGTTTTTTCAAAAAAACCACGTCCATCAAAATAGCCAGTATGCATAACATGCGCTTGAATACTTTGTTTAGGATCATCTTCAATCATTGCAGATGTCTCAATATTATAAAGCACAAGATTATTTATGGATACACCAAAATCTATAAATTTTGTTCCGTAATTAATTCCTGGGTTTACAGTAAGCAAAAAGTTTTCTGGTACATTTTGTAAAGATGGATCATCAAAGTTAGTGACCACATTAGAGGTATTAACACCACTTTTATATGCACCTACGTTAAGACCAAAAGTAAGGTTAGTATCTTGTCTAAGCTTAACGTTATAGGCAAAGTTTAACAAGCCTCCAAAGGTTGTTAAAACCCCATAATTTTGTTGAAATACGGCTAAACCAGCACCAATGTTTTCTGAAAAACGCCCAGAGTAGCTACCTAAAAATGTTTCTGGTGCATTTTCAAATTGCACCCATTCTCTCTTGTTGTTGAAGCTAATGTATTTGTTTTGCTCTCTTACAAAGCTAAACGTTGGGTTAATGGAATAACGGTTAAATACTAAAGAATTTCTTATTGGTAAATCAAAAGAAACCACACCATCCTCCTCCTGTGACCAGATGAACTGGACAGAACAGAATATTATTACGAGGATCAGAAGAGGTGTTTTCATATCATTTAACAATAGTTATTGATCCCTTTTTAACTTTACCATCACTGGTTGTGATGATATAATAATATAATTGATTGACGCTTATAAGATTTAAATCATTCTCTGGCCAATTATTTTGATAGTCTATAGTTTGAAAAACAACTTTACCTTGTTCATTTAAAATCACAATTTCTGTGTTAGTACCTGTTGTGTATTGCAATGGCAATACCCAAGTATCATTGGTGAAATCACCATTTGGGCTAATAACATTAGGAATCTTATCTACATCTGGAAAAGGATCAATGCCTTCTTCAATAGAAAATTGATAAGATTTTGAAGCATTACATCCTGAGGTTTCAGTAATCACAACTTCATAATCACCAAACTCAGAAGCTTCAAAAGTATTTTGAGTTTCATTGGTTAATAATTGATTGTTATAGTACCAGAAATATTCTGGGTTTGTTGCATTTGTGGTAACTGTAACAGTAAGTGTTTCACCTGCCAACATATTGTTGGCTTCGTCAACATTGATTTCACTTTCAAAAAGTTCACTCACTAAATCTATTGAGCCTATTGCGGAACAATCTCCCAAGTCCACTTGAACTGAAAATATACCAGACTCATCAGTTTGGTACATTTGATTTGTGGCATCAGGAATCATAATTCCGTCTTTAAACCATTGGTAACTAATGCCTCCAATAGTGCTAAGCGTTGTCATACCTTGTTCCGGACAATAAGGATTCCCTAAGCTCGAAGCGATAGTGGCATTGGCTTGCCCAGATACTGCTTCGCTAATTGTAACACGGTTAGAAAATGAATTTGAGGTACAACTACCATAATTGGTTTCAACAAAATATGTACCTTCCTCACTAACTGTTAGGGAATTCCCTTCTGCAACAAATACTGAAGTTGTAGGGCTTGTTTCCTTATACCAATTAAATGTTAGGGAAGGGTAGTTGAGTGGAGAATCGTTGTTGCCATTACCTGGATTATCAATAGCAAGTAAATAACTTCCACCTGTACAATAGGCACCAGTAGAAACTAAATTATTAATTGTAAATGGTGAATCTTGTAGTTTGTAATATGCCGCAAAAGCAACTGAAGCTGTACTTGTAGCCGCAGGTGAACTACTTTTTATACGGATTTTATAATTTTCGCCAGCCGTATCTTCTGGTAGTGAAAAATTAAGTGTAGCTGGAGAATCTGTTACCCATCCTGGTGAAGATGTATAAACTACTGTTGCATTCGAAAAATCGCCATTTGCATCTGATAATTCTATAGTAAATTGATTAGAAGCATTTAATGCAGACTCAGGGGAGAATACAAAAGTTACATCATAAGAGTTGAACGCATCACTAGCACAAGCTTGGCTAAAACCTAAGTTTGGAGTGCCAATAACCAATTGAGCATAGACTTCTCCATGAAATACAAAGGCAATAAAGCATAGTATAAGATAAAATCTATTTGATTTAGTAGTTAGCATTTTTGTTAGGTGTAATTCTTTAATCTATAAGCGTTTATAATTTGTTATCTCAATAGCAAATTGATAGTTATTTACTTTTATTAAAATTTAATGTATTGCGGTTTTAGTCGTCATCATCATCAATAAAATCGTTTGAAGCAATAATTCTATTTACTTGAAGTCTAAAGTCTGGATTTCTACTGCTTTTAGCATCAATAAATGTTTCTGAATCAGAACCTCGAGCATATAAATTATCAAAAGCTCTACTTCCGTACCAACTTTCTAAATCATCATTATTTGTATAGCCACTTCTGTAGATATTACCTTTACAGTTATTAAAATAAGTTCTTGTAAATTGAATCTTTTCAAGGTTTTGGTTGTTCAATTGAATGTTATTATCTAAGATTACTGCAGGATAGAAGCCTGAAATAACACTCTTATTTATTGAAAAAGATACATCTGCACCAACGTAAATAGCTTCTTGCACCAATCCAACGTTTATGTCAGACCTTAAATCTTCAGAAATATTAACCAAGGTTAAATTTTCAGCATTAACAAAAGTTTGTTTTTTGGTAGTATCT
Source organism: Winogradskyella pulchriflava (assembly GCF_042434315.1). Classification (NCBI taxonomy): domain Bacteria; kingdom Pseudomonadati; phylum Bacteroidota; class Flavobacteriia; order Flavobacteriales; family Flavobacteriaceae; genus Winogradskyella; species Winogradskyella pulchriflava. Next base: position 107,334 of record NZ_JBHLTQ010000007.1, on the reverse strand, counting down.
GCCTCTTCTTTTTCATTGTATGATTTTACTACTAAACATCTCGATCCATCAGCACTTGAAATATATGGAGTCCTAATAGCAAGAGAGTTAATCAATTGGCATTGCGTACCATAGTTGAATTCATAATCGTTTCTACTAGATCTATAAGACACAGCTTTTTCTAGTATAGCATTACCACCTAATATATTGAATGAATTACCTGCACAATAACTTACCATTACATTTTCAACAATGGTTTTATTACCAATACCTGCTAATGTAACTCCGTTAAGGTAACCGTGAGCTTTAGTTCTTTTACCAGCAAATTCTACTCTTACATATTTTAAGATACCAGAATTGCTCTCTACGTTATCACCACCATAAGAAATGTGTTCGGTAGAAGATGTTTTTAATCCGTAGTTTAGAGATGCTACTTCTCCAAAAATATTTAAAGGAGCATCGCCTAGAATAAATAATCCAGCCCAATCACCTTGTTTTTTACTTCCTCTGTTTGAAGTGAATACAATAGGATCTGTCTGCGTACCTTTTGCAATGATTTTAGATCCTTTACTAATGGTAAGCGATCCTTTGGTTTTAAAATCGCCCATGATAACTGTACCAGGTTCAATGGTAAGTGTAGCATTGTTAGTAACGAAAACATCACCTAAAAGAAGGTAGGTATCGCGTTTGTATAATTTGGTGTCTGATGATATATTACCACTTAAAATTTGTGTAGGCTCACCATATTTAGCTGTACTAGGTTTAAACTCAGTCCAAGCATTCAGCCAATTGTCATAACCAATTATTCCTTTTTCTTGCTGTGCCAGACCATTGGAGCACACCAATAAAAATACAAGAGCGGTTTGAATAAAATTTTTCATAGTAGTTAATTCAATTATTTTAGATAAAAATTATTAGATCTATGACTACCAAACATAGCCATTGAACCTATGAAACACAAATATTATCGACGAAATACATAATATATTACAAATATTATTAATTTTCCTACAAAATTAACATTTATATGTCAAGTTTTTATAGTTTTAATAACAGGCTGTAAATCATATACTTGGTTATTGTGTCTTAAAAGAGCTCGACAATTATTGCCGATATAAAGAACATATATTCTATAAAATTAATCCTCTTTAAAATCGTTATAAGTATGTAAAGATTTTAATGTTGCTTCATAAAATAATATAGCAGCAATAAGGTCATTGGTATCAGAATAAGGTAAAATTTTCTTCTGAAACTCAATAGTGCTATCAAAATAATCATCTGAAGCTTCAATATTGTCTTCTAAAGCATTAACATTATCTTTAGTTTCAGGAATCCCCAAGTCTTCCATAGTTACCCCAGGCTTGGTAGCGAAAGCAATATTTGGCAGAATATTCACAATTACTCTTATGCGTTCTATATATAGATCCAGTAATTCGCCTTTTGTCATATCATCTAACTGTTCACGACTATGGTATTTTGATATATTTACCTTGCCACTGATGATACTCTGTGATTCATTTTTTTTCTTCTTGATAACTTTTTTTTCTTGAGCATGACCCATGCTCATCATTATAAAAAAAATGGCACCAAATAAAGTAAGTTTTGTTTTCATATTTTATGTGTTTGATTTGGACTAATGAAGACAAATCTATATAAATTTATAAGAAAAACAAGTAAAATTCATCATTTTTTCCTTAAAAATTTTAACACTTTAAATGCAAAAAACATGGATTAAGTGCGTAAATAGTGGATAAAATGCATATTTTATCGATGAAATACACAGTGCTAATTTTTGGGTTTTGAGTTGAAATTTTAACATAATTTATAACGAAATTAGTCGAAAAAATCAGTTTTGAAACTACGAAAATGAGGTAAATTTTTGACAAAAAAACCGTGAATATGACTCCAAAAAATTTGACTCTAATACTACTTTTTCTTTAAAATTATCTATGTAGTTTACCGAAGAATTTGGTTAGCTTTTTCATTTAGTCGTACAATTGTATCCTTTTATATAGTTTTTAAGGATAGTACTGAGATTTGAAGCATTTTTGGTGTAACCCAAATCTTTAGTACTATGAAAAATCTAATCATTACTTTATTTTTAGTTTGTTTTTACAGCGTTATTAATCCAATTTCTGCACAAGAAGTTTCAAATAATCCTATACATGATCGTGCTGAAAACCAGTTAAGTAATACAGATACAATACCAGACTACAGATCTAAAACTAATAAATTAATACTAAGTGGTATAGTCTATCAAAGCGATGGTGTAACACCAGCTAAGGATGTTATTCTATATATAGAGCAACCTGATGAAGATGGTGATTTTGACCTTAGAAGAACAGGTGATGAACGTTATGTGTTTCATAGAAGTTGGGTAAAGACTGATGCGGATGGAAAATATACATTTTACACCTTTGTACCAGGTAACGACAGACGTTACAACCAGTTACAACAAATTTTTCCGCTAATTAAAGCCCCTTCAAAGGAAGCATACGAGTTGCAATCATTTATTTTTAATGACGACCCATTATTAACTAAAAGATGTCGTAAACGCTTAACTAAAAGCGAACAAACAGATAGAATTCTAACTACAAAAGAAGAAAACGGTACCCTTGTGGCTAATAAGGATATTGTATTAACAGATTATACTGAACCGAATATATAATTACGTTATATACTTTATATAACCATTAAAAATCCTGAATGTTCATTCAGGATTTTTTTGTTTTTAAACTTTTACCATCCTTATATTTCTTAAAAAGTTTTACCTTTAACTATCCCTTAATAATTCCTTGTTATTAATCTTGTTGACGTATTGCATAGCCATAAAGGTTATGCCTCATTGTTATATAAAAAGAAAAAAAAACACTATGTCTCAGTCCAATACATTTCATTTAGGCTTAACTATGGCTGGTGCAGTTTCTGCTGGAGCATACACAGCTGGTTTTATGGATTACATTTTAGAAGCATTATCAGAGTGGGAAAAAGCTAAGCAGTTAAATAACGACTTTATTCCCAATCATAATGTTGTCATTGATGCTATTGGAGGTGCATCTGCAGGTGGTATGGTAAGCATGATTACCACGCTGGCACTTTGTGATGGAAACTTAAAACCCGTAAAAGAAAGAGCAAATACCAAAACAGGAAACGTTCTGTATGATAGTTGGGTGTTTTTAGATGATGACGATAGTCTATACGACGGTAGAGGTAAAGGGGAGACCACTTTTAAGAAAATGCTTTCCAATTCAGACCTTGATAATAAAAAAGGTGCACCTTCATTACTAAATTCTAAACCAATAGACAGGATAGCGGAAAGTGTTTTTGAAAAGCTTCCAAGTAATTGGGATACTAATAATTTACCAAATTATGTTTCTGACGATTTGCGAGTATTGTTAACCATCACCAGCTTAAGACCATTAGATTATAAGGTAGGATTAAGTCGATTAAAATCTAAGTTTTTAAAGACTATTCCGCCTTCACATCGTATTAGTAATCATGATATTGTTGCTCATTTTAAGCTTAACTACGATGATAGTAATTTAGATGATGTAGAAAACTACTTGCCGTTTAGACCAGTTTCTAAACCTGGAGTATCTAGCAACAAAGATTTTTTAATTAAGGTTACAAAGGCTACTGGAGCATTTCCGGTAGGTTTATCTCCGCGCTATTTTAAAAATGAATTTACCAAAACCTATGTACAGAATAGCTTAAGTAAGCGCAAAAGATTTACTGCCAATATGGATATTGATTTTGACGCTATAGATTCTGACGATTTTGATTTTACAGCAGTAGATGGAGGTGCTATAAATAATGAACCTTTTGATGAAGTTTTACGCTGCCTAAAATCCAATCATGGAAATATTAATGCCAAAAACCCTAAGTATGGCACAATAATGATAGATCCTTTTCCAAATTTTAAAGATGAGGCTTCAGATGAAAAACCAAATAGAGAAGTAAAGAGTATTTTGGATATCGTTGGTCATCTTGTACCTACAATTCTTAATCAAGCGCGTAACAAGCAATCAGATACTTATGGTACTGATTTGTTCAAACTAATGGCTTACCCTCTTAAATATAAGGAATTAGGAAATTTAACTGAAGAATTAAAATATCCTTTGGCAACAGGAGCCATTGGTGGTTTTGGTGGCTTTTTAGATATAAAGTTTAGGCAACACGATTTCTTTTTGGGACGTAAGAATGCTAAGAATTTTTTACGAGGTTTTCTTTTCTTGGAATATATTCCAGATGATCCCAAAAATCTTTTCTATGGAGTAAGTGCTGAAGCTGTAGAAAAATTTAAAAAAGAGGATAATGGCAAAATCTATATGCCTATTATACCAGATGTTAGCAAATTAGATCCTAATGATGAGCCCAATCCATCAAAGTATATAATGCAAGAGATGCCTGAGTTTGATGCTAAAGCTTTTTCAGAGTTAAAAACTCCAATAAAAAATCGAGTAAAAGCGATTTTAAAGGCAGAGCTAAAGGGGAAAATTGACAATTGGTGGTTACGACAAGCTATTGGATTATTTAGAGGTTCTATAGCTAAAAAAATCACGAATTGGGTTGTCGATACTATTGAAAAGGATTTTAGAAAACGTGGAATGTAATTGATTTTATCATTTTAAATCCACTAAAGGCTTCAAATATTCCCAAACGGTATTGGCAATAATTTTGTGACCTTCAATAGTAGGATGAATGCCATCATTTTGATTGAGTTCAGCAATACCACCAACATCTTTTAAAATAAAAGGGATAAATACAACCTCGTTAATTTTAGCCAGTTCAGCATACATTTTTCTAAATTCGGAAGTATAATCCTGACCCATATTTGGTGGCAGTTCCATTCCTGCTAATATGATTTTTATACTTGGATCTTTTTTCTTTACGGCATCAATAATAGTTTGTAAATTGTTTCGTGTTTCAGATAAAGGCACACCACGTAAACCATCATTAGCACCTAATTCTAAAAGAAAGATTTCTATATCCTGATTTAATATCCAGCCAATCCGACTTCTACCACCTGCAGAAGTTTCACCACTAACACCAGAATTAACAACCGTATAATTCAAGTCTAGAGAATCTATCTTTTGCTGAACTACTGCTGGATAAGCATCGTCTGTTGTGTCTAAACCATAACCTGCTGTAATACTGTCTCCAAAAAAGAGAATTGTTTTAGTTGCAGAAGTATTGGTGTTTTTGGTTTCTTCAGAAACTACTTCATTACTATTCTCTGTATTTTGTTTTTTGTTATTGTCTCCACAGGATACTATGAATAGGCAAAGCACCATAAAATAACAAAACTTTAAGATTTTATGCGATAGAGAATTTAGAAGAATTGAAACCAATTGATTATTTTGAGCCTTATTCATAAATGAAGCAATAAATTAAACGATTTATGTCAAAGATATTAAAGATTAATGGTCTTGAAAAAACATATACAAGCGGTAACAAACAATTAACAGTATTACAAAATATTAGTTTTGATGTGGAAAAAGGGCAGACCTTTTCTATCATTGGACCTTCAGGTAGTGGAAAAACCACTTTATTGGGTATTTGTGCTGGGCTAGACACTCCTAATGCAGGAAGTGTTGAGTTATGCGGCCATGATCTCAGCACCTTAAGTGAAGATGAACGTGCCCAATTACGAAATAGGGAAGTGGGTTTTATATTTCAAAACTTTCAGTTATTGCCAACACTTACAGCATTAGAAAATGTTAGTGTTCCGTTAGAACTTCAAGGTGCAAAGCATGCCTCAAAACGTGGTATGGAACTCTTAGAACAGGTTGGATTAGCGGATCGTTTTCATCATTATCCTTCACAACTTTCTGGAGGTGAACAACAACGTGTGGCTTTAGCTAGAGCATTTTCTAATTCTCCTTCTATTTTATTTGCTGATGAGCCAACTGGTAATCTAGATGAAGAAACCGGAGAAAAAGTGATTAAGTTGTTATTCGATTTAAACAAAGCATCTAATACGACTTTGGTTATAGTCTCTCACGATTTAGATTTAGCAAACCGTACCCAACAAATCCTTCGATTAAAAGGTGGAAAAATAATAACTAATCAACCTACTGCTGCACATTGAATTCACAACCATTAAAATCAAAAACCAATTTGCCATGGCTCTTTAAGATGGCATGGAGAGATGCTAAGGCTAGTCGCGTGCGCTTGGTATTGTTTATGGCATCTATCGTTTTAGGCATTGCTGCTGTAGTATCCATTCAGTTATTCCGGGATAATCTTCAGGATAATATTCAACAACAATCCAAGTCCTTAATGGGAGCGGATTATCTTATTGATATTAACGAAACTCCTAATGAACGTGCGCAAGCCATTATCGATTCTTTAAAACCTGTGGCTACCGAAGTTAATTTTGTATCGATGATTGCCTTTCCAAAAAATGGAGGTACAAAGTTGGTGCGTGTTAGAGGACTGGAAGGTACATTTCCTATTTATGGAAAAATGAAAACCCAACCAGAGGATGCCACAACATCGTATCAAGAAGATCAAGGTGCTTTGGTCGATGCAACCTTAATGCTTCAATATAATATTGTACCAGGAGATTCCATTAAAGTAGGCCAATTAACCTTACCAATTATTGGCGCATTAAACAGTTTACCTGGTAGCTCTGCAGTAATGTCTTCTGTGGCTCCACCAGTGGTCATACCTTATGGTTTGGTGCCAAAAACCGAATTGCTTCAATTTGGAAGTCGAAAAGAATACCAATACTATTATAAAGCTGATGCACAAACAGATTTGGAGCAATTGGAAGATGTTTTAGAACCCATGCTTGATGCTGAAAATGCAGATTTAGATACACATACAAGCACGAGCAGACGTTTAGGTCGTCGTTATGAGAATATGGGCAAGTTCTTAAATCTTGTGGCATTTATTGCTTTACTTTTAGGTTGTGTTGGCATTGCGAGTTCGGTACATATTTACATTAGGGAAAAACTGAAACATATTGCAGTTTTAAAATGTTTGGGTGCTTCAAGACGTCAAAGTTTTTTAATTTATCTCATTCAAATTGCTGGAATTGGTATCATAGGAGGTTGTATTGGAGGCCTTATTGGTATTGGTATTCAGGAATCCTTTCCGTATATCTTAAAGGAATTTTTGCCTTTTGATGTTACTATATCTATTACAGCTCAACCTATTATAATGGGTATTGTACTTGGGTTTTTAATGGCTGTATTGTTTGCATTATTATCGTTATTAAACACATGGTATGTATCTCCGCTTTCAGCATTGCGCATCAGTGATGATAACAATGCCATACAGCCCAAGTTAGCTAGGTTTGCTGTTTTTGGTGCTATCATTTTATTCTTGTTTTTGTTTTCGTATTGGCTACTGAGACATGTGCCTTATGCCATTGCTTTTGTAGTTGGTGTGCTCATCACCTTTGCTATACTCGCTGGAATAGCAAAATTAACCATGCGCATGATAAAAGTGTGGTTTCCAAAGTCTTTGGGATATACGACACGTCAGAGTTTATTAAACCTGTTTAGACCAAATAATCAGACTTTGGTGTTAATCGTAGCCATAGGTTTAGGAACATTTTTAATTAGTACGTTATATTTTACTAAAGATATTTTACTGTCTAAAACCGAAGTTGGTAATACGGCACAATCTGCCAATATCATTTTATTAGATGTTCAACCAGAGCAAGGTGTTGCCATTAGTAAAACTATTACAGATAATAACTTAGAGGTTATTAATAATATTCCATTAGTAACCATGCGTATACATAGCGTTAAAGGTTTAGTTTCTAATGTTGCTGAGCAAGATAGTACTGTGCATATAAGGCGTTGGGTGTATAATCATGAATTCAGAACAACATATCGAGATAGTTTGATTGCTTCCGAAGAAATTCTAGAAGGGGAGTGGACACCAAAAGTAGCATCTGGTGATGTGATACCAATTTCCATTTCAGATAATCTTGCTGAAGATGCTCAGGTAAGAGTAGGAGATCCTATTGTATTTAATGTGCAAGGTGTGCTTATGGAAACCGTTGTTGGCAGTATTCGTATGGTAGATTGGGGACAATTACAGCTTAATTTTTCCATTGTCTTCCCAAAAGGTGTTTTAGAAAATGCACCACAGTTTAATGTCTTAACCACAAACGCGCCTAATGAAGCCAGTTCGGCAGATTTACAACGCGATGTAGTAGCGAATTATCCAAATGTAACGGTTATAGATTTAAGACAAGTCTATACGATTGTCGAGGATATATTAAGCAAGGTAACTTGGATCATCAATTTTATGGCATTCTTTAGTATCTTAACTGGGATTATCGTTTTAATTGGTTCTGTTAGAACCAGTAAATATCAGCGAATTAAGGAAAGTGTTTTACTAAGAACCTTAGGTGCTAAAAACAAGCAAATTCTCAAAATTTCGGCTTTAGAATACGTATTGTTGGGTCTTATCGGTAGTTTGGTAGGCATTATATTGGCATTACTAAGTGCCATGTTGTTGGCAGTTTTTGTATTTAATGAACCGTTTGTACCTTCCGTTGTTCCATTTTTAGTGTTTTTACCAGTAATTTCACTTTTGGTCTTAGGCATTGGACTCAGCAATATTCGAGGTGTGTTACAAAGTTCTCCTTTGGAAGTGTTACGACGTGAGGTTTAACAAAAACTCTATTATTTACTTATAAAAGGATAATTTAACCAATTCATCCCTAATATTTTACAGTTCGGTAAGTCATAATTTGTTATTGTTTTAATCTAAAAGATATTTGTACTATAATTGACATTAGTACACCATCAAAAAATGAAAAACAACAAAAAGAAGACATCAAAAGGCAAACAGATTTTTAGAATTGTATTATTTGTTGGGACATTTATATCCTTATGGTTTATTCCATGGATTTTAGTTAAGGCTTGGATACTGCCATTGCCAGATACGGTTCAAGAGCAAGTGGACCAAACTTTGAGTTATGGTTTTGATGGTGTCATTGTCTATGTAGATGAAGCCGGAAAACCACCAGCCTTTTACACAGCTGGCTATCATAATAAAGAAGAGAAAATACCAGCCAAACCAAATGCCTTATTCAAAATAGCGAGTATTAGCAAGCTGTATGTTGCAGTTGCTATCACTAAATTAGCCAATGAAAATCATATTTCTTTAGATAAAACAGTAGCGGATTATTTCCCAGAACTCGTAGGAAGAATTGAACATGCAGACAAGATCACTTTGCGAATGCTAGTGCAACATCGTAGTGGTATTCCTAATTTTACAGACAATCCAGACTTTTGGAAAAATCAACCTAACACAAATATCGACGTGCTTAAATATGCACTCGATTTACCAGCCAACTTTGAACCTAACGAAGATTATGGCTATTCCAATACCAATTATTTATTGCTTTCGAGAATTATTGAGCAAGTTACAGTAGGCTCTCGTCAAGAGTATTTTAAAACCAAAATTCTAATACCTCTTGGACTAAAAAATACGTTTGGTTCTCTAGATGAAGTAAAACATCTAGACGATGTTATGAGCGGTTATTATGTTGGCATTGACAAAGACTTCAAAAACGAAAATAACGGCATGATGATAGCTACTGCTGAAGATGTTGGCATCTTTTTAAGAGCTCTAAACGATGGTACATTACTCAATGAAAATGAAATGAAACTCTACAGTTCACTTTATGAGTTTAATCATGGTGGATTAGCTCCTGGCTACCAATGTATGGCAGAATACCATAAAGATATTGATGCTGTTGTTATTCAATTTATGAATACAACCGATTTTGAAGGCTACCAATGGAATTTATTAGAAATAACACATAGTCGTGTTGTAAAGATTTTGCGTAAATCAAAGGGTTTATAATGCATTGTGAAACAATCGTTTTAGTTTATCGTCTTTAAAATACATTAATCAATCAAAAAAAATCAACATGACAGTATTAGTAGTAGGAGCAAGTGGTGCCACAGGTAGTAAATTAGTAGAACAGTTGCTTGTTCAAAATCAGAAGGTAAAAGTTATTGTAAGATCACCAGAAAAGTTACCAGAATCTTGGAAAACTAACGACAATTTACAGATTATCACTGCAAGTGTTTTAGACTTAAGCGAAGCAGAAATGCGTACTATTGTTAGCGACTGTGATGCTGTAGCATCGTGCCTTGGACATAACCTAACGTTTAAAGGCATCTATGGACAACCAAGGAAATTAGTTACAGATGCTACGAGACGTTTATGCGATGCTATAAAAGCAAATCATCCGCAAAGCACAACAAAGTTTGTTTTAATGAACACTACAGGCAATCGTAATCGCGATTTAAAAGAACCTATTTCTTTTGCTCAAAAATGTGTTATTGGTTTACTGCGTTTGTTGTTACCACCTCATGTGGATAATGAAAAAGCAGCAGACTATTTACGCACTCAAATTGGACAAAATGACAATTATATAGAATGGGCTGCTGTAAGACCAGATGGCTTAATTAATGAAGATACTGTTACACCTTATGAGATTCACCCATCACCAACACGAAGTGCTATTTTCAACGCAGGTAAAGTAAGCCGTATTAATGTAGCGCACTTTATGGCAAGTTTAATTTCTGATAAAAACTTATGGAATAAATGGAAAGGGCAGATGCCAGTGATTTATGGTAAAAATTATTAAAAATGTTTCATAATGTACTAGCGTTATGTAAATATGGGCTTTATTCGCGAGATTTCTATTTTTAATTAATGAGTTCATGAATCTTGAATGAGATAAGTGACTGCGCAAGCTTCGTCGAATCTCACTCTTCGATTTGGTTAAAAGCGCATGTTAGTACTTATGTTTCTGAAAAATTTATTTCTAAAAGTTTATTTACAATGTTAATGGAACACTCTTTTTCGCACGGGTAGAGTAGTGGAGTAAATGTGTGTGGAATGGATTAATCATTATATTAAAATCCTATGTCAAACTTATAGATTAATTTATTTATACTTTGCCTTAATGAATTGATTTTTATTAATTTATAACCATAATCATCAACTTCAACAGGAATTTCAAAAGTAAAATTGTTAATATATCTACATAACGGATTCTCAAAAGTATTTTTAAAATCAATACTAAATGCTCTTATGAAGTCCCATATTAGCCGCCTTGCAAAAGGTGATTCTGAATTGTTTTCGAAATCTCTAACACATTCAATAAAATAAGCAACTTCGTCTAATTCAATAATAAGGTTAGGTGATAGCTCCTTATATATGTCGTTTGATATAAACCTATTACCCAGAAAGAAATGAATAAAATGAGGGGAATATGTATAGATTTTTGCTGGGTTGTTTTTTATAGCTTTACTGACCCTTTCTCTAAATTTGTTAAGTGAGAAACTTTGTTCAAAATATAAGACTAGAATTTGTTCGAAAGAATCTAAAGAATCAAAATGTTTTTGATATTTTTTTCTGTTGGATGACTTTAAGTGCTTCTTTTTTGGTATCAAAGATTTGTTATTAATTTGGCCAGCGATTAAAAGAAATGCTTGATATAATTCATAATTTTTTATTTCCTTTCTCCATTTTGAAAAAATAATTTCCACTTTCTTTATTTTTCCAAATAATAATAAATCAGAAATCAATTTGGCATAAACTATATCTTTACTAGTTGAGTCTAATCTTGATAAGCTATTATTTGCATATGAAATAGATTTATCAATGTCTTGATCAATCATTAGTACAGATTTAATAGAGTAGTAATCTTCATTTTTTGATTCACATTTATCAAACCATTTAATTGCTTCTTTTTCTTTACCTATTGATATCAAACATTTAGCAACAGTTAAGTTACTAGTTTCTGTTCTTTTTAAAGTTGAAAATATACTAGTGTCAAAAATTGCAATTGCAAGAAAAATAATTGCAATAATTATATTAACATAAGTCAAAACGTTTAAGTTCCCTGTAGTCACATTTCTGTAAATATCTGAATAACCTAAGTTGTAAAAATTCCTTATGAATTCGAAGAAATTTTTCTTTTCAATAAGGAATGAGGAAGAATTAAATAGATATTCATTGAAATAGGCAGTTCCAATACAAGTTAAACCAAATAAGAATATGAAGAGTATATAACTTAAGTAAATGTTTAGATTTGACGTTTTAAGCTTGTTAGTTACACTTCTAATACCAATTATGTGACTAATTCCAAACAAAATAATGCCTATCTCAAAAAATACAATTACAATATTAGAATATTGATAATCAAAATAATACTTACCCAGAAAAATGAAGATTATAGATTGTGATAGCACAAAAAATATAAATAATAATAAGTATATGGGATATCTTAAATAGAAATACGAACCGTAAACATTATCATCTCTAATTTTGCGAGGGAGAGTAATTATAGTTGAAATGCTGCTTGGCAACCAATATATTATTTTGGAAAAGTCATGCGCAATAGTTGAAATTGCTTGTTTAATTCCTTCCTTTTTAAAGGATAGATATAAAAATCTTTTAGAGGTTGATTTTGTTAATAGTAAATATATAAATGCTCCAATAAGATAAAAGATAATAAATGCCATATAATTTATTTCTATGCTTATAGATTTAAAATTAGTAAAATATCTAACCAAAGGAAGTTATTTCTTTACAAATGAGGACAAGCCTAGACAGTACTAATATTAAATTATCAATTTCATATATAAATGTTCTGAAAATACAGGCTTTGGTATAAGCTCATATCAGTATAGGTTTTCAGAAAAATTCATTTAAAATAGTTTATTTATCAGCTAATGGAACACTATCTTTCTGAAATCGAGATACGAGATTAATGATTACTTATTTAATAAAGTAGAAACCACATGAGTAAAGAGTTGAATAGTAGCAAAAATGTGTGTGGAATGAATAAGAATTAAAAGTATTAATGACACATCGATACTTTTCATTAGTATTATTTGAATTTCTGTCAGCGATTTTATTAAAAACTAAATGAATTATCAGTTGGTCTTACATTTGATTTAAGGAAATCAAATAAATAGATTTATGAGTACTGTAATTTAATGCCCAAGTACTGTATATTGTAATGGAATTATGAACACTGTGGGATATTTTACATACTTTTAAAATGAGAAGATCCTGAGGATGTTTTCATTTTAAAACAAATTATAGGTTACATGTTTATTAGAACTTCTAATCGTTTTATATTTAATCATCCACTGGATAATCAAATATTAAAAGTGTCCTATAATTTATATTATGTAAAATAGTATTTTTTGAACCTGTACTCTGTTAATGCAAAATACAATAAGTGTATTATTCTGTAGCAACACCCATTTTAGCTTTTAAATCTTTTTTTGCACTTTGTAAATCATAATAAAAGCCATTGACAATATCACCATAGGCTTTAATGTATATAAATCGTAAGGATGCAATTCTTGCTTTATGGTTTTCGTCTTCAAGTAAATACTTAACACAATCTGTTTTACAACTAAAATCTGTAATCAATTCTGAATACCAAGGTTGTGTTTTTTCAAGAATTTCGAGATTACTTGTTATTTTATCATAAATAATACGTTCAATATCACTGATGTTCTTAAAGTATAATTTATAAGTGCCACTCAAATCAATAAGTTTTTCTGAGGCTTTGGTGTCGTCTAATTTGGCATTATCTACCCAATTTACTATATGTTCATCGAGACCTAGTTCTGTGACTTCAAACAATATCATTGAAAAAACATTCTTACCAGCGGCTTTGTTTTCATCATATTCGCGTTCCAAGTATTTTAAATACACCTGATCTAAGGTGTCTAATTCTTTTCTAAAATAATCTACAGTCGCTATATCACGATCTAATTGCACCAAAACCTTTTCTTGTAAGTTTCTGTTGATGTTGGCTATTTGGCGGTCATTATTCCAATTGTTAATCCATAACGCAATAAGAATACCAATAACAACAAGGATAATTTCACCAAAGGCATAAACTAAATAATTAGTTAGCTGTTTGCCCTTTAATAGCCTATATCTAATTTTATTAAATAATTTCATGGGATTAAAGTACAAAAAAACTGCAGTCTGGTAGCTTTATGTATTAGGTATAATTCACAAAATACATATTCAATTCACCTCTGTTTTTTACAGCTAGTTTTCCTCTGTATTCGCAATTAAATGCGTGTTGCACCATTTTATAAGTATCCTCAGAGATATTGATGCGTCCTGGTTCGGAATTACTTTCCATACGCGAAGCAATATTAACGGTATCTCCCCAAATGTCGTAAGCAAACTTTTTGGTACCCACTACTCCAGCTACAACAGGTCCTGTGTTGATGCCAATTCTTATATCAAAAGTAGCATCGGTTATGTCTTCTTGTTTGGCCTTGGTAACAAATGCATTCATTTCATTGGCTGCCAAAACCATTTGTTCGGCATGTTTATCGTTGTCAAAATTCAAACCTCCTGCAGCCATATAAGCATCACCTATGGTTTTTATTTTCTCTAGACCGTATTTTTCCATAATTAAATCGAAATGCGAAAAATAATAATCTATCGTTTTTACCAAATCTTCTGGTGATAGGTTTTCTGCATAGCTTGTAAAGCCTTTAAAATCCGAAAATAACACCGTTACAGACGGGAACTTCTTAGCTACCACTCTCCCATTATCTTTGAGCTCTTGGGCTGTGTCTTCGGGTAAAATGTTTAATAACAAGTCGTCTGAGCGTTGCTTTTCGGCAGCAATGATTTTATTGGTCGCCTTTACGAATTTGTGGCGTTTAAATAAGCTATAAGCCAGTAAACCTATAAGGAATAAGACACCTACAGATGCCCACATTAGAACATTTTGGGTTTTTTGTTTTTGATTGGCTAATTCTGCTTCAGTTTGAGCTTTACTCGTCATAGCATTACCAATTCTTTGAACTTCTTCTATATTTCTTACACTGTCCCTATAAATAATATAATCTTTGTAATGACGATGTGCTAGTTCTATATTACCTGCTTTTTCATATAATTCTGAAAGTTTAAGATTGGCATCACTTATTTCTTTTTTTAAACCATTTTTCTTTGATAGAGTATGACCTCGATTTGCATATTTAAATGCCAAATCAAAATTTTCTTTATCGGCATATATATCAGCTAAATAAGTGAGGTAGATAGATATCGCATAGTAATCGTCCAATTCTTCTAAAATTGTAATAGCCTCATTTATGTTATTTTCGGCAAGTACGTCTTTATTTTGCTCAGCATAGACTATGCCTATATTACCAAGATTATAGGCTCTCCCCATTGCATTATTCAATTTTTTGAAAATAAGGCTCGACTCTTTAAAATAGACTAATGCCTCATCATACTTTTGATAGGTAATAGACCAATCACCAGCATTCAAAAGTGCGGATGCTAGATTTGTTGAATCAGGAATTTTTCTTAAAACCTCAATACCATTATTATAATATAGCCCTGCAAATTCATTATTTTCCATAGCAGCATAAGTGTCTGCTATAGATATCTGGAGGTAGCCCATAGAACGTTTGTCTTTAGCCTTTTCAGCGTAATGAAGACTTTTAAGAAATGCATCTATAGCTTTTGAATTATTTCCTTTGAAATATAGTGCGTTGCCTTTTGCTAAATAACCATTTTTAAATGCCTCTAAAGATGAATCTTTAGGCTTAACAGCTTCGGCTTTATCAATTAGAATATTGGCATAAGCAAGAATAGAATCTGGATTGGTCTCAGATTCGGTAATTTTAGTAAGGATTCTAAATTCAGTTAGACTGTAATTTCCTGTTTTTAATAAATTTTTAAGATAATCTGCTTTCTTTTGGTTCTGACCACCAACAATTTGAAGGCAACATAAAAAAAGACCTATCCTAAAATAGGTCTTAACTTTATTAAGATAGATCTTATCTTGTACCATCGGCTTTCATTCTGATCTTAGGATCAACAGTAAAAGTTTGAGTATTAAAAGGCATAGGAGCCACATCAGTCCATAGATTAGCTGCATAGCTACTCATATGTTTTACTTGCGGACCATAAAAAATAATTGGACCTTTAGAGTTGTTTCCTGCAATACCTTCGATAACAAACGGAGCATTTGCCACCGAATTCCATGTGTTATTGGCATAGCTATTCATGTAAGCTACTTGTGAGCCAGCGTAAGCAACAACGCCATGGGAATTGTTACCTGCAATGCCTTCGATATCAAATGGTGCTGGTGCAACGGTTTGCCAAACATTGTTTTGATAACTGTTCATATAGGCTACTTGATTTCCTGAATAAACAATGGCACCAGCTGTATTTTCTCCGGCTATACCTTCAATATCAAAGGGAGCTTTAGCAACTTCATGCCAAACATTTTCGGCGTAACTGTTCATATAAGCCACGCGATTACCCGAGTATGCTATGACTCCATGTGCATTATCTCCAGCAATGCCTTCTATTTCAAAAGGTGCAGGTGACAGCAATTGCCAGACATTATTTTGATAACTGTTCATATATGCCACTTGGCTACCTGCATAAACGATTGCTCCATGAGTGTTTTCACCAGCAACCCCTTCTATTTCAAAAGGCGCATCCGAAACCACTTGCCAAACATTGTTTTGATAACTATTCATAAAAGCTACTTTATTGCCTAGATAAGCAATAGGTCCATATTCGTTATTGCCAGCAATACCTTCATAGCCAGCTAATCCTATAGTGATACTGTAACTTTCTTCGTCACCATCACTAAAACCGTTACTTTTTATTTTAGCTGTGTACTTGTTAATTCCGTCTCCTCTACGAAGGTCTTTAAGTATTTTAGAGCCTCCATCCGCTTTGACATCTTGAAAGAACACTGGAGTTGTTCCATTTAAGGCAATGGCAGTCCATGTGATTTTCTTATTCTTATAAACGGTTGAAACATAATTAGCTGGATCGCCTGGACTTAACGGATCGCCTAAATCGTCTGAAAATACTACTGTAGTATTGGTATTACCACTGTTAATTGCCGCTGTATCCACTGTTACAGTGACATTTGTGTCTTTTGCACTCATAATTTCTAATTTTTAATTGATTAATAGCTAAATTTTAAGGTATAAGGGAATTATGAATAATGGAGAATAACTACTGGTATTCCATGGCTAAAGATTTTTCCGTAAGACGTAATGTAAGCACTATCATTTCATGTATTTTAATGACCATCTTTAAACTTCGTTAAGGTTTAGCTGTCTAGAAGAAGGGCTCTAAAAATATATATTGTGGTCTAAATGGGATAACAAGAAACAGGGCTGTGTTCTTGAAGATTAAGGTGATTTAAATGTAAGCAATAATTTTATGATAACCTAATAAGAAGACCTTAAAACTTATTGATATTCAAAAAGATAAAGACGTTAAAACAAAAAAAGCCCATCACATAGTGATGAGCCTCCATAATTTTAGGTTAAGCTAAATATATCTTAGATAACTTTTACGTTTACTGCGTTTAGTCCTTTTTTGCCTTCTGTAAGAGTGTATTCAGCTTTATCTCCTTCGCGAATTTCGTCTACCAATCCAGAAATGTGAACAAAATGATCTGTGTTTGAACCTTCTTCTGTAATAAAGCCGAAACCCTTGTCATTGTTGAAGAATTTTACTATTCATGTACTCATTGTAATATAATTTTAGCATTAATTACAAAGTGTATTCCAACAATGATGCAATGAATATTTTAAGAATAGGATTACAGCGTAATCTCACTAAACACAATACCTAAAGCTTTTTGGGTTTCAATGACTTTTTGCATCTCTCTTGGAATTATTAAGGCAATGGATTGTCCTGTTTTACCTGCTCTTGCTGTTCTTCCACTGCGATGTGTATAATAATCTAAATGTTCTGGCAACTGATGATGTAGCACAAAGGCGAGATTATTAACATCGATTCCTCTTGCAGAAACATCCGTAGAAATTAAAACTTGAAGACTCTCATTTTTAAACGCACGCATCACTTTATCGCGTTCCTTTTGCTGCATATCTCCTTCTAAAGCTGCAACTGAAAAACCTTCGTGTTGCAATTGTTGTGCTAAATTTTTTGTTCCCGCTTTTGTTCTACAGAAGATAATACCACGTTCGTCTTGTCGCTTTTCCAAAATTCGGATAATCATATTAAGCTTATCCTTAATATTTGTCTGAATATAATGATGCGAAATGTTAGCGTTTACCAAAGTATTCTTGTTCACCTCTACTCTAACGGCATCTGGCGACATGTATGTTTTTATAATACGTTGAATTTCTTCTGGCATGGTTGCTGAAAACAGCCAAGTATTTCGCTTTGTTGTATTGTACTTTAATATTTTATTAAGATCTTCTTTAAAACCCATGCTAAGCATTTCATCAGCTTCGTCTAAAACCAAAGTTTTTACAGTAGAAATATCTACAGCTCCACGCTCTACCAAATCTAGTAAGCGTCCTGGTGTAGCCACAACAATATGTGTGGCTCTGGTTAAGGCTTTTATTTGTCGATCCATTTTCTCACCACCATAGACACCTTCAACAAAGATTTTACCATCAATATATTTAGTAAACTTAAAGAGCTGCTTCTTTATCTGTTGTACCAATTCTCTTGTTGGTGCAATGATAAGGGCTTGTACGTTATCCTCATTTTTATCAATGCTATGCAGCACTGGTAAGCCAAAGGCTGCTGTTTTACCTGTTCCGGTTTGTGCTAAACCAATCAAATCGGTCTTAGATTCTAACAAAACAGGAATAACGGCCTCTTGTATCTCTGTTGGATTTACAATACCGAGTTCTTTTAGACCTTTTATATACGATTTATGAATGCCTAATTCTGAAAATGTTGCCATAATAAATATGTTGTGTTATAAGGAAATTAATCCTCTGGTGGATGCCCATGAATTTCTTCAAACTTTTCGTCAAAGTTGGCACGTAAATATGAATTCAATTTCTGCTTATAATCGTCTTTTAACCATTTTAAGAAGTTATGCGTGCTTTTACTGATACACTTGGCATAGATTTCAATACGCATATTAATATCATCTTTTAGCAATTTTGCCAAAGCAATGGCATCATACACATCTTCACTGTTTTCTATGCAAATTTTGGCGTGCTGTTCAATGGAACGTTCTAGCACTACTTTAGAGGATTCACCTGCATCTACAGCGTCTTTGTAGGTTTGTCTAATATCAAAATACGTGTTTTCAGATTTTGAAAACTCATCTTTAATATCATCTGACAATTCGTGTTTAAAATTCGCTTCGATTGATTCATCATCCTTAATACGGTCTGCAAACCAGTTTGGTGATTTAAAAATAAGTTGCCAGTCTAAATCTGCTCCCCAAGGTCCAAATCTATAGAGGTTATTTCCTAAGTCAATTACTGTAAATTTAGACTTGTTATTAAGAATACGCGAGCCTCTACCAATCATCTGGTAGTATAATGTCAACGATTTTGTAGCTCTGTTAAGGATGATAGTATCTATAGTTGGCTCATCAAAACCAGTGGTTAAAATACTTACCGAAGTCAGTATAGCATTTGGTGTATTATGAAACCATTCTAAAATTTGCTTACGTTGTTTTTTGGTTGCAGTATTGTCTAAGTGCATTATTGGCAAACCTGCTTCTCTAAATGCATAATACACACTAATAGATGTGTTTATACCATTGTTAAAGATAAGGGTCTTCTTCCCTAGCGAATGTTTTTTGTAAGCGTCTATGGTTTTTTGCAACATCGCTGGACTAGAGTATAAATCTTCAGAAGATTTTACGGTATAGTCACCATTAGAACCCACTTCTAATGAAGTTAAACTCATATCATAAGCATAGGTTTCGCAACGTGCTAAAAACTCATTTTCTATAAGGTTTTCAATGGTTTCACCTGCAATGAGTTCATCGTAATTGTCTTTCATTGGAAGTTCTTTGTTAGAACTCAATGGTGTTGCGGTAACACCAAGGATAAAGGAATTTTCAAAAAACTTAAACAGTTTTGTAAATGAGTTGTAATGTGCTTCATCTATAATCACTAAACCAACATCAGAAATGTCGAGTTTCTCTTCATTAAGGCGGTTATTTAGGGTTTCTACCATGGCCACAAAGCACGAGTAATCGGCTTGGTCATCTAGGTTAGCTTTACTATTTACCACTTTATTGGTAACACCAAAACTTGTAAGCATTTTAGAGGTCTGATTGCACAACTCAATTCTGTGAGTCATTACCAATACTTTTTTATTATGATTTTTTAAGTATTGGCGAACCATTTCAGAAAAAATAACCGTTTTTCCACCACCAGTTGGTAGTTGGTATAGTAAGTGATAATCGTCTGGAGCGTTATCAAATTTGTCAAAAATCTGACTTATGGCTCCTTGTTGGTATTCGTATAATTCTTTATCGGTTTTCTTTTCTTGAATCGCTTGGTTTGTTTCAGACATAAATGGAGTTTAATTTTTAAGAAAGTGCAAATTTACAACACTTTGAGGCATAAAAAAAGCATCAGTAGTTATTGATGCTTTTTTATGGTGAGTGTTATTTTTTTAATTGATTATAGTGCCATCAGCTCTAAACTCTACATCTTTGTTTTTACCTTTTTGTTTAAACTCCACATCATAGAATTCTCCTTTTGTTGCACTTTGCACCTTCTCTACTTCTGTAATGTCTTCATCTTTAAACTTACTTTCAATTACCTTTTTAATAGCTTTCGGTAAGTCTTTTTTATCAATACTGGTTTCGGTTTCTACCCAACTACCATCAGCTTTAAAGTCAGCTCGGTACTTTATGCCATCAATTTTAAAGTTGGCTTCATAATAGCCATTAGCATCTTTATGCCAATCCGGATCGTTTTCTCCAGGATATTTAGATTGAAAAGTTTTTTTAACAGCATCTGGCGCTTGTGCGCTTGCATTGGTATTGCAGTTAAATGCTAAAACGATAACAAATATTGGTATTAATAATTTTTTCAAAATTTAAGTTTTTTGGGTTCTCGTATAAATTAAGGAAAATAATGCAGAACTATAAAGGTTTTAACAAGACCTTAAGTTTAACATATTGACAACATCTGTTAATAAATTTTAGACGTAACAGAAACACATATGTTAAACAATATTAGTTTTACGTTTTCGTTAGAAAAACTGAATAGCTATTAAGATTATTTTTTATTACATGAAGTACATTTTTTTCTGCATTGCCCTTATTATTACAACCTCCTTATGTTTTGCCCAAGAAAATTCCTCAGAGAATTCAATTAAGATAAAATTACCCACCACTCTTGAAAAAAGCTTGATTATTCAAGAGGTTGAAATTGCAATCCAACCTAAATCTAAAACAGATTTAGAAACACCTCTTGATATTAAAGCCGAGTATTGGGATACAACTGTATATAATCCTTACAGACAACTGGTATCGGAATTTCCGATTGAGATTACCTTTACTGATAGTACCTATGCCTCTCCTGTTCCACACCCTAAGGTTGTAACATCGCGCTATGGTTGGCGCAGAGGACGACCTCATAAAGGTATTGATATAGATTTGGTAACAGGCGATTCTGTGGTTTCTATACTCGATGGCATTGTGCGTTTTGCACAATATAGTCGTGGTCATGGCAAAACGGTTGTTGTGCGCCATTTCAACGGATTAGAAACCACCTATGCACATTTATCCCATATTGCTGTAAAAGCTAATGACACTATTGCTAAAGGGGAATACCTTGGTAAAGGTGGAAATACTGGACGCTCTAGAGGTAGTCATTTGCATTTAGTAACGAGCTATAAAGGCGAGTATATTCATCCAGATTACTTATTTAATTTTGATGATTCCAATGCCATTCGCTCACAGAAAATTTGGGTAACACGCAAATGGACCAGACCTAGTTACCATAGCTCTAAACAGTTAACAAGACTTACACTTTTTGAAACTAAAGAAGCGGCTTTAGCAAGTTTAGAAAAAATGCGTAAAGTTTATGTGGTACGAAAAGGAGATACCTTATCTCGAATTTCCAAACGTAACAATACTACTATTACTGCCATTTGTAGAACGAATAAAATAAAGAAATCTTCGACATTGAGAATTGGTCAAAAATTAATTTTAGAGCTTTAATTTTCGTTAATTTGTAGCCTCAATAAATTAGTTTCCTTTTGAAAGTTTGTATAGCCGAAAAACCAAGTGTAGCGAGAGAAATTGCAGCAGTATTAGGAGCCAACACTAAGCGTGATGGTTACTTTGAAGGCAATGGTTATGCAGTAACCTATACGTTTGGCCATTTATGCACACTCTATGAACCAAGCGATTACAAACCGTACTGGAAAAGTTGGGATTTAAATAACTTACCCATGCTTCCTGATAAATTTCAGGTTAAGGTTGCCGATAATGAAGGTATTAAAAAGCAATTTAATATTGTAAAGTCTCTTTTTGATAAAGCTGAAGTTGTCATAAACTGTGGTGATGCTGGTCAAGAAGGAGAATTAATACAACGTTGGGTAATCAATGAAGCAAATTATAAAGGTGAAGTAAAACGCTTGTGGATTTCGTCCCTTACAACTGAAGCTATAAAGGAAGGATTTAAGAATTTAAAGCCCTCTGAAAACTACGACAACCTTTACTACGCTGGTTTTTCAAGATCTATTGGAGATTGGCTTTTAGGTATTAATGCCACACGATTATATACTGTAAAACATGGTGGTTATAAGCAAGTGCTTTCTGTTGGAAGAGTTCAAACTCCTACGCTTGCGATGCTTGTTAATCGTTATAAAGAAATTGAAAACTTTGTGCCGCAACCTTATTGGGAATTGCAAACCATGTATAGAGATACCTTATTTAGCTATGAAGAAGGGCGTTTCTTAAAAATGGAAGATGGTGAAGTTTTGGCCAATAAAGTAAAAGAGCACGATTTTGAAATTGTTTCAATTACCAAAAAGAAAGGTACCGAATATGCACCAAAACTTTTTGATCTTACAGGTTTGCAGGTTTACTGCAATACTAAGTTTGGATTTTCGGCAGACGATACCTTAAAAATAGCTCAAAAACTATACGAAAAAAAGGCCGTTACCTATCCTAGAGTTGATACTACTTTTTTACCAAATGACGTGTATCCAAAAGTAAAAGGCATTTTATCTAAACTTACTGATTACTCGAGCCTTACTACACCTTTATTAAACAAAAAAATAAAGAAGTCAGCTAAGGTGTTTAACGATAAAAAAGTAACCGACCACCATGCTATAATTCCAACCGGAATGCAAACGCATCTGCAATACAATGAGCAACAAGTTTATGATATTATTGTAAAGCGTTTTATAGCTGTTTTTTATGATGATTGTAAAGTTTCTAATACAACCGTTATTGGAAAAGCAGCTGATGTAAATTTTAAAACTACAGGTAAAGAAATCTTATCTAAAGGTTGGCGCGTTGTTTTTGAGTCAGATGCTACTAAAAGCAAAGGCGAATCTATTCTACCAACCTTTACAAAGGGTGAAAAAGGACCACATGAGCCTTCATTTTTAGAAAAGCAGACCAAACCACCAAAACAATACACAGAGGCTTCTCTCCTTCGAGCCATGGAAACTGCTGGCAAACAAGTGGATGATGACGAATTAAGGGACTTAATGAAAGAGAATGGTATTGGTCGTCCTTCTACACGTGCTAATATTATTGAAACACTTTTTAAACGCAAATACATAAAGCGAAATAAAAAACAGATTTTACCTACGGTTACTGGGATTCAACTCATAGACACTATACAAAACGAATTACTGAAGTCCGCTGAATTAACCGGAACTTGGGAAAAGCAATTAAAGGATATTGAAAAAGGTGAAATTAGCGCTAATGCCTTTATAAAAGGTATGAAACGTATGGTCGATGCCTTAGTCTATGAAGTAAGAAGTGAAAAAGTACAAACTAGAATCTCTGCTGTAAACAATAAGCCAGTTTCCTACACAAAATCGAAGGTAAAGTCGAAGTCTAAAGCAGAAACATTGGTTGGCGCTTCGTGTCCTAAATGCAAAGCCGGACAGCTTTTAAAAGGAAAATTGGCTTATGGTTGCAACTTGTATGGCAAGTCTTGTGATTTTACACTACCGTTTAGTTATGGAGATAAAAAGATTTCAGAAAATCAGTATTTGCGCTTACTAAGTAAAGGCTCAACAGTAAACTTAAAAGGCTTTAAAGTAGATGGTAAATCTATTGATGGCTTATTACGTTTTGATGATGATTTTAAGCTAAAGTTAGAGCCTAAGCAAACTAAGTCAAAAACTGTAAAAGCTGGTGATGCTTGTCCTAAGTGTAAAACAGGCAAAATTTTAAAAGGCAAAGCTGCCTTTGGCTGTAGCAATTATAAGGTTGGTTGTGATTATCGATTAGCTTTTTAATTTTATCGGTACATAAAAATCCTCTTCAGAATCTGGACTTCCGTTTTTGTATTTTTCTCCCATTACTTGAAAATGTGGTCTGTCATCTATTTGATAACCTGAATTTGGTAACCAGTCTGTCATAATCCTTTGATAAGTCGCAGATGCATCCATACCTTTATGAGGAATCACAGCATATAAACCTTCAGGAATTGTATTAGATAACATTCCTTCTGGAATTACCTTCAAATCCGCTACTTCTACACAAGCCCAAATATCAAAAGGTTTTTCAAAGTTTCCAAAACCTGAATAGTCTTGCAATGCAATTAATTCAGTATTTAAAGCATTTAGAATTTCCTTTTTTTTAGGCATAAATTGTTTCCATAACGCTACAATATTGCCGTATTCATGTTGCAACATCTTACTTTTTAGTCCAATGACTTTTTTCTCTTGTAGGTTTACAATTCTAGAATTCATAAACGATTGCATATAAAAAAAGCCACTATCTAAGATAATGGCTATATATGTTGTTATATAATTACTAAGCTTTCTTCACTTTTACAGCATTCATGCCACGTTGTCCCTTTTCAAGTTCAAAAGTAACTTTATCGTTCTCCATGATTTCATCAATAATACCACTGACATGCGTAAAATGTTTTTCGTTTGTTTCGGTATCTATAATAAATCCGAAACCTTTAGAGCTATCGTAAAACGAAACTTTCCCTTTTCTAACAGGATCAAATTCCTCATCACTATCTTCTTTTTGAGGAACGCCAAGGACAATATTTTTGGCTTTAACCTTTACTTTTAATGAAGGATCTGGTGGAGTGTCAGTAAGGTTTCCATTATGGTCTACATAGGCCAAAGGAATACCAGTTGTACCACTTTCTTCTTTTTCGAGTTTACGCGCTTCCATTTTCTTACGCTTATCTTCTCGCTTTTTTAATCTTTTTTTTTCTTTTTCGCTTTTACTAAATGTTTGTTGTGATCTACCCATTCGTTGTTTTAAAATTAATACTTAATGCTTATGAAAATATTGACAATGCATACAAGTTAATTTAATTAACAATGAATAAATTTCAACCTAATAATAATCTCAGGATAAGATTATAAGTGTAGTTATCTTCAATAAACTGATTACAAAGATACTAATTTATATGCTTTTAAGCTTTCCTAGCTGTGTAATCTTATTAACACCCGTTTCAACAGTTAAAATAGCATTGCCATTTGGCTTAATATCAATATAAACTGTCATTTTGTTTACACTAAACTGAATGGCTATATTTTGCATATCGTCATTGAAGTTTACATTATAATTTGAGATGTCTCCATCAATTTTAACCGTTTCAGTATCAGAGCTCAACATTGATAAACTACCAATGCCTTTAGATTCATTAATGCTTAAAGAGTTTGTATCGCCATCAACTCTTTTTCTTCCTGCATCGCTAAACACAACCTCTCCTACGAATTCAAAGTTTTTAGACTTTACTAAAGCTTTTATAGTATTGTAAGTGGATTGAAATTGCTCTTTTTGAGTGGTTTTAGATTGTGCATCTACAAAAGTAGTTGCCGAAAAACTAAACAATAGCGCGAGTATAATTATATGTTTCATGACTTTTATTTTGGGTCTAAGATAAGATTTATTCTTTCAATACAATCTCTATAATGATATTTGGTTTCAGTGTTTAATGCCGATCTTGATGCTGCATTTAGAATACGTTTTAATTCATTAAGCTCACCTCTTACCAAAGCTCTTACATCTGACTGGCTCACATTAAAATATTGTCGGCTACGTCTTGGGTCTAAATCTTCTGTCATTAAATTAATCATTCTATCTAAATAAACACGTTGCAGATTTCTTCTAAAAACAGAAACATTAGATGACGTTTTTGTTTCGGACCAAATACCAGAACGTACATCACGCAACATATCTAAAGCCGAATAATTACTAGCATCAAGCGCTTGATGATCTATGAGTCTGCCAAGACGTTCAAAGCTCAATAAATTGTTTAGATGACGACTTTGTAAGCTTCGAACTCTATCTGTGTAGCCAGCATAATTAATATTTTTAAGAATCTGTTCATCTATCAACCATGTTGGTGTTGCAAATGCATTGTCATGCAACCATTGTATTGCAGATTTTTGATAAGCTTTATCCACAGGACTATAAACTACACCATCTTGCGACGGATTTTTGGTGTCCTCTACTACTCCACCAACATGAGTTACCACATGCCCAACATATCGACTCCAAACTCCAAGTAACTCACCATAGAGTTCTGCTAAGTCTTCATAATTATCAGTTTTATCACTGGTCCAGCTTGGTAAATTTTTAGCAACAATTTTAAGGTTTTTAAGTCCATAAGTACTTGCTAAGATACTGTTATTACCAATATCTTCGGTTTGTGCAGTTGGGTCGAAACGGCTACTTTGCTTTCCGAATTTATATTTTGGATCACCAGCTTTTTCCATAATCCAACTGTTTAAAATTTCCTTTTCATCATCAGCAGATTTAGCTTCAGGAATATAGCGATAACCGAAGTTGATGGCATAATCATCATAAGGTCCAAGTTGTCTTACAAAACGAATGTTTTTATCTCCAGGTTGCGCAATGTAATTGTAACGTGCATAATCCATTATGGTTGCTGCTATACCATTTTGTTGTGTAAATGCTCCATCTCTGTAACTTTCTACATCGTAAGCATAGCTTGCACTCATATTGTGAGGTAACCCAAGCGTATGGCCAACCTCATGAGCGATAACCATTTTCATCATTTCACCAATTTCTTCATCAGGTGTATTTAAAGTTCGCGCAGAAGGATTAGCTGCACCAGTTTCTAACATATAGCGATTTCGGTATGAACGTAAGTGATTGTGATACCAAATAATATCACTTTCAATGATTTCACCACTTCTTGGGTCAGATACACTTGGCCCTGTGGCATTTCGTGTAGTACTTGCTACATATCTTACAACTGAATATCTAATGTCTTCTGGGCTGAACTCTGGATCTTCTTCTTTTGTTGGTGGGTCTTTGGCTATAATGGCATTTTTAAATCCAGCAGCCTCAAATGCCTTTTGCCATAACTCAATACCTTCTTTCATGTAGGATCTAAACTTCATTGGAGTTGCAGGATCTAAATAATATACAATAGGTTTTACTGGTTCAACAAGTTCACCTCTTTTGTAAGCCTCAATATCTTTAGGTATTAGTTTCCAACGTCTTAAATAGGTCTTTCTGTCTGCTTTTAATTCATTACTGCCATAATCGTATTGACTTAAGGTGAACCAACCTACACGCTCATCGAAATAACGTGGTTGCATTGGTGTTTCTGGTAATAAAATCATAGATTGATTCATTTGTACACTTATGGTTTCATCTCCGCTATTGTTTGGTGGCTCTGAAGCATTATAAGTAAAGTCTTGCACCACTTCAATATTTTTTGGATAACTCTTCATGGTACTTATGAAACTTCTTGAATTATCTAAATTTCTGACTTTATACTGTTTTCTAAAAGCTGAAGGTAAACCACTTATAGCCTTTACATCAGAACTGTAAAACTTAGTGACATCAATCACTACAGCAGAAGAATCTTTTGAGAATGCGGCAATATCAAATGCGAATAAAGTTGGCTCATAATTATTGGCTCTTACAGATACATTAATTGGCAAACTGTCTGCTGCTACTGCACTAGAGGATTTTTCCTTTATTAAAACTTTATCCTTAAAACGCACCCAATTAATCATTCTGGTGCTGGTTTTTGTTCCTGCATTTACATAACCTCCACCTAAGTTTGCAGGTAGTTTTGCTAATCTGCTTACTAATAACATATCAGTATTAAAATATTTTACAGGAATTTCATAATAATACTTATCCTCTACTAGATGTACATCAAACAAACCTTCATCAGTTTTAGCATCTTTTGTTATAACTTGATTATAATCTTTGATTTTTCCTGGCTTCTTTTTTGGAGTTTGAGGTTTTGATGAAGCGGTTTGTGCGTTTTTAGACTTAGCTGCTTTGTTTGCCGTAGCACAAGAGAATACTAAACTTGCGCATAGTGTAATTACCAGAAATTTTTTCATGCTGAAGAATATTTTTTTGATTGAAAGCCTAAAGATAACCAATAGAATTATAGTTTTTAAGAATTTCTTAAAAGCTGTTAAAAAGTAGTGCAAATACTAATTTCTAAAGTATTTTTGCAGAAAATTTATTATGTTAAAATTGTTACCCATTTTTAGAATTACAGCCTTGTTAGAAGGTGTTTCATATATTCTTTTACTATTTATTGCAACACCAATAAAGTATTTTGCTAACGACCCACAGTATGTAAAAATGTTAGGCATGCCTCACGGTCTCTTGTTTATCGCTTATGTTGTTATGACTGTATTAATTAGTAAAGACATGAAATGGACTAACAGAACATTATGGGTTGTTTTATTAGCCTCAATAATTCCGTTTGGTACATTTTATATCGACAAGAAATATTTAAACAAAAAAGCTAATGCTTAATATAAAACATTACTTGTACGATTTTCTTATTGAGCAAGGCTTATCTGAGAATGTTGCAAAATATCTCAACATGATTGGTCTTTTGTTAGCATTGCTCATTGTAGCTTTTGTTATAGACTTTATAACAAAGCGTATTTTATGGAGGTTTTCGGCAGGTGTTGCAAAGCGTACTAAAACAAATTTTGATGATATTCTTATTAGTAATAAGCTTCCTCGAAATATTGCACATATCATCCCTTTAATTATCCTTATTGAATTTATTCCACAAGTATTTTCAGATTTTGAATATGCTGAAAATATTATTGAAAAGACCTTAAAAGTTATTGGAATAATATTGACATTGCGAATCATAAGAAGCTTCTTTAATTCTATTAAAGATTACCTTAAAATATTACCTCGCTACAAAGACAAGCCTATAGATAGCTACGTTCAGGTGTTTATGATATTTGCCTGGCTTCTTGGTGTGTTTTCAATATTTGCTATTGTAACAGGTATTTCTTTCTTAAAGTTTGCAACTACGCTTGGTGCAGCATCTGCAATTATTTTGTTGATTTTTAAAGATACTATCCTTGGTTTTGTAGCTAGTATTCAAGTTTCCATTAATGATATGGTTCGTATTGGTGACTGGATAACATTTGAAAAATATGGTGCAGATGGTGAGGTTGTTGAAATAAATTTAGCAACCGTAAAAGTGCAAAACTGGGACAAAACCATAACAACCATCCCAACTTATGCGTTAATTTCTGATTCGTTTAAAAACTGGAGAGGTATGTTGGCTTCTGGTGGACGACGCATTAAGCGATCTGTAATTATTAAAACATCAACAATTCGATTCTTAACAGATGAAGACATTAATCGTTTTCAGAAAATTGAACTCATAACTGACTATTTAAAAAGCCGTTCTCAGGATATAAAGACCTATAATACGGAACACAATGTTGATAAATCTGTCTTAATAAACGGAAGAAATTTGACCAATTTTGGAGTGTTTAGAAAGTATCTTCAAACCTATATCGATAACCATTCAGCCATTAATAAAAACATGACTTTAATGGTACGTCAATTAGAACCAACAGCACAAGGTATTCCAATGGAAATTTATGCGTTTAGTAAAGACCAACGATGGGAAAACTACGAATACATTATTGGTGATATTTTTGACCACGTATTAGCTGGTGTATCTTATTTTGACTTAGAAATTTATGAGTTGTCCTTAGGTAATAAAGGCTAATTATTTTTCAATCGGTCTTTTACAAACTCTACTTGGGTTTTACCGTGAGGCTTTGGCTTGCCATCTTCACCTAAGTTAACCATTATAATATTATCTACTGTTAGAATAGTTTCTCTGGTCATTTTGTTTCTAACTTCGCATTTCATGGTTATGGAGGATTTTCCAAACTTTGTAACTTCAATGCCAATCTCTACAATATCTCCTTGTCTTGCTGAAGACATAAAGTTGATTTCTGAAATATATTTGGTTACAATTCTGGAATTTTCAAGTTGTATTATGGTATATAATGCAGCCTCTTCATCGATCCATGCCAAAAGTTGCCCACCGAAAAGTGTGCCATTTGGATTTAAATCTTCAGGTTTTACCCATTTTCTTGTGTGGAATCTCATTTATTTTATTTGTTTTCTTTATTTATAGCAGAGTTTGTTGTGAATCTGAATCGTCATTCGGAATTTTTAAACTAAATCCAAGTTCTTTGTTTAGTTGTTTTATTAAGTAAGCTGAAAGTAATGGTGATTCCTTTTCAATATTTTGATGTACAAAAAAGTCAATTTCTTCAATACCATTAGCTTTCCAATGTTTTAAACGTTCTACCCACTCATCTAAGCGCGAATAATCACTTTGATGATTAGCACCAACATAACGAACAAAGGCTCTAGAATTTGTCAGTCGCATATGCATTATATCTCTTCTGCCAGCACTATCAACTATAATATTAGCGATGTTATTATCTTCTAGGAGTTGGAATAAATCTTCTGCTACTACCTTGTCATTATACCAGTCTGTGTGTCTAAATTCTACTGCCAATGGAATTTCTTTTGGCCAGCCTTCAATAAAATTTATAACGCGATCAAAATCTTTTGGTGCAAAATTATTATGCATCTGTAAGAACACACAGCCTAATTTTTCCTTAAGGTTTACAGCACTATAGAGGTAATTATCTACCACAGGAGCTACATCATCATTTAATCGTTTCCAATGGCTAATTTCTTGGTTGAGCTTAGGAAAAAACCTAAAGCCATCAGGAGTTTTGTCGTACCATTTTGAAAATTGCTCTGGTGGAAATATTCTGTAGAATGTAGCATTTAACTCTATTAAATTAAACTGACGTGAATAATATTCTAATTCATCTTTAGTACCTCTTGGATAAAACCCTTTTAGGTCTGCCTTATTCCATTTTGCACAACCTACAAAAACATTAGTTTTTTTTGATGGGTTCTTTTTAAGTACTCTTATTGTATCAGGATGATCTGGTGGTAAGGTAAAATCTATATTACCTGGATTATCTACACTTCCAAACTTCATAAACTTCTTTCTAAAAATGTTTACCCAAATATAAGTTTTAAAGTGCTATTTTAAGATTGAAAGGTATTAGAATATTAAATACCAAAATCACTATTGTTAATAACCACGTTAACAACATATTTACCGTCTTAAGAAAAGCTGTAGGTTAATACTTAATTTTAATTCCGAATTAACCTAATAAAAACCTATAGATGGCTTCCAGAACTCAAAACCTACTCTCGCATAGACCTCATATTGAATCTGCAAAAATCTATGATACCATAGGTGCAGAAGAGTTATTTCAGAACAAAACATTACGACCAATTATAAAGTTTCAGCACGATTTGTTGATAGTTGTTTTTAAAAATTACATTGCCAAGCATAAAAATGTATTTTATGATTTGTCCTTAGAAAAGCAATTGGCTTATATAGACAATGTGATTCACAAAGACATGAAATTTAGAAACTCAGTAAAAGGAATGATTATTGGTCAGTTTACTGTTGAAGAGTATACACTTTATATTCAAAATTCATCGGCTTTAAACAAACGTATGATGAATATTGTAAAAGAACGCTTAATAGATAGCGTACAAATGTTTGTAAAGCCAGAAGTTTTAATGGCTGTTTAAAAGCAATGACTCGCCATTAAGGTTCGTTGTTAATACGTCACTCATATAATCAAAATAAGGTCTTATTTTTTTGAAAGACTGATTAACGTCTTCTAGAAAACCATTTTCCAAGACTTCTTTATCTGTGTATTTTTTTACAAAGATGTATTGCTTTTTTCTTATTAAATCTATCGCAGGATGCTCTTTGTCAAAACCTTTGGGAGCAGTTTTTAGTTCATCACCAACAAAATTTCCCCAAGTAGCTTTAAACGTTTTATCATTAAGAATAGCTCTCATTTCGCTATCATCCATTTCAAACTCTTTTCTTATACGTAATAAGTCTTCTTTGTTTGGCTCCCAAAAACCAGTTGCTATAAACGATTCGTCATTAGGTTGAATATGCAAATAATAACCGCCTCTTAATTCTGGTTTTTTTCTAGCGAAAGAACCACCAAAATGCGTTTTGTAAGGTTGTTTGTTTTTTGAGAAACGGACATCTCTATAAATTCTAAAAATTTTGATTTTCTCAATCTGGTCATGAGCATTCATTAACTCGCCTAAATAATTGTATGCCCCTTTTACCTTTTTTTCAATAGCTTTAAATTCTGGTTTATGTTCATTAAACCAATCTCTATCATTGTTTTTTTCTAATTGTTTAAAAAACGAAAGGGTTTCTTTTGGTATAGATGTGCTCATGGATTTTTTTAGTTTTTATAAAAATAAAAAAAGCCATCGAAATTGATGGCTTTTCTTGTATTAATCTGCTGATGATTAATTATCATCATTTTGTTCTTCTTTAGCTTCTTTTATCTCGTCTTCCAGATCTTCAGCTGCGTCTTTTACATCATCGCTGGCGTCATCTAAATCTTCTTTAACGCTCTCCATGGCTTCTTCAACTTTCTCATCTGGTGATTTCTGTTCTCTACAGCTAGAAACTATTAAGCTTAGAGAAAATAATGCTATCAACAAATATGATACTTTTTTCATTTTCTTTGGTTTTATTTGTTATCGACGGCATCTTCAACATCGTCAGCAGCATCTTCTACTGCATCACCGACATCATCAACGGCGTCTTCAATTTTGTCTCCTGTAGATTTTTGTTCTCTACAACTTGTAGTCATTAAACTTAGACTAAAAAGTGCTATAAATAAATATGTGAGTTTTTTCATTTTTCTTGGTTTTAATAAGTTAATAATTGGTTTTTAAAAAAGGATTACTTTTTTACGACACCCTTTAGTAAAGATAGTACAAAAAGTACTAAAAATATAAAAAAGAGTATTTTAGCAATTCCAGCAGATGCTCCTGCTATTCCACCAAATCCTAAGATTCCGGCTATGATTGCAATAATTACAAATGTGATTGTCCAACGTAACATAATTTTAAGTTTTAAATTATTATTTATTTAAGTAATTCTGATTATCAGAATACCGAGTGAAACTTAGTATGTTATCTAATTTCACTAATATTATTCTAGACCTTAAGTAGGTATTAATTATTAATAAAGGCTTCTTGAAGGTCTGGTGCCTTAACATTTAACTTGTTATCGAACTGGAGCGTTCTTATAGGGAAAGGAATGTTTATACCTTCCTTATCATAAGCTTTTTTAATTTCTATTATGGCTTTGTTCTTTGCTCTAAGTTTTTCTAGCATGCTTTCTGCATCTATCCAAAATCTACATAGGTAGTTAATAGAGCTGTCACCAAATTCAGTAAAATAGAATTCAACGTCTTCAGGTTGCTTTACCTGATCAAAAGTATTGGCAATAACTTCTTTTGTTAATTGCTCTACCTTTTCAAGATTAGACTCATACCCTACACCACATTCTAAAAACACACGCATTCTTGTTGTTAATGAGTAGTTTTTTAATGGGTTTTCTAATATGGTCTTATTAGGAATGATAACAATATTATTATCGGCTTCCTTTAGTGTGAAGTCCTTAAGATTAATATCAATTACTTCACCTGCATATCCAGTAGTTTCTACCCAATTGCCAATCTGTATTTTCTTTCTAAAGGACAATACCAAACCTGCAAATGTATTGGCCAGTGTGCCTTGTAATGCTAAACCTATTGCCAAACCTGCTACACCTGCACCAGCTAAAAGAGATGTTAAAGCTTTTCCTAAATTCATAACACCAAGTGCTATAAATAAACCGACCATTACTACAACAACAGCCGAAACTCTTGCTATGGCATTTTTAATGGAATCTTGTTGCACTTTTCTTGACACCAACTTAGCTACTGCTTTACTAACGTATCTGGCAGCGAAATAAGCTACAGCCATTACTAGTATAGCAAGGATAAAATTTGGTATATATTCTATGATTGTATTAAACCAACCTTGTAATTTTTCTACAAGATTGCCTAATGCAGTATTAAATTGTTCTTTCATGATGCTTTGCTTTTTCAGTTAAAAATGATTACTAATTTGCTTAATCGCATTTAGTTAAACCTCATTTAACTGTGAAGCGGTTTTTTTGGTAAAGGCGTTAAGCATCCAACTATTTTTTTCTAGTTCTCTTATGTAGGCACCTATTAAGTCTATTGTTCCTTCATCACCAATTTTATTGGCTTTATCAATCACTTTAGACATCTGCTTTAAAATTGTTGCATGATTATCTAAAATTGCATTAACCATTTCTTTATCTGTTTGCTTAGAGGATACCTCCTTTATAGATGAAGAGGCTAAATAATCACTTAGTTTACTCATTGGATGGTAACGCAATGTTAATATACGCTCTGCAATTTCATCTATTTTAACTTGTGCGTCATTGTATAACTCTTCAAACTTTTGATGTAAATCGAAAAAGTTTTCTCCAAGAATATTCCAATGGAAATTTCTTAGGTTTTGATAGTAGATATGATAATCTGCTAACAATGTATTCAGTTCTACAACAGTTGGTAATGTTTTTTCGTCGTTGATATTTAAATAACTCATAACTATTGTTTTAAAATTTATTGGTTTGTGATTTTGTCTATTATTAATATAAGGTGTATACCAGGTTTGTCAAGTGACTTAACAGTGTTTAACGATTGCACAGCTTTATTAACATAATATTATGTTAATGAAGTGGTTAGTTGTTAAATAATTTTAACGTGTTGGGGCTACAAAATAGAATTGTATAAAATATTCTTGTGAGTTGGCAGAATTTTCAGTATTATGCACAACTTTTAAAACACACACAAATTTTATGGGTAGACCAGCAACAAGACCAACAAAATTAAAAGATGGTTATTATATCGAAATTAGAAACAAAGGATCAAAAACAGGTGTTAAACTATACAGCGGCACAAAATTACAGATGCATCGCGCAATAAAAATGTACGAACGCTCTAAAGAAGTTATCATTTTGGGCGAATCTGTAAACGGAAAATTTGTTGATAAAGAACCTAAATTACATGTAGTAGATTAACTATATAAATGGTATTAAGAAAAGGGTGAAAATTTAAATTTTCACCCTTTTTGTTTTCTATTAAATCATTAAAAATGTAATACGTCACAATTTTTTTTATAAATTGTTAAACAAATAGTACGTATAAAGCATACTATTTACTAACTAACTAAATCAATTTATTATGACAAATTCTTTAAACAAACCACCTATTTGGTTTTGGATTGTAAGTGTTATTGCACTTATTTGGAATGGAATGGGCGTACATGGTTACATAAGCCAAGCCTACAAAACTAGTGCTTATACTGATGTTTACACAAGTGAGCAAATTGAAATCATGAATACTTTACCATCGTGGTACACTGCCTTATTTGCCATTGCAGTTTTCTCTGGTGTAATAGGATGCTTGTTATTACTGCTAAGAAAAAAAGCAGCAAAGTGGTTTTTAATCTTATCGTTTATAACCGCAACCATACAAATGGTTTATTTCTTATTTATTGCTGACTTAAATGGTGTGGATTTTAGTGCCAACAAGATTATGGCTTATATGATAATTGTATTTGCTGCATTTTTAGTTTGGTTTGCAAATACTTCGTCTAGAAAAGGCTGGATAAATTAACAATTAACCAACCATCATTAAAAAGGAATTAGTAGTTACTGGTTCCTTTTTTTATTCAAAATCCAAAGCATGTAGTATCAACCCAGAAGCTGGCGCTATATAATCCATAACTTCTGTGCTGTCTTCTTTTAGTGAATTTTTGATATAATCTAAAGACACCTCTCCCCTTCCTAATTTTATTAAACAACCAAACATTAATCGAATTTGATTTCGCATGAAGCCTTTACCAATAACTTTAAAAACATAAGATTTTTCTGGAAAAAAGTTTGCGGTATAAATAGTGTTGTCTACAATTTCTGAAGATACAATATCACGAACATACTCACCCTTATCAGTGGCTTTATAACAATAGGTTTTAAAATTATGGTTACCCTCAAAAAGTTTGGCACCTTGTTTCATTAATTCTACATCCAAGGGTTCCAGTATTGTTGTCATTATTGGAGCGCAAAATGGATGGTTTTTTTGCCCTTCAGAAAACACGTAGTGATATTCTTTTAGTTTTGAATCCTGTATAACATTAAAATCTTTATCAACTTCTTTAATAGAAAGTGCACGTATGTCTTGTGGCAGATTATGGTTAAAAAGCGCTAAAAACTCATCAAAATCTGTTATTGAATGATTGTAAATAAACAACTCCAAAGCAGCTTCATTAGCTGAAACCATAGCATCTGTTCTACCTGCACCTAAAGTTTTAAAACGTTTTTCCCCAAGAATGTATTTAAGCGTTCGGTCTATCATTAAGTGTATCGTTTTTACATCGGGTTGTTTTTGCCACCCATGAAAACGATAGCCCAAATATTGAATTTTTATAAGGTAGTAAAAGCGTTTTTCAAACATATTAGCAATAACGCTATTTTAAAGAAGATTACAAAAAATGAGGTTTATTAAAAACAAAACTGCTATGACAGCATATCATAACAGTTTGTTTACTAAAATTAAAAGTTATCTTAATTAATTATTAGCTTTCTTGTTATGGTTTGGTTATCATTAGATACTGACAAAATGTAAACACCTGGTGTAAGGTCTGTAACAGATATAAAATTCTTTGTTACTAAAGCATCTAATGGTTTTCTTAGTACAATCCTTCCTCTTATATCATATAAATTGCTATCGGCATCCGCATTTAGGCGTCCTTTAATAACAATTTCTTTAGGGTTAGAACTTGAGTAAATTACAAGTTCATTCAAACTATTTTGAGGACTTGAAAGTGTTTGAGATGTAAAATGAACATAAAAACGTCCCGTTCCATTTAAATTTACACTTGGTGTAATTATATAATCATTTATGTTAAGCAGCGTAAAAGTATTTGATAAATTATCTTCTAAATACACATTAACATTACTAGGCAAGCTAGAAATATCATCAATACTGAAACGCAATTGATTTCCTGCACCTGTATTGACACCAATAGGAATTACTATATCGCTTAAGTCATTATAGGGTACTGTTTGGATAGCCATATCCAGACCAGTGTTGTCTTCAACCAAATTAGAAAATATTGAAAACTCACCAGCATCACTAAAGTAAGCGCCAGCATCATATCCATCATCTAAACCTCTAGTTGTACCATCAATAAAATAGATTTGCGTTGAGGCTGAGTTAGTTTCGCTATCGAGATTTAATTTACATAGCACAGCATTAGTAATAGTTTGT
This sequence comes from Winogradskyella pulchriflava, assembly GCF_042434315.1. Taxonomy (NCBI): domain Bacteria; kingdom Pseudomonadati; phylum Bacteroidota; class Flavobacteriia; order Flavobacteriales; family Flavobacteriaceae; genus Winogradskyella; species Winogradskyella pulchriflava. The sequence goes on along the minus strand of NZ_JBHLTQ010000007.1, from coordinate 69,834 downwards.
CTGCCAGCAATGAAATCATCAGAATCACCACTAGCCCTCATTGCTGTTGTAAAATCTACTAAACCACCACCAAGCTTAGCTTTAACGAAAAAGGCTTGACCAGGAGCAATAAGCTCAGTTATACTTCCTTCATCAATAGTAGCTTGGTTCCACACTGTCCAGCCATTTGAAGCACTTCCATCATAACCGTAGATAGCTTGAAATGCAGCTCCTGTTTCAAATTCGGATTTATTTTGTTGAAAGAACGTATTAAAATCTAGATAAGAAGGATATGGATTTCCTATAAGATTCCACGCATAACCAGCAGAAGCGCTTGAAATAGCAACATCTAATACATCACTTGTTAAAACTGTACCTGTATGTGTTAATGTACTTCCATCTGTTGTTCCTGCTCTATATCCAATACCTGAATCTAAAGCTGTAGAAGCATTTGTGATTATATCATAATTTTGATACATACCCACACTTGTGTTATAAGGAGCAAAAGCTCTAACTGTTCCTGATTCTGCCAAATTAGGATTAAGTGATGCAAAAGCAGCAAATAATTGTCCTGACAAGGGAGCAGAAACCAAATCGTTAGTACCTGTGGCACCAACTTGCGAAGTATATCTATTATAGTTTACTGTTCCTGTAATTGTACCATTGGAAATTAAACTCGAAAACATTTGCGATGTGGAATTAAGGTTAACTGTTGCAGTCGTAACTGTAACACCAGAATCTATAGTTAAAGCTGCGCCAGGATCTACAGTTAAAGTATTACATTCAGTATCGGCAAAAATGTTAGTACTTCCAGCTTCAATTATAATAGTATCATTTGATGTGGAAACACCAACTGGGTTACTTGGTAGCCAACCATTATTGTATGTATAAGTTACAGCACCAGCTTCTACATAAATGGTGTAATCTTCAGATTGCCCATAATACAAGTTTTGAAAACAGGCAGAATCTATGGCAACTGTATTTGCATATCCACTATCTAAATCATTAATAATTCTAAGTCTTACAAAATCGTTAAACGGAATCGTTGTTGGGTAAGTTAAGTTTACCGAAACAATACTATTTGCAGCTATTCCCTGAGTAACAGGGTATTGTTGCTCTGCTTCATCATCAAAGTCGCCATCATCATTCCAGTCTATCCATACTCCTAATTGATTAAAATTTGGTCCAACTTGTATATTTAAAGTATTCGATGTAAGCGCATCAATCTCAAAATAACCAGAACAATTAATACTTCTATCCAAGTTTCCACCATCTGCAGCAGCAGGTAAGGATTTAAAATTTAATCCATTCATTTCGACACTTACAATACCTGCGTAATTTCCAGATAAATCTGTAGCATTATTAAGACTACATACTGAAACTGGTGCTGAAAAAGCTCCATCAGGTGCTATTGCGCCTTTGGACCTAACAATTGATGAACCCTCCATTGCCGCTCTAACTCTAGTCTTTTGATCGTTAGTTAATCGATCAGTACAGTAGTAATAACTCATAATGTTATTAATAGTATTGTTATCTACCCATGGGAGAGAAGTACAACTATTTATTGCTGGACAAGTACTTGTTTCTCTCAAGTGAGGTACTGTGTCAGCACAACCATCACTATCTGTTCCTACAATTGTATCTGCAGGACAAGTATCTGAAACACCATCACCATTTGTATCATCTCCTTGAAATGTATGGTAAAGATGAAAGAAATGTCCTGCTTCATGAACTACAGTACTATTATCTCTTGCAGAATGTAATGGCCATGATGGGTTAGCGTTTGTTGGGTCGTAACCAAATACAGTGTACATCATTACAGAACCTTCATAAACATAACCATTAAAAAAATTGGCATAACCTTGGTATCCAGAGCCACCATTGTTATTGTTAATTTCTGATACTATCCAAATATTAAAATAATCTGTTTCTGGCCAACGACTTAAATCCTTTAAGGTGTCCTCATCTGCACCTGCTCCGCCATTAAAAGAAACACCACTGGAAGCATAATTTGGAATACCTGAAGCATCAATTCTATTAATGCCATTAGTAACATTACAATTATGATCTCGCTGAGCTAATTCAAATTGAATTTCAAAATCTATAGGGCTATTAGCTGTATTACCTCTATAAAAATCATTTAAGTTATCTATACTGCTTTGTATTTGTGCATCAGAAATATTTGTTCCAGAGCCAACAGATTCACCAAGATGCAAAACATGTACAACAACAGGAATGGTTAAGATGCTACTATTTCTATTAGCAGTTTCCCCATTCAACATTAAATTTTTAATCCGTTCTTCTGAGGCTCTTTCTAACTCAGCATAACTGGGATCTTGTAATAATTTTTCTCTTTGAATATCAAATCCACATTGCTGTGCATGTAAAGTGGTAAATAAACTTAAAATAAAAATACAGGTAATAAATGGCAATGTAGATTTCATAAAATAAAATTTAAGAATAGTAGTTTATATCTTATTAATATTGAAGGGCTAATAGCAGAGTTCAAATATAACAAAAGCTGTCAACATAAATTGACAGCTTTTATTTTATTACAATAAAATTGAAGTAGTTAAGGTTTATTTTACAACAACTTTTTTAGTTTTTATTCTAGACCCATCTACTACTTTTATGATGTAGATACCTGTTCCTAGCATTGAAACATCTATGTTGTTGATTGTAGTTTCGTTATTAAGTAAGCTATTATAAACCAACCTTCCTTGAATATCATATAAATAAGCTTTTGCTTCATTTATTAACTGGCCTTCTATTGTTAGTTCTTTTGTTGAAAAATTAGAGTATATATCTAAGCTAGTAAGGTCATTATCTTCAATGGCTAAAGTCTCAGGTGCTACGTAAATAGCATAATCCTCCGATTGACCATAAACTAATGAAGAATAACATGGAGAATCAATAAGTTCTACTCCACCAAATCTATCATCTACATCAGTTACGAATCTTAATCTTACGAAACTGTCGTAAGGAATTGAAGAAGGGTATGTTAATACAACTGGTACAACACTTCCACCAACAATATCGTTAGACAAATGTTGTTGTTCTGCGTCGTCTTCAAAATCTCCGTCATTATTCCAATCTATCCATATACCTAATTGATGATAATTTCCTGGTGCTATTTCAACATTTATAGTATTGCTTGAAGCAGTATCAATTTCATAAAGACCATTACAGTTTACACTTTTATCTAAATTACCTCCATCTATACCTGTAGTTGAAGAAGTGTATGTTGTACCATTTAATTCTGCACTCATTATACCAGAAAAATTATTTGCTCCTGGAGAATTAACTGAACAAACGGCACTTGGTGCAGTAAAGCCTAGCACTGGAGGTTCATCTCCTTTAGAATTTACAATTTGCGCTGCATCAAGTATTGCTCTAGATCTCGTTTTCTGATCATTTGTTAATCTATCAGTACAATAATAATAACTCATTGTATTATTTATAGTGTTATTATCAACCCAAGGACTACCTGTACAAGTATTATTAGCAGGACAAGTACTAGTTTCTCTTTGGTGCGGTACAGTATCTGCACAACCATCACTATCAGTACCTACAGTTACATCGGCAGGACATGCATCTGCAATGCCATCATTATTTGTATCATCACCTTGAAACGTATGGTACAAGTGAAAATAATGACCTACTTCATGCAATACAGTACTATTATCACCATTAGAGTTAAGTCCCCAACCATTTGTATTACCTGGATCATAACCAAAAACAGTGTACATCATTACAGAACCTTCATACGGTAAACCTTGGTAAAAATTTGCATAACCCTGAAAACCAAAGCCACCATTATTACCATCTATTTCTGTAACAATCCAAACGTTAAAATATTCATCTTCTGGCCATCTGCTTAAATCTTTTAATGTAGTTTCGTCTGCACCAGGCCCTTGAAAAGAAACACCATCAGCACTATAACCAGGAACACCTGAAGCATCAATACGGTTAATACCTGTTGATGCGCCACAGTTTGGGTCTCTTTGTGCAAGTGCAAATTCTACCTCAAAATCTATTGGACTAGATGGGCTATTGCCTCTATAAAAATAATTTAGATTGTCAATACTACTTTGAATCTGAGCATCTGATATATTTGTACCAGAACCTACTGCTTCACCTAAATGAAGTACGTGAACTACAACAGGAATAGTGTAAACTGTTCCATTTCTGCTAGCGGTTTCACCATTTAAAATTGCATTTTGAATTCTTTGTTCCGCCGCTTGTTCTAGCTGCACATAGTTAGGGTCTTGAAGTAGTTTTTCCCTTTGCAAATCAAAAGCACATTGCTGAGCTGAGATATTGCCAAACATAAAGACTAACATTAAAATTGCTAGTGTAGGAGTAATTTTTTTCATATAAATTGGTATAACTAATTTTGATGCAATATACACCAAATTTTGAAAAACCATACTTTTGTCGTAAAAATATGCATTTCAACGATGAAAAATAATTATTTACCCCTAAACTTTAACACAGTTATTATGTCATTTATTCTAAAACCTTTGGCTTGTAATAATATTAAATAGTGAAATAATAAATCTGCGCTTTCTTCTAAAAACAATTCGTCATTGCTATCTTTAGCTTCAATGACAACTTCTATAGCTTCCTCACCTACTTTTTGAGCCACTTTATTAATGCCTTTCGCAACTAAAGAAGCTACATAGGACTTATCTGAATCTGCAGAGTTAATTCTACTTGAGATTGTATCCTCAAGCTTTGATATGAATCCAAAGGTTTCATTATTTATTTCATTCCAACAAGTATCAGAGCCTTTATGACAGGTTGGTCCTTTTGGATTGACTTTTACTAAAAGTGAATCGCTATCACAATCTAATTTTATATCAACCAGCCTTAATGTATTACCGCTCTCTTCACCTTTAGTCCATAAGCGTTGTTTTGTTCTACTAAAAAAAGTAACTGACTTGGTTTCTATAGTTTTTTGAAGTGCGTCATCGTTCATATAACCAAGCATTAATACTTTATTGGTCAATTCATCTTGAATGATTGCTGGCACTAAACCATCTGGATTTTTACTAAAATCTACGTTCATAATCGTACTTCTATATTGTTTTTTCTTAACTCTTCTTTCAATTCTAAAATTGGTATTTCTCCAAAATGAAAGACACTTGCAGCCAAAGCAGCATCAGCTTTTCCTTCCTTAAATGTATCAATAAAATGCTGAATTGTTCCTGCTCCACCTGAAGCTATAATTGGAATATTTACTATTTCAGAAAGTCTAGATAAAGCCTTATTTGCAAAACCAGATTTAGTACCATCGTGATTCATTGATGTGAATAATATCTCACCAGCACCTCGTTGCTCTACTTCTTTAGCCCATTCGAATAAATTTAATTCTGTTGGAATTGTTCCACCTGCTAAATGTACTAGCCACTCCCCTTCAACCTCTTTTGCATCAATTGCTACAACTACACATTGACTTCCGAATTTATCTGAAAGTTCATTAATTAGTTCTGGTCGTTTTACCGCAGAAGAATTAATTGACACCTTATCAGCACCACAATGCAATAAATCATCTACATCTTCAACTGATGAAATTCCACCACCAACTGTAAAGGGTATATTAACTTGTTCTGCTACTTTTAAAACCATGTCGTGCATAGTCCTTCTATTTTCGAGTGTTGCAGCAATATCAAGAAACACTAATTCATCTGCTCCTAATTCTGCATACTGTTTGGCCAATACCACGGGATCGCCTGCATCTCTTAAATCTACAAAGTTGACACCTTTTACAGTTCTTCCATTTTTAATGTCCAAACAAGGGACTATACGTTTTGTTAGCATAATTTAGCTTTTAGGCATTAGTCTTTAGGCATTAGCTATAAGCAACTGCTAAAGGCTATTTCCTATTTTTATATAAACTTTTCTAATTCTTTTAAAGTAATTCTATTTTCATACAGTGCTTTTCCAATAATGACTCCTTCGCAACCAATAGTTTTTAAATCTTCCAAATCCTTTATTTCTGAAACACCTCCTGAAGCAATTAATTTTATAGATTGTGCTCCACTACTATTGCTACATTCGTCTATTATCTTTTTATATAGTTCAATTGAAGGGCCTTCTAACATACCATCTTTAGATATATCGGTACAAATAACATACTGAATGTGTTTTCTTTGATAATCTTTTATAAAAGAAATCACTTCCTCTTTACTATTATCTTGCCAACCGTTAATCGCTATTTTTCCATCATTACTATCAGCGCCTAAAATGATTTTTTGTGCTCCATACTTAGATAACCAACCTTCAAAAGTGTTTCTATCACTGACAGCGATGCTTCCTCCTGTAATTTGTTTTGCACCAGAATTAAACGCAATATTTAAGTCTTCATTAGACTTTAAGCCTCCACCAAAATCAATTTTAAGATTAGTTTTTGAAGCTAGTAATTCTAACACTTTATAATTTACAATGTGCTTTGCTTTAGCACCATCTAAATCTACAAGATGTAAGTATTCAATACCTGCATCTTCAAAAGCTTTTGCTACTTCTATGGGATTTTCGTTATATATTTTTTTGGTGTCGTAATCGCCCTTTGTAAGACGCACACACTTTCCTTCTATGATATCTATGGCTGGTATTATTCTCATAACATTTCCTGCGAAGGCAGGAATCTTTTTTAATTAATATTTATTAGATTCTGAAACAAGTTCAGAATGACACTACAACTCCAAAAAATTCTTCAAAATTTGCTCTCCTGCTTTACTACTCTTTTCAGGGTGAAATTGCACTCCGAAAAAATTATCATTCTCTAATGCTGATGCATATTCAAGTTCATAATCTGATGTTGCAATAGATTCATCGCACTGTTCGGCATAATAACTATGCACAAGGTACATGTATTCTTTTTCTTTTATTCCTTTAAACAAATCAGATTTCAGATTTGAAATGGTGTTCCAACCCATTTGTGGCACCTTTACCTTATTAGAAAAGCGTTTTACGTTGACATCAAAAATTCCTAAACCTGGTGTATTTCCTTCTTCGGTATGATTGCACATTAATTGCATACCCAAACAGATACCAAGTACAGGTTGTTTTAAAGTTGGTATTAACTGATCTAAGCCACTTTGTTTTAGCTTTGTCATTGCATTTCTAGCCTCACCAACTCCAGGAAATATAACTTTATCAGATGCTACTATCTCTTCTGGATTATTCGTTAATACTGCTTCAAAACCTAAACGTTGAAAAGCAAATTGAATACTTTTAATGTTTCCTGCTCCGTAATTTACTAATGTTAATTTCATTGACAATTTATTGTCATTCCTGCGAAGGCAGGAATCTAATTATTTAATTCTTCAAAGTGGATTCCTGCCTTCGCAGGAATGACAACCCTAATTAAAGCATTCCTTTTGTAGATGGCAAAATCATCTTCTCAACATCTTGTTTTACCGCCATTTTAATGGCTTTTGCAAAGGCTTTGAAGATGGCTTCAATTTTATGATGTTCATTGGTACCTTCAACTTTTATATTAAGGTTACATTTAGCACCATCAGTAAACGATTTAAAGAAATGGTAAAACATTTCTGTTGGCATTTTGCCTATCATTTCTCTTTTAAACTCGGCATCCCAAACCAACCAGTTTCTTCCGCCAAAGTCAATTGCAACTTGAGCCAAGCAATCGTCCATCGGTAATGAAAATCCATAACGTTCTATACCCAATTTGTTACCTAAAGTTGTAGCAAACACTTCACCTAAAGCTATAGCAGTATCTTCAATAGTGTGATGTTCATCCACTTCTAAATCACCTTCAACCGTTATGTTTAAATCTAATTGACCATGACGCGCAATTTGATCTAACATATGATCAAAAAATGCAATACCAGTATCAATATTACTTTTACCTGTTCCGTCTAAATTTAAATCGATTTTAATTTTGGTTTCGTTGGTATTTCTCTCTATGCTTCCAACGCGTTCTGTAGATTTTAGAAACTTATAAATTTCTTCCCAATCGTTGGTTTCTAAGGCAATATACTGCTCTAATTCATTATTACTTACTGTAACTTCATCTGTACCTAAATTGGTATTGTCATTAATAAAGATGCCTTTTGCTCCAAGGTTTTTGGCTAATTCAACATCAGTAAGTCGATCTCCAATAACAAACGAATTTTTTAAATCATAAGGCTCAGAAAAATACTTGTTTAATAAACCAGTATTTGGCTTGCGTGTTGGAGCATTATCTTTTGCGAAAGTTCTATCGATAAATTGTTCTTTAAAGATAACACCTTCTGATTCAAAAGTTTTTAATACAAAATTATGTACTGGCCAAAAAGTATCTTCTGGATATACATCTGTACCTAAACCATCTTGATTGGTAATCATTACAATTTCAAAATTCAATTCTTTAGCAATCTTGCTTAAATATTGAAATACTTTTGGGTAAAACTCTAATTTTTCAAATGAATCAATTTGTTCATCTGCAGGCTCTTTTATTAAGGTTCCGTCTCTATCTATAAATAGTACTGGCTTTCCCATTATTGAATATCTTTTAGTGTGTTTAATAATCTCGTATTTTCTTTTTCCGTCCCAATTGTAAAACGTAAACAATTTTCACATCCAGGTTGATTGGTTCTATTTCTTACCACGATTCCTTTTTTTACTAATTCGTTGTAACGCCCTGTTGCATTATCAACTTTTACTAACACAAAATTAGCATCAGATGGAAAAATTTTTTCAACAAATGAAATCGAATTAAGCTTTTCTATTAATCGCTTCCGCTCATCCAAAATTGCCGCAATTTCTTTGTTGACGTCATCAATTTTAATCAGCCTTTCAAACGCTTTGGTTTGTGTTAATTGATTGACGTTATATGGTGGCTTAATTTTGTTTAAAGCATTTATAATTTCTTCGGAAGCAAAACAGATTCCCAAGCGTATGCCTGCCATTCCATAGGCCTTAGACAATGTTTGAGTAACTATAAGATTTGGAAATTCATTTAATCGACTTAGCCAACTTTCTTGATTTGAAAAATCTATATAAGCTTCATCAATAACAACAATGCCTTCAAATTTTCTTATTAAATCTTCAACTTTTTTTGCATCAAAACTATTTGCCGTCGGATTGTTAGGTGAACACAAGAATAGCAACTTTGAATTTGCATCTGCTGTTTTTAGAATAGCATCAACGTTTGGCTGAAAATCTTCATTTAATGGCACTTCTTTAATACCTACCGCATTGGTATTAGCAAGAACTGAATACATACCATACGTTGGTGGTAAAGTAATTATGTTATCCTTATTGGGTTCACAAAAAACTCTGAATATTAAATCTAATACTTCATCACTCCCGTTTCCTAAAAGAATATGCTCGCTTGGTATGCCTTTTATTTCAGACAATTTCGCTTTCACTGAAAGTTGTTGCGGATCTGGATAGCGATTAACACCATTTTCAAACGGATTTTCATTGGCATCTAAGAAAACAATATCACTAGAGAATTCTTTAAATTCATCTCTAGCTGAAGAATATGGCTTAAGAGTTTTTATATTATCTCTAATTAAACTATCTAAATTCATGACTCCAAATCTTTTAATCGTAATGAAACCGCATTTTTATGCGCTTGTAATCCTTCAGCTTCTGCCATTAATTCTATAGCAGTTCCTATATTTTGAATACCTACTTTTGAAATTTTCTGAAAGGTCATACTCTTTTGAAAACTATCTAGATTCACTCCAGAATATGCTTTTGAAAACCCATTAGTTGGCAAGGTATGATTGGTTCCAGAAGCATAATCACCAGCACTTTCTGGTGTGTAGTTGCCAATAAAAACAGAACCTGCATTGCTAATGTTTTCTACAAAAAAGTCATTATCATTAGTAGCAACAATAAAGTGCTCTGGTCCATACATATCAATAAGATCTAGAGCTTTCTCGAAATTATCGACAACTATAGATTTAGAGTTAGAAATGGCAATCTTTGCCATATCTTTTCTCGGTAACGCTTCTAATTGTTTTTCTACTTCTGCCGAAACCAAATCCGCGAAATTCCTAGACATTGTCACTAATATCACTTGACTATCCTTTCCGTGTTCTGCCTGACTCAATAAATCGGATGCCACAAAAGCAGCATTAGCAGATTCATCTGCCATCACCAACAATTCACTTGGACCTGCAGGCATATCAATTGCTACACCATACTTGGTTGCCAATTGCTTTGCAACGGTTACAAATTGGTTTCCTGGTCCAAATATTTTATAAACTTGTGGAATCGTTACTGTGCCAAATGTAAGTCCAGCAATGGCTTGAATACCACCAACTTTTATAATTTGAGTCACTCCACATAATTGAGCAGCATATAAAATTTCGTCAGCAATTTTCCCTTCTTTATTAGGTGGTGAACACAGAACAATCTCTTTACAACCAGCAATTTGAGCAGGAACAGCTAACATTAAAACTGTTGAAAATAATGGTGCTGTACCTCCTGGAATATATAAACCTACTTTCTGGATAGGTCGTTTTACTTGCCAGCACTCTACTCCATTCATGGTTTCAACAAAAACCTTGTCTGTTTTTTGGGCACTGTGAAATTTCTCAATATTAGATTTTGCAAGTTGAATGGCTTGTTTTAATTTTTCAGGAATATTTGCGACAGCATCAGAAATTTCTACTTGAGATACTATGGTATTCTGAAGTGTTACGCCATCAAACTTACTAGTATATTTTTCGACAGCCTTATCACCATTCTTTGAAACATCTTCGAACACTTGATTTACCGTAGTTTCTATATCTTCAACGGTTTGTGTTGGTCGCCTTAATAGTTCTGGCCAATCTGATTTATTTGGATTTATGTAAAGTTTCATGTTCAGACTAAATTCATTTCATTTAATTAAGAGATTCCTGCCTTCGCAGGAATGACAGCTATAATACCATGTTTTCGATTGGACAGACTAAAATACCTTCTGCGCCATTAGCTTTTAGCTCGTCAATAACATTCCAAAAATCATTTTTGTTAATCACAGAGTGAATAGAACTCCAACCCTCTTGTGCTAAGGGTAAAACTGTTGGGCTTTTCATACCTGGAAGAATGTCTATGATTTGCTCTAATTTATCATTTGGTACATTTAATAACACATATTTATTTTCTCGTCCTTTTAAAACGGATTTTAAACGGAACTGAATTTTATCAATTAACGCTTGGTTATCCGTTGATATTTTTGGAGAAGTGGCTAAAACAGCTTCGGATTTTAAAAGCACTTCAACTTCTTTTAAACCATTTTTGAATAAGGTACTTCCACTAGAAACAATATCACAAATACCATCAGCGAGACCAATATTTGGTGCAATCTCAACAGAACCATTAATGATATGAAGATTGGCCTTTATATGTTCCTTTTCTAAAAATTGATTAACTGTATTTGGATATGATGTTGCTATACGTTTGCCTTGTAAATCCTTTAGACTATTTGCTTTAGATGATTTTGGAACTGCTATAGACACTTTGCATTTTGAAAATCCTAAACGTTCAATAATTGTGAGATCATTCCCTTTTTCAATCAATATATTTTCGCCAATAATGGCCGCATCTACTACTCCATCTCGTAAATACTGTGGGATATCTCCATTTCTTAAATAAAACACTTCTAACGGAAAATTTCGAGCTGATGCTTTTAGTTGGTCCTTTCCGTTATCGACAGAGATACCAATTTCCTTTAAAATTTTCATTGAATCATCGTGAAGCCGACCCGATTTCTGAACTGCAATTTTTAATTTACTCATTTTTAATTTTAGTAGTGTCTAAGAATTCTTAGTCGAGCTTTAAAAAACAAAAAACCCGTCTGAATTCTCAAACGGGTTTTTAAAATATATTTTGAATTTATTCAATACACTTTCACCTCGCTTGAGCGATTATATGAAAATGATGATGTAATTGAATTAATGTCATATTTCTTTTGTTGCTACAAATATTGATAAATAAAATTTATTAATCCTAATAATTACTCAATGAAATTCAATTTTTAGGAAATTTTTAATATTTGCTAGTTTAAATTATTGATTTCCTAAAATAATTGGCATTCCAGAATCACCAGAACCTATAACAATTACTTTGCTGTTTGGAGATTCAGACAATTTAACTGTGGCTTCAATACCTTTATCTTGAAGGATTTTATCCGTTAATGATGCACTCAAAATACGGTTAGCGTCTGCTTTACCTTGCGCTTCAATAATTACTTTTTCTGCTTCTTTCTTAGCTGTAACAAGTCTAAATTCATACTCTAAAGACTCTTGTTCTTGTTTAAGTTTACGCTCAATTGCATCCTTAATTGTAGTAGGTAGTTTAACGTTTTCTACCAAAACACGTTTTACATTTACAAACTGTCCGTCTAATTCCTTTCTTACTTCTTCAAGAATTTCTAATTCAATAATGTCTCTTTTACTTGAGTATAACTGTTCTGGCGTATAACGACCAACAACACTTTTAGCTGCTGCGTTTATCGCTGGACTCAGTAATTCTCTAATATAATCTTCTCCTTTAGTCTGAATTAATTTACCTAAGTTTTTATACTCCGGTTCAAACCAAATTGTACCACTAACTGTAATATCCAAACCATTTACAGAAAGTACATTCATATTATCTGAAATAGATTGTTGACGCACTTTTTGAACAATCATATCGTTCCAAGGTGCTACGATATGAAACCCTTCACCATAAGTTCTTTCTGTGTTAATACCATCACCAAAAGGCTCAAACAAAACACCTCCTTCACCAGGACCAATAGTCACTGCTGATTTAGCAATTAGTATTACTAGTATTATTACTCCGATTAAAATCGGTAATCCAATCTTTGGTAACTTATCCATTTTATCTTCTTTAAATTAATCCGTTATATTTTCTAATAAACCACTCTACAAAAAGGCTTAAAACTATTAAGCCGAGCAGATATTTCCAATCTATCAAAGGTACGATATTTTTAGTGCTCTTCTGAATAGTTGCAAATCTATTATCTGCAAGTAAAGCATCAATTAAATTGTCAGTTTGGTTATTAAAATAAGCAGTACCATTACTATTCTCTGCTACAGATTTTAACTTTGTGATATCTGCGTTTAAAAATTGTTGTTCAACATTGTAGTCTATAACCTGAAAACTTCCAGAAGCCGAAACAGCTTCCGAATTATGTTTTACTGTGAAATCGTATAAACCAGGTTCAATACCGCTTAAATCAACAGTGTAATTAGTGTTGTTAAGCAATAATGGTACTTCTCTAGTGGTCTCCGTTTCTTTATTTTTTAGAATAATAGTTAGTGATGCTTCAGCATCAAACTCAAAATTCTTATTGAAATATTGTGCTGTTATGATAACATCATCATTACCATTGTAAAATGATTTATAATCTATATTAATGCGGTTTCGCTTTTTATTGGAACTAAGATATTGTACGAGTTTACCAATGAAATTATCAAAATCAGTGAAGCTTTCAGTATCCAAAAATGCCTGAGCTCTCCATCTCCAAATATCTTCGCCATTCAATAAGGCATGCTTTGTATTATCAATTTCGAAAGTAGAAAGAAGTGCTTCTTCTGTAGAAATGCCATTTATAGTTTTGTATAGTATAACATCATGAGGTACCATAAATTGTAGCTCACCAAATTCTGATTGTAATGGAGGATAATTATTAAAGTCTAGATTATTTACAATAAATGTGTTGTAATTTCTATTTAATGTTGGTTGAAAATTCTCGGTCTGATTTGTTACGGTTTGTTTGAAATACCCTTGAGAATTATTTAGAATATTAAAATTAGTAGTAGTACCTGCAATAGTAAATGTATTGAGTTTTTGGGTTTTAACAGCTTCTAAAACAGCATTAAACTCATGGTTAGGCTGATACAGTACAACTAACTGAAAATCATTTGGTTTTAATAAATAATCTTTTGGTTTTATAAGCGTAACACTACGTTGCTCATTACTTTCAATAGACTTTTTTAAAGCACCCAAATCTGGGTGCAAGCGCGTATAAACTAAAGCAATATTTGTTTTTTGATCAATGACTTCTACTCCAAAATTCTTTGAATTATTTACAGTATTCTTTTCATTGCTTAGTGGTGTAAGTTCTACACGATAGGTTTTTACACCAACACTATTGGCTAATAATGTGGTAGAAACAATTTCTGAAGTTTTAGAAGCATCAAATTGTAATTGTTTTCTAAACACTACAGTATTACCAGACCAAATCTTAAGTTCGGTAGTAATAGAAGTTGTGCCATTGTAATTGGTAATAATTTCAACAGGAAACCCATTCTTTAGATATACATACCGATTGACATTAAGTTGCTTAATACTTAAATCTGAATGCAAAGTAGAATCACCAAGAATTATTGGGTAAATCGGTTGCTTAATACCATTTGCCATAAAGCTATAATCTGAACCATACGTTTGATTACCATCAGTAACCATAACAATTGGCGCAGTAAGATTACTATATACCTCACCAAATTGTTTTAAAGCTTTAGATAAGTTAGATTGACGTTCGTTAAAGCTTAGACTATCGGAATTATTAACTGTTTTACCAAAGCTGTAAGACGCTACATTGAAACGCTCATTTAAATCAGCATTGGTTTTAATTTTATCTACAATCTGCTTTGCGTTATTATCTTGTTCTAAATAAGAAATGGATTCAGAATTGTCTACGGCAACAACTAATGTTGGTTTTTCATCAAAGTAAGTAAACGATTCGAACTTTGGATTGATTAGTAAAAGTAATATTCCAAATATGGAAATGGTCCTAAGCGCAGTTAGTAAATACTTTAAATTAGATTTAATCTTAGATTTATATATATACTGAAACAGCGCTAATAAAAGCGCTGTTATTCCAGCAATAATGATATATACAATTGTTTCTGTTTGCATTAATTGATTTTAGATTTACGATTTATGATTTACGATTTATTTTTATTCGATAATCAAAAATCTAAAATCGTAAATTAAGTAAGCATTCCACCATCAACGTTAAGTGTTTGGCCAGTAACATAAGCACTTAGATCACTTGCTAAAAACACACAAGCATTTGCGATATCTTCTGGAGAACCTCCACGTTTTAACGGAATAGCATTTCTCCACCCTTTTACAGTTTCTTCGTCTAATTTTGCGGTCATTTCGGTTTCAATAAAACCTGGTGCAATAACGTTACTTCTAATATTACGAGAACCTAACTCTAAAGCTACAGATTTAGAAAACCCAATGATTCCAGCTTTTGATGCAGCATAGTTGGTTTGACCAGCATTACCCTTAACACCAACAACAGAACTCATATTAATAATTGAGCCTTTACGTTGTTTTAGCATTGTGCGTTGTACAGCCTTTGTCATATTAAATACCGACTTTAGGTTAACTTCAATAACTTTATCAAAGTCTTCTTCTCCCATACGCATTAAGAGGTTGTCTTTTGTAATTCCAGCATTATTCACCAAAATATCTATAGCACCAAATTCTGCTAAAACATCTTCAGCTAATTTTTGCGCTTCGTCAAAATTTGCGGCATTACTTTGATAGCCTTTTGCTTTTATGCCTTGAGCATTTAGCTCTTTTTCTAATTGGTTTGCAGCTTCTACAGAAGAACTATATGTAAATGCTACATTAGCTCCGTGTTGCGCAAAAATTTCTGCAATACCTTTTCCAATTCCACGGCTAGCTCCCGTTATGATTGCCGTTTTTCCTTCTAATAATTTCATATCTATATAAGTCGTTAGTTAGTATAGTTATATAATCAAATATAGCAATTGCAAATTGCAAGAAAGAAAGAAACCTTACAAAAAATTGTAAGGTTTTTAACAGTTTTAGCTGAATTAATTTCAGCATTTGGTATCTAAAGGTAAATAGACTCTGAAACTAGTTCAGAGTGACAACATTTTACAAAAATTTTTAGCCTAATACTTCAGCTACTTTTTTACCAATCTCAGCAGGAGAATCCACAACGTGAATACCACATGCTCTCATAATTTTCTTTTTTGCTTGTGCTGTATCATCACTTCCACCAACAATGGCTCCAGCATGTCCCATTGTACGTCCAGCAGGTGCAGTTTCTCCAGCAATAAAACCAACTACAGGTTTTTTACTTCCGCTTTCTTTGTACCAATTTGCAGCATCAGCTTCTAATTGACCACCTATCTCACCTATCATAACGACAGCTTCAGTTTCTGGGTCATTAATTAATAACTCTACAGCTTCTTTAGTCGTTGTACCAATAATTGGGTCACCACCAATACCAATAGCCGTTGTTATACCTAAACCTTGTTTTACAACTTGGTCTGCTGCTTCGTAAGTCAATGTTCCTGATTTAGAAACGATTCCTACTTTTCCAGATTTAAAAACAAAACCTGGCATAATACCTACTTTAGCTTCACCTGGAGTAATAACGCCAGGACAGTTAGGACCAACTAAGCGGCAATCTTTAGATTTTATATAATCTGCTGCTTTTATCATATCTGCAACAGGAATACCTTCTGTAATGGTAATGATAACTTTAATTCCAGCATCTGCAGCTTCCATAATAGCATCTGCAGCAAAAGCTGGTGGTACAAAAATAATAGTTGTATCAGCTCCTACTTTTTCAACAGCTTCTGAAACTGTATTAAAAACCGGTTTGTCTAAATGGGTTTGTCCTCCTTTACCTGGAGTAACACCACCAACAACATTAGTACCATATTCTATCATTTGGCTAGCGTGAAATGTACCTTCACTACCTGTAAAACCTTGTACTATTATTTTTGAATTTTTATTAACTAAAACGCTCATTTTAAAATTTCTGTTTTTAAGTTGATTTTCTGTTGTGCAAAAATAAGTTTTTTGATACGCAAATGCGACCTCTTTTTACATTTTTATTTTGAATAAGATTTCATACTCAATTCATTATTCTCATCTGCAAGATGACTAATTTCATAACATCTATAGAGCTTAACATCTTTAACCTCCCATATTGCAGAGAAATGTGCTAAAACCAATTCATGGTCTGGGTTTTCTATAGTATTACAGAATAACGTATGTCTTGTTGTAACAAAATTGCCTGCTTCTATAAAATGTGTAAATTCAAATCTTAAGTTGTTGTAAGACTCGCGAGTTTCCTTAAAAAACGCATTGATATCATTAAACTTTAGCAGAATAAAACCCTGACTACTAGTCCAATGCAACTCGCATTCTTTATGAAAGAATTTTGAAACAACTTTAGGGTCATTTGCTAAATCTGAATCATAAAAAGCCTTAACAATTTGTCCTGATGTCATTATAGATTTTTTAATTTTTCTAATATTTCAGGTATTTTTTTAACGTAAGCTCTTTCTTTAAAAAATGTTCTTGCCTCTATTGCAGGTGAACCAAAATAGGTTTTACCTTCATCTGTTGTGTGACCTAAACCAGACTGCGCGTATAACACAGTACCTTTGGTAATCGTAATGCCGCTTTTAACACCAACTTGCCCCCAAATGGTTACATTATCTTCAACTACCACACAGCCCGCAATAGCAGTATGTGATGCAACTAAACATTTTTTTCCTAAAATGGTATCATGCCCAATTTGAATGTGGTTATCTAATTTAGAGCCAGTTCCTATGGTTGTATCACCTGTAACACCTCTATCAATAGTACACAGTGCTCCGATATCAACATTGTCTTCAATAATAACACGTCCACCAGATTTTAATTGGTCATAACCTTCTGGTCTATTTTTATAGTAAAAGGCACTAGCACCTAACACAGAACCAGCGTGAATAGTAACATTATCACCTATTATAGTATCGTCATAGATACTCACGTTGGCATGAATAACACAGTTTTTTCCGATTGAAACATTATTGCCAATAAAGCAATTGGGTTGTATTATGGTATTTTCTCCTATTTCAACATCTGTTGCTATGGCAACATTTGAAGACTTAAATGGCTTAAAATGATCCGTTAATTTATTAAAATCTCTAAAGGGGTCATCAGAAATTAGCAACGCTTTGCCTTCTGGACAATCCACATCTTTATTTATTAAAACTATGGTTGCTGCAGACTCTAAAGCTTTATTGTAATATTTAGGATGATCCACAAAAACAATATCTCCAGGTTCTACAACGTGGATTTCATTCATGCCTAGTATAGGAAAATCAGAAGCACCTACATAAGAGCAATTGATAAGTTTTGCAATTTCATCTAAAGTGTACTTCCTAGGAAATTTCATGTAATTATAGTAATTTAAATGTTCCGTTAATGTACTCGAATGTATTTTCAAATCGCTTAAACCGATCATCAGTAGTCCAGTTCATTATCATATAAATATTATCATCTCCTTCAATAAATGCAACGAGATACGCAAAATTTATATTATCTATAACACCAAAAACTTTAATTTGTCTAGCAGGTAAATTATTGATTTCAACAAGTCCATAATCTTGTATTCTGAGTGAACTTATAGTTTCCTCAAACATTTTTTTCTGAACAA
Source organism: Winogradskyella pulchriflava (assembly GCF_042434315.1). Taxonomy (NCBI): domain Bacteria; kingdom Pseudomonadati; phylum Bacteroidota; class Flavobacteriia; order Flavobacteriales; family Flavobacteriaceae; genus Winogradskyella; species Winogradskyella pulchriflava. Next base: position 51,419 of record NZ_JBHLTQ010000007.1, on the reverse strand, counting down.
TCACATAATTCTCAACAGGAGAGAGTTCGCTATTATATTCATCAAGTTCTGTGAAAATTTCTACAAATTCATCCTTACTTTCATGAATTACAACCGTATAAGCTTCTTTATAAATGTTAGCATATTGCAATGACGCTTCTGGATGAAGATTTTCTAATTTCTTCATATATTTTGGAACGTCCAAACGATACATGCTATCCACAGCTACAGTATTAAAATTATGTTGAGATACTGATTCCTGACTTTGCTCAGCAGATTCGCTAACAGCCTCAGCTGCTTTATCTAGCATGTGAATGCAGCTAGTTAGGCATATCATTAAAAAAACTAAGGCAATGTTAAGCTTCTTCATGTAACTATTCTTTAATACGCTCTTTATAAGTTCCTTTTTCAGTTTCTACTTTAATTTTATCACCTTCGTTAATAAATAATGGCACATTAACCTCTGCTCCTGTTTCTACAGTTGCTGGTTTTGTTGCGTTAGTCGCTGTATTTCCTTTAACACCAGGCTCTGTATGTGTAACTTCTAATATAACAGTGGCTGGCATGTCTACTGAAAGCGGCATGTTATCTTCAGTATTAATTTGAATCGTAACAATTTCGCCTTCCTTCATTAAATCTGGTCTGTCTAAAGCTGACTCTAATAATCTTATTTGCGTATAGTCTGCTTCATTCATAAAATGATAAAACTCACCATCATTATACAAATACTGAAATTTGTGTGTTTCTACACGTACATCTTCAATTTTGTGTCCAGCAGAAAAGGTGTTGTCTAATACTTTACCAGTTGTTACGCTCTTCATTTTTGTTCTTACAAACGCAGGTCCTTTCCCTGGTTTTACATGCAAAAACTCAATAATTTTATAAATATCATTATTATATCTTATACATAAACCATTTCTAATATCTGATGTTGTTGCCATAAAGTTGTTGTCTCCACAAATGTGGATTTATTTAATTATTAATTTTTTAATTCGATTTAAAGTAACCTTTCATAATACCACGATGAGAATTTTTAATAAACTGAAGAATCTCATCACGCTCTGGAGTAGCTTCCATTTCGGCTTCAATAATTTCTGAAGCCTGAGTATTATTATAGTTCTTTTGATATAGTATTCTGAAAATATCTTGAATTTCTCTTATTTTTTCTGTTGTAAAACCTCTTCGTCTTAATCCTACAGAATTTATACCTACATAAGACAATGGCTCACGAGCAGCTTTTACAAAAGGAGGTACATCTTTACGCACTAAAGAACCACCTGTTACAAAAGCATGGTTGCCAATTGAACAAAATTGATGAACAGCTGTCATTCCTGCAAGCACAACATAATCACCTACGGTAATATGACCAGCAAGAGTACTGTTGTTAGAAAAAATACAATTATCACCAACAATACAGTCGTGTGCAATGTGGCAATACGCCATAATTAAACAGTTATTACCAATAACCGTTTTCATTTTGTCCGTCGTACCTCTGTTAATGGTAACACATTCTCTAATGGTTACATTATCTCCAATTTCTACAGTAGTATCTTCATCGTTGTACTTAAGATCTTGTGGTACTGCTGAAATTACAGATCCTGGGAAAATATTACAGTTCTTTCCGATGCGAGCACCTTCCATAATGGTAACATTACTTCCTATCCAAGTACCTTCTCCGATTTTCACGTTATTGTGAATAGTAGTAAATGGTTCTATAACGACATTCTTAGCAATTTTTGCTCCAGGATGTACGTAAGCTAATGGTTGGTTCATGCTATTTTACTTTTGAGATTTGAGCCATTAATTCAGCTTCTGCGCATAATTTACCATTCGCATAAGCATAACCTTGCATGTGGCATATACCACGCCTAATTGGTGTTATTAATGAGCATTTAAATATTAAGGTATCACCAGGAACTACTTTTTGTTTAAACTTAACGTTATCCATTTTCATGAAAAATGTCAAATAATTTTCTGGATCAGGAACTGTACTTAAAACTAATATACCACCTGTTTGCGCCATGGCTTCAACAATTAAAACACCTGGCATAACTGGTGCTCCAGGAAAATGTCCTTTGAAAAATTCTTCGTTCATCGTAACATTCTTCATCCCTATTACATGATTATTAGTTAATTCAAAAACTTTATCTAGTAATAGAAAAGGTTGCCTGTGCGGAAGCATATCCATAATTTGATTCACGTCCATTAAAGGAGCTGCATTCAAATCTATGTTTGGTACATTATTGCGTCTTTCGTTTTTTATGATTTTAGACATTTTCTTTGCAAACTGCGTATTAATAAAATGTCCTGGTTTATTTGCTATAACCTTACCTCTAATACGTGTACCGATAAGTGCTAAATCGCCAACAACATCTAATAGCTTATGACGTGCAGCTTCATTAGGATGATGCAATGTTAAGTTATCTAAAATACCATTTGGTTTAACAGCAATGTTGTCTTTGTTAAAAGCAACTCTAAGTTTATCCATAGTATCTGGCGACAATTCTTTATCTACATATACAATGGCATTATTAAGATCACCACCTTTAATTAAGCCATTTTCAAGAAGCATTTCTATTTCGTGTAAAAAGCTAAATGTTCTGGCATCTGCTATTTCAGTTTTGAATTCTGAAATGGCATTCATAGTGGCATTTTGAGTACCTAAAACCTTAGTACCAAAATCTACCATTGTAGTAACTTGGTACGAATTTGAAGGCATTAAAATAATTTCGCTTCCGGATGTTTCGTCTGTATAAGAAACAACATCTTTTACAATATATTCTTCCCTAACAGCATCTTGTTCTACAATACCTGCTTTCTCTAAAGCTTCAACAAAAAACTTAGAAGAGCCATCCATTATTGGTGGTTCAGAAGCATTTAATTCTACAATTGCATTATCTATGTCTAAACCAACTAATGCAGCCAAAACGTGCTCGCAAGTTTGTATTGTAACTCCGTTTTTTTCTAAGCAAGTACCACGTTGTGTGTTTGTAACGTAGTTTACATCGGCTTCTATTTTTGGGTGTCCTTCTAAGTCAACACGCTCAAATAAAAATCCAGAATTTTCTGCACCTGGTTTAAACACCAAAGTTACATCTGCACCGGTATGAAGCCCAACACCTTTTAATGTTACTTCCTTTTCAATGGTCTTTTGCTTTGTTTCTGTTTTAATTATTGCCATCTACTTTCTTTTCTAATTCGTTTATAGTTTTAACAAGCTTTGGTAAATTTTTAAAATAAACATAAGATTTATTCCAATCTGAATAGCCAAATGAAGGAGAGCCTTGTAAGATTTCATTGTCCTTAACATTTCTACCTATGCCAGATTGTGCTTGTACTTTTACATTATTTCCAATAGTTAAATGGCCAGCTATTCCAACTTGGCCACCTATTTGACAACCTTCACCAATTTTGGTAGAACCTGCAATACCTGTCTGTGCAGCTATTACGGTATTTTTACCTATTTCAACATTATGTGCAATTTGTATTTGATTGTCTAACTTTACTCCTCTTCTTATAATGGTTGAGCCTAGTGTTGCTCTATCAATAGTTGTACCTGCCCCTACATCTACAAAGTCTTCTAAAATAACATTTCCTATTTGTGGTACTTTAGAATATTCTCCTTTTTCATTTGGCGCAAAACCAAAGCCGTCTGCACCTATAATAGATCCTGAATTAATAACACAACCTTTTCCAATCACACAGTCTGAATAGATTTTGGCACCAGAAAACACAATACTATTGTTATCTATAGTGACATTATCTCCTATGTAAGCATTAGGAAAAATCTTAACATTATCACCAATTTTTACATTATCTCCTATATAAGAAAAGGCTCCTAAATAGATATCAGTACCAACTTTTGCAGACTCTGAAACAAAGCTAGGTTGCTCAATTCCGGATTTATTTAATTTTATTTGATTGTAATATTCAAGCAATTTAGTAAATGCACCATAAGCATCATCTACCTTTATTAAAGTAGTGGTTAACGCTTCATCTGGCACAAAGTCTGAATTGACAATTGTTATTGAAGCCTTAGTTTTATAGATGTACGGTTTATATTTAGGATTGGCTAAAAATGTTAATGAGCCTTGAGTTCCTTCTTCAATTTTTGAAAGCTTGGAAACTTCAATATCTGGATCACCAACGATATTACCTTCTAAAATACCTGCGATTTGTTTTGCTGTAAATTTCAATTAACTGATTTTAAAAAATGGGTTGGTCTCCGCAAAAATAGAAAAAATGTATCACATTTTCTTTTTAGGATAGCACATATAATATTTGGTCACAGGTTTGCTCAACGCTTTTAGGTTTAATTGATCCGATGCTTTGGTTATATCTTTAATTTTTCCGGATTTTAAAAGAATGTTAATATGCTGCTTTTTATTCTGGTATGCTAGATTTGTAATTTCGCCATAAAACACAAAATAATCTGCTTCTGCTTTAGAAATATTGTATTTAGCCATCAATGCTTTAGTATGTATCATAAGCTCTGAAGTTTTAATACTTTTATTCTTCATCTTAATCTTCAATAAGTCTCTATCGATAATCATTTTGCACAAATTGCTTAGCACAAAATCTTTATGAGATTGCCAATCTTTCATCGCAGCTACAATATCGTAATCATCTAGTTTTGAAAAAACCGACAAAGTTTCAGAATTAAAACTTTCTGTGTTAATTACTGACTGCATAAAATACATTAAGGCGTCGCTACATCTTAATTCTTCACCAGCACCAACTAATTCTTTTGCGCGTTTAAGAATTCGCATTAATAATTGTTCTGCAACAACACCTGTTTTGTGTAGATAGACTTGCCAGTACATAAAACGTCTTGCAACCAAAAATTTCTCTACACTATAAATACCTTTTTCCTCAACAACTAATTCATCTTCAACAACATTAAGCATGGTAATTAAACGTTCGCTATTAATGTTGCCTTCCGCCACTCCTGTATAAAAACTATCACGTTTTAAATAATCTGCCCTATCCATGTCTAATTGACTTGAAATCAACTGACACATAAATTTTCGAGGATATTTCTTTTGAAAAATTGAAATGGCTAACGTTAAACTTCCGTTAAACTCTTTATTGAGTTCTTGCATAAAACGAAGCGAAATTTCCTCGTGCGAAATATCATTTACAATACTATGTTCCATAGCATGAGAAAATGGACCATGACCAATATCGTGAAGAAGAATTGCAATTAATAATCCGTTTTCTTCGTCCTCAGAAATTGTAACTCCCTTAAAACGAAGCACATTGATTGCTTTCTGCATTAAATGCATACTACCCAAAGCATGATGAAAACGTGTATGATGCGCTCCAGGATATACCAAATAAGACAATCCCATTTGACTAATACGTCGAAGTCTCTGGAAGTATTTATGTTGAATAAGATCGAAAATTAACGAATTTGGAATAGTAATAAATCCGTAAATTGGATCGTTAAATATTTTTAGTTTATTATTAGACGACAAAGCTTTAAAATTCATTTAGAAAACAAATATACATGAACAACATAAATATTCTCTGGGTTGACGACGAAATTGATTTATTAAAACCACATATTCTCTTTTTAGAGCAAAAACAATATAAGGTAACAACATGCAAAAGCGGTACAGAGGCATTAGAAATAATTGATGATACTAACTTTGATATTGTGTTCTTAGACGAAAATATGCCAGGCCTTACCGGTCTTGAAACTTTGAACGAAATAAAGGAGCGTCGTGCCAACTTACCTGTGGTTATGATTACCAAAAGTGAAGAGGAATATATTATGGAGGAAGCCATAGGCAGTAAAATTGCCGATTACTTAATAAAACCTGTTAATCCTAATCAAATTTTGTTGAGCTTAAAGAAAAATTTAGACCATTCTAGATTGATTTCTGAAAAAACAACCTCTAACTATCAACAAGAGTTTAGGAAGATAGCCATGGATTTATCTATGGTAAATTCTTATGAAGAATGGGTTGATTTATATCAAAAATTGATTTATTGGGAATTACAGCTTGAAGACATTGAAGATGTTGGTATGACGGATATCTTAGAATCTCAAAAAAACGAAGCAAATCTTCAATTTGGTAAGTTTATTGAGAAAAATTATGAAAATTGGTTTGAGCGTAATGCAGATGCGCCTACAATGTCTCATACATTGTTTAAGGATAAAGTTGTCCCAGAATTAAGTGATAAACAACCAACACTTTTAGTTGTTATTGACAACCTACGATACGACCAATGGAAAGCATTTGAGCCTATTGTAAATAACTACTACAAGAAAACATCAGAACTTTCGTTTTATAGTATTCTTCCAACAGCTACACAGTATGCACGTAATGCCATATTTTCTGGATTAATGCCTGCAGATATGGAAAAACTCCATCCTAACTATTGGAAAAATGACACAGATGAAGGTGGTAAGAACCTGCACGAGGACGACTTTTTGCGTGAGCAATTAAAACGGTTAGGTTTAAATCATATAAAATATGAATATCATAAAATAACCAATCTAAAATCTGGTAAAAAACTCGTTGAGAATTTTAGAACACTAAAAAATAATGATTTAAGTGTTATAGTTTACAATTTTGTAGATATGCTTTCTCACTCCAAAACGGAAATGGAGGTTGTTAAAGAACTCGCTTCAAATGATAAGGCGTATCGTTCCTTAACGGTAAGTTGGTTTAAAAATTCACCATTATTGGAGATGATTCAATTATCGCAACAACTTGGTTTTAAATTAATACTTACAACAGATCACGGCACTATCAATGTTAAAGCACCTTCTAAAGTAATTGGAGATAGAGATACAAGTCTTAATTTACGTTATAAAACAGGCAGAAGCCTAACCTATCAAGACAAAGATGTGTTGGTAATTAAAGATCCCAAATCGGTTTATTTGCCGTCTTTAAGCATGAGTAGCTCTTTTATTTTTGCCAAAGGAGATTTGTTTTTAGCGTATCCAAATAACTTTAATCATTATGTTAGTTACTATAGAAACACCTATCAACATGGAGGTGTTTCTCTGGAAGAAATGATTATTCCATTTGTAGTTTTAGACCCTAAATAAATCCATAAAAAGCAAAAATATCCGACGAAATACACTTTTTTCTAGGTTTTTCGAATATTTTTCATTAACATTGTGGCTCAAATTATTATAATTGTTTTTTGAAAACTATTGAGTTAACATATCATCTTAAGGATATTGACGCCATTGCAGCAAGTGTTTTAGAACATTTTGAATCTAAAACTATATTGTTTAACGGCGATATGGGATCTGGGAAAACAACATTTATAAATGCTCTTTTAAGAGCTATGCATAGTGAAGATGTAGCTACTAGCCCAACCTTTTCAATTGTAAATGAATACAATATTCCTGGTGATAAAGTATATCATTTCGATTTTTACAGGATAGAATCTATAGATGAAGCTTACAATTTTGGCATAGAAGATTATTTAGAAAGTAACAACTGGTTATTTATTGAATGGCCTGATAGAATTGATGAATTAATAGATGAAGCGCAATCACTTGATATCACTAAGATAAGTGACGATATAAGATCCCTCAAATTAACTATAGAATCAAAACTTTTAACCGAAAATAAAGCTATGACAGAACCGAAATTTTAAATAAAATTTCACCAACATTCTACCGAAAAAGTGTTCGTGTTACGGAAAAACCGTAACTATAAGTTCTAAATTTCTTGGATTTTAACACTAATTGATTTTTTCAAACCATGTATGCATAGTACTTTTGAAGTAATTAATTAATTAAATCCCTTAAATTATGAATTCAAAAAAACTAATTCTTGCAATCGCAATCTTCGGTGGAGTGTTATTTACTGTACAAGCAACTAACATCATTGACTTAGATGGACAGACTACTACAAAAATCGAAAAGAAAAAAAGAGAGCTCATCAAAAACGGATAATAAAAAGACGTTAAGTAGAAGCGCAATGGTAGGGTCTATTATTGCAACTATTATTGCATCTACACCTCTTTTATATTCATTACACGAAAGTGTTCCAACCACAAAGGTTTGGGACACTTTTTTGTTTACTTACGAAAGTGGTGTGTGGGAAGAAGCGCAGTATGCAATGTGGGTATATACTAGTAAATTTATCCCTTTCTTATTACTTGTAATTTGGTTTTTTACTTGCCGTCATTGGTGGTATCATGCAATACTCGTTCCTATTGTAATGTTTGCATTCCAAGCTGTAAACAGTTGGAATTCTGAAGCTGGATATCTAGATGAAGGAACATTTGTTGTTTTGATGCCTATTTTAATTATAGTTGTTCCATCAATCTATTTAATAAGGGCCAAGATGTTTGATAAAATCAATTATACTGATAAAACCATGGAAGAGCTCGAAGAAGAGTTTATGATTAAGCCTAAAACTTTATGGGGCAAAGTGAAGCAGTATTTTTAGGTCTAAGCCTACTTATTAAAAGCATTTAAAACAATGTTTTTTTATTGATTATATATTTAAAAAATATACGTAATCACATCACTTAAAGAAACGACTGTTTATTATAATATTTAATTAATTACCGATACATTTTGCGGCTAACGCAAGCATAATAAAGCGCCTAAAACACAAATTCTGTAGCTGTTTACGTATAAGCTGTCTATATGCTAAATTATTTACCTTCAAGAATATACACTTACCAATTCAACAAAAAACATAGTAGTAGCAACCAATACAACACTATTTTAAAAAAACTACGCAAAGTCCTAAATTTCTGCTAGTTGCATTTGTCGGATATAATACGACATCATCGAATTTATTACGTACCTATTAGAGTAATACCTACTTTTATCGTAGCTATTAATTTATTCAATTTACTAATGAAATCTTTTATTTCCAAAAAACCTATTGGAAGCCTTATGACTTGTAATAAACCCAAATCTTACTCGTTTAGAGTTTTATCAATTGCACTATTAGCCTCAATTTTTTTATTAGCCGCATTTCCTTATTTTTCTGGACCAGGGTTAACAACTGCAAAAACTATTGGGCCATATTCTAATGGAGTTTTTCCTCCATCGATTGACACAGATTTAGATGCTACATATAGGGTCGCATTCCCTAATTTAACATTTTTTTACCCCATAACTTTTAGGATGGTTCCAAACCAAAATAAAATTGTTTTAGGACAGCTCGATGGAGTTATTTACTGGTTTGATAATGATGAAAGTACAACCGTTAAGAATCTTATACTAGATTTATCTAATGAAGTTGGTTTGATTTCTGATGGCGGTTTCTTTGGCTTAACCATACACCCAGATTTTGATGCGCCTGTAAATCCTAAAAATTACTTTTATGTATACTATGCTACAAAAAACTGGAATGGCGAAAATGAACCAGCTTTTGGCGAATATACTGGACAAGGTTGTTCTTTTAGTGAAAACGAACATGAGGGCAATTTCTTAATATTAGAACGATTTGAGGTTAATCCTAACACAATGACCTATGTAAATAATTCTAGAACGATAATACTTAAAAACAGATTATACGGCACCACACATTATGGTGGTGGTTTAGAGTTTGGAGATGACGGCTTTTTATATTTAACTACAGGTGAGCAAGCTTCTTGGCAAAGGGCTCAGGATATTGTTAATAATTTAGATGGTGGTGTTTTGAGAATAGATGTAGACAAAGACCCTACTAAAAGTCACCCACCTGTTAGAAAAAAACCAAATGATGCTGGTTATTCTAATGAAATAACTGGTGTTGAATACTGGATACCAAATGACAACCCTTTTTCTGATACAACTCCTGGCTCAACTACAAGTTTATATGGACAGCCAAATTTAACAACTCAAAATCCAAATGATGTTTATGCACCTGGTGATTTCTTTGAAGAATATTACAGTATTGGACTGAGAAACCCTTTTAGAATGACAAAAGACAGTCAAACAGGTACTATGTATATAGGAGATGTGGGTTTAAGTACTCGAGAAGAAATCAATATTCTTGAGTATGGTTCTAATTATGGTTGGCCATTATACGAAGGTTTTCTCGAGGGACCTGGTTGTTACTCAGATCTTTTTAACGATATGGAGCATGTAGAGCCTTTAGTTGATTTTGGACATGATATAATGAACTCAATTACCGGAGGCTTTGTTTACAGAGGTACTGGCATCCCTGAACTTTACGGCAAATATATATGTGCAGATTATGGTGGCGGTGATGAAATTTTCTCTGTTGATGTTGGTAACGGTGATTACGAGCAAATTGCAACATTTTTACCAGAAGATATTATTTCTTTTGGAGAAGATAATGAGAAAGAACTTTTCATTTTAAGCTTAGGACATGACACAAATATATATAAGTTAATAGATAATGATTTAGATCATGGACCACCTCCACAAACATTATCTCAAACAGGTATTTTTACCAACCTATCAACGTTAGAAGTTATTGATGGCTACGTACCCTATGAGCTCTATGAGTCTTTTTGGTCTGATGGTGCTCTAAAAAAACGTTGGGTTGCCGTACCAAACAATGATGGTGTACATAGTGGGCCAAGTGAACAAGTACAATATTCAGAATTTGGAGATTGGGAATTCCCATCTGGTACAGTAATAGTTAAGCATTTTGAATTACAAGTAGATGATAATGATCCATCCGTAACAAAAAAAGTAGAAACAAGGGTTTCCGTTGTTGATGAGTTTGGTGAAATGTACTTTTTAACTTATAATTGGAACGATGAGGAAACCGAAGCCTATCTTCAGGCTTCTGCATTAAATGAGCCTGTAGATATTACTACGACATCAAATGGAACGCGTACCCAAGTTTGGCATTTTCCATCAAATTCTGATTGTATTAATTGCCATAACCATGCAAACAAAGGCGCTCTTGGTTTAAAATCTAGATACTTAAATACAGATTATACTTATGAAGAAACAAGTATTACTGCAAATCAATTAGTAACTCTAAGTCATTTAGGTATTTTAAATAAATCTATTACTGATGCTGATACTGAAGATATTTACACAAATAAATCATTACAGGACCCTAATGCTAGTTTAGATGAAAAAGCAAGGTCTTATTTAGATTTAAACTGTGCCTATTGCCACAGAAGAGATAATAGTATAAGAACAAGTTATGACCTGAGAGTTTACAATAACCTTGAAGCTACAGAATTATTAACAAGTGGTGTATTGACACCTCTAGGTATTGCGCCAGATGAAAAAATACTATTTCCTGGTGATGCATCAAAATCCATATTATACCATCGCATGAATAGTGTAGATATGTCTATTATGATGCCACCGATATCCAAATCAATAATAGATCAGCCAGCTGTAGATCTTATTGAGCAATGGATTAATCAACTTGATGAAACTAGTACAGAAGATTGCAACACTCCTAACCCATTAATTAATTTAGCATTATTGCCTTCCGCACAGCTAAGTGGCTCAGTAGCCCAAGGCCAAGGTCGAGGCACACCATTACATATACTCTATGACCCATCTAAAGCAGATTATAGAGTTACATCTCCTTTTGCAGAATATGGTGTTCCCTATCAACACAACTTAGGACCTGTTAATGCAGAAAATGGATTTTATTGGAGAGTAGATTGGCCACAGCCAAAGTTTGTTAATTACATCACTTTTGGTGGAGCATATCCAAATCAACCACAACCAAATACACTTTGGCGAGTTAGTTATTTAAGAAACGGTATATGGAATACTATTGAAGAAGGAGCTGGTGGCTGGATTGATAATGGTATTTATGAATGGGATGGCTCTGACGAACCTCCTCTTTTTGCTGAAGCCGTAAGAGTACAATTATATACCAGTGGTTCTGGAGATTTAGTGAGTATTCATTTAAGAGGTAGAGGTGGATACACCTCTGGTGGTGGCAGTGATGCTGATGAAGAAACCAAAGCTTCACTTGTACAATTTTTACCTCACGGTGAACTTACGTCGATTGACAACATCGTAACTAGCACACAATCAAGTTGTAATTTTACTGACAACACCTATTCACAAGATTTAATTGTAACATATACCAATCCTCCTGCAACAGGATCATTGGTAATAAATGAGCAATCATTTCCTATAACAGGAAGTCCTCAAACTGTAACGCTAACAGGATTGGATTCTGATGGTCTAGATGTGGAAGTTACTGCGGAATTTACGGATGGTTATGAAACTTTATATAGGAGTAATGGAGCATTATTCACAGCTCCTTCAGATTGCACCCATTTAGTTGTAGGTGTTGATGAGAATCTGGTTATTGAAGGTGATGTAGAGGTTTCTGCAAGTGGAAGCATTGATATTCTAGAAGGTGGAAGCCTAACAATAAATGGTAATTTAATTAATAATGGACAAGTTACATTAACCTCAATATCTAATAAATATTCGAGTTTAATTGTCAACGGAACCAGTACAGGTAATGTTGTTTATAAAAGACATGTAAATGCATTTAATGGAACTACAGGCAATGATTTAATATCATCGCCTGTAAGTAGTGAATTATTTGGTGATTTTGCATCAGACAATCCTAATCTATTTGAAAATCCTAGTAATACCCAACAAAAACTATTTGGACCATTTAATGAAGCCACAGGAGCTTATGAAATTTATTCAACAGTAAGTAACGCTACTACTGAAATAATAAAAGGTAAAGGATACAGAGCGGCACGAGATAGCTCTGAAGATATTGCCAATGGCACTACCCTAACCTTTACTGGTGAAATTGAAACTACTAATGTAGATATTGCTATCACCAGAACTGGTCCGCCTTATGATGGATGGAATTTAGTAGGAAACCCTTACCCTTCTTATATTGATTTTGATGCGTTTTTCCAACATAACGCTACTACATTGGAAAGTGGAGCTTTTCAGGCTGTATATGGTTATGATGGTAATGCTTCTGATGGATGGACAATATGGAACAACGTTACTACAGGCAATTTAATTGCGCCAGGACAAGCGTTTTTTGTTAAAAGTAAAGTAGGTGGTGGAAATATACAATTCACACCTGCAATGAGAGTTCAAGGTAGTACAGACGATTTTATTCAAGGTAGAACTTCATCTGCTCACTATGGCTATTTAAAATTATTGGTAAGTTCGGGAAGTTCTAACTTTAGCACAGATTTCTATTTTAATGACAATGCCTCACTTGGATTAGATCCAGGATATGATGCCTCACTTTTTAATGGAAATATACCGGATTTTTCAATTTACTCTTATTTAGTTGAAGGCAATATTGATACTCCTTTTGCTATTCAAGCTTTAGATGGTAATGCTATTAATAATGTTACAATTCCTTTAGGTGTACATGCTAGCCAGGGACAAAATGTATCTATAAGCATTTCTGAAACTGATTTACCTTCGTCTATAAATGTCTATTTAGAAGACACTTTAAATAATTCATTTACATTATTGAATACAGGCAACTATAACTTTACAGCACTTACCGATATTTCTGGTGTGGGTCGTTTTTATTTAAGATATGAAAATGAAGCACTATCTATTTCAGAAACTATTTTAGATGATTTAAGTATTTATTCTGATTATGCTGAAAAAACTATTGTTATTAAAGGCTTGTTAGAAAATGACATGTCATTAAAACTCTATAATATCAATGGAAAAGAAGTGATTAGTGATCGTTTAGATAACTCTAAAACTAAACATATAATTAGTGTAGAGCATTTAAGTGCTGGTGTTTATATTTTAGAATTGTTAGATTCAAACAAAGCAAAACGAATTAAAAAATTAGTTATAAAATAAAGCAAAAATCAGAACGATTTTTAAAGCGCATACTTATTTGAAGTATGCGCTTTTTGCATTTGAATAACAAAGCCACATAGCTGGTATAAAAAGAAATGATTTGTAATTTTACATAGTGAATCACAAGTACTTCAAAATATATAAACCTTACGGTTATTTAAGTCAATTTATAAATAATCAAACCAAACGAAAGAATAAAAAGCTTTTGAATGAATTCTATGATTTCCCTGAAGGTACAATGGCTGTTGGTAGATTGGATGAGAAATCTGAAGGTTTATTGTTATTAACTACTGACGGAAAGTTTAGCAACCATATTACGAGCTCTAAAATAGAAAAAGAGTACCATGTAATGGTAGATGGTAGTATTACAGAAGAAACTATAAACTTATTAAAAAAGGGTGTGGAAATTTCTATCAATGGAAAGCCTTATATCACTTTGCCTTGCAAAGCAAACTTACTTAGTGATACAAATCATATCGTAGAACGCTTTGTTAGAGACGAAAAGCATGGTATAACGTCTTGGCTTTCTATAACAATTAGAGAAGGGAAATTTAGACAAGTTAGAAAGATGACAGCAAAACTTGGATTTCCAACATTAAGATTAGTAAGAGTACGTATTGGAAATTATAGTTTACAGGATATGCAACCTGGTGATGTTGTAGAAATTAATTATTAGACGCCTCTTCTTTTTTATCGTCTTCGGATGATTTTTCTTTTATAACTACTTTCTCGTTATTAAAAACAATAATCGCTTTTACACCTGTGAGTAAGTTCCATTCCTTTGAAGAAATAAGATTTCCTTTATCATCATAAACCAAAAATTCAGCTGTGTTAGGTCCAGATTCACCTTGATTTAAAGCCTCTATTTCAATTTTGTTTTTACCTTCCGCTAAATTAACTTCAACACGTCTGTAAGAACTCTTTAGTAATAAGTTGGGCTCCACTACAAAGTCATTTACATAAATTCTTACACGATCACCATCTGGATATTCGTGATCTCTACATACAATATTTACAAACTTAGTATCAACACTATGTTCACCAAGATACTGATCAGACATGGTTCTTATAACTCCACCTTTCTCCAGTTCTTTATTCCAACGCTTTTCAAAAATTTCGCTAGGGCTTTTTAAACCATCACTTTCTGTCATTGAAAAAGGCTTATCAGATTCCTTAAATACAAATTTCTTCTCTTCTATTGAAGATTTACCGCCAATGCTATCTTCTTTTTTATCAAGTTTTGGAGCAACTTTAACCTTAGCAGGTATGGTGTCCTTTTTAATTTTAGAAGGCTCTGCAGGTATACGAATAGATTTATCCTCCTTGTCTTTTACTTTTTGAGCATAACTCACTGTGCCAAATAACATGGCAAATAAAATCAATATGAGTTTTAATGGCTTCATTTTATATTTAGACTAGTTTTTGTTTAATTACTTGCGGTGCAAAAACCATACCTAGTTCAAAATAAACGGATAAAAATGGAATTCCTTACAAAAAAAAGTTAAAACTTACCGTTGAAACTAATTCGTAACTTCCTGTTGTATTCCTCAAATAACCAATCTTTATAGTTCTGAGTGCTATTCATAATGCAATAGCAGTATTGTTTTATTCTATAAGCAATTTCATCTTGAAGCAACTTAATTAAATCTCGCGCTTCATAAACATCTTCGCTATTTTCAATGCAAATCTTAGAATGTTGTTCTATAGAACGCTCAATTACAGTAAAGGATTTTTTACCAGAACCTATAACATCTTTATATTCTTCCTTTACATCAAATTCCAATGATTCCGATTTTTTGAATTTTTCTTTTAAATCATCTGGCATTATGTAAACAAAATCGCGTTCCAGTGACTCATCATCAACGATGTTTTCTAAATATAAATCTGGGTATTTAAAAATATGGTTCCAGTCCACAGGCTGGTTCCAAGGTCCAAAACGCGCAATGTTATTACCTAAATCTATGACTTGAAACGTAGTTCTATCCTTATAAATTCGACTACCACGACCAATCATTTGAAAGTATAACGTTAATGAACGTGTTGCCCTATTTAATATAATGGATTCAACCGATGGCTCATCAAATCCTGTTGTTAAGATACTTACAGAAGTTAACACAGCATCTGATGTGTTTTTAAACCATTTTAAAATATCTTTTCGTTCTTGTTTACTCGATGTATTGTCTAAATGACGAACATCATAACCTGCTTTTTTAAATGTGTAATAAACCTCCTTAGAAGTGTATATACCATTATTAAAGATAAGTGTTTTCTTTCCTTTCGCTAATTCTTCATAAGCTGTTAAAAGCTTAGATTGCATTAAGGTGTTAGTATATAGTGCTTCAGAAGATTTTACTGTGTAATCACCATTTATACCAATTTTCAACGTAGTTAAACCAACATCGTAATGGTAAACATCTGCGTTTGCCAGAAATCCATTTTTAATCAAAGTAGAAATATCGTCACCAACAATGAGCTTGTCGTAATTATCTTTCATAGGTAGTTTTATATTACTACTCAATGGTGTTGCGGTGACTCCAAGGATAAAACAGTTCTCAAAAAACTTAAAAAGCTTTCTAAAAGAATTATAATGAGCTTCATCAATTATAACAAGTCCAACATTTTTAAGCTCAAAATCTTTATCAGAAAGACGATTGTTTAATGTCTCAACCATTGCGACGAAACACTGATAATCGTCTTGGTCTGGTAAGGTCTTAACCTTACTGTTAATGACTTTGTTCTTTACATTAAAACCAGAAAGCACATTAGATGTTTGTTTGCAAAGTTCAATACGATGTGTAAGGATAACGACTTTCTTATTATGTTTTTCAATATAACGTCTTACGATTTCAGAAAAAATAACGGTCTTACCACCACCTGTTGGTAATTGATAGAGAAGATTAAAATCATCAGACTCCTCTTCCATTACATCAAAAATACGATTGAGATCTTTGATTTGGTAATCGTAAAGTCTTTTCTCTGTTACAGTTTCCTTAAGCGTTTCTGTTGACATATAGTTTTTCCCTCGAAGGTTAATTTTGCAAAAATAGCATATTGTAAGGGTTTTTGGAATTAATTGTTAATAACCTTTAACAAGATTGGTACTGTTATTGTGCTTAAGAAAATATTAACATTTTAAATATTTATATTATGAAATCATTTAGAAGACATTCTGCGACGGTCAACGCAGGATCTATGGCAGACATTGCCTTTTTGTTACTCATTTTCTTTTTAGTAACTACGACCATCTCTGCCGACAAAGGCATTTTAAGACAACTACCTGGCGATTGTCCGCCAAATGAAGATTGCACAAAAAACATTAAGGAACGAAATCTATTGCACATTAATTTAAACAGTAATCAAGAGATTATGGTTGAAAATAACGTTGTAAAACTAGAAGAGGTTGAACAACTTGTGAAAGATTTTGTAGATAATAATGGCAGTGCTAATTGTGATTATTGTGAAGGTTTACAACTATTAGAATCTTCAGAACACCCCAAAAATGCTGTAATTTCTTTAAGTCATGATGCATTAACTAAATACGAATTGTTTATAAAAGTGCAAGATGAAATCACGAAAGCTTATTACGATTTAAGAAAGCGCTATATACAGCAGAAATTTAAAAAGTCTCCACATGAAGTCTCTAACGAAGAATTAGAAATAGTAAAAAAAGCATATCCTTTTATAGTTTCTGAAGTAATGGTGAAGCCTAATTAATTAATTGAATCCTTTATAGGAATGCAATATTCAATGTTAACCTTTCTTTTGCCCCAATTTCTTGCTTTTTTTATGTCCATACCCATATAGATGTCTATACGTTTGCGCCAACGTCTGTTCATTTTATCTTTTACAATAAATACACTATCAAAGCCTTCAATCTTTACTTGTGTATTATGTACTAAACCAGAATCTATAAGGTCTCTTGAAACCGCTATATACCTCAATCCAGGTTTTAGACTATCTCCAAAGGCTGTTATATGAGGATTTGAATTGGTTTGATAAGCCAAAGAGTTATAAGCAGAAGCAATAACCTTAAAACTTTTAAAATCGCACTCCTTCTCTACTTTGCCTTTGCAAGAATAAAGAAAAGCAATCAGCAACATTTTTATATATAGTTTAGGCTTCATGATTATAAATATACGCTTAAAAGTTAAAAATTGTTAAATCATTACTTTGTTATGCATAGTACTGTAACATTTTTATTTATGTGTCGTCTATTAAGTATAAATCAATTAAAAAACAATACATCATGAGAACATTAAACAGCAATCAATTAACAGGTACAACAACAGTAACAAAAAGTTATACTTGGAACAGTAAAAGACGTTATAGATAATAGCGTAATTCATCAATCATAGCTAAGCTGTCATACTGAACGCAGTTGAAGTATTCCTTAGCTTCAAAAAAACAATCAATTATGAAAACTTTGTCTAAAATTGTCAATACATCTAACAGTTTAGATGATGACTTAGAAACTATTAAAGTTTAGAGCAATGAATTATCAACTCATTACCTATTTAAACTAAAAAGTCAGTTAAAATAAATTAACTGACTTTTTTTATTTGTGCGTATATAACATTTATTCTTTTACAACCTTTCTTGTAATAGATTGTCTATTGCTAGATAATTTTACAAAATAAACACCACTTTGGTATTGTGATAAGTCTATCTTATTATATTGAGTTTTAAAACTACCTTTTAAGATAATCTGTCCTACAGTATTATAAATTTGATAATCTAAATCTTCGTTTACACCAGATATGTTTATGTTTAATACACTTTTAGCTGGATTTGGATAGATGTTAATATAATCTTCCAAAGTATATTCATCTAAACCTAATGGATCCATTGCATTAAATGTTACAGCTTCCGCAGAATCAAATTGACCACCAGAGATAATTACATTTCCGTTTTCGTCTTCTAAGTTGTAAGAACCATTTCCAAACCCACAGCATATTCCATCACCATAAGAATCGAATATTGTAAACGTATAGCACTCATCATAACCAGGAATTGTTAATGTCTCTGAGTAAGTAGTATTATCGTTATAATCAAAGACAGGGCCACTAGCTACAACGGTACCTGAACTATTAGCTAATTCATAAGTAGTTTCATTACCGTAATCATCAGTAGTAATGTTAAATACGACAGTAGCTGTAGAATAGGATTCAGGAACTTCAAAATTCAATATAAAACTATCGTTTGCAGTGTTCTCATCAGCAGTACCGTTTGGATTAGAAACTGTAATTGTAAATGTATGAGATCCTACTGTTAAGCCACTAAATGTTGGGCTAGCAACTACTTCTGAAGCATTGTTTGCTAAATTCCCAGTCCAGTTTACAGTTGTGCCTGCATTAGAATCTACATAATAAGTAACATCAGCAGAAGTTAAATTTAAAGCACCTGCATTTATAAGTGTTACTTCCGGAGTAAAATCACCGCAAATTAGAGAACCACCGCCAGAAGATTCAGAAACTCTTGCATCATTATCAAAAGTTTCTATAGCAGGATATTGGTCTAATATTATATCTCCAGTACCTGCTGGATCTAACCACTCCATAACTCTTTGAGATGAATTAGCGCCAAAATTCCAAGCGACACCAAATCTTCCATAAAAATCAACACCTCCATTATTAGAAGTTCCGCTACATGCTGCAGAACCACCTGAAAGCATACCAATAAGATGACCTGTTTCATTAAATAATGCAGATCCAGATGATCCAGGTTCTGTAACCCCAAGTTCCCATTGATCTATAAACCACATTTGTGTGGTTGGGTTACCATTAAAATTAACAGCTGTTCTATAGGCACCATCATCTTCTCTACATACTTTTTGAATATCACCACTTGGATGGTGTATACCAAAATTTACATTTGGGTTTTGTGTAGTAGATCTATTCCAACCTGCCCAAACAACATCTGGATTACCATTAAAAAAGGTTGGATCGGTAATTTCTACTAAAGCCATGTCGGATTGAGAACTACTTGCTCTCAACGTTGCTCCACTAACCGTTTGATTAAATGTACCGTTAGTACTATTGGTAAAAGTTCCACATGAAGGATTAGGGCTTCTCCAGTTAAATCTAAAAGCCCATGAATTTACACTTCCTCCAAGACAGTGATTAGCTGTGATAAAATAAGGAGTGCCATCGTTATTGGTGTTATTCACCAAAGTCCCTGTACAAATACCAGTTCCTCCATTGACAGTAATCATTCCTACAGATTTTTTTACGTTTTCTTTTACAGTATCCAGTCCATAAGGGTCACTAGCAGGCGTAATATCACAATCAACATCATGGTTACAAGCGCCTGAATCATTTAAGGCTTTTTGGTAAGTTTCACCACTTCTATAACCGTGTATTACAGAACCAATTGTAATTTTTGCCTCACCAACAACATTTGCTGGTTCGTAATACTCAATCCAAGCTTGGTCTCCTTTAACCAACCATGTTCCTAAAACTTCTTCTGGGTTGTTATTGTGATGTGTATATGGTCTTAATAAATCACTTTTTTCATCATTATAAACAAATAGTTTTGCACCTTCTGGAAGCTTAAACACATCAAACATAAAGTTTAATGATACTGCATTTTTTGATTTGTAAGACATTCTCCAAATTCTATCTCCATTGTCTAGTGTTGTCCATTCACCTACTTCATTAAAATCATGATCTACATATATATCGTAACCAAATCTCCAAGGCTTAGATTTATCTTTATCATTAATCATGTCCTCATCTTGTAATTTTTTTAAATCAAAAGAGGCTAATCTGTGAGGAGTTACAGTAGTTAACTCATCCATTCCCCAACTTGGTGGTTTAACCTCGTCTGGTATGTTTTGCGCAAAGCTTAATATGGAAAAAATGAATAATGCAAAAAGTAAATAGTGTTTCATAGTTAGAAAATTTTAGTTATAACAAATTTAAGTATTAAAATTGTGTTAATAAAGTTTTTTATAGTCAAAGACCTTAACTACGAAACAACCTAACTTAAAATACTCTGAAATACAGTAGGCAAGAAAATTAGACAAATGCAAAAGCCTAATAGTTAAGCAATTCCATGAGAGCTTCCTCAAACTTACTCTTAGCTAAATACTGGTCTTCCAGCTGTCCAATAAAAGGTATAGGTGTTTCCATACTAGCAACACGCTTTACTGGTGCATCCAAGTACTCAAAACACTCTTCCATAAGCATTGCAGAAATATCACTTGCAATACCTCCAAACATAGAATCTTCTTGAAGAATTATGGCTCTTCCTGTCTTTTTTACAGAACTTACAACTGTTTCTTTATCTAAAGGCTGAAGTGTTCTTAAATCAATTAAATCCGCAGAAATGCTTGGGTTGTTTTCTAATGTTTCCAAAGCCCAATGCACTCCTGCTCCGTAAGTAATAATTGTAACAGTATCTCCTTCTTTTAAAAGTGCAGCTTCACCAAAAGGCAAAGTGAAATAATCTGTAGGTACATCTTGTCTTATACTTCTGTATAAAGCTTTATGTTCAAAGTATAATACGGGATTTGGGTCATTGATAGCTGTTGCCAACAAACCCTTTGCATCGTACGGAAATGCTGGATACACCACTTTTAAACCAGGTGTTTTTGTAAACCACGCCTCATTGGTTTGCGAATGAAAAGGACCAGCAGCCACACCTGCTCCACAAGGCATTCTTACTACAACATCGGCTTGTTGCTGCCAACGGTAATGCGACTTAGCTAAATAATTAACAATAGGATTAAATCCAGAAGTCACAAAGTCTGAAAATTGCATTTCTACAACAGCTTTCATTCCAGCAATAGATAATCCCATTCCTGTTTCAACTATAGCAGATTCACATATTGGTGTGTTGCGTACTCTATCTTTTCCAAACTGTTGCACAAAGCCTTCAGTTATTTTAAAAACACCACCATATTCAGCAATGTCCTGTCCCATAATCACTAAATCTTTGTGCTTTTCCATAGATTGTTTTAAACCTTCTGAAATAGCATCAATCAAGCGTAATTCTTTTGTTTCCTTATTAGGATTAATTTGCTCATAATCAAATGATTTATACACATCATTTAATTCATTACTTTTATTTGGAACAATATCTTCTTCAGCATAAGCAGAGTCCAATGCTGTATCTATTTCTGCCTTAATTTCAGAAACATATTGTTCATCTATTTCTGCAGATAAAATCTTTTTACTAAAAAGGTAACTTCTAAAATTTTCAATTGGGTCTTTGGCTTCCCACTCGTCCATTAAAGCTTTAGGCACATACTTTGTTCCACTTGCCTCTTCGTGTCCACGACGTCTAAAAGTTTTAAACTCAATTAAAATTGGTCTTGGACGTTTTCTAATACTTTCAGCTAATTTTTTGACCTTAGTATAGGTTTCTATTACATTATTCCCATCTAAAATAAATGACTCTATACCATAACCCTTGCCTCTATCTGCTAAGTGCTTACAATGGTATTGCTCATTTGTCGGTGTAGAAAGCCCATAGCCATTATTTTCAATACAAAAAATAACAGGTAATTGCCAAACAGATGCAACATTTAAAGCTTCATGAAAATCACCTTCACTTGTACCGCCTTCACCTGTAAATACTGCTGTAACTTGCGAATTTTTCTTCAACAGATTTGCTAAAGCAATACCATCAGCAACACCCAATTGTGGCCCTAAGTGAGAAATCATTCCAACGATATTATACTCTTGAGTTCCAAAATGAAACGAACGATCTCTACCTTTTGTAAAACCACTGGCTTTACCTTGCCATTGACAAAATAAGCGGTGAAGCGGAATCTCGCGTGTTGTAAAAACACCTAAGTTTCTGTGCATTGGCAGAATGTATTCACTTGGCTTTAATGCCATAGTAACGCCAACAGAAATTGCTTCTTGACCGATGCCAGAAAACCATTTAGAGATTTTTCCTTGACGAAGTAAAATCAACATTTTTTCCTCTATGAGTCGAGGTTTTAACATATTGTAATAAAGCTTCAATAATGCTTTATCACTCAAATTACGCTTATCGTAGTCTATATTGCTTTTCGTTATGGTAGGCATAAGTTCTTCTTTCAGTAATAGTTTCAAAAGTAATTAAAATGCATCAATATTGTAGTATTGACATATAAATTGTGAATTATATACGTTAGCTTTTTTAGGACTATTTTAGTTACATTTGTATATTGACTTAATTTTTAAACAAAATTCCAATGGATAGAATACCTAGCGTAGATTTGAAAGACTTCATTTCAGGCGACCCAAAAAGAAAGCAAAAATTTATTGATGAGATTGGCAAAGCATATCAAGATATAGGCTTTGTAGCTTTAAAAGGACATTTTTTGGACGATGAGTTAGTTGACAAACTGTATGGAGAAGTAAAGAATTTTTTCGATCTCCCTTTAGAGGTTAAAGAAAGTTATGAAATTCCAGGTATAGGTGGCCAACGTGGTTATGTGTCTTTTGGAAAAGAAAGTGCTAAAGGAAAAAAAGAAGGAGATTTAAAGGAATTTTGGCATTTTGGGCAATATGTAGAAGATGACGAGAAACGAAGAAAAGAATATCCTGAAAATGTAGAAGTAAAAGAACTTCCTGAATTTAACAAAGTCGGTAAAGAAGCATACCAAATGCTTGAAAAAACGGCTAAATACGTACTACGTGCCCTAGCTTTACATCTAGATTTAGAAGAAACTTATTTTGATAATTACATACACAATGGTAACTCCATTTTAAGACCTATACATTATCCACCAATTACCCAAGAACCAAAAAATGCTGTAAGAGCAGCTGCACATGGTGATATTAATTTAATAACATTACTTATGGGAGCTCAAGGTCGTGGATTGCAAGTACAGCGTCATGATGGCGAATGGTTAGATGCTATTGCAGAACCTGATGAGTTAATGATTAATGTTGGTGATATGTTATCTCGCCACACCAATAATAAACTAAAATCCACAATACACAGAGTTGTAAATCCGCCTAGAGAACTTTGGGGAACATCACGTTATTCTATTCCATTTTTTATGCATCCTATAAGTGAAATGAAATTAGATGTTTTAGATAGTTGTATTGACGAAGACAATCCAAAACAATTTGAAGACATTACTGCTGGAGAATTTTTAAACCAGCGACTTGTAGAACTTGGACTTATTAAAAAGTAATTAAGTATGAAGTGTAAAGTATTTAGAAAAGCTTTGCACTAATTACTCCACACTCGACACTTGAGAAAATGGATTTACAAGATCAATTAAAAAACCTATTTCCTGAACATGTATCAGAACCACAGGACGCTTCTGACGATTCTGAAAATGATATTTGGCATCAAGACGAACCAATATTATGCAAATATGAAAAACGAAAAGGTAAACCCATCACTATTCTAGATGGTTATACAGGCGCTACTGAAGATTTTAAAAAATTAGCCAAAGAACTAAAAACAAAACTCAGTGTTGGTGGTAGTTTTAAAGATGATAAAATTATCATTCAAGGTGATTATCGCGATAAAATCATGGAGATTTTAAAGGAAAAAGGATTTAATGTAAAACGTGTTGGTGGCTAAACTATGTCTAAAAATTGTCTGCATATAACAAATGGAAGCGTCCTAACAAACTATTTAAGGGAGCTAGATTTTACTGAAGATATCTTAACATGGCAAGAAATGTTATGTGAAGGTCCTACAATACCCGCGATTGCTTCAAAGGAGTTTTACACTCTTCGTGCTGAATTTCTTAAAGAGTTCTATGAAATAGAAGTAAATAGTAATGAGCTACAACACGAGTTATCCAAACTAGAGAATATTGATAAATATTCTGAAATCAATCTTTGGTTTGAGTATGATTTGTTTTGTCATATAAACCTCTTAGGAGTAATTAACCTATTGCATCAAAAGGAAATTAATTTACCACTATACCTTATTTGTAGTGGTCGTGTTGAAGGTGAAAAGAATCTAAAAGGATTAAGCGAACTCTCACCTAGCCAATTAACGAAACATTACAAAGAAAGAGTTTTACTTACCAAAGAGGATAAAGAGTTAGCAATAACATTATGGAGAACGTATTGTGGTAAAGATCACAATATACTTAAGCCCTATATTGTTACAAAATCCAACTTTAAATATATGAGTAATTGCCTCAAAGCACATCTTAAACGCTTTCCGCACCAAAAAAGTGGATTGAGTGTTCTTGAAGATAATATACTTAGGATTGTAAGGGATAACGACATAAAATCCAAACATCATTTATTAGGCTATAGCTTAAACTACCAAGGTTACTATGGCTTTGGCGATACACAACACAATCGACTCATAGAAAAATTAAGCATCTTTTTTGAAGAAACAGAAACTAGCTTAAAGTTGAATAGAAAAGGACACGAGGCATTATTGAGGCAACATAATTTTGCTTCAGAACTCAACAACAAAATGATTTATGGAGGCGTTGAACGTCTTGGTTATCAATTTAATATAGAACAGAATAAACTTGTAAAAACAATATTGCATGCCAATTAAAGATTCAGAATTAATATTAAATCCAGATGGAAGTGTTTACCATTTAAACCTAAAGCCTGAAGACATTTCAGATACCATCATTTTTGTTGGCGACCAGGACAGAGTTGAAAAAATTACAAAGCATTTTGACAGTATTGAGTTTAGCACTCAAAAACGAGAATTTAAAACCCAAACTGGCTACTATAAAGACAGAAGAATCACGGTACTTTCAACCGGTATTGGACCAGATAATATAGATATTGTTTTAAATGAGTTAGATGCACTGGTCAATATTGATTTAAAAACACGAAAGCCAAAAACAGAGTTCACAAGCCTCAATATTATAAGAATTGGCACATCTGGTTCCTTACAAGCCGATATTCCTGTGGACGCTTTTTTAGTAAGCACTCATGCCTTAGACGTAAACGGTATGCTGCACTTTTATCAAATTAACGGTATTAGTAATCCAGAAATTGAAGATGCCTTTATAAAACATACAGATTGGGATAAAAATAAAGCACGACCAATTATTATTAACAACAGTAAGTATCTTGAAAAGTATTTTGAAAGTGATATAATTTTTAAAGGTATGACAGGTACTGCAGGTGGTTTTTACGGTCCTCAAGGACGTGTTTTAAGACTACCATTACATGATGCAAAGCTTAACTCTAAGCTAGATTCTTTTAGCTATAAAGACTTTAGAATCACAAACTTTGAAATGGAAACATCTGTAATTTATGGATTATCAAAACTCCTAGGACACGAAGCCTTATCGCTCAATGCTATTATTGCCAATAGAGCTACAGGAGACTTTAGTAAAGACCCTAAAAAAACGGTTGAAAAATTAATTCTATATGCCTTAGAGCGTATTGTGAATATTTAAAAAAATACTGAAACAAGTTCAGCGTAAATGAAAAAAGTAAATATTGGTGGTGTTCCAGAGCATTTTAATTTGGCTTGGTATTTAACACTGAAAAATGGCGAGTATAAAGAGAAAGGTATAAACCTTAGGTGGCATGATTATTATGGTGGTACAGGAGCCATGTGCAAAGGATTACGCTCTGGAGATATTGATATTGCAGTAATACTCACTGAAGGAATTATAAAAGATATCATTGATGGTAATCCATCTCGGATTGTACAAACTTTTGTTCAATCACCTTTAATTTGGGGAATTCATGTAGCAGCAAGTTCTAACTTCAAAACTATTGATGATATAAAAGGCACTAGAGCAGCTATAAGCAGATATGGTTCTGGCTCACATCTTATGGCTTATATTAACGCCAAAAATCAGGATTGGGACTTAGATAAGGATTTAAATTTTGAAGTTATAAAAAACCTCGATGGTGCGGTTAAAGGGCTTACAGAAGGTGACGCTGACTACTTTATGTGGGAAAAATTTACAACAAAACCATTAGTAGATGATGGTACGTTTAGAAAAATTGGTAACTGTCCTTCCCCTTGGCCATGTTTTGTAATAGCGGTTAGAAATGAATTCATTGAAAATAATGTAGATGATTTAACGACTATTTTAGATATTATTAATCAAACCACATCAGAATTTAAATCTATTCCTAGTATAGATAAGACAATTGCAAATCGCTATGAACAACAATTAGAAGATGTGCAAGAGTGGCTTTCGCTAACAGAATGGTCACAGGAATTGATTGATAAAAAGACAATTAACAATGTGCAAAATCAACTTTTTAATCTAGATATTATACCCAAAAAAGTAGATTACAAAGATCTAATTCACAAGGTTTAAGCCTAAAATCTTGTGGTTTTTTAACAATTCGACTGATTTTTTTTTAATAAATTTAACATATCTAAAATCGCCAAAACACTTGTAAATAAAGACAAAAAACGTTAAATCATGTTAAATAAAATTGTGAGAAATCTTACTGTTTTTGTTCATAACTTTCAGTATTTCAAATTTTTAGTTACATTTGTTTTAACCAAATCAAGCTATTAACATTTCAAAAAAGACTAATATGATTTTGACGATTACTCTGATTCTTTCTTTTTTAGTTGCTATTAACTTTTTATTATTGATCTTTAGTTGCAACAAAACATCAACTGAAATTAAGACTAAAAAACCTCGTATTATAAGAACTCAAAGACCTACAACTACTCTAGTTTCCAATCAATTACAGACTCGCCAACTTGCTGCAACAGGGAGTTAGTTTTACTAAAATGCTTGTTACCAAACCAATAACCTCTATTTGCACTTAAAGGCGAAGGATGACCAGTTTCTAAAACTGAGTGTTTCTCAGTATCTATTAGTTTATTCTTCTTTTTTGCAAATCCTCCCCAAAGTAGAAATACAACATTACTTTTTTCACTACTTATAGTTTTAATTACCGCGTCCGTAAATTGTTCCCAACCTTTGTTCTGGTGGCTACCAGCTTGATGTGCTCGTACGGTTAAAGTTGCATTTAGAAGAAGCACACCTTGATCTGCCCAAGGCATTAAGTTGCCACTTTTAGGGTAAGAAATGTTTAAATCCTTTTCTATTTCTTTAAAAATATTTATTAACGAAGGTGGATGCGGAATACCATCGTTAACCGAAAAGCACAAGCCATTTGCCTGGCCAACTCCATGATAAGGGTCTTGCCCAATAATCACCACTTTTAAGTCATTAAAATGACAATGGTTAAAAGCATTAAATATTTCGGAACCCTTCGGAAAACACTGATGATGTTTATATTCGTGCTTAACAAATTCTGCCAAATCCTTAAAATAAGGTTTTTTAAACTCCTCATCTAAATAAGGCTTCCAGCTGTTATGTATATCAACATTCATTAATTTCTATTTTCTTCAAAAATAAGAATAACAAAAGTAAACTATGGTATTAGGCATATCTATACAATTACCATAAATTTGCAACTTTCAAATTAAGTTTAATCCATGATAGACATTCATGAAAAAACCTTAAAAGACCTTGAGTTTTTTACGGTTCTAAATCAAGTTAGTGAACACGCCATTACCGCTTTAGGTAAAGATGCAGTGTTAGCTTTGCTCCCATTGCCTAATGAGGAGCAACTGCTATTAGAACTAGATTTTACCAATGAATACCTTTCATCATTTGATAATGATAACCGCATACCAAATCATGGATTTGAAACTATTGCCAAAGAATTAAAACTTCTAAAAATAGAAAACACTTATTTGGAAGTGCCAAGCTTACAGAAAATTGTCAGCATGTCAATTACTGTAAACTCTATTCTAACTTTTCTAAAAAAGTTTGAAGACTATTATCCAAAGCTCTATCAGAATAGCAAAGACATTGAGATTACAAAAGTAATAATAGAACAAGTTGATGCTGTCGTTGACCGTTTTGGTGATATAAAAGACGAAGCCTCCCCTCTACTTTCTGAATTAAGAAAATCCATAAATCAGTTAAAAGGCAAAATAAATAGTAGTTTTAGTTCTGCTCTAAACACTTATCATAACTTAGAATATCTCGACGATATTAGAGAATCTGTTGTAGATAACAAACGCGTGCTTGCTGTAAAAGCGATGTATCGTCGTAAGGTTAAAGGTGCTATTATGGGAGGTAGTAAAACGGGTAGCATCGTCTATATAGAGCCTGAAACTACACTTCAATATACCAGAGAGCTTAACAATTTAGAATACGAAGAAAAGGAAGAGATTATTAAAATCTTAAAAGAACTTACTGATTATGTTCGTTTGTTTTTACCACTTCTTAAGGAATACCAAGCGTTTTTAATAAAAATGGATGTCATTTCTGCTAAGGCAAAATATGCCAAAAGCATGAATGCTATTCTGCCAGAAATCACCAAGGAACGCAGTATGTATTTACGTGATGCATACCATCCTCTACTCTATTTGAATAATAAAGAAAAGGGTGAAAAAACTTTTCCGCAAACCATAGGTTTAGAAAAGGAAAGTAGAATTATCGTTATCTCTGGGCCTAATGCTGGAGGTAAAAGTATAACCCTTAAAACAGTGGGATTATTACAAACCATGATACAAAGTGGTATGCTAATTCCTGTTCATGAACGTAGTAAAATATGTCTGTTTGATAGAATTTTGAGCGACATTGGAGATAATCAATCTATTGAAAATCATTTAAGTACCTACAGTTATCGTTTAAAGCAAATGAATTATTTTTTACGTAAAGTAAATCATAAAACCTTGTTTTTAATAGATGAGTTTGGCACTGGTAGCGATCCAGAATTAGGTGGAGCATTGGCTGAAACGTTTCTCGAAGTTTTCTATGAGCGTGAAGCTTTCGGAATTATTACGACCCACTACTCCAACTTAAAGTTATTAGCCAACGAACTGCCCTATATGGAAAATGCTAATATGCTTTTCAATGAAAAAACTCTTGAGCCAATGTATAAGTTAGCTATTGGTCAGGCAGGAAGTTCGTTCACCTTTGAAGTTGCTCAGAAAAATGGTATTCCATACAGTTTAATAAATAAATCGAAGAAAAAGATTGAACGTGGTAAAGTTCGGTTTGATGCGACCATTGCTAAACTTCAAAAAGAGCGAAGTAAACTAGAACGCACGGAACGCTCACTAAAAGAGAACGAAAAAAAGAAACTATCTGAAGCAGATAAGTTGGAAGAAATCAACGCCAAGGTTCAAAAGAAATTAGAAAGCTTCCAAGAATTATACGATTCTAATCAACGTTTAATTTACTTAGGTCAAAAAGTCAATGATATTTCAGAGAAATATTTTGAGGACAAGAAAAAACGTGAGTTAATGGCTGAATTGTTCAGACTCGTCCAAATAGAAAACTCTAAGCGCAAAAAAGTATCTGCCAAACAAAAACGTGCTAAAAAAGCAAAAGAAAAGCAGATTAAACAGGAAGCTGAAAAGAAAGTTGAAGTTATCCGAAAAAAGAAAAAAGCAGCTAAACAGAAAGAAGTTAAAGTAGAAAAGCCAAAGCCTGTTTTAAAAGTTGGTGATCGTGTACGCATGCATGATGGTAGAGCCGTTGGTAGTATAGATTCTATTGAAAAAGGAAAAGCTAACGTTAACTATGGTATGTTTACAACCAACGTTAGCTTAGATTTATTAGAATTGGTTGAGGCTAAAAAGAGATAATTACAAGTACCATATTAATTATTTAGGCTTTATCTTTGTATTGTGATAGCTCAGATTCCAAAAAACAAACAACTTATACTATTCGATGGTGTTTGCAACCTTTGCAACAGTAGTGTGCTGTATGTTATTAAGAGAGATAAAAAGGATAAATTCTTGTTTGCTCCTTTGCAGAGTGAAATTGGAGAAGCGCTTATTAAAAAATTTAAAATAGATACTGATAAAACGGATTCAATATTGCTTTACAATCCTGAGTCTAATTCCATGAAATACAAATCGTCTGCAGCTATTCATATTGCGAAACATCTTGGGTTTCCATCTCATCTTATGGTAATATTCTTTATTATACCAACATTTATTAGAAATTTGGTTTATGACTATGTCGCAAAAAACAGATACAAATGGTATGGAAAAAAGGATGCTTGCATGATACCAACTCCAGAACTCAAAGCGAAGTTTATAGAATAAAAAAAGCCTTTTAGTATCCATCCTAAAAGGCTTTTTTAAATTAACAACTTACTTAAAACTAATTTAATGTAACAAAAAATTTAATTTCAATTCTTTTTATTTGAGGGTAAATAATGAATTGAGTTAATAGCACATTATTTTGTTACTGTAAAGATATTCCATTATCTAAACTCCAAATAAAAAACTCGATATAAGACCTGTTATATTTGTTTAAAAAGCCAAAAGTGCAAATAACCTCCATAAGATACGTTACAATAATTAGCGTGCAACTAACCCAAATAGGTGTTATACTCTCCCTAAACTTTGCTTTACTCATTCTTAGTTTACTATGAGATTAATCAGCAATAGTTTTGAATGAAACAAAACACAACTATTATGAAAACCTTATCTCAATTTTTAATTTTTATATTCTGCGTATCAATTATTGGTGCTCAAGAATCAAGTAAAATAACAGATGTTGTAGTCTATCTTGACGGAGCAGAAATAAACCGAACAGCAAAAATCAATCTCAAACCTGGTACTACAGAATTTATATTCAACGACTTATCACCATATATTGAAGAAAGTAGCATTCAAGTTTCTGGTTTAAAAAGCACTTCCATTCTTTCTGTAAACTATGGTATTAATTATTTATCAAAACAAAAGCAGACAGATTCTATTACCAATCTAAAAACTGAACTAAAAACCTTTGATGAAAAAATTCAAAATGAATATGATTTAATTTCTGGGTATAATGAAGAAATAAGCCTCATTCAAAGTAATAAACGTCTTGGCAATGAAACTGAAGTTGTAAGCCTAGAACAGCTAAAAAACTTTGCTGAATATTATAGAAAGCGCATTACGGAATTAAAAATGGCTATTCATAAATCAAATAAAAAAATTGATGATTATAGAGAGCTACAAAACGATGTAAAAAATCAATTAACTGAGTTTAATGCTGATGAAAAAGTGCAAACTGGCGAAATAAAGCTAAAACTCAACAGCAAAAGCACTGCAGCATTGGATTTAAAAATAACATATAACATTAAAAACGCAGGCTGGTTTCCTATTTACGATCTTAAAGCAGATGAAATCAACAGTCCTATAAATCTAGAATATAAAGCACATATATTTCAAAATTCTGGTTGTAATTGGGATAATGTAAAACTTGTGCTGTCCACAAGTGATACAAATACAAATAATCAAAAACCTATATTAAACCCTAAGTACTTAAATTTTATAAACCCTTACAGCAATTACCAATCGCAACGTGCCACAAGAAGTTATAATTACAAATACAACCCTTTGGTAAAAACCGTAACTGGTGTTGTTACTACTGCAGATGATGGCTTACCATTGCCTGGAGCTTCAGTTATAGAAAAAGGAACAAATAATGGTGCACAGACCGATTTTGATGGTCGTTATTCATTAAAAACCACATCAGGTAATACACTTCAATATTCCTATGTAGGCATGAAAACTGAAGAGCTACCTATACATTCCAGTATTATGAATGTGACTTTAGATTCAGATGTTTCGTTAGATGAAGTTG
Organism: Winogradskyella pulchriflava; assembly: GCF_042434315.1. Lineage (NCBI taxonomy): Bacteria > Pseudomonadati > Bacteroidota > Flavobacteriia > Flavobacteriales > Flavobacteriaceae > Winogradskyella > Winogradskyella pulchriflava. The sequence goes on along the minus strand of NZ_JBHLTQ010000007.1, from coordinate 19,173 downwards.
TGGTGGTTGGCTATGGCACTACAACTAGAAATTCATTTACTGGTGCTACAAGTAGCGTAAAATCTGAAGAAATAGTTAATAGTTTATATGGAAAAGCTTCAGGGATAACTATAAGAGGTGCTAGTTCTCTTGAAAGCAAGAATAATGTATTATATGTAGTTGATGGTGTCCCTGTAAAACATAATGCAGCAAGTAAAATTGACCCAAATAGTATAGAATCTATTGAAGTACTAAAAGATAATGCAGCAACCGCAATTTATGGCAATAGAGCTGCAGGTGGAGTAATTGTTATCAATACTCGAAATACTTCCCAAAGAAAAGTAAACAACCTTGGAGTTGTTATTGAAACTGGAATAACAAACACACGCTTCGAAATTGATAAAGTGTATTCCATACCATCTGATGGTGATGTTACAGTTGTTGAAATTGATAATTTCAGTGTGCCAGCCAAATACAACTACTTTGCGGCACCAGTTTTAAACGAAAATGTCTTTTTAACAGCTAAAATTGGAAATTGGGAACAATACAACCTACTTCCTGCAGAAGCAAATGTTTATTTTGAAGGGAGTTATTCTGGTAAAACCAATATTAATCCTGGTGCTACAACAGATAGCCTAACCATTTCGCTTGGTGTTGACCCTAATATTGTAGTTAAAAGAACGCAACGAAATGATTTTAAGAAAACAACGTTTATAGGCAGCAACAAAATCGTTTATAAAGGTTTTGAAATTGAAGTTAAGAACAATAAACAAACCAACGCTCAATTAACACTTGTGGATAGAATACCGATTACCCAAAATAAAGAGATTAAATTAGATGATATTGAAACCGGTACTTCAACCTACGATGACGAAAAAGGTATCATAAAATGGAATTTCAACCTAAAGCCAGGTGAGATGGAAAAAGTAGAACATTCTTATTCCATAAAGTATCCTAAAGGGAAACGTGTTAACCTTTAACTTATCTAAACAGCTGTTTTACGCATCAAAAAAACCAATACGCTCAGTATTGGTTTTTTAGTTTATAGATCTACACTAACTTAGGTCTGAGCTTTTTATGTTAATGGTTTTAGCTCAAGTTGATAATGAAACCTCAAAGTAAAATAATGTTGGTTTAACCCTAGCTTCTGTTAGTTAGGAACGAGTTGAATTCTATAATGAAGCATGTCTAACTTCATTATGGTATCCATAAAATGGATAGACAAAACTATTTAGCTTTGAGGTTTTTACTTTAAACTTCGTAAAATAAAATCTAAGTTAGCGTTCTTATTATCATTGGTAGCATAAGCATCTGTAATGTATTTTGGAGACAATGCTAAACCAAGTTTTTGCATTTTTTTAATTGTAGGAATATAATCCTGACTTACTTTCCCTGTTAACAACACACCTAAATCCTTACCTTTTTTAGCATATTTATAAACGTTTCTTAAACCAGATAAATACAAATGATCTTTGGTGAAACCTCCACCTCTATGCACACGCAAGGTAATTACAAAAGCTTTATCTCTATTTAATTTATGCTGGTTGTGCAATAGGTGAAACGTGTCAGAAAAGCTATAACCTTTATTTAAACTATCTACAGCAATAACTCTAAAGGCTAGTTCTTTTAAACGCTCAATAGTTAAACAGCCACTCATAAACTCAGAATACACGGCTAAACCTTCTTGAGTTTCAACATTATTAGGAAAACCGTTAGAAAACACTTTCAACGGATGTGATAGACCATTAAAGGTGGTGACCATGTGTACTCCAACTTCGTGATTGCTTAAAACTTTAAGCTGATTTAAGCTGTATTTATGGCTTTTTCGCAATACTAATGTTTGTGTATTGTTCAACACCATTGCAGCAGCAGAAAGGTTATTGGAGATTTTAATATTGTAACTAAAATCGTAACGTTTAGAATACGCTTCAAAATATTGTTTTGCTTCTTCTACATTATATAATGGAAGCATTTCTTCATCAAATTCCGAATCATCAAAACGAAGAATGAATTTTGCGTTTTCAATATCTTTTTCAGTTGGTGTTCCAAAACTCTTCAAACTATTAAAGTAGAATTTTCGACCTTGACCAATGGTTTCTATACATTCTATTAATCCAGAATATTCATAGATAATATCTTCATACAACTGACGAATGTCGGTATCTTCAATACGTTCTAAACGTTGCGAAAAAAACAAACGATGCAATTTATACCCATCAAATTTCATTTTTGGATATTTAAACTCTGGCTCGTAATTGTACTTTGCAGCGTAAAACTTCTTCTTTTCTGAAGCTATATTTAAGGGATTGATATAATTAAGCAATTCAATATTTCTTACCAATCGGTTAAGATTAGCATCTATATCAAATAAATCTTGAAACTCTTTTGTAGTTTTTATTTGGGACATTAGTTTTTAAACGTGTTATAAAATTCACTAGCATGTTTTGGTAAAAGTACTCGTAGTTGTTGCTCAACAGCAGCTACAACTTCAGGATAATTAATCTGCTGATACTCATCGCAATATACTTTTGCTATTTCGGTTGCCAAAACTAATGTATTATTAAAATTATTGGTAATAAATTTTAAAAAATAACCATTGCCTTGAAACGTGTCATTAATTTTAGCCGTTTGCTTTATACCATGAGGTAACTCTATGCTAGCCAATGCTTGTCTCCAAGACTCTACTTGCTCTCCAAAACGGTTATTATCTATATTAGACGTACCCAAATTCCATGTTGGCACTTCCCTATCCCAACGTTGCCAATTATAGCTGTGCATATCGTAAACGATGCATACGCCAAACTTTTCTTCGAGTTTAGCGATTAAAGCATGTACTACTTTGTAAAAATTGGTATGTTTTTCTAGGCTTTTTGCTTTTTCTGGTTCTGGTAAAGGTTGTTTCCAAAGTTGTTTTCCCCAAGCAGTTTCAAAAACGGCTTCTTCAGGAGTACGGTTTAGGTCATATTCAAAACGCGAGTCGCAACCTGCAATTAAAATAGGATGAGAAATAACCATGTTTTTAGTTTCAGGATCTTCTTCGTACCATCTGTCGTATTCGGTATGCAGGCAATTATCCCAAAGATCCTTTCTAAATTGATGACCATCATGCACTGCAGCACACGCGTAAGGCACGTATTTATCTATATTTAATGTGAATGAATAGTCATTAGAAACTGCATGAAATGTTTCTTCAGCTTCAATTTTAGAAATAATGGCTTCTACAGAAAGTTTTTCCATTTACACAGTTTTAAATAAGCGGTTGAGACATTTTAGCATATTCCGTTCTGTAATGTCAAAATCGTCATCAACAAAGAAAAGTGATTTAATGTCTTCCATCAACAAATCAATATCCTCACTGTTGTAATTGTGCTGTTCTAAACTCGTCATTATCTTTTTTATCCCTTGATAATCGTTGTCATTTTCAAATTCTTCATGGATTTCTTTGAAGGTTTTTAAATCTACTTTAGAGATAATTAAATCGCGTTCTTTCTTAGATTCTTTAAAATCGGCATTAGCTGCAAATAACAAAATGTAGGCGACGAGTTCGTCTTTTGTCCAATCGATTGTTTTCATTTTTAATTTGTTAGAGTTCCATATTCAGTCCATGATCCATCATAGACTATTAAGTTTTTATAATTACAAATAGTTGCCGCCAAAGCCAATATACAAGCCGTAATACCCGAACCACAACTAAAGACTAATTGCGCTTTGTGTTCTACTAAGTTATTAAAGATTATTAAAAGTTCCGCTTTAGATTTTAATTTATTGCCATCTAACAAGTCTGTGTAAGGTATGTTTTTTGAATTTGGAATCGTTCCACGTCTTAATCCTACTCTTGGCTCATCCACTTTACACAAAAAACGATCTTTGGAGCGTGCATCAATAATAAGTGTTTTTTTATCTTCTGAAAATTGATTTACACCTTCAAAATCTGTCATTAATTTTGAGTTAAATATTGCCTCAAAATTCCCTAATGGATATGTCTCATCTGTATAATTTTCCACCGGAAAATCGTTAGCTAACCATTCTGGCAATCCACCATCTAATACAGATACATTTTTAAATCCAAAGGTTTTAAACAGCCACCATGCTCTAGCACTAGAGTAAATGCCTTTATCATCGTAAACTATAATAATAGAATCATTGTTAATGCCAAGGTTTTGAGCTTCTTTCTGAAATTGCTCTACGCTTGGAAGTGTGCTTGGGAATGGTGCATATATATCACTGAATTTTTTCTTAATATCGAAAAAACGTGCTTTTGATATTCTTAAGGCTGAAGTATCTATAGTCTTATTAATAGTCGCATCTAAAACTATTATACTTGAAGTATCTATATGTGCATTGAGCCATTCAACTGAAACCAATGAATTATATAATGAAATAGGTTTCATTTATAAAACACTTAGCCTGATTTGGTAATTATTGTAAACTGCTACTAGACACTGCATACTGATTAAGCTTCATCAACTGTTTTTCGCAAACGCGTGCGTCTATCAAAAGCTTGAAGTTTATCTAACACCTTGCTTTCTAAAAAGTCAATGACCTTCTCCTCTACTTTGGTCTTGTTTTTATACACTTTATTAATGTAGGTAATACCACCTGGAGACATTACATTAACTTCAACCAGTTTGCCACCAATAACATCTATACCAACAAAGTACAAACCGTCCTTAACTAGTTTAGGTCCTATTTGTTTACAAAGTGCTTTTTCAACTTTGGTTAAAGAATGCCTTTGTACACTTCCACCAGCCGAAACATTAGAGCGATGGTCATCAGAACCTGGTACACGTTTCATAGCACCTACTGGCTCACCATTCAGCAACAAAATTCTAACATCGCCTTGGTCTGCACCTTCTATATAATCCTGAAGAATAACATAGTTAGATTCTCCTTCTCCTGCACTGATATAAAAATCTAACAACGAATTGATATTACTCATAGCAGATTTTTCAATAAGTATAACACCAGAACCACCAAAACCATTGAGTGGTTTTAATATCATTTTATCTGCTTTAGACTCTTTAATTTGCTTGATTAAATATTTTTTATTCTTAGACACATGAGTATTAGGAATAATATTACTATGCGCATCACCAAAAGCCGCTGTGTACAACTTGTTATTAGCTTCTCGCATGCCTTGCAATGAGTTGACTATAAACACATCATCTTTTACAGAATCTAAAAAATTAAGCATTATTGGGTCTAAAGGTGGATTTGCTCTAAAGAAAATAGCATCAAAACCAGCTAGAGGTAACATTTCTTCTCTAAGTTTTACTTTGTTGTAAAACGCTTTTAAACTAGATGGCACCTTATCCATCCTACCAACAACAGTACAAAACGCATTGGTTACACTGTCTCTTATAGTAAGATTTGCAGGAGTGCAGGTTGCCACACCATGATCACGTTTTACACATTCTTTTATTAAGGCTAAGCTTGTATCGTTTTCAGGATCAATTTGTTCCCAAGGATACATTATAAAGCAAATATTCATTCTGGTTTTGTTTTGTTTGATTGGTTTATCTTAATCAATAAAGTTAGCAACTTTTATTGAAGGTAAAAAATTATGAATCTAAATCGAATGTTTCTGTTGGACTCTCCACTTCCTTATAATCTAACATATTTTCACCATCAGCAATAATGGAACAAACTGTAGCATCACCTGTAACATTAACAACGGTTCTAAACATATCCAAAATACGATCTACAGGAAAAATGATTGCTATCCAAGCTGGATTTAAACCAACAGAACTTAATACAATTATTAACATTACCAGTCCTGCACTTGGTACAGCTGCAGACCCAATAGAAGCCAAAGTTGCTGTTAATACTACCGTTACTTGTTGTCCTATGGTTAAATCAATCATATGCATTTGTGCTAAAAAAATAACGGCAACGGCTTGGTATAGACTTGTACCATCCATGTTTACCGTAGCACCAATAGGCAATACAAAACTGCTAATCTTCTTATTGACTCCTAAGTTTTGTTCCACACATTCCATCGTTACAGGAAGCGTAGCAGCACTACTCGATGTAGAAAACGCCAAAGTTTGCGCTGGACTCATCGCTTTAAAAAAGCCTTTATAAGGTATTTTTTTAACGAATAGCTTTAAAATCATTGGGTACACTACAAAAATCATCAATAGTAAACCAATTAAAACTGTTAAAGAATACCAGCTTAATCCTTTAAATATTTCTACCACCTTACCAATATCGTCACCTGCCATTTTGCTCACCACTCCTGCCAATAAAGCGAATACAAAAAACGGTGCAGCTTGCATTACAATATCTACCATTTTAAGAAACACTTCATTAATACCATCCACAAGATTGAGAACTGGTTTTGATTTATCTGAAGGAATAAACAACAAACAAACACCAAAAAAGATAGCAAAAAAGATAATCTGAAGCATTAAGCCGTTATTGGATAATGAATGAAAGAAATTACTTGGAACTATATCCACTAATGGCTGTAAAGGCGTAGTTTCTTTTCGGCTTTTTACAGTTTGCATCTTATCTGCTACGGCAGCTTCTTGAAGCTCGCTTTTAGATAATTCTGAAATTTCCTGAGCACGCTCAAAAAACGCTGGGTCTTTTAGGTAGTTTATACCATCCTTAATTTCATAGCCTTCGGCATCTGCCCAGATTTCATAGCTAATTCTGTTATCGATTCTACTTTGTTCATCAATTAGTTTTCCAGGTTTTACAACATTAACCAACAATAATCCTAAGGAAATGGCCATAACAGTTGTTAGAAGGTAAATACCAAGAGTCTTTCCTCCCATTCTGCCTAAACTTGAAGGATCACCAATATTAGCAACACCACTAATTATGGAAAACAACACTAAAGGAACTGCTATAAGTTTTAATAAATTGATGAATATTGTTCCGAAAGGGTCTATCCAATTTATTGTGAATTCACTCCAACCCATGGTACTTGAAAGCAAAGCCCATATGATTCCGAGAACCATTCCTATTATAATCTTCCAGTGTAGTGCTAGTTTTTTCATATTATTTGCCGCGAAGGCGTAATTTTTTATTGATATTCTATTCTGTTACCAAATTACTATTAAAAAAATAATTGCAAATAGAAGTGCATAAAAAGCATATCCATAAATGCGAGCTTCACTTGATTGCTTTGCTTTTTCATCAAACCCATAGTCCTGAAATCTTTGTTCTTCTACCTTGTTGAAGGTATTAGTATCAAGACCTTTTTTAGATTCAAATGGAAAAAAGAAAAACGTCAACCATTCTTCAACAGTTAATGGAGTATGCTTTCTTTTTTCTTTATTTTCTTCTTCTAGGTTCAATATCTCAATTCTAATCCCAATTTTGAGACTCCTGCCTGCGCAAGAGTGTATAATCCGCCAAAACTAACGCAGCCATAGCCTCAACAATTGGCACTGCTCTTGGCACCACACATGGATCGTGTCTGCCTTTACCTTGCATTTCTACGATTTCACCAGAGCTATTTAAAGCATCTTGTTTTTGGATTACTGTTGCCACAGGTTTAAAGGCTACTCTAAAATAAATATCCATACCATTGCTAATACCACCTTGTACTCCACCAGATAAATTAGTTTTTGTGCTACCATCTTCATTGAACAAATCGTTATGCTCACTACCTTTCATTTTAGCTCCGCAAAATCCGCTACCATACTCAAACCCTTTAACAGCGTTTATAGATAACATAGCTTTACCGAGTTCTGCGTGTAGTTTATCAAACACAGGCTCACCAAGTCCAACAGCTACATTCTGCAACACACAGGTTATTGTTCCACCAATAGTATCTCCTTGCTTTTTTATCTCCTGTACTTTCGCAATCATTTTGTTTGCTGAAGCTTCATCAGGACACCGAATTACATTCGATTCAATTTTACTAAAGTCGAGTTCTTGGTATGGTTTTTCTACAAATATTTCACCTACCGAAGAGGTGAATGCATTGATTTTTATGGCACTTAGAAATTGCTTAGCAATAGCACCAGCTACAACTCTACTTGCAGTTTCGCGTGCAGAACTACGTCCTCCACCTCTATAATCTCTTACACCATACTTTTTGTCGTAAGTATAATCGGCATGACTTGGACGATAGACATCTTTTATATGCGAATAGTCTTTAGATTTTTGGTTGGTATTATGAATTACAAAACCAATTGGTGTTCCTGTGGTGACACCTTCAAAAATACCTGAATAAAATTCTACGGTATCAGGCTCTTTACGTTGTGTAACAATTTTGGATTGCCCTGGTTTTCTTCGGTCTAATTCATTTTGAATTGCTTCAAAATCTAATTTTATACCAGATGGACAACCATCTATTACACCACCTATAGCTGCACCATGAGATTCTCCAAAAGTGGTAAGCTTAAATAATTTTCCGAAGGTATTTCCTGCCATTAAAATTTATTTTACGCTAATGTAAATGTATTATCACAGAAACAAAAATGGAATTCGAGTTTTTGCTATGTTAGAGTAATGGATTTGGGTATATTCTGATAACAATTTAATAACGGTTTACTCATTATTAGTTAATTATCTCTTTACACTTAGTTTACAACAAAACATGTTATTTGTAGTACTGAAAAAATCACCTTGAACTTAAAACGTAAAGTAGAAATAGCTGTAATATCTGATGTTCACTTAGGAACCTTTGGTTGCCATGCAAAACAGCTTTTAACGTATTTAAACAGTATAGAACCGAAGAAACTTATACTTAATGGTGACATTGTTGATATATGGCAGTTTAAGAAGCGTTATTTTCCAAAGTCACACTTAAGTGTTATAAAAAAAATCATGGATTTTGCTGCTAATGGCACTGAAGTTATTTACATAACTGGCAATCATGATGAAATGCTTAGAAAATTTACCGATACTGAAATTGGTAATATTTCTATTGTAAACAAAGTGGTTTTAAATCTTGATGGAAAGAAGGCTTGGTTTTTTCATGGTGATGTTTTTGATATATCCATACAAAATGCAAAATGGTTAGCTAAGCTTGGTGGTTGGGGCTACGACTTATTAATTCTACTCAATCGCTTTGTAAACTGGTGCTTAGATAAGTTAGGCAAGGAACGTTATTCGTTGTCAAAAAAGATAAAGAATAGTGTTAAAGGTGCTGTTAAATATATAAATGATTTCGAAAAAGTTGCCACAGATTTAGCCATAGAAAATGGTTATGATTATGTGGTTTGTGGTCACATCCATCAACCAAAAATGCTTATTAAGGAAAATAAGTATGGAAAAACAATGTACTTAAACTCTGGCGATTGGGTTGAAAATTTCACAGCATTAGAATATCAATTTAAACGCTGGAAAATCTACAACTACAACAAAGACAAGCTCTCCCCTTTTTTTGCAGATGAAGACATAAAGGAAATGGACGTAAAAGATTTAATTGCTGCCATTACTATTGTTGAACAGCCAAAGAAAAAGAAATCAAATTAAAGCTTCTTTTAAAATGGTAATTGGGTGTTTAGCAACTTTACCTGTACCATCCTTTATTTGATGTCTGCAACTGGTACCATTTGCTGCTATTATAGTGTCGTTTGATGCTTTTCTAACCGCAGGAAATAAGGTCTGCTCTCCTATTTGCATACTCACGTCGTAATGCTCCTTTTCATAACCAAAACTACCTGCCATACCACAACAACCACTTGGAATTATAGTAACTTTATAATTTTCAGGAAAATTTAAAACATCGAAACTTGATTTTTGATTAGACAATGCTTTTTGATAGCAATGGCCATGAAACTTAATTGTCTTTGCCTCCTTAGTGAATTGCTCTTGCTTAATATTACCCAATTCAATTTCTTTCTGAATGAATTCTTCAATTAAATAGGTGTGTTTTGCAATGGATTTTGCAGTTACTTTATCATCTGCTAATTTTAGGTATTCATCTTTAAAAGTTAATATAGAAGAAGGCTCAATACCTATTAAACAACAGTCCTCATTTACTGCATCTTTAAAATACGCTACATTTTTATTAGCTATAGCTTTAGCTTCTTCTAAAAAGCCTTTAGATATAAAACTTCTTCCACTTTCTAATTCAGTGATTATAACTACTCTATAATTAAACTTCTCAAGTATGACTTTAGCATCTTCCGCAATACTAGGTTCAAGATAATTAGTGAATTCATCTACAAAAATATAGACCTTTTTAATGGGTTTTTTGAACGTATTTTCATCAATCACTTTATCTTCATAAAACAATGTGCTAGAAAAAGATTTAGAGATTTCTGGGAAGCTACGTTTTGGATGTATCCCTAAAATCAGCTTCATAAAACCAGACACAAATTTGGTTTGGAAAAGTGCATTATAAAATCCTGGAGCGCGTGAAGCCATTGTATTATATTTCGTGGCGTTAGCAAAAAACTTATCCTTAAACTTATAGCCGTTGGATTTTTGGTACTGGTATTGAAATTCAGCCTTTAAACTCGCCACATCTACACTACTCGGACATTCACTAGAACATGCCTTGCAGCTTAAACACAAATCAAATACATCTTTAAGCTCGTCGTGATTAAACTTATTAGCTTTCTCAGAATTGGTTAAATAATCTCGTAATGCATTGGCACGCGCTCTGGTAGTATCCTTTTCATTTCGCGTAGCTCTATAACTTGGACACATGGTGCCACCAAATTCTGGTAACTTTCTACAATCACCAGAGCCATTACATTTTTCAGCTTCTCGAAGAATCCCTTCAGAATTTGAAAAATCTAGAATAGTTTCTATTTCTGGCTCGGTTCTGTCAACTTCATATCGCAATGCTTTGTCCATTGGGTACGCATCCACAATTTTCCCAGGATTAAAGATGTTATTTGCATCAAAAGCATATTTTATACGCTTTAAAATACCGTAATTTTCTTCGCCTATCATTATCGGAATAAACTCTGCCCTCACAATACCATCACCATGTTCACCAGACATAGACCCTTTATATTTTTTCACCAGTTTGGCAACATCGGTTGCAATTGCTCTAAATAGCTTAACGTCTTCAGACGCTTTGAGATTTAGAATTGGTCTTAAATGCAACTCACCAGCACCAGCATGCGCATAATACACAGCATTTTGACTGTAGGATTTCATAAGTGTCGTGAACTCAGTAATGTATTGTGCTAAATCTGTTAAAGCTACTGCAGTATCTTCTATACATGCCACAGCTTTTTTGTCTCCAATCATGTTACCCAATAAACCAAGTCCAGCTTTTCGTAGCTCAACAGCCTTATAAATGTCTGCATTTTGTAGAATTACATTGGCATAGCTCAATTGCGAATTATTTAAGGTATGCACCAGTTTTTCGGTTTGTAGTTTTGCTTCATCAATAGAGTCAGCTCTTACTTCGCACATTAAAATTGCCGCAGGATCACCCTCTATAAATTGCCTATTCTCTTGCTGTTCTTTATTATGTTTGGTAAGGTTTAAAATTGTACTATCCAACATTTCGCAAGAATGCAAGCTATGTGTCATTACTTTTAAAACCGATTCTAAACAAGCATTAATGGTGCCAAAATGAGCAACAACCATTATACATTCGTTAGGAGGCAATTCATCTAACTGCAGCGTAATCTCTGTAGTAAATGCTAATGTACCTTCACTACCAGCCAACAGCTTACACATGTTAAATTCATTATTTGAATCCGAAAACACTTCAGAATCTAATAGTGCGTCTATTGCATAGCCTGTGTTTCTACGATGAATTTCTGGTTTGGGAAAATTATCACGGATTTGCTTCTGAACATTTTTAGGCTCTAATTCTTTATAAATAGTTTTATAAATAGTGCCTTCAAGAGTTTCTAGATTTAATTTTTTAAGAAATTCTTCCTTCGAAATATTTGAAAACTCAACTTCGCTTCCATCACTTAATAATGTTTTAAGACTTATAACCTTATCTCTTGTAACACCATAACGAATAGAAGTTGAACCAGATGAGTTGTTGCCAACCATTCCGCCAATCATACAACGATTTGAGGTAGATGTATTAGGCCCAAAAAACAAGCCATATGGCTTAAGATAATTATTGAGTTCATCCCTTACAACACCTGGTTGAACCGTTACTGTTCGCTGAGCTTCATTAACATTTAAAATTCGTGTAAAATACTTTGAAACATCAACAACAATACCTTTTCCCACAACTTGTCCTGCCAAAGAAGTACCAGCAGTTCTTGGTATTAAAGATGTATTATTTGTATTTGCAAAATCAATGAGTAGTCTTAAATCTCTTTTATTTTTTGGTAATGCAACGGCAAGTGGTAACATTCTATACACAGAAGCATCTGTAGCATAGAGTTTTAGCATTAAATCATCAAAATACAGCTCACCTTTGAGTTTGTTTTTTAAATGTTCTAATGCTTTTTGAAGATTCATTAAATTGAATAAATATGTTTATAAACATATAAACAAATCTAATATAATTTAAGTTTTGTCGTTATTTTTGTACAGAATATTCATTCAATAAAAAAAGTAACAATATGAAAAAATTAATTTTAACAACTTTAGCAATTTTTGCAGGATTAGTATTTATTAATGCACAAGAAATATCTAAAAATGCTATTGGTTTAAGAATTGGAGACAGTGATGGTTTAGGTACTGAAGTATCTTACCAACGTGCATTAGGTGGTAATAACAGGTTGGAATTAGATTTAGGCTGGAGAAGCGGAAAAGGTTATGATGCTTTTAAACTAACTGGTCTATACCAATGGGTATGGCAACTTGATGGCAATTTTAACTGGTATGCAGGTGCTGGTGGAGGTATTGGATCTATTGGCTTTGATAACGACGACAATGAAACGTTTTTCTTTGCTGCTGGTGACATAGGTATTGAATATAATTTTAATATTCCACTAATGCTATCTTTAGATTTTAGACCAGAACTAGGCTTTGGTGATTTTAGAGATGATTTAGATTTTGATATTGCTTTAGGTATTAGATATCAGTTTTAATCTCCTTAGCGTTTATAATAAAACAAAAACCACCTTTTTAGGTGGTTTTTTTAGTTAAATTTATAATCTATGAAAAAACTCGCAATTATTGGTATGGGTCCAAGAGGGCTATACGCATTAGAAAACTTGTTGGTTGAATTATCATATACCAATCAGAATGTCGCGATTTTAGTTTTTGAGTCTACGGAAATTCCAGGTGCTGGTAATGTGTGGCATATAAGTCAGCCAGATTCTAATTGGATAAATATTACAGAACGCGGATTAAAAGGGATTTCTTCAAGACCCAAAATAATACTTAACGACGTTACAATTGATGCCTTTCCGTCTTACCATAATTGGAGTAATTTTTCACAATCAGATACCGATCCAGACACATTTCCTCCAAGAAAAAAATTAGGAGTGTACTTAAACGAACGCTTTAATTCTATAACAGAGGTATTAAAAAAGACGGATTTTTTCCAACTAATTAAATCTGATGTAATTTCCTTAAAATTAGATAAAGACAAAATAAAAGTCGAAACAACTGAAAATACTTGGACTTGCAACGACGCATTATTAACTATAGGTCATCAACCCACAGAACTTTCAGATCAATTAAAAGCATGGGAGAAACATGTAAATAAACATAACAAATTACGTCTGTTTAATGAACCCTATCCTATTTCTCAACTAACAGGCATAAAAAACAAAGAAAACTTAACCGTTGGCATTAGAGGATTTGGACTAGCTATGATTGATGTTATGCGGTTTTTAGTGATAAACAAATATGGTAATTTTAAAATTACGGATTATAACACTTATAAATCTGATTATTATAAGATAGAAACCCAACATTTAAAACTTATTCCCTTCTCTTTAGATGGTTTACCATTAGCACCAAAACCTTTAAATAAATCCATTGATGATTGGTACAAACCAACAACATCTGAAATAGAGTTTATTAGAGATGCAATAGAATCTTTTACCAATACAAACAAAGACACTCACGATATTCATTTTTTAACTACACCAATAGCAAAAGTTGGTGCCAGGATTTTTAAAACCCTAAAAGACAAAGTTATAACCAATAGCTCAACCACAAAAACCATTGAAAGCATATTGGTAAAGTATTTACACGATTCAGATTATACCCACAAGTTAATCCAAGATTCTACCATAAGCACATATCAACTCATCCAATCTTATATAGATATGGCTTTAGGAAACACCAAAATAAGCCTCGATTATTGTATATGGCAAGTTTGGAGGCATTGCCAGCCATTACTCCATAGCACTATATCTCATGCGCAATTAAATACTAATACAATAAAAAAAATTATTGCCTTAGATGAACACAGCAAACGCTTTACGTATGGTCCTCCTATTGAAAGTATGCAACAAATATTAGCTTTGGTCGATGCTAAAATTCTAGATTTAAGTTACACCAATGATCCTGAGATAAGTTTAATTGAAGAAGGCTGGGAACTTAAGAATGCGTCAAACAACACTATAGTATGCCATTGCATGATTAACAGCGTCCTGGATTCACCTCAATTACTCAAAATAAATTCCCCTATAATTAAAAACTTATTAAAGGACGACCTTATACAGCCTGTTCATTCTGAGCTAGGCATAGAAACATCGGAAGATGGCTATGTAATATCTAATATTAAAAACCATAATGTTCCTATTGCTGTATTAGGACGCTTAGCCAAAGGCAGTGTACTTGGAGTAGATGCTATTTCAGAATGTTTTGGTAAACGAATAGAAGATTGGGCAAAAGGCTATATAAAAAAGCTAAAAGAATAATCCTGTTTTGTTGTTCTTAGTAGTTAGAATTGTGTTCATAATATTCTAACACATATAGCGTTTTTCAAATGTTGATAAATCTTAAATAAGACCTATAATAAACCAATCGCATTGATAAAAAGCTGTTGTAATTAAGTCTATTGGATATATTTCTATAATTCGCAAAACACATCATAAAGAAGTTGATAATTGGTTGTTGCATTTTTAAAAATTAGCAATAAAAATTATGTAGTTTTGCACAGCTAATTTTATAAATTCAATCAAAAAAAAATACGTATCATGAAAGACACAGCACTATCATCAACACATATAGCTTTAGGTGCCAAAATGGTTCCTTTTGCAGGCTACAATATGCCTGTGCAATACGAAGGCGTTAACATTGAGCACGAAACGGTTAGAAAAGCTGTAGGTGTTTTTGATGTCTCTCATATGGGTGAATTTTTAATAGAAGGCCCAAAAGCCTTAGACTTAATACAAAAAGTATCGAGTAATGATGCTTCTAAATTAGAAATAGGAAAAGCCCAATACAGCTGCTTGCCAAATGACGATGGTGGTATTGTTGATGACCTAATCATCTATAAAATAAAAGACGAAACTTACCTACTCGTTGTTAATGCCAGTAATATTGAAAAGGATTGGAACTGGATCTCTTCCAAAAATGATGTTGGTGCCACAATGCGCGATTTAAGTGAAGATTATTCGCTACTTGCTATTCAAGGTCCAAAAGCGGTTGAAGCTATGCAGTCCTTATCTAGTCATGATTTATCAGCAATTAACTTTTACAATTTTGTAGTTGGTGATTTTGCAGGCATAGAGCACGTTATCATTTCAGCAACGGGTTACACTGGTAGTGGTGGATTTGAAATTTATTGCAAAAATTCTGAAGTAAAACAAATTTGGGATAAAGTACTAGAAGCTGGTGCGGATTATGGTATAAAACCTATTGGGTTAGCAGCAAGAGATACATTGCGTTTAGAAATGGGTTACTGTCTATATGGTAATGACATTGATGATACCACCTCACCTATTGAAGCTGGTTTAAGCTGGGTTTGCAAATTTAATAAGGAGTTTACTAACAGCGAAGCTTTACAAGCAGAAAAAGAGCGTACACCAGAACGCAAATTAGTAGCCTTTAAGCTCGATGAGCGTGGCATTCCACGACAAGGCTATGATATTGTAGATGGCAGCGGAAAAACTATAGGTAATGTCACCTCTGGCACTATGAGTCCTAGTTTGGGTATTGGTATTGGCTTAGGCTATGTGCCAAAAGTATTCTCTAAAGTCGATAGCAAAATCAATATTCAGGTGCGAAAAAAAGCCATTCCTGCTACAGTTATAAAACTGCCATTCTACAAAGGGTAAACACTGTATTGAAGACAGATTGATTAATGAAGAAGGACGTACAAAAACATCGTGTTTTAATACTTGGAGCTAGTGGCTATATTGGCAATGCCATCTATAAAGAATTAGGCCCCTATTTTAGAACATACGGTACGTATAGAACTCCAAAAAAAGAGTACGAAACCAACAAACAATTCTTTCAGTATAATGTTGAGGAAGATGATGTGTACGAAATTCTGGAAGCTTGTAAACCTTCGGTTATCATCTCTGCGCTTCGTGGTGATTTTAATGCACAGACCATTGCACATCAGCACATTGCAGAATATGCTTTAGAGTATGGTTCAAAAATTATATTCCTGTCTTCTGCTAATGCATTTGATGCTTATAGTAAATACCCAAGTTACGAGTTAGACAAAACCTTGAGCCATAGCATTTATGGGCATTTTAAGATAAAGATAGAAAACATGCTTTTGCGTTTACCAAAAAAGCAAGTTACAATTATAAGGTTACCAATGGTATTTGGTGCCAATTGTCCTAGAATACAAGAGATAAAACATCTTATTTCAGAAAAGGAATCCGTTGAGATTTTTCCAAATTTAATAATGAATGTTACGTTAGATAAGAAAGTAACCCAGCAAATTCATTACATTATCAACCGTAATAAACATGGTATATTTCATCTTGGTAGTACAGATCTTGTGCATCATGATGAATTTATTAAAGATATTATAAGTTTAATTACAGAAGGAAACGTATTACTAAAACATGTATTTACTACAAATGAAGATCGGTATTTAGCTGTTTTGCCCAAATACAATAAACTTCCAAAACATCTTCAAATAACAAGTAGAAATGTTTTAGAAGAACTTCAAAAATAAGCTTGGCATAATTCTTATTATTTCTTAATTTTCCACTAAACATTATATATGAAACTAGACGAAGGTACCATTGAAAAAAAATTACTTCATTTCCCAGACTGGGATTATTACGACAATGCCATTCATGCCGAATTTGAATTCGATAATTTTAAGGACTGTTTTAGCGCTATGAGCAGAATTGCCTTTGAGTGCGAAGCTCAAAACCATCATCCAAACTGGAGCAATACTTACAACGTGCTAAAAATAGCACTATCAACACATAGCGCAGGTGGTGTTACTGAAAAAGATTTTAAATTAGCAGAAGCCATAGAAGCCATTGTAGAAGTTGAAGAATAGGCTTTTGTAAAAACACTTATTTATTTAAATTTACCCAATTAAAATACACACATTATGGGAAGAGCTTTTGAGTTTAGAAAAGCAAGAAAGATGAAACGATGGTCTGCTATGAGTAAAGCCTTTACACGTATAGGTAAAGACATCGTTATGGCTGTAAAGGAAGGCGGTCCAGATCCAGATAGTAACTCAAGATTAAGAGCAGTTATACAGAATGCTAAGTCTGTAAACATGCCAAAAGACAATATTGAGCGTGCCATAAAACGTGCTAGCGACAAAAACCAGGGAGATTACAAGGAAGTTGTTTTTGAAGGTTACGCACAACACGGTATTGCTGTACTTATAGAAACTGCCACAGATAACAATACGCGTACTGTAGCCAATGTACGTAGTTATTTTAATAAATGTGATGGCAGCTTAGGTACCTCTGGCTCAGTGGTTTTTATGTTTGATCATACCTGTAATTTTAAAATAAAAGGTGATGATTTAGACTTGGAAGAATTAGAGCTAGAACTTATAGATTTTGGTGTAGAAGAAATTTTTGAAGATACAGACGAAGACGAAGATGGCAACGAACAAACAAGTGTAATGATTTACGCACCATTTGAAAGTTTTGGTAATATACAATCGTATTTAGAAACTAATAATATTGAAATTATATCCTCTGGTTTTGAGCGTATTCCGCAGGTAACAAAAGCACTTACACCAGAACAAGCAGAAGATGTTGAAAAACTTTTAGAAAAGCTTGAAGAAGACGATGACGTACAGAACGTTTACCATACTATGGAAGAAATAGCCGAGTAACTATTTTACCAATATAATTTTTAAAAGAGGGTTTAAAACCCTCTTTTTTTGTGCTATAATGTATCTAAAGGACTTTTTACGTTTTGAATTGTAGATTCTGCCACTTGAGTATATTGTAATGTAGTTTTAATATTTTTATGTCCTAATAATTTTTGAATAATCCTTATATCTGTTCCGTTTTCAAGTAAATGTGTTGCAAAACTATGCCTTAAAGTATGAATGGTTGCAGGTTTATTAATTTTGGTACTTACTAAAGCATTTTTAAAGATCTTTCTTATACTACTAGCACTATAAACTTTACCATCTCTCCCCTCAAATAAATAAGTTTTTGGTTTATATATTTTAAAATATGCTCTTAGTGTTATCAATAAATTTTCGGGCAACATTACCATTCTGTCTTTTTTACCTTTAGCATTATGTATATGCACCAACATCCTATTACTATCTATATCTATTATTTTTATATTTATTAACTCACTTATTCTAAGACCCAAGCCATAAATAGTAGCCAAAACAGCTTTATGTTTAATATTGGTAGTGTTTTTTAAAATATTTTTTACTTCTGTTTTAGACAAAATAGTTGGCAAAAATTCTTCTTTGTTCACTGGGTAAATAACTGAAAAATCAATGTCTCGTTTATATAACTCTTTATAGTACAAAGCAATTGCACCAATAAGTTGTTTTTGTGAAGACGCAGCATATTGCTTGCTTTTGGTAATATTAATAATCGTTAAAATAATGTCTTTGTCATGTAAATCTCTAAGTTTACTAGAGTCAATATTTAAAAAGTCGGTTATTGATTTAACAGCAGAAAGATAAATAGCAATAGTATTTTTGCTATATCTTTTTAACTCTAAAATGGTTTTAAAAGTACTTAAGTGTGACATAACTCTTTATTGAGAGGTTATAGTGCAAGTTAAAAAAAAGTGTAGATAACCTATTTAATTCAGTTGTATATAGTTACAAAAAATGCTAAGTTTACATATACTAACGTTGTAGTGCATTTGAGAAATGAGAACAGTAATAACATCTATCATTCTGATTTTAATTTTATTCTGTTCTTGTAGCGGAAAAAAAGAAAATACCCAAAATCCAGAATTTGAGAAATTAATAATCGA
>NZ_JBHLTQ010000006.1:0-356915 GCF_042434315.1 Winogradskyella pulchriflava | reverse complement strand
CTACTTTTTTTGAAACTCTAAATTCCTTGAAAATGAACGACCGAAAACCAAACTTTCGTTTTTGTTTCGGGGTGCAAATATAAAACCCTTTTTTAATCCCACAACACCTTTTTTATATTTATTTTTTTCTTTTTTTTTTAAACACTCTTAACGCCTTGTTTTTTAAGTGATTGCCACTACACAAAATCTCTTAATGGATTCAAATTAAAATTATTCAAGTCACTTTGGTCGTGTTAGGGATAGTAGCGGCATCCTTTTTTGTGATATCACCTATTAAGTAATTACACCATTATATATCATAATATGATAAAGACAATCAAAGCAAGAAGAAAAACAAAAAAGATAGAGCGAATAGCCCGACGCTTTTGCTACTTAAAAGCAAAAGCGAAACGCCATGAAAATTTATAGGAAACTTAACTTTGTCTATTATATATATAGGTATATCTTTGTGGGCTAAAATTTATACTATATATAATGATTAAAATTACTCTACCTGATGGCTCGGTTAGATCTTTTGATAAAGAAGTAACTCCTCATGAAGTGGCTGTAGATATTAGCGAGGGATTTGCTCGCAACGTTATCTCTGCAAAATTCAATGATTCTGTTGTTGAAACGACCACTCCATTAACCACAGATGGTAGTCTAACTTTATATACATTTAGAGATGATGAGGGCAAGAAAGCTTTTTGGCATTCTACTGCGCACGTATTAGCTCAAGCATTAGAAGAATTATATCCTAATGTAAAACTTTGGGTTGGTCCAGCAATTGATAATGGGTTTTACTATGATGTTGATTTAGGTGAAGGCACTATTTCGGAAAAAGACTTTAAGAGCATTGAGAACAAAATGATAGAAATTGCCAGAGGTAAGCATGACTTTAAAATGCGTAATGTATCTAAATCTGAAGCTCTATCATACTATAAAGGTAAAAATGAATACAAAGTTGACTTAATTGACAATTTAGAAGATGGTACAATTAGTTTTTGTGACCACTCAACTTTTACAGATTTATGTCGTGGAGGCCATATACCTAATACCGGTATTATAAAGGCAGTAAAAATATTAAGTGTTGCTGGTGCGTATTATAAAGGTGACGAAAACAACAAACAATTAACTCGTGTTTATGGTATTTCATTTCCTAAGCAAAAAGAACTTACTGAATATTTAGAGTTATTAGAGGAGGCAAAAAAACGAGATCATAGAAAATTAGGAAAAGAACTTGAACTATTCACCTTTTCTCAAAAAGTTGGTCAAGGTTTACCTCTTTGGCTACCAAAAGGTGCTGCTTTACGTGAACGCTTAGAAAACTTTCTAAAAATAGCACAGAAAAAAGCTGGATATGAAATGGTGGTAACTCCACATATTGGTCAAAAAGAATTATATGTAACTTCTGGTCACTATGCAAAATATGGTGAAGACAGTTTTCAACCAATTACAACTCCTGCTGAAGGCGAAGAATTTTTATTAAAACCAATGAACTGCCCTCACCACTGTGAAATCTATAACAGCAAACCATTTTCATATAAAGAACTACCAAAACGCTTTGCTGAATTTGGAACAGTATATAGATATGAGCAAAGCGGTGAGTTGCATGGATTGACAAGAGTAAGAGGCTTTACACAAGATGATGCTCATATTTTCTGTACGCCAGACCAATTAGATGCTGAATTTAAAGAAGTTATAGACTTAGTTCTATACGTATTTGGTTCATTAGGTTTTGAAAACTTTACTGCCCAAGTTTCATTAAGAGATCCTGAAAACCCAGAAAAATATATTGGTAGTGATGAAAACTGGGAAAAAGCAGAAAAGGCAATTTTAAGTGCTGCCATTGATAAAGGTTTAAATTATGTTGTTGAAACAGGTGAAGCTGCATTTTACGGACCAAAGTTAGATTTTATGGTTAAAGATGCTCTTGGTCGTCAATGGCAATTAGGCACAATTCAGGTTGATTACAACTTACCTGAACGTTTTGATTTAACCTATAAAGGTAGTGATAACGAGATGCACAGACCAGTAATGATACATCGTGCCCCTTTTGGAAGCATGGAACGTTTTGTTGCTATTTTGTTAGAACATACTGGCGGAAATTTCCCGCTTTGGTTAATGCCAGAGCAAGCAATTGTTATATCTGTAAGTGAGAAATATGAAAAATACGCTGAAAAAGTTTTAAATTTGCTAGAAAATGACGAAATTCGCGCCCTTGCAGACAACAGAAATGAAACTGTTGGTAAGAAAATTCGCGAAGCTGAAATGCAAAAGTTTCCGTTTATGATTATCGTCGGTGAGCAAGAAGAAAAAGATAATACAATAACTGTACGCCAACATGGAGGTGATGATCTTGGCACAATTACTGTAGTAGAACTATCAGAAATTATTAAAAATAAGATAAATAAAAGTTTAAAGACTTTTAAATAATAAACGTTTAATTTAAATATATAAGCCATAGCAATACGTAGAAACAGAAGGAATTATAACAGAAGAGAAGCCCAAGAGGACAAACATCGTATAAATTCTAAAATTAGATCCGAAGAAGTAAGAGTTGTAGGAGACAACGTTGAAGTAGGAGTATATCCTATTAAGAAAGCACTTTCTATGGCTGATGAGCAAGGTTTGGATCTAGTTGAGATTTCTCCTAATGCAAATCCGCCTGTTTGTAAAGTAATGGATTATAAAAAGTTCCTTTACGAACAAAAGAAAAGAGAGAAAGCCTTAAAATCAAAGGCAACTAAAGTTGTAGTCAAAGAAATTAGGTTTGGTCCACAAACTGATGACCATGATTATGAATTTAAGAAAAAGCATGCTGAGAAATTCTTAAAGGATGGAGCAAAATTAAAAGCTTTTGTGTTTTTTAAAGGAAGGTCGATTGTTTTTAAAGAACAAGGTCAAATCTTATTATTAAGATTGGCTCAAGATCTTGAAGAGTTTGGTAAAGTAGAGCAAATGCCTAAACTTGAAGGTAAGCGTATGATTATGTTCATAGCGCCAAAGAAAAAATAATAAACTGTTAATTCAGTTAAAGATAATAAGCGAAACGTAATTAAAAATAGGAGAAAATGCCTAAAATGAAAACAAAGTCAAGTGCTAAGAAACGTTTCAAACTAACTGGCACTGGTAAGATTAAAAGAAAGCACGCTTTTAAGAGTCATATATTGACAAAAAAATCTAAAAAGCGTAAGCTAGCGTTAACTCATGATACATTAGTACATAAGGCTGACGAAGACAATATTAAAACAATGTTACGTTTAAAGTAATAACGTTTTAATCGGTTAAAACAATTTATAAACCCTGGAGTTAGGCAAAATAATTTAGCAAGTACCTTAATTGGTCGCCTACTACAAAAAAACAATTAAAGAAATGCCAAGATCAGTAAATTCAGTTGCAAAGAGAGCCAGAAGAAAAAAGGTTCTTAAGCAAGCAAAAGGTTACTTTGGAAGACGTAAAAACGTTTGGACAGTAGCAAAGAACGCGGTTGACAAAGCGATGCAATACTCGTATAGAGACCGTAGAAATAAAAAGAGAACATTCCGCGCGTTATGGATTATGCGTATTAATGCAGGTGCAAGACAACACGGAATGAGCTATTCAAAATTTATGGGAGGATTAAAAGCTAACAATATCAACTTGAATCGTAAGGTTCTTGCAGATTTAGCAATGAATCACCCAGAAGCTTTTGAAGCCATAGTAAACAAAGTAAAATAAGGCTTTTAGCCAAATTAATAACAACATTTCGCTTAATTAAAAATCCGGTTCTCACGAACCGGATTTTTTTATAACCTTACTTTCCGAAAGCTGTTATTACCACATACCTTCCAGATGCGTTGTTTCTGTGTTCGCACAAGTAAATACCTTGCCATATTCCTAGATTAAGTTTTCCGTTTGTAATAGGTATCTGAACTGAAGTTCCCATTAAAGAAGCCTTAATATGAGCTGGCATATCATCAGAACCTTCAAACGTGTGTTTGTAATATGGCTGATTTTCGGGCACCATTTTGTTGATGTGACTTTCAAAATCCGATCTTACCGTAGGATCAGCATTTTCATTGATGGTTAAACTTGCTGAAGTATGTTTAATGAATACTTGTAGTTGACCAACATTGATATCTTCCAATTCTGGCAATCCGATTAATATAGCATCAGTAATTAAATGGAAGCCTCTAGAAAAAGCTTTTAATCTAATTTCTCTTTGAAAAAAATGCATTCAAAATTTACTTTGATTCGTCTGAAATTTCGTCAATTGCAAATTTAAACTCTTCCCAATCAATTAATTCATCACCATCTTTATCATAACCTTCAATAAGTTTTGAAGAAACAATACCTCTTAAAAAACCACTTATTTCAGCTTGCTTTAATAAATCTTTTATTTCGCTTTTAGTTAATTTTCCATCACCATCCTTATCAAAAAACGCAAAAGCTTCTTCTGGTGAATTAAAATGATTTGTGATTAGAATTTGAATTTTGTTGAGTATGGCTTCTTTTGTTGACATTATAAATTGAATTAGTATTCAAATTTAAAATACAAAAAAAACGTCAAAATCAAGTCTTTTGCTTCTTCTTTTTAGCGGCAGGAAAAAGAACATTGTTTAAGATAAGACGATATCCTGGTGAAGTTGGATGTAAGTCCAATTCGGTTTTTGGGTCTCCTACTCTATGCGTATAATCCTCTGGATCATGGCCTCCGTAAAACGTAAAAAAACCCTTTCCTTTTATTCCGTGTATGTATTTAGCCTCACCGTTGGTTCTGTTTTCTCCCATAACCAAGACATTAGACTTTATTTGGTCTCTTGTAAATGAAGTGGTTTGTCCCATAAAACCTTTTACTAAAGATGTATGATTTTGTGTAAGCATTGTTGGAATTGGATCCCATTTAGCTGAATATTCCATCAAAGAGAAATAATCGGTTTTAAATGGAATTTTTCGTTTTTGAGTCATATCTATTGAAGAAAACTCATAAACATTTGGGCTTCGTTCTAATATATAATCCTTAAACGCGAATGTTTTTGAATAATCTATTTTGTTTTGATAACCTGGATCACTACCGTCACCATCAAACATTGGCTCACAAATATCAACACCTTCAGCTGAAAGCGCAATATCAAAACTATCAGTTGCAGAACACATGGCGAACATAAATCCTCCACCAACGACATAGTCCCTTATTTTTAGAGCGACGTCTAATTTAGCATCAGAGACTTTACTATAGCCTAATCGTTGTGCTAGTTCTTCTGCTGCCTTCTTTTCTTCAATATACCAAGCGGCTGAACGATATGTTCTGTAGAATTTTCCGTATTGCCCTGTAAAATCTTCATGATGCAGATGTAACCAATCATAAAGCAATAATTCGTCCTTTAATACTTCTTCATCATAGATTGTTTCATATGGAATTTCGGCATAAGTCAGCACCATAGTTACCGCATCATCCCAAGGCTGTTTTCCGTAAGGAGTATAAACAGCTATCTTAGGTGCTTTTTCTAAAACAACAGCTTCTTGATTAACTGATGGACTACTAATTTCATCTAAAATTGCTTTAGCTTTTGCATCGGATATGACCTCAAAAGACACACCTCTTATCTGGCATTCGCGTTGAATAATTTCGGCATCTGGTAATAAAAATGAACCGCCTCTATAGTTGAGCAACCATTGCACTTTTAGTTCTCGTTCTAAAGTCCAATAGGTTACGCCATAAGCCTTTAAATGATTTTCTTGTGACTCTGCATCCATAGGAATAAGAATATAAGACGCATAGGCATTTGCGCTTAAGAAAAGCATAAACATTATAAAGGCTAATTTTTTCAAGTTCATAGATTTATAACGAAATATAACCAAATTTTAGTCTAATTATAGTCTATTTATAATTCTTTTAAGACCCTTTTGCTAAGAGGCTCTACTCAATAGTAGTCTCATTGCCCGAAAGCAGACTTGCAATAATTTTAGTACTAGGAAATTGTTCTAATATAATCTTTATAAATACCGTTATAGGAATAGCCATAATTAATCCAGGAATTCCCCACAAAAATCCCCAAAACATGAGCATAACCAAAACCGCTATAATGTTAATTGAAAATGATTTACCCATAAAAATAGGTTCTAAAATCGCACCAAACACAACCTGAACCAAAGTGATTGAAAGCACAAAAAAGAATAGTGTACTTGTAGGATCTAACTCTACAAATGCAAATATTGAAAGTAATATCACCGAAATAAACGAACCTACCATTTGTACAAAGTTTATTGCAAAAGCGAATAAGCCCCAAAATATTGGAAAACTGACATCAAAAAACACGCACATTAAACCTGTGAATAAGCCTGTTAAAGCACTTACCAAAAACTTAACTTTAATAAATTTTATAAGGTCCTTTTCAATTTTCATAAAAGCTTTAATAGACGTATGCTTTTGCTTTAACACCACGCTATTCAATAGTTTATGCACATTAATAGACTCTCCTAACCACAAAACAACAAAAAAGGCCGTCATTAATAATGTTGTTAAAAAAGTTCTAAGAAAACCGAAGGTTGAACCTAAATTTTCTTTCTCAAAAAACTGACCTATAGGATTTTTATTTTCTTCAAATTCAATCCCAAAGTTTTCAAACAAGTAAACCTTTAAGTCTGCTACCTTTTGCTCTGCGAGAGGAAAAAATTCAGACTTTGTAGCCAAAATTTCCTTACTAGACAATTTTATTAATTCTATACCAAGTTTTAGACCGAGTGCCACTAAAAGCAAAACAACTACAATACTAATAAACTTAGGCACTCTTCTTCTTCCAAGAAACCGCATCAAAGGCAAAAACAACAATGCAATAAACATTGAAAATATAAGTGGAACAAATATAAAGGACAGTGTTTTAAGTAAATAGAACACTAGAGGCACCACTATAATTAGCAACAATATATTTGTTGTACGTCTTTGGTTTAACATGAGGCAATTTTTTAAAAGGAAATGTAAAGATAAGTCAAAAAACTGTTTTCAACTTACTAAAAACGTGTTAAAAAGGGACACCATCATCCTCTGGTGCATCAAAAGCATCTGATGCTGAAGGGAAATTATCCGTTTTAAAAGTATCATCGTTTGCTGCAGCATTTAATTTAGATTGAAACTCAAAAGGCGTATCAAAATCATCTAGATTATCAAACTTACCTAAATGACCAACAAACTTAAGCCTAATGTTTTCTAATCCACCATTTCTGTGCTTTGCAACTATAAACTCTCCTTGTCCTTCTGTTGGAGAACGCTCCTCATCATCCCACTCATCTATTTTGTAATATTCTGGTCGGTAAATAAAGGATACGATATCTGCATCTTGTTCAATTGCACCAGATTCACGTAAATCTGATAGTAAAGGTCTTTTACTACCACCACGCGTTTCAACAGCACGAGATAACTGTGATAAGGCAATTACAGGAACATTCAACTCTTTTGCAAGTGCTTTTAAGTTACGAGAAATCATAGATATTTCTTGTTCCCTATTTCCTCCTTTTTGGCTACCACCTGCTGTCATTAACTGCAAGTAATCAATCATTATTACCTTAATGCCATATTGCGAAGCCAATCTTCTTGCTTTTGCTCTTAAATCGAAAATAGATAACGAAGGCGTATCATCAATAAATAACGGTGCATTTTCTAAAGTTTTTACCTTAACATTGAGTTGCTCCCATTCGTGCTTTTCTAATTTACCAGTTCTTAGTTTTTCAGAAGACAGTCCTGTTTCACTAGATATTAAACGCGTTATTAATTGAACTGATGACATCTCTAACGAAAAGAATGCCACAGGTTGATTAAAATCTACAGCAATGTTTCTTGCCATAGTTAGCGTCAACGCTGTTTTACCCATACCAGGACGAGCCGCTACAATAATCAAATCACTTGGCTGCCACCCTGATGTTAATTTATCGAGTTTATCAAAGCCAGTAGGAATACCACTTAGACCTTCTTTGTTTGAAATTTCTTCAATTTTTTTCTTAGCTTGAATAACTAAGCTTTGAGCTGTTTCAGTAGATTTTTTAACATTCCCTTGAGTTACTTCATATAACTTAGCTTCAGCATTATCTAAAAGGTCGAAAACATCTTTGGTTTCGTCGTAAGCTTCTTCAATAATTTCATTTGAAATTTTTATTAAACTTCGTTGAATATATTTTTGAAGAATAATACGTGCATGAAACTCAATATGTGCTGAAGACGATACACGTTGTGTTAAAGAAATGAGGTAAAAATCACCACCAACCAAATCTAATTTTTCGTCTTTCTTTAATTGACTGGAAACGGTTAATAAGTCGACAGGTTCGCTGTTTTCAAATAATTTGAAAATAGCTTCAAAGATATATTTATGTGCATCTTTATAAAAAGCTTCAGGGCTTAAAATGTCTATAACCTCATCAACTCCTTTTTTATCAATCATCATTGCTCCAAGCACAACTTCCTCTAAATCAATAGCTTGAGGTGGTATTTTTCCTTTCTCTAAGCTAATGATAGTGCTCTTATCTACTTTATAACCTTGTATTGGGTTGGGCTGTTTCATAAGTGACAAATGTAACTAAATAGTATCGACGAACTGCATCTTTTAAGTTTTACAATGTCAACACATAGTTAACAATTTAACTGTTAATAAGTTGTGTTTATTGTTAATAGCGATAAAAAAAACCGAAGTCTAAACTTCAGTTTTTTTTAGTTGCCTATGTTTAGTGGATTTAGTCTTTATAGACTCCCATTTCATCATATTTTTCCATACGTTTTTTCACCAATTCTTTTGGTGATAAGTTTTTCAGCTCATCATAAGATTTAACAATGGCATCTTTAACGGCTAAAAACGTTTTTTCTCTATCTGTATGGGCACCACCAAGTGGTTCTTTTATAATCTGATCCACAAGCTTCATGCGCTTCATATCCTTAGCGGTTAACTTTAGAGCTTCAGCTGCTTGTTCTTTGTACTCCCAGCTTCTCCATAAGATTGAAGAACAAGATTCTGGTGAAATTACTGAATACCAAGTGTTTTCTAACATCATCACTTTATCTCCTACTCCAATTCCCAGTGCGCCACCTGATGCACCTTCACCAATAATTATTGTAATAATTGGCACTTTAAGACGAGACATTTCTAAAATATTTCTAGCAATAGCCTCCCCTTGTCCACGTTCCTCTGCTTCTAATCCTGGATATGCCCCTGGTGTATCTATCAATGTTACAACCGGAATTCCAAACTTTTCTGCAGATTTCATAAGGCGCAATGCTTTACGATATCCTTCTGGATTAGACATACCAAAATTACGGTACTGTCTTGTTTTGGTGTTATACCCTTTTTGTTGACCAATGAACATATAACTTTGGTCACCAATTTTTCCAAGACCACCAATCATAGCCTTGTCATCCTTTACATTTCTATCTCCATGTAGTTCTAAAAATGTATCGCCACATAATGCTTTAATATGATCTAATGTATAAGGTCTATTAGGATGACGCGACAGCTGAACACGTTGCCAAGCTGTTAGATTTTTATATATGTCTTTCTTGGTTTCTGCTAATTTTTTTTCAATTTGCTTACATGTTTCAGTAACATCCACGTCACTTTCCTCACCTATAATTTGGCATTTAGAAAGCTGATCTTCAAGTTCTTTTATTGGTAATTCAAACTCTAAGTATTCCATACAATTTGAAATTATTTTTATTGTTTAGTTAGTTTAGTAGTATGCAAATATAAAAACTTTAATTGGTAATAACTTTGGTTTTGTTTTTCCTTCTTCTAGAATTTTTAAAAATTGCATCCATTATTACGGTGACAATGACTAAAGCTGCTCCAATATAAAATTGAGAGGACATTTGTTCTGTTTCAGGAAATAAAATAAGTGCCATTGCAATACCATAAACAGGTTCGAGGTTATAACTCAAAATTACAGTAAAAGGGCTAATGTAGCGCATTATTTCTACTGCTCCAATAAATGCATAAGCAGTACATACTGAAGCTAATATAAATATATAAATCCAATCGTTATAG
This sequence comes from Winogradskyella pulchriflava, assembly GCF_042434315.1. Classification (NCBI taxonomy): domain Bacteria; kingdom Pseudomonadati; phylum Bacteroidota; class Flavobacteriia; order Flavobacteriales; family Flavobacteriaceae; genus Winogradskyella; species Winogradskyella pulchriflava. Next base: position 346,932 of record NZ_JBHLTQ010000006.1, on the reverse strand, counting down.
GAAAGAGTAAAAAACTCAGCATTGAATTTAACTCCTGATAAAAGGATAAAAACTGTTAAGAATAGTACTCCACTTAAAAATTCGTAAAACGAAATTACTGTTGCACTATAACGTTCAATAAAACGACCATTTATAATAGCAAACAAAGTGGAAAGCAATGCCGATAACAGACCTAATGCTATGCCGTATATATAATTCATTTCGCTACTGGTAATTAAGAATACTCCCAATATTACCATTAGGCCAAATAAAATTTCGTAACCTAATATGCGACGTTTAAAAAAAATTGGCTCAATAAAGGAGGCGAAAAAAGCACCTGATGAAAACATGGCTAAGGCTATAGACACATTTGCTTGGTTAATGGATTCAAAAAAAGTAATCCAATGTAATGCTATAATGATTCCCGCTGCAGAAAATTGCCAAAATGCTTTTTTGGTGATTTTAATATCTAGCCTAATAATTTTAATAAATAGAAACATTAAAATACCAGCAATAGCCATTCTATACCAAACCAGTGCTAATGCTCCAATTGAAATTAACTCACCAAGAATTGCAGTAAAGCCAGCGATAAAAACCAGGAAATGTAAATGGAGGTAATGCTTTAGTTTAGCGTTTGGCATTTTGTAAAAGGTATATTGCTAAAATACCAAATATTACATTAGGAAACCATACAGCTATAATTGCCGGAAAATTGGACTGCGCTGCCATAACGCCAAAAATCTTATCAAAGAATACATAAATCATGGCAATAGCAATACCAAATGCAAGGTTAACTCCCATACCACCTCTACGCTTTACAGAAGAAACTGCCACAGCTATGATAGTGAGTATAAATATAGAGACAGGTATGCTCCACTTTCTTAATTTAACAACTTCATATCTGCCAATATTAGGAGAACCTCTTCTTTTTTCTGAATCAATAAATTTGAGTAGTTCACCATAAGATTTGGTTTCCGCAGCATACTCTACAGGTGTTAAATCTTCAAGTTCAAAAGGTAAAATCGTATCTTTTCTTCGTTCTTTCTCTATAGTTTCTATACCGTTTTCAAAAGAACGTTTTACATAAGTAGTTAGCCTATATGAGGTATCTTTTTCAATGAATCTAATGTTATCCGCAAAGATTTTGTATTTAAGTTCATTACCTTCAAAATGCTCGTAAGTAAAATTGGTACCTACCTTTCTATCTGGCACAAAATTGCTTACATAGATATAGTCATTATCATTTATCTGCCTGTAAACATCTCTAGTTTGTTGAATTTGTTTCCCTTTCTTAAGGTACTTGAATTTAAATTCATTAAAACCTTGACTAGCAATTGGTGCCAAATACATTCCTAAAACAAATGCAAATATTGCAACTATTGTAGCTCCTATTATATAAGGTCTCAAAAATCTAGTAAATGATACACCAGAACTTAAAAAAGCAACAATCTCTGTATTATTAGCCAACTTTGAGGTAAACCAAATAACCGAAAGGAACAAAAACAATGGAAACAAAAGGTTAGCAAAATAAATAGTAAAATCTACATAGTACATTGCTGTTTCGTTAAAAGGTGCCTCATTTTCAATGATTTTACCAATTTTCTCAGCCAAATCCACAGTAATACCTATAGGTATAAACAGCAGCAACATCATTAAAAATGTAAACAAGTAGCGTTTTAATATGTACCAATCCAGTATTTTCACACTCTATAATCTATTATCCATTTGTTTTACCATTTTTTCTTTCCACTTTCTAAAGTCACCTTCAATAATATGCTTTCTAGCTTCTCTAACCAACCATAGGTAAAACCCTAAATTATGAATTGTAGCAATTTGCTTTCCTAGCAATTCATTCACTGTAAAAAGATGTCTTAAATAGGCTTTAGTATATTCTTTATCTACAAACGTAATTCCCATTTCATCTATAGGTGAAAAATCGTCAGCCCATTTTAAATTTTTAATGTTAATAGTCCCATGTGCTGTAAACAGCATACCATTTCTGGCATTTCGAGTTGGCATTACACAATCAAACATATCTACACCTAACGCAATATTTTCTAATATATTGATTGGTGTACCAACACCCATAAGGTAACGTGGTTTTTCTTCTGGTAAAATATCGCATACAACTTCTGTCATAGCATACATTTCTTCTGCTGGCTCACCAACAGATAAACCACCAATAGCATTACCCTCAGCACCTGCATTAGCAATATATTCAGCGGATTGCTGTCTTAAGTCTTTATAAGTACTTCCTTGTACAATTGGAAAAAAAGTTTGACTGTAATTATATTTATATGGTACTTTTTCTAAATGATTAATACACCTATCCAACCATCGATGCGTCATGTGCATTGAACGTTTTGCATAGTTATAATCACAAGGATATGGAGTACATTCATCAAAAGCCATTATTATGTCGGCACCTATTGTTCTTTGCACTTCCATAACATTTTCAGGTGTAAACACATGATAACTTCCATCTATATGCGACCTAAATTTTACTCCTTCTTCCTTTATTTTTCTATTAGCAGATAATGAGTAAACTTGATAACCACCAGAATCGGTTAAAATATTACGATCCCAATTCATAAATTTATGCAATCCACCTGCTTGTTCTAAAATAGGTGTTTGTGGTCTTAGGTATAAATGATAGGTATTACCAAGAATAATATCTGGGTTTATATCATTCTTTAACTCCCGTTGATGCACACCTTTTACAGAACCAACAGTACCAACAGGCATAAAAATTGGTGTTTCTATAGTACCATGATCTGTAGTTATAGTACCTGCTCTAGCCTTCGTTTCTTTGTCTGTTGTTATGCGTTTAAAATCCATTAAAATTTAAGTCTGATGGCAAATATAAATAACTCTACCACATTGATGTCTTAATAAAATTTAAAATTGTTAGCAAATCCTCAAAATCGTTAATAAGTGACAGCACAACACCTTTGTAAGGCTTCTATAAAAAACTATTTTTGTGCCATAAAATTTAAGCAACACAACATGCCAAACATTCAACAATTAGAAGATTTAACTACTCAGGTTCGTAGAGATATTTTACGAATGGTACACAAAGTAAATTCTGGTCATCCAGGTGGTTCTTTAGGGTGTGCAGAATTTTTTGTAGCACTCTATAAAGAAATTATGGAACGTAATGAAGGATTTGATATGGATGGAAAAGGTGAAGATCTTTTCTTTCTTTCAAACGGTCATATCTCTCCTGTATATTATAGTGTTTTAGCGCGCTCAGGGTATTTTCCTGTGGACGAACTAAATACATTTAGATTAATTAACTCTCGTTTACAAGGGCATCCAACTACACACGAAGGCTTACCAGGTATTAGAATCGCTTCAGGTTCTTTAGGTCAAGGTATGTCTGTGGCTCTTGGTGCAGCACAAACAAAAAAATTAAATAACGATAATAGCTTAATTTACAGTCTTCATGGTGATGGTGAGTTACAAGAAGGTCAAAACTGGGAAGCAATCATGTATGCTGCAGGTAATAACGTAGACAACATCATTTCTACCATAGATTTAAATGGTCAGCAAATTGATGGTTCTACAGATACCGTATTACCAATGGGAAGCCTTCGTGCTAAGTTTGAAGCTTTTGGATGGACTGTTATTGACATTGAAAACGGTAACAATATTGAGGCTATTTTAAAAGGAATGGCAGAAGCAAAATCTAAAACAGGAAAAGGAAAACCTGTTTGTGTATTACTAAAAACAGTTATGGGTAATGGTGTTGATTTTATGATGCACACACACGCATGGCATGGTAAAGCACCTAATGACGAGCAACTAGCAATTGGATTAGCACAAAATGCTGAAACACTAGGAGACTACTAATCGAGATTAATTAAACAGATACCCGCTTTCGTGGGCATGATTATGAAAACATATACAAATACAGGAAGTAAAGATACACGCTCTGGTTTTGGAGCAGGATTAACTGAATTAGGAAAAACTAATGAAAATGTTGTAGCACTTTGCGCAGATTTAATTGGTTCATTAAAAATGGATGAGTTTAAAGCCAACCATCCTGAACGTTTTTTTCAAGTTGGAATTGCTGAAGCTAATATGATTGGTTTAGCAGCAGGAATGACCATAGGCGGAAAAATTCCTTTTACAGGGACATTTGCAAACTTTTCTACAGGAAGAGTCTATGACCAAATACGTCAAAGTGTTGCCTATTCTGATAAGAATGTAAAAATTTGTGCATCTCATGCTGGTGTAACTTTAGGTGAAGATGGTGCAACGCATCAAATACTTGAAGACATTGGGTTAATGAAAATGTTACCAGGTATGACAGTAATTAACACTTGTGATTACAACCAAACTAAAGCTGCAACATTAGCCATTGCTAAACATCATGGTCCTGTTTACTTAAGATTTGGAAGACCAAAAGTACCAAACTTCACACCAGAAAATGGCACTTTTGAAATAGGTAAAGCTGTAAAGTTGACTGACGGAAATGATGTTACCATTGTTGCAACGGGTCATTTAGTATGGGAAGCTTTAGAAGCGGCAAAGGCCTTAAACGCATCTGGCATCTCTGCAGAGGTAATTAACATACACACTATAAAACCTTTAGATGATAAAGCCATTTTAGATTCTGTATCTAAAACAGGTTGTGTAGTTACAGCTGAAGAGCACAACTATCTTGGTGGTCTTGGTGAAAGTGTTTCAAGAGTTTTAGCTCAGCATAAACCAACACCTCAAGAGTTTGTTGCAACCAAGGATACTTTTGGTGAATCTGGTACTCCAGAGCAGCTTATGGCAAAATATGGTTTAAATAGTGATGCTATACAAAAAGCAGTAAAAACTGTGTTAAAAAGAAAATAACTTCATTTTGGCAACGTTTTTGATATTACATACCTAATCTTAAAAACGAACATTATGAAAAATTTGAAAAAGACAGCTTTTATAGCTGTAGTATTAGTATTTGTCGGTTTTTCCGTAAATGCTCAAAACGGAAGTGCATTTGGCTTTAAGGGCGGATTAAATTACAGTGCCAATGGTGATTATTTTGAATCTATTGGCGAAAATTCAAAAAATCCTGATCGTAATATTGGATACCATATAGGTGTCTTTGGAAAGATTGGAGACAAACTTTATTTTAGACCAGAGCTAGTTTATACTGCGACTAAAAGTGATTACGACAGTGACCACTTTAACGTTAAGAAATTAGATGCTCCTCTTTTAATTGGATTGAAGGTCTTAGGACCAGTTAGTGTTTTTGGAGGACCATCATTACAGTACATTCTAGATACAGAATTTGAAGGAATTGACATCGACAATGTAGAAGATGATTTTTCTGTAGGTTTAAACTTTGGTATTGGTTTAAGCTTAAATAAAATTGGTATTGACCTTAGGTACGAAAGAGGCTTTAATAATAACGAAGCCACCTTTATAAATAACAACTTAGGCACAGGAACAGCAAGCAGAATAGACACACGTCCTGACCAATTAATACTAAGCTTATCAATAGCCTTATAAATTTGTTTTAAAAATAAAAAAGCCGCTTATTAGCGGCTTTTTTTATTTATCTTTTGTTAAAGTTTAAGAATTCTCATCTTGATTTGATTGTGTAGAGTCTTCATCTAAGTAATTTGGGGTTCCATCTCCATCACTGTCATCATTTGTTGGGTCTCCATCATTATCAATATCTTCATTAATAGTTCTTACTCCATCACCATCATCATCTGTATCAATAAAGTCTGGTATACCATCTCCGTCTGTATCATCATCTGAAACATCATCATTACCATTATAGTCTTCAATATAAGATGGTACACCATCTTGGTCATGATCTGCTTCTTCATATTGTAATAATTCAAACTTAAAAATTAAATTAGAGTATGAAGCTATCCCAGAACTTGAAGATGCAAAATAAGCAAGACCTGATGGTATAAACATTACACCTAATCCAAAATTTTGATAATTAACTATACCATCTTCTGTAGTGAATCCAGTTGCGGTATTAAATGATGGCATTACCAATTGCCATGCCTTTATACTTCCAAAAAAAGTAATTCCATCACCTTGCAAAGGTAAATCTTCTGGTGTACTTATGGTTTCAAACACATCACCAGATTCAACAACACTTCCTTCATACCTTGTACGCACATAATCTGTAAAATGAGGTGATTCTCCTCCTCCTTGATTTATTCTCAATATATAATACTCATAGTCTACATCTAAGAAAACTACAGAAATAGTTTCAACAACATCTAACAACAATGCATGACCGTCTGGCACAGTTTCCCCTTCTGCCAATTCAGTAATTACTATGTCAGAATATTTATGATCAGAACCTGTTTCAAAAAAAGCAGAGTTATAATAGTGAGAGGACAAATAGTCTAACAAAGAGTCCTTATCAGCTAATTGTTGCTCCGCTCTATCTCTAACAGGAATTGAAGATGTAGAGTCATCATCATCCTTACATGATATAAAGGCAATCACTAATACCATTAAAAAAAGTGCTAATCTCAATGTTTTCTTTTTCATATGTTTTGCATTTCATGTATAAAGATTACCACAAATCCTATACATTATTCATTATTGCTTAATTATGAGGCGCAAGATACAATAATATAATATTTTTGTACTACAAGATTAACGTAGTTTTTAGTTAAAAAATATATGCGAATTGATAAATATTTATGGTGTGTCCGTTATTATAAGACACGTAGCAAAGCAACAACTGCGTGCAAAAAAGGACAAGTAAAACTTAATGGATCTGTAGCAAAACCATCTAGAGAGGTATTTGCAACTGATAAAATTGAATTACGGAAAGACCAAATACTTTATCAACTAACTGTAAACGATTTACCACCTAACCGTGTTGGAGCTAAGCTTGTTGATATTTACAGAGTGGATACAACACCAAAAGAAGCTTATGCAGCCAAAGAGCTTTTAAAGTACAGCAAAGATTATTACAGAAAAAAAGGTACCGGAAGACCTACAAAAAAAGATAGACGAGATATTGACGAATTTAAAGAAGAAGAGTAATACCTTATTAATACAATAAAAATAAAGCATCAATAAAAACCGTTTTTTATCTTTGAAAAAAAGAATATAATGGCATTAACAAAGAATACAATTTTAAGTCATAAGGAGATTGAGCATAAAATAAAGCGCATTGCCTATCAAATATACGAATGTAATGTAGAAGAGACCGAAATTGTAATTGCTGGTATTGAAAGCAATGGTTATATCTTAGCAAAAAAAATTAAGCAAAATTTAGATAAGATTTCGCAAATAGAATCTACCTTATGCAAGGTAACCATAGATAAAAAAGAACCAACACAGCCAATTAAAACTTCCATCAAACAAGAAGATTACACTAATAAATCACTGGTACTAATTGATGATGTCTTAAATTCGGGAAGTACACTTATATATGGTATAAAACATTTTTTAGATGTGCCTTTAAAACAATTTAAAACAGCTGTACTCGTTAATAGAAACCATAAAAAATATCCTGTTAAAGCTGATTTTAAAGGAATTTCACTTTCTACATCACTTTTTGAGCATGTACACGTCAATTTATCCAAACAACCTTATGAAGCATATTTAGATTAAGTGCATTAAAATGTCTTCTAAAACATCTTGTTTAGATTTATTATCGGCTGTGATTGTGTGTTCTGCTTTATTGTAATATTGAACACGTTCAAAAAGATGCTTTCCTATAAACTCTAATAATTCTTCTTCAGAATTTAAATGACTTATTAAAGGTCGCCTTTGACGTTCTACGAACAAGCGCTTAGATAAAACCGGGATTGAAAGTTTTAAATAAAATGAAACCACATTAGAGTTATCACTTAAAACAGATAAATTATTACCATAACAAGGCGTACCACCACCAAGAGCAAGCACAATATTGTCAAAACCATTGATAACCTCTAATAAATATTCCGTTTCTTTCTTTCTAAAATAAATTTCGCCCTTTTCTTTAAATATATCAGAAATTGTAGCATTTTCTTTATCTGAGATAAAATCATCCAAGTCTAAGAAATTGTAACCCAGCAAGGTAGCTAATTCCCTACCTATTGTAGATTTTCCAGAACCCATATATCCCATTAAAACGACGATCATAACGCTTACAATTTGATTATTAATAAACTATAGTAACGGACTACAAAAAAACGGAAATTTAAATAAAAAAAGTGTTGTTTTATTAATTAAACATTTTATATTTGCACCCTCGTTAGAGAAAAACATCATGACCAGTTAGCTCAGTTGGTAGAGCATCTCCCTTTTAAGGAGAGGGTCCTGGGTTCGAGCCCCAGACTGGTCACAAAAAGTTAAGCACAATGCTTAACTTTTTTTTTACCTTTACTTAACTTTTTTTTGCGCACGTGGCGGAATTGGTAGACGCGCCAGCTTGAGGGGTTGGTGGACATTAGTCCGTGGAAGTTCGAGTCTTCTCGTGCGCACTTTCCCTTTTTTTACTTATTTTTTTGTTAATTTATTTAAAACCTATTCATTTAAATATTATTTTTGTTTAACAATTTTATAAAAAAAGTGAACAATATTAAAAATACGTTTAGCATTAAAGACCTGGAAAATTTAACAGGTATAAAGGCTCACACCATTAGGATTTGGGAAAAACGCTATAACTTGCTTCAGCCAAAACGTACAGATACGAACATACGATATTACGATTTATCTGATTTCCAAAAACTACTCAATGTTAGTTATCTCAATAATAATGGCTATAAAATCTCAAAGATTGCCACAATAGATGATGCTAAAATACCATTATTGGTTAAAGAAGTTGTTGAAAATAATAATATAGAAAATCATGCTATCAATTCTTTAAAGTTAGCAATGCTAAACTTTGATCAAGGTTTGTTTTATAAAACTTATAAGGCTTTGAAAGAAGAAAAAACATTCGAAGACATATTCTATAATATTTTTATTCCGCTTTTAGAACATATTGGGTTATTATGGCAAACAGATACTATAACACCTGCTCACGAGCATTTTATATCCTCTTTAATTAGACAAAAAATTTTAATCAATACCGAGCTAATTCAATCTGAGCAAGTAAATACCTCTACAACAACATTTGTGCTCTATCTGCCCGAAAATGAAATTCACGAGCTTGGGTTAATGTTTGTTAATTACCAATTAATAAAAAGTGGTTTTCATAGTATATTCTTAGGACAAAGTGTTCCAACTTCAAACTTAAAAGATCTTCAAATTTATTATGATGATATTGTATTTATTTCATACTTCACCATAAAACCAAGTGCTGAAGATTTTCGTAAATATTTAGAAGATTTTGAAGCATTATTATTAAGAAATCATAATTCAAAATTATGGATATTAGGAAGAATACTCGAAAACATAGATATAAATAATTTACCTAAACAAGTAAAATCATTTAAATCCATTAAATCACTACTATCTAATCTTTAACCCAATGAACAAAACAGTTTCAATTATAGGATCAGGGTTTTCAGCTTTATCAGCGGCATGTTATCTCGCTAAAGCTGGGTACAAAGTTTCTATGTTTGAAAAAAATAATACTGTTGGTGGAAGAGCTAGACAATTAATTAAAGACGGTTTTACTTTTGATATTGGCCCTAGCTGGTATTGGATGCCAGATGTTTTTGAAAAGTTCTTTAATGACTTTGGAAAAAGTACGAGTGATTTTTACCAATTAGATAAGTTATCTCCAGCTTATAAAATCTTTTTTTCTGATGAAGTTATTACCATTGGTGATCATATGGATCAAATTTGTGAGGAATTTGAACGCATAGAAATAGGCAGTTCTAAACCACTACGCAAATTTATTAACCAAGCTCAAGAGCATTATGACATAGCTATAAATAAGGTGGTTTTAAAACCAGGTATTTCACCTTTTGAACTAGTAACCAAAGAGACTGTAAAGCGGATAGATCGCTTTTTTAAATCCATAAGCTCAGAAGTGAGAAAGAATTTTAAAAACCCTAAACTTATTTCTACACTTGAGTTTCCTGTACTGTTTTTAGGAGCCAAACCAAGCCAAACTCCGTCCTTTTATAGCTTTATGAATTTTGCTGACTTTGGATTGGGCACTTGGCATCCCAAAGGTGGTATGTATGAAATTATCAAGGCTATGAAAAAATTAGCTGAAGAACTAGGTGTTACCATTAACAATAATAATAATGTCGAAAAAATTAATGTCAACAATGGAAAAACCACAGGCATAATAGTAAACGGAAAATTAGTAGAATCTGATATTGTATTAAGCGGCGCAGATTATCATCATACTGAAACTCTATTAAACAAAAATCACAGACAATATTCTGAATCTTATTGGGAGAAGCGCACATTTGCTCCTTCTTCCCTTTTATTTTATGTTGGTTTTAATAAAAAGCTTAAAAATGTAGAACATCATAATTTGTTCTTCGATACTGATTTTGAAGCTCATGCCGAAGAGATTTATGACAATCCAAAATGGCCAGAAAAACCGTTGTTTTATGTCAATTTTCCATCGGTAACTGACAAAAGTATGGCACCTGATGATTGCGAAACAGGATTTTTCCTTATACCAATAGCTCCAGGTCTAGAAGACACACCAGAGTTAAGGCAACAATATTTTGACATCATAATAAACCGTTTTGAGGACCTAACAAATCAAAATGTGCAAAGTCATATTCTTTTTAAAGAATCTTTTTGCATCAATGATTTTATTAAGGATTATAATTCTTACAAAGGAAATGCTTATGGTATGGCTAATACCTTAATGCAAACTGCTTTTTTAAGGCCAAAATTAAAAAGTAAAAAAGTAGATAACTTATACTTTACAGGACAGTTAACAGTACCTGGACCTGGTGTTCCGCCTTCCCTAATTTCAGGAAAGTTAGTAGCGGATCTGATAACTAAAAACGAAGCTTAATTGCTTTAAAAAGAAATTAAAACACATGAAATCAATTTTTGACAACGTTTCTAAAGAGTGTAGTAAAGCAGTAACTAACGCTTACAGCACATCGTTTTCTATGGCAACAAAAATGTTATCGAACAGTATAAGACAAGACATCTACAACATCTATGGGTTTGTAAGGTTTGCTGATGAAATTGTAGATACATTTCATGATTATGACAAGGAAAAGCTTTTTGAAAATTTTGAAACTGATTTAGAAAATGCTTTAAATGACAAAATTAGCTTAAATCCAATCCTTAATTCTTTTCAGGAAACCTATCACAATTATGGCATTGACAAACATCTGGTTACTGCTTTTATGAATAGCATGCGGCTAGACCTTCACAAGAAAAAATATTTATCTGAACAAGAATATAAAGATTACATCTACGGTTCAGCTGATGTAGTAGGATTAATGTGTTTAAAGGTTTTTGTTAAAGGTGACGAAGAGAAATACGAAGATTTAAAGGAATCTGCCATGAGTTTGGGTTCCGCTTTTCAGAAAGTGAATTTCTTACGAGATTTAAAAGCAGATTTTGAAGATTTGAGCCGAACCTATTTTCCTAATACAGACTTAAATCATTTAGATGAAATATCTAAAAAAACAATTATCGACGAAATTGAAAATGATTTTGAAAAAGGACTGCAAGGCATAAAACGCTTACCTTTAGATGCAAAGTTTGGTGTATTTATGGCTTACAGGTATTACAACAAACTATTACAAAAACTTAAAAAGACGCCTGCGCTTGATATTAAGTCTGCAAGAATAAGAGTGCCTAACTATAAAAAGATAGAATTGCTAACACGTAGCTACGTAAAATATCAACTCAATTTACTCTAACAATTTATAAGATATATTATGCAAACCTTTTTTTGGATATTGATTTTCTTTGGTACGTTCTTTATTATGGAATTTAATGCATGGTTTACACATAAGTATATTATGCATGGTTTTTTATGGAATCTACATAAAGACCATCATTTAAAAGACCACGATAGTTGGTTTGAACGTAACGATGCCTTTTTTATTTTCTATGCTGTAATTAGTATAGTCTGTTTTTACCTCTGGAGTTATCAAGATGTTTGGTTTACTTTACCAATTGGATTAGGCATACTAATGTATGGCATAGCATACTTTATTGTTCATGATATTTTTATTCACCAACGCTTTAAATGGCTTAGAAATATTGATAATAAATATGCCAGAGGTGTAAGACGTGCACACAAAATCCACCATAAACATTTAGGTAAGGAAAAAGGTGAAAACTTTGGAATGTTGATAGTACCTTTTAAGTACTTTAAATAAGCTACTCTGCTAGTAATTGGTCCAATTGGTTTCTTACAGTTTCGCTATTCCAATCAACTGCACCAGATTCGTCAACTACAATTTCTCCTTTTTTATTGATGACAAAAGTTCTCGGTATGGAGCTTGTCGCTAATTCACTTGGAATATTATTTAAAGAATTAAAAACTTCAAAACTGAAATTCTTCTTTACTTTAAAACTTTCAACAGTTTTTAAGTCATCGTTAGTTACAAACAAAAACTCTACTCTATCACTGTAGTCGTTGTACAATGCTTGAAGGCTAGGCATTTCGGCAATACATGGTGGACACCAAGTTGCCCAAAAGTTAATAAATACAACTTTACCTTTTATGTCCTTAAAATCCAATACCGAATTAGTATCCGACTTTAGCTTCCAATTTTCATAAGATACCGTTACTCTATCAGCTTTATCAATTAACGAAGATTGATTTATGAAACTGAGTCCTTTATGCAGTAAAACTAGTATGGGTTGTCTTGTCTGAGGAATAATCAAAATAGCAATTACAATAAGAAAAATAGCATTGCGCTTGGTAAGTTTAGCTTTCATATAAATACAAAATTAAGCAGATGTTTTATAAATTCTTATCTGCTTACGATTAAAATCTATTATAGCTTCTTCTTTTAATTCGTTCAATAATATATTCAATGTAGGTCTAGAAATACCTATAAGAGAAGCAATATCTTTTTGTGTATATGGGTGATTGATAATATGATCTCCGGTTTTATTACAATCATATCCATAATCTGAACAAAGTTCTTCTAAAAACTCCATTAAACGTGTTCTGGAATCCTTAAAGAGCAATAATTGAAGTCGTCTCTCTAATTTTTTGAACTTAAACCCAATAAACTTATATATTTTTAAACTAAATGATTTATTATCACGCATTAAATCATGCATTGTATTAACAGCAACAGGACATATAGAGGTGTTGTTGTCCACAGATTGCGCAAACTCATCACGTTTTTCTTCTCCTAAAATAGCTTTCTCACCAAAAAGCTCGCCTTTATTCAGAATAGCTTTTACTACTTCTGTTCCATCTTCATTATAATAACCGATTTAACTTTACCTTTTTCTATAAGGTACACTTTGTTTGCCGCATCTTCTTCAAAATAAATATAATCGCTTTTTTTATAGGAATCAAAAGTGTGACAAGCCTTATACTTCTTGAACTTATGTGGGCACAATAAATTGAACAAGTTGACGTCTTCAAAAATCCAAATAGAATTCATGACTAACAAAAGATTTTAATTGAGTTAACTTATAAGTCGGTTAAAAACTAAAAACTTTCATAAATGACATAAAAAAACTCCTAGTCGTAAATTGACTAGGAGTTTTAATTATTAACTAATTTTTATTTTAAGCGTTTTGCTTCTTAATTAAATTAAGTGCAGAACCTTCTTTGTACCACTCAATTTGAGCATCGTTGTACGTATGATTTAACGCAATAGTATCTTTACTTTCGTCTGCATGCACAACTTCTATATGCAATTGTTTGTCTGGTGCAAATTCATTTAAATCCAAGAAGTTAAATGTATCGTCCTCTTGTATTAAATCGTAATCCGCTTCGTTTGCAAAAGTTAATCCTAACATACCTTGTTTTTTAAGGTTTGTTTCGTGAATACGAGCAAACGACTTTACAATCACAGCAGCAACTCCTAAATGTCTTGGCTGCATTGCTGCATGCTCTCTAGAAGATCCTTCACCATAATTATGGTCACCAACTACAATAGATTTAATTCCTGCTGCTTTATAGGCTCTTGCTGTATCTGGAACACCACCAAACTCACCTGTTAATTGATTTTTAACAAAGTTTGTTTTCTTACCAAAGGCATTAACAGCACCAATCAATGTGTTATTTGCAATATTATCTAAATGCCCTCTAAAACGTAACCAAGGACCAGCCATAGAAATATGGTCTGTTGTACACTTACCAAAAGCTTTAATCAATAATTTGGCTCCTGTAATAGTATCTCCAATTGGTGTAAAAGGCTCTAATAACTGTAAGCGCTCAGAAGTTGGGTTTACATTGATCTCTACTCCGCTTCCATCTGCTTCAGGCTCTAAATAACCATTTTCCTTAACATCAAAACCTTTAGGAGGTAATTCCCATCCTGTTGGTTCATCTAACATTACTTCTTCTCCATTTTCATTGATTAACTTATCTGTCATTGGATTGAAGTCTAATCGACCTGCAATAGCAATAGCAGCAGTTAACTCTGGTGAAGCAACAAATGCATGTGTATTAGGATTACCATCAGCACGTTTAGCAAAGTTTCTGTTAAATGAATGCACTATACTATTTTTAGGTGCATTTTTAGGATCGCTATACCTTGCCCATTGCCCAATACATGGCCCACAAGCATTAGTAAAAATCTTAGCGTCTAATTTTTCAAAAACTTGAAGAATACCATCGCGTTCAGCAGTATATCTTACCTGCTCAGAACCTGGATTAATACCAAATTCTGCTTTTGTTTTAAGACCTTTATCCAAAGCTTGCTGTGCAATTGAAGATGCTCTAGACAAATCCTCATAAGATGAGTTGGTACAAGAACCGATAAGTCCCCATTCTACTTGCATTGGCCAATCATTAGCCTTTGCTTTTTCTGTCATATCTTTTCCAACAGCAGTAGATAAATCTGGAGTAAAAGGCCCATTTAATAAAGGTCCTAACTCAGAAAGATTGATATCTATAACCTGATCGAAATACTGCTCAGGATTTGTATAAACTTCCTCGTCTGCAGTAAGGTATTCTCTAATTTTATTTGCTTCGGCAGCAACATCTTCTCTGTCTGTAGCTTTTAAATAACGCTCCATAGAGTCGTCATAACCAAAGGTTGATGTTGTTGCTCCTATTTCAGCACCCATATTACAAATGGTTCCTTTACCTGTACAAGACATTGAAAGTGCGCCTGGACCAAAATATTCAACAATAGCACCTGTTCCACCTTTTACGGTTAAAATTTCTGCTACTTTAAGGATAACATCTTTTGGTGCTGTCCAACCCGATAATTTTCCTGTTAATCTTACACCAATAAGTTTTGGAAATTTAAGCTCCCAAGCCATACCAGCCATAACATCTACTGCATCAGCACCACCTACACCAATAGCAACCATTCCTAATCCACCTGCATTTACTGTATGTGAATCCGTACCAATCATCATTCCACCAGGAAATGCATAATTTTCTAGTACCACTTGGTGAATAATACCTGCTCCTGGTTTCCAGAATCCAATACCATATTTGTTTGATACAGATTCTAAGAAATTAAATACTTCACTACTTGTACTATTTGCATGTTTTAAATCTGTAGCAGCACCATCTTTTGCTTGTATTAAGTGATCACAGTGTACAGTCGTTGGTACAGCCACTTTTGGCTTACCAGCTTGCATAAACTGCAATAGTGCCATTTGTGCTGTAGCATCTTGACATGCCACACGGTCTGGAGCAAAGTCCACATAATCTTTACCTCTTCTAAAAGCTGTGGTTGGTTTGCCATCCCAAAGATGTGAGTATAGTATTTTTTCTGAAAGCGTTAACGGTTTTCCAACAATATCTCTCGCAGCATCAACACGCTCCGTCATGTTAGCATAAACCTTTTTAATCATATCAATATCAAAAGCCATATAGTATATTTAAAGTTTGATAATATTAGTTTAAGAGGAACAAAAGTACAAATTTCAAGGGGTTTTTAAAAATATGTAACAAAATTGGAATTTCTTTAAATTTAAATCATAATTAAAGTTCTTTTCTATTGAAAAATTAGAAAATTAACACTAAAAATATCTAAATAGTAATAAATTAACAATCTGTCTTATTTAGAATAAATCTGAATTTAATGCCCACACTAAAAATTAACTGAAGTTTCTATTTTTTTTTATTTGTTAGACGCCGTTTTATAGGTCTTTCAAAATAATGATGTATCAAATAACCAAATAAAATCAATACGCTTATATATACCATAATATAGACAATACTATCAAATTTTGGTAAATTTTCTGAAGGCAAAAAATGTGACATCAATCGTAAAACAGTGGAAAGATGAATGACATAAACAGCATAAGCAATTGTACTTAAAAACTGAATTGGTTTCACAAAAAATGGGACATCCAATTTCCATTGGCTAAAAAATGGCAAAATCAATAAAATAATAACCGAGTTCAATGGTAAATACCAAAGATTCCAAAATATCGGATGTGTATTTATAAACCAATAATTTCCAGGAACTACAACATACAAAACAAAACATAAAACCAATCCTAAAAACAGAGTTATGAATTTGCATTTTTTCCACAAGTTAGGTTTTGCCATAGAGATATAAGCCGCTAAAACACCATAGTACACGGCGTCAATTCTATAAATCACAGCAGTTTTTAAATTCTTACTCCAAGCTTCCATGGTTTTAACATCGTCATTAATGGCGTAAACCCATTTTGTAATTAAAAACACACCTATAATACATAAGGTTAAAAAAAGTAACAGTTTAGGATTAGGATTTTTTCCGCCTTTAATAACCAGTAAAAAATATAAAAGTAGTGGTCCTACTACTGCTGAAAACTCACCTATGGAAATACTCCAAGATTCATAAAAGAAAAAAGAGGATGGTTCTGACGTGAAATTCTGAAGAAAAACAAAGTATTTCCATAAATCATGAGGTAAATCAGAGCCCATAAATAGCACTATTATAATATTTATAACGAGCGCAAGGAAATAATTAGGCAAAACCCTAATCCATCTTTTTATAAAAAATTGTTTAATGGTAGCAAAACTAAAATCGTCTTGCAAGTAGAGTTTATAGAACACTCTTCCTATTAAAAAGCCACTGAACACAAAAAATATTTCAATCCCAATAACACCAGCAAGACTCATTAGTTGGAGTATTAAACCTTGTATATCAGGTACTATAAAGTAGATACTAGAAAACAGCACAAGCACAATTGCCGTGGCTCGCAAAACATCTAAACCAAAAATACGTTGACCACTAAATGCTTGCATAAAAAATAGTACATTTATTGTGTGAAGTCTAAAGTACTAAAATATTCAGTCTTATTGTTTTTAGCAGCTATATCTGTAGCAGGAATCTACTATTTAAACCTCTCAAGCAGACATAAAGCTATTGTTAAAACTCGAATTAATCACACCTTAGGTTTGGTTGACAATACTTGGAATATCATCAACAAAGACAACAGTATAATACTCTATACGCCAACATTGGTTGTAGATCAAATATACAAGTCAATGGAAGGACCAAAAGTAATGCGTGCGTTTCAAATTGAATCTCAAAACGACGACTTATTATGGCTCACTTCTTTTGAAACCAAAGCTATTAGCACCAACGAAGTTGATGTGCTTTCAAATGATTATGTATGCCATACCAATATCGATTTTTATGATGGTGAACATTATTCGCGTTGGGATTTACAAGAACGCATTGGCAGCGATTACCCAAGGTTAACCTCTATGAGTAATGGTATTGAAAAGTATAAATTCCCTGAAGGTTACGGCTTTCCGGTTTTTGGAAATGAGAATTTATTTTTATCTACTCAAACATTAAATCACAACATAAAATCTGAATCCTTTTCAGTTAAACACCAAGTTAGTTTGGGTTACCAACCTCATCATAAAAACATGAAACCTCTACAAAGCAAAACTGTGTTTATCATGTTACCTTATGATACAAAAAATCCGTTTCAAGGTCCTACGGAAAACAATCCTAACATGTGCTTGCCAGTGGAAACGGGAAATCACAGCTACCAAAATAGCGAAGGCGAAAGTCTTTCTGGTCATTGGGTTATATTTAAAGGAAAAGAAACTTATCGCTACGATATAACGCAACAACTCCAACTAAAGGACAGTACAACAATGCACCATATTGCTACACATTTACATCCTTTTGCTGAGCGTTTATCTTTTAAAGACAAGACTCTTGACAGCATTATATTTACAGCAGAAGCCAAAAACTATACGGATAAGATTGGTTTAAAAAGTGTGTCCTCGTTTTCAAGCCAAAAAGGTGTAATGCTATATCCAAATCATAGTTATGAATTGATTTTAGAAACTAATAACACTTCTGACGATAACCAAGATATGATGGCTAGCATGTTTGTCTTCTTGTATGACAAAGAAATGCACGAAAAATTAAAAGCCTATAACGCTTCAAAATGAAAATAGCACAGCTTCTTATAGTTTTATTTCTAGTTTTTGGCTGTAAATCCAATTCGGAAGAGCTTCCTATTTTAAGTTACAAGATTAATGCTGAAGGTGAAAAAGAAGTTTATTCCATTATCTATTCGGACTTTACAAATCAAGATGGAATAGAAGTAAATTCAACTAACATAAAAGATAAAATTGTAATAGCTAATTTTTTCTTTACACGATGCCCAAGTATTTGTCCGCCAATGCGAGTTAAACTTATAGATATTGCAACTGAATTTATAAATGAAGATGATGTATTACTTATTTCGCATACCATAGATCCTAAAAATGATACTGTAGAAGTTTTAAAAAATTATTCCGAAACAACAGAAATCCCAACAAGTAAATGGTGGTTTGTAAGGTCTAATGAAGAACACACCAAACATCTAGCCGAACAATTAATGACGAATTTTAGACCAAATGAAGACGGAACCGATTTTTACCATAGCAGCTACGCTACATTAATAGACAAACAACAGAACATCCGTGGGTTTTACAATATCTTAATTGAAGAAGAGGTTAAGCGTTTAACTGAAGCTATAAAAACACTTATAGACTAATGGTTATTACTTTTTATTCGTAAACTTTATTATAACAATAGCAGGAATTAATCTCCTTAAAGTTGACTTCATTGTTACTAAAATAAACTTTGAATTATTTTTTCGTCAGTGATACCTTCAGCTTCTGCCTTATAATTTTTAATAATTCTGTGTCTCAAAATTCCAGTAGCCACAGCTTGAATATTTTCAATATCTGGTGAAAATTTTCCATGAGTAGCAGCATGAGTTTTTGCAGCTAGAATTAAGTTCTGGGATGCTCTTGGTCCAGCTCCCCAATCCACAAACTCTTTAACTATATCTGCAGCAGTATCTGCTTTAGGTCTGGTTTTACTAACCAATGAAACAGCATACTCCACAACATTATCTGCCACAGGAATACGACGAATCACATTTTGAAAATCAATAATCTCTTGCGCTGTAAACAAAGAATTAACCGTCATCTGAACATCTGTAGTTGTAGCCTTTACAACATCTACTTCCTCTTGAAATGAAGGATATTCCAAGTTAATAGCAAACATAAAACGGTCTAATTGCGCTTCTGGCAAAGGATAGGTTCCTTCTTGCTCAATTGGGTTTTGAGTTGCTAAAACAAAATAAGGTAAACTTAATTTGTACTGATGACCAGCAACAGTTACAGCACGCTCTTGCATAGCTTCCAATAAAGCCGCTTGCGTTTTTGGTGGAGTTCTATTAATCTCATCCGCCAAAATTATATTGGCAAAGATTGGTCCCTTTATAAATTTGAATTGACGATTCTCATCTAAAATTTCACTTCCCAGAATATCACTAGGCATTAAATCTGGTGTAAACTGAATACGTTTAAAATCTAACCCTAAAGCTTGTGCAATGGTATTTACCATTAACGTTTTTGCCAAGCCAGGCACACCTATTAAAAGCGAATGTCCACCTGAAAATATAGAAATTAAAATCTGATCTACAACAGTATCTTGTCCTATAATTACTTTGGCAACTTCCTCCTTTAGTGCTTTATGTTTTTTTACAAAGTTTTCAATAACGGTAACATCAGACATATTCTATTGCGTTTTTAACCAATCACTTTGATATTCACAGTCTCTATACTCACCATTAATTTTAATGTAAGTTGCTTTAATGGTTTCCTTTTGCCATTTTTCAATAGCCTTTATCTGCTTATCTTGTAGTGCCAACTCTTTTATCTTTAAATAGTCTCTCGCATAATCGGCTTTATGGTCATCAATCCTGTCAGTAACGGTCATAATCTTAAATTTAATTTTATTAACCCTATCCTCATCCTGTATCACTTGGCTTATCTCACCATCCTTTAAATCTTGAATTTGGGTGTACATTTCAGTATCCATTTTAGTTAATTCAAAATTAAAATCTTGAGTGGTTGGGTTCGTTAATTGACCACCTTCGTACTTTGTTTCTTTTTCGTCACTAAATTCTCTAGCTGCATCTGCAAACGAAATACTGCCATCAACAATTTTTGCTCGTACTTCATCTATTTTGTCTTTAGCTTTTTGAATAGCTTCTTGGGACAACTCTGGACGTAATAAAATATGCCTTACTTGGTATTCTTGACCTCTAATCTTTTCTAAATAAATAATATGATAACCAAAATCGGTTGCAAAAGGTTCTGAAATTTCTCCTTCTTGTAAATTAAAAGCAACATCTCTAAACTCTTTTACCATTCTTGGTTGCTTTCTATTCATAGCAGGTAATAATCCACCATTGTTTTTAGATCCTAAATCTTCAGAATAAAACAAAGCTTTGGTTGTAAAATTGGCTCCATTTTCTTCAACGTCTTTCTTGAATTCGTTTAACTTGTCAATTACAGCTTGTTTTGCTTCTTCAGTTACCTCAGGTATAACCACAATTTGAGCCACCTTAAGCTCAGTACCAAAAATTGGTCGTTCATCTTCAGGGATTTCATTAAAGAAGGTTCTAACCTCTTCTGGTGTAACTTCAATATCTTGAATAACTTTTTTCTGCATTTCTTGAGACAGATAGTTATTTTTATTGATATCGTACATCTCGTCCCTTAATGCTTGCTCTGAATCTTTTTTATAAAATTTCAGTAAACCTTGCATATCACCATTGGTTTGCGCCATAATACCATCAATTTGTTGATCTACTAACGATTGAATGTAAAGTTCGTTTACTATGACACTATCTTGTATCGCTTGGTGTGCATACAATTTCTTTTCTAGTAGGCTTCCAAAAAGCTCACAACGCGTAATACCAGATAAGTCTGCACCTTGCGCTTCTAACTGAGCAATTTCCCGGTCAAGATCGGATTCTAAAACAATAAAATCTCCAACAACGGCAGCTACACCGTCTGCTTTAATCCTAGTTTTGTTGACAATACTATCCTTTTTCTTAGCAAGAGGTGGTGCTTCGTCTGGAATAATTTCCTGGGCATTAACTGCGCCAAATAAGAAAATACAACAGAAACTTGCTGCTTTAATTATATATCTGAAATTGATTGTTTTTAATGGCATCTTTTGTAATATCATTTTCTAGTTGCTTAATAAGCTCTAACTTTCGTTTATTTATAACAATTTGCCTTATTGAAGGCATTACGTACTCTAAAGGCGCATAATCATTCTGCGAGCGCACGTCATTAACTTGCATCAAATATAGGTTTAATGAATCTTTGAGTTGTAAGAAATTAGTTTTTTTTAACAGTTGTTTTTTATTTTCAAGATTTACAACGGGAATCTTATTGGCAACCTGACTAAATTTCACCCAAAGGGAATCATTTAAGGAATACGATTTAAACTGAACGGAAATAGAATCTAAATAACGCTTATCCTTTGGCTCAAAGCGCTTGAATCTATTTTTTATTGTATCTAAATCTATTGGGTTTAGAGGTAAACTAACGTATCTAAACTGTAACAAATCGTCATTTAGCTTAAAGGACTCCTTATTAGCTTCATAAAATACTTTGGCTTCATTTAGATGCACCACAGTATCTATATTTTTTTTAACCAAAGCGTCTAAATACACCTTTGTATATAGGTCATTCTTATATTGCTCTACTAGTTTTGAAAATTCTTTCTGTTTAGCTTCGGATAAATTCAATAGTGCGCCTTCCATAAGAAGTAACTGCCTTGCCCAACGGTTAATATAGGCATTGACCATTAAGGTGCTATCTTCTTTGCTCGCACCAGCCGGTACCACATCTTTAATATCCTCTTTGTAAAGGTACGATTCATTTACCCTTGCTATTGGCATTCGATCATCTTTACTTATAAAAAAATCGCAGCTAGCAAACAGTAAAAAAACGGCTAATATGTAAATATGGTTTTTCAATAAAAATTATTGATTCTTTATTTTTTCTTTAACAGCTTTTAAAGCTTCTTCATCAACTTCAATCTCAAAACGCTTATAAAGATCATTAATCCAGTTGGTTTCAATTTGTGCTTGGTAATCATTTATAACATTACCTTTAGCTTCTTCAAGAGTTTTTAAACCAGCTGGCAATAGTTTTTTTACATCTATAACATGAAAAGCATCGTTGTGTTTGTAAACTTTAGAAAGCCCTTCTTTTATTTCAAAATCTGATGGAAGTTTATCATCTGTAACAGAATATACACCTTTAGTGAAAATGATGTTTTTCTCTGAGTCTGTATTAAGACTTTCATTAATTTCATCATTAGATTTATTTCTCTTCATCAGTTTTAAAGCTTTCTCTGCAATAGATTTTTCAGCAGAAGATGCTATAACCACATCTACTCTATCCTCCCATTTGTAATTGGCTTTGTGTTTTTGATAGTACTCTTCTAAGCCAACGCTATCCTTAGAAGCTTTGTTCCAAACTTCTTTTTCCATTAAATCAAACAACAAAAGACCATCTCTATATTCTTTAATAATATCGGCAAATTCTTTATTTTCTAATTCTAAATTATCCTCTCTGTACTGTAATATAGATTTCTCGAAAAAGCTTTCATACTCTTTATCTATAACACTTTCAAAAGGAATCACTTTGTTTGTATAGATACGTTGCGCAGCCATTAGGTGACGACCAAACTCGTTATAAGTAAAAGGTCTGTTATTAATAGAAAAAAGTGTTTTGTCTTTATCAAAATCGTCTGGCAACCTCCATGAACGCGTAAAAAACTCACTAGATAACAAGGATTTAAAATAAGGTTTTGCTTCAGGATTAATAGAAATCTGATAACGCTTTTTAAGTTGTTCTACCATAGCGTCATTGATTAACTTAGACCTAGAATCGCGTTGTACTTTTGTTTCTAGTTCTGGTTTTAAATCTTCTAAAGATTCAATTGGCTTTAAACTGATACGTTTTACGATATGCCAACCGTATTCTGACTTAAAAGGCTTACTAACGGCTCCATCTTCTGGTAACGAAAAAGCAACATCTTCAAACACCACAGAGCTTAATTGCCCACTTTTAAATGGTGTTAATTGTCCGCCTTTATTTGCTGAGCTCTTATCATCAGAAAATTGTTTTGCTAAAGACTCAAAAGATTCTCCTTGCTGCAATTTTTTATAAATATCATTTATACGGTTTTCAGGATTTAAAAGGGTGTCTTTTTGCTGAAGAGCCACCATAATATGAGCAGCCGAAATAGTTCCTCTTGAAGGACGTCTATCATTTACCTTTACAACATGGTAACCAAATTGGGTTCTAAAAGGCATTGAGATTTCGCCTTTTGGCGTGTTGTATGAAGCAGTTTCAAAATCATAAACCATTTTAAATGCCGAAAAGTAGCCCAAATCCTCTAAGAAAATAGTACTACCATTGTGTAATTCCTTTTTTACAACATCAAATCCTTCGTTTAAAACACGATCTCTTATTTTTAACACCTCGTTGTATGCTTCTAAGGTGTCTTTGCTGTTTTCGTCTAAACGCACTAAAACATGAGAGGCGTTAATATCTATATTACTTCGCTCGTATGCCTCTTCTACCAAGGCATCAGTAACCTTGTTTTCGGATAGGTAATTTTTGGTTAATTGTTTTTTATACCTTAAAAACTCGCGTTGGTAATTGGCATCTTCGTGCAATTTTAAACGCTTTGCTTCCTTTAATTTTAGTTGGTATTCTGTAAAAAGTTTTAAATAACCATCAATGTCCTTTTGACTTTCATCTTTTACCAAGTCTAAATTTTTGTTATAAACCCTTAAAAATTCTGAAGTCATTATTGGCTCTCCATCTACTTTAAGCAAAACTTGGTCATTTTCTTGTGCAAAAGAAAAATTTAGTGCTAACAATAATAATAGCATGTATTTAAACTTAATTTTCATAGTGTATTCTTCTTTATTAAGAAATCGTTTTTATAAAATATTTCTAATTTTAAGGTGAAGCAAAAATAACATAAATACCTTAGTTTACAAGAGTATCAAAAGTCATTATTTTGGCATTATTTTTTTGTTGTTAAAATGCTTTAAAACCTAAAAACGCTTATAAGTTAAAGTTAGTATCAACGCTTTTTTTATCTTTATATCTCAATATCCCCTTTATGAAGTACACAACTGAAATAATTATTGAAAAACCCTTAGAGGAAGTCATAAAAAAAATGGATTCTGTTGATAACATGAAGCATTGGCAAGAAGGTCTGGCAAGTACAGAGCATATATCTGGTACTCCAGGTGAATTTGGTGCTAAAATGAAACTTAATTACGATTTTGGCAAAAGAAAAATGGAACTCATAGAAACCATTACCAAACAAAATTTTCCAAATGAATTTCATGCCACATACACCACTAAAGGTGTGCGGAACATTCAGCAAAATTATTTTGAACAAATAGCAGACAACCAAACCAAATGGATTTGCAAAAACGAATTTGAACCTACCAACTTTATGATGAATGCCATGTTGTTTTTAATGCCTAGCGCATTTAAAAAGCAAACTAAAAAATACATGACAAATTTTAAAAACTTTGTAGAAAACGGAACCTCTGTCTATAATGCGTAAACTAAAACTAATTTGGGATTTTAGAGGTCCTGCTGGTCAAAAAACAGCTGAGCATCATCTTATCCACTTAAAGGAATATATTAAGCTAAATGATTTAAATATACCCATTACTGGTACGGAAACTCTAAATGACATGCATAGTATTGCGTATTTAGTGATAGATGAATCTGAAATGAAACCTATACGAGATGCCTTAAAACCACATCGTGGACAGGTGTATATGGATTCTGAAACAAGTTAAGAATGATGACAAAATATTTCTAGAATAACCTCTTTAAAAACGCTTGTATAAACCGTTTTGGTGGTACAGATCTTATGATTTTAAAATCTTCCAACAACGAAGATTCCTCATCCAGAAACCTAAAAATAGTTTTAATCTTAGCCTTTTTGAACATTGATGAGAACAATGCAGCTCCTTCATCATTATGATTAGCCAATACATCCAAGAAAATTAAATCGTAAAACCAGAATTTCGATTTTTTGTGGAATTTAGACAAGTCATTTTCTTTTTTCAAAAAGTCCACAAGCTCTTTGGTTTTTCTTGTTGTGCTCTTAAAAGTATAACCTGTACTCGCTTTGGTCCAACCACCTGCTGTACCAATGTTTAAAATATGTTCAGAGTTTAATTCATGAAACTTAAAGGCTGTCATTGGAATGGATCCTATTTCATTCTCTATAATTTCAAAATCATAGACACCTTTATTTTCTAAATATCTTGATATGGCATCTTCGTAATCTGAACGTTTTAAGAGCTTTTCTGAGAACAACGTATATTCAAAAAGTGCGGTTCTCTTATCCATTGGCAACACATACATAAAACGTGTGCTTCCTTTTTGTGGCACTGAAAAATCCATAAAAGTTGCTGCAGAATCATCAAAAGCGTCTTTCTTGGTGTTAACAAACCATCCTAAAAAATGTTGTTTAATAACCGGATACTTTTTCTGAAAATTAAAATCTTCAAAAGTGTTTAGGCTTGTAAAAAGCTTTTTACCCTTATAAGTAAATTTATTAATTACTGGCCCAAATTCATTTTCCCTTTCTTGAGCAATGACCTCTACTCCATTGTTAGTTTCTTTAAATGAAGAGACACTTCGTACCAAAAAAGTAAAGTTAGGTTTTGCATGGATGGATTTCCACAAGAATTCATAAAAACCCGAACTTCTTATCATTTTATAACGGTAAGGAGAAATAGCAATGGTTTTAGAATAATGGTCACTTCCAAAATAAATATTTGACCAAGTTTTGGTAAGCAAATGATCCCATTCTCCATCTCCTTCTTCCCAAAAGCACCAAGTTCTATCATTACCTTTGTCCTGTATCCAGTCTATAATCAATACGGATTTATCATCAAAAAAAGTATCCTGAGACATTCGGTATGCCAGCATTAAGCCAGAAGCTCCTGCACCTAAAATGATGTAATCGTAGTTCGTCAATTTGTTTTATCTGAATTTAATAGCGAAGATACAATATTGTTTTGTTGACTCATACGACACTTTGATTTGCCAAAGATTTGCGTAATTTCGTTACTAGCCAATAATAATACAATTTCTATGACATTAAAAAAATCAATCAGCTTCGTAATAACGCTACTCCTTGCTGTACAAGTTTTTGCACAAGAAAAGTCAAAAACGCTTAGCACAGAACCTTTAAACATTGGAGAATCTGTGACATTCTATTCATCAACGCTTAATGAAAATCGTCATATCAATGTGTATTTACCTCAGCGTTACAAGATAGATTCATTAAAAACCTATCCTGTCATTTATTTATTAGATGGTTCAATTGACGAAGATTTTATTCATATTGCTGGTATCGTACAATTTGGATCTTTTTCTTGGATAAATATGGTGCCTGAGTCTATTGTTGTTGGCATTACCAATATCGATAGAAAACGAGATTTCACTTATCCCACAACCATAGATCAGGACAAAAAAGATTTTCCTACCTCTGGTAAATCTGATGATTTTATCAATTTTATTGAAAAGGACTTACAACCTTTTATCCATACAAATTACAGAACGGAAGACACAAAAACCATAATTGGGCAATCGTTAGGTGGTTTATTAGCTACAGAAGTATTGTTTAAAAAACCTGAATTATTCGACAACTACATCATTGTAAGCCCAAGCTTGTGGTGGGATGACCAATCTTTATTAAAACTACAACCAAAAACGTATAGCACTGAAAAAAAAGTGTATGTTGCTGTTGGTAAGGAAGGTGAAATTATGGAGCGTGATGCCAAATCCCTTTACACTACTTTAAAAGCCAACACAAAGGACAACACTAAAGTGTACTTCCAGTTTTTAGAAGAGCAAGACCACGGAGATGCTTTGCATTTGGCAGTTTATAGTGCTTTTGAGGTTTTGTTTGAGTCTGAAAATTAATCTTATAACATTCTACTATCAAAGCTGTTGATTTTTTTAAATCAAAAAATTAGCTTAACTTACTAGTGCTGAACTTATTTCGGTATTATCCGATATAATTTATTAATCAGTGATTTATTACTTAGAAGGTATATGCAATTAAATTTACTCAAAAATACCTACAATTGGGTATTGCATTACAGAACCGAAAGCTATTATTTAACATAAATTTTAAGTCATGAAAAAGCTAATCATTCTTTCGTTTGCTGTCGTAGTATTTTTTAATTGTTCAAGTGAAGGTTCTTCTTCAGATGACGATGATATTGGAGATGGAGATATTATAAGTGATTGTACAAACCTAAATTCATTTAATTATAATTTTACATCAACAATAGAAACTGACTGTGAAACTATAGAGTTTGTTGGAGATTTAAACTTGGTCGGACAACCTTATTATGCTCTAGGTATTGATAATGGAGTAATTATTACTGGTGGGGAAAATAGCAGTACAAGCCTAAAATTTGATCTTCATTCAAGAAACATCGAAATTTTTCCAAGTTCAATTTTTAATACTGAATTTCGAGTTCACCCAAATAGCACTCAAATTAAAAAATTAAGTATTGGAGCAAATGAAAATCGTAAAGACGAAATAATAAAATTTGATTTTAACGGTGTAAGAGTTTATTCCGTAAATAACAATTCTGAAAATCTTGAAACTTACAATTTTGATGTTACTGAATTAATTCCAATTAGCCCAAACAATGGACACGAATATAGAACAGTTGGGCGCATATATGAGGCATTTAAAATTAATGGATATCTGTATCTGTTTTTTTCACATTCATATAATAACCTTAACCTAAATAGTGTTTACTATAGATACTTTCTTATAAGAGCAAGTGAATATGGTGCTGGTAGTTGGGAATATTTAGGTGAATATGGTAGCAATATTGGTGGAAATGCCTTAATTAATGAAATGATTGTTACTAATTCAGGTAAGGCATTGTTTGTAACAGATAACATCATATTGGAATTTGACCTTAACACAAATAGCTTTAATGACATCAATTTAGACCCACCATTAGAATTTAGCCAAAATGATGGTGTATCTGAATCATTCAAGGGATTATTATGCGGAGAGATTAATTTTGATGGAAATAAAGAGTTTGTTCATTATGCTTATTCCTCTTTAAATGATAGCTCTAATCTATTTAAAATATGGTATTATAACAATTCTTTAAACTCTTGGTTTGAGACAAATCAAATTTTAGATTTTGGTAACGGAGATGCAAGGATGAGAGCCACATCAATAAAAAGAACTGATGATGGTGCAAATGTTTTGTTTAATGTTAATCAAGATGGAGAAATGTATCTTTTTTCACCAAACTAAAAAGTACACTCAATATATTCTTAACCACACCCAAAACTTGAAATTCCAATAAAAAGCGTATCTTTGCAGCTTGAAATTCAGATTGATGAGACTTTAAAATAAATTTAGAGTTCGTTCAACTAACAAATTTGCTAAGCAAATTTTGAGTTTCACTAAATTCCTCAGCGTGAGGATGTGTTACCAGAAGTTTAGGTTTAAGTATGTCGATACGCTTCTTATGTAACACCACATAATTGATATCGAATACTTATACAAAAGAATGAACACATTCCAAAAACTAGGTCTTAATGAAGACCTGCTTAATGCTATTACGGATTTAGGTTTTACCGAACCTAGTGAAGTCCAAGAAAAAGCAATTCCTATTTTATTAGAAAAAGAAAGTGACCTTGTTGCATTAGCACAAACTGGTACTGGTAAAACTGCAGCCTTTGGTTTTCCAATGTTACAAAAAATTGACATTGACAGTAGAACTACTCAAGGTCTTATTTTATCTCCTACACGTGAGCTTTGCTTGCAAATTACCAACGAGTTAAAACTTTATGGCAAATACTGTAAAGGACTTAATGTTACTGCTATTTATGGTGGTGCAAGCATTACAGACCAAGCAAGACAAGTTAAAAAAGGAGCGCAAATTATTGTAGCTACTCCTGGTCGTATGAAGGATATGATTAGCAGAAACTTAGTAGATATTTCTAAAATACAATACAGTGTTTTAGATGAAGCTGATGAAATGCTAAATATGGGCTTTTATGAAGATATTACAGATATTTTATCTCATACACCAGATGATAAAAGTACATGGTTATTCTCTGCAACAATGCCTAAAGAGGTATCTGCTATTGCAAAAAAATTTATGTACGATCCTATAGAAATTACTGTAGGAAACAAAAATGAAAGTACAAGTAACGTCTCGCATGAATATTATTTGGTTAACGCCAGAGACCGTTACCAAGCCTTAAAACGTTTGGCAGATGCAAATCCGGATATTTTTTCGGTAATTTTCTGTAGAACAAAACGCGATACCCAAAAAGTAGCCGAAAATCTTATTGAAGATGGTTACTCTGCTGGAGCATTGCATGGAGATTTAAGCCAAAACCAACGTGATTTGGTAATGAAATCCTTTAGAAATAATCAAATTCAAATGCTTGTAGCAACAGATGTTGCTGCTCGTGGTATTGATGTTGATGACATAACGCACGTTATCAATTACCAATTACCAGATGAAATTGAAACCTACACACACCGTTCTGGTCGTACTGGTAGAGCTGGTAAAACTGGTGTATCTATGGTTATTGTTTCTAAAAGTGAAGTAAGAAAGATAAAAAGTATAGAGCGCATCATTAAAAAGCAGTTTGAAAAGAAAGACATTCCTTCTGGTATGGAAATCTGCGAAGTGCAATTAATGAGTTTGGCTAACAAAATTCATAATACAGAGGTTAATCACGAAATTAATAAGTACTTAGACAGTATTAATGAATTGTTTGCAGATACAGATAAAGACCAATTAATTAAGCAATTTTTCTCTGTTGAGTTTTCTCGTTTCTTCAATTACTATCAAAAATCCAAGGACTTAACAGTTGTGGATTCTAAAGGTGCTGATAGAGATGATGGACGTGATTATGGAAAATCATCAAATGACACACGTTACTTTATAAACGTAGGACGCAAGGATGGATTTGATTGGATGAAATTAAAGGATTTCTTAAAAGAAGTTTTAGAACTTGGTCGTGATGATGTGTTTAAGGTAGATGTAAAAGATAGTTTTTCATTCTTTAATACTGAAAAAGAACTTCAGGAAAAAGTATTGGCATTCTTTACAGATTACAAACACGATGGACGCTATGTAAACGTTGAAGTTAGCGAAAACAAAGGTCGTAGTGGTGGCGGAAGACGCGATAGAGGTCGAGGACGAGATGATAGACGCAGTGGTGGACGCAGCAGAAGACGTAGTGATGATAAGCCAAGAGCAGAAAGACGCTCGCGCAGAAGTGAAGATTCTGGAAACCGAAGTGACAGACGCAGACGCTCTGACGATAGTAGTTCCGAAAAGCGTTCTAGCTCAAGAGAATCAAGAGGTAAAAAACGCTCTAGCGAAACAAGTGCTTCTTTTGATAGACCTAGACGCTCTAGACGCAAATAATTATCAAATCATAAAACTAAAAATTCCAAATTCCAAGATTGTATCTACAGTTTTGGTATTTGGAATTTTATTTTTTTGGGAATTTATAACATAGCTTGATTTTGTTAATATTTAGTCAAATCTGCAATAGCAATATGTTAAAATGCGTTTAGTTTATTACCTTTACATCGTAATTGATATCAATGCGCTATTTACTTATCTTATTATTATGTTTTACTACAGCACATAGCTATGGTCAAGACAGTACTGCCACCAAAACACCAGAAACTGTAAAAGGAACCATTATTAGCTCCACTGCGGAATTGCCTCTAAGTGAAGTAAATATTGTGAATATTAATCAGGTTGTTGGTACAGCAACTGATGATGAAGGTGCTTTTGAAATTAAGGCAAAAGTTAACGATACATTACATCTTTCCTATTTAGGTTATAAATCCATAAAAGTTAGAGTAACTAATGACTGGCTAAAGTTTGGTAATACCGAAATTACAATGACAGAGCTAGCGCTTGCATTGGAGGAGGTCACCGTAAAACAACTAGAACTTACAGGTTATTTGGAAGTAGATATGATGCAAGTTCCTATACAATCTAATAACCGTTATAGAATTTCTGGTTTATACGGAAAGGCTTATGAGGCAGGCAAACCCAATATTGCTACCAAGGTTTTAGGAGCTATTTTTAATCCTGCTGATTTTCTTTATAATATGTTTGGTAAGAAGCCCAATGAAATGCACAAGCTAAAGAAAATGAAAGAGGATGATGAAATAAGAAGCCAGCTTGCCAAACGTTTTGACAGGGAAATGCTCCTTGTTTTATTACAAGTTAATAAGTTTGATTTAGATGAAATAGTTAACCAATGTAACTATTCCAAAGACTTTATAAATACAGCTAACGATCTTCAAATGTTAGATGCTATTAGCGAATGCTACGAAGAATACAAAGTGATTCAAAGAAGTAGCGAACGCAAAAAAGGTAAAAAGAAAGACAAGGCTTAAGCGTTAGAATGTAATGCTACTCTATTTCCTTCAGTATCTATAAACACTCCCATGCAACCATGTTCCTCTGAAATTTTGGTTTTAGGTTGATAGATTGTTCCACCTGCAGCTTCAACCCTGTCCAATTCGTTTTGCACATCTTCACACATAAAATAGACCAAAGTCCCTTCCTTACTAGGAATGTATGATTCTTGTTTTATAAGCGTTCCTGTTGCTCCATGTGCACCATTATTATCAGGAAACCAGCCCATTTGTAGACCACCAAA
This sequence comes from Winogradskyella pulchriflava, assembly GCF_042434315.1. Taxonomy (NCBI): domain Bacteria; kingdom Pseudomonadati; phylum Bacteroidota; class Flavobacteriia; order Flavobacteriales; family Flavobacteriaceae; genus Winogradskyella; species Winogradskyella pulchriflava. Next base: position 314,885 of record NZ_JBHLTQ010000006.1, on the reverse strand, counting down.
ATCAACTTCTTTTATTTCAACTTTAAAAACAGTTTCATAAAACTGCTTAGCACGATTCATATCGTTAACCGGAATTTCAAACCAACCTACCATATTTATATTATTTGGATTCTAAAATGCGTTTTAAATCTGCCAATCCTTCTTCAAAATCTTTACCAACGGTTTTATCCATATTAAAAAACAAGAAGAAAATATTTGAAGGTGGCTTATTAACTCCAGAAAATCCCCAAACTACTTTAGTTGAGTTAGCATCAAGTTCTTTAACAGTAAGATAAGCATCAGACTGGGATTTCCATGGTTTATAAAATCGTAATTGACTGTTCACCGATTTGTTTTCTGTAATTCCAGTAATTTCTTGTTCACCAGTACCTACCTCTTTATTTCCTTCCCATTTGGCAACAAATCCCACTTGGCCATCTGTACCAATATGTTCTTGTTTCATATTTGGGTCTTTCTTTTTCCAAGGAGACCATTCATCCTGGTTTTTAATAAACTTTAAATAGTTAAACACTTCAGAAACTGGCTTATTTACCGTTATACTTCGACTTACATTGTAAGTTTTAGGTGCAATAAGTGCTAATAGAACAATTAGCACAATGATGGCTAGCACCACATAGAGAAAGGTCATCATAATTTAGTTTTTTTTAGTTAGTGCTCTAAAGTTACGAAAAATTAAGATTGAGATTGGTAATGTTCTACAATGGCATCATAGTTTTTGATGGTTTTTTTAATCCAATCGAAACGTTTCTCAATAATTTCATCTTTAGATAGTTTCCAGTCAATACTGGATTTTCTCAATTTAGACGTGACATGCTGGAGAATAATTGCTGCCGAAACCGAAATATTTAAACTCTCTGTAAAACCAACCATAGGTATTTTGAGAAAGCAATCTGCTTCATCCAAAACATGTTGAGATAAGCCTTCTGTTTCTCTTCCGAAGAAAAAGCACGACTTTTTAGTAATATCGAAGTCTATTAAATCGCAATCCTCCGCATGTGGACTTGTCGCTACAATTTGATAACCTTTAGATTTTAAATCCGAAATACATGCTTTTGTGGTATGATACCGATTTAAATCCACCCATTTTTGAGAACCCATAGCTATCTCTCTATCAATACGCTTAGAGTTAACTTCCTCAACAATATTAACTTCTTGTATGCCAAAAACATCACAAGAACGAATGACTGCACTTGTGTTGTGTAATTGGTAGACATCTTCAGTGGCAACTGTAAAATGCTTTGTGCGCTGTGCCAATACTTTTTTAAAACGTTCTCTTCGGTGGTCTGTGAGGTACGTTTCTAAATATTCAAGAAGTTTTAAATCACTCATGAATCAAAAGTAGTAAACCTAAATTAAAATTGAACTGTCATTGCGAGTGAAAGCGCAGCAATCTCGTGATATTTTATACTGTGCATCATAAGATTACCGCGTCATTCGTTCTTCACTCCTCACAATGACAGTTATATTTTATATTTTTAGATTATGAAAGCCCATAATGAGCATTTGGCAGACTATAGAAATTGTCCTCCAATATAATTAATTATTAAACCACAAGTTCTTGAAAAAATTTAAATAGATGAAACATATCGTTGTATTAACTGGAGCTGGCATGAGTGCCGAAAGTGGTGTAAAAACCTTTAGAGACCATGATGGTTTATGGGAAGGTCATGATGTTATGCAAGTGGCTTCACCAGAAGGTTTTAGGCAGAATCCAGAATTGGTGTTAGATTTTTATAATCAAAGACGTCGACAACTTAAAGATGTAAAACCCAATCAAGCACATAAAGATTTAGCTGCTTTAGAAGCAGATTATAAAGTAACTATTATAACACAGAATGTTGATGATTTGCACGAGCGTGCTGGTAGCAGTAATGTAATACATCTGCATGGAGAATTGCTTAAAGTTAGAAGCACAGGCAATTACAATGATATTAAAACTTGGACAGAAGATATTAATCTTGGAGATGTCTGTGGTAAAGGCTATCAACTACGACCACACATTGTTTGGTTTGGTGAAGATGTGCCTGAAATTGAAACTGCAGTAAATATCTGTTACACAGCAGATATACTCATTATCATTGGCACCAGTATGCAGGTTTATCCTGCCGCCAGTTTAATAAATTATGTACAACCAAATATTGATATTTATTATATAGACCCAAAGCCTGCCATTACTAATAATGGCAAAGTTACTGTCATTGCTAAACCTGCAACGGAAGGGATGAAAGACGTATTATCATTTTTAAAATAGAAATCAAATGAGGACAAAACTAACTTTAACAATGCTCTACTTAGTTGTTTTGCTCTCATGTCAAAACAAAAAGAAAACAGAATCGAATAGTAATATTAGTGAAAAAGATTGCATCGATAAAATACTACTAGATGATAGTAAACTTGGTAAAATAAGAAACCATGAATGCGAAACTATCACGCTTCAAAAGACTATAGATAACTATGTAAAAGCTATGCGAAAGCTTAATTTTGAAGGTTGTCCAGAGGAATTTAGTGTTGCATTTAAAAAACATATTTCTGCTTGGAATAACATGGGAAAATTTACAGAAAACTATCCTGAATTGAGAGGTGAAATGCACGATCTTTTTGACAGTATTGAAAAATCCAAGGACAGCGCAACCTTTAAACCTTTGCTGTAAACCATTTGGGATACTTGGGCAGATATTGAAATAGCTCAAACTAACCCAATAAAAAAAGCAGCATCAATATGATACTGCTCTATATTTTTAATCATAAGATTCCTGCCTTCGCAGGAATTAGTTACCTAGAATAATTAGGTGCTTCCTTAGTAATAGTTACATCATGAGGATGGCTTTCATTAATACCAGAACTGGTAATCTTTACAAAACGGCCATTTTCTTTTAAGGTTGCTATGTCTTTTGCACCGCAATAACCCATACCAGCTCTTAATCCACCAACAAATTGATGAATACTTTCAAACAATTCTCCCTTGTATGGCACGCGACCTACGATACCTTCTGGCACTAGTTTTTTAATATCATCTTCAACATCTTGAAAATAACGGTCTTTACTTCCTTGTTTCATTGCCTCTACAGAACCCATTCCTCTGTACGATTTAAACTTTCGTCCTTCGTATATTATGGTTTCACCAGGACTTTCCTTAGTTCCTGCTAAAAGTGACCCTAACATTACTGTATCTGCACCAGCTGCAATAGCTTTAGGAATATCTCCTGTATAACGAATACCTCCATCTGCAATTACTGGTACTCCAGAACCTTTTATGGCTTCAGCTACTTCCAATACTGCTGAAAACTGTGGAAATCCAACACCAGCAACAACTCGTGTTGTACAAATAGAGCCAGGGCCAATACCTACTTTAACAGCATCTGCTCCAGCTTCTACTAAATATTTAGCAGCTTCGCCTGTAGCGATATTTCCAACGATAACTTCTAAGTCAGGGAACTGTTGTTTTATGGATTTTAATATCGTAACAACACCAACCGTATGTCCGTGTGCCGTATCAATGACCACTGCATCTACACCTGCTTTTACCAAAGCTTCAGCTCTATCTACAGCATCTCCCGTTACTCCTATAGCAGCTGCAACACGTAATCGTCCGTAAGTATCTTTATTGGCGATTGGTTTTTGTGTGACTTTAGTTATATCTCTAAAGGTAATTAAACCTGCTAGTTTATCTCCTTCAACAATTAATAATTTTTCAATTTTATTGGCTTGTAAAATTGCCTCAGCATCTTTTAATGAAGTTCCAACTGGTGCTGTAACCAAGTTTTCACCTGTCATAACCTCAACAATAGGTTTGTCGTTAGCATGTTCAAAACGCAAATCTCTGTTTGTAACAATGCCTTTAAGAATCCCTTTGTCATCTACTATTGGAATACCACCAATACTATGTTCTCTCATAGCACTCTTAGCATCTAGCACAGTAGCTGTTAGAGGAAGCGTCACTGGGTCTATAATCATCCCACTCTCAGCACGTTTAACACGTCTTACTTTTTGAGCTTGCTCTTCGATAGTCATATTTTTGTGCAACACACCTATACCACCTTCTTGTGCCATGGCAATTGCCATTTTACTTTCTGTAACCGTATCCATTGCAGCCGAAACGACAGGAATGTTAATGGTAATATTTCTAGTAAATTTTGTTTGAATATTTACTTCGCGAGGAAGTACTTCAGAAAAAGCTGGGACTAATAGGACATCGTCGTAAGTAAGACCTTCTCCTAGGATTTTGCTTTCGTGTGCTATCATGATGCAATTAAAATTTAATTGCATGCAAAGATACGATTAATATTACTAACCTAGTAACAATTAGCTTTTTTAATTGTTTTAAAACTTAAGCTCCAAAGTCGTATAGAAATTGCGTGGTGGAGACGTTAAAATCCCTGGACCTGGATAACCTGTGGCACGTCTTGTAAAATATGTATTGTCAAGCATGTTATTTAGTCCCGCTTCGAGTTTTATGTTTTTATAGGAATACGAAAATGAAATATCCAAAATATCATAAGACGGTATTACACCTATAACACCAGAACTTCCTAAAGGGTCGCTATTTGAGTTTGTTGCATCCGAAAATTGATCCGAAAGATATGAGTATTGTACATTGGCTTGAAAGTCATCATAACCAAACCGCAAACCTGTTTTAATGTTTAACTCTGGCACAAACTCTACCCTATTTCCTTTTATTCCTGTTTCATCGGATTGTACATACTCTGAATGTATAACCGAAGTATTTAAAAAATAATTGAACCTAATTCTGTTATCTTGAATGAAAAGCTTATTTATATCTAAATCGATTAAGGATTCTAATCCAAAAATAAAGGCGTTACCGATGTTATCTCTAACCTTTCGCACACTATTATCCGATTGTGTTTCTAAGGTGATTCCTATTCTATCATTATAAAAGAGGCTAAATGCACTGATATCATACGAAACCACTTTTTTATAAACACCTCTTACACCAAAATCTGCAGTTAAGCCAGTTTCGTCAATTAACTCCCTAACAGCAAAATTTGGGTTCACAAGATTTATGTCAGAAAATGTTACGGAACGGTAATTCTGAGAAGCATTGGCATAAAATTCTGTTTTATCATTAGGCTTATAACTGGCACCTAAACCAAACAGCACAAAAGAACGTTCGTTAATGTTATCTGAAAATTCCGTTTCATTTAAGATGACATTACCAGCACCATCTAAATTGATACGTTTAGAATAGCCATCACTTTCGGTCTTAATATACTCGAACCTAAAACCAGGTGTTACTGACCATTTTTCGTTAAGGTACAATATGTTTTCACCAAAAAACGCCAAGTTTATATTAGGATTCTTAAAGTTCGATTGGTTTTGATAGTTAGGATATATTTCGGTTTGTAAATCAAAGTTTGGCCCTGAACCATCTGATCCTGGACCTTGAATGGATCTATTATTTGCCTTATAAAATTTTGTACCGATTAGACCTATAGATTTTTTTCCAAATAACGTATAGTTGTTTAATAATCTGGCTTCAAAACCAAAATTTTTGTATTCCCCTTTTATTAAATCCCTCTCACTATTATTGTCTGGTATATCTTGTCTGTTTTCTCTAAACCCTAAGGCATTTCGCTCTGCATTTAAACCAAAAAAATTGAATGAAAAATTAGTCTTGTCAGAGAATTTATGTGATAATTTTAAATTATAAAGCATCCAGTTGACCTGAAACCAGTTTCGTTCTCTATTACTCTGAAATGCATCTTCATTGAACATAGCATCACTTAGACCTCCTGGCTGTTGCGACAAATACTTTAAATAAGTAACCTCACCAGAGATTTTAGTTTTTTCAGATAAATGATAACCCAAATGTACAAATGCATTTTTAGATTCAAACTCAGAGTTTGGTCTAAAGCCATCACCTTTTTTGTAATTAAAAAAAGTATAATAGCTCCATTTCTTTTTAGTACCGCTTACACTAGTAAAATTGGTATAAAGTCCGTTACTACCCAATGTATTTCTAGTTAAAAATTCAAGTGGTTTATTAGCGTTTGGGGATTTGAATTTAAAATTAACAAGACCTCCAAACTGCGTTCCATATTGTAATGATGCAGCACCTCTTACCACTTGTATTTCTTCTAAAGCCTCTGCTGGTGGTGTATAATAGCTTTCAGGATATCCTAATACATCTGCACTTATATCATACCCATTTTGTCTTGTATTAAAATTTGACGTTCTGTTTGGGTCTAAACCTCGTCCACCAATATTTAACTGCAAGCCAGCATCGTCATTCTGAAAAATATTAAGACCTGCCACCTGACTATAAATTTGTCTTGCATTATTGGTAGCCATATTTGCCATAGATTGATCAACAAGGATAACCTCTGTTTTCTTTCCTGCATAGATTGCAGTTTCTTCGACATCTTTTAAACGACTCAATTCAAAAACCTTAGTTTTTCTCGCAGTTATTTCTACAGCTGAAAGTTGTTCGCCTAAAGGTTCCAAAGTTTGATTGATTATGACATCTTTTTCAATATTAATATTGACTTCTTTTATTTGAAATTCATAAGAAAAAAACACCAAGGTTAGATTTGCTTTATTTGTAGAAAACTCATAATACCCTTTAGTATTAGTTTGTGCCAATTTACCTGAGGTTTTATCATAGATTTCCACGTCTGCCAATGGCTCTCCTAAATCACTTGTTACAACACCTGAAACTTTTTGTTGCGCAGAAACAATTAACCCTAAAAAGAGTACGATAATGAGTATGTTATAATCCTTTAATTTCATCATTAAATGGTAAAATCCAACTTTTGTGCTTAAATGTATCCTTAATGTTATATAAATCTACTGTACTATCTATATATGGTTGACTCATTCTTCCGTTGAGTGCTACATGGCAATCAACAAAAACCTGAACGTTTTTATGACCTTGACCAGTAAAATGGTCTCCCAAATAATGGGCATATTCTAGAATAAAATCTGGCTGAAAACTCATCTGTTTTTCTTGTAACGGAGTTAGGAAATCAGTGTTATCTACATAGAAGTACTCACCCGTTTTTCCGTTAACAATTTTAAAATTGGCATAGCCTGCTTTTTCCATTAACATCACTCGCCAAGAAAAACGATAGCCTTCCTCTGTCCAAAACAATTCACCTGGATACAAAAGATAGCGCCACGGCAAAACCACTTGAATAGCAAAAAAAACAGCCATAATCCATACTATTGGCTTACTGTACTTATACTTGAATGAGCTAGATTTTATAGTCTGAAAACTTAGATTGGCTTTTTTTAATAGATGCTTAATGGTATTTAATATTTTTTCGTGCACGCGAGCGTCAAAAAATATGAGCGCACATACAATCATGATATAAGGAAACATTCCTATTTGAAATAATACGCGCGTAAACACATGAAAAACAACCACAAGGATAAAAGCAAAACTTCTGGTTTTTTTGAAAAACAACAAAAATGGTATGGCTAAGTCATATAACATACCTGACCAACTCATTGCGAAATGAAACCAATCTTTATGCATTAAAGTTTCACCAATTAATGGCAAATCGTATTTAGATGGCAACCATATCTTTAGTGGCATAGCTCTTAGAAGCCAATCACTATTTAATTTTGCCAAGCCAGCATAAAAATAAACCAGTGACAATAACAGTTTAATACTATCTATAGTCCATTTTGGAATGGTGTTGTATTGTTTTTTTTTAAGCAGGTTATCTATTGAAAAATAGGCATTCGCTGGTAAAAAAATCATTAAAAAGCTTAGTACACTGATAAAATAATAATGGTTGAGATATGTTGTTTTATCCATTAATTCTATGTAGGTAAAACTTAGAAAAAATGTTAGTATAGCTATACGATACTTTAGTCCTAATGCGACAAATAATGCTGAAATAGCACAGATAGCAAATAATACATACGTGTAATTACCTAATGGTTTTACCCATTCAAATCCATAATAAGAAAAATGAAATTTAGGATCTATGTATAATTGTTCTATCCAGCCTTTTATCCAAAACCTAATGATACTCACAAACATCATAAGACCAAACCCAATTCTAAAAACCGATAAAGGTGCTGGATTTGTCTCTTTTTTTAAATAATATGCTAATCGAGTAACCATAAAAAAATAGGTTGCCTAAAAAGACAACCTTAAAAAATAAAATTTTATCTATTAATCACCATCACTATCTGTATAGTCAATGATAAAATTAAGTGCTTGCTTCATATCAACTTTTAACTTAGGCACAGCTGCCTGAATAACATCATAGACTATTGTCATTTGATTGTTATTATCTATTATTTGTTGATAGAAATTGTCGTTAAGTCCGTTAATGGCATTTCTAGATGTCTCAAATTGGTTATTGATTTCTGTAACCAAGTCTGAACGGTCCAAGAATTCTAAATAGGTTTTTAAAGAAGGGCCTTCTGTTGTGCCATCGTATGCTTTACCGTTAAATGTATTTTCTATCGCAGTTAAAGCTTCAAGTGCCAATGTTTTAGATACTGTTTTTTTGTAAAAGGCTTCTACTTTTTCTGGTAAAGGCTCATTAGAAAACACTCCTATAGGAATACCTATTTTTTCTGCTCTGAACCCTTTTTCATAAAAGAAAACCAAATCATTGGCCATCATATTAAAAGAACCATTTAATCCGCTATCTGTATTATTTACAAAAGTATCTCTGTAATTGTTTTGCCAATCATTTAAAATAGTGGCATTGGTTGTTAACATATGATTTACTAAATCCTCTAGATAACCTAAATATCCCGTAGCATTACTGTTTATTGTAAACTTATCGATTGGGTTAGCATCTGTATCTGCTACACCATGGATTAAAAAATCGAGCCCAGGGAAACCTTGTGAGTTGTATGTTGGTATTGCTTCTAAATCGTAATTACCGTTGGCTGCAAATCCTTCAATATCAGTTTTGGTAATTGGATACCTATTAAAATAAGTTCTAAAGCCACGTTCACTATCAAGAGAAGTTAATTTTGCTTGGCCAATATTAAACATTTGCACATGTTGCCATACTTTATAAGCCTCTAACCATGCATCACTTAACGATTCCAGATTATTTTCGGTAGTATTAGCTGAAAATGTTTCTCTGGCTGTTTCTAAAGCTTCTAATTTGGCTTGTAAATCCTCGAATATTGGAATTATAATGTTATCTGCTGTGTGCGTTAAAAGTGCTCCTCTATCAAAGTTATCTCCACTGCTATTATTCTCATCAGAAGAATTACACGCAATAGCCAATAATGCTATCAAACATATTAAGCCTACTCTTTTTAACATGGTGTCTTTATTTTTTTTGCAAAAATAAATAAGCATAAACTATCAACCTAATGAAGTTTATGCTTATTATATTTCAATTAATTACTTGCTTCTTCTAAGGTAAAGTTAAAACGTGCTGCAATATCTTCAGCAATTTCATCTAATGTTGTAGATGTTACATCCCAAAAACCATTACCTGCCATTAACTGGTCTAAGTAAGTTTGTACTTCTGCTCTCGTAAAATATGGTACGTTAGTGTTTGGCTGACGTGTGAATTGTAAGCTATAAACAAAACCATAACCTTCTGACAAAGAATGAAATGCACTAGCATAATCAGTTCCTAAGCTTTCTTTTCCTGCTTGAAGATAATATACTGCTCTTATACCTATAACTTCAGATATTTTTTCTCTAATGATTTCTGCTTGTTCGTCTCTAAGGTCGTAGTCTTTTGCTACAATTGCAGCTCTACCTAATTTAAAAGCATCGTAAATAGTTTCAGCAAAATCACTGAAATCCTCATCACTATTAACACGCAGCAAATACTTATTTAAGAAACTATCTTGATTAAGCTCTGGTGCAACTGGGTTGTCTGTACCATATAGATACCCAAATGCTTCGTCCCATTTGTGCTCCATATTCGTGTAATTTGCACCTTCTAAAAGTACATTGTTGTCATTGTTAGTTCTATTATCACCTTCATCTAAAACTGAAGTACTTAAATAATTGTTCAGTATTTGATCTGCTGTTAATGCACCAATAAGTCCTTTAACAAAAGCTTGATCATATTCCAAACCTTTGGCACTAACATATCTTGTTGTTCCACCTGCATCTTCAATATTACCAGCGACACCAGCACTAGCATCTGTATTCCAATTTGGGAACACTTCGTTCACTTGACTGCTAATCCAACCATCAAAGTCTGCTTTTATGGCATTAGATTCCGTTGTATTTGCAGAATAATAATCTGTTGATGCTGCTGTTTTGCTTCTTATATCTTTTGTTGAATTGTTTAATTCTTCATTAGAAAAGTAATTTCCGGTATTTGTGAACATTCCGTCTAGAATAGCTTCTGTATTAGAAGAGTTTTTTAAAGCACTACCTAACTCACCTCCCATTAATAAGCGATCTGTTTGACCACTATAACTCACAGTTGAAATACCATTTCTTTCAAATTGATACGCTGCAGGTGCGTCAACATTGTTATTATTAGAACTGTTATCATCACTTGAACATGATGTAAATAAAGCTGAAGCTACAAGTAGACTTAAGGCTATTTTTTTCATTTTTTGTCTGTTTTTTATTGTTATTTAGACTTGATATAAATAATTTTCAGCAAAAATAATATGTATATCGGAACATGCAAATTTTATTTAGATTAATTTTAAATACGTTAAAATTTATTAAAATGGTACGTTATCACCTAATCATTTCAGTAACAATCCATTAAAATCTGCTCATTATTTTCAAACTTATGCAGAGGTTGTTTTAGTTTTTCAATGGTAATTTGGTCAAGCATTTCTAAAACTCGATTTTGCATGGCTATAGAACCACAAATCATAATTACAGCTTCATTTTTAAGGGCATTTGCTATAAAAACTGAATGTTCTTTAATAATATCCTGAACATAAATTTTGTTATCCTGCTCTTGTGAATAAGCTACATTTACACTATTTAAAGCTTCTGTTTCTAATGCTTTTTCAATATAATTTTGATAAATTTCTAAAGATTGCTTAGTACGGCCTCCCCAAAATAAATGAGTTTTGACATTAAGATGATTTTGATTTATCATTCCTAAAAAAGGGGCAATTCCAGTTCCATTGGCAATCATTATTACCTCTTTAGTATAAGTAGGAAAATGAAAATCCAGATTGCGTTTTACTTTGGCTTTTATAGTTTCACTCGTTTGTAATTGTGATAACCAAGATGAACAAATTCCGAATTCATATTTTTTAATACTTAAAATGATATCACCATCTATTTTACCTATAGAATATAGACGTTCTACTCCATCTTCTTTAGGATAAAAACCTATTAAATCACCTGATTGAAACTTCATCTTTTTATGTGGTTTCAATTGAATGACAAAAGTCTCATCCCTATTTAGCTCTGTACGTCTTATGACTTTAAAATCCTTTAATGTCTTGAGCTTAACATTAGATTTTGGTGGCTCTATAATAAGCTGCAATTGGTTAACTTCATTCCATTGATTTACCCATGTTTTAAAAGCTTCAAACGACTGATTGTTTATTTTAAAAATTGGCAAACTTCTTTTAAAATTATATTGTTTTTCTAAAAAATCATCAACCTCAACAGCATATTTACAATACTCTGGGTACATTAGAGACCCAAAACCAACTACCGAAAAATCAATCGTTTGTTCTTGCTTAACAGAACGTAATAATTTTTTAAACTGCTTAGCGCTAGTTGGTGCTTCACCCTCACCATAAGTAGATGTAAATACAATAATTTGTTTAGCATTTTTATAATTGGAATATTGATTTAATGTTGAAACATAAACTGATTTACCAGCCTTAAGTAATGCATTATAAAACTGATGTGCAAACTTGTTGGTATGACCAGTTTCTGTACCAATTAGAATAACATACTCTGCTGCGTTTTTATTGAATTTATTTTTAAGCTTAGACCTTTCGCCAAGACGTTTTAAACTCATGGCAAATCCTGAGTACATAAAAAATAAAATAGCAAAACAGGATAGTAACAATACTATTGACCAAATTATTGTCCCTTGTCCAGTATGTAAAATCACACTCCAATACGACAATTTACTCACCATTGGTGTTTTAGCTTTACTTAAAACATCACCTGTGTACTGATTAACATAAAATTCGCCAGATTTGGTTTTTAGTATAAAATAGTCTTCTTCATCTTCTGAAAATGGAAACTCTAAGCTTATTAAATGGTCTAAATTTGTGGTATTAAAAATTTCAAAATCATTTACAGCTTGCTTTTTTGAAGTATTATGTTCTAATGCTTCATGCTTTAATTGACTTGAAGGCAAAAGATTGAACTTTTCTAAGGACAAATACACTCCCGTTAAAGTGATAATAACTATTGGAATTAAAAACCAACGGCCTAAAACCACATGGTAATACTGCAGGATATTTTCTTTTACAACCTTAGAGAAAAACTTTTTAATGCCACCTTGGCGTTTTAAAATTAATTGTATTCCGGTTACTGAAATTAGAAACAATAAAAATGAAAACAAGCCAACTAAAAAACGGCCTGTAGATTTTAAGAATAACGAACGGTGTAAATTGGTAGCAAATTCAAAAATCGGTGCTTTTTTTTCTATATCACCTATTTTTTTGCCTGTTTTAGGATCTAAATAGAATGTTTCACTATCACCTTCAAGTGAAAAGACGGAAGCTTTTACAAAGTTGTTACTATCTACTTCTAAACTTACAACTTCATCATATTCATTTTGAAGGACTGTAAGTGTTTCTGCGACATTTACAGTACCTGTATTACTTACAGCATAAGGCTTTAACTGGTTAGATATTGGCTCAAATGCCAAAATTATACCTGTTAGTGTTGCCAGAAGTATAAAAACAAAAGAAGATATAGCCAAAGCAAAATGACTATATCTCCATATTGAAATTGTCATATATAAATTGGTAGGTTATTGAGGCATTAATCTTACGTAACGAATAAACCCATTACCTTCGTATTTGCCCTTTACATTAGCAGATGTTAACTCCAATTCAACATCCTGAGTGTAATATTCTTGATCTTCAACAGCAGCTTCAAAACGTAGTTTATAGCCTTTGTCTAATTTATCATTATCAATTTCTATGACACTAATTGAACGTTCTCCACCGCTTATAGTCGCGCCAGTAATAGCATCAATATTGTTACGTTTTTTTCCATAAAAATCCCACCAAGATTCTACTGTATTATACCACTCATCATCTTCACCTTTTACGTGCAATGTCTTTTCGTAATCACCTTCTGGATTAATAAGAGATATTACGATGTATGCACCTTCTCCATAGTAGTTGGTCATCTGGATCATACATTTATATTTTGTTGATTCTGTAATTGTGGTGAAGGACATAAGTCCTAAAACAACCACTAAACTTAATACTGCTATCCTATACGTCTTCATCTTTACTACTTTAAAAAGTCTATAGAAATGTTATTCTTTTTTAATAATTCGTTTTCTAGTGCTAAATCAAAAGCAGATTCCTCAAAATCTGTTGTAGCTTTTTTATCTGCTCCTTGCGCAACTAAAAACTCTAAAATTTTAGCATCTTTAGCTTTCATTGCTGCAATATGAAGCGCTGTATTGCCTTCCTTATTTTTTGCATTAATATCTGCTTTATTAGCCAAAGCAAATTCTAATAATTCTAAACTTTGCTTTTCCACAGCCATATGGTATAAAGTGTTTCCGTTTCGTTGTACGTCGGTAAGATTTACTCCACTTCCTTTTAACAACTCAGCTTTTTTTCTGAATTGTTCCTTATCTCTTAGTGAAAATCCTGAAACTAAGTAATACGCTATATTATTACCATCCTTATCATTTAGCTTGGTTGTGGCCTTTTTGCTTAATAGAAACTCAACAACTTCTGCAGAATTATATTTTACAGCTAATGCCAAAGCGGTTTCTCCTTTATTGTTTGAAACATTGATGTCCTTTACTTTAAGGATTAAAGTTTTTAAAACACTTAAATCATTTCTAGAAGCTGCATTAATAAAGGCTGTATTGCCATCATTGTCTCTAGAGTTTACGTCCAATCCTTTATCTAATAAGTAATTAAGAACTTCTAAATCCTTATTTATAGATGCTACAACATGAAGAGGTGTTACACCTTCGTCATTAGCAACATTAGGATTTAAGTCAACACTTTCTAAATATTCATAAGCGCTTAAGGTATTTATATGTCCTCGAGAGCCAAAAGCAGTAAATAAAAAAGCCTGGTCTGTGCCTTTAATATCTTTTGCTAAAAGTGTATTCATCAAAGGTGTATTACCAGTTCTAGCAACATAATTAAAAATTCCATTTCCACTATTGTCCTTGCTATTAATATCCAGACCTTTTGACTGAAAATAACTTACCAATTTTAATTCTTCATCAGTTGGTGCGGCTAGCAGCAATGCATTAGCACCATCAGGATTAGTTTTTGAAATCTGGTCTTTATCTTTATCAAAAATTAAATCATATACTTTTGGGTTTTTTTGGCCTGCTCCTGCTGCAAAAGTGACTATAGTATTGCCTTTATCATCTGTTAGATTTGTTTTTGCACCATTTTCTAGTAAATACTCTATCAATGCAGAGTTGCCTTTGTATGCAGCCCAAAATATGTAAGTTCTACCATCGTGAGTTAGTTTATTAACATCGTTTCCTTTTAGAGAAATCATATAAACAATACTTTCTAAAGGAGCGTTTTGCAAAATAGCATACACAACTCCATCAAAATTATTGCTATTGGCTTCAGAAGGAATATTACCTTCTAAAATTTTCTGTTTTATAACTTCAACACTAGGTTTGGTATCCCAAAAATCACGCTTTAAAAATACATTGTCTTGCGAAAAACATAACCCACAAATACATAATGTAATAACTGCCAAATAACTTTTATAATGTTTCATATTATTTTCTTACAAATGATTCTATCGTTGTATCAATCTCTCCTTCTTCTATAACTTCATCAGCAAATAAATACTTATAAAGTGGCTTGTTATCTACTTTAGTTTCTAGCACTAAATCTTTGTTTCTACTATAAACTTCATCCCATTTGCTTCTTACTAAAGCCCATTTATCAAAGTTTTCTTTCCACCAATCTTGTGCGGCTTGGCAACGGCTATCATCTACTTTTACGTAAGTGTTGTAACCTTTTTCATTTGCCAATACAATATCTTCAGCGCCTTTTTCTCTAATTACCTTAGCATTGTCTTGGTCATGCAACCAGCCATATTCTGTAATTTCATGACGATTTCCTCTAATAGTAACATTGTAATCGCTACGTTTAGTGTATTCTCTTCTTGGTAATGGAGCTGTGGTTGTATTTTCCCAATAGCTTTTTCCATCAACATGTACCCAAGTAGCTGAACCTTCGTAACGTGGGCTATCATCTACCTGATACACTTTTTGTGTCCATTGACCAGCAACATCTGCATCAGATTTTGTTTCAAAAGTCCACTCGTTATCACCATTGTACATATAAAACGCTTTATTTTCAAACAACCAATCTTGTCGCCAGTGCTTTACAATATGAGGGCTATCTGGTCGTCCGACTTGTAATAAATGCTGGATTGAAATTTTATCGTCCTCATCTATCACTAATTGTGCCCATTCTAAACCTTTATCTACTTTAGTTTCAGATGGTCTATATAAGGAGTCTTCACTAAAAGAAAAGGTTTCAGTGAAGTTAAAAGTAACTTCAAAACAACCACACATTTCCTTGATGGCTGATTGGTCTTTCTGTTTTTTGTCTTGAGCATCAACAGATAAGGTAATAGTAAAAAAAACTAATGAAAAAGCTAAAATTTGTTTCATGATTATGTATTAAAAATAATTTTTAAATTTCTTATTCTTATTTAGATTGATTTAAAATAAGATTTTATATTTGCAGCAAAAATAATCAAGAATGAGTCTAAATAAAAATAAAATCTGTATTTATTTTTTAATTTTTTTTGCAACTACTACCTATGGTCAAGAAACTAAGATTACTACATTAGATTCTGCAAAAACAGAAAACCTAGAAGAAATAATTGTTACTGCAACTAGAACTGTGAGACAGTTATCTTCTCTACCCTTACCTGCACAAATCATTTCAAAGAAAGATATTAAGCGGTCTAACTCTATTAGACTTAATGACATTTTAAATGAACAAACTGGTTTAGTTACCATTCCTGATTTTGGTGGTGGCGAAGGTATACAGTTACAGGGTTTAGACTCTCAATATACTTTAATACTCGTAGATGGAGTTCCACTTGTAGGACGCTCAGCAGGAACATTAGATATTAGTAGAGTTACTGTTGGTAATATAAGACAAATAGAAGTGGTAAAAGGTGCTTCTTCTAGTCTATATGGAAGTGATGCTCTAGGAGGTGTAATTAACATAATTACAGAGCAACCAAAATATGGGTTTAAAGGCCATATAAATTATAGAACTGGTGCTTTTAACACCAACGATTTAGGCACAAGTATAGATTATAAAAAAGAAAAAATCGGAGCTAGCCTATTCATAAACAGGTTTAGTAGTGATGGGTATGACTTAAACGAAGGCGATGACTTAAACACCGTTGAACCTTTTAGTAATTACACTTTAAACTCAAAATTTACTTATGATTTTTCTGATGAAACAGATCTATTTGTTTCAGGAAGATATTACACACAACATCAAGATTATGTGGCTTCGTCTACATTAAAAGGAGAAAGTTCTATAAACGAATGGAACATTCATACTAAACTAAGCCATAACTACAGTGAGAAATGGAGTAGCTATTTTGAATTTTATACCACGCGATACAAAGCAGATGAATATTTAGACAATGAAGACGGCAGCAACTATAGTGAGGGTTTTTATAATCAGTTATTAGTTAGACCAGAAGTAAGAGCCACCTTTAACCCTAAAGACAAAAGTACCTTTATAGGAGGCCTTGGTTTTAATCATGAAACTTTAGATAGAACAGATTTTACTTCAAAACCAATCTTCAATTCTCCTTATGCTTATTTGCAATATGATGGAAACTTTACAGAACGATTAAATATTATTCTTGGTGCTCGTTTTGACAGTCATAACAAATACAAGTCTCAGTTCAGTCCAAAAGCTGCTATTAGATACGAAATCAATGAAAAACTCGCTATAAAAAGTTCTGTTGGCTATGGTTATAAAGCTCCTGACTTTAGACAGCTTTATTTCGACTTTACAAATGCAACTGTAGGCTATACTGTTTTGGGTTATAATGCAGTTACCTCTGTAATTCCTGAATTAGACGAACAAGGTGAAATTGCTAATATTGTTGTCCCTGTTTCTGAATTTGAAGAAGAACTTAGTCCTGAAAATTCTGTCAGTATTAATTTAGGTTTAGACTATAAGATCTCTTCTCAATTTAATATAAGCTTAAACGTATTTAGAAATTCAATAGACGATTTAATTGATACCAGAGTCATAGCTAATAAAACTAATGGACAAAATGTATTTAGCTACTACAACGTCAATAAAGTTTATACGCAAGGATTAGAATTTAATTCAACATGGAAACCTAACGGTCAGCTTAAAATTTCTGGTGGTTACCAATTACTTTTTGCTAAAGACAAAGAAGCTGAAAAAGCTTTTAAAAATGGTGACGTCTATGCAAGAGAAACACCTAGTTCACCTTCTTTTCAACTAAAAAAAGAGGATTATTTTGGACTGTATAACCGTTCTAGGCACATGGCGAACTTAAAGGTTTTCTATGCGTTCCCAAAACTAAAGTTAGATGCCAACATTAGAGGAACATATAGAAGTAAATACGGTCTATTTGATACTAACGGAAATAACTACCTAGATGCTTACGATGATTTTGTAGATGGCTATACTGTAATAGATGTTGCTCTAAACAAAACATTTTTCAATGATTACACACTAGGATTTGGTGTGGATAACCTTTTCAATTTTACAGACACACAGAACATCAGCAATATCGCTGGTCGCATTATATACGGAAAACTTAATATTCAATTTTAATACTTAAATACAAATAACAAAGACATGAAAACACTCAAAAAAATTCAACTAGTAGCATTATTAGCACTTTTTATAGGATTTACATCTTGTAGCAGTGATGACGATAACGGTTCTAACAACTTATTAGAAGTAGAAGCAGAAACTGTTTCAAATTTATATGCTCCACAAGAAGGTGGGCAAGGACAACCAGTTTCTGGTAACTTTACAAAATTTAACTTTGAAACAGGGTTAACAACAACAAGTGAAACCGAATGGGATATTGCTTTTAGAGGTACAAGTATAATTGTTAATGGTGGTGTTTCAGCTGGAACAACTGACGAACCAGAGAGAACTGGTGATGCAGCTGTTTATGAAATTTCCGGAACTATGGCTTCTGTAACTGATGTTGATACAACTTTATTTACTCAAGATGCAGCAGATGGTTATGCCATTACAAGTGGTAGTGGAAATGGATGGTACACTTATGCAGGACCACCATCTCACTTAATTACTCCAATAGCAGGAAAGATTTTTGTTTTTAAAACAATTAATGGTAAATATGCAAAAGTAGAATTCTTAAGCTACTACGAAAATGCTCCTGAAAACCCAGATGCATTTGTGGATGCAACACCATACTACACATTTAACTTTGTTTACCAGCCTAATGAAGGTGTAACAACTTTCTAAAGATAATTAAAAAGCACTTTAAAAGCTCATGGCATTTATGTCATGAGTTTTTTTTATTAACAAATAATCTAGAAAACCTAAATAAGTCTCTCAGGATTAAAAGGTTTTGATTGAACATAAAAAAACAGACCTCTGTATTATGCAGAAGCCTGTTTTCTATTTATAAAAACTTATTACTAATTTTCCGCTTGCTCAACAGTAAAGTTAAAGCGGCTGGCAATATCAAAAGCTATTTGGTTTAAAGTTGCTTCCTCTACATCCCAAAATCCGTTACCTACCATCATTTGATCTAAGTAAGCATCAACTTCAGATTTTGTAAAGTATGGGCTCAAAGCATTTGTCTTACGTGTAAATTGCAAACTAACAATAAATCCATAGCCTTCTGATAAATCATGGAATGCATTGGCTTTATCTGTAATGAGATTATTCTTTCCTTGTCTTAAATAATACACACACCTATTGGCTATTATTTCAGAAATTTTTTCTCTTATAATTTCAATTTGCTCATCTCTTACGTCGTAATCCTTTGCTACAATAGCTGCTCTTCCTAATTTAAATGCATCATAAATATCATCAGCTATACCTTCAAAATCTGGATCATTCTCTACTCTTGAGATGTACTTATTTAAGAAAAAATCTTGAAGCAATTGTGGGTTTTGAGCATTGTCCTTGCCATAAATTAGTCCGAATGCTTCATCCCAAAGATGCTCCATAGCGGTATAGTTTCTGCCACTAACCAATACCAAGTTATCGTTATCGATTCTATTGGTTCCAGCATCTAACACAGCTCTACTTAAATTATTGTTCAGAATTTGATCTACGAAAAAGCCACCTAACAAAGCCTTATTTATAGCTTGGTGAACTTGTAGACCTTTTGCATCCACACGTCTTTCTGTTAGACCATCTGCTTCAAACAACATTCCTGAAGTGCCAGCAGAAGCTGTAGAATTCCAATTAGGAAAAACTCCATTCACTTGTTCTGTAATCCAAGTATCAAAATCAGATTTAATCGCATCTGCAGTTGCAGTATTAGAAGCAAAGAAATCATAAGAATCTGCTACACTATTTCTTAATCTTAAAGTAGACTGATTTAGTGCTGAAGTAGAAAAGTGATTGCCTGTATTGGTAAACATACCATTTAACTCCACTTCTGTTTTACCATTGTCTATAAGTGCTGAAACAAATTCTTCAGCCATTATAATGGCAGTAATTTGGTCACTGTAGTTAACAGTTGTGCTACCTTCTCTAGTGAATTGATAAGTAGCAGGTGCATTAAGTCCATCGTTGGAACTACTGTCGTCATTACTCGAACAGGACATCAGTAGACAACCCATAACGAATAAATTTAGGGAAATTTTTTTCATTATTTAGCTATTAATTATGTTAATGATACACAGCAAATGCCATGTACGTAATAAGGGATTAGAAGTATTCTAAATACGATATGGAATATAATTAATCCAATTAAGGGGAGTCTAGAATGTTCTATTTACTAATTTACAATATTATATTACCTCTTCATAAAAAAGACTATAAATCGTAAATAATACCGATAATTGGAATTAATGAAATTTTGCAAAAATCTTAGTAGCCTCATTATAAGCACTTTCAAAACTCATGGCATTTAAGTCGTGTGCTTTTTTTTGTGTGAAGTATGATAGCATTTTTTCGGTTGGCATATTTCCTGTAAGATCGTCTTTTGCCATTGGGCAACCACCAAAGCCTTGTATGGCTCCATCAAAACGTCTGCAACCGGCTTTATAGGCTGCATCAATTTTTTCAAACCATGTGGTTGGTGTGGTATGTAGATGTGCACCAAATTCTATATGAGCATACTTTGGAATGAGGTTTGAAAACAAATAATCAATATTTTCAGGATCCGAACTACCAATAGTATCACTTAAGGATAAAATTTTTACACCCATGTTAGACAAACGTTCCGTCCACTCACCTACTATATCCACATCCCAAGGATCTCCGTAAGGGTTTCCAAATCCCATAGAAATGTATACCACAACTTCTTTATTGCTCTTGTCTGCTATTTCTAATATTTCTGAAAGTGTTACTACAGATTGTGCAATTGTCTTGTGAGTATTTCGCATTTGAAAATTCTCGGAAATGGAAAACGGAAAACCCAAATAATCTATTTCCTTATATACTGAAGCATCGTTTGCTCCTCGTGTATTTGCAATAATTGCTAGTAATTTGCTTTGCGTTGTAGATAAATCTAATTGTGCCAAAACCTCTGCGGTATCTACCATTTGCGGAATGGCTTTTGGTGATACAAAACTACCAAAATCAATAGTGTCAAATCCTACACGTAGTAAAGACTGTATGTATTGTACTTTCTTTTCTGTAGGAATGAAGTCCTTAATACCTTGCATGGCATCTCTAGGACATTCTATGATTTTTACAGCTTTGTTCATTGTTTCAAATATACAGCTTAGATTTTACTAATTAAAGGCAAATTATCGTATTAAAAATAGCAGATCCTAAAAACCCAAACCAAATTGAATATCCTAATATTCCTCCAATAAAACCAGAGACTAAAAACGAAAATCTGTACTTCAAAGGGATGATTTTAAAAATTACATATAGCGAAATGATTAACCCTAAAATCAAAGCTATACTTGGTATAAACCACTCATTAAAGCCTAACAATTTAGAGATTCTAAATTCATCACCATTAAAGTTAGTATTAGAGTACATTATAGCACTATACAAACCTGTAAAAAAATTAAAAGCAGGTCTAAAGATAAACAATGATAGTATTATAGCTAGCCAATCTATAATCTTAAATCCAAATTTATGCTGTTTTCTTCTCATATATAGTATAAGTAAACCAACAAAGCTTGTTAAAATAGTTTGTGCTGGTCCGCCAATAGCTATCGCTAAAACATGATTATCTTTTAATGGTGGATATTTTTCATTTAAAGCTAAACTTAGCGCTTCAAATTTTAATTTTATATTCTCAGGCCAGTTATCGTAATCTTTATAATCATAATTCTCTAAAAGCTTATTGACTTTCTTTAAATCTTCATCTTCTAAATAGCCTTTCTGAAAATAGTTCATACTTCCATAGTCTAAAGTTGTATCATAATCAAAATATTTTGCCACACCAATATGCCCAAACTCATGAGATAGTGTACCAATTATTGTAAATACTATAAAAGTAAGGGCAATGAGAATTGAAAACTTAGGAAGAAATTTAAACTTTAGCATACACTAAATTAGGATAAAAACCGCAATCCCAATAAAAACTACAATCTGAAGCCATTTTAAAACCAATCCAAAATTTTCATGCCTCATCGTATACGTTTTTATTTGGCCTGCAAGTAACGCTATAGTTGAAAAAATAATGAAAGACACTAGCATAAAAATACCACCCAAAATATAAAACTGTGTAACAGTACTCAAGGTATCACTAAACAAAAAACCAGGGAAAAATGCCAAAAAGAATATGGTTACTTTTGGATTGAGGACATTCATAAAAAACCCTTGTATAAATAATCCTTTTAAGCTTTTTTTAGAAGTTGTATCTGCCTCTAGATTAAGCTGTGCACTAGATTTATAAACTTTATACGCTAAATACAATAGGTACAAAGCTCCCAAAACTTTAATTGCAAAAAATAAATTTTCGTTTGCTTTAATAATTGCAGAGACACCAAACGCCAATAAGGTTGTGTGCACGATGCATCCTGTGATTAATCCACAAACCGTTGCCATACCATACGCTTTTCCATTGGCAATACTTTGTACCAAAACATAGATGTTATCTGGTCCTGGCGAAATAGCCAAGGCTGATGTTGCTAACGCAAACGATATGAGAATTTCAATATTCAAACATTAAATTTTATGCCTTTTTGAGCAAAGCTTTATTGATATCCTTCACCAATTTTGGACCTTCATATATAAAACCTGTATATAGCTGAACTAAGTCTGCACCAGCTTCAAGCTTTTCAATGGCATCTTTAGCCGAATGAATACCACCTACTCCAATAATAGGAAATGCCTTGTTACTCTTCTCTGCTAAAAACCGAATCACTTCAGTAGAACGATTGGTTAACGGTTTGCCACTAAGTCCTCCCCTTTCAGATTTATTAGCACTCTTTAAGCCTTCTCGAGAAATGGTTGTGTTTGTTGAAATTACTCCATCTATTTTTGTAGTAGAAACAATATCAATAATATCCATAAGTTGCTCGTCCGTTAAGTCTGGCGCAATTTTTAATAGAATTGGTTTGGACTTTGGTTTTTGAAAATTTAAAACTTGTAATGATTTCAACAATTGGGTCAATGGTTCTTTATCTTGTAGGGCTCTAAGATTTGGCGTGTTAGGTGAACTTACATTAACTACAAAATAATCGACATAATCAAACAAGGCATTAAAGCAAATTTCGTAATCGTCAACGGCATTTTCATTTGGTGTCACTTTGTTTTTTCCAATATTACCACCAATTAATACACCTTTATTTTTCTTTAATCTTTCAACCGCTACTTCAACTCCTCCGTTGTTAAAGCCCATTCTATTTATAATTGCAGAATCTTCTTTTAATCGAAACAATCGCTTTTTCGGATTACCGTCTTGTGGTTTTGGAGTCAATGTTCCTATTTCAATAAAGCCAAATCCAAAATTAGAAAGTTCGTTAAACAGTTGGGCGTTTTTATCAAAACCAGCAGCTAAACCCACTGGATTTTTAAATTTTAACCCAAATAACTCTCTTTCAAGTTTTTTGTCTTCAACTAAATACATCTTTTTAAAAAGCCCTTTAAAACCAGGAATTTTAGAAACCGTACGTATAAATGAAAATGTAAAATAATGAACCTTTTCAGGATCGAAACAGAATAAAATTGGTCGGATAAGTGTTTTGTACATGTGTGCTGTTTTGCTATGCAAAAGTAAACCAATTAGCATCAATTTAAAAGAAACATATCTTTGACTTGTACCTTAGCTACGTGTTGGTTATTTTTGATAATAAACTAACACGAATGACACCAAAGCAACGTATTATAAACAGGTTTATCGGTTATGTAACCATAGACACAGAATCCGACCCAAATTCTAACACCACACCAAGCACTAAAAAACAATGGGATTTAGCCAATAAATTGGTTATGGAACTAAAGGCAATTGGCATGAGTGATGTTACCATTGACGATAATGCCTATATCATGGCCACATTACCAAGTAATGTTGACCACCATGTACCAACCATTGGATTTATTTCGCATTTTGACACATCACCAGATTTTACGGGAGCGAATGTAAAACCTCAGATTGTTGAGGACTACGATGGAAAAGACATAGTTCTAAACGCAGAAGAAAACATTGTACTTTCACCAGATTATTTTGAAGATTTATTACTCTACAAAGGGCAAACTTTAATTACAACAGATGGCACTACCCTTTTAGGAGCAGATGATAAGGCAGGTATAACAGAAATTGTTACTGCTATGGAATATCTTATTAATCATCATGAAATTAAACACGGTCCTATTAAAGTTGGTTTTACTCCAGATGAGGAAATCGGAAGAGGAGCTCATAAATTTGATGTTGAAAAATTTGGTGCTGATTGGGCTTATACTATGGATGGAAGCCAAATTGGTGAGCTGGAATACGAGAATTTTAATGCCGCTGGTGCAGTAATCAAAGCCAAAGGTAAAATTGTTCATCCAGGATATGCAAAAGGCAAAATGGTGAATTCTATGTATTATGCTTCGGAATTTATAAATGCATTGCCACGATTAGAAACACCAGAACATACTGAAGGTTACGAAGGCTTTTTTCATTTGCACGGCATAAATGGTAAAGTTGAAGAAACAACTTTAAAATACATTATAAGAGACCACGATAAGGATAAGTTTGAAGCACGAAAAGCTTTAATGGAAAAAATAGTACTGGATCTAAACACCAAATTTGAAGCTGAAGTTTTTGAAATAGAAATCAAAGACCAATACTTCAACATGAAAGAAAAGGTAGAGCCAGTAATGCATATTGTAGATATAGCCGAAGAAGCTATGAAACAACTTGGTATTACACCTTTAATCAAACCAATTCGCGGTGGAACTGATGGCTCTCAACTGAGTTATATGGGTTTACCATGTCCAAACATTTTTGCAGGCGGACACAACTTTCATGGACGTTATGAGTATGTACCAGTAGAAAGTATGCAAAAAGCAGTAGAAGTAATTTGTAAGATTGCTGAGTTGACGGCTCAAAATCAGTAGATTGGCTTTCTTAAAATTTTCAATTATCCATAAAGCAATAAATCATAGGTGGAATTTTATATAAAATAATATCATTATAAAAATTGGAAGAGCCTAATAAGCCTAGATTGTATTTTTTCATAAAAGCACCAATTGTAATAGTATCAATTATTGTTTTTGTGAATGACTACAATACTTTAGTAGAATATCTTAATTTATCAGGAAGTGAGAAAGGTTTGTTAGATTATTTAAAAGCAGGTTTTAATACTACTATTTTAAGAACTTCTTTAATTATGCTAATTCCTCTCATTGGTGTTTTTATAAATAGAAAGATTGGTTGGATTTTAATACTATGCTTTTACTATTTTTGGATTATTTTGTTTATTTACTCCACTTTAAGTACTGAATTAGACAGAAGCGGTTCTATAGTAATAGCTTGCGGAGTAATAATTATATCTCTATTTTTTATTGGGCTTATGAATAGTAATGAAAATAGAAAATTAGTATATGGAATTGAAAAAAATGAACAATTAAAATTAAATATAGTCTCTTGTATCATTGCCATTATAGCAATTTTATTAATCATATTTTTTAATTTTACAAGAACATATTAAATCAATCACCTTAAAACACCTAATGAAAAAAGTCCATTCCGTTGAAGAATATATAGAAACCAATCCACAGTGGTCGGAAGCTTTGAATCGCTTACGACATATCATCTTAAAAACAGAGCTTACAGAAACTATAAAATGGAGCATGCCAACGTATTGTCTGGATGGTAAAAACGTATTGGGTATAGGTGCTTTTAAAAACTATTTTTGTTTATGGTTTCATAATGGTGTTTTTCTTAAGGATGAGCACAACCTACTAATCAATGCGCAAGAAAATAAAACCAAAGCTTTAAGGCAAATGCGTTTTGATTCCTTAGAAGCTATTAATGATGCTGTTGTTTTGTCTTATGTTAAAGAATCTATAGAAAACCAACGTGCTGGTAAAGAAATAAAACCAAAACGAGCTACAAAGGCAGTTACAATTCCGCCTGAGCTAAAAAGTGTACTAGAAACAAACAAAGCGCTTTCTGATAGTTTTAAAAACCTTACTCCAGGTAAACAACGCGAGTATTGCGACTATATAAAAGAAGCCAAAAGAGAAGCTACCAAGCTAAGCCGTTTAGAGAAGATTACACCAATGATTATAAAAGGTGTGGGCTTGCATGATAAGTATAAAAATTGTTGATGCTTTAACAAGAAAAACTTTAGATTGTCATTACTGTGCTAGAATGACAAATTGTAATTTATAACAAACAAAAACGCCTTCAAATTAATTTGAAGGCGTTTGTTATTTATGTTACTCAGCTAATTACTTTACAACAGCTGGAGCGTTTAGTTTTCTACTCATTTCCATTGAAATTGCAGAACGGTCAAACTTAATTTTGCCTGCTAACGTTTCGATAACACAACTGTTATCTTTATCATTTAGCTCAACTACCTTTCCGTGCATACCACTTTTAGTAATCACCCGATCTCCACGTTTTAACTCGCTTGCAAATTTCTTTTCTTGCTTAGCACGTTTCATTTGTGGTGCAATCATAAAGAAATACATCACAGCAAAAATGGCTATAAATGGTAAAAAAGATCCTAATCCTTCCATTAATTATTTATTAGTTGTGATTATGACCTTCGTGACCTGGTTGCGTAGAAGTTTTTTGCGTAGTGCTTGTAGATAATGGGTTTATTGTAGCTTTACCTGGTGCCTTTTGTGGTGCATTAGGATCTTGCTCTATCATTGCAGAAATCTTTACAACTTGAGTACCTTTTTCTGTATTAGTAGTCATTGTTAAAGATTTAGAAACTTTACCATTACCCTTACCGTTAAACTTTACTGTAAATTCTCCTGTTTCACCTGGAGCAACTTCTTTAGTGTAGTTAGATGGTACTGTACAACCACAAGTACTCTTAATGTTACTAACAACCAACATAGCATTACCAGTGTTTGTATATTTAAATACAGTTTCAACTGGAGTTCCGTTCATAATTGTTCCGAAATCGTGCTCTGTTTTGTCTAATTGAAGTACTGGAAAATCACCAGCATTAGCATCTCTTTCTGCTGCTACTGCTACATTTTCTGATTTTACTTTACTAGCAGCATCTTCTTTACAAGAAGTAAAAGCTACCATACATAATGCGCTAAGTCCTAAGATTACTTTTTTCATTACTATATTTTTTTAATTTATTGTGTACTGTTTATTTTCAGCAGGCAAAGGTAAGAATTATTTCAACCAATTAAAACTTTTAAGGCGGTGTTAACACGTTTTGTAGGAATTTTTATACTCTTAAAAATTACATCAAACCTCTTCCAACCTTTGGATAACGTTCTTCTGACTGATATTCCTTCACTATTTTATCTAAAATTCCATTGATAAACAGACTGCTTTTTGGTGTTGAATATTCCTTAGCAATTTCTAAGTATTCATTAATAGTTACTTTATGTGGTATTGAAGGAAATTTTTGAAATTCGCAAAGTGCCATTTTTAGCAAAACTCCATCAATACTTGCTAAGCGTTCTGAGTCCCAATTGGTCGTTTTCTTTGCAATTTCTTCTGAAAATTTAGAATTGTTTAAAACTGTTTTTTTGAATAAGTCCTTGGCAAAATCCTTGTCGTCTTCATCTTTGTACAAATCTGGCAACAACGCTGTTTCGGGAGATGTAAGTTTTAGCTTGCGTAATACTTTGAGAAGTACTGTGTTTACCACAGGAAAATCGTCTACCCATGTTAGTTTTTTGTCTTCGAAATAGTCGTACAGCTTCTCGTTTGGTGCAATGATTTCAGAATAAATATCTAAAATAAATTTCTTGTCTGCTTTAAAGGAGGTTTCAGGTTCACTGATATAGTCAGCGTACAAATCGCTCTTTAATATTTCCTTGAAAATTATGTCAACATATTCAAAATCTAAATCCCAGAAATTAAGCTTTCGCTTATTTACAATCTCTTTCAGCATGTTATTACCACTTATAAGTGCTAATAATTGATTGTCTTGGAATTTAGTACTCGGATTTTTATCAGAGTCAGAACCTGTTAACTTATTTCTAAGTTTTTGATTATAGTCCTCACCTTTGTTTTTAAGCTCTATGAGCAAGGCCAAAGTAGATAGATACAAATCGTACATGCTATCTAAACTGTGTAATAAAAATGTTTCATCTTTAGCAAGATTATCACTTTCAGTACCTTTAAAAGCGTACAAAGATTGCATTACTTTTATTCTGATGTGTCTCCTGTTTAACATGTGCAAAGAACTACTTTAATATTTTGTGTGATTAAAAAAGGTGAATCTTTAAGATTCACCTTGCAAAAATACTATTATTTAATTCCGAAAAAAATTATTTAGAGTTTTCTCTTTTTCGAGTTTCAATTCGTTCTCTAGCGATATTTAATGCTGCTGTATGTGTGGTGATGTTATTCACCTTGGCATTATCTAAAATCTCTAGTGTAGTATTATAAATATTTTCTGTTTTACGCATTATTTCTTGCTTATCATAGTCCTCTAACTCTGCATAAACATTAATGATTCCACCTGCATTAATCAAAAAATCTGGAGCATAGACAATGCCGCGTTCTTGCAAAATTTTGCCATGCTTATTTTCGTCTGCCAATTGATTATTTGCTGCACCAGCAACAATTGTAGCTTGCAACTTATGTATGGTCTCATCATTTATAGTAGCACCAAGAGCACATGGAGCATAAATATCCATAGCTTCGCTATATATATCGTTACCTCCGTAAATTGTAACTCCATATTTAGAGCGTACTTCTTCTAAACGTTCTTGGTTGATATCTGCAATGGTTACAATAGCACCTTCGTTAACCAAGTGCTCTACCAAAGCTTCACCAACATGTCCAATACCTTGAACACATACTTTTTTATCTTCTAAGATTTCTGAACCGTATTGGAATTTTGCAGCCGCTTTCATTCCCATAAACACACCATAGGCTGTAATTGGAGATGGATTACCTGCACCTCCTTTACTTTCAGAAATACCAGTAACATAAGGCGTAACCTCTCTTACGATATCCATATCTTCGGTAGTCATACCAACATCCTCAGCAGTTATGTATTTACCACTTAGAGAATGTACATACTCACCAAAACTTCTCATTAACTCTGGTGTTTTCTGTGTTTTGGCATCACCAATAATTACGGCTTTTCCTCCACCAAGATTTAAACCTGTAATTGCAGATTTAAAGGTCATACCTCTCGACAGACGTAACACATCGTTGAGAGCTTCCCATTCATTGGCATAATTCCACATTCTTGTACCACCAAGAGCTGGTCCTAATACGGTATTATGTATTCCGATTATTGCTTTTAAACCAGTATCTTTGTCGTTGCAAAAAACGATTTGCTCGTGGTCATCAAAAGAATTCTGACCAAAAACTGGATCAATTTTATATAGCTCCTTTGAGCTTAAAACATCTGTAGTCATTAAGTTAGGATTTAAGGCTGTTTGAAGATAATCTAAAAACAGCGAGCAAAAATAAATTAATAATAGAGGATTAGCAAAATATTAACGTCAAAATAAGATTATCGTAATACTTTTGCCTGACCAAATGCAACATGAAAGCACTAAAACACCTAAATAAATACTTTTATAAATACAGATACCAACTTATTATTGGTATTTTAATTACCATAATATCTAGGGTATTTGCGCTTTTTACTCCAAGACTTGTTGGAGCTTCTATTAATATAATTTCTGACCGATTAGATGGAAAAGTAACTGATGCTGTATTTCGGGCTGAGCTAATGACCAATATTCTTTATTTAATTGGAGCTGCTGTTATTGCTGGTATTTTTACATTTCTAATGCGTCAAACCATCATAAATGTATCTCGCTATATTGAATACGATCTTAAAAATGAAATTTATCAGCATTATCAAATTCTATCTCTAAATTTTTATAAGTCCAATAGAACTGGAGATTTAATGAACCGTATTAGCGAAGATGTTGGAAAAGTACGAATGTATGTAGGACCAGCCATAATGTACACCATGAATACCATTACATTATTTACGGTTGCAATTATTTACATGGTAAGTACCGCACCAAAACTAACGTTATACACATTATTGCCATTACCTATACTTTCATTTGCTATATATAAATTAAGCCGATTGATTAACAATCGTAGTACTATTGTACAGCAATCGTTATCAACGCTTTCTGCCTATACACAAGAGAATTTTAGCGGTATTTCTATTATAAAATCTTACGGTATAGAACCGTTGACCAATTCAGAATTTGATAGGCTATCAGCTGAAAACCGTCAAAAACAAATCAATCTAACTAAAGTACAGGCTTTATTTTTTCCAATGATGATACTACTTATAGGTGTTAGCAATCTTATTGTAGTTTACGTTGGAGGTATGCAGTATATAAATGGTGAAATTGAAGATATAGGAACGATTGCTGAATTTATTATGTATGTAAACATGCTAACATGGCCTGTAGCAATGATAGGTTGGATAACATCTTTGGTGCAACAGGCAGAAGCATCGCAAGAGCGCATCAATGAATTTTTGGATACTCAGCCAGAAATTCAGAATAAGATTAACGAACCAACACCTATAAAAGGAGATATTGAATTTAAAAATGTATCCTTTACCTATGATGATACTAATATTGAGGCATTAAAGGATGTAAGTTTTAAGTTAAAGTCCGGTGAAACCTTAGCCATTTTAGGAAAAACAGGTTCAGGAAAATCTACAATTTTAGATTTAATAGGAAGACTCTACGATGTGGATAACAATAGTGTTTTAGTAGATAACAAGCCTATTTCAGAATTGAATCTATATAGTTTAAGGGAAAGCATTGGTTATGTACCACAAGATGCATTCTTGTTTTCAGATACCATAAAAAATAATATAAAGTTTGGCAAAGAAGACGCAACAGACGAAGAAGTCTTTGAAGCTGCGAAAAATGCTAAAGTTCATAATAATATTATAGGTTTTAATAAAGGCTACGATACTATTTTAGGTGAACGAGGCATCACACTTTCTGGTGGACAAAAACAACGTGTATCTATAGCTAGAGCAATAATTAAAAAGCCTGATATTTTATTATTTGATGATTGCTTATCTGCAGTAGATACCGAAACCGAAGAAAAAATCCTTAAAAACCTAGTGAAACTTACTAAGGATAAAACAACAGTTATTGTAAGCCATAGAGTCTCTTCGGCAAAAAATGCTGATCAAATTATTATTCTTGATGATGGAAAAGTGATTCAGTCAGGAAACCACGAAAGCCTTATAAATACTGATGGTTACTACAAAGAGCTTTACACCAAACAACTCTCTGAAAAAGAAATGTAATAATTAGTTGGCTAGGTTACTTTTTTTTTAGATTTTTGGATTGAAAATTTTTAAAAAATAAAATTGAGTTATGAGCGATTATGAAATGATGGACAAAGAAGAAATATATTCTAAAGTACTAAGAGCAGGAAGACGTACTTATTTCTTTGATGTAAGAGCTACTAAAGCAGGAGATTATTATTTAACCATCACCGAAAGCAAGAAATTTACTAATGACGATGGATCTTTCCATTACAAGAAGCATAAAATTTATCTTTATAAAGAAGACTTTACAGAGTTTAGAGAGATTTTAGCTGAAATGACCGATTACATTATCAATGAAAAAGGTGAAGAAGTTATAAGCGAACGTCATCAAAAAGACTTTAAACGCGAAGATGACTTTGTAGCTCAAGAAGCTAAAACACCAGAAGACACAAAAGGAACAGACAGTTTTACTGATATCAGTTTCGATGATATTTAAAATTAATTTCTGTTAAATTATAATAAAAACCGTTACGCTTAGTAACGGTTTTTTTATTTTTAGACTTTAACCAACCTCTAATTATGCAACGTATAGTTTATCTTTTAGTATTAGCAACAACTGCGCTTTTTTCACAATCACAAACAGATTTGTCTTACTATTTACCACAAGATGTTTCCTATAATGCATCTATACCAACACCTCAAAGTGTTATTGGCCATGAGGTTGGTGAATGGCACATTACTCACGATAAACTCGTGCAATACATGTATGCCTTGGCAAATGCATCAAATAGAATAACTATAGAAAACAGAGGCGAAACGTTTGAAGACAGGCCTTTACTTCTGTTAACCATTACATCACCAAACAATCATGAGAATATTGACAAGATTCAATCTGCTCATATTGAAGCTACAGAAAGCAACACTACAAATACAGAAAACAGACCAATAGTTGTTTACCAAGGGTTTTCCATTCATGGTAATGAACCAAGTGGTTCTAATGCTGCATTGGTAGCTGCTTACTATTTAGCCGCTGCTGAAGGTGCTAAAATTGACAATTTGCTAAAAAATACAGTGATACTTTTTGATCCAGCTTTTAATCCAGATGGCTTACAACGCTTCGCATATTGGGCAAATACCAACAGAAGCATGAATCTTAATCCTGACCCAAATGATAGAGAATATAGTGAAGTTTGGCCTGGAGGACGTACCAATCATTATTGGTTTGATATGAATAGAGATTGGTTGCCTGTACAGTTGCCAGAATCTAGAGCACGTATAGAAACCTTTCATAATTGGATGCCAAATATTTTAACCGATCATCATGAGATGGGTACCAACTCCAGTTTCTTTTTTCAACCTGGTATTCCATCGCGTACGCATCCATTAACACCAAAATTAAATCAAGAACTAACAAAAGGTATTGCTGAGTATCATGCAAAAGCATTAGATAAAATTGGCTCGTTATACTATTCCGAAGAAAGTTTTGATGATTTTTATTATGGTAAGGGCTCAACATTCCCAGATATAAATGGAAGCATTGGTATTTTGTTTGAACAAGCCAGCTCTCGTGGTCACATACAAGAAAGTGATAACGGCCTATTAACCTTTCCGTTTACTATAAGAAATCAATTTACTGCCGCACTATCAACTCTTGAGGCAGCAAATGGCATGCGAAAAGAGATATTAGAATACCAACATAATTTCTTTAAAAATGCACGTAATGAAGCCGCAAAAGAAGGCAACAGTGCTATTGTATTTGGTGATGAAAAAGATGCAGCTAAAACTTACCATTTAGCAGAGATATTAAAACGACATAAAATTAAATTTCATGATGTAAAATCGGACTTCTCTCTAAATGGAAAAAATTACAAAAAAGGTTACAGTTACATTGTACCAAAAAATCAAAAAAACACACGACTGATTAATGCGATGTTTGAGACGCGAACCACGTTTAAAGACAGTTTATTTTATGATATTTCGGCTTGGACTTTTCCTTTAGCATTTAATCTAGATTATACCGAAACGACAACAGCTAATGCGGGTAATAGTATTGAAAATTTACAGCATCAAACTGGTGGTGTAAGTACTAAAAGTGAATATGCCTATTTGTTTGAGTGGAACGAATATTATTCGCCTAAACTTCTAAATAAGATTTTAAAGAAAGGCTTAAGAGCTAAAGTAAGCATGAAAACTTTTAAGGCCAATGGTAAATCTTATGATTACGGAACGGTAATGATTCCAGCTAAAAATCAGGATATGTCAACATCAGAGATTTATTCATTTTTAAATGATGTAGCTCAAGAATGCCATATTAAAATTGATGCTGTTTCAACAGGATTGAATGATGGTATCGATCTAGGTAGTAATAATTTTAGAAGCTTGGAATTACCAAAAGTAGCGATTTTGGTCGGTGATGGTATAACCTCTTATGATGCAGGCGAAATATGGCATTTGCTAGATACACGCTATGATATTGTGGCCACAAAACTAGACACAAAACGTTTTGGACGTGCGGATTTAAGCCGATACAATACTATAATAATGGTAAATTCATCTTCTGGATTAAACGACAGTAATACAAAGAAGATGAAATCTTGGATTCAAGATGGTGGGACTTTGATAGCTTACAGAAACGCTTTACGTTGGTTAAACAGTAAAGAACTCATGAAAATTGAATTTAAGAAAAACAATTTAACGGCTAAAAACATTAGTTATGAACAACGCCGTGATTTTAGAGGAGCTCAAGTAATTGGTGGTGCAATCTTTGAAACAAAATTAGACCGTTCTCATCCTATAAATTTTGGCTATAAAAACGATAAACTTGCTATGTTTAGAAATACAACTTTATTCATTAAAGCAGATAAGAATAGCTATAACAATCCTATACAATACACCAAAAAACCACTATTGAGTGGCTATATTTCAGAAGAGAACTTGGATAGCATCAGTAGCACTATACCTTTAAAAATTGGTGGTATTGGTCGTGGAAATATTATTGCGTTTACAGACAATACTAATTTTAGAGCCTTTTGGTATGGCACAAACAAGTTGTTGATGAATGCTATTTTCTTCCGTGACGAAATGTAATGATTAGTGAAACTAATAAACGTATCAACAAATAAACAACTCAACGCACCAACATTTCACTAAGAAACCACCATACCATTCTTTACTTTAGTCTCTGGATGTAGTAAAAAAACATCATTTTCTTTTACGGCTCCCATTACTAAACACTCGCTCATAAAATCAGCTATCTGTTTTTTTGGAAAGTTTACAACAGCCACTATCTGACGATTTTTTAAATCTTCTTTAGTGTATTGTGTTGTAATTTGTGCTGAAGATTTTCTAACACCTAAGTCACCAAAGTCAATTACGAGTTGATAGGCAGGTTTACGAGCATTTGGGAAGTCACTAACCTCAACAATGGTACCGATACGCAAATCCACCTTGGTAAAGTCCTCGAATGTTATTATATTATCCATTATATGCTGAATTTATTTCAGTATCTTTTTCGTTAAGACGAAAACCATTTAATTAAACACTAAAATACTAAATTATTAATATAAATAAACAATGGCGAGAACAGAATCAAATATGTTGCCTTTAGGCACTAAAGCACCAGACTTTAAATTAGTGGATACGGTTGATGATAAAATTAAATCCCTACAAGAATTAAAGGGTACTACAGGTACATTGGTTATGTTTATTTGTAACCACTGCCCTTTTGTTATACACGTCAGTTCCCAACTATCACAGTTGGCAAAAGATTATATCTCAAAAGGTATAAAGTGTATTGCAATTTCTAGCAATGACGTTGATAATTACCCACAGGATGCTCCGCATTTAATGAAGAAAAATGCTATTGACAATGCTTATATATTTCCATACCTATACGATCAAACCCAAGAGGTTGCCAAAGCATATGATGCGGCATGCACACCAGATTTCTTTTTATTCGATGACAAATTGGAATTAGTTTACGCAGGTCAACTAGACGACTCAAGACCAGGAAACAGCATACCTGTTACTGGAAAAGATATCAGAGCAGCTATGGATGCTTTAATAAATAATGAAACTGTAAACCCAAATCAAAAACCCAGCATGGGTTGTAATATTAAGTGGAAGTGAATGCCAAAATAGAAACCCAGCGCTTAATCCTAAGACCAGTCACTCTTGATGACACTCAAGATTTTTTTGAAATGGACTCTAATCCTAAAGTACATATTTATCTAGGTAATAAGCCAGTGACATCTTATGAACAGTCCGAAGAAATGGTTCAAAATATTTTGAACCAATATAAAAACTTTGGTATTGGCAGATTAGCTATGATTAAAAAAAATACTAATGAGTTTGTTGGCTGGTCTGGTTTAAAATATGAGCGCGAAGTACGTAAAGAATTTAACTATTACGACTTAGGCTACAGACTTAAAGAACAATTTTGGGGAATTGGTTATGCTACAGAAGCCGCTTTAGCTTCTTTAGATTATGGGTTTAATGATTTGAAATTAGATAAAATTTGTGCGGCAGCAGAACACCATCATGTTGCTTCAAATCGTATTCTTCAAAATATTGGCATGCAACTCTACGGCTCTTTTAAATTTGATAGCGTGGATTGTAATTGGTATGTGATGGAAAACCGATTTCAATAAACAACAAAACCTCTTTTATAAGAGGCTTTGTTTTCAAAATCAATTTAAATCAAATCAGTCTTCTAAACTAAGTTTAATAAATCGTTTACTGTTTTTGTAATTTGAAATTAATAGGGATACTGTATGGTACACCTACAGGTCTGTTTCGTTGTTTACCTGGTTCCATAGTTGGCAATAAACTTATAATACGTTCGGCTTCAGTTTCTAGAATTTTGTCTGGGCCTCTACTTTGTATATTAGAAACCTTACCATTTTTATCTATTAAGAAAAATACAAATACGCGACCTTGAATATTTAATTCGGATGCAATTTCAGGATATTTAAAGTGTTTTTGCAAATGCTCTTGCATTTTTCTTTGGAAGCATGCTTTTAACTCCGCGTTATCGCCTGTACAACCAGGAAATTGTGGTACAAACTCTATGACAGCAAACGGTACTTCAATATCTTCTTCTATTTCCTCTACTTCAACTTCCTCTATACCTACCACACGTTCTTCAATAACATCGTCCTGTCCTATTTCTGTACTTTCAATAACCGTTTCTTCTATTTCTTCAACATCCTCAACTACAGCAATAGCTTCTGTAACAACCTGCTTTGGTGGAGGAGGAAGCGGAATTTCGATAGTTGTAATAGGAATATCCTCTTCAATCTGCTCGTTTAACATTAAGACATCAATCTTAGTGCTTTCTGCATGGTAAGTCTTATGTTCTAATCCTAAGTATGTAATGAGTAACATTACGTTTAAGCCAACAGCAAAATATAAACTACTGTTTCGACCTACATTAGCTCTTGGGTTTTTTTTAGCTTCCATAACGTTTAATTTTATACTTTAAAGTTACCCAACATAATCCTTATAAAGCATGACATTTATCATGTTTACCTGAATACCAAGCATTTAAAACACATTCATATAGAATAAAAAAGCTAAAACCGGATAATGCCAAACGGAGACATCGTAACCTCCAACTTTTAAAACCTACAAATTATCCAACTGATTATCGGTTCCGTCTTCACTAAGAGTCCAAAAGAAACCTACAAAGAAGAATTGGTCTGCAGCTGGTGTTAAAGCACGTCTACTAAAGTTACCGCTAACATCTGGCGTATTGGCATACTGATATCCGTTAATGTTTTTAAAGCCCAATACATTGTTTACTGAAAAATACAGGATTTTCTGAGGACTTAACAAGTATGCCCAGTTCACACTCATACTATTAAACGATTTAGTGCGCTCACTTAGAAAATTGTTTGTGTTTGGGTTGGTAAATGGTCTCCCTGAAGAATAGCTGTAGCTTAAACCAACTTGGCTTTTCCAATCGTCTATCCAATACTTACCAACTATAGATAAATTGTGTGTTGTAGCATAATTAGGCTGAGCAGATTCTTGAAAATTTCTATAATTACGTTCTGTATCTAAATAGGAATAACTCACCCAATAATCCAAATTTTTAATTCCTGTGTTGTCTCTCCAAAAGAGATCAATACCTTGCGCGTAACCATCTCCATTTGAAGTGTAGTTACTATCAAAACTTTCAAATTCTGTATCAAATTTCACTAAGTTGTCATAGGCTTTTCTATAGGCTTCAGCTCTAAAAATTTTACCATTATTTACATATTGATAGTTTAAAATATAATGTGATGTTTTTTGAGCTTTAAGCTTTTGTTCAAACTTTAAAATTGCACTGTTTGGGTTTTGATAAAAATTACCATACGCTAATGAAAACTGTCCGTTAGTTGATGTTTTATAAGCTATAGCAGCTCTTGGAGCCACATTAGTTTCATTGAATATAGAACTATGATCTGCTCTCAAGCCTACTTTTAATGCCAAATCTTTTGAAAAAATTAAATCAGATTCTACAAAACCTGCTGTAATATTGTTCTTAAATCCATAGGTTTCATCAATTGATCCATCTTTAAAATTTTCATCAAAATCTGTAATAAATTGTTCTGCACCAAAGCTTAGCTTAAATCTACTATTGAAACGCTTTTTTAGCTTTAATTTAAAGTGTGCTGAGTTTTCAGTATCAGAAATATCACTAGTTTCAATACCAATTTTTGTATTTGCAAACGTATAACTAAGACCTGTTTGTAGACTCCAATTATTATTCAAAATGCCTCTATAAGACGTGTTTAAATAGAAATTATTGTTATTCAGTTTATAGCTCAATCCATCCTCAAGGTTAATATCGTCTTGGGTTAATTCAAAATTAGAAGTATCAAAAGCTGCGTAAAACTTTAAGATTCCATTGTCTAATTTTTGTCTAAAAACTGTTTCACCTTGCGCTCCTTGATAAGGCTTTTTCCAATCGTTTCTATCTTCAAACAATTCTAAATATGGTGCAAGGTTAACATAAGAGGCATTAAAACTCAAAGATGATTTTTCCCATTTTTGAGTATTACCCAATGCTGCGCCAACGGTCATAATTCCTATATCTGTTTTTTCTTGGTCTGGTTCATCTATGGTATTTAACAGCAACACACTGGACAGCGCTTGTCCAAATTCAGAGGAATAACCACCAGTAGAAAACGTTATTCCATCAAATAAAAATGGAGAATAACGACCACGTGTTGGCGTGTTGTTAGCTGTTGGTGTATAGGGAGTGAACACTCTAATACCATCAATAAAAATCTGAGTCTCATCTGCATTACCACCTCTTACAAATAAGCGTCCATCTTCCGAAACATTTGAAGTACCAGGAAGTGTTTGCAAAGCACCTACGAAATCACCTAAGGCACTTGCTGTAGTGACAACATCTAACGGTTTTAGTACAGAAACCTTACTGTTATCATTAGCTTCAAAAGTACCAGCACTCAATATTACAGCATCTAGAGCTTCTACATCTTCTCTTAACCTAATCTGAAGATTAGATAATTTAGTTACATCATCTACAATAGTCTTGGTTTCATAAGACAAAAACGAAACAATTAAAGTTTGTGTGCCTTCTTTGTCTGTAGTGAAACTAAACTGACCTTCATCATTTGATGTATCACCATCGTAAGTACCATCTAAATAAACATTCGCGCCAATTATAGGTTCACCTTTATTGTCGAAAACTTTTCCAGAAATAGTTGTTTGAGAAAAGCTAAAATTGATTAGAAATAAACAGACGATTGTTATTAAATATTTCATTTTTGATTTGATTTTTTGATTGATGATTAAAAGTTCGTTTTTTGATACTGAAATTAATTCAGGTTAAATTGATGAGACAAATTTGTGGCATTTATAAGCCCCAAAGAATTCTATTTTACCGAACTGTAAGATTTCAATGATGAATTGAATATATTTGATAAATAATGGACATTTGGCAAGGAATAACCAAAGACTAATACAACTACCATAATGCTTACAAATACCGAAAAACAATTTAGTATTCTCTTCTTTATCATTGTTCTTTTTGAGCTTATAACAGGAAGCACAGCAGCATTGCAAACAGCGCATTATATAGCAAAACCTTCTATTGTAATTAGTCTTATCTTTTTGTTTGTAAAGACTTCAATATCACTGCCAAAATCAGTTAAAAGACTAACATTATTAGCTTTGTTATTTTCTTTATTGGGTGATGTTCTGCTAATGTTTGTAGATACATCTGAACATTTTTTTACCTTTGGTTTGGTCGCTTTTTTAACGGCTCATATTATGTATGTACTTGTGTTTTTAAAGCACAGAAATAAAGAAAAGTCACCTTTTGGTTTTATTGCAATATTATTAATTTATGCTGCTTGCCTATTCAACTTTTTAAAAGATGGTTTAGGAGATATGCTTATACCAGTTATAGTGTATATGATTATAATTTTAACAATGGCAACCACAGCATTCTTAAGAAAAAATAGAGTTAATATTCTTAGTTATGGCTTGGTATTTTTAGGTGCTTTAAGTTTTATGATTTCGGATAGTATTCTGGCACTCAATAAGTTTTATCAACCTATTCCATTATCTAATATTAGCATCATGCTAACCTATGCCTTGGCACAATTTTTAATTATTTTAGGAATCTTAAAAATAAGTGTAACAAACTCTAAAGTATAACTACTAACAAGTAACTAACCAATTTCATCAATTGAACAAAGAACTAGAACATAGTTTTGTAGAACAGTTGCAAAAGCATCAAAACATTGTGCATAAGGTATGTCGTTTATATACCAACAATACAGATGCGCATAACGATTTGTTTCAGGAGATAACAATTCAGTTATGGCGTGCGTATCCCAAGTTTAGAGGCGACTCAAAATTTAGCACTTGGATGTATCGTGTAGGCTTAAACACAGCAATTACACTTTACCGAAAGTCTAAAAGAAGAATTAATACGCAAGAGTTTGATGCGGTTGAGTTTAAGATTAAAGCTGAAGAATATGATGATACTGAAGAGCAACAGTTAAAACTTTTATACAAAGCAGTACATCAGCTAAATGATATTGAAAAAGCCTTGGTTTTCTTGTATTTAGAAGACAAAGACTATAGAGAAATAAGCGAGACTTTAGGTATAAGTGAAGTCAATGCACGTGTAAAAATGAATCGTGTAAAAAAGAAGTTAAAAACAATATTAAATCCGTAAGACTATGGATGAATTAGAATTATTAAAGAAAGATTGGAATAAAGAAAGTACAGCGTTTAAAAGCTATGCTGATTCTGATATCTATCCAATGTTGCACAAAAAATCGTCTTCTATTGTAAAGACGTTATTTTATATCAGTATTGCGGAATTAGTATTTTGGCTGTTGGCTGGCATACTACCTTATTTTCTATCTCCTAGCTTTAAAGAAACATTAGACGAAAGTTACCAAAACCCTCTGTTTTTGGGTATAAGTATATTCAGTTATGTTGTAATTCTTACATTTATTTACCTTTTATATAGATCTTACAAATCAATATCTACAACAGATAGTGCTAAAAGATTAATGGAAACCATATTAAGAACCCGAAAAGTGATTAAGTATTACGTGGTTTTTAATTTAGCAATGATTTTTCTATCTATACCGCTTTCACTTTACTTTGAATACCAAGACAATCCTGAGTTTCATCAACAAATAGTTGATGCAAACACCAATCAGATGTTAATGATCTATGGTATTGTAGTGTTAATTGCAGGAATATTTCTACTACTAATATGGCTGTTCTACAGACTTATTTATGGGATATTACTTAAACGTCTTAACAGAAATTATGACGAACTTAAAAAGCTTGAGGTATAAATAAGTTTAAACGATTTCAGGCTAGCCAAATAGACATTATTTCCCTTTCTGGTAAATCTCAGAAACCTTTAGTAAATCAAAACAATAAGTCAAGGGGCTTTACCAATCTCTAAGCTCTTTATTTAAACGTTCCTTTTCCTCTAGTTCTTCTTGTGGAATAACCTTTAAAAATGAAGGATGTTGTTCAATGGCATATTCAATCTTTTCAACGATTTCAGCAATAGATTCATTTTCATAATCTATTTGAAGCGGTTCTTTCACTTCAAATGTTTGGTAAATATTCTTCTTTTTAATCCGAAGTCCTTTTTTATCAAACGAACGTCTAAAACCATCAATAACAATAGGCACAACAATAGGTTTGTAAGTTTTAATAATATGAGCTGTACCTTTTCTTATAGGCTTAAAAGGTGTTGTGGTTCCCTGAGGAAATGTTACTACCCAACCATCATCCAAAGCTGTTTTTATCATAGTAATATCGCTCATTTTCACTTGGCGATTAACATCTTTACCTTGAGAACGCCACGTACGCTCAATACTAATTGAGCCAGTGTAGGCAAATATTTTGGGTATCAATCCAGATTTCATCGTCTCTTTAGCAGCAACGTAATACATGTTTAATTTAGGATTCCAGAGATAACCTACATTTTTTATATTATCCAACCGACCACTTAAACTCGCATTAAATACATGGAACATAGCTATAACATCAGCAAAATACGTTTGATGGTTAGAAATAAACAACACATTAGTATCTGGCAAATTCTTTATAATATCAGAGCCTTCTATCTGTAAGTTATTAAAGCCTCTAAAACGCCTATGTGTTAATAAGCCTAAGATTCTAATAAGCCACTTTTTTACAAAGAGTATATGTCCAAAAGGATTCTTTTTGAATAATCCCATAGTTAGTATTCAGTTTTTGTCAACTACAAATGTAAGAAATATGATAAGCTACAAGACTTGTTTTAACAAGTCTTTAATTTCACCCAGCATCATTGCTGTTGCTCCCCAAACAATATGACCATTAAGATGAAATGCAGGAACATCCACCTCAACACCAAAAGACGTTGGCACTCTTGTAGTTATGGAATTAGTATCATCTAGAAAACTATCGATATTTACTTCTATGATTGCTTCTACCTCATCATCTTGTTTTATAAACTTTAAAACAGATTTAGAAATAGCAACATAAGGATGCACCATAAAATTACTAGGCGGAATATATAATGGCGACATGGTCTTT
This sequence comes from Winogradskyella pulchriflava, assembly GCF_042434315.1. NCBI lineage: Bacteria > Pseudomonadati > Bacteroidota > Flavobacteriia > Flavobacteriales > Flavobacteriaceae > Winogradskyella > Winogradskyella pulchriflava. The sequence goes on along the minus strand of NZ_JBHLTQ010000006.1, from coordinate 272,673 downwards.
ATAATTTCTAACTTAGATTTAGGCACACCAACCTCTTCTTCCGTTTCTCTAATTGCAGTAACCATTAAGTCCTTATCCTCTTTTTCATACTTGCCGCCTGGAAAACCAACCTGTGCAGAATGTACACCTTTATAGGTTTTACGTAAAATTAGCACCAAATACGTTTCGCCTTCTGTATTGGGATAAAACAGTGCCATAACTCCTGCTTTTTTTGCCTGTTTTGCCTTTTCTTTCATGCGTTCGGCCAACTCTAAGCGGTATGGAGGAGACATTTTAGCATGCGAAATTTCGCCAAAAAGTTCTAGATGCCTTATTTTTACTACAGATTTTAAAAACGTATCAAAACGCATTTATGAAAATTAGATTGGTTATACTTTTAACTTTATTTTTATGGAATTGTGAAGATAAACAAACTTCAAAACAAACAAAGAAGACCACTACAAAAGATTCTGTTGTTGAAACTATAGATCAAAAACCAGAAAAGAAACCCAAATTTCCTATACTTACAGACAACAATGCCATGGAGTTCTTTTTGGAATACGAAAAAGAACACAAGGAAAACAAAGTGCGGATATATACTGATTTTGGAAATATAGACATTCTACTCTATGACAAAACCAAGTTTCATCGTGCTAATTTTATTTACCTCACCAAACGCAAGTATTTTGATGGCACGCAGTTTTATCGTGTGGTTAAAAACTTTGTGATTCAAGGCGGAAGTAGCGATGCAGTAGATTTATACAAAAAACGACGAAAAATAGGCAAGTATCTATTACCACCAGATACCAAACGCGGCTACACTCATAAGCGAGGAGCGATATCCATGCCAAGTAGCGAAATTGAAAATGCTTATAAATTAGCATCCCCATTTCAATTCTTTATCATTCATCGTCCTGGAGGAGCTGACTATTTAGACAAAGATTATACGGTTTTTGGTGAGGTCATTGAAGGCATGGATGTGGTGGACAAAATCAATGCTGTTGAAACGGACGATGGAGATTGGCCTTTGCAGAATGTGTACATTAGGAAAGTAGAAATTATAAAATAATTAAGACTTCCTTTTTTAAGTTTTTAGTACCTTGTTTACCTATTAATTTTTTTCTAGAATGTCACCTTGAGCGCAGTCGAAAGTTCATTTTAGTACTAATAAACTAACTACAATGATTTCTAAATCAATCAAAATTGCCGTACTAGGCAGTGTAATTCTATTTACAAGCTGTAAAGAAGAACCAAAAACAGAAGATAAGCTCATGACAGACAATATACTTTTACAAGAGTGGGAAGGACCATACCAAGGTGTTCCAGCTTTTGATAAAATGAATGTGGCAGACATAAAAGAAGCTGTAGAAAAAGGTATGGAGCTTCAACTCAAAGAAATCGATGCCATTGCCAATAATGAGGAAGCACCAACTTTTGAAAACACCATAGTTGCTATGGAAAGTGCAGGCAAACCACTTAATAGAGTGTTTGCATACTATGGCATTATGAGTAGCAATGTGTCTTCACCAGAGTTCAGGGAGGTTCAGACGGAATTAGCACCAAAATTATCCGAGTTTAGGTCTAAGATTTCACAAAACGAAAAATTATTCCAACGTATTAAAGCTGTTTATGAAGCTTCTCAAAAAAAGCCTCTTGAACCTCAAGCGCAACGTGTTGTAGATTTAACCTATAAGCAATTTGAAATGAATGGTGCTAACCTCGATGCCGAAAAGAAAAAGCGCTATGCCGAAATCAATAAAGAGCTTTCAACCTTATACACCAAATTTTCCAATAATGTATTGCATGATGAAGAAAACTACGTCACTTACTTAACTAAAGATCAGTTAGGTGGTTTGTCTGATGGTTTTATAAAATCTGCTGCAAAAATAGCAACAGACAAAGGACAGGATGGTAAATATGCTATTACCAATACGCGTTCATCTATGGATCCTTTCCTTACCTACTCTACCAATCGTGAATTACGTAAACAAGTTTGGGAAAACTATTACTCAAGAGGAGATAATGGAGATGAATACGATAACAACAAATTGATTGCTGAAATTCTAAAACTTCGTAAAGAACGTGTTGGCTTAATGGGTTACGACAATTATGCCGAATGGAGATTGCAAGACCGCATGGCAAAGACTCCTGAAAATGCCATGGAATTAATGCTAAAAGTTTGGCCAGCAGCTACTGCACGAGTTAAAGAAGAAGTAGCTGACATGCAAGCTGTAGCCAATGAGCTTGGAGATAATATTACTATTGAACCTTGGGATTATCGCTATTATGCTGAAAAAGTGAGAAAAAAGAAATACGATTTAGATAGTGACGAAGTAAAACAATATCTACAATTAGATAAATTGACAGAAGCCATGTTCTTTGTCGCTGGTGAGTTATTTAATTATAAATTTACACCTGTAGAAGAAGGTTCAGTTCCTGTATTTCATGAAGATGTGAAGGTTTGGGAAGTAACAGATAAAGACTCTGGCAAACACATAGGCCTTTGGTATTTAGACCCTTATGCTCGTGAAGGTAAACGTTCTGGTGCTTGGGCTACAACCTACAGAAGTTCCACAACGTTTGAAGGTGAAACCAATGTATTGGCATCCAACAATTCTAATTTTGTAAAACCAGCTCCAGGCGAAGCAGTTTTAGTATCTTGGGATGATGCTACTACGTTTTTCCATGAATTTGGTCATGCATTGCATTTCTTCGCAGCAGATGTAAAGTATCCGACACTTCAAGGTGGAGTTAGGGATTATACAGAATTTCAGTCGCAATTATTAGAGCGTTGGTTATCTACGGATAAAGTGATTAATCAATTTTTGGTTCATCATGAAACTGGAAAGCCTATTCCAGCTGAGTTGGTTGAAAAAATTAAAAAGGCATCAACCTTTAACCAAGGTTTTTCTACAACAGAATATTTGGCATCAGCTTTAATCGATATGAAATTACACTTAGCAGACCCAACCAATATTGACATTGATAAATTTGAACGTGAAACTTTAGACGAATTAGGTATGCCAAAGGAATTACCAATGCGTCATAGAACACCACATTTTGGTCACGTATTCTCAGGTGAAGGTTATGCTACAGCTTACTACGGTTATATGTGGGCAGATGTGTTAACAAGTGATGCTTCGGAAGCATTCAGAGAGGCTCCAAGCGGTTTTTACGACAGTGAAATTGCTGATAAATTGGTAAAATATTTATTCGCTCCAAGAAATGCTATGGATCCAGCTGAAGCTTACAGAAAATTCAGAGGACGTGATGCCAAGATTGAAGCCTTAATGCGAGATAGAGGGTTTCCTGTGCCGCAGGAATAATATTTACTAAAATTGATACTAACTAACCATTTTAAAACATAGAACCATGAAAATCTTAAAGTACATCGTCATTGTTATAGCCATTTTAATTATTGGCTTTTTATTGTTGGGACTACTAAAACCAGAAGTAGCTTACGACAGTGAAATTGTTGTAAACAAACCCTTAGCTGAGGCTTGGGCTGTAACACAAGATGAGGCTAAAATGGCCGATTGGTTGCCAGGCTTTCAGAAAGTTGAACATGTCAGCGGCACACCTGGTACAGTTGGCGCTGTATCTGATGTCTATTTCATCAATGAAGGTCAAGAAATGGTAATTCGGGAAACGATTACCAACCTAGTACCTAACGAGACCATTGAAATGACCTTTACTTCAGATTTTATGAATATGGACTATAAACTGAACATGGCTCCAATGGATGGTAAAACAAAAATAACTTCCAGTACCACAACTGTGGGAAATGGCATACTTGCTAAATCCATGATGGCATTGGCAGGAAGCTCGATTAAGGCACAAGAAGAAACCAATCTTGAAAATCTTAAAAAAGCAATTGAACAAAACACTAAGGATTATTTCCCAGTTGAACAAACGATGAAAGAAGGTGAAATGACCATTGAAAATGAAGAAATTAATTAACATAGCAATTATAGCATTAACTATTATTTCTTGTCAATCACAAGCGAAGAACAAAACTGACAAAATAGTTGGCGGACCATGCGAAGGTTGCGAAGCACTATATGAATATGGTGAAAAAAAACTGTCTTCAATTGATACACTGCCAAAATTTGAAGCCTCTAAACCTAAATTAAAAATTACAGGTACGGTTTACAAAAAGGATGGTGTAACTCCAGCAAAGAATATTATTCTCTACATATACCACACCAATGAAAATGGCATATACGAAACCAAAGGTGACGAAAAAGGCTGGGCAAAACGCCATGGTTATATTCGTGGTTGGATAAAAACGAATGTTGATGGTGCTTATACGTTTTACACATTTAGACCAGCGTCCTACCCAAACACTAATGCACCTCAACATATTCATATAACAGTAAAGGAACCAAATACCAATGCCTATTATATTGATGACATCATGTTTGAAGATGACAAGTTTCTTACCGATGAATTCAAAAAACGTTTGGGTAGCAGAGCAGGATCTGGAGTTGTGCTGCCCAAATTAGAAAATGGAATTTTAACTGTAAAACGAGATGTAATATTAGGCTTGAATATTCCTGATTATGATTGAATTTATCAATTAACTACTCTAATTCCTCCTTTTTATACAAACTAGGCAAACTAATTTTGTAGCGTACTGCAATTAATCGTACTGTAATTACAACTACGGCTACAATAACAAACAGGTAGTTTCTATCTTCAAAAAAATGTAGTAACAGAAAATAAGTTAACCCACCTAAAATACAGGCTGTGGCATAAATTTCCTTTCTAAAAATAACAGGAATTTCATTGCATAAAATATCTCTAATCACACCACCAAAGCAAGCTGTCATCGTACCCAACGCTATACAGATTAAAGGATGCAAACCTGCAATAAGCCCTGTTTCTATACCAATTACTGTATAGAGTGAAATCCCGATAGTATCAAACAAAAAGAGCGATTTTCTAAGGTAACTGATGCGTTTTCTAAAAACTACAGCAAACACGGCAGAACCGATAATTACATAAACAAAAGTCATGTTCTTCATCCAAGAGACTGGCTCTATACCAACCATCACATCACGTAAGGTTCCACCTCCTACGGCAGTTACAAACGCAATTATAAGTACTCCGAATGGATCCATCCGTTTGCTCATGGCAACTAAAGCACCTGAAATGGCAAAAGCAATGGTTCCTAAGATGTCTATAATTTGAAAAAACATATTGTTGTTTTGTCACTCCTGCATAAGCAGGAATCTATTTATATAGTTAGTTTGTTAAATTTTGTCAACTACAAATTTTTACAAACAGTTGAACTTTAGCGTCAAAAGATTCCGAAATAAATTCGGGATAAACGATATTCACAATTTTGTCTGCGCATGCTTGCCAAAATTGGAATCCTGTTTACATATTTTGGGTATAGTAATTATAATCTTTGAGGATAGTATCAATAAACTTTACATCATAAAGTTTTGTTTCAATCTGCAAAACATCACATACTTTATTTTTCAGCATGGTAAGCGTTTTAAAATCATTGTTCTTCTTTGCTATTAAAAATGCTTCTTTTACTATACGAATATCTTTATCTGTTAGTTGCGTTACATTACTAAAAACGGGTTCGTAATCGTCATTAATCTCTTCAAGGATTGTACTGGTGATTTTATGTTTTTTCTTTACACTTATCACTACAGTTCCCGCAGCAGCATCACCAATTCTTTGTTTTTTGTCTGATAATAATATTGAAAGAATACCTATAGAAGGCGAAAAAATCCATAAATCCACAATTCTTAACATCCAGCGTACAAAAAAGTTATACCATTCTGTAGGAGAACCATCAACTTTTACCACCTTTATTTTCATAATCATTTTTCCAACGGTTTGTCCTCCAAAAACAATATGGCAAATTACCGAATAGAAAAACGCAGGTAATAAAAATAAACCTGTAAAACCTCTTTTTGTCCAACCATCTGCATCAAATATTTCTGACAAGTTTACTAGGTTTTCCATTATGGTTATATAGGTAATCAAAATAACACCATCAATTAAGAAAGCAACCATGCGCTCACCTAAACCAATTAACTTATAATCCAGGTTGACATTTTGTGCTGTGTTAATTGCTAATTTGCTCATTGAAATGTATATTCGTTTTTAAATTGAAATGATTTATGCGCGAAGCGTCTTTCGTGAAGCAAAATAAGGAAAAATGGATTGGTTTTGAAAACGGCATTGGAGAATAATGCAAAAATAAATCCAGATGACTTAGCTTCATACTACATTCAACTTACTAATGACTTATCTTATGCCCAAACCTATTATCCTGGCAGTAAGACGTTGTTGTATTTAAATTCATTGGCTTCGCAAGCGCACCAAAAAATTTATATCACAAAAAAAGAATCTAAAAACAAGATTGTTTCGTTTTGGAAAGACGAATTTCCTTTATTTTTTAGACAGTATCACAAAACGTTACTTTATGCTTTTTTAATTTTTATAGCAGCAGTGATTATTGGTGCTGTTTCTACTTTAAATGACGATTCCTTTTTAAGACTAATTCTTGGTGATGGTTATGTAAACATGACTATTGAAAATATTGAAAAAGGAGAACCTATGGCTGTTTATAAAAGCGGGAGTAATATTGGTTCATTTTTAGGTATTACGATTAATAATATTAGAGTTGCGATTATTGCTTTTGCACTTGGTGTTTTTTTTAGTGTTGGTACGGTTTGGGTTCTGTTTAGTAATGGTATTATGTTAGGATCTTTCATTACTTTCTTTTACAACTATGGTATTTTAGAAAAAACTTCGACCGTTTGGCTACATGGCACCATTGAAATTTCTGTAATTGTCATTGCAGGTTGTGCTGGTTTAGTAATGGGTAATAGCTTTTTATTTCCTAAAACATACTCTAGACGTGTTGCCTTTATGAAAGGTGCAAAAGATGGTTTAAAGATTGTGGTGAGTACTATTCCTTTTTTTATTATCGCTGGTTTTATTGAAGGCTTTATAACGCGTTATGGAGAACAAATGCCTTCATTTTTGGCTTATGGCATTATATTTATTTCACTTTTTGTTATCATATATTATTATATCATATATCCAATACTATTAAACAAAGCTGTGAATACTGAGGTTACTAAAACAAATTCTGAATTAATACCCAAACCTAATAAATCGTGAACGAGAAGTATATTGAACTAAGAACAAGAAGTACGTTTGGAGATATTATAAATACCTACTTTTTATTCCTAAAACATAATTTTAAATCCTATACTAATTTATATCTAAGATATAATGCCATTAGTATTATCCTAACATTAATCTGTTCTTATTTATTGGTTACAGGTTTTATGGGCTTGGCAAGTAGAGATTTTAGATTTGGCATGGGCAACAATGTTGCCACAGATAGTTATTTTATTGCTGGTGCAGTGATTCTTTTTTTAATTGTCTTTGTTACCTCTTTAATTAATTATAGCTTTTCTAGTGCTTATGTGGCCGAATACGTTAATAATGAAGGTGAAATTGTTTCAAAAAATATTTGGAGAAGCATTTTGAGTAAGATAGGAACCATCATCATTTTTATTCTTATAGGTGGGCTTTTATATATCGCATATCTTGTTGTTTCTGGTATATTGACGTTTATTCCATTCTTAGGAATGATTATTCAGTATGGTTTAAGTTTTACCATAACAGCTATTTTTGGATTGACGTTCATGTCAATTTTTGCAAATAAAAAAGGATTTGGAGAAGCTATTTCCGAAGGTTTCGATTTTACGTTTTCTAACTTTTGGCGTGTTGTATTGTATGGTTTGGTTATTGGTATTCTTAATATGATGATTTTAGCAATGCTATCTTCAATACCATCAGTTATTATGGGAATTTATGTTTACTTTTCTGTTGACAGTGGTGTTGATATAGCTACAAGTGTATTTGCAAAAATAGTTCTCACTTTATGGTTTGCCTGCTTTTTGCTTGCGTTTATCTACAGCCAAGCGCTATCTCAATTGTCTTATGGTATTCTTTATTATAACCTTTATGAAGTGAAGTATAATATATTCCTTCAAAAGAAAATAGATCAAATTGGTGTTAATGAGTAAACAAGGGCTCAAACATATAAACGGGTCGCTTTTGACATTTTTTTGTACTTCATTGGTATGGGCTCAAGATAATGTGGTAAAACGCGATTCATCAAACTTAGATGTCACCTACTTTAAGGATAATTTTAAAGACAATTACTCCGGAAACGATTTTAACTATTCCATAAATGATACTGGAGGTATCAACCTAATACAGCGTATTCTTAGATCATTTTTTACATGGTTGGGAGATGTTTTTGGGTTTGATATTGATTGGTTAGATTATCAAACTATGGAATATATAGTTTACGGTCTGTTAGGTATTATTGTGCTATATCTTTTGATAAAATTCTTACTGCAAAACCCTATTAGTTCGGTTTTTAAAACCGAAGACAAAACTATTAAAGGCTTTACTTATGTTGAGGAAAATATTGAACAGATTGATTTTGATAAGCTCATTAAAAAAGCCTTAAAAGCCAACAATTACAGGTTGGCCACACGCTATATGTATCTAAAAACACTTAAAGTTTTAGCTAGTAAAAAGACTATTGAGTGGCATTATGACAAAACCAATACAGACTATCTTAATGAAATTAAAGACTCAAAGCTAAAAAGCCTATTTAAGCGTGTATCCTATATCTACGATTATGTTTGGTATGGAGAATTTCCAATAGACGAAGTAAGTTTCAACAAAAATAAAGACGATTTTAATCAACTTATAAAAACCACACAGCATGGATAAGCGTTCTAAAATAGCGTTGTACGTTATTGGTGCTGTGATTCTTTTTATGATAATTGCAGAAGTCACTAAACCCAAAGCACTCAATTGGCGTGACTCCTACTCTGCAGCAGATAAAATTCCTTTAGGTTGTTATATTCTTTTTAATGAACTTGAAACATTTTCTGATGGTGAAGTACTCATATCTGAGCGTTCTGTGTATGAATATTTAAAAGACGTTGATACAACAGCTTCAAAATCTTTAGTGTTTATTAATAATTATCTAAGTTTTGGGTCAGAAGAATCTAAAACTTTAATGGACTTTGCAAAAAAAGGGAACACCGTTTTTTTGAGTGGCAATTATTTTTATGGTAATGCCTTAGATTCATTAAACATTGTTGTTGAACGTCAATACAGTAACCTCTATAAAAAAGAATCCAATCATAAATTTACAAGTCCAAGTCTTCAAAAAAACAATCGCTTATTTAAAGACGTTATAGAGAATAGTCACTTTAGTTCTATAGATACTTTAAACACCACCATTTTAGGTACTGTAACAACTAAAGATGAAGACAATTATGACGAAACATATCCGAATTTTATAAAAGTTGACGTTGGTGAAAAAGGCGGACAATTTATTTTACACACCAACCCTTTCGCCTTTACCAATTACCATCTTATGGCAGATAATGAAGATTATGCAGCTACTGTTTTATCTTATCTACCTAAACAGCAAATTATTTGGGACAACAACTATAAAAGTGGCAGAAAAGTTGTGACAAGCCCTTTGCGATATATCCTTAATAACACAGCATTGAAATGGGCATTTTACATTAGTATGTTTAGCCTTATTTTATTTGTGATTTTTAGAGGAAAACGTACCCAACGCATTACACCTGTTATCAACAAATTAGAAAACGCTACAGTAGATTTTACCAGAACCATTGGCGAACTATATTACCAACATGGTGATTTTACTAACATCATAGAGAAAAAGATTCAGTATTTTCTAGAGTTTGTTCGTAGAAATTATTACCTAGATACTAATCAACTTAATCAAAATTTTATTGAAAAATTAGCCGTTAAATCCAGTAATACTAAAGAAGATGCCAAAGCTTTAATAGATTACTTGGTCTTTTTAAAATCTAAAACAAATCACACAGAGCAAGAACTTATAGAGCTCAATAAAAAAATTGAACATTTCACAAAACAGAAGCTATAATGGAAGAACAGAACATACCATCGTCAGATCATTTAGATGAAACAACTAATAGTAACCTAAATGACACTACTGAAAATAATTCTGAAGACTTTAAGAATCGTATAGACTTAAAGCCTTTACAAGATAGTGTTGAACAAATAAAGCAGGAAATAGCTAAATTTATTGTTGGGCAAAACGAAATGATAGAACTATTAATCATTTCTATACTTACCAATGGCCATTCTTTAATTGAAGGTGTTCCTGGTGTTGCAAAAACAGTTACTGCTAAATTATTGGCAAAAACCATGGATGTAGATTTTAGTAGAATACAGTTTACACCAGACTTAATGCCTAGTGATATTTTAGGGACTTCAATTTTTAATGTAAAAAATAGCGAGTTTGAGTACAAAAAAGGGCCAATTTTTTCTAACATAGTTTTAATTGACGAAATAAATAGAGCGCCTGCAAAAACACAAGCCGCATTGTTTGAGGTTATGGCAGAACGCCAAATTACAATGGATGGTACACGTTACGATATGGAGCCACCATTTTTAGTATTCGCCACACAAAACCCTATTGAGCAAGAAGGCACTTATCGTTTACCAGAAGCTCAACTAGACCGTTTTTTGTTTAAGATTGAAGTCGATTACCCATCTTTAGAAGACGAAGTTCAGATTTTGGTGGACAATCACAAAAGGCAAGATAATATGGACTTTAGTACCATTACATCTGTACTTACTGCAAATGCTATTAAAAAATACCAAGACTTAATAAAACATATCGTAGTAGAGGACAATTTGCTAAACTATATCGCCAGCATTGTAAATAATACACGTAACAATGCTAACCTCTATTTAGGTGCCTCACCTAGAGCATCTATAGCCATTTTAAATGCAGCTAAAGCCAATGCAGCAATAAATGGAAGGGATTTTGTAACACCAGATGACATTAAACGTTGCACAAAAGCCGTTTTAAAACACCGACTTGTACTAACACCAGAACGCGAAATGGAAGCCTTTACAGTAGATAAAGTTGTAGATCAAATATTAGAAACTATAGAGATTCCTAGATAGTGAAACGCTTTTTTAAACATACCTATTTAACCTTTCGGTTTTTTATAGTTGCTATCATTTTTGTGGCACTATTTATTCTGGCATACATATATCCAGGATTATTAGGTATTGTTATGCTTTTATTTTTTGTAGCTTTAGGTCTAGTGCTTGTAGATATTATTCTATTATTTAAACAAAAAGGTATTTCGGCTTCAAGAATTCTACCAGAAAAACTAAGCAATGGAGACGATAACCCAATAGAAATAACACTACAGAATAACTATAATTTTAAAACAGCTCTAACCTTAATTGATGAGATGCCATTTCAATATCAAAAGCGCGATTTTGAAATTCTGACGCAACTCAATAAGCATGAAAAGAAGAAAATAACTTACACCTTAAGACCTCTAGAGCGAGGCGAGTATCATTTTGGCAGTTTAAATGTCTATGCCAATTCACCAATTGGTTTAATTACCAGACGCTTTCAGTTTGCCAAAGATGCCATGGTACCAAATTACCCTTCCTTTTTACAGCTACGTAAATATATGCTGCTGGCATTTTCTAATAAACTATTTGAGTATGGCTTAAAGAAAATAAGACGTATTGGCCATACCATGGAGTTTGAACAGATAAAGGATTATGTAACTGGTGATGATATAAGAAACATTAACTGGAAAGCTACAGCCAAGCGTAATCAATTAATGGTAAATCAGTTTCAGGACGAGCGTTCACAACCAATATACAGTGTTATTGATAAAGGCAGAGCCATGAAAATGCCTTTTGAAGGATTAAGTCTTCTGGATTATGCTATTAATGCCACTTTAGTGATTAGTAATGTTGCATTAAAAAAGCAAGACAAAGCTGGTATGTTCACCTTTTCTCGTAAAGTTGAAAATAAAGTAGTTGCAGAACGCAGACCATCTCAGATGAACAAAATTCTGGAAACTTTGTACAATGTCAACACCGATTTTTCTGAATCTGATTTTTCAAGGTTATATATAGACATTAAACGGAGCCTAACGCAGCGTGGCTTGCTTCTACTATACACCAATTTTGAAACTTTAGATGCATTGCATCGACAGTTACCATATTTAAAAGCTATTGCAAAAAATCATCTATTGGTAGTTATCTTTTTTGAAAATACAGAATTACATAAACTTACTAATGTAGAAGCTCAAAATACTTTTGAAATATTTCAAAAAACCATAGCTGAAAAATTTATGTACGAAAAGAAGCTTATCGTTAATGAACTTCAAAAACATGGTATTCAATCTATATTAACTGCTCCAGAGCATTTAACTATTAATACAATTAATAAGTATTTAGAGATTAAGGCTAGAGGTTTGATTTAGTTGTTAGTTGTTAGTTGTTAGTTGTTAGTTGTTAGTTGTTAGTTGTTAGTTGTTAGTGATAGTACGCAGCTCAAAACGAATAAACAAATCCTCACATAAACTTTTTAAACCACAACTCATCCTATTAAAACTACAGTTCGGTAATTGCTATTAGTTAAGCCTTTAGTTTTATTGGATATTTGAATCATCAATAAACAAATAACAATTAAAACACTATCATCATGAAAAATTTTATTTTAACCATCGCACTAGTTTTAACCTCAGCATTTGGATTTTCTCAAGAAGAGCATAAAGGCATCACAATTACAGTAACAATAGATAATGCAAAAAATGACAAAGGCAAAGTATTGATGTCGTTACATACATCAGACACCTTTATGAAAGGGAAAGGCATTGTAGACGCGGAATCTGAAATAAAAGACGGAAAAGTAACTATAACTTTTGAAAACGTTAAACCTGGAGACTATGCTATTATGGCATTACACGATGAAAATGGAAACGAAAGAATGGATTTTCAAGAAAACGGTATGCCTTTAGAATCTTATGGAATGTCTAACAACGTTATGTCTTTTGGACCACCACAGTATGATGACGCTAAATTTAAAGTTGAAGACAAAGATTTAGAATTAAATATCAGGTTCTAAAACCTAAATAGCATCAATCAATCAATCAATCAAAAAAGCCAGCAAATATGCTGGCTTTTTTTACTAATCTACTAACTATTAATCTAATCTACACAGTTTCTCCCAACCATGCCTTCATCATCCAAACCGTTTTTTCTTGTTCAGTAATAAAATCACTCATCATAGAATTTGTCCCTTCATCATTAGCTTCTCCTGCTGCTTCTAAAATTGAACGTTCTATTTTTAATAGCTCACTTAATGATTCTACAATAAGCTCTACAGCTTTTTCATCTTTAGATATGTTTTTTCCTACTGGTACTTTGGCTGCTTTTGTATAATCTTCAAACGTATGCAATGGTGTGGCACCTAAAGTTAAAATACGTTCTGCTATTTCATCTACTTTAAGATTTGCATCTGTGTATAATTCTTCAAATTTTACGTGCAAATCGAAGAAAGCTCTACCTTTTATATTCCAATGAATACCTCTTAAATTCTGGTAATACAATTGAAAATTTGCTAACAATTGGTTTAAATCATCAGCCAATGCTTTGGTCTTTTTGGTATCTAAACCTATACTATTTAATGTCATAATTATATCTTTTTTTGTGTAGTACAAATTTACATCACAATTAAAATTATTTTACTATAGTTTTTATAAATAGTTTTTATATTTTTATAGTCTAAATGAATACCTATGACAATCACACAACTAAAATACGTGCTAGCTATAGCAGAACATAAAAATTTTACAAAGGCTGCAGAAAAATGTTTTGTTACGCAACCAACTTTGAGCACACAAATACAAAAACTTGAAGATGAACTAGATATAACCATTTTTGACAGAGGTAAAAAACCTATAGAATTGACAGATGTTGGCAGAAAAATTGTTTTTCAGGCCAGAAATATTGTTAATGAAGCCGATCGCATTCAAGATATCGTAGATCAGCAAAAAGGCTTTATTGGAGGTGAATTTAGGCTAGGAATTATTCCAACAGTAATGCCTACGCTTTTACCTATGTTTCTAAATAACTTTATAAAGAAGTATCCTAAGATAAAATTAAAGATAGAAGAGCTAACCACCGAGGAAATTATAACACGTATCAGTGATGGGCATTTAGATGCTGCCATTGCTTCTACTCCATTAGAAAGCGATAACATAAAAGAGCGTGTATTGTATTACGAGCCTTTTGTAGCATACATACCAAATAGTCATAGACTAAGAGATAAAAAGACCATTGAAGTAGACGATTTAGACATTGAGGATATGTTACTTCTAGAAGATGGGCATTGCTTTAGAGATGGAGTTATAAACCTATGCAAAGCGTTTAAAAATCAAACAGATGATCATTTTCAGTTAGAAAGCGGTAGTATAGAAACATTAATAAAGCTCTCTAATGAAGGCATGGGAATGACACTTCTGCCTTATTTGCATACTTTGGATATTAAAGAAAAACTAAATTCTAATCTAAAACATTTTAAGGAACCATCTCCAGCTAGGGAAGTCAGTATAATTTATCATAAAAGTGAATTAAAAATGCAGATTATAGATGCTATGCATAATGTTATTTCAGGAATTATACGAGGAGCAATAGCTTTTCAGAATGTAGAAATAATTAGTCCAGTAGCTAAGTAAAATTGTACATCATCATTGTTTTCAATGAATACGATTAACTAAAGAATACATAGAAATTTATATGCAAAAAAACCGTTGAAGATATCTTCAACGGTTTGATCTAATTTTATAAAACCTGTCAACCTATTTTAGGACGACCAAATTGGTATTATCTTATTCAATTATAATTTTTTGAGTTGAAGTGTACTTACCACTGGTCATTCTTACAACATAAGTTCCAGATGAAACATTGGTAACATCTAACTCATTATTACCCATTACAAGTTTTCCTTGTTTTACAATACCTCCAATAACGTTATACATTACATAATCTAGTTCTGGTGTCGCAGAATCTAATTTTATATTTAATACACCGTTTGAAACCGGATTAGGGAAAATAGATGGTGCAATACTTCCTTCTAGTTCAACCTCATCAACACCTAAAGTACTGTTGTTGATACTTATTTCCCATAGACCTCTTCCATAGGTTCCAGCAACCAATTTATCTACTGTGTAATTAATTTCTAGGTCATTGATAATAACATTTGGTAAATCTTGACCTAATGGCAACCAATTATCTGTACCCACTTTGTAGTAAACTCCTAGTTCGGTGCCTAAAAACAAAATTTCTTCAGTTTGGTTCTGCTTTAAAATAACCTGCTTCATTAAAATATTAGGTAATCCTGCTGAGATATTAGTCCATGTACCACCTCCGTCAGTTGACTTAAATACTTTTGAACCGTCAACATATCCTCTTACAGTAGCATAAACTATATTTGCATTGGTTTGATTAAAGGTTACTGAGTTCATTCTGGCTGATGCTTCAGGTTCCACAAGGGTTGACCATGCACCTCCATCGTTAAGAGATTTTCTTCCTCCGTTTTCTCCAATAACAAATAAGTTGTTACCGTAGGTATCAATATATTCTATTTGACCAGCACCAGAGTTTAGGTTAGTCCAAGTATCTCCTTTATTTGTGGACTTATAAACTTCTGCAAAACCACCATACAAAGTTGTTGAAGTGGTCGTATTCATTTTTAAAGTCCAAACGAAAGGTGCACCTGAAGTCGGTGTCGTAAGATCTACATCTCCATCATAATTGTTTGCAAAGCCTGTATCAGTTCTAATAAGTGCTCCGTTTTGTGCCCCTAAATATCTAATACTTGGGTTATTATAATCAATTGCTGTACATGTACCATCACCAGCCAATGCTGCAACCCATTTAAGTGTACCATCCTTCATCTCTAGGCTATAACCATCATTATCCTGGTTACCCATAATTTTATGGTCTTCACTCTGTGGAGAAATTGCTACTGAATATAACTGTGTAATAATAACTCCGTCAGATTTATAATCTACTGTTGGTTTCTCTTCTGATTTGGTTGGGTACGTAACATATATTAAGCCTCCATCGTTAACAGCCCAAAATGAATAACCAGAATCTAAATAACCCATTTCATGAATATCTGCATGCCCATAAGAACCAGCAGAGCTATTATCTTCCCATGCATTATTTAAAGTCGTGTACCAAACACCTCCATTGTTATCAGAATTAATGGCATCTACTCCTCCACTAATAATTAAACCATCTTTTACTACCAAAGCCATATTATATGCGCCTTGAGGGTTATAATTTGTAGTAGGATTACCCAATGTGGTCAATGCTGGAGTCGTTGCACTCGGGTTGTATGTAGATATTTGCCCTGATTTTGCTTGCACATAAAAAATACCAGTTGCAGCATCAGCAGTTACCGAATGACGCTCATAACTGACTCCTTCAGATTTTATGGCTGTCCATGTCGTACCATTATCTGATGAAAACATTAAACCTCCCCAACTATCGGCACACATAATATTTGAACCATGTCTATGAAATTTTCCTATTTGCGCATCAGGATATGGGTGTGTATATACATTAGTCCAAGTAGCACCTCCATCTGTAGTTTTCTTAATATATTTATTAGTACCAACAATTACCGTATTGTTATCAATTACAATAAGGTTAGATGTAGATTCTCTGTCTGCAAGGCTAAATGTTAATCCCGTGGATTGATACGTTTCACCAAAATCTGTTGATTTTAAGACACCAATAGATTTAATATGGTCAGCATCATAGTCTCCTGTAGAAACATAAATAGTGCCTGGATTATTAGCATCAGTAGAAGCACTCTTTATATCTGTAACACCGATACCTGCAACAAAGTCTAATTTTGGCACCCAAGTATTCCCATTATCAATTGATTTCCATATACCACCATTTGGAGCGCCAACAAAAAGAACATTTTCTGCCGTAGGCACTTTTACAAATCGCATAAAATTGGTCAACCTACCCATTTGTGGGAAATTAGGATAACCATTAGCATCTGGCACAGTTTGTGGGCCAACATTAGTCCATTGTTGCAAACTTTGGCTAGACTTTGACATCGTAGTATATGGGAAATTAATAGAGCCATCAGCGTTGATTAGACCGGCATTGTACCAACCTTCTAACTCGCTTGGAAAATTCCCTTGAGCATCTACCCTATCTTTCCAGTAGTAAGCCCATCTTTCAAATTGCTTTTCTGCTTTGATATCAGCTTTAGAAAAAGCTGTAGCGCTTTTCTTCATTGCAATTTCATTTCGTACTTCATTAACAATTTCGAAGTAATTACTTCCTGGTTTTGCGGAAGCTTTTTTATAGTCCAAGGATTGTGCAAATACAACTGAACTACATAGACATAGAATTAAAATGTAAATTTTTCTCATAAGTAAATAATTTGGTTAAAATAGCTAATACAAATATCTCTAACCATCCTAAAACCGCAATAAATATTACTACGCACTAACTACGCAGTTAAAAAAATGATATGTTATTTTAACATTTTGCCACATGGCAAATGGAAAGCAGAAGAATCTCTTATGAAAAGTCCTTAAAAGTCTCAACTAAGTATTGAACAAGGCTATTTCCATTTTTTTTGGTCTGAAGCTTTTTACTGATACGGTACCTTTTACTTTCAACAGACCTAATAGACGTATTAAGAAATGCCGCAATCTCTTTATTTTTAAAACCTGTGAATAAATAGTAACAAATGATTATTTCCGACTCATTTAATTCTGGATGCTTTTGAGACAAGTTGTTAAAGAAATCGATATTAAGTTTATTAATTAACTGAAAATGGCTTTCACCTTCAATTAACAAGGTTGAAGAATTTTGACGAATACTCGTGTACAACTCTTTAATTTGTTGCCTCTGCACATCTTTATCGTCTATTTTGGAAACTTCTTTAATGTTATTTTTTATTTGTTCTATAAAACTTTCTAAGCCTTTGGTTTTTGCTTTTAGTTTTTCATGATTTTCCTGCAAATAATTATAGTCCTTCTTCCGCTTAGTTAGTTCTAATATTTTATTTCTAATCTGCTTATAACTCAACAACACAAAAGCGATTAAAACAATAAGAAGAAGTATTAGAATAACTATCCAAAACCGATTTAACTCTTTTTTATGAGATGCCTCTATAAGTTCTTCTTTGGTTTGAGCCAAAGAAGAACTTACATTAAAATTCACGCTCATTGCACTGTTAAATAATTCATTTTGATAATTATCCAAAGAATCAGTATAACTTTCTCGGGCTTCCTTATTACCTAATTTGTCGTAGTAAGTAATAAGATTATTGAAATAATTTTTTACATCAGCATCATTCATGTACTGCCTTAACGCTTTGGCCTCGTTGAAATAATATGCAGCAGAATCCATCTTTTTTGTTTTTAAGAATGGTTCTGTAGAACATATAAGCAAGGAAACTTTATGTCTTTTGTACAAACTTGAAGAAATAGTACTGTCATTTTCAAGTGATTTAAAGATTCTAAAATACTTTCTGGTATTAACACTATCATCCAGATGTATATAATTTGAAGCCAACATAAACACAGAAAACATGTAATAATAGCCATCTTCCTTTATGGATTTATAATAATCTAGCTTTGACAAGATTAATTCATTACTCTTGTTATGATTACCATCATGAAATTCTACTGTTGCCGGTGCTTGCATTACATCTAAAAGTCCAAATTTATCATTCGCTTTTTCATAATAGTATTTAGCTTTGTCTAAGTATTCATAGGCAACTGAATCCTTATCAGTGATATAGAGATTATAGAATAATTCGCAACTGGCAAATCCAGCAATCTTATAATTTTCTTCTTTCTCTGCATACTGTAGTGAGAGTAAAAAGTTTTTAAAGAGCTCTGCTTGTTCCCCTTTACTTTCATACACCAAGGCTTTAAGTTGATAATACCAACCTAAATTACCTTTTATACTTTTTTCTAAGGGAAAAGGTATAGAGTCTAAGTACCGCATAGCAGTATCTGGCTTATAGGATATTTTAGAATCGGCAGAGTCTAGATATCTCAAATACTGTTTTTGTTGGTTTTTCTGAGCCAATCCAATATAGGAATGGCACATTACAACCAAAAATAAAATACAAGTTTTGGATATAGTAACCCTGAAATTCATTAGCTTATATGGAAATATGAACTACGAATCTAAACTTTTTTTAACAAATGAAAACAAATTCGTACAACAAAAAAGGGATTAAAATATCTACAAAAAAAAGAGCGACTTTAAAGTCGCTCTTTTTTTATGCTTTTAAATATATTAAACATTGATTTAATTCTGGGTTTTGATTGATTAGGGACTGAATAAAAATTCTTAATTCTTCAAGTTCGTGAGGCAGTAGTCTTTTTACCGCTTTTTGTACTTCTTTACAGAATAATGTCGCATCAAAACTAACCTTGCTGAGCACAGTTTTAGTGTACTCGTACATTGCTCTCGCCATAGGTAATTTTAAGTTTTTAGGTTCAACAAAAAGTAATTTTCTCTATAGGCTATTGTTTCAATTAACGATATGAAGTTATGAAAAAATTAAAACAATTCGGGAAGTTTAACACCTTATTATGTTAAAAGTTAAATTACAACGTTTAGCCTAAATGATATTAAAAGGGAATTCCTACATTTTAAGTATCTGATAATCAAATATTTTAAACTATCTGTTAGTTTTTTACAAATTTTAAAGTCTTAAGACTTGTACCAGATTTTAACTCTATAAAATATAATCCAGACGTTAATGAGGAAACATTAATTGAATTCTCAAAATCCTGACTTATTGAATTAACAGTTTTAATTAGCCTACCATTAACATCGAAAATTCTAATTGTGTCCAAGCTTATATTTGATGTAACTGTTACAACATCTTCTGCAGGATTAGGATAAAGATTAAATTCAAAACGGTCATAATCATTTACACCCAAATTTTCTTGAACTGTTGTTGTGTAGTCATTTGTAATAACAGGAAAATTAAAATCGAAATAAATTTCGGCTTGGTTGATAAATGCATCGCCCAAAACCAGCGTTTCTAATGTTTTGATTTTAAAAACAAGATAACCATCATTATTAGCGTCGTCGAAAGGTAAATTGATGCCTTCAAAAATGAATTCTACAATATTGCCTTCTCTTATTCTTGTTGTAAAATTATGACTGCCATTAAGAGGCATAAGTGTTGAAATATCATACTTGCTTTCATCAATAATATCTTTTACAACTACGTTTGTGGCATTAGCTGTTCCTAAATTCTCAAAGCGAATAATGTAATGTACAAAGTCACCTACTTGCTCTGGCAATATAGTATCGCCTTCTAAGCATCTAATATCATTTGGGTCGTATGAATTAACAACGACTTGTTTTAATGCAAATGTATTATCACTTGGTGTTTCGTCACTGGTATTAGGACTTATGGATACATCAAAGTCTAAAATATCATCACTATTTAAAGGAAAATTGGTATCAGTTGGTGTATTAAGATTAAAACTTGCCCATATTTCCCTGCTTTCAAAAGGTTGAAGATCTACATAAGTCCACTGAAGGTTTCCAGTATTGTTAGCAGCTTCTGTTGGGTTTGCTGATAGAAAATCCATATAATCATCATCAAAAGTCAAATCTATTGTTCCGTTTAGAATAGTATTGCCTTTGTTTCTATAAATAATTTTATACTCAGAATCAAAACCTGGAACTGCGCCAGTTGTAGGTACTATAAATACTTCTACATCGTTATGTACACTATTTGGAGTTATACAAAAATCCTGAATGTATGGATTACCATCATCTGGAAAAGTTACTGTAGCCGTGCTTGGAGATACAGTAAAGTAACCATTGTTTTCTAAAACAGGTGTTATGGTATGAGTGCCTTCTGAGATAGGTATATTGTAGCTGCCCGAATTGTCTGCTAAATAGGTTCCGCTATTAGTGCCATCTGTAATGTTGAATTTTATGTTTGGGTAAAAATTATCGCCAGCATCGCAGCCATTGTTATTGGCATCTACTCTGCTTTCACCTTCTATAGTGTAGTATTCTCCACCTGGTGTAAATGAGCAATAAGAATTAATAATAGGGTTGTAAATTAAATTAAGGTTCTCTAATATCTCTATATCGCTTTCATCTGCGCAAATATAATCCACATTAATATATGTTGAAACATTAAACCACTGACTTGGTGTATGCCCGTTTTTTAAATTAATCCACTCCGCAGTGATTGCGCCTAAATTTAAAACGTTTAAATTAGGCTTCTGACTTAAATCTAAATTATCAAAATTACCTCCATCGATTTGAAGATCAATAAGATTTGAGTTACTAGAAATATCCAAGTAATTTAAACCTTGCCAATAGACATTTAATGATTCTAAATTTGGCTGGTTGCTGAAATCTAATTGAGTGATTCCTGTTGCTGATAAACTAAACGTTTCGATATATATATTATTTGATATATCTAAATTTTCTAAATAACTTAGAGCATATAAATGAATCTCTTTCAAATTCATCAACTGACTCAAATCCAAACTAGATATAAAAAATGTATCACTTAAAATCAAAACCTCAAGATTATTACAATTGTTAAAATCTATTGTATCAAAAAGTTCATTTTGGTTAGATCCAACGTTTAATTCATTTAAATTTGGTAGGTTATTTAAAGCTAAGCTAGAAGCATAAAAACTAAAGATGTGCAATGATTCTAAATTTGGCAAATTACCAATAACTAAATCGTTAATAGCAAGACTACTGAGTTCTAATTCCATAAGATTAACAAAAGCCTCCAAACCTTCAATAGAAGAAATACTTACGGAGCCAATATCAATTACTGTCACAAGTTCTGCCTCAGCAACCTGAATTTCCCCATCTCCATTTGTATCTATAACTGGATTGTGGTTTAAAAGTGCATTCTTAAAATTAGCATCAGGAATATTTACAATTTGCGCAAAACCATAATTAAAGAAAAAGAACAGGACTAATGTTGAAAAAGGTAATTTCATAAGAATAAAGATTGATTAACAGCAATAATAACAACGTTAAAAATTAATGTTTATTGATATCTAATATAACTAATAGATGTAAAAAATAAAAAAGGTTGCGTTAAAAACACAACCTCTTGAATAACTTTCTTACATTTTTATATCAAAAAACCAAACATCTTACTATAGTTTGGTAGCTCAATGATAATATACCATCTTGTAATTCTAAATAAAGAATTTGCAGATTATTTTCACCAATAACACCTACCGTACGATTGCCAACAAAAGTAAAAACCTACAATAATGAACTCTTTTTCATTTCCAAAATAAAATCTATCATCATCTTGATTTNAATCTATCATCATCTTGATTTCCAATGACTAAAAAAAAAAAAAAAAAACGTCCTAGCAACCTTTAACTAGGACATTTTTACTAACTTAAATTTAAAGTTTAAAACACTATCTTATTTGTAACTGTTAAACCATTAGATAATGAGGTTTTAACAAATAATATACGTTGACTTTTAGTGATGGATTGCTGATTTAAAACTAAAGAATTAATATTTTCTTTTTCAAATACTTTCTTTCCTAGAATATCATAAATTTCAACATTACTAATAAGATGTAATGAAGACTTTATTTGCAAGTTATCGTTATTATCAACGAAGACATTTACTGAACTATCTATACTTACATTATCAACTCCCAATGTTTCGGTATTAAGATCAGTTTCCCACACACCTCTACCATAAGTACCTGCTCTTAATTTATTAGTTGGATAATAGATTTCTAAATCTCTTACAGTAACATTTGGCAAATTAGTTAAATAAGGCTGCCATTCACTTATGTTGTTATTAATAATATATACACCAACATCAGCTCCGACATATATTTCATCAGCATTACCTCCGTTTCTAAAAACTAAAGTATTCATTGGTAGATTAGGCAATCCTGCAGAAATATTAGTCCATGTGGCACCACCATCTAATGATTTAAACACTTTATCAGTACTCGAATAACCAGAAAACGTAACCCAAACTTTATTAGCATCTATATTTGAAACCGTTACGCTAGACAACGAAGCTGCCCATGTTGGTAAAGAACCTGTAATATCTGTAAATGAAGTTCCAGAATTAGTTGATTTAGAAATAGCATCATGTTGTATGGTATATATTACTGTTGGGTCGCTAGGAGCAACAACAAAATCTTTTATACTTCCAGTCCCTGAAGATGTTCCTAAAGCTGACCAATTATCACCTTGGTTTGTAGACGCATATAAAGTTGGTGTACCACCTGAGTAAATCTTCAAATGATTGACAGGATCCATTTTAAATGGACTATAAAAATCTATATTAGGCGGAAGTCCTGTTTGTATATCTGTTTTTGTAGGCCCAGGATACTCTACTCGACTATACTTACCTTCAACATACTGCACATATATTATATCATTGTTAGTATAATCAATAAAACATTCACCACCATCACCACCATTAATAGCATACCAGTCATTTAATGCTGATGTATTTAGTATAGTTCCATTATCTTGTTCTCCTGCAACTATTCTGTTTGCGTTATTAGCAGACAACCCTAATTTAACAACTTGACCAATAGCCAAATCACCACTAATATCTGTCCATTGATTACCATTATCCGTAGAAATAAAAATACCTCCATCATTACAAGAATACATTGTTGTTGAGCTTCCTGGTTGATAAACAAGTTCGTGTACGTCGGCGTGTATTTCACCAGAATCCCATACTGAAGTATTCTCCCAAGTGGCACCTCCATCAAATGATCTCCAATGATTAACACCACCTACCGTGATATTATTTGCATTTGATGGTGAAGCTACAATTGATAAATCATAAAATGCCTGACCACCTGAATCTGAACCATCTTCAGCATAACCCAATAAGTTTGGTGAAGTAGACATGGTCGTAAAACTAACTCCACTATTTGTAGAGCGATATGTACCCATATACGATTGATCACTCGACTTTCCAATTAATGCATATACATAAGAACTATTTCCAGGCGTTACTGCAAGTGCTATTCGTGAAACACCTGTTGTAGGTATACCATTTGTTACTTGTGTCCAAGTTGACCCAAAGTCTGTAGATCTATAGAGTTTTGTACCTGAAGCATAGATTGTATTTGCATCACCAGGTTTAAATTCCATATCTTTTAATGCACTTCCAACATCTGAATACGAATTTGTAGCCCAGCCATCTGTTGTATACCAAACACCCACATTACTAGAAACAATCATTCGTTGAGGATTATTAGGATCCATTAATAACTTATTTAAACTCCATAAATTCGACACTGGAAAAGCTAAACTTGTTGTATTCCAGGTTATGCCGCCATCGGTAGATTTTAATATTCCAATACTATTTGTATTGCCTTCTATATCTCCCGTTACCAAATACATAGTTGACGTATTTGTAGGATCAATTGCTAAACTTGAACAACCTATAACGCTTAAAAAGTCGGTATTTGTTGTCCATGTTGAGCCAGAATTGGTTGATTTCCACAAACCTCCATCTGGTGTTCCTAGATACATAATACTTGAATCATTTGGATCAAAACGTAAAAAATTAACACGACCAGCTCCAGTCGTAGTGTATGGCGAAGGTCCTGAAGCTGCACCTATTGGCCCAAGTGGTTTCCAATTACTGACAGCAGCTTTTGATCTTTGTGCTAGTGTAAAATTAGCTCTTCCCCATTTTAAAAAATTACTGTAAGTTTGAGAAGGCAAACTCATATCACCTGAAGGATATACTCTTGACTCCATATAACTTTCCCAACGTTTAAAAGGTTTATAACCTTTACCTCTTTCAACAGTTTTATTTCTCCAATAATCATTAAAGTTGTTTTGCACCTCGTAGAATGTAGCTCCTTTGTTATTACTCATTTTCGTCCAATCAACATCTTGCTGTGATTGACCAAACCCAATGCAAAAAAGTAATAGCAATAGTAAAGTAGTAGTTTTTTTCATAATTAAATTGGTTAATATGTTATTACTATCAAATATCATAAAAACCAAAACCCAGTAAAAAACTATTGCTACGCAAAGACTACTCATGGCAATAATTATCGTTAAAAGGGATAAAAAAAAGTGTGATTGGTAAATTACTTTTTAAAGAATAATTTAAACCAGATTTAAAATAATAAACAAGCAATACTCGCTTTATATCAATTTCTAATTTTTTATTTATCCTACAAAACGCTTAGGTACTACAACTCTTATTGAAAATATTTAGTAAACCGGCTATTTTTTTATTTATGCCTGTAAATAGGCAATCCCAAATAAAAGCTTCGAACCCAATTAATTTAATCAAAACAAAAAAGGTTGCGTTAAAACACAACCTTTTGTAAAGCTTTCTTATCTTTTTTTAAAATCTAAAACCGGTTATCACCATCCAATAAATCACCTAAACCTCCTAGAATACTTCCTTCGCCTCTACTCTTACCTCCTGCTTTCGGAGCTGAAGCTATAACTCTATCTGCCAATCTACTAAATGGTAAAGATTGTATATAGACTTTTCCTGGCCCTCTTAACTTAGCAAAGAACAAACCTTCACCACCAAAAATAGAATTCTTTATACCTCCTACAAACTCAATATCGTAATCCACATCTTGGGTAAAACCAACGATACAACCCGTATCTACGCGTAAGGTTTCACCTGGTTGTAAAGTTTTTTCGGCCATGGTTCCACCTGCATGTACAAATGCCATACCATCTCCTTCTAACTTTTGCATTATAAAACCCTCACCTCCAAAAAGGCCGCGTCCTAATTTTTTAGAAAACTCTATACCAACACTTACTCCTTTGGCTGCACAAAGGAAAGCATCTTTTTGACAGATAAACTTTCCTCTATATTCATTAAGATCAATTGGAATAATTTTTCCTGGATAAGGTGAAGCAAAAGAGACATTTCGTTTGCCTGTAAGGTCATTGTAAAAGGCTGTCATAAATAAACTTTCGCCTGTTAATATACGCTTACCTGCTCCTAATATTTTTCCTAAAAACCCTTTATCGTTTTGAGAACCATCACCAAAAATGGTATCCATTTTAATACCATCGTCCATCATCATAAAACTTCCTGATTCTGCAATAACTGCTTCTTGCGGATCGAGCTCTATTTCAACATACTGCATTTCTTCGCCATAAATGCGGTAATCTATTTCGTGGGCATTTCTATCTGAAAAGTCTGGTAATTTTTCCATGATTCTATTATTTTAATGTTTTTGATTGATTCCTTTATATGTTGTATAAAATTACATTTTGTTACAATAAAAAAGATTGCTTCACTTTGTTCTTAATGACATTAGGATTTCACTTTCAAAGTCCACTCAAAATTAAAAGACGACACTTCTACACCTTCTTCATTTACTCCATTAGCATTTAACCAAACCGTTTGTCCTTCTCCTGTTTCAATAGTTTTTGCTATAGCCTCATCTATTTTTAACCCTTCTTCACACTTAAAAGTTATTATTCCTGTTGCTTTTTTTGTAAATGAAGCATTATTACTGGCCACTAACATAGATATTTTTTTTCCACTCTCTCTTATCTTTTGCATCACCAAAGCACCAGTGGTTAGCTCCGCAGCCATACCTTGTACTGCCCAAAACATAGACTTAAAAGGATTTTGATTTACCCAACGATGTTTAACGGTGACAACACAAGAGTTTTTATTTATTTCTTTGGTTCTCACACCTGTAAAATAAGCAGCAGGCAGCTTAAACATTAGATATTTATTGAGTTTAGATGGAGTTATATTCATAAGTATTAACCATATTTTGCACTAAAATAATCGAAAATATTCAACTTCACTAATGTTAATAAAATGTTAATTTTTAGTACTATGCGTAACATAATACCTTTTTAAAGACATATATTTGTATAAGAAACTATTATATACTTTTTAAAATGGTAGACAATCATCACAAAAATTTAGCAACATTTATACATCTTTCAACCTTTTCCAGATTTATAATTCCGTTTGGAAATTTTATAGGTCCAATAATATTATGGGCAGCCAATAAAGAGAAATCTGAGTTTATAGATACCCATGGTAAGCAAGCCATTAATTTTCAGATTAGTGTTTTGCTATATGCCATTATTATAGGAACTATTAGTGTTCCGTTTTTCATCTTTAAACTATTTAGGGGCTTAGATGTTATCGATTTTCACGGGTTTGATAATTTTCATATTAATGTTGGGGAACCTTCTCCTCTGTTATATATAGGAGGTGGACTAGGTGCTTTAGCTATTATCGCCTTTATAGTTGAGTTAGCACTTATTGTAAGAGCAAGTTTGGCAGCTAGAGATGGAAACGATTATAAATACCCATTAACAATCAATTTTTTAAAATAAATTAAACTGATTTGTCACACTGAGCGCAGTCGAAGTGTTATTTCAGTATTTCATCAATAATCAATCAAAAAATGAACAGTTTAATCGAATTTAAGACAATATTAATATGAAGATAGAAAACACAAAAGCACAAATGCGAAAAGGTGTTCTGGAATACTGCATACTATCCATCTTAAAAGATGAAGATGCTTATGTTGCAGAAATCCTAGAAACACTAAAAGACGCAAAAATGCTTGTTGTAGAAGGAACAATATATCCACTATTAACAAGATTAAAAAATGCAGGATTGCTCAATTACCGTTGGGAAGAATCCACATCAGGACCACCAAGAAAATATTACGGTCTTACAGAAACAGGAAAACTGTTTCTCAATGAGTTAAACACGACTTGGAGTGAATTACAAAATGCAGTTAACCTAGTAACCAGTACAAAAACATCAAAGAAATGAATAAAACAGTCAATATAAATTTAGCAGGTATATTCTTCCACATAGACGAAGATGCATATCTTAAATTACAGCGCTATCTTGAGGCTATAAAACGTTCATTTACAGACTCTCAAGGACGGTCAGAAATTATAGCAGATATAGAAGCACGTATCGCTGAGCTTTTTTCTGAACGCATACAAAACGAAAAACAAGTTGTAGGTATTAAACTCGTAGATGAAGTTATTACCATAATGGGACAGCCAGAAGACTATTTGGTTGATGACGAAATCTTTGAAGACGAACCACAACCAAGACAAAGGTATAGTTCTAAATCTTCTAAAAAACTCTATAGAGACACTGACAACTCTTATGTTGGTGGTGTTGCAGCAGGTTTAGGTCATTATTTGGGTATAGAAAGTATTTGGGTAAGATTAATATGGTTGTTATTAGCTATAGGCTCTGGTGGTACATTTATATTTATATACCTTATATTTTGGGCATTAGTACCAGAAGCCAAAACTACTGCCGAGAAACTAACAATGACTGGTGATCCTGTGAACATCAGTAATATTGAAAAAAAAATTAAAGACAGCATTGACACCGTATCAGAAAGTGTAAGAAATGTTAATCTTAAAGAGAAGGGTGGAAAATTAATGGATGAGCTCGATAGCGTTACCGATAGTATCTCGGAAACGGTAAAGAGTGTCGATTACAAAAAACACGGAAATAAAATTAAATCGAGTTCCCAAACTTTTTTTGATACCATTGGTACCATTTTAATGTTCTTTTTAAAAGTGATTGCAAAGTTTATTGGAATAATCTTAATCATTGTAGGCATAAGCACTTTAATCGCTTTAATAGTTGCACTTTTCACAGTTGGTTTAGTAGATTCTATTCACTTTCCAGGTATGGATTTACTCTATGTTGCTAATGCTGCAAATATTCCTATTTGGTTAATATCAATGCTACTATTCTTTGCTTTTGCAATACCATTCTTTTTTGTCTTCTATTTAGGACTTAAGATTTTGGTAAACAATTTAAAATCCATTGGTAATGTGGCAAAATTCACACTACTTGGATTGTGGCTCATGGCAATTATTGGTCTTGTAATTACCGGAGTAAAACAAGCAACAGAACATGCTTTTGATGC
This sequence comes from Winogradskyella pulchriflava, assembly GCF_042434315.1. Classification (NCBI taxonomy): domain Bacteria; kingdom Pseudomonadati; phylum Bacteroidota; class Flavobacteriia; order Flavobacteriales; family Flavobacteriaceae; genus Winogradskyella; species Winogradskyella pulchriflava. The sequence goes on along the minus strand of NZ_JBHLTQ010000006.1, from coordinate 243,815 downwards.
CAAGGTAACCAATACCGAAGTCCTAAACATTAAATCTAACGATACTATAAAATTAAGTAGATTAAAATTTGACCAATATAGCAGCTCTTTTTATAGTCGTAATAATGAGTTTAAAATCGTAGAAGACGACAACGGAAAAAGTATTATATCATCAGATATAAGATATATCGTAAAATCTACGACAGATTCTGTTGCATCTATTACTATAGAAAAAAAAGCTACAGGAAGTAATTATAATATTGCCAGAACCAGAGCTGAAAACATTAACTATAATTACGCATTGTCTAATGGCAATCTAGACTTAGATGCTTACCTATCTACTGATGTGGACAATAAGTATAGTGAACAAGAAGTGTTACTAATTATTAATTTACCTGAAGGCACGGTTATTCATACCCATAAAAATTTCCCAAAGTATTACAGTTATCTAAGTAACAATAATATTTTGAGAAAAATTGAAAAAGGAAATTATTACAAAGTAGTAAGAGACGATGTAGAATGTCTAGACTGTATAGAGGAAGTTATTGAAGCTGAAGTTTTAGAAATAGATGGTGATTCGCCATTTATTGAAACCTCAACAGAAAAATCATCGTCTAATAAAGAAAAGTCTGAAGTAGACTATAAAATTAATGAAGATGGTGTTGATATAGACAATTGAGAACAAGAATTCAACAGTTCGTCAGTTTTAAATTGAATACCATAATTAAATCATACAAATTTGTACCATCAATCAATCAAAAAATGAACCAATCAATCAAATCACTTTTGCTGTGCAGTATCGGATTCCTAATGGCTTCCGGTATTGCAACAGCCCAAGTGGACAAAAGTTCTGATCTTTTTAAAACACTAAAAGCAAAGGATAGCATACTCTTTAAAATAGGCTTTAATAAATGTAAAATTGAAGAAAGTGCTAAGATTATGTTTGACGATTTAGAGTTTTATCATGATAAAGGCGGAATTACAAATTCCAAAGAAGAATTTGTAACAGCAATGAAAAAAGGACCTTGTAAAGCAGACAACACTGAAAACGTGTATAGATTTCTGGTAGTAGAGAGCTTGGAAGTATTCCCTATGTACAACAATGGTGAGCTTTATGGAGCTTTGCAAAATGGGAAGCATTTCTTTTCAACTGATGAGCAAATGACCTATGAAAAAAGTAATAACTATGCATTGTTTTCGCATTTATGGATTATCGATTCTGGTGAGTGGAAATTAAAACGTGTTATTAGTTATAGTCATACTTCAAAAGAAGTTACCGAAAATTAAACATCAATCAAAACTGAACTATTTCAGTATAAAAAAAATAAAAATCATGAGCACATTAGTAAGAATTGTAGTAACCAGTATTTTAGGCATCATAATGCTATCCTGTAATTTTTCCATGAATTTGGGAACAGGAGTAGATGGCGACAGAAATGTCGTGAACGAAGACAGAACTATTTCCAGCGACTTTCAATCGATTAAAGTAAGTCAAGGATTAGATCTTTACATTACACAAAGTAATGATGTAGCGCTTAGTGTTGAAGCAGATGAAAATCTTCACGACCTAATTATAACCGAAGTAGAAAACGGTGTGTTAAGCATTTATTGCACAGAAAATATTAGACGCGCAGCAGCTAAAAAAGTCCATTTAAATATTACCGATATATCTGCAATTAAAGCAACAAGCGGTAGTGATGTTTTTTCTACAAACACTATTGAAGTCGATTACTTAGAGCTAAACACCACAAGTGGCGCAGACATGAAATTAGATGTAAACACTAAAACATTAAACTGCCACTCTACAAGTGGTAGTGATATAAAGCTTAGTGGAACAACAACAAATCTAACCGCAGAGGCAACTAGTGGCAGTGATATAGAAGCCTCTAACCTAAAAGCTGAAACATCTATGGTAAAAGCTACAAGTGGAGCTGATATTTCAGTAAACACCTCAAAAGCATTAACCGCAAAAGCTACGAGTGGAGCTGATATTAGATACTCTGGCAGCCCTAAAAGAGTTGATAAAACCGATAGTTCATCAGGAAGCGTAAGAGGTAATTAAACTTACCATAAATTAAAATATTTTTACAAAATAACCAACCACAAAACCCTTACAGCCAATCAATTACAAACCGTTTTAAATTCTTTATAGAGTTTGGGACGGTTTTTGTATATCTTTGTTTAATAGCTTTAAAAGTGACATTCTCATTGATTTGTGTCATATTTATAGTGTAATAAACAAAATAGATGAAAAAAATATTACTTATTCTAGTTGCAATGATGGTTTCTGCACCAACCATTTTAGCACAAGAAAAAATTAAGGGAGACAGAAATGTTACCATTAAGCAAACTTATATTGATGACTTTCATACGATAGTTGTAAATGGTGAATTTTCTATTGAAATTGTTTACAATAGTAAGCCTTCCGTGAGTGTTGAAGCAGATGATAACTTACATGAGGTCATTCAGTTTGATGTGGTTGATGGAGTTCTTACATTTGTGGAAACGATGCGAATTACATCAAAAAAGAAACTCAGTATTACTGTAAATTATGGTGAGGCATTGCAAAATATAGAAACTAGAGGTGATGGCGAAATACGATCATTAACATCTATGGAACTTAAAGATGCTACCTTAACAACATCAGATAATTCTAGAGCTTATCTAAATATTAGAGCAAAAAACTTTACTTATAAAAGTTCTGGTAAATCAAAAACACGTTTAAATCTTACTGCAGATTCTACAAAAATTGAATTAAGCGATAACAGTAAACTAGATGCTTTATTAAATAGCAAAGTAGCTAATTTTGATTTATATCTTCGTGCAGACGCAGTTATTGAAGGTTCCGCAAATAGCTCAATAATTAGATTAGATAATTCTACCAACTTCAACAGTCCAAAATTTGATGTTAAGACAGTTGATGCAACATTAGAGGATAATTCAGATTTAACTATTGCTGCTACCGAGAGTATAACAATTGCAGCTTCAGGTGATAGTGAAATTTACTTATATGGAAGTCCTGCAATTACAATCACTAAGTTTGAAGATACAGCTAAGCTTCAAAAGAAAAAACGTTAGCGAGAACTTAAGGTTTAGAAATTTGAAGTAAAAAATCTATTTCAATTTCTGGATAGACCTTAACTATACCTAACATTTTTGTTGGTGCTGTTAAGTTAAAATCATTTATGTTAATAGGCAATAAGCCACTTACACAGATACCACCTTCATTAGCTACAGAAACTGGAATTGTATAGGTTTTTATAATATCGCAAATTGTAATTTCTATAATAGCATTTACAGTATTTTTATCATTTAATTGTTTTGAAATCTCTCTTAGATTAAGAATTATTTCAGGATGCTCATCTGTATTAAGTAGCTTATTAAAATCTTTATTTATAGCTTTTCCACCACAATCAAACTTTAAATTTGGAAGCGTTAATTTTGCCGCATCAAATTTTATAATGCTATCATAATCTTTATACATTAAACTAACTCCTTTTGAAAAGGTAGCAATATCAAATTGACATTGAAATGTACTAACATTTGTTTTGCCATTAATTTTTAAATAACTGTCGGGAGATAGAAACACCTTTACTTCTTTAGAATTAAATTCTTCTTCAACAAACAAAGCATGCGTAAACCCTAATAACAATATTGCAGATAATAATATCCTAATCATAATTAAAATAAGTTTAAGGCCTTTGTCTTGTAAGACAAAGGCCATTAGTGATTATTATTTAGAAACTTATTACAGCTTCAGCTATAAGCCCATCAAACTTACCTTCATCTAGAAGATTTCCTGTCGGATAATCGTTATATTTTTGTGTTACATACTCTGCTTTGAGCAGAACATTCTTTGTTAAAAACCAACCAGCTCCTAACTGAAATCTATCTACACCTACATCATCACCAGAAGCTAACTCAGCACTAACAGTGTTATAACGAGCACCTAGAAATAAATTTTCTGATTCACCAAATCTATAAAGAACTTCACCTGCATATTGATTAGCATCCCTTCTATCAGTTTCAGCTAAAGCTCTACCAGAGGTTAGCTCTATTGTTCCAAATACCTCAAGTCCACCATATTTTACAAATGGATTAATCATAATAGCAGTAATCTTATTTTTAAAGCTAGGATCAAAACGTCCTGATCTAAAATTATCGCTAGTAGCACTAGCATCTTGCATAATACTATAATATCTAGAACCAGCTCTGTCTGCAGAATATAAATATACGTTTGGAGCATAACCTGTATTATATAAAGATCCTGTTAATCTGAATCTGAAGTCATCATTAATTTGTTTATCGTAACCTAATTTTGCTAAAAATGCAGCTCCACCAGTTGACCCATCAGAGATTGTTGTGCTTTGATTTAGTTTTCCATTGGTAAAACCAATCATTCCAAAAAATCCATTACCAGTATTATAGTACACCTCTGCTCCAACTTCGGTTGTAAAAGAATCCATAATTAAATTACCAACAAAAGGATTGTAAAGCGCTTGTGCATTATCACTACGTCTAAAATGTGCATCACCATAATTATTCTCCATATGTCCGATTTTAATCGTTGTATGTTTCATAAAATCTTCCATAAAACCTTCGCTTATAAAATCTAACTTATCTATTTGAAAATAACCTCCTTTAACATAAGGTTCATGGTGGTGTCTAGAAGATAAATAAGTTCTTAAGTGCATACTTACACCGTCGTATAACGCTACATCTAAATCTAAATTTGCAGTAGCCAAATTAAAATTACTTCCAACTTCCGCTAATGGCGTAACACCTGAATTTTCATTGTCTAAAGCTTGGTATTGCAATGCAAAAGACCCTCCTATTCTAACATAAACATCTTCAAAGGTTGTCACTGAATCTTTTGGCGATTCAAAAACATTTATACCTCTTTTATCTGGTTGTCTATAATTATCCAAATCTCTTTTATTTGTATTTTGTGCAGATAAATTAAGCCCAATTGTTAATACAAAAACAAGGCTTGTAAGTTTTAATATTGATTTCATAATTTTTTATTTTAATTTATACTTATTGTGTTTTTATTTACTTTCGAATTCAGACTTAAAAATGATTTTAATAGCATCACCGGTCTTTATAGTGCCTAACAAAGCTTTTGGAGGGTCAATTCCATAATCCGTCATCTTTAGTGATTTTTCACCTTCGAGTAAAACCTTTGTTCCATTAAGATTAAGAGTTATATCTAGTGAAATTGATTTGGTAACACCTGAGATAGTTAAATCGCCAATTATAGTGGCTTTAAAAGAGTTGTTTTCTAGCTTATTTACTTGTTTAATAGATTTGAACTTGAAATCTATAGTTTTATAATCGTCTGTCTTAAGCGCCTTATAAGTATTCTTATCCATTGAAGATTTGCCACTTTTGAGACTTTCTGTCTCTACGGAAAAATTTAAAGTAGAAATTGCTAAATCATCTGAATTAGTAATCACAATTTCACCCGATTGCTTTTCGGTCTCTAAATGCCAATCGTGCAAAGAAGATGTACCATGCACCTCTAAAGTTGAGTTGCTTTTATTTAATATAAATGATTGAGAAGTAACTTGAAGTGAGTAAAAACCACTTAATAAAACTGCTAAAAATAAAATTGGGAACTTAATTGATTTCATCATGGTTATGTTTTTATGTTTCAGCAAAGATTCACATAAAAACCATAATAAATTATGACAAAAATCATGTTACAATTTTCTCTAGAAATTTTAACATTAAATATTATAAAACAAGAAAAGCCGAAGCTAATTAGCTTCGGCTTTTCTTATATTGTAATTTAAAATCTTAATTATATGTTGAAGTTGCAACTTCAAAATCAGAATCTTTGGCTGCCAAATAACGTTCAGCATCCAATGCTGCCATACAACCTGTGCCAGCTGCTGTTATTGCTTGCCTGTAAACATGATCTGCAGCATCTCCACTTACAAAAACACCTTCAACATTAGTTTTACTTGTTCCTGGTACTGCATTAATTATATAACCAGTTTCATCTAAATCTAAGTAATCTTTAAAGATATCCGTATTTGGTTTGTGGCCTATAGCTACAAAAAATCCAGTAACAGGAATTTCATGCTTTTCACCAGTTTTGTTATTAAATACTCTAACACCAGTTACAACTTGTCCATCGCCTAAAACTTCATCGGTTTCTGTGTTATAAAGAATCTCTATGTTTTCGGTATTCTTAACACGATTAGCCATAATTTTTGATGCTCTAAACTCGTCTCTTCTCACTAGCATGGTCACTTTCTTGCACAACTTAGACAAATAATGTGCTTCCTCACAAGCGCTATCTCCTGCACCAACAATAGCGACCTCTTGATTTCTATAGAAAAATCCATCACATATAGCACAAGCAGAAACTCCACCTCCTAGTTGTAAATATTTTTGTTCTGAAGGTAAGCCCAAGTATTTAGCAGAAGCACCTGTAGAAATAATTATTGTAGAGGCATGTATCTCTTTTTCTTCATTAACCCATACCTTATGTATATCACCCGAGAAATCAACTTTAGTAATCCAACCATTACGTACATCAGTACCAAAACGCTCAGCTTGCTTTTGCAGTTGAATCATCATTTCTGGTCCAGTAATACCATCTGGATAACCTGGAAAATTTTCAACATCATTAGTTGTGGTTAATTGACCTCCAGGTTGTTCTCCTTGATATAGCACAGGTGCCATATTTGCTCTGGATGCATAAATAGCAGCTGTATAACCAGCAGGTCCAGAACCTATTATTAAACATTTTACTTTTTCAATTGTATCAGACATATCTTGTATTTTATTACAGGACAAAAGTAGGATTTTTGTATAAATCCTTACTTATAAGTTATTAACACTTGTTATAGTATCATAAAATTTCTTAATCCTTTTCTCTATCTCAATTTAATTTCTTAATTTATAAGTGTTTAATAGTAAACCTAACCCATTATGAAATCTAATTCTTTAATCTTATGCATGTTATTGTTGTTTACTTTCTCATGCAAAAACGAACCAAAAAGCGATGTAGAAAATTCTAAAACGGAAACTGCATTAAATGAAAACAACAAGAGTCTCAAAGGCACTTGGGAACTTACAGGATTTTATAATTACAAGGATAACGTTGTTGTGGATTCTTTTGACACCTCATCAAGTTCTAGGCAATTAAAAATGTACACAGATACCAAAGTGATGTGGTGTAAGCACAGACCAGCTGACTCATCAGAATGGTTTGGCTATGGAACCTACAAATACGATGGAGATAGACTAACCGAAGTTCTAGATTTTGGTTCTAGAGTTATGAATCAAGTTATAGCTGAGAAAAAACAATTCACGTTTGAATTAACACTTCAACAAAACAGCTTTCAGCAAATAGAATTAGATGAAGAAGGTAATAGAATTTACTCTGAAAATTATGTTAGAGTAGAATAACACTATACTTATAGCTTTAACCAATATCTAAATAGTAACATTAAAAAACAACATCATGAAATTTATAAAAGAAGAAGACGAAGACAGAGAAAATTATTTATTACAAAAAGATACCAAAACGAAATTTGGAGCTGGATTTATAATTACTGTACTGATAATTTTAATAATAGCAGTTGTAATTTCAGGTATATTATTTGAATGGTATTAATAAAAAAAGCTCAGCATTTGCTGAGCTTTTTCACTTAAAGTCGGGGTGGCAGGATTCGAACCTGCGACCTCCGCGTCCCAAACGCGGCGCGATAACCGGGCTACGCTACACCCCGAAAATTGGCTATCTTTTTAAGGACTGCAAATATAGAGTTTTTCTTTAAAAACCAATAACATTTTTCTAACTTTAGAAACTCATTCTTAAACAAGCTTTAAATATGAAGTTAAAACTTCCAATTATTGGTTTAATTTTAATTAGCATACTAACCTGTGCTCAAGATAAAAACCCTATAAATAAAGAAAATAGCCACGAAGTTGTAGTTTCTGATTTAAACATTCCTTGGGGCTTTACCTTTCTTCCTGATGGAGCAATACTTATCAATGAAAAAGAAGGCAAACTCATTCATTTTAAGAACGGAAATAAAACAACCATATCAGGATTGCCAGACATCTACGTTCGTGGTCAAGGTGGCCTTATGGATATTATTTTGCACCCAAACTATAAAGACAATGGTTGGGTATATTTTTCTTATGCATCTTCTGAAGGCGAAGGTGACGGAGGAAATACCACAATTGCAAGAGCAAAACTTAACGACAAAAAACTCACAAACTTTGAAGTGTTGTACAAAGCTGAACCAAATTCTAGAAGAGGACAACATTTTGGATCACGATTAGTTTTTGATAATGCTGGTTACTTATACTTTACTATTGGCGATCGTGGAGACAGAGATACTAACCCTCAGGATATCACAAGGGATTGTGGCAAAGTTTACAGAATAAATGATGATGGCACTATTCCTAATGACAACCCTTTTGCACAAAGCATAAATGCAAAAAAAGCTATATATTCTTACGGCCACAGAAACCCTCAAGGTATGATATTGCATCCAAAAACAGGAGAAATCTGGACCCACGAACATGGTCCAAAAGGTGGTGATGAGATTAATATAATCAAAGCTGGAAGTAATTATGGCTGGCCAATAATAAGCTATGGTGTAAATTATAGCGGTACAAAATTCACGGAACTCACAGAAAAGGAAGGTATGGAACAACCATTACATTACTGGGATCCGTCAATTGCTCCAAGCGGTATGGCATTCATTAATAGCGACAAATATGGAGATTGGAATGGTAATCTTTTAGTTGGATCTTTAAAATTTCAATATTTAGACATGTGTACCATAAAAAACAATAAAGTAACGAAAGAGGAACGTTTGCTTGACGGATTAGGTAGAGTACGTTGTGTAGAGCAAGGACCAGATGGCTATATGTATGTTGGTATAGAAAATTTAGGAATAGTAAAACTTATAAGAAAATGATAAAAACCATAAAACTTCTATTGCTGTTATTCATAATAGCTTCATGTAACTCAAAAGAAAAGAAAACCACCAAAGTTGAATATCCTGAAAAAACATCAATAACAACGCAATTTGATAAAGAATTAAAGACCAGCATGGATAGAGGAAAATCTGTTTATGATGATATGTGCATTACATGTCATATGGCTAACGGTAAAGGAGTTCCTAAGGCCTTTCCTCCATTAGCAGATTCAGACTACTTAAAAAACAAACAAGAAGAAAGCATCATAGGTATAAAGAATGGCATGTCTGGCGAAATGATTGTTAATGGTATAACATACAACAGCGTTATGACTCCACTTGGACTTACCAATGAAGAAGTTGCAGATGTTATGAACTACATCAACAATAGTTGGGGAAATAATTACGGTAAATTCATTACCGCTGAAGAAGTTACAAATATTATCAAAAAATAATGCTATTTAACTAACTTTGCAGAACTAACTTAATCTATAAACAACAATGTTAATAATCGGAATTGCAGGTGGAACAGGATGTGGAAAAACCACTGTTGTAAACACAATTCTTAATGAACTTCCAGAAGGCGAAGTTGGCGTTATTTCTCAAGATTCTTACTATAAAGACACCTCGCATTTAAGCTACGAAGAGCGTGTAAAAATAAACTTTGACCATCCACGATCCATAGATTTCGATTTACTGGAGAGTCATCTAAAACAATTAAAAAAAGGCGAGTCCATAGACCAACCTGTTTACTCTTTTGTAAAACACAACCGCACAGGAGACACCATTACAACAAAACCAAGAAAAGTAATGATTGTGGAAGGAATTTTAATCCTTACAAATCCTGAGCTAAGAGAACTGTTTGATATTAAAATATTTGTACATGCAGATTCCGACGAGCGTCTAATTCGTCGTTTAAAAAGGGATATTACTGAGCGTGGACGCGATATCGATGAAGTACTCACAAGATATCAAAATACCTTAAAACCAATGCATCAGCAATTCATAGAGCCTATGAAAGAGTACGCAGACCTCATTATTCCCAACAACAAATACAACACTGTTGCCGTAGATATCGTTAAAACAATAATTAACGAGCGTTTATAATGAAGATTTTAAACAATAAATACCTGAAACCTTTTAAGAATATTTACCTTCTTGTACTCATTGTTTTTATTGTTTGGATGCTGTTTTTTGATGCGCATTCATTATTATTTCATTACGAACTTAACTCAGATATAGAAGAGTTAGAATACCAGAAAGAGCATTACAAAAATGAAATGGCAAACGACAACAAAGCTATTAAAGAACTAAGTACTGAGGAAGGTATAGAACGTGCTGCTCGCGAAAACTATTACATGAAAAAACCTAACGAAGACATCTTTATCATTGAGTATGAAGACAGCATAGCCAAACAAAAGCAAGATGAGTAAACCTTTATTTAATGCGTTTGAAAGCGTTTCTTCAAAAGCCTGGAAACAAAAAATACAAGTCGATTTAAAAGGTGCTGACTACAACGACACCTTAATTTGGAAAACCAATGAGGGTATAGACGTAAAACCGTTTTACCATTCAGACGAATTTAAAACACTTCCAGAAGTATCAGCTAGCAAAGCTACAGAATGGAACATCTGTCAGTATATTGAAGTTTCTGATGCTAAAGTAGCCAATACAATAGCTCTTGATGCCATTAACCGTGGCGCAGAACATATTTTATTCCATATTAAATCTGAAACAATTTCTATTGAGACCTTGCTTCAGGATATGAACTTAGCAAAAATTCCTGTAGATATATCTTATGATTTTCTTTCGGACGAGTTCATTAATAACGTACTATCTACAACTTCAAGCATTACCGATAATACCAATGACACTTTAGTTTTTCAGACCGACATTATAGGTAATTTAGCCAAAACAGGTAATTGGTTCAAAAACCTTAATGAAGACCACAAAACGTTTGAAACGATTATTAAACGCACCAATCAACTCAGTGTTGATATAACATTATACCAAAATGCAGGAGCAACAATTGTACAACAATTGGCTTATGGACTTGCACATGCCAATGAATATCTAGATCATATCCATAATACAGAAACACTAAAATCACTATACTGTCACACTGAGCGGAGTCGAAGTGCTAAAGCACTAAATGTTACCTTTAACGTATCAATTGGCTCAAATTACTTCTTCGAAATTGCTAAACTTAGAGCTTTACGTCAATTATGGTCAACATTAGCTTCTGAATATGGTATTAATCCTGAATGCAGAATAATAGCAACACCAAGCAAACGAAACAAGACCATTTATGACTACAACGTCAATATGCTTCGTACCACCACAGAATGTATGAGTGCTATTATTGGTGGAGCAAATGCTATTTACAATTTACCTTATGATGCCTTATACCATAATTCAAATGAATTTGGAGAGCGCATCTCTAGAAATCAACTTTTAGTTTTAAAAAATGAAAGTTATTTTGACAAGGTAAACAACCCAGCAGATGGAGCCTATTATATTGAAAGTCTTACAGAACAATTAGCCGAAAAAGCCTTAAATCTTTTTAAGGATATTGAAGCAAATGGTGGATTTTTAAACCAACTGAAAGAAGGAACTATTCAACGAAAAATTAAAGAAAGTGCTTCAAAAGAACAGGCAGATTTTGATGCTGAAAAATTAGTGCTTTTAGGCACAAACAAGCATCCAAACCCTACTGATAAAATGAAAAATGAGTTAGAAATTAGTCCTTTTTTAAAAATTGAAAAACGAAAAACGCTTATTGAACCAATTATAGAAAAAAGATTATCAGAGAAATTGGAAATCAATAGATTAAAAGAAGAGTAAAACATGATATTGAGAAAACCTATAGTGGTAATTTTGAGCATCCTTTGCGTCATTACAACCTCATGTCTAGAAGTTGCAAAAGAAATTTCTAATTGGACCCAAATTGAAGACATGGATTCTATTGATGGTCAAACACATTTGTTAAGTGATGATGGCATAAAAATCTTCTTGCCAAAAACATTTAAAAAATATGCTTCTGTGGAATATTTGGCATTGCTAGATTCAATGATTCCAAATAATAAAGATTTAGAAATTGAGCGCACAAGGTTTAGACATATCAGAGAAATGGAAGGCAATCATTATGTGTTTTTTGATAATTCAATCAACTCAACATATACCATCAATACAGTTCCTTACACACCAATATCTCGACAAGACGCAAAGTTCATTCTAGGTATGATTAGACAGAATCAAGATATGGTAGCTGATGCAACGGATTTAAAATTTACCAAGATAACTGCCAAACATAATGATAATGGCAAAGCTCAAGTTTTCAAAGCCATTTTTAAGCTCGAAAATCAAAAATTACAACAACAAGCATTTCAGCATGCTTATTTTATTTCTTCAAATAAAAAAACCGTATTAATAAATCTAATGGCACCTTTTGAAGTGAATTTTGATCCATTTTTAGAAAAAATGATATTATGAGCAGAAAAAACCTTCAACATATAGAACTCAATTCTAAATCTTCAGGTCATACATCCGACACTAACAGCAAAACCTATTTAACTGCTGAAAATATCGATGTTAAATCAACCTATTCAAAGGATGACATTAAAAACTTAGAGCATTTAGATTTTGTAGCTGGTATTGCGCCAAACCTTCGTGGACCATACTCAACTATGTATGTTCGCAGACCTTGGACCATTAGGCAATATGCAGGTTTTTCAACTGCCGAAGAGAGTAACGCATTTTACAGACGTAATCTTGCTGCAGGACAAAAAGGATTGTCTGTTGCTTTTGATTTGGCGACACATAGAGGTTACGATTCAGATCACGAACGTGTTGTAGGTGATGTTGGTAAAGCTGGTGTTGCTATAGACTCGGTTGAAGACATGAAAACGCTCTTCGACCAGATTCCTTTAGATAAAATGTCTGTTTCTATGACCATGAATGGTGCTGTTTTACCCATTATGGCATTTTATATTGTTGCAGCTGAAGAACAGGGGGTACAACCAGAACAATTGGCAGGAACCATTCAGAATGATATCCTAAAGGAGTTTATGGTGAGAAACACGTACATCTATCCACCTACTCCGTCAATGAAAATCATTTCAGATATTTTTGAATATACGAGTAAGTATATGCCAAAATTCAATAGTATCAGTATTTCGGGTTACCACATGCAAGAAGCTGGTGCCACTTGCGATATTGAACTGGCATACACCTTAGCTGATGGCTTAGAGTATATTAGAAAAGGTCTCGAAGCTGGTATGGATATTGACACCTTTGCGCCTCGCCTTTCCTTCTTTTGGGCAATTGGCATGAATCATTTTATGGAAATTGCTAAAATGCGTGCAGCACGTATGTTATGGGCAAAATTGGTAAAACAATTCAATCCAAAAAACCAAAAATCTTTAGCTTTAAGAACCCATTGCCAAACTTCTGGCTGGAGTTTAACAGAACAAGACCCTTTTAACAACGTGGCAAGAACTTGTGTTGAAGCATCTGCCGCAGCTTTTGGTGGCACACAGAGTTTGCATACCAACGCCTTAGACGAAGCTATAGCGTTGCCAACAGATTTTTCGGCACGAATTGCCAGAAACACGCAAATCTACTTGCAACAAGAAACCCATATTACCAAAACAGTTGACCCTTGGGCTGGTAGTTATTATGTTGAAAAACTAACTCACGATATTGCCCAAAAAGCATGGGAACTTATTGAAGAAGTTGAAGAATTAGGCGGAATGACCAAAGCAATTGAAGCTGGTATACCAAAATTGAGGATTGAAGAAGCTGCTGCACGTAAGCAAGCACGAATTGATTCTGGGCAAGATATCATCGTTGGTGTAAACAAGTATCAGCTTAAAGAGGAAGACCCATTGCATATTTTGGAAGTTGACAACCAAACTGTTCGCACGCAACAGATAGAACGTTTAAATTATATCAAATCCACACGAAACAATAAAGAGGTATCAGAAGCCTTATCAAAATTAACCGAAGCAGCACGCAATTGGTCAAATGCTGATAAAAACTCTAACGAAACTTCGAAATCTCATTCAAGAGATTCCCATTTTCATGGGAATTTATTAGCTTTAGCAGTAGATGCTGCCAGAAAACGAGCTACATTAGGTGAAATAAGCGATGCATTAGAAGCCGAATTTGGACGTTATAAGGCACAAATAAAATCCTTTAGCGGAGTGTATAGTAAAGAAATAAAAGACGATAAGAGTTTTCAAAAAGCAAGAGCACTTGCCGATAAATTCGCTGAGCAAGATGGTCGCAGACCTCGTATTATGATTGCCAAAATGGGACAAGATGGTCATGATAGAGGTGCAAAAGTTGTTGCAACAGGTTATGCAGATGTTGGTTTTGATGTAGATATTGGACCACTATTTCAAACACCAAAAGAAGCTGCCAAACAAGCCGTTGAAAATGATGTGCATATTCTAGGCGTGTCTAGTTTAGCTGCAGGACACAAAACGCTGGTACCGCAAGTTATTGAAGAACTAAAAGCTTACGGTAGAGATGATATTATGGTTATTGTAGGTGGAGTAATCCCGAAACAAGATTACCAATATTTGTTTGATGCTGGTGCAGTTGCCGTTTTTGGACCTGGTACTAAAATTAGTGATGCTGCTATTCAGATTTTGGAGATTTTGATTGATTAGATTCAAAAATTTAAAAAAGCTTCAATACAAAAAATTTCCCCAAAAGGTAAATATTTAGTTGCTTATAAATTATTCTAAAAAATTACACCAAGGCTTAAACCAAGCCCATTGACTTTGACAATATTATCTGATTTACCTATACCTTCGTCAGTAAGACTAACTGTTTTATGAGAAAAAAAGGCATCTGATACGAGAAATAGATTATCAGCAACCTGAAATTTATATCCTATTCCAAGATTAAAAATCACTCCTTTGTTTAATCCAGACTCATTACCATCAAGTTTAATTGTGGGACCAATATCTAAAAATGTGTAAAGTGATTCTCCATCATCAGAAAAATATGCTCTTGCATCTAAAAATAAAGGGAGAACGTTAAAATCTGGGTTGTCATGATTTTCAAGACCAATACCAATTCCTAAGGAAAAACTAGGCGAAAGAAAAAAGCCATTAATGGTTTGAAAACTCCATGTATCTGAACCAGCAGTATCTAAGTCGCTGAAAAAATTTCCTTCACCAGAAATAAAGACTTCTTGCTTTATTTTATTGGATTTACCGAAACTGATTTTTGAAATATTGAAAAACCCTTGATTTCGATATGTATCTTTATCTGAGTCTGTGTCCTGAGCATAAGAGAACAAGCAAAAGAACAATACAGTAGTAGAAGTGATAAAAAAATTTCTATTCATTTTATAAACATGATTAATGTTTCGGCAACCAATATATTATCATTATCAACACCTGCAAAACTATATTATTAAAACCGCTATGTATTTTGATAAAATTTATCACTTCGAGTGGATTTTTAGATTAAAAATGAGCGAAAATTGAATAAAGAAGATTGATTTTTTCAAACAATTAATACTCTACTTCGCAAAAAAAAGCCCTTCAAAACGAAGAGCTTCTTTATTTTTAAAAGACGACAATCAATTAATCATCAACTTTTTTATCATCCTTTTTAATATCATACTCCTTAAAGTCTCCACCATTTACAACAGACCATTCTTCCATATTTTTGAAATAGGTTTTAATAACTTTATTAACATCTTCAACTGTTAAGCTTTTAACCTTGTCTTCGATATTTTTATGGAAGGTCATATCTCTATCATAGTACAAGTTGTTGTTTAGTGTGCTCGCTAATTCATTATCCTTAGCTCTAGAAACACTTTGCGCTTGTACCCAACCAGCTACAGCATCATCTAACTCTTGTTGTGTAATACCATCCTTAATAAAACGTGCTATTTCTTCCTTAAAGCCTTGCTGAACTTTTGCTTCATTTTCTGGTGCGTAAATGGCATAGATATACATTCCAGAGTTTTTATCCTCTTTATCGCCATCTACATTAACTCCACCACCTGCACCATAGCTTACACCATCTTGTTGACGTAATCTTGTAGCGATACGAGAGTTTAAGAAACCTCCACCAAATACAGAACCAGCAACCTGTAATGCTGCATAGTCTTCATCGTATTGACTGCACTCAAAGTTTAAGAACCCTAAAGTGAAAGCATTTTTCTTGTCTGGTGTTTTTATTTTATCGTTTGCTGGATTGTTTGCCGCAAAAGGATCTTTAATTTCAGAATAAGGTAAATCCGATTTAAAGTCAGCAAAAGCCGTTTCAAAATAACTTTTTAATGCTTGTTCATCGATATTACCGATAGCTATTAAAGTTGCGTTATTAGAAATACCATAGAAATCATCATAATAGGCTTGCATATCTGCAACAGTAACATCATTAATAGCCGCAAGCTCTTCTTCCATACTCATATTGTATAAAGGATGACCTTTTTTATACTTCTGATTAATTTCACCTAATCGTTTTTGTACCAAATACTGTGGCTCTGTTTTATTACGCTCAATATTGGCAATATCCTGAGTTTTCAACTTATCTAATTCTCCCTCATCAAAAGCTGGAGATTTTAACATCTCAGTCATTAGCTTTAGAGTTTCCATTAAATGCTCTCGCGTAGAAGTTACATAAGCAGTCGTTCTACCATTACTTCCACTGAAGTAAACACTAGACTTTAATTCACTCAACTTATCTTCTATATCTTGTCTGGTTTTAGACTTTGTGCCTTTATTAAGCATTCTTGCTGTGTAACTAGCAACGTTGCCTTTGTTCATTAAATCATCAACCGTTCCGTTTCTAAACGTAAAATTGACATTAACCGTTTCTCCTCTATTATCTTTTTTAATGAAGCCGTACTCAATACCTGTTCCTCCAAGCACTCCAGAGTCAAAACGATTTTGAATGTTAGTGTAAGACACGTCAAACGCCTCACCAGCTC
Source organism: Winogradskyella pulchriflava (assembly GCF_042434315.1). Lineage (NCBI taxonomy): Bacteria > Pseudomonadati > Bacteroidota > Flavobacteriia > Flavobacteriales > Flavobacteriaceae > Winogradskyella > Winogradskyella pulchriflava. The sequence goes on along the minus strand of NZ_JBHLTQ010000006.1, from coordinate 226,928 downwards.
CCAAAGCCTCTTTACCTTTATAATTTGTTACCAAATCCTCAAGACCTTCAGTATGTGGAATTTCTATTCGCATTGGCTGCTTTGTTGGTATAAAATTACCAACAGTTCTGTTTGTTTTAATGAAATAACGGCTCAGCACATCATTCACTTGTTCTAATGTTGCATTTTCAATACGATCTCTGTGAATAAACATTAATCGCCAGTCACCTGCTCCAATAAATTCACTGGTATAAGTTCCTAAATATGAAGAATTTCTCAAGATTTGATCCATCTGCTTAACCAGATTAGCCTTAGCACGCTTTAATTCTTCTTCGGTTATTGGGTTGCTTCTAAGTCCATCAAACATAGTTAAAAGTGCTGATTCAGCCTCAGCTAACGACTTGTCAGAAGGCACATCAACATTAAAATACATAAATCCAGGCTCTTTGGTAAATGGAGAAAAGCTCCATAATGAAGACGCCTTCTTACTTTCTACTAAAGCTTTATACAAACGCCCAGAAGGTTGGTCTGTGAGTATATTTTCCACAATAGCTAAAGGAGCATAATCCACATGCGAACCTGCAGGTGTATGGAATAATGCTGACACTAACTGTAGGTCACCTACTCTACTTAATTCCACTCTCTTTTCACCATCTTGTGGTGGCTCAATTGTAGGAACATCTATTAATGGCGTATCTGGATTTTTAATACCACCAAACTTCTTTTCAATAAGCGCAAGTGTTTTATCTGTATCAAACTTCCCTGTAACCATCAATACAGCATTGTCTGGTCGGTAATATTTTTTATAAAATGCTTTTAAGTTATCTATTGGCACACGCTCAATATCTGATTTGTTTCCAATGGTAGATTGACCGTAGTTATGCCATAAAAACGCAGAACTAATCACTTTTTGCATTAATACTGACGTTGGTGAGTTTTCACCAGACTCAAACTCGTTTCTTACAACTGAAAATTCTGAATCTAAATCCTTTTTTGCAATGTAAGAGTTAACCATACGATCTGCTTCAAGGTCTAAAGCCCAATCTAAATTGTCTTCAGTAGCATTAAAGGTTTCAAAATAGTTGGTACGGTCGTACCATGTAGTTCCATTTGGTCTAGCACCACGAGCCGTTAATTCTTTAGGTATATCAGGATGGTTAGGAGTTCCTTTAAATACCAAATGCTCTAAGAGGTGAGCCATACCTTTTTCTCCATAACCTTCATGTCTGGAACCTACTTTGTAGGTGATATTAACGGTTACGGTTTGAGAAGAGTTATCTGGAAATAAGAGCACCTTAAGGCCATTATCCAGTTTATACTCTGTGATGCCTTCAACTGAGGCCGTTTTCTTAGCTTGTGCATTTATTGTAACAGAACAACAGATGACAAACATAAGTACTAAAGTAGTACGTAAATTGATTTTCATTTTTTGATTATTTTTTATAGTTGCTCTAAAATTAAACATAAAGACCTTAAATAGATGTTAAATAAATCTAATTTTTCTTCTAATGAATTTAATATGAAACCTTTGAATGACACACACCGAATTTTAAAAAGCTTAAAACAGATTTAAAAATACAGCTAACAACACCTGTATAAACTTGAGTTAATATCCCATTAAAAGCATAGAAATTGTATTTCTTAATCCGTTTGAGGTTCCAGCACAAACATGAAGCTGGATTGTTTTTAGTTTCTGAACAAATTTCGGAATTGTAAAAACAAGATTTTCAGGCCACTTATGCTTATAATCAATGTTAACAACTTCAATTTCCTAAACTCATAAATAATTGTATTTTTAAACCCTTAATAAACCAAATCATTTAATGGGTAAAATCATTGCAATTGCTAATCAAAAAGGAGGTGTTGGTAAAACAACAACCTCTGTAAATTTAGCCGCTTCTTTAGGCGCACTAGAGAAGAAAGTCCTACTTATAGACGCAGACCCTCAAGCCAACGCTAGTTCTGGCTTAGGCATAGATGTAGATGCTGTAGAAATAGGTTCTTACCAAGTACTAGAACACACAAAATCGGCAAAAGAAGCTATTATTGCTTCTAATGCACCAAATGTAGATGTTATTCCTGCACATATAGATCTTGTTGCTATTGAAATAGAGCTTGTAGATAAGGACGACCGGGAATATATGCTGAAGAGAGCCATTTCAGAATTAAAATCTGATTACGATTATATTTTAATTGACTGTGCTCCATCTTTAGGATTACTAACTTTGAATGCTTTAACAGCCTCGGATTCTGTAATTATTCCTATTCAATGTGAATATTTTGCACTTGAAGGTTTAGGAAAACTGTTAAATACTATTAAAAGTGTACAGAAAATACATAATGAAGCGTTAGATATTGAAGGTTTACTTCTTACGATGTTTGATTCGCGTTTACGTCTGTCTAACCAAGTGGTTGAAGAGGTTCAGAAACACTTTAGTGAAATGGTGTTTGAAACCATTATTCAACGTAATGTTAGACTAGGTGAAGCACCAAGTTATGGAGAAAGCATTATTAATTATGATGTGAGTAGTAAAGGAGCAGCAAATTATTTGAGCTTAGCCAAAGAGCTTATAAAGAAAAATGAATTATAATGGCAAAAGCAACTAAAAAACAGGCATTAGGACGTGGACTTTCTGCATTGCTGAAAGATCCTGAAAATGATATAAAATCTGCTGAGGATAAAAATGCCGATAAGGTTGTTGGTAATATTGTAGAACTTGATATTGACAGTATTGAGGTCAACCCTTTTCAGCCAAGAACCAATTTTAACGAAGAATCGTTAAGAGAATTAGCATCTTCTATTCGCGAGTTAGGTGTTATACAGCCTATAACTGTTAGAAAACTTGCTTTTAACAAATACCAATTGGTTTCTGGTGAGCGTCGTTTTAGAGCTTCAAAATTAATTGGACTAGAAACTATACCTGCGTATATAAGGATAGCTAACGACCAAGAGTCTTTAGAAATGGCATTGGTTGAGAATATTCAACGCCAAGATTTAGACCCAATAGAAATTGCATTGTCTTATCAACGCTTAATTGATGAAATTCAACTCACTCAAGAACAAATGAGTGAGCGTGTTGGAAAAAAACGTTCAACAATCGCCAATTACTTGAGATTACTAAAACTAGACCCAATAATACAAACTGGTATGCGAGATGGTTTTATCTCAATGGGTCACGGTAGAGCTATGGTTAATATTGAAAGCCAAATCGACCAGTTGGAAGTTTATGAAAAGATCATCTCCAATAAATTATCGGTTAGAGCAACAGAACAACTGGTTAAAAACTTAAATTCTGAAAGCGAAACAAAACCAGAAAGTGGTACTGTTGAAATCCCTAAATACATCAAAAAAGGGGTTAAGGAGTTTTCGGAATATTTTGGCCACAAAATAGACGTAAAAGTAGCTAAGAATGGTAGCGGAAAGATTACTATTCCTTTTCATTCTGAGGAAGACTTCAATAGAATTAAAAAACTAGTGCAGCGTGCTAAATAGAACACCATTTATTCTTTTACTGTGTTTGTTTACAGTAATGCTGTCTTTTGCTCAAACAAAAAAAGACAGTACTAGTGTTGATTTGGATAAAGAATTGGTCGTTATTGAAGAACAAGCTATTGAAAAAAAAGAAATTGACCCTTTAAGACCTACTAAAGCTGCATTTTATTCTGCAATTTTACCAGGCGCAGGACAATTTTACAATAAAAAATATTGGAAAATCCCTATTGTTTGGGGAGCCATTGGTACTGGTATTTATTTTTATGTAAGAAACGATCAGCAATATGACCGTTACAGAGATGCTTACAAAAGGCGTTTGGCTGGTTTTAAGGATGATGAGTTTACTGATGCTGATGGCAATCATCTCATTTCTGATGATGGTTTAAGACGTGCTCAAGAACAGTTTAGACGAAATAAAGAAGTTTCCCTTTTAATTACTGTAGGACTATATGCACTCAATATTATAGATGCAAACGTAGATGCACATCTTATGCAATTTAATGTGGATGAAAACTTAAGCTTAAGTCCACATTACAAATACAATCAAATGGAAAATTCCACAGATTTGGGATTGACATTAAATTTTAAATTTTAGAATGAATATAGCTTTACTTGGTTATGGCAGAATGGGTAAAAGCATTGAAGCAATTGCTCTTAATCGCAACCATAAAATCACACTAAAAATAGCCAATGCTACCGATGATTATGATTTTTCTAATGTAGATGTAGCCATAGATTTTAGTATTCCAAATGCAGCTGTTACTAATATAAAAAAGGCTCTAGACGCTGGAGTGCCAGTAATTTCAGGAACTACAGGCTGGCTAGAAAACTACGATGACATTATTAACTATTGCAATACTAAAAACGGAACATTTCTATATGCTTCAAATTTTAGTTTGGGTGTCAATATCTTTTTTGAAATCAACAAAAAGCTCAGTCAGTTAATGGCTGGTTTTCCAGACTATAGTACTGAAATAGAGGAAATTCATCATACCCAAAAATTAGATGCACCAAGTGGCACAGCCATTACTTTAGCGGAACAGATTATTGAACAAACAAATTATAAAAACTGGACTTTAGAGCAGCCTAAGGCTGATGAAATTCATATTGAAGCTAAACGTATTCCAGAAGTTCCTGGCACGCATGAGATTACTTATAATTCTGAAATAGATTCCATAAGTATAAGGCACACAGCACACAGCAGGCAAGGTTTTGCACTCGGAGCTGTAATTGCTGCAGAATGGATAAAGGACAAAAAAGGAGTTTTTAGCATGAAAGATGTGTTAAAAATTAATGGTTAATGCTGATTGAATAATGAAGAATGACCTAAAACAACGCACAAAATTATTTGCTCATAATACAATTAAATTAATTTCTCAATTACCTAATGATTATTTGTCAAATCATATAAAAAAACAACTCATTAGGTGCGCAACATCAGTCGCCGCAAATTACAGAGCCACTTGTATAGCACAATCAAAACGAAGTTTTATTTCTAAAATAAGCATTGTAATTGAAGAAATTGATGAAAGTCATTTTTGGTTAGAGTTTATTATTGACGAAAAACTTTTACCTTCGGACAATTGTAAATCTTTGTTAAATGAAGCGGATGAATTGACTAGAATTTTTATTTCATCAAGAAAAACTGCAAATTTGAATCTTACTAATTAATCAATTGTCATTAGACAATAATCATTTCCTATATTATGAACTGGACACAGTGGTTTATATTTTTACTGATATTACAAATAATACATGGCTTAGGTACATGGAAATTATACGTTAAAGCTGGCAAAAAAGCTTGGGAAGCCTTTGTACCTGTTTACAATGCAGTGGTTTTAATGAAAATTATTTCACGTCCTTGGTGGTGGGTGATTTTAATGTTCTTACCTATTGTAAATCTTATTATGATTCCTGCGGCTTGGGTAGAAACAGCAAGAGCTTTTGGAAAAGATACTAAGTTAGATGCATTACTATGTATTGTCACTTTAGGTTTTTATTTATACTATCTCAATTATGTAGCAGACGTTAATTATATTGAAAACAGAGACACAAAACCAAAAACCTCTACTGGCGAATGGATTACCTCTATCCTATTTGCTATTGTAGCCGCAACCATTGTACATACGTACTTTTTTCAACCCTTTGTTATTCCGTCTTCGTCGTTAGAAAAGTCGTTGTTAGTTGGAGATTTTCTTATTGTAAGCAAAATACATTATGGACCTAGAGCGCCAATGACTACTGTTGCAGCACCAATGGTACATGACACCATTCCGAAATTAGGTACAAAATCTTATTTATTTAATGATGAATACGACAAGCGTAATACATCTTGGATGAATAAATTGCAGTTGCCTTATTTTAGATTACCAGGATTTGAAAACGTAGAACGCAACGATATTGTAGTGTTCAACCAACCAGCAGATACGTTGTTGGATATGAACGATTTTAATCCAGATCGTAACTACTACAAACCTATTGACAAAAAAACAAACTTAGTAAAGCGTTGTGTTGGAGTTGCTGGAGATACTTTAGAAATAAGAAATGGATACGTTTTTATCAATGGAAAGCAAAACCAACTACCTCCTAGAAGTCATTTGCAATTTTCTTACGATGTTATTTTTAAACGCAATCTACAACCAGCAAGAATTCTAGACATCCTAAAAAAGCACGATATTACAGATGGTCTTGGTTATGGCACAACGGAAGGCTCTTATAGGATTCCTGCTGCAACAGAAGAGGCTATCGCAAAATTAAAAGCGCATCCAGAAGTAGCAAGCATAGTCCCTTTAAGAACTGAAAAAGGCGTAAATGGTAAAATTTTTCCTCATGATCCTAGTTACAATTGGAATATTGACCATTTTGGACCAATTTGGATTCCTAAAGCTGGTGCTACCTTACAACTCAACACTGAAAATATTGCGCTTTACAAACGTGCTATTGGTGAGTATGAAGGTAATAAAGTTATAACCAAAGGAAATCAAATATTTATCAATGATCAACCTTCAACATCGTATACCTTTAAGCAAGATTACTATTGGATGATGGGAGATAACAGACACAATTCCATAGATAGTAGATATTGGGGATTTGTACCTTATAACCACATCTTTGGTAAACCTGTGTTTATTTGGATGAGTATTGATGGCATTAACGATGGTCTTAAAAACTGGAGTTTCCGTTGGGACAGAATCTTTACAACTGTTAGTGGTAGTGGTAAACGTACTTCTTACTTAATACCATTTCTAGTTATTATTTTTGGTATCACTTTCTACAACAAATGGAGAAAGAAAAAGAAGGCTAAGTCTTAAAGTCTTCAATAAAGCTATTATGGATTGTCTCATACATCCAACTTATATACCTAATGTTGCACATTTTGTAGCAATGGTAAATTCTGATTCGGTTTGTTTTGAAGTCTGTGATAATTATCAAAAACAAAGCTTTAGAAACCGTACTGAAATTTATGGTGCCAATGGAAAAATGGCATTAACAGTCCCTGTAAAGTACACCCAAAAGAACAGACAACTTTATAAGGATGTAAAAATTGCTAATGATGATAACTGGCAATTACATCACCTAAAATCATTACAATCTGCTTATAGCATGTCTCCTTTTTTTGAATATTATATTGATGATTTAATGGTTCTTTTTGAAAAACGATTTGATTATATCTTAGATTTTAATCATCATTGTTTTGATATACTTCTAGACAGTCTTCAGCTCGAAATCTCAATAAACGAAACCCAAAGTTTTGAGATTGAGCCAGTAAACAAGAAGGATTTTAGAGCATTAGTCAATCGAAATTATAAGGTAAATACATTTGAAAAATACACTCAAGTATTTACAGAAAAACATGGTTTTATTTCAAACCTCAGTATTTTAGACTTGCTCTTTAACGAAGGCCCAAACACGGAATTGTATTTAAAAAAGCAGAACATATAACCAATGTTAAGATTCAGCCTACATTATGGTTTTCACTTTGGTTTGCCCCTAATTATAGCGTTGCTGTTTTTTAGAAAAAATTGGCTTAAAGCTTACTTAATTATGTTAGCGGCATTTGTCATAGATTTAGACCATTTACTAGCCAATCCAGTATTTGATTCCAATCGATGTAGCATCAATTTTCATCCACTTCACTCTTACTATGCTATTGGTGTATATTTTTTAATGCTCATACCAAAACAAACTCGGATTTTCGCCATAGGCTTATTGGCGCATATCATTTCAGATAGTGTGGATTGTTGGCTAATTTAACTTGATTGTCGTTTTTATAGGATAATGGTCCGAGAGCTTTTGTTCAAAAGTTTTAAAGCCATTAACGGTAAAACTCTTATCAGCTAAAATAAAATCTATCCTAAGCGGAAAGAATTTAAAATCGTAGGTTTTACCAAAACCATTACCAGCTTCCTCAAAAGTATCTATCAAATTATCTCCCTTGATTTTTTTGTAGATGTAAGAATAGGCAGTATTGTTAAAATCTCCTGTAACAATAGTTTTGTACTTACACTTGGACTTGTGTTTAAGAAACAGCTCTACTTGTGCTTGTTGTTCCTTAAATGTCGTCCCTACTTGCTTGAATAATTGCTCTGAAGATTCCTTTTTAAGTTTATCGACATCAGTATTCACACCTGAAGATTGCAAGTGTAAGTTATAGACACGTATGGTATCTTTTTCCTTTACAACATCTACAAAAATGGCATTATTGCTAGTATTAGGAAATTCCAAAGAGCCAGAATTAACAATTGGAAATTTAGAAAAAAGCGCTTGTCCTCGCTTTACAGTATTATTAAAGGTCGTATTAAAACCAAAATAACCATCCAAAGTAATAGGATCTTTAGTTCTATACTCTTGTAAACAAATTATATCTGGATTTTCATCGCGAATTAATTTTACAATATCTTCTTTAACCGTTTTGCTAGGCAACCATTGAAAATGATTAAAAAGCCTTACGTTATAAGACATTACAGACATATTATTAGGATCTTCAATCTTTTTAGAAGACGAAAACTTATATAAAGAACCTAAGTAACCCCAACCCAATGCTAATACAACTAAAGACAAAAGCATTTGCTTTTTTACTTGAAGCAACCAATAAATAAAAAAGAAAATATTGAGTAAAATGAGTAAAGGCACACTAAGACTTAAAACCGATAAAGACGCAAAACTTTTTGGTGGGACAAAAGGTAATATGTAAGAAATAAGCAATAAAAATGCTGCCAACGAATTGATGACAAACATAATCTTACCAAAGAATTTTAACTTCTTCATATAAATTTCCCTTAATAATGGAAACTCTTTTTACTTTCCTGCTTTAAAGAGAAACTCCTTCTCCTCTGCAGTTAGGCTTTCATAACCACTTTTACTTATTTTATCGAGTATTAAATCTATTCTCTTCTGCTTATTAAACGTTTGAAATTCTTCTTTAGTCTTACCTGCATAAATCGTCTTTTTCTTATTGCGATGCACTGTTTTTAATGTCGATTTTGGCAGAAACCAACTTACAACGGCATCCATATTTTTTTCAAAACCTGTACCTATATCCTTTCCTTGTTGCAGCTTAGTCGCGTACAAATAACCTAATAAGGCTCCACCAAGATGTGCTACGTTTCCGCCTTGGTTCCACCCAAACAACCCAATTACATCCATAATAACCAAGGCAATAGCAATATATTTAAGCTTTACATTGAAAAAAATCAGCCTAACTTCGGTTTGGGACATATAAACCCCTAAAAAGATCAACAAAGCTCTAATGCCTGCAGACGCTCCAACTACTCCAGAGGTATTAACCAATAATCGACTTGGCAAAACGTTATAAACTAAAAGAAATGCCAATCCACCTACAATGATTCCCAACAAGTAGATGTTTAATGCCATTTTAGGACGGAAGAGGTTCATCAACATTTGAGAGATAAAATACAATACCAAGAGATTAAAAAGAATATGGAAAAAACCATAATGTGCAAAACCGTAAGTAATAATTGACCATGGTTGCCAAATAAAATCTAAAAAATCAGATGGTAATCGCAAATAAGAAAGTGAGTTAGCTGTTCTTCCAAATACTTTTATCAGCTGACCAATGATGAAAACGATGATGTTAACAACAATGATTTTTTCAAAAGCATTAAACCTGGCAAACTTATATTTTAAATCTTGTAATGTGCTCATGGTTAATTCCAGCGGTATTTGTCCCTTTCATTTTTCTTCCAAAAATACATAAGCAAAAATCCTGTTAATGCACCACCTAAATGAGCAACATAGGCTGTATTGCTTGGACTAAATATTGATTGACCAGTAATAGCAGAAAATAAGTCAAGTAAAATTATACCTGGAATAAAATATTTTGCCTTAATTGGAATTGGCAAGAAAATCAACATAAGTTTAGACTCAGGATATAACATTCCAAAAGCCACCAAAACTCCCATAATTGCACCAGAAGCACCAACCATAGTTGTATTTATGGCGTTTCTAAAATTATCCCAACCGTCACCTAATATTGTAACCCAACGTTGGTCATATTTTCCTTCAGCAATAATATTAGCAACTTCAGTTTGTGATATTCCTGCTTCTATTAAAGCTGACAAACCTGTGTTATATTGAAAATACAAATAAGCAATTTGAATAACTGCGGCTCCTAAACCTGATAAGAGATAAAAAATCAAGAACTTTTTCGTTCCAAATATCTGTTCTACGGCTGTACCAAACATCCATAGCGCAAACATATTAAACAAAATATGCATAAAATCTCCATGCATAAACATATGTGTTATAATCTGCCAAGGTTCAAAAAGTGGGTTCTTAGGAAAAAATAAAGCAAACCATTCGTAAAACATTTCTCTATTACCTACGAGGTAAGTTCCAAGAAACATTATAACGTTTATAATCAATAAATGCTTAACAGCATCAGTTATCTGTGCTCTCATACTCTACATAAATTTTTTCTCAATATCATCAACTTTCATAGTAATAAACGTTGGTCTATTGGTTGGTGATACATTGGGTTCCTTACAAGCAAATAGACTATTGACCAAATGCTCTTGTTCTGTACTGTTTAGAGATTGCCCATTTTTTATCGCCAAACTCTTTGCCATGGATTTGGCTAATAAATCCGTAGTGCTAAAATTAGTATCTGGCACATCATTTTCTACATCACTAATTAACTGCTCTAGTATTATAGATACTTCGCTTTCTGGCACACCTACAGGAACTCCTGTTATAGTTATTTCCTCTTCAGTTAAACCAGAAAACACAAAACCAGTATGTTCTAAGTCTGATTTTAAGTTCTTTATAATATTACTCTCGTTTGGCGTAAAATGCAATTGCAACGGAAACAATAATTGTTGACTAGTTGCCTCCTTAATTGTAATGTGCTTTAAAAAATTTTCGTACAATACACGTTGATGTGCTCTATTCTGGTCAATAATTAACATACCAGATTTCAATGTACTAACGATATATTTTTGCTGTAATTGAAATGTTGTTTTAGTCCCTTCAACAGAAGAATCACTAAAAATTGATGCCGTTTTAGCATCGCTTTCAAAAGTTACTTGGCTAAAATCGTCATTAGAGTTATTGCCTTTAGACTCTAAGTCAACATAAAGACTTTCCCACGATGCAGTTGGTGCTTTCTTATGATTTTTTTGTTGACCATATTGTTTTGTACTAGGAGCATCATCTGCAAACGGATTAAAGCTTCTATCTACTTCAATAGCAGGTGCTGATGCAGCTTTATCCTTATAACTATAAGGTGTATTTAAACTGCTCTGATGTTCAAAATCCAAAACTGGAGCGATATTAAATTGCCCTAAGCTATGCTTAACTGCTGAACGTAAAATAGCGTACAATGTGTGCTCGTCATCAAACTTTATTTCAGTTTTTGTTGGATGAATATTTATATCAATAGTTTTTGGATCTACCGTAAGATTAAGAAAATAACTAGGATGGTAACTATCTTTAAGCAAACCTTCAAATGCTGCGCTAATAGCATGGTTCAGGTATGGACTTTTGATAAATCGTTGGTTGACAAAAAAGAATTGTTCTGATCTTGTCTTTTTAGAATACTCCGGTTTTCCTACAAATCCCGAAATTTTTAAAACTTCAGTTTCTTCTTCAACAGGCACCAGTTTTTCATTGGTTTTGTTTCCAAAAATATGCACAACACGCTGTCTGTAATTTTCATTCGGAAGGTTAAATAGTTCACTTCCGTTATGGTAAAATGCAAATGCAATATTAGGATGCGCCAAAGCCACACGGTGAAATTCGTCTGTAATATGTCTAAGTTCTACCGTATCTGATTTTAAAAAATTTCGTCTTGCAGGAATATTGAAAAACAAATTCTTTACAGCTACAGAAGTTCCTGTAGGAGTAACGGAAACCTCTTGTGATTTTACTGTACTACCTTCAATTTCAATAGCAGTACCTAGTTCGTCTTCTGGTCGTTTTGTTTTTAATTCAACATGAGCAATTGCGGCAATACTGGCAAGTGCCTCACCTCTAAAACCTTTGGTATTTAACTGAAATAAGTCTTCAGCCGATTTTATTTTAGATGTGGCATGACGCTCAAAACTTAAGCGTGCATCTGTAACACTCATGCCTTTACCGTTATCAATAACTTGTACTAAGGTTTTACCAGCATCCTTTATAATAAGCTTAATTTCTGAAGCCTCAGCATCTATGGCATTCTCAAGAAGTTCTTTAACTACAGAAGCTGGTCGTTGAACCACCTCGCCTGCTGCTATTTGGTTGGCGACATGGTCTGGTAAAAGTTGAATGATATCTGTCATTAGCGGTTAAGAGAGAATATAGAAAGATCGAAATCTATGAAATAAAGAAAAATTAAAATAAATAAAGCTACCAAGATTAAAATCGTTCTGTTAAACCCAGAATTGTTCCTATTTCTATTGTTTATTCTAGATTCGTGCCACTGTCCAGAAAAGTCATTTTTATTATAGGTATCAGCATACGCATCAAATTTTGTTGAATATTGTGATGCATCTGTTCCTTCTTTACCTTTATAATATCTAGGTGTATAGTTAAACCTTTTATTTCTAGGTAATTTTTTTATTAAAGTGAATTTTATTGGACCCATAATATCTTTATTTAATATATCCGTTAAGAATATAAATTAAAACAAAAAGCGAAGCTAAAATTATAATTAGAACAGGTAGTGACGTAAGTATATTACCTCTGCGTCTGGTGTTACCTCTCAATTCATTCCATTTCGCCTCCAAGTCGTCTTTCGACTCTTTTTCTTTAGAATCCTGAAAACGAGGCTTATAACTAAATCGTTTATTTTTTCGCTGATTTAACAAGCTACCTTATGAATTAAAACTTGATATATCTCAAAAGTACTTAAAATACTAGGAAAAAATGCCTAAGAATTCCTTAAAATTATCAACAAAAAGGATGCCATGATGAAGATTGGAAGTATAAAGTGTAAAGTATGTAGTAAAAGTATTTCAGGTTAAATCCTTTCACTTTTACCATAACTAACTACTTAGTCTTTTTTCTTAAGTCCGCCATTTTTATGGCAGCAATAGCAGCTTCGGTACCTTTGTTACCATGTTTACCACCTGAACGATCGATGGATTGTTGCATATTATTATCGGTAAGCACACAGAAAATAACAGGAATATCACCACTAAGATTAAGGTCTTTGATGCCTTGAGTAACACCTTCGCATACAAAATCGAAATGCTTTGTTTCACCTTGTATAACACAACCAATCACAATAATAGCATCTAACATACCAGAATCTGCATAAATACTTTTAGACATTCTGGCAGCACCATAGGTTAATTCAAAAGTACCAGGAACATTCCAACGTACAATATTCTCTTTAACCGCACCACAGTCTATAAGCGCATCAAAAGCACCTTGCCAAAGACCTTCCGTGATTTTGTCATTCCATTCTGAAACAACAATCCCAAACCGAAAGTCTTTCGCGTTTGGGATTGTTGTTTTATCGTAGTTAGATAAATTATGATTTGCAGTAGCCATTTATTGCATTTTTGCTTCCACCATTCCTATTAAAACTTCAGCTTGACTCGCTTCTGTAGAAGCTGAAAATTCAGACTCAATACGTTTTAAATAATCCAATGCTTTTTGATATTGCTCTAGACGAATAGCAATCCTAGCTGCTTTCATTAAAAACATAGGAGTAGTAAATTCGTTAACATTAGCTTTAAAGGCTTTTTCATAATACTCTAATCCTTCTTGATATTGCTCAAGCTGAACAAAAGCATCACCTATAGCACCATTTGCAACAGGACTAGGAATTGTAGCATCACCTGAAAAATCGCTCAAGTGGTTTATTGCATTCTGATAATCCTTCAAATTTAGGTAAGCCACACCAGCATAGTAATTCGCTAAATTGGCAGCAGGAGTACCTCCATACTGATCTATAATATCTAACATACCATATTTTCCTTCGCCACCATTTAATGCCATAGTGTAAAGCGAATCTGATGAAATACCATTAGCAGCATCCTCAAAATACTTTTTAGCTTGGTACATTTCGTTCATAGCTTCTTCCTGCTGAGGCTCAGCAACAAATCTGTTATAACCTAAGTAGCCTAATACAACTAATGCAATCGCAGCAATAACTCCGATTATGTAGTTTTGATTTTTAACTACCCATTCTTCGGTCTTGGAAGCACCTTCGTCTAAAGTATTAAATACTTCAGCTGTTGTTGAGTTTTCCTCAATAACCTCTTCCTTTTCCTTTTGGTTTTTTGGTTTGTAGCCTCTTTTCTTATACGTTGCCATATCTTGTCTATTAATGCGTGCGCAAAAATAAAATTTTTATTGGGATTTGAAAGCCTATTTATTTGTTATTTTTGAATAATTTGCACCTCTTGTATAATGCTTCTAAACCTCAACAAATTCAATAAAGCAGTGTTATTTTTATGATTCTAAACACGCTATCTTTAGTTAATTACAAAAATTTTGAAACTCAGGTTTTCGATTTCGACGCTAAAATCAACTGTTTTGTTGGTGCTAATGGTGTTGGAAAAACCAATGCTTTAGACGCTATTTATCACTTGGCTTTCGGAAAAAGTTATTTCAATCCTATTGCGCTTCAAAACATAAAGCATAATACCGAGTTTTTTGTTGTTGATGGCAATTTCACAAAGAACAATCGTACCGAAAAAATTATAGTTTCTCTAAAACGTGGTCAGAAAAAAATAATAAAACGAAATGGAAAAGCTTACGATAAGTTTAGCGACCACATTGGTTTTATTCCACTGGTTATTATTTCACCTGCTGATCGCGATTTAATTATTGAAGGCAGTGACACACGCAGAAAGTTTATAGACAGTGTAATTTCGCAAAGTGATAAAGCCTATTTATCGTCACTCATTGCATATAACAAAGTACTCTCACAGCGTAATGCTCTGCTAAAATACTTTGCACTCAACAACACATTTAATGGAGACACATTGGCCATTTATAATGAACAACTCAACACTTACGGTACAGATTTGTTTAAAAAGCGTGATGATTTTTTAAAGGTTTTTATTCCGATTTTTAAAGAGCGTTACCAAGCCATTAGCCAAAGTAAAGAAGTTATTGATTTAACCTATAAAAGCGATTTGTTTAGTGGTAGTTTAATGGACATCTTACAATCAAACCTCAACAAAGACAAAGCGTTACAATACACAAGTGTTGGTACTCATAAAGATGATTTAGTCTTTTTGATTGATGACTTCCCTATTAAAAAATTTGGTAGTCAAGGACAACAAAAATCATTTTTAATAGCACTAAAGTTAGCGCAGTTTGACTTTATTAAGCAACAAAGTGGAGTATCTCCAATTTTATTATTAGATGATATTTTTGATAAACTTGATGAAAACCGTGTAGCCCAAATTATCAGTTTAGTTGATGATGATCATTTTGGTCAGATTTTTATCAGCGACACGCACGCAGACCGTACTGAAGCTATTATAAAACAAATTCATCAATCTTATAAATTGTTTAAGTTATAAAAGCCAATAATGGGTATTTGGCAGGCCATGATCAATACCCAGTGAAATAATTAAATTACTAACTATCAGATTGTTGTAAAAATTTAAATAGATGAAAAAATCACTGTGGCTAATTTGCCTTTTAATTATTAGTAGTTGCTCCGTAAATCCTGAAACTTATATAGAACATATAGACGGTTATTGGGAGATAGATGAAGTGACATTATCCAATGGTACAACAAAACAATACAAATTCAATGAAACAATTGATTATATTAGCATAAATGATAGTTTACATGGTTTTAGAAAAAAGTTGAAACCAGGTATTAACAACACCTATTTTACATCTGGAGATTCTGAATCGTTAACTCTTAAAATAGAGAATAACAGTTTAAACATATACTACAGTACGCCTTATGCACAATGGAAAGAGACCGTTATTGAAGCTTCTAATGACTATCTTAAAATTGTAAATGAAAATAACGACGTATATTTATACAAACGTTACACACCAATAAATTTGGATGTTGAATAATTAAAATCTTACCGTTTTCACGGCAACTAAAAATGGCAAAACGAAATAATGACAACCAGCCTATAGAAGCTATTCTAAAAGAGTTTGTAAAGACTAATAATTTACAATCTGGTTTAGATAAGGTAAACGTGCGTGAAGCATGGGTAAACCTTATGGGTAACGGAGTTAATAACTATACCACAGCAATAGAACTTAAACACGAAACCCTTTATGTGCAATTAAGTTCTAGTGTACTGAGAGAAGAGCTGAGCTATGGCAATGAAAAAATCGTAAAAATGCTTAATGAAGCCATAGGCAAAGAGGTTGTAAAAAAACTTGTTCTTCGCTAGAGTAGCCTAATCTTAAACTAAAAATTAATAAGTTTTATCGTTTTAAGGTAAAGTGTGCTCTAAACTCTTTTTGCTTGTTTGTCATCGGCTCAATGTACTCTACCACAAACCAATAATCATTTGTTGGCATTAGGTTGCCATTAAAAGTTCCGTTCCAACCTGTACCTGTAGGACTTAGTTGTTTCAATAACTTTCCGTAGCGGTCATATATGTAAATTTTAGCACTACTTCCTATACCTGAAATATTCCAAGTATCATTATTTCCATCTCCATTAGGGGTAAAATATACAGGATAATCAATCACAAAAATGAGTTCAGACACCAATCCACAACCATTTTTATCTCTTGCGGTTACCTGATGCTCTCCAGCAGTAACATTTGTAAAAGTGCCATGATCTTGCCATGGACCTCCATCTAAACTATACTCGTATTCACCTATTCCTGTAGCCAACGCTTCAATAACATTATTAGACGCAAAAGCTTGAGTTACCAGGTTAACCTCCAACATTGGTGGTTCACTTTCAATTACTAACGTACTCGCTGTACTAACACAGTTAGTTACTGTAGAAGTACTAATATCTGTTACAACAACACTATATGTACCACCTTGAGTTGGTGAAATACTTGAGCTGGTTTCTGTTGGGATTACTGTACCATTATAACTCCATTCAAAATTATAATTCATATCCGACAAACCTGTATCAATAACCAGCGGATTTAGAACTTCAGTGCCATTAGTATTTACACAAAGGATATAATTTTCATCGAGACTAAATTCTGGTAAAGGATTTATTTGAAGCGTTACAGGCGACACAGCAAAACATATAGAGGTATCATCTCCCATACCATCTAAGGTATCGTTATCTACCCTTGCATAAATTACTTGAGGATTCACACTATTTTCATAGAGTAATGGCAATGGATTTACATTAAGATTTGCATCTTCTTCTGTTGCATAGTAACTCACAATATAGTTTTGTGGATTCTGACCATCTAGCACCTCAGCATCGATTAATGCTAGGTCAAATTCGGCTGTATTATTTGCTGGATTACCATCACTATCCATTTCATCATCACAAATTTGATAGACAATAGCCTCACCATCACTATTGGCCTCTGCTGCCTCTTGTACTTCTATGTTAAAACTAGCAGTACTTACTGAACAACCTGTATTAATATTAGTAATAGCGACAAATATTTCTTGAGGGTTGCTTGTGTTGATATAAGGGCTCACAATAGCATTATCTAAATTGTCTGCATCTGCCTGAGAAATATGATACGTTACTTGAAACAATGAAGCATCCTGTCCGTTCAGCACCTCATCATTCTTCATGTTTAGGTTAAAACTATAGAAACCATCCGTATTGAGTTCACACTCAATAAAATCGGTAATGGCTATCATTTCTGGTAACGGTTGTACTTCAATTTCAAAATCTACAATAGTAAAACAGCCTGTTGTATTATTGGTTACTCTAACATATATGGTTTGAGGTGAACTTATATTACTATACATTGTTGGATCTACAATGGCATCAACACCATCTTCAGCATCCTCTAACGATATATGATAGGTTGGAGATACGCCATTTTCACCATTAAGTAATAATGATTCATTTGTAGTTAAATCAAAAATTTCTACCTCATCACCAGCGTTATCATCATCGCAAAGTAACAAACTCGGTAAAACTTCTGTTGGTGTTGGGTTTGGCAGTACTCTTAAAGTTAACGTTGTATAATCCACACAACCTGTATCAGTATCAGTAACTACAACATATATGGTTTGCGGATTAGCAACAGCTCCATTAACCGAAGTATTGGTATAGGCTTCCGCATCAATCATATTCGATTGCGATTGCGCTTCTGCCTGCGTTTCATAATAAGCTACCGCATAGCTGTTATTACCTCCAGTTATTTCAGTGTTTTTAACGGTTAAATCAAAAACAGTAACTTCATCTGCAATGGCATCATCACAAAGTTCTAATGGAGAGGGTGAAACAGCAACTGGTGGTAATTCTACACTAATATTAAACATGCCTGTATCGTAACACGGAGTTGTATCACTTGCCAATCTTACATAAATAACTTGAGGATTGCTCGTATTTGTATAACTCTGAGGATTTGAAATTGGGTTATTACCAGAATCGGCATCTGCTTGAGAAACATGATAGGTTATAGTAACTCCCGTTTGTGTTCCAATGACTGCATTATTATTTAATGTTAAATCAAAAGCTGAAAAACCATTACTATCGGTATCGCAAATCGTAAGATCATCAATACTTGTTGGTACTTCTGGTGCTTCAACAACTCTTATCGTTAATGTTTCTGAAGCATTATAACAACCTGTAATGGTATTGGTTAATCTTATATAAACTGTTTGTTCGTTCATTACAATATTGGTATATGGACTTACAAGCGCATTAATCCCAGTATTGGCATCACCTAAAGTTTCGTGATAGGTAACTTGCGTGTTTAATTCGCCACCAATGATTTCTATTGATTTGTCTTCAAGATTAAAAATACCAAACCCATCGTTGTCTTCGTCACAGACTTCTAAATCTGTAGGTGTCGTTGGGCTAGGAATAGGGTTCACCCTTAACAGCATCGTAATAGTACTTGAACAACCTGTGGCATCATTAGTTGCTCTAACGAATATATTTTGTGGATTTACTGTATTTTGATAAGGGCTTGTAATTGGATTACTTCCGGTATTAGCATCCATTTGTGTTTCGTGGTACGACAGACTTATTCCTGTTTGTCCATTAAGGATTTCGGCAGCAGCATCGTCTAGCATGAAAAATTCTACCTCGTCTCCAGGATTATTGTCATCACACAAGTCTAATGGTGATGGTTGTTCCAAAACTGGTAAAGCATTCACTATAAGCTCTAGTGTGGTAAGTTTGTAACAGTCTGAATTGTCATCATCTACCCTCACCCAAATAATTTGATTGAAAGCAGAAGCATTCGTATAGTTATTAATGTTTGCTATGGCATTCATAGCATCTTCCGCATCTTGCTCATCAACATAATAGGAAACGGTGTATTGTGAAGGATCTGCTAAATTTTGAAGTATTTCACCATCTTTACTAGTTAAATCGAATTGACCATATCCATCTCCAGAAGCATCATCACATATTTCTAAAGGGCTTGGTGGATTACCTAACTGAGGAGTTGGGCTGACAATCAATTCTAATTCTACAATAGTATCACAATCTGTGGCAATGGTAGAACTTTCCACTCTAGCATACACAATTTGTGTACCTTGAACAATATTGTTGTAAGGACTCACTAACGCATCTACATTGTTATCCGCATTAGCCATTGTATCGTGATAACTCACCGTAAGTGTTGGGTCTCCACCTATAATCTCAAAATCTTTACTTGTTAAATCAAATGTCCCAAAACCATCACTATCTGGATCACAAAAAACAAGTGGTGTTGGTGTATTGGCAGTTGGTGCTTGCTCTACATTTAATTCTAATGTTGTTGTATTGTAACAGCCTGTAACAGTATCAACAACACGAGCAAAAATAATTTGTCCGTTAACCGTATTGGTATAAGGTATTGCTAATGGATTAGCATCATTATCTGCATCGGCTTGTGAAATGTGATAACTAACTGTGTAATTAGGATTATTTGCTGTAATCTCAGTGTCTTTAATTGACAAGTCTATACTAGTAATACCATCTGGAGTTCCATCATCACATACTTGAAGTGGTGTTGGATTCACTACTCCTGGAACAGGTGTAACAATTAAATCGAAAGTTGAAATGATATAACAATCTGTATTAAAATCGTTTTCTGCTCTTACGTAAATAGTTTGCGGACTACTTGTATTGGTATATGGACTCGCTAAAGGACCTATTCCATCTTCTGCATCTGTAAGCGAAAAATGGTATGTAATTGTAACATCAGTAGCTCCATTGAGCAGTAATGCGGTTTGAGAATCGAGATCAAATTGTTCGGTACCGTTATTACTAATATCATCACATTCCTCGAGAGAAGAAACAGGTTCAATTACAGGAGTATCAAAAACTTCTAAATCTATTTCAGCAATGTTATAACAGTCTGTCGCATCTGAGTCCACACGTGCATAAACCGTTTGGTTATAAGCTGCAGTATTTTGGAATGACGTAGGATCAGCAATTTGAGGTGTTCCATCTTCAGCTTCTGCAAATGTTACATAATACGTCACTTGAACGACTTGCGTATTTCCGGCAATAACTTCTGCCTCAGTTTCTGTAAGGTCAAAACTACCAATACCATTACTTGATGCGTCGCACGCTTGCAATCCTGTTGGAATGTTAGCAATAGGAGCATCAATAACCTGTAAATTTAAAGTTGTATAATCAACACACCCAAGGTCTGTCTCTACTCTAACGTATATAGTTTGATTTGCTGAAGTACTATCGTAAGGAGAAGCCAAGGCATCCGTTGCGTTGCCAGTTTCTGCCAGTAATTGGGTTTCGTAATAACTCACTGTAACGTTTGGTTCGTTATTTGAAATTGCAGCACTTTGTGCATCTAAATTGAAAGTAGCAGAATTTGGATTAACACCATCATTACATTCTACAAGTGGATTAGGATCAATAACTGTAGGTAGCGGATTAACTATAATGGTTTCAGTAGTGTTTATATTAAGCACACAGTTTGGAGCTGATGCAGTAGTAACAGAAATAACCTCAACATCTGTATTAGCCGTTAAAGCAGGTAAACTTAAAGTAAAATTGCCTGAAGCATCAAAATTAAATGTTTGCGTTGCACCTCCATCAATACTATAAGAAACGGTGGAATTAGGATCACCTGAAAACTGTAACTCGCCATCTTCGCCTTCACAAATAGGTGAATTATTAATAATAGTTGGTAAAGTATTTGTTGTAACCGTTACGGTTTCAGAATCCATGAGACCCTGTGAACATACTATTGAACCATCTGTAGCAAGAATTTGTGCGGATTCTAGATTAAAAACAATATCTGCTGTAGGCGAAAGTGTAATATTAACCACACCTGTATCGTCTAAAACCGTTTGCTGAGATGCACCTCCATCTATATTGTAATTAATAGCTGCATCTGGTGTACCAGTAATTGTAAATGTAACATCTTCACCTTCGCAAATAGCGTTACTAGAAACAGTCAATGACGCATCAGGGATTGGAGTTACAATTAAATCAAAATCAATTAGAGTATAACAATCCGTTCCTGCAGATTTAACTTTTGCATATATAGTTTGTGGATTGGATGTATTGGCATAAATCCCAGGCAACTCATTAATATCATCAGTTGCATCTGCTAAACTTTCATAAAAATCAATTGTATTACCTGCGTCTGAATTGATACTATTTCTTAAACTATTAAGATCAAAAATTGCAATATCTGGGTTACTACTACATTGCTTTACATCGTCTATCTCATTAGCCTCTGGTGGAGAAGGAAAAGCACCAGTTCCTGTAGCAGCTGTACCTGTCCATTGCAGCTCAAAACCACCATCACCAGCTGGTCTATCAATTACAATATAATAAGATTCGCCAACATTAACATTTAACCAAAATACATAACCATTACCATTAGCACCTGGTCCTGATTGTGTTAGTGTTGTACTTCCATTAATACCTGTATGATTATTTGATAAACCCGCTTGATTTGGGTTAGTAGTGGCACAACGTATTGGACTACCTAAGTTAGAACAAACACGGTTTGGCCCATAAACCCAAAAGTCGTAATCGACCAAAATATCTGGGTCATTTGGAATTAAATCAAAACCTAAAGTTCCTGCTTGAACAATATTAACTTCTAACCAAATTGAATTATGCTCAAACCCACCACAGCCATCTACTTCAAAATCATTACCAGAACCTGTAGCATTAGACATAAAATTACCGTTACCACAAACTGTAATGGCATTTACACAATCATTTGGTTCTTGCGCATTTGTTTGAAAAAAAAGTATTAAGAAAACTGTTACAATTAAAATCCTATTCATTACACCTAAATCCTTATATCATACTATTTTACAGCCAATAAACCCTGTGTTTCTGGCTATTGAAACTTTAGTAAACTCTATTTATAAATATTCTGTTTCTTACTGAAATAAAACAGTTAACCATAACATTTTCCTACCAAAGAAGGACAAATATTAATCCTTAACAATTAAAAATTCAGATCGTCTATTTTGAGAATCTTCCTCTTCTGTACAATTAGAACCACAATTTATCTTTGGCTCACTGCTTCCTAATCCTTTTGCAGACAATCTATCTTTACTAATCCCTTTAGAAATTAGGTATTGTACTGTTGCCTGTGCTCTTCTTTCAGATAGCTTTAAGTTATAACTTGGACTACCTTTAGAATCTGTATGCGATCTCACCAAAATATTCATTTCTGGTCTATCCTTCATAATTTCAACAAGCTTATCGAGCTCAAAAGCACCTTTTTGTGTGATATTGCTTTTATTGAACTCAAAGTAAATATTATTTAATTTCACTTCTGTTTCTGTTACCAATTCATTAATTGGTTTTAAATCCGCATTGATAGTCACATTTTCTCCGTCAGAGACTTCCACTTGATATGAAGCTGTTTCATAACCATCCATGGAAACATTTACTGTGTAATTATTTTCACAGCTAATATCAAAACTTGTTTCACCACTCAAATTAGTAGCTTGTGCTGCTATTTCGTAAAATTGAGCATCTGTAAGTGATACACTAGCACCAGGAATTAATTTATTATTATCCGCATTTTTTGCAACAACAATCGCTTGAAAATTACAAATAGGGATTGCCTTATAAATATTATCTACACCAGATCTGTTAGATGAGAAAAAGCCGATTTTTTTTGAAATATTCACACTAAAAGCAAAATCGTCTCTTTTAGTGTTAATCGCGTTTCCCAAATTTACAGCAGCATCATTTTTATTTGTATCAAATTTAAAGATGTCATAACCACCAAAGCCTTGCAACCCGCTAGAAGCAAAATACAGAATACCATCATCACTTATGTACGGGAATCCTTCTTTTCCTGAACTGTTAACTTTTGGCCCCATGTTTACAGGATCGCCATAAGTGTTTCCGTTAATAGTGATTTTCCAAATGTCTGTATCACCTATTCCGCCTGGCATATTTGAAGCAAAATAAAGTGTTTTTCCATCTTTACTTAAGCTTGGATGACTAACCGTATAATCTTTACTATTGATTGGCAATGCTTCAATATTCCCCCATTTACCATCAACCATAGTTGCTTTATAAATGCCTTGTTGCGCTAATTTTACACGTTTATTTTTTATTTTTTTGTAAGAGCCTTCACTATGACCATCTCTAGAAAAATACATAGTTTTTCCATCTGCACTTATTGTCAGTGGTCCATCGTGATAGATTGTATTTAATTCTTCAACCTCTTCTGGTGCTGATAAAGAACCGTCCTCATTTCTTATCGATCTATAGATATCTAAGTAAGGTTGGTTGGTCCATGCATCTTCTTTCTTTGATGCCTTTCTAGTACTCACAAAATAAAGGATATTATCATTAGATAACACAGCACCAAAATCACTGTTTTCAGCATCGTTAATAGCTGTTTCTTCTACATTAAACGCTTTAGAAATATCTGCTAACTGCGGAATATAATTAGGATTTTGCAGATGTGCTTTTGCGCGCTCGTCATTAGGCACCATTTTAGAAAATGCATCCATTTGCTTATTTGCTTCTTCGTATTTTCCTTGGGATTTTAATACTTGAGCATAACGATAATGTGTTTCGGCATCTTGACTATCTTCTAGAGCTTTCCCATACCATTTTGAAGCTTCCTCTATATTAAAAATATTGTAATAACTGTCAGCAAGTTGCTTATAAACATAACTATCAGCCTCACCACTCTCAGTAAGCTTTAGATATTCTTCAATAGCATCAACAAACTGATATCCATCATATAGTTTATCTGCTTTTTCTGATTGTTTATTTTGTCCAAAGCTTGCCGTAATTATTAGAAACAAGCTTAAAAAACTATATATTTTTTTCATTTTTAAATGCGTTTTTTGGTTAGAAAAATCTAGGTGAAATAGATACTTTTTTTGAGAAATTTAAATCAAACAATAACATAATTTCATGAGAACCAGAGGTCTTTATATTAAGGTCTGATGTTACATAATCATAGGCATATCCAATTCTAATTTCTGGTGTTACAGCAAAATTTGCCATAGCACCAACTGAATCGTCTAAGCGGTAGGTTGCACCAAACTCAAAACGGTCATTAAACAAAAAGTTAGCTGACAAGTCTAATGATGTAGGTGCCTCAAATGCTGACTTTAATAAAAATGATGGTTTAAACTTTGTATTAGGTGATAAATTGAATACATAACCAGACGAAAAGAAATAGTGTAATACTTCTGAACCGTATTTAAACTCTTGTCCATTATTGGAAACGTCTAAATATGTACTCTTAAACATATTAGGCACAGAAAAAGAAACATAAAATTTATCTGTGTAATAAAACACACCTGAACCTACATTTAAATATGTGTTGCTCGTGTTTTCACTAAATGCTTCGTCACTTGGGTCTGGTACATAGCCATTTCCGATTTCACTGAATAAACCTATTTTTTGAAAAGTTGCACCTCCTTTTAATCCAAAGGCTAATCTACGCTCACCTCCTAAATTAAGGGTATAAGAAAAATCCGCATACACATTATTTTCTTCAACAGGACCTATTTGATCTGAAATAACTGACAATCCTAAACCAACATTTTTACCAACTGGACTATGAACCGATAATGTAGCTGTTTTAGGTGCATCATTAATACCAACCCATTGCGAACGGTATAACAACCCAATTGCTATAGCCTCTTTAGAACCAGCATAAGCTGGGTTTACAACATTCATATTATACATATACTGCGTATACTGAGGGTCTTGCTGTGCGTTGGCACTCAACATTATCATAAGTGCAAAGGCTATTGTAATATATATATTTTTCATCTGTATTTTATATTGCATTTTGGTTTTCATTTATGATTAGTGAGCTCTATTTATAAAAACCCAACCTGTTAATTTACTACCATCATCTTTTCTAATGGTATAGAAATAGGTTCCGTCTGGCAAGTCATCACCTTTACTAGACTGTCCGTGCCATTGGTTTGAGTATGTCCCATTAAACTTATATACTTCTCTACCATTTCTGTTGAAAATTAAAAGGTTAGTTACACCATATCCAGTTAAATCAAAGCTGTCATTTTTATTATTTCCATCTGGTGAAATACCTCTTGGAATATCTCTACATGATAATCGTTCCGCAGTATAAAATGCTGTTGTTGTACATTCACCATAGTCTATGGTTACAGAAAATACTGTTGGCACCATTACATTTGGAGTTTGATCTGCATAATCTGTTACATTAAATGTTTCAGAATCTTGCCCAACCACATTTCCATTAGAATCCATCCAAGTATAAGTCACTTCATCAGGATTATAAGAATTATTTACCGGAGAAGCTGTTAACATAAAGTCAGCATCTTCACAAGCACCTTCAATTGCCACTTCTATTGAATCTAAAATGCTTATATCATACGTACTTGTTCCACTTTCCATACAACTTGAAGCGTCCTCAGCAACTTCATAAGTAATCGTATAATTACCTACACTACTTGCTGCGATATTTATTTCGCCAGTTGCAGCATTTATTGAAAGTCCAGGTGCTGCACTAAAAGTACCACCTGTTGTAAATCCAGCTTCTAATTCTGGAAGCACATTCATACTATCTGCACAATAAATGTCTTCATTATATGAAAATGCTGTTACAGGCTCAGTACTTGCTACAATTTCAATTGATGTTATAAAAGTTCCTGAAGCTGTACATGTAGCACTTTCTTCTGCAATCGTATAAGTTATATCATGTGTACCTGCAGTCGCTGTAGACAAATCCACTTCACCAGTTGTAGCATCTACTGTAACAGTTGATGAACTAAACTGTCCACCAGTTGCAAAGCCTGCATCTAAACTAGGTTGTGGGTTTGTTGATTCCAATACACAGAATCCTATATTGCCGTAATTAAACCCAGTAACAGGTACAGTAGCTGGAGTAAACTCAATTGTTGTTGTATAAGTTCCAGCAGCAGTACATGTAGCTTCATCTCCATCATAAGTATAAGTTACATCATGTACACCTTCAGTTGCAGAAGCCATATCAATTTCTCCCGTATTAGCATCGACCGTTAATACTGGCGACGTAAATGTTCCTCCTGTTGCAAATCCAGTAGCCAATGTAGGCATTGGATTAGTAGCAGCCACAACACAAGTATCATCATAACCGAAGGTTAACTCTGGTATAAATGAATCACTAACTGTAACAACTATTTCAGCTCTAGGCCCTTCACAGCCTTCAGAATCCATATAAGCTACGTAGTAAGATGTTGTTGCAACAACCGATGTATCTGGTGTTGGCGCAGTAGCGCTTCCTGTTCCACCAACAGCCTGAGTGTACCACACTAAAGTATAGGTACCTGATGCTGATGCAGTAAGTTGTTCTGCTGTATCATTTAAACAGTATTCAACAGGTGACTCTACTGTTGGTGTTTCAGCTACACCATTATAAACAATCTCTAAATCATACGAACAATACCTTGTTTGCCAAGTAAAAGTATATAACCCAGGTTGTACAAAATCTGTAATTTCTGTGGTGTTACTGTTAGCATCTGCAATTGTAACCGTTCCAGGGTTAGAATCACTTGGCACCCAAGATCCTACTCCGTTTGCCTCTACATTAGCAACAACATTATCACAATCTACAGTAAATGGCTCCGTGATGATTTCATTGTTTGGTGTAATATTTACAGCATCTATAACATTACCAACAGAATTATCCCCAAAAGCTCTAAAAACAAATCGTGTAGTGGTTTGACCAGAAGGAACTTGATATTGCCCGGAGATTTCTGTCCAAGCCTGAACAACTGCTAAGTTTTCATTAATTAGTGTATAAGGTCCATCTGGAGGCCCTGCAAATAATTGAATAATATTATTTTCAGACCTTCCTAAATGTGCATAGCTAAAATCATATAAAGTAATTTCCGAAGAATCAAAATCTCTGTAATAACCTTTAATATTAGGATCGTTTGGATCTATTGGATCACCGTCTGAAAGGATTTGAACACATTGACTACCTTCATAAGGTTCAAAACCAGGCGCAACTAATCCTTCCCAAATAAATATTGCTTGCCAGTCTAAACTTGTACGCCAGCCTGGAACGGCTTGAATAGTCCCTATAGAAGAAATACCACTTAAATAACCTAAAATAGGCTCTTCAAAATTACCATTAACTGTTTCTATAGAACAAAGATCTGTAGGTGTTTTTACACATACGTTAAATCTGCGACTATTAGGTTCTGAACTATTTAGAGTTAGCCTTAATTTATAATTATCACCTACAGTTAATTCAGTAGTATACATTGCAACCAATACTTTATCATAAGTACAAGCAATTTCTTCAAGACTACCACCATTATCTTTATAAAGTGTCATAGTAACATTTGGATAAGGCTCGTCACCACTACTTTCATAAAAACTGCCTGTAAATCCATTTACTTCTATAATATGTACAATTGACTCTGCTGTAAAATCAAACCATACATCACCAATATTAGCGCCATCACATGTCATACTTTCTGTAGAAACTGTTGCTCCTATAAATGACACTTCGGTTGCAGATGTTTCACAAGAATTTTCAGAATTTATAGGAAGCAATAAAGCTGTAGTAACATCATCGTTTCTAACAAATTCAAAAGGACCAGACCAGTAGCTTTCATCACCTGTACCACAAACTGCTCTCACAAAATATTCATAAGTTGCAGCATTAGGATCATTAAAATCAGAAGCAGTTGGAGTATATGAATTTGTAGAAACTATAGTTCCTGATTGTGGTATAGTTCCATTTTCAAAAGGCTGAATTGCAATTTCCCATTGTGTTTCTGTACCGCCTGGGATCCAAGACATTGTATTAGTTGGGCTTATTGCTAAATTGGTTGGTTGTGGACAAGAAATTTCACCACAAATTGCTGTACCCTCATAAACAGTTCGCCTAATAGGAGGACTAAACGGACTAGTATAAATTGTAATCCCGTCGCTATTTTTAATTTCAAATTGATAATTGTCATATTGGGACTGCGCACTACCTAAAGTTGAAAAGAAAACCGAAAATTCTACACCAGAGCAAAAGTAGACCTGAAATTCTTCAGCTACTTCACCATTGAATGGTAAGGATTGCGTTACTTGATTATTTTGAGTTATATCTAGTGATGCAGACACATCAAAATCACTTGTCAATACAAACGTATATAGACATAAATTATCCAAATCACATCTTGTTGTTACTTCTTCTGGACCTGTCCATTGACTTTCTGATCCACTACAAATTGCTCTAATATATACATCGTACATAGTAGAAGCATCTAGACCTGTAATTGTAAACGGATTAGTTGTTGTATTGTATAAATAACTTGGGTCTGTATCACCCACAGGAGCTGGTGTACCTGAAGGCTGAACTGAGATCTCCCATGCTGTTTCAGATCCATTAGCATCCCATTCCACTTCTACTTCAGTATCTGAAATGTTGTTAAAAGTGATATTAGATGGTTCTGCACATTCTGGAATATCTTCAATATTTACATTGTCTATAAAAAGACCATAACCTCTATAACCACAAGGGCATGGTGGAAAATATTGCGCATGGAAAGCAATATTTATATTACCACTAATACCAGCTGGAAAGTTGATGATTTTTACTTTATATTCCTCATTATTAATTATTACGGGGTCTACATCTGAATCGTATAATACTGTTGTAAATTGATCCAAACCAACTCCATTAGTGGAGAGTAGCACTTCCAAATCTTCAATATATAAATCACTAACCGCTCTATAATAGAATCGCAAACGTTGGTTCTCTGTAATTGTAATTGTTGGAGAAATTAACCAATCGTCACTATTACCATTTGTTGTTGTTAAAATAGCTGCAGATTGATCTCCTTCATAAGGGTTTACAACACTATTAAACTCCCAATTATAATAATCCTCATTATTATTAACTGATTGCCAACAACTTTCGGAGGTTGAATCAGTGTTAAAAGTTTCTACAAAAGGCGCAACAAAAGGTGTACATATAGTGTTAAAAGTAACAGGCCCAACCCATTCACTTCCCTCAGCACCACAATTTGCCATGACGTAAAATTCGTATTCTGTATTTGGATCTAAACCAGATACAGAGTAATTAGTACTTGTAACATTTTCTCCATTTGTTGTTGGTACTCCCGAACCTACAGGTTGCACAACAATGTTCCATGATGCCTCCTGATAACCAGCTGTCCAAGATAAATTGGCTGCGTTTGTAAATACACTATCTACTGCTAAATTCGATGGATTTGGACATGCTGGTGCATCTGTAATACTAACATCATCAATACTTAATATTGACCAAACACCTGTAAATTCTGGTGGAACTCTAAAGGCAAAATAAACTGTACCAGAGCCTTCAATTATGATTGTTTTTTCTTCAAATGAGCTATTGGTAATTATTTCAAGAGGCGAAATAACCGAAAAACTAGCTGGATTTGTATTGGTTGTAGACATTAACACTTCTAAACCAAAACGGGTAGCAGTTGAAAACAATGAGAAATCTGCTCTAACTTTAAATTTTAAGGCTTTAGGACTACCATCTAAATTAATTGCTGGAGAAATTAAGTAGTCATTAAATCCAGATGGAGGAGTAAAAATAGAGGTCTGTAAAGTAGCATAAGTTTCATTAATGCTCCATGCTGTACCATCACTATTAGCATCATTTATTTCCCAGCAAAATTTTTGAGTATCTTGGTCATCGTCGTTAAAACTTTCGTAAAATGGTGTATCATAAGATGCACAGAGTGTTGTAAACTCTACAGGACCTACCCATTGACTAGTATCATCAATAGCACAAACAGCTCTTACATAAAACTCATACCTATTTCCTGAATCTAAACCATCAGCTATATATGGAAAATTAGAAGTTGTTAAAACCCCTGATGTTGTAGGTATTCCAGAATTTAAATCTTGTATTACGACCTCCCACTCGGTTTCTGAATCCCCAGCTGTCCAAAACAACCACGCAGAATCGTCTGTAATTTGAAGAACGAATGGATTTAATGGGTCTGGACATGATGGTTTGTCTTCAATAAACACATCATCTATAGAAAGTCTTAATGCAGTTTCTGAAGTATTTGGTTCTACTATAAATGCAATATTTACATTACCTGTAATTGATTCTGGAATATTTACTATTATTTCCTGAAAAGTTGAATTCGTAATCGATGTTTCTGGCAAAATAGTAGTTGTAAAATCATCAACCCCAATACCAGTTGTAGATAATTTCACAGTATAGGTTGCTGTTCCTTGGGTTGCTCTATGCTTATATCTTAATCTTTTTTGAACTCCTTCAAAATTGATTTGAGGAGATACATAAAAATCGTGGTTTTCATACTGGCTAGCATTAACTACAGTTGTAGCATAGCCTCCAATAAAAGCCCAAGTTGTACCATCACCATTAGCATCTATAGTTGTCCAGCATGGCTCAGGGTTTTCATTTGTAGCATTAGCAAAATCTGTTGAGTAAGGTGTATTAAATACGGTACATTGGGTTGTAAATGTTGAAGGATTGCTCCACACACCAGGTGTCCCATTACAAACGGATCTTACATAAAAATCGTAAGTTGTAGCTGGTGCTAGACCTGTATTGATAGTATTATCAATATTAGTTGCTGTTGCTGTTCCGGCACCTGTCGGCTCACCAGAACCTGTTGGTACTACTGTATACTCCCAGGAATCAGAAAAACCTCCTATATTATCCCATGAAAAATTTACGCTATCTTCTGTTAGATTATTATAAACTATATCTCCAGGAGGCGCACATGTTGGACTTGAAATCTCCAATTCAAAACAAACACCTGCTGTAGGAGTTGTAAATTCAGTTGATACAACAATAATATAGGTTTGTCCAGCTTGCACCAATAAGTTAGATATTGTTTTAGGATCAAAAGCATCAATTGTTATTGTACCAGCGATACAGTTTACACCTACATCTGAGCAACTATCGTAAACAAACAAGGAACTTCTACTGTTATAGCAATTGTTACCATTGGCACCTCCATCAGTACCTGTTTCTTGTGTTAAGGTTAATAAACCATCTTCTGTTGGCGTATAGGATAAAAATATTTTGTTACCCGCTAAATAATTTGTCGTTGATGTACCTAATATACAATTAGTTCCCTGTGTAGAGTAAGAAATATCGGGATTAGCCCATTGATCTAAGTTATCCACTAAAACATAAGGCGTTGATGAAATATCTGGGATTATTATAGGAGCGTCACAAGATAAACCAAACTTTAAGGTTTTAAATGTGTAAGGCCCTGTAAAAGCACTTTGTGTACTATTATCACAAACTGCTGAAATATAAATGTCATACTCCGTATCTTCATCTAAATTATTAAGTGTATATGAAGTTCCAGTAATAGGAATACCACTACTTGCAGGTACGCCACCTGTAGGTAAAATTTGAATCTCAAAGTTAGTTGCTGTAGGATGCGACCATGTAACCTCAGCTCCATCCACTGTAATTGCATCTATAGTAACATCGTCATCTTCAACCTCGATACAACCTTCTAAAACTGAAACACTATCTACAAACCATTCATCACCAGTTGGTGTCGCTCCATTTTGGGTGTTAATTGCTACAAAGGCAATGTAGATGTTTAATCCTGCCGGAATTGATGTTGGGATCTCTATTACCTTCTTTTCATAAGCAGTTTGAGCTCCTAAATTAAGATTAGATTCTGTATAAGATTGTATTGTAATATTAAATCCATTAATATCTGGTTGTGCAGCTGTAGAAAGCCTTATTTCGTATTGAGCACCATTATCTGCTTCATTAGCTTGCTTGGTGTAAAAATGTATTTCACCATTTTGAGGCACTGCCAGCTGTGGTGTAACCAAAAAGTACTGTGCCGTGTTTTGATCGCCAATATTGTCAGCACTTGGATTTACTGAAGCACCATTTGTACCCAAGTAACCGTCTGCTGAAGTTGCCCAATTTTGTGTTCCAACTCCATTATCTATAAGCGTCCATTCACTAGGAATTCCGCTATCAAAATTTTCTGTGAGTTGCGCAAAACTTTTGCTTGAAAACAGTAAGACAAATGTAATTAGTAGGATGCCTTTAAAATTTGTACATTTTGAAGAATTTGATTTACAAAAATTACTAGGCGAAAATAATTGATTTGTTGCTACTTTGTTTCGTAACTTATTTTTCATATTGTGATATTTTCAGTTGGAGTTAAAATAGATTTTTGATAACCTAAATATACAACTAAAAACAGCATTAATATAAAGTATACCTTTATCAATTACTGAAATTTAAAAGCTAAAATTTAAGTTCAAAACTCTGACAAACAGCTTTTTAAATAAATATAAATCTAAAATATCTATTGTAGATGTTATTTTTTGTTTTGAATGGTTTTAAGCTTATTTCGAAGTGATTTCATGACTTTTAAGTTTTTCCTTTCTACCAGTAAAACTCCAAAAATGATAAAAATTATGGCTCCAAAAATCCAATTTAACCTCGAATTAAAACGCCTCTTTAGAGCGTTTAAATTTTGATTTTGAATCTTAGAAGTTTCTTCGAGTGAAGCACTAATTGAGTTACGTTCAGACAGTTTTATACCCAATTGTGTTTTTGCATAAAGATCATAGTATTTTTGATATTCATCCCATTGGTTAAGCGCTAAATAATTTTCGAACAAGCCATTGTATATCCCTAAATTCAACACCAAATCCCCTACATTATTAGATTTATTTAAAGCCGTATGCAATAAGTTTAAAGCTTGCCGGTATTCGCCTTGTAGCGTATAGACTTCGGCTAACCCTTTTTGCGCAAAAGCGATGAGGCTATTGGCATTTTCTATTTGCGCAAATGCAATAGATTTATTAAAGCTCTTTATAGCTTCATTATATTCTGAGAGTAATGTATAGCAGTTTCCTTTGTTGTAATGTACAATACTTAGATTAGTATTAACATCAGTGTTTTTGAGCCTTTGGTACTCTTTAATACCTTTGTTAAAATACTCTAAAGCAATATCGCAATTTAAATTATCCTTGTAAATAAATCCTTTTACAGTATAACTGTTAGCTAAAAGTTTTCCAACAGAATCACGAACAGGGTACAACAATGCCTGTTGTTCTGTTTTTTCTAAATATTCAATGGATTTGTCAAATATTTTAAGTTGCTGGTATAGAATTCCTGTTCTAAATAAAATTTCAATTTGTAAAACCTTATCATTAAGATCCTTGGTAAACTCATCAGCTTTCACAACATACTCCAACGCTTTTTGATAATCGCGCTTAGAGGTATACGCTAACGACACTAACATTAAAGATCGTGCTCTGGATTTTCTTGAAAAATTGGTGTTATTATAGATATTCAATCCTAATTCAATTGATTTATCAGGATTTTCATAAATATGATTTGTTGTTACTTCAAGTAAGCTATCAGCTTGTTGTTGATTAACAGGCAAATCAAAAGCAAAGGTTGATACATGAAAACTAATTGCCAAAAGCACAAAACCATATGTAAATCTAGAGATCATGATACTACAGGTTTAGAATTTTGTTCTTTTCTTTCTTCTTGTATCAATTTTATAAAAGTAACAGGAGACATCCCAACTACAGACTTAAATACCGTTGCAAAACTACTATGCGAAGAATAGCCACTTTCCTCAGCCAAAAAACTGATTTTATAATTGATATAATTTGAATCGTTCTTTAATTTATCAATAATATAGTTTATCCTTAATTTATTAATAAAGGTGTTAAAATTGTCATGATAATGTTTATTGATAACACCCGAAAGGTATTTGGTATTAGTTTCAAACTGTCCAGCCAATACGGCTAATGACATATCTTTATTTAAAAACTTCCTGGAGTTTTCAAATCGTTTTAGTTTAGTTAATATATTTTGTTCTGTTTCTTCTGGTATTTCAATACGCTTTGTTTTGACCTTTTTAGAAGGTTTGGTTTGTAGGTAATTGTTTTTTGTAATTTCAATATAACTTATAATTTCTCTTAATCTCTTTTTTCTACCTTCGCTTTTTAAAATGACAAAAAAGCCCACAAAACACACAAAGAATAACCCACCAAATGAAATATACTCATAATTTTTATACCTCTGTTCTTCTTCAATCAATACGGCATCATCTTGCTCTGACAATAAATTATAAAGTGTATTAAGAGATTCTTGTTCAAGTAAATCTACTTGATTACTAAGCGCTAAAAATTTATCATTATATACTTTATGTTGGTTCTTTTCATTCGACGCTAAGTAACTAATTGCCAAATTCTTATTAATTTCCATTAATAAACTAGCGTTTTCAATTATCTCAGCAAATCGGGAAGCAATGAATAGACTTTCTTCACATTCTTTGAACTCTTTTTTATATAAATGTAACCGGCCTATCTCGTTATAAATATTTGCTTTTTGATATAAATTATTGGTCGTTGAAGTATTAGATAAAACCAAGACTTTATTGATATAAACAGTTGCAGAATCTATTTCAGATATACTATTGTAAACACCTACTTTTGCTAAGTATAAGTTTATCTTTTCGTTGATGTTGTTATTAAAAAAAGTACTAAACTTAGTTTCTACGTCATTTATTACCTTAAGCGCTTCCTGGTTCTCTCTTCTAGAGACGTGCATATTAATTTGTTCTAAAATCACATGACCTTGCATGGCATTATTTGTAGAGTCATTTACACTTTTTATTAAACTTTTTGCCTGCGTCAAGTAGTCTTTAGATTGTTTGTCTAAATACAATTTTCTTAAAATCTTAGCCTTAAGAATATTAAGCTCAATTTTTGTTCTGACAGAAACGTCAATGGAAAGATTACTATCATCAAAAGCATGTGATATAGCTTTGGCATAATTACCTTTTACTAAAAAACTCTTGGCTATCAAAAGATTGAGATTTGCTCTTTCTTTGGGCTCTTTACTTGCCCTTAATAAATGTTCTGTTATTTTTATTGACTCATCTGGATCTGAAAATATGAGTTCTTTTGCCTTTATAATAAGATCATTTTGTTGTGCATACCCTTTTGACACATAGCATAGACTAGCATATAAACCCACTAAGCATAAGTATTTATAAAAGGAGATTTGACTTTGTTTCATCATATACACAACAATTTATTGACCTAACCATCACATAAGATAGAGTATTTTAATTTTAATAGTATTATGGCAATAATCAGTAAATATAATAAACTTTAAATTAGAAATACCTCAACTAAAGTACTACGAACACTTGATTTTCTTGATAATCCACACTAATATTTATTATAATAGTCTGATTTTTAGTTTTAAATAAAAAAATACGAGTTTTATAACAACTTAATTATTTAAAACAATACTCCTTAAAATGCCATATTAATGTCTAGAAATTGCCCATAAAAAAAAGGGCAACATTCTCATGCTACCCTTTTACTAAAATATAAGTTTGCTATTAACCTCTATTTTTTAATAACCTTAAAAGTTTGTTTCGCCTCATTGATTGTTACATTTACAAAGTATACACCTTGATTAAGTTCATTCATATCAATTGTAGCATTTAAGTCATTAGGTGAAACGCGCTGAACTTCTTGTCCAACCATATTGTATATACTAACTTTTGTAATTGAATTTTCAGCCTCAATTGTTAGAGTGTTTACTACTGGGTTAGGATAATATTTAAACGCTTCAAACTCATTTGAATCTATACTTAATGAAGCATCTGGATAAACTAATAAGTCAAAAGATTCTGTTTGATTATTATTAAAACTATAGACAGAAATTAGATACGTGTTACCACCAACTAAACTTGTGATAAGCTCACCATTATCATAACAGCCTGAATTCGGTACATAATTATTAGATGTCAATGAACAATCATCGGTATTAAATACTGAATAGTATGGGAACCCTACATCAGCTATTAGATTAAAAGTATATTCTCCTGTATAAGTTGGGGTAAAACTGTACCATATAGTTTTACCACCTACATCACAAGCTTCAGACGATGGATATGAGTTTGCAAAATCACCAGAAATCATATTATTTCCATTAGCATCAGTAGATTCGATTATAACAGTTGGTGTAGAACAATCATTATTTGAAGCCGCTGGTGGTAATTGAAACACACATAAATCGAAATCAATAACAGGTCCATTATCGCCTGATCTTACGTTAAGATAACGAACCTCACCACTATTCATTGATTGCACTTGAGAACCTGTGTTATAGCAGTTCGTACTTTCTTCAATTAAAGCACCACAACTCCCTGAATAAATAAAGTAATTAGAGCTTACATCTGTATTAGCTGTATTAAATGTAAATTCATATATACCTGTTTCTGGGGCCGTAAATTGATACCAAACGTCTTTATAATTAGCAGAAAATCCAACATTACATGTGTTTTCTGCTGATGGTGTAGCACCTACAGTTGTACCATATATTAGATTATTGCAAGTTTCATCAGTAGAAAGGGTTAGTACTGTGGCATCAGCACACTCATCATTAATTGGTGGTGTAGGGGCAGCTCTTAAGCAAATATCATAGTTTTGAGCATACTCTCCAGCAAAATTAGAATTGTTTCTTATATAGTATGTATTATTAATCGTTAAATTATTAAGAGTAACATAATTCCCATTAAAGCAGTCAATACTAGTAAATGACCCGCAACTGCCTTCAAGCAGTTCTGAAGATTGGTTTGTACCACCATTTCCAATTGCTGCGGTTATATTTAAATATTCTAAAATTATTGTTTCATCCGTGGCTACAAAACTGTACCATACATCATTGTTATTTGTAAATTCACAGTTAATTGGGTTGCTAGCAGATTCTGTTGCACCAGCATTTGTTGCACTTGTAACCAATGTACAAGAATCATCGGTATTTACATCCAAAACAATACTGTTTACACAGTCATCATTTACTGGAGGACAATAGAAAAAAGTTGAATCATTAAATGAGCAGTTATTATCTTGATCGTTTGTTAATGTTATATTTACATCCGAACCGCTAGCATATGGACCAATATTTACGATTCCTGTTGCGCTAACATTTCCAATTGAATTTCCAAAATTATCAGACAACGTTAATGTTGTGGCATCACCCATATAAGTTACATCAACATCCACAGTAAAATCACCCGTTGCACATGTAGGAACTGGAGATAGGGTAAATTCTGGATTAATACACGAATTTTGAGTTATCAGTAATAGATCGTAACTAAATGAACTATCTGTCCCGCCACTACTCAACACAATAAAATAAGTATTACCTGCAAACAATACAACATTCTCTAATGCTAGATCGTAAGGAGGTGCTGTTGAATAGTTATCTCCTTTTAGAGCAACACAATTTGTTGCAGTATCTGGACAGCCCTCCATAACATGTATAGCAGCTCCGTATTCAGAAACTTGTGCAAGCTCTATATTAATCGACATATCTGTTGCTGGAGTAATTTCATAAAATACATCATATCCAGTCATATATGCTCCCGAAAAATTACCACAAGGACCTTCATTAATATTATTTTCGTAGTTCGAGGTGTCATCACCCATTCCAACATAAGGAAATGTAGTAATTTCAATTGGATTTGTACATGTTGCTCCTGTTACAGGGGCCGTACGAGTTGTAAAACTTTGCTCAATGCAACCTGTAGCACTTCCAATACCATTATAGGCTACAATATTAACAAAATACTGAGTGTCATAAGTCAGGCCAAGTCCAGCTAATGAATAACTCGTTTCAGCTGTAGATGCAGAGTTTAAAACATCTGTTGCTCCAGAACTTGTACCAATTGACAAGGTATAACCGGTAGGTAAACCAGTTGCTGCTTGCCATGTTATTGTATCATTTAAATCTGTTGTATCAGAACCATCCGTTGGTGATAGCAATGGAACATCACAGTTTGGTGGTGAACTTGCTAATTGTGTAATTGAAACGTTGTCTATAACTACATATAAGCTACCATTTTGTGGATCAACATTTTCTACATTAACGACAAATCTTGCTTGAAAGTCATTACCGGCAGTAAGCGCTCCAAGATTAGATGCTGGTATTGTAGTACAAGTAGTATTATCAACATAAGTAAAATTTGAATCATCAATGGTAATAGCTGACGTCCAATTTGAACCACCATCCACAGAGTACTCTAACGTTACACTACCCCAATTAGCCGACGGAGCGTAATATGTAATAGGAAAAATAAAAACAGGACCTTCTTCAAATACATTAACTGAAAAACTAACTGTTAAATCAGTGGCATTAGTAACGTTTGAATAATTTGGTGAAGTTAAAATGGTTTCTCCTGGTAACGAAGATGGATCAGAAGAAAAACCAGTTAGTGCACTCTTACCAGTGTCTCCACATGCAAAATATGGTGCACTTTCAAAGAATCCTGTCCCAGTCCAGCCGGCTGGAAGCCCAAAATCTGGAGCATTATCAAAGTTTTCGATAATCTCTACCTGAGAGAAAGCCGTAATGCTAAAAAGCATCATTAAATAAAACGTAATTTTTTTCATTGGTTTTTGGATTTAAATTAATAGTGTATTCATTTTAAAAGTTAGTTATTGATACCACAATGTATAAATAGTTATACTATATATATAGCATTTGTTTTTAATATTTACCGAAATTTGAAAGCTAAAACAACACCGCAAACAACTCAATAACAGATATTTAAATCATTACCAACAAAACTTTTCAAAAAAGAGCTTCAAAGAGTAACCTAAGCTCATTTTATAAGTTTAAGCATTGCAGAAATATAATTAATGTGTCAAATTATTTGTAAGTAATACTATTAACACTCTCAGCAAAAAGCTTTCAAAAAAATCAAAAAATTAGCTAAACAAATTAAGTTTCAATTTTAATAACCTCAGATTTATTTAGTACTTTTCGTACGCATTTTATTATCGCTTTATGAAATACACAAAACTTGTTCTTTCCTTCCTATTAACCGTAGGGATTTTTTTCGTTTTAAACACAAAATTGGGAGCAGTTCCTCCAATTGCTAAGTTTCTTAACCCTTATACTGGTGTTTGGCAAAATGAAACTGACGAATCAATAACAGGAGATATAGCTATTCCGGGATTAAAAGATAAGGTCACTGTACATTATGATGCACAACTGATTCCACACCTATTTGCGCAAAACGACCTTGATTTATATAAAGCGCAAGGCTACATTACGGCTAAACATCGTTTATGGCAAATGGAGTTTCAGACTTATGCTGCAGCTGGTCGTTTATCAGAGATAATTGGAGAAGGTGCCCTTAACTATGATAGAGAACAACGAAGAAAAGGAATGATTTATGGTGCAGATAACAGCTTAGAGATTATTAAAAAAGATAAGAAATCTCTATCCCATCTGCAAGCCTACTGCGATGGTGTGAATGCTTACATCAACCAACTTGAGCCAGAAAATTATCCTGTAGAGTATAAATTACTCGATTACAAACCCGAACAATGGTCTATTGACAAAACCATGCATTTATTAATGTATATGACAGATATGCTCTGTGGTGGTGATAGTGATTTTGAATACACCAATGCACTCAGGGAATTTGGAAAAGAGCGGTTTGATATGTTATATCCAGACTTTTATGATTTTGACGATCCAGTAATACCAACAGACACTGATTGGAGTTTTATAGATATTGAGCAAACTAAAACACCTCAAAGTGAATTACCAATTGATTCATTACAATCTGTTATGGAAAAACCTAATCCACATAACGGTAGTAACAATTGGGCTGTTGGACCTAGCAAATCTTACTCAGGCCATCCCATTCTTGCTAACGACCCACATTTGGGTCTTAACCTCCCTTCAATATGGTATGTTATGCAAATTGCTACACCAGAGCATAATTCTATGGGAGCCACCTTACCAGGAACTCTAGGTGTTATTTCTGGGTTTAATCAGCATATAGCTTGGGGAGAAACAAATGCCACAAGAGATGTTAAAGATTGGTATAAAATTGAGTTTCAAGATGAAACAAGAACAAAATACAAATATGGTAACGAGTGGAAAAACACCAGTGTACGAGTTGAAGAAATAAAAATAAAAGGGAAAGAAACCTTTAAGGATTCTGTTATCTACACGCATCATGGTCCTGTGAGTTATGACCATACTTTTAAAGGAGATAGTGAAAAGGTAGGATATGCTATGAAATGGGCAGGACATATAGGTCATGATTTTGTTAGCCTCTTTTTAAAATTGAATAACGGAAAGAATTACGAAGATTATAAAGAAGCTATAGCAGACCATGTGGCTCCAGCTCAAAATTTTGTATTTGCTTCAACTGAAGGTGACATTGCTATATGGGTTCAGGGTAAATTTCCTAATAAATGGGAAGGTCAAGGTAAGTTTTTGATGGATGGCAGTAATCCTGATCATGATTGGCAAAGTTTTATTCCAAAGGAATTTAATGCTCATACTAAAAACCCAGAACGTGGTTTTGTAAGTTCTTCCAACCAACATCCTACGGATTCTCTTTACCCTTTTTATGTCTTTAATGATGGTTATGATTCTTATCGTAATAGAGTAATAAATGATTTTTTTAGATCTAAGGAAAAATTCAATATTCAAGATTTTAAAGACTTACAAAACACAAATTTTAATAAGAAAGCTTCTGAGCTATTACCATATATGTATAGCCATATGGATACATCAACGCTTACAGATGAAGAAAAAGAGATTCTAAACATTATAAAAGCTTGGGATTTTAATAGCGATATAGAAAAACTAGCACCTAGTATTTGGGATGCATGGTGGAGCAACCTCTATGTATTAATTTGGGATGAGTATAAAGATAAAGACATGGTATTAGAAACACCTTTTACCTATCAAGCAATTTCTATGCTTAAAAATAATCCTAAAGATGAATTTATGGATATTCTTAGTACTCCTGAAAAGGAAACATCTCACGATTTATTTTTAATTGCTTTTAAAGAAACTGCAAAAGAACTTATTGACTGGAAGTCCAAAAACGGAGATTACAATTGGCAACAATACAAAGGCACTTACGTCGGTCATTTATTGCAAGGCTTACCTGCATTTTCAAGGTTCGACCTTCCTATTGGAGGAGATAGAAACACCGTAAATGCTGCAGGAAAAAATTGGGGACCTTCTTGGCGCATGATTGTAGAAATGACCTCACCACCAACAGCATTAGGCATTTATCCTGGCGGACAATCTGGAAATCCAGGAAGCAAATACTACGATAATTTTATAGATGATTGGGCAGTTGGCAAATATCATAGCCTTAATTATTTACAATCTAATGAAGCAACAGACGCTATAATTAGCACACAAACCCTAACACCTTCTACTAATGAATAAAAACATAACCAACTTTATAGCTACCATAGCATTAGCTTTTATATTATCATTCGTGTTACCATGGTGGTCTGTTATGACTGCTGCACTAGCCACAGCATTATTTATTCCACTTAAGAAAGCCGCTGTGTTTTTTGTACCATTTTTTGCAATACTAATCTTTTGGGTAGTTTATAGTTTTATACTTAGCAATGGCAATGATTTTACTTTAGCCAAACGTATAGCTGTTTTATTGCCTTTAGGTGGTAGTCCTTATGTATTAATATTAGTTACAGGACTTGTTGGTGGATTGGCTGCAGGTATTGCTGCTATTTTTGGGAAGCAGATTAGTCTAGCTACAAAATAAAAGAGCACCCACGCTTTCACGTGGGCACTCAACTAACAAAAAAACTCAAAAAATATCATAAAAATTTATGATACCGATTAACCGTAATCAGCGGTTCATCTTTCTTGCCAGCAATCAATCAACCTAAATTATTCGCTTCCCCACGAATTATAAAAGTTGATTATGTTTTTAAAATCTATACGTAACCGTACCTTTTATAAAAAATGGTGTACCAGGCGTAAAATGAATCTCTTCTACAGATTGCGCTTCATTTTGTAAACGCGATTCTGTTGCAAATTGAGTTTCATTCCAATCCACATCAAATAAATTTTCTACGGCAATACCTAGTGTAATATTTTTAAATTCGTAATTAAGATTTAAGTCTGTAACGAAATAGCCTTCTGCAACAATAGAGTTGTCTTCATTTGCTGGTCTATCGTCTAAATAACGTAATCTTAATCCTCCTGAAAAACCATCTAAGTTATCTACAGACAAACCACTGGTTAAGGTAAAATCTGGTGCTAATGGTATATAATCCTCACCATCAGCTTCTTCTATACTCCTCGCATTTGTTAGTGTAGCATCTGTATCTAAAAACAACCAATCGTTAAACTGATACCTTAAACCTAAGTCTAAGCCATAGCGTTTTGTTTTTCCACTAGGCTCTACAATACCTGCATCTCCCACATACACAAACTCCTGTTCTAAAAACAAATACCATACGGCTGAATTTACTACGAGTTTAGAGAATGGTTTCCAAACCGTACCTAAATCTGCTCCATAAGAGCGTGGTAAAATATCTTTTGCGTTATTAGCCACAACGACTCTAGTATCATTAGAATGAAATCCTAAACCAGATTTTAAATAAAGCTGCAGATTGTTATTAGCGTTATAATAGAAATTAAGTTTTGGACTTAAAATCGTTTTGGTTTCAGATTGCGTTTCGTAGTTTTCTTGTAATGCGTCTACATACAAGAACTTAAAATAATCTAACCTCAGCGCTGGAGCTATTTTTAGTTTTCCAAATTCAAACTCTGTATTAACAAATCCGCTAATATTGGTTTGATTAATATCTCCTAACTGAATATTCTCTAAAGTTGTTGTTCTATTTAAAGTTCTTGATAATTCCACATCATCAACAATATCATGTCTAACACCTAAACCTGTTGTTAGGTTAAATTCCGTTTCACCTAAATAAGTGGTGTAATTAATTGAAGTATTAGCACCAAAAATATTTCTATCCTCTTTTTGTTTTATCTGATCACCATTTACATCATCCTCTAAAAAGAATGTAAAATTTGAATACAACTCAAAAGCATAATGCGAGTAAAAAGCATTAGCACTTAGCTTAGTATTGTCTGAAATATACTTATCAAAAGTAATATTGAAATTGGTACGCTCTGTTGTACCTCCTTCAGTATCATCTATTGCGCCAAAACGTGTAATATTTCCATTATCAACTTCTCGCTGTGGTATTTGCCCTGAAGCATCCCAACGGCTTGTAAAATGTGATGCTGTTAATGTTAACTTATCATTCTCTGGCGAATAGATTACGTATTTTCCAAATAGGTTTAAACGGTTAAAATTTTGTGGTGACTCAAAAGGGCCATCAGTAGCTATGTACTCTAATGCTACATAAGCATTTTTATTCTTTGTGTTTTCTAAAAGGTTAAATAAACCAACAGTTCTAAGTGTATTGAATTGACCTGCAGAAAATGAAATACTACTCTCTTTTAAATAGTCCTTTGTATTAAAATCAACATAGCCAGCTGTATTAAAATCGCCTTCTTGAGCGTAGTAACCAC
Source organism: Winogradskyella pulchriflava (assembly GCF_042434315.1). NCBI lineage: Bacteria > Pseudomonadati > Bacteroidota > Flavobacteriia > Flavobacteriales > Flavobacteriaceae > Winogradskyella > Winogradskyella pulchriflava. The sequence continues at coordinate 183,077 of NZ_JBHLTQ010000006.1, read as the reverse complement.
CCTTTCCAAAATCAATTTTATTCACTGTTTCTGGTATAACAAAGTGTAAATCACTATAGCCTTGACCATGTGCATGAGACACCATATTTACTGGCATACCATCTACAGAAATGGATATATCTGTACCATGATCTATATCAAAACCTCTAAGAAAAATTTGTTCCGCTTTACCACCTCCTGCATGTTGACCAATAAATAAACCTGGCACTTTTCTTAAAACTTCTTGAGAAGAATTTACAGGTGTAACCTTCAAGTCTAACCTTGATATTGTACTTGCTGTATTTAATTCTTCATTTAGTACCATTTCGTCTAATTGAAATACTTTTTCTTCTAAAATTACTTTTAGAGCTGTGTTGTCTTCTACTCTAAGGGTTTTGGTTTTGTAACCAAGAAGTCCCAATCTAATAGAATCACCTATCTTAGTATTAGTTATCACAAACACGCCATTTTCTGAGCTATGTGTATGATTCTCTGAATTTATATTGTATACGTATACAGCCTCTAACGGTTGATTGAGTTCATTAACAACAACACCCTTTATAGATTGAGCGTTACTAATCATAAAAAAACAACCAAACATTAGCACTGCTAATAATTGCTTTTTCATAATTACAGTTGTTTAATTTTATCTTTCATTGTTGGACCCAACTCGTACAAGCTTGCTGTTAATTCTTGCTTTATAGGCTTAACCTTATCGGTTTTTCCTGCAGCTTTATAAATTTCGGCAATATGATATAGTACGTCTGGCTCTGATGTTTTACCATCTACGTAAGTTTCAATAATTTCATTCGCCTTATTTACATCACCTTTTTTAAAGTAACTCCAAGCCAACAAGTCGTAAGATTGTGGTGTTGGTCTGTTTTCAACTTCGCGCTTTGCAATTTCCAACGCCAATTCTGGTTGTTTTAAATCTTCAGAATATAAAATGACATTGTATTTATTATACATTTCACCATACTGATGATTTTTTACTGCAGCACTATAATCTGACAGTGCTTTTGTCTTTAACGCTTCGTTATTCGTATATTCTGCAATCTCTGCTTTTAATAAACTATAGTCTGGCGCAGAATAATAACTTGAAATATGATTTAAAACTTTAAGCGCTTGCTCAGGATTTTTTTCATAAGAATATATAATCCAAGCAATTCCTTTTTTTGCATAAGCATCATTAGGATCTAGCTTTAGAGCCTTTAAGTACAAGTTATAGGATTCGTCAATTCTACCTGCATGACCATAAAAATCTGCTAAATTAGTATAAGCCCATTGTTTTGTAGAACTTATGTTAGACGATTCAGCAATCTCCATAGCTCTTTCCATGTGGATTATAGCTTTATCTAAATTGCCCTTATGGTCTTCCCATTTAGACAAACGAATTAAATAATCGAAATCCGAATTGTTTTTTATGTCTTTTAAATACGATTCTGCATAGATGTAGTTTCCTAATTCTAAATGTACATCGAACAACATTTTCTTTGTACCATTTAGCTTTTCACCATTTGCTTCCGCTTCTTTTAAAAGAGCTAAAGCTTCTTTAAATCGGTGTTGCGAAATATAATTAGCAGCTAAGCTTTTTAGAAGGCCTGGAAATTTTCTACCAGTTATTTCTATGGCTTCAATTAAATCTTTTTCAGCTTTAATTAAATATGAAATATCTCCAGTAGTATTAAATATTTGTGCGTATGCGCTTGCGCGCTTTCCTAATTGTGAGAATTGATTTGGCGTAGCTTCTATTTTGTTAGTTAAAAATTGAGCTTCGGACATTAACTGTTCCTGATCAATTACTGTATTTAAGTAATCCTTATAGTCATCTATATCAGTAACAGATTTAGAATTACAACCAAAGGTTAGAACTAATAAAATGAAGGGAAAGACTTTTTTTAGTATCATGATAAATAAATATTTTGTGAGTTTTTTTTATGTGTTTAAAATAATTCTGAAGTAAAGCACTAAGCCTTACTCCAGAATTTAGGTTCAGTATCTTACCAAGGAGATGCTAAGTATGGGAATGATGATAAAAATGGTTTATCATTTGCATCTACATTGTCATTAGATAATCCTGGGTTTTCAGAAAAATCTTCTCCTCCAAAGATTAATAATAACTCAACGGTTATAACATCATCGGCTAATCTTCTACCTGTTAAAACGGTTGCAGGTGTTGTTGAAGGATCATAAAATGATGTTGGTCCATCTAAGGAAACGTTTAATACATCTGTAGCTAATAAGCCAGTAAATGTTGCAGCGTCTAATCCTAATGCATTTGTATCACCTGGATTTGCATAAGCGGGACTCAATGCTTCTAAGTTGGCTTGAAACATCGCCTGAAATGATGCTCCTTGTTGAGAAGGAATTGTAGTATTGAAAGCGTCTTTCATTCCTGCAGACACAAATACAGTATTAACTGCTGGTCTTCCCATTTGATCTTCTTGAGCATAAGTTCCTGTAAAGTTAGGTCCAGTTGGCCCACCACTATTGTCGTCGTCGTTACTACAATTAAAAGCTGTCACTGACACTAAAATTGCAATAGCATATAGTTTTATATTATTTAATTTCATGTTTTCTTGTTTTTTAAGATTTAAGATTATTGTTTTCTTTTAGATTCTACCCAAGTGTTTATAGTACCTGTACCACCAATCATAGATTTTGGCACCTCAACTACTACAGACATTACATTAAAACCTGCAAATGTATCTGCACCAGGATTATTAAAACTAGTGGCAGTACCACCAATGATTTCTCCATAACGGTTAAAATCCATAAAGAAAGGATCGTCTCTAGGTCCAGCAAAAAATTGCATACCATTTGCACTTCCAATTACAGCGGTTTGTCCATAGTCAGTAATATCTACAGAACCTTGTACAGCTGTAGTTGCTAAAATTGTACTGTTTAATCCAGTTTGTGAAGGTGCTGTTGGTCCAAAGAAATACATTTTACCATCTCTTGCAGTTGCTTGTATGACTAAATCCTCAACATTATCACTGTCAGTATCTATATTAAACTCAATCAATGTATTTTCATCAAAAGAAGCTGAGCCTGTAGCCTCTGGACTTAGAAGCCCTTGCACATTAGCAACAAATACTAAATTTGAAGTATTAGCACCTTGGAAGGCGTAAAAATCAGTGATATCACTTGTACCACCTGAAACAGCAGGAGCATCAATATGATCTGCTGCAATTGCGACGAAAGTAGCAATACCTAATATTGCACTTGCGATTAAAATTTTTGTTTTTTTCATAATTTTGAGATTTTGTTAATTATTTGTGTCTCTGTTCTACCTACGCAAAAATGAAAGAGGCGGTTTTATTTTTTTTTGAAAAAAATTATAATCGCTAAAATTCTGTGAGATAAAAAGTATCTTTATCCTATAATTATAAGTCTATGAATCCATCAGCTAGTGGCTGGATAAAAAAATTACTCAAAGAAGTTTCTGAAACGATGTATTCGCAAACAGAAACATCTGAGTTTTACAATAAATTGAAGCAAGCCGGATTCATCTATGGGAGCAACATTAAAGTTGTTCTGAATATCGTGAAACCCTTTGATTTTACTGAAGAGGAGCGCTGCAAAATCAATTTATTACTTACGTTTTATTTCATCTACAGAAAAGAACAACCAAATGAAGATTTTATAGACAATTTAATTCGATATTACAAATCTATTAGTGACCAAAAGCAATCATTTTTTGAAGAATTATTCGGAGATAAAAAGCCTGATAGCTTACTAGAAAAAATGATTCATAAACGTATTCATATAGATGATAATTTTATTTCAAAAAGCTTTAATTATTTTTTAATCAACGCTCTTTTGTTTGTAGATGTTTTAGGTTACCAACGGTTTTTAAAGGATGAAAATAACATTAGAAACTACGTTCACAAGGTTGAATCTGCATTAGAAACCATTATATTCTCTGTAATTGATAATAAGGCTGAAAAAACAGAATACGACAACAATCTTATTAAGTTATTTGAAGGATCTATTCGTCATAAGAATACGGAATTGCTTTCTTATGATGAAGCGGTTTCATTAATTAGCACTCCTTTAGAAAAATTATATGTCATCGATTTGGTTTGTATGGCTTCTTGGACAGATAAAATTATTGATAAAGAAGAACTTGCCTTCTTAAATCAATTACAAACGGATTTAGATTTAGACAGTAACGTCATTACCTTATCTGTTGATGATATCAATACATTTTATAACGAACACAAAGAAGATGTTGCCTTTTTAAGTTCTAAAAACTTGGCACAAAGTTTTTATGATAACAGTAGCAAAGTCGTTTCTAAACTCATTAAGAGAAATAGCAAACGACTTATTAAAGAGTTATCGGAAAGCAAAGAAGCTATGGCACTTTTAGCGCAATCCACACAACGGAACCTTACTGATGAAGAACAGAAGAAAATTCAATCGCAATTATTAGATATTTTTAAGTCTATACCTAGTTTGGCAATCTTTATGTTACCAGGTGGTATGTTGCTTTTACCTTTGTTTGTAAAGTTTATTCCTAAACTATTACCTTCTGCTTTTGATGATAATAGAATAGATGAAGAAGACTAATGCTATTTGCCCTTATCTTCTATATAATTTAAAACTGCTTCTTTGGTAGTGTACCAATTTCTACCTTCTTTATGTGCATCTATTTTACCTTGGCGAGCTAATAAACTAATATATTCTTGCCCATAAGGTATATCTGGTTCGTTAACAATATTAGATATAACCTGATAATCTTTATCAGAACCAGGAATAGCACTGAGGTAAATATTTAAAGTACGCTCCGTAGCCTGACTCATTAGCAACATTAACTTACCATAGTTACCATTATTAGCTTGATTTAATGCCGAATAGTATTTAGCCCTATCATTGGTAAGTATTATGGCTGGCGGAAAGCCATGACGCATTAAAAGTAAATTCATTGCTAAACGAACTGTACGACCGTTACCATCAAAAAAAGGATGAATCCATACAAACTTATGATGAAAAACAGTGGCAAGCTCTATTGGATTTAAGTCTTGTGGATTAGTATTTATGTAAGCTATTAAGCTATCTAAATACTCCGAAACTTTGTGCGCATTAGGAGGTACAAAATTAGCTCCAGAAATACGCACACCTGCATTACGTAAACGACCTGCGTATTCATCTTCTATTGAACGAAGTACCAAACCATGAAGATCTAAAACATCTTTACTATTAAGCACATAGTTGTCTTTAACTAAGCTATAGAGTTTATGGATAGCTGTTTCGTGATTTTTGGCTTCAAAATGCTCTCTTAAAGATTTTCCTTTTATAGTAATGCCTTCTTGCAAAACCATTTGGGTTTCTCTAAGGCTAAGCGTGTTACCTTCAATACTATTACTATTGTATGTCCATTCTATAAGGAATGCCTCTTTAATATTTTGCAATATTATATTGGGCAATGGTCTGGCTGAATTTAAAACCTTGACCTTGTCTAATAACCTACTGAATGTAGGCTCCAATTCTTTTCTATATATTGTATTAACATCCCACACACCTCAAAGGTACAAAATATCGGTTGAACTAAAAAATATATCTATCCGATTTTCACTCTAACCAATGCTTAAAATCTTTGACGCGCTCTCTTGCAACAATAACTTCTTGTTCATTAAAATGGTTCAGTTTTATTTGCAAACGCGAATTGGTATAGCTTACCATATCCTTTATAGCATTAATATTAACGTAGAATTTTCTACTGATTCTAAAAAACACATGTGGTTCTAGCTCATCTTCTAACTGATCTAAGGTTAGGTCTAAAAGGTAATTTCTTCCTTCTTTGGTATAAGCATAAGTACCTTTGTTCTCACTGTAAATACATTCAATATCTTCGATATTAATAAGTTTTAAATGCTGACCAACTTTTACAGAAAAACGTTTTTTGTACTCACGTTCAATAGGATTGACCAATAACTTTTTAATGTCATTAAAATCTAAAGTTACCGATTGTTTTTGCGGAGCTCTAGCTTTAAATTTATCTACAGCAGCAGCTAAGTCATCTTCATCTATTGGTTTTAAAAGATAATCTATACTGTTAAGTTTAAATGCTTGTAGTGCATACTCATCATAAGCAGTTGTAAAGATTACTGCCGATTTAATATCAATAGCTTCGAAGATTTCAAAAGACAGACCGTCACTAAGTTGAATATCTAAAAAGATTAAATCTGGATGCTCATTATTCTGAAACCAATCTATAGACTCTTCTACAGAATGTAACATAGTTTCTGCTTCAACATCTAAAGTTGCGAGCATACGTTGTAGGCGTCTTGCTGATGGTTTTTCGTCTTCTATTATAATTACGTTCATTACTTACAATACCTATTTTAATGATTTTATTCCCAAAAGGTAGTTTCTACCTCTTTGTCTTTATTTACAATTTCTTCTATCTTTCTATCTTCCCAACTTTTCTTAAAAAATAATCTTCCTTTAAACACTCTTACAGCATTGAGTATAATAGCAATAGTCCAAAATACCAATACCGTAATATTTAAACCTGTAATTATTTTAGTATATGGTCCTTCCATAATGTAAAAATTATAACAAATTAGTGCAACAACTATAAGGTATAACACTAGGTGTAGATAGAAAACTTTAATACGTCTTACTTTACGCTTCGCTTCTATATAAATATCTTTTTCTTCATTACTTATTTCCATAATTCTAAAGGTTTAATAACTATTCCCAGCGCTTACGTTCCTTTTCCATAAACTCTTCAATTTTTTTGTCTTCCCAATTCTTTCCAAAGAAAAAATTAGGACCAAAAACACCTAAAAAATGAAATACTAAGCCAATGCCCCAAAAAACAGCCGTTGCATAAGGTCCAAACCCTGAAAAACCTTGGTTTGAGTTAACACCTATTAATATAATTAAAAATAAATTTACTATAACATAAACCGCCAAGTGCCAGTAGAATCCTATTATAGCATCTACTTTTTTCTTTGCTCTTAAATACGCTTCTTCCTTTCTAAAATCACGAGTTTCTTGTTGCTCGTCATAAGGTTCTATACTATACTTTTCCATAATATTAGTTGTATTTATCTTTTCGTAATTCGTCGTTCATAAGTTTTTCTATTTTACGCTCTTCCCAGTCGTCTCCCACTATTAAAGGTAAACCAAATACTGAAAATGCATGAATGGCTAACGCTATTCCCCAAACCAACCAGGTTGCCAATGTGGAGAAGTCGTAAAAAGCTTGATCAAATGATTCTCCATTATTCATGTTATTCATCACTTTTACAGTAGTAATAACTGTATTAATGACTAAATAAACTACTGCATGTGTATAGAAGCGCTTTAGTTTTTCAACTTTATTTTTAGCCTTCAAATATTTTAAATTAGAATTTTGTGTTTCCATGATTTCTATAAATTAATTCCAACGTTTTTTTTCATCTTCTTTTTTCATGTACTCTTCTATTTTACGCTTTTCCCAACCTGCACCAAAAGCCCCATCATCTACGAAGACTCTGTACGCCTGAATAACCAAGCTTAAGCCCCAACCAAAGGTTGGAAACCAAAACCACTGTATGGTATGAGATGAATAGTTATACCAAATAAAAACTAAAAATGGAATAACAAAAACATAGGAAATTAAGCTATAGTAGAACGCTTTTAGCTCTTCTACACGTTTTCGTGCTCTTACGTAATCGTCGTTTAGACGTTCTTGTGATTGATGTGTTGTTCTCATAATTGATACTTGTTTTGTAAGCATTGGAATAGCAACTGCAAAATCCTTTGCTCTTTGATTGATGATGACTTTTCTATTGGATAAAAGACTATAGCGTTGTTTTATATTTTCTAAACCTACTCCACTACTCTTTTTTACGATTTGTTTGGGTTGAAGATTGTTCATCACTACTAAGTGACCTTTATCTTCATATATTTTTATATGCAATGGTTTACTAGACGTAACCATATTGTGTTTTACTGCATTCTCTAATAATAGTTGTAACGATAATGGCACAACTTTACTTTCAGGATTAGATGCTTTATCTGGAATTTCGAAAATAATACTGTCCTCAAAGCGAGTTTTTAAAAGCGACATATAGGTTCTTGCAAAATTCAATTCTTCATCAACCGTTACTAACTCTTTATTTTTCTGCTCTAAAACATAACGATATACTTTAGATAAAGACGTTGTAAACTTTTGCGCAGCATCTGGATTTTCTTCAATTAAACTCGTTAATACATTTAAACTATTAAACAAAAAATGTGGATCTAACTGGTTCTTTAAAGCATCAAACTTAGCACTTGCCGTACCAGCAATTACTTTTTGTTCTTTTATCTTATTTTTTTGATAACGGTTGTAGAAATAAATGACATAGAAAACAGAAACGATAGTTAAAGTAATCCATAATCCAAAAGAATACCCTTTCCAGCTTTCGTGTGTTATAAAATGATCAAAGGAATCTCCAAAAATGACAACCTCTATAAACACTCGCAAAATAAAAATGGTTATGAGTGTTACGATGGTGCTTCCTAAAATTCCGTACACGATACGTTTTACAATTTCATTACTACTAAACTTTCGTTTTTCTAAATAATTAAAAACCAAAGTGTTAACGTAACTCAATACAAAAGTGTACAACTGATATATTGAAAAGTAGATTAAAAACTCATTTATACTTTCAAAATTAAATCCGGTTGAAAACAATGATCCCAAAACGAATACAATACATCCAATGCAAAAAGTGATAATGATATTTTTAATTGACTTTGTCATAATACTTAATAGTTGTTATTATTTACAAGATTCCGCAACTTGTACTGCTCTTTCTTTTCCCCAATTAGGATGAAATGCACTCTCTGGTTTAAAGGTATCAAAAAGTTCTATTGCTGCCTCAATTTCTTTGCAATAAGGCGCTGTATCTTGTCCAAAATATTTAGCACTTCCCATTGCCCAATCGGCTTTACAAAACGCTGCCCTTGGGTTTTCTGGCTCTAACTCTAAGGCCTTAGCATATAATTCGCTAACCTTTGCACCATATTTCATTCCGTAAGTCATGCCATCAAAAACAACCCAGTTGGTATATACTTGCGCTTGCATTATCAATAATTCTGCATTGTCCTCACTTTTTAACATTGCTGCATCTAAATGCTCTTGTGCCTTACCTAACTGTGCTTTTAATACGGTTTCATCTTTTTCAGTCCAACTTTTCAGGCTGTTGATTTGGGCTACATAATAATTTGGCAACCACTCTTCTGGTTCTGCTTTAGCAATACGCTCAAACATATTCTCGGCTTCATCAGTTTTTCCATTTTGCCAAAGTTCAAAAGCTTTGGTCATGCCTTTTTCAAAATTGGTTTGTGCCTCTATTAAAGAGCTCATAAGACCAATGATTAATACTACAGCTACTTTTACTAATACATTCATAACATTGTGTTTTTAATTTGATACAAATATCCAAAGCATCATAAGGTTTTTAAAACAAGACTTACTGAACTGTAAAAATTTAATGACGAATTGTAATACATTTAAATTTCTTTTTAAAAAAGAGTAACTTAGTAAGGTATTTATATACATATACTATATAACCATAGCATTAAAATCCAACCAAAATGAAATCAAAACATTTTCTGTTATCTCAAATCAGCAAAAATCAAAAGCGAATTAATTATATTTTAATAATCGCCTTAACGCTAGTTTCTACGTTAGTATTCTCACAAACTGACAAACGACTAAAAGGCATTGAAAAACAATTTAATTCCGTATTAGAAAGTACAAAAGCACCTGGTTTTGCAGTTGCCATTGTAGAAGGTGATAAAATTATTTATGCCAAAGGTTTTGGCTATGCAGATTACGAAAACAAAGTTCCAGTAGATGCTAACACGCTATTTGCTATTGGCTCCTCTACTAAAGCTTTTACTTCTGCGCTTTTAGGATTACATCGCGAAGATGGTAAATTATCCTTTGATGATAGCCCAAGAAAATACATTCCAGAATTAGAGTTTTTTAATAATGATATGAATAATCAAATTATTATAAAAGATTTAATGCGTCATAGCACTGGATTACCAAGACATGATGGCTCTTGGTACTTTTTTCCGCATAAAAGCAAAGATACTTTGATAGCTAGAATAAAATACCAAGAACCTTTTACAGGTGTACGTCAACAATGGTATTATAATAATTTTGGTTTTTTAGCACAAGGTGTTATTACCGAAAAAATAACAGGAAAATCTTGGGAAGAAAATATTGAAGAACACTTCTTTAAACCTTTGGGTATGAATCGTTCTAAAACAATGATCGAAGGCATGAAAACAAGTTCTAATGCAGCCTTTGGTTATGAATTAGATGAAAATCAAAACATAAAGAAAATGGATTACTATGATATTTCTGGCATGTCTCCTGCCGGAAGTATTAACAGCAGTGTTAACGATATGAGTAAATGGCTAATTACATGGATAAATGATGGTAAATATGGTGAGGAGCAAATTATACCAGAAAACTATATAAAAGAAGCTATGAGCTCTCAAATGGTAGTTTCTGGTGGTATCCCATCTAAAGAATTACCAAATGTACAGTTTGCCAATTATGGTTACGGTTGGTTGTTACATTCTTACAAGGGGCATTATATGGTTGAGCACGGTGGAAACATAGATGGATTCTCTGCCAATGTTGCTTTATATCCATCAGATAGTTTAGGTATTGTGGTATTAACTAACCAAAATGGTTCGGCTGTTCCACGACTTATTAGAAATATTGCCGCAGACCATATGTTAAACGTTGACAAAACCGAATGGGCAAAAAAGCATAAAGAAGATGTAGAAAAGGCATTAGAAGCCATGGAAAAAGCAAAAGAAACAAGTGAAATTTCTAATGTAAAAAACACCAGACCGTCGCATACCAAATTAGATTACACTGGCTCATACGAAAACAAAGGCTATGGTAAGTTTGATATTATTGTAGAAAATGACACACTTTTTACAGAATTTAACGGAGACCGTTTGTATTTGCATCATTTCCATTACGATACTTTTGAACTTATCGATATTATCGATAAAAAAATTGACACGTCTGCTATTGGTAAATCTCTAAAAGTCACCTTTACCACAAACGTTGCTGGTGATATTGATTATTTAAAAACAGATATTGAGCCTATGACAGACCCTATTGCTTTTAAACGCACACCAAATACCTTAGATGTCGATGCCAAAACATTAGAGCAGTATGTAGGTAAATACGATTTAATGGGTACAGAAATAAAAGCCTACATAAAAGACGAAAACGTACTTTATGTCTTTGTGCCTAACCAACCAGAATATGAGCTTATACCTACAGCTTTACATAAGTTTAATTTTAAAGTTTTAGAAGGTTTTAAAATAGAGTTTATAGAAACTGATGGGAAAATAAATCAAATAAAATTTATACAACCTAATGGAACTTTTGTAGCAAAAAGAAAGATTGAAAATTAACTAACAATAAAGCTACAAACATTTAAATAAAAATAGTTTCAACTAATAAAATTAAACTTATGAAATCAGTATTAAGCATACTTTTAACAGTGTTCATTAGTTTTCACTCTTTTTCTCAATCTTCAAAAACCGATTCAATTTCAAAATCAAAAATAACTGAATTAAGTTTTATGGTTGGCAATTGGAAAGGAACAGGCTGGATGATGGGTCAAGGAGGAAAATCTAATTTTGAACAAACAGAGAAAATTGAATTTAAACTAGACTCAACAGCAATTTTAATTGAAGGTGTCGGAAAATCAAACGGTAAAGTGGTTCATAACGCTCTTGCTATTCTCACATATAATAAAGCAGAAGATAACTATACCTTTAGATCTTATTTACCAAGCGGTCTAAATGCAGAATTTAAGGCAGAATTAAAGGACAACAAACTCTATTGGTATCCTAATGAAAATGTAAGGTATATTATCTGGTTGAACGAAAGTGGACAATGGCTCGAAAAAGGAGAATATAAAAGAGAAGATAATTGGCATCAATTCTTTGAAATGACTCTTGATCCAGAATAGTAATTAGATGCTAATATTCATTTCACCATAAAAAATAAAAACAAAAAAGACCATCCTAACAGACGGTCTTTTTCAATATAATATAAAATGTTTTTCTTAAAACATCTCTCTACCAGAGAAATGGAAAGCACCTTCAATAGCTGCATTTTCATCACTATCACTTCCGTGTACAGCGTTTTCGCCAATAGAAGCTGCATATAATTTACGGATTGTACCTTCTGCTGCATCAGCAGGATTAGTAGCACCGATTAAAGTTCTAAAATCTTCAACAGCGTTATCTTTTTCTAAGATAGCTGCAACGATAGGACCACGAGTCATATATTCTACTAACTCACCAAAAAACGGACGCTCACTATGTATTGCATAAAATGCTTGAGCATCAGCTGTAGTCATTTGTGTTAACTTCATTGCTACGATTCTAAAACCCGAAGCAGTAATTTTTTCTAATATTGCGCCAATGTGTCCTTTTTCAACAGCATCTGGCTTTAACATTGTAAATGTTCTGTTAGTTGCCATGTATATTTTTTTAAATGTGGTGCAAAAGTAATGTATTTCTTTAATTAATCAAGTCCTTCGAATATTAAAAAATTGTATCTTCGTCAACTATGATTAAAGCACAAATTCCTGAAATAAAATCATTATTAAGTACGCCTAAGAGTATTGTAATTGTACCGCATAAAAATCCTGATGGTGATGCCATGGGCTCTACTTTAGGGTTGTATCATTATTTAAAATCTTACAACCATAACGCTGTAGTTATTGCACCAAATGACTATCCCGATTTTTTAAAATGGTTACCAGGAGATGATAAGGTTTTAAAATTTGAAAGCCAACAAGAGGAAAGTAAAACTCTAATAGACAACGCAGATTTGCTTTTTACTTTAGACTTTAACGCTTTTCATCGTGCAGGAAATGATATGGCAGAGGTATTAGAAGCTACTAAGGCTACTAAAATTATGATAGACCATCATCAGCAACCAGATGATTATGCCACTTACACCTACTCTGATGTTAGTATGTCCTCAACCTGTGAAATGGTATATAATTTCATAGAAATGCTTGGTGACCTTAACAAAATTGATACTACAATAGCAACATGCTTGTACACTGGTATTATGACGGACACAGGTTCTTTTAGATTTCCTTCTACAACAAGTAGAACACATCAAATTATCGGAAACTTAATAGATAAAGGTGCCAACAATTCTGATATTCACAATAATATATACGATACCAATACGTATAGTCGTTTACAACTTTTAGGAAGAGCAATGCAAAACTTAAAAGTAATACCAGAATTAAGCACAGCTTACATTACATTATCTCAAGCTGAGCTTGATGAGTTTAACTTTAAAAAGGGAGACACAGAAGGTTTTGTTAATTACGGTCTATCACTAAAAGATATAATTTTCGCTGCTATTTTTATAGAAAACAAGCAAGAAAACATTATTAAGATATCGTTCCGTAGTAAAGGGAACTTCTCGGTAAATCAGTTTTCAAGGGCACATTTTAACGGAGGCGGTCATGATAATGCTGCTGGAGGACGCAGTGATGATAGCTTAGAAGCTACAGTTGAAAAATTTATTAGTATATTACCGCAATATAGAAACGATTTGTCCCAAACAGCCCAAATTGGGCATTAAATTATTAAAAATGAGAAACCTACTCATCATAACTACATTATTGCTACTATGCTACGGTTGTAAATCACCTGAAGCTAGAATGCCAGAATCTGTGCAGTCAGGTTCATTTTTAAAAGAGTCTGCTGAGCGAAATAAAAAGCTCAACGAGAAAGAAAATCAGCTCATTCAAAAAATCATAAAAAACAATCCTGACAAAAACTATATCGCATCCGAAAGTGGGTTTTGGTATTACTATAACACAAAAGTAGAAAGTGATACTATTCAACCACAGTTTGGTGATATAGTGGATTTTGATTACAACATTTCTAACATCAAGGGTGAAGAAATTTACGGTATGGAAAACAGAACTTACGTTATGGATAAGCAAGAATTATTCACAGGATTACGTGAAGGTCTTAAACTTATGAAACCCGAAGAAAGTATCACCTTTATCTTCCCATCTCAAAAAGCTTTTGGATATTATGGTGACGAAAATAAAATAGGAACAAATATTCCTTTAATTTGTGAAGTAACATTAAATACAATTAAACAAGAAAATGATTAAAAAAGCGCTTACAACTATTATTGTACTATTAGTTTTGGTAAACATCTCATGCCAAGAACGTTATCCTGAACTAAAAGATGGTCTTTATGCTGAATTTGTAACAACTAAAGGCACTATGATTGCAGAATTATATTATGATAAAGTTCCTGTAACGGTTGCTAATTTCGTGGCACTAGCTGAAGGAAATCATCCTTTAGTTAAAGATGAATACAAAGGGAAACGTTATTATGATAGCCTTACGTTTCATAGAGTTGTAAATAACTTTATGATTCAAGGTGGTGACCCAAGTGCTGATGGAACTGGAGATCCTGGTTATAAATTTCCAGATGAATTTCACCCAGATTTAAAGCACGATAAGCCAGGTGTACTATCTATGGCTAATCCAGGTCGTGATGCTAACGGTAGCCAATTTTTTATTATGGAAAAGGAATGGCCTAGTTTAGACAATAGGCATGCTGTTTTCGGACAAGTTATAGAAGGTATGGATGTGCACGATTCAATTTCTAATGTGAAGGTTATAGATCCTGCAAGAAGAAATCATAAACCTGTAGAGGATGTTGTTATTACATCTATTAATATTATTAGAAAAGGTGCTGCTGCTAAGAAGTTTGACGCACCTAAGGTTTTTGAAGAAGAAATGCCTAAAATAAAAGAAAGAAAAGCAAAGCTAGCTGAAGAAGCAAAAAAGAAAGCTGAAGAATTAGCTAAGGCTGCCAAAGCAGAGTTTTTAAAGAAGAATGAAGAATTAAAAGGTCGACGTATTGAGTCACCAACTGGTATGGCAATGATTTTTACTCATGAAGGAGATGGTGTAAAACCAACTTCAGCACAACGTGTAAATATTGATTGTGCAGGTTATTTTGAAGACGGTACGCTGTTTTGGACCACTTGGAAAGAAGTTGCTGAAAAGAACGGTAAATATGATGAAAGACAGGAAAGCCAAGGTGGATATGCACCATTTAGTATGCCGTATAATGAAACTGCAAGTTTAGTTGCTGGTTTTAGAGAAGCGATGCTAAATATGAAGATTGGAGACAAAGCCAGAGTCTTCATTCCATATTACTTAGGCTATGGAGAAGCTGGCAGACCACCTGTAATTCCTGGAAAGACTAACCTTATTTTTGATATTGAATTAACAAGCATAAAAGAATAATTAAATTTTTCTATAAAAAAAATGCAGCTCGTTGAGCTGCATTTTTTTTTTATGAAACCATTCTAAATATTTAAGCTTTAGGAATATGTTTAAGTATTTCTAAAACAAACTCCCAATACTTCTGTGCAGAGGAAATCTGAGCGCGTTCGTCTGGTGAATGTGCACCTTTAATATTTGGTCCAAAACTAATCATATCCATACTAGGGTAATTCTGTCCAAGGATTCCACATTCCAATCCTGCGTGGCAAGCTGCTACATGTGGTTTTTCACCATTATTTAACCGTTCGTAAATAGGCACCATAACTTTTAAAATATCAGAATTCATATTAGGAGCCCAACCAGGATACGAACCAGAAAACTCTACCTCACAACCTGTCAATTCAAAAGTTGCACGTAATGTATTAGCTAAATCCAGTTTAGAACTTTCAACCGAACTACGTGTTAAACATCCAATTTTAATAGCTCCATCTTTTATAATAACTCTAGCAATGTTATTAGATGTTTCTACCAAATCCTTAATATCTGGGCTCATACGATAGACACCGTTTAAAGCAGCATACAAAGCTCTGGTAATACCTTCTTGCACACCCAAATCCATGATTTTGTTTGGAGTATCAATTTTAGAAACTTCAATCTTTAAATCTGGTTCCATGGTTTTAAATTCATTTCTAATAGTATCTGCTAATGCTTTCATTTCAGCCTCAAAAGTTGCTTCGTGTATAGCATCAATAGCAACGATAGCTTTACTTTCTCTAGGAATTGCATTTCGTAAGCTACCACCATCAATTTCAGAAATACGAAGTCCGTAGTTTTCAAAGCCATCAAACAACATACGGTTCATTAGTTTATTGGCATTGCCTAAACCTTCGTGAATTTGCATTCCAGAATGCCCACCTTGTAACCCTTTTACAACAATTTTATAACCAATTTTAAACTCAGGCGTTTCTTCTTCCTTATACTCTCGTGTCGCTGTTACATCTACTCCACCAGCACAACCTACACCAATTTCATCGTCTTCTTCTGTATCTAGATTTAAGAGAATTTCTCCTTTTAACAATCCACCTTTTAAGCCCATAGCACCTGTCATACCTGTTTCTTCATCTATAGTAAATAAGGCTTCAAGTGCAGGATGAGCAATAGTATCACTTTCTAAAATTGCCATAATTGTTGCTACACCTAAGCCATTATCAGCACCAAGTGTTGTGCCTTTGGCTTTAACCCAATCACCTTCTACATACATTTCAATGCCTTGGGTATCAAAATCAAAAACGGTATCGTTGTTTTTTTGATGCACCATATCTAAATGCGATTGCATTACGATTGGCTTACGATCCTCCATACCTTTTGTGGCTGGTTTTCTAATTATAACGTTACCTACTTCATCCACTATAGTTTCTAAACCTAAATTTTCACCAAAATCTTTCATAAATTGTATAACGCGTTCTTCTTTTTTAGAAGGTCGCGGTACAGCATTTAGGTCTGCGAATTTATTCCAAAGTTGTTTAGGTTCTAATGCTCTTATTTCTGAACTCATATTCATGCCCACGAAAGTGGGTATCTTTTAAATTAATACTTGATTTTATTCTGTATACAAAAGTACAAAAAAGACTTAGTCGGTTTTGTTATTCTCAACTTGTTTCAAAATGTTGCTTTATTAGTGTCATTCATTTTGTCTTGATACAAAACGAATCAAAAAATCAAAACGATTTGTTAGGAAATTGCTAAGCACCATTCACTAATACATTATGAATTTTAGGTTTAATGAATATAATTAATGTAATCCTTGGTTTAGTTTTCAGAATAGACTTTTTAGCTCATTATTTCTGAAAATCGTTGCTTCCGACCTTGTCGGAATTTCAAGTTTAATTTAAGTTTCAAGAAAACATTAAACACTGTTTATAAATTTCTAATTAGTCTTTTCAAAGTTTTTCATCATGGTTCTTGATTCATTATTCCCAATTCTAAAAGCAAAGCAATCTTGACTCATTTTAATTAAACTTTTCCCTATTTTTGATTCATGCTTAAAAACAAAAAACCTGCTTTAGTTATATTTTTAGGAGTCCAAATTATTGTGATTTCAATATTAAAGCGATTTCCTGAGTTTGTTGAGCAATTCTATAGCAATGGTATTTATGTTTTTATTTCAAAATTGATGCACTATGCCTTTGGATGGATTCCATTTTCTATAGGCGACATCTTCTACACATTAGCTATAATTTATCTCATTAGGTGGTTAATTATCAATAGAAAACGTATTGTAAAAGACACTAAAAATTGGTTGTTGGATATAGGTGCCACAATTTCTATAGCCTATTTTGCTTTTCATATCCTTTGGGCTTTTAATTATTACAGACAACCGTTACACAAATCCCTAAATCTTGAAGCTGAGTACACCACTAATGCTCTCGTATCGTTTACAGAAAAACTCATTGACAAGTCAAACGCCATACACAATCAATTAAGTGCTAATGACACGTTAAGAATAGAATTACCCTATTCTAAATCTGAAATATTTGATAAAATAAAAGATGGCTATAATGAGTTGGCTAAGACTTATCCACATTTGGAATACCATCCAAGAAGCATTAAAAAATCGATATACAGCACACCTTTAATATATATGGGTTTTTCTGGTTATCTCAACCCGTTTACAAATGAAGCGCAAGTTGGTGGTATTCTACCAACTTATAAATTTCCAACAACATCTTGCCACGAAGCTGCACATCAATTAGGCTATGCTGCTGAAAACGAGGCTAACTTTATTGGTGCTATGGCAGCCATACACAATGAAGATATTTATTTTAAATATTCTGGTTACACCTTTGCGCTTAGATATTGTTTAGCTGAAATATTTAGAAGAGATCCAGAAATATATAATACAATTTTGCCTACGGTTAATAAAGGAATTATAAAGAACTATCAAGAATTGCAAGCCTTTTGGATGTCTTACGAAAATCCTTTAGAGCCATTTTTTGAAAAAACTTTTGATAGCTTTCTTAAAGCCAATAATCAATCTGCTGGTATGAAAAGCTATAGCTACGTCGTTGCACTACTTGTTAATTATTACGAGAGTAGAACATTGTAAACGTTAAAATACTCTAATTAAATTTTCCTTAAAGCTATAATTCCTATCTTTAGAAGTCTAATTTAACTAACCATTTTATGATGAAAATACATTTACGGCTGCTCATATTTATGTGCAGTTTTTCATTATTTGCACAAGATTATTTCCCTAGTAATACGGGAGTTATAGCAAATAATTCTAACTACACCGCATTTACTAATGCAACAATTCATGTTTCACCAACCGAAGTTATTGATAACGGAACCCTTCTTATTAAAGATGGAAAAGTTGTTAGTGTTGGCAAATCCGTGACTATTCCAAAGAACACAACAACTGTTGACCTTTCCGGAAAAACAATTTACCCTTCTTTTATAGATATGTACACCACATTTGGAGTTGAAAAACCAAAACGTGGTGGTGATGGTCCGCAATATGGACCAAGTAGAAGTGGTTACTATTGGAATGACCACATTATGCCAGAACAAAATGTAATGGCAAGTTTTAAGTACGATGCCAAATCCGCATCAGAACTGCACAAACTAGGTTTTGGTGTGGTGAATACTTATATGCCAAATGGTATTGTACGCGGAACAGGAGCTTTAATCGCATTAAACAATGATGCGGACAACTCTATGCGTGTTGTTGATGGCGAATCTTCCCAACATTTATCATTTAGTAAAAGTGTAACGTCTCGTCAATCGTACCCATCTTCTATTATGGGAAGTATGGCTTTACTGCGTCAAATGTATAATGATGCTAAATGGTATGCAGATGGCAATATTGACACCAAAGATTTATCTTTGGAAGCACTTAACAGTAATAAAAATTTACTACAAATTTTTGAAGCTGGTAGCAGAGCCAATGTTTTGCGTGCCGATAAAGTTGGTGACGCTTTTAATATTCAATACACCATTGTTGGTGGTGGAGATGAATACGAACGCATTGCGCAAGTAAAAGCTACAAATGCAACACTTATTCTTCCAATAGATTTTAGAATGGCTTACGATGTTGATAATCCTTTTATGGCTTCAACATTGTCACTAAGCGATATGAGATCTTGGAATCAAGAACCACATAACCCAAGATTATTAGCTGAAAATGGAATTAAGTTTGCATTGACCACTCACGGATTAAAATCTCCAAAAAGTTTTTCTTCAAACTTAATGAAAGCTATAGAAAGTGGACTTTCTAAACAAAAAGCCTTAGAAGCTTTAACTACGATTCCTGCAGGATTATTAGGCAAATCAGATGTTTTAGGAACACTAAAATCTGGAAGCTATGCAAATTTCTTAATTACAGATGGTGACATTTTTGAAAAGAAAACAAAACTTTTTGAAAACTGGGTTCAAGGTACGTCTCATGTTATTAATGACATGACTATAAAAGACATTGATGGCGATTACACCTTTAAATTAGCTGGCGACGATTACAAACTCACTATTTCTGGTAGTACAAGTAAGACAGATGCAAAATTAGAATCTGGAGATAAAAGTTTAGGTACTAAAATCAATTATACTGATGATTGGGTGAACCTAACCTTTAAAACTGCAGATAGCACTAAAAATGAGTTTATAAGAATTGTTGCTAATGCTGCTAATGGTGACGGTTTAAGTGGAAAAGCAACCATGCCTAATGGCAATGATTTATCATTTTATGCTAGTAAAACTCAAAAAGAAGACTCAAAAGAGGAAAAAGGAAAAGGTAAAAAGGATAAAGATGACGAAGCACATACTATGAGTCCAATTACATATCCTAATATGGCTTATGGATTCAAAGAGAAGCCAAAATCTGAAACGCTATTATTCAAAAACGCTACGGTATGGACTAATGAAAAAGATGGTGTTTTACAAAACACAGATATATTAATTAAAGACGGAAAGATTTCAAAAATAGGTAAAAACTTATCTGACAAAAATGCTAAAGTTATTGATGCTACAGGCAAACATATCACTGCTGGTATTATTGATGAGCATTCACATATTGCAGCAGCTTCAATTAATGAAGGAGGACAAAATTCTTCTGCCGAAGTCACCATTGAAGATGTTTTAGATGATGAAGATATTGACATTTACAGAAACCTGGCTGGTGGAGTTACTTCTATTCAAATTTTACATGGTTCAGCAAACCCAATTGGTGGTCGTTCTGCGATTATTAAGCTAAAATGGGGCGAAGCAGCAGATGATTTGGTTTATGATAACTCTCCTAAATTCATAAAGTTTGCTTTAGGTGAAAACGTAAAACAATCGCGTAGCAGATCTAATTCTCGTTTTCCACAATCACGAATGGGAGTTGAGCAAGTGTATGTCGATTACTTTACTAGAGCTAAAGCTTATGACAAATTAAAGAAAAGCGGAAAACCTTATAGAAAAGATGCCGAAATGGAAGTTTTAGCAGAAATTTTGAATAAGGAACGTTTTATTTCTTGTCACTCTTATGTACAAAGTGAAATTAATATGCTAATGAAGGTTGCAGAACAATTCGACTTTAACATTAATACATTTACACATATTCTTGAAGGCTATAAAGTAGCTGAGAAAATGAAAGAACACGGAGTTGGTGGATCAACTTTTAGTGATTGGTGGGCTTATAAGTACGAAGTAAATGATGCTATTCCTTACAATGCTGCAATTATGCACAATGCAGGAGTTACAGTTGCTATAAACAGTGATGATGCCGAAATGTCTCGTCGTTTAAATCAAGAGGCTGCAAAATCAGTTAAATATGGTGGAGTTAGTGAAGAGGAAGCTCTAAAATTTGTAACCCTAAATCCTGCAAAATTACTGCATTTAGATGACAGAGTTGGAAGCCTTAAAGTTGGAAAAGATGCAGATGTTGTATTATGGTCGGATCATCCTTTATCTATCTATGCAAAAGCTGAAAAAACCATTATTGAAGGTATTACTTATTTTGACTTAGAAAGAGACAAACAAATGCGTGAAGCCATTAAAAAAGAGAAAAGTGAATTAATTAATTTAATGCTTCAAGAGAAAAACAAAGGTTTAAAAACACAACCTGTAAAGAAAAAAGAAAAGGAATTGTTGCACTGCGACTCAATGGATAACGAGCATACGTCTCACAATCACAATTAAAACTATATAGAAAATGAAACTTTTAAATAAAATAAATAGCATATTGTTTCTGTTGTGTATTAGCTTAGGATTTGCACAACAAACTCCTGCACCAAAGCAAACTAAAGACTTCGCTATTGTTGGTGCAACTGCACATATTGGTAATGGTACTGTTATAGAAAATAGTGTTATTGTGGTTAGTAATGGAAAAATAACGACTATTGGACCAGAAGCCACTACTCCATTAACTAGACAAGCTATGGATATTATTGATGCCAAAGGCAAAGATGTTTACCCAGGTTTTATTGTTTCTAACGGAACATTAGGTTTGGTTGAAGTAGATGCTGTTAAAGCCTCTGATGACCTTTCGGAGATGGGAACTTACAATCCACACATACGAAGTATTATTGCCTATAACACCGAATCTAAAGTCGTAGAATCTATGCGTCCTAACGGAGTTTTATTAGGACAAGTTGTACCAAGAGGTGGACGTATTTCTGGTTCGTCTTCTGTAGTACAGTACGATGCTTGGAATTGGGAAGATGCGGCAATAAAAACAGATAATGGTATTCATGTTAATTGGCCAAGTAGCTTTACTCGTGGGCGTTGGTGGCTTGGTGAAGATCCTGGACTAAAACCAAATAAAAATTATGCGAGGCAAGTAAAAGAACTAACCGATTACCTCAACGAATCTAAAAGTTATAACAAAGGTGACAAATCTGAAAAGCATTTACCTTTTGAAGCATTAGCTGGTTTATTTGATGGCTCAAAACGCTTATACATTAACGTAGATGATGAAAAAGGTATCACTGATGCTGTTAATTTAGCCAAAGAACAAGGTATTGATAAGCTTACTATTGTTGGTGCATACCAAGCTGGAAATGTTGCAAACTTATTAAAGCAAAACGACGTATCTGTATTTTTAAGACGTGTACACAGCAGACCAGAATTGGAAGATGATGATTATGATTATACTTTTAAGCAAGCCAAAAAATTGGTTGATGCTGGTATCTTAGTTGCTTTAGAACCAAGCGGACAAATGGAACGTATGAATTCGCGTAACCTTCCGTTTTATGCTGGCACAACGGTTGCTTATGGTCTAACTAAAGAACAAGCTTTACAGTTAATTACTCAGAATCCTGCAAAAATTTTGGGAATTGACGCTATGTACGGAACACTTGAGGTTGGTAAAAGTGCTACACTTTTTATCAGTGAAGGCGATGCATTAGATATGCGTACCAATCAACTGACACATGCGTTTATTGATGGTAGAAACATAAGTTTAGAGTCGCACCAAACCGAACTTTGGAAACGCTACTCTGAGAAACTTACCAGAGAAGATTAAATAAAAAAGCGAGCCAAATGGCTCGCTTTTTAACTTTTTATGTCATTCTGAACTTGTTTCAGAATCTCACAATATAATTTTGAGATTGCCGCGCTACGCTCGCAATGACATTAACTTAATTATTGCTCTATAACTTTTGCAGTTTCGGGTTTTGAAAACATTGCATTATCTGGTGCATCTTCAGAAAGTACAACATCCATAAACTCAACTGTATTTCTCTTTTCTGTTGGCACGCTATTTTCATATTTATACCAATCTACGCTTTTTGGTACTACTAATCCATTTACGGTTTGCCAATTATTATAACGAATGAATTTAAACTCCTTACTCTTACCATTTTTACCAAATGTAACTGTATAAGCTAACCATTGCATCTGGCCTGTTTCAGCATCATAATAGATAATATATTGGTCGTCTGGAGAGACACCAATTCCCGCTTCATAGGAAATTAATAGTCCAGGATATGTTTTTCCCTCAAAAGTTAGAGGTTCAGCTTCTTCATAAATAATACCATTATCACCAACTATAAATGGCATGGTGTAGAAATACATCATCAATCCTTTGTAAAACCAAGGTCTGCCCTTGTACTCATTGCCATCTTTTTCGTCAAGCCAAAGATTGTTTCCATCATAACCTAATGTGTAGGTAGGTGTGTCAATTCGCTCAGCTCTTGTTTTTAGATGTGTTGTAGTCACTTCCTTTCCTTCTGGTTTTTCCATCGTAAAGGACAATGTTTGCATTTTATTCCATTGGTCAATGCCTCCATGTGCATTGAATATTTTCGTTATGGTTTCTGGATAAATACTTGTAGTGATGTCTTCCTTAGACACCTCATTTACAACGGTTGTTTCGGTTTTGGTTTCATTCTTACAAGCAGAAATTAAAACTGCTACAAGAACTACATATACTATTTTTTTCATGAAATGGTTTTTAGTTGCTGTCTTTGACGTAATCAAACATAAGGCATTACAAAAAAGCTTCAGAAATAATCTGAAGCTTTTTAATTTATGATTTCTTTTAAGTTTAGTTAACTATTAATTTTTGAACTTTGGATGTATTATTCGCAGAAACCTCAACAAAGTATAGACCCGATTTTAATGAAGCTACATTAAATTCAATTGCTGTTGGTGTATGCACAGCATCCATAATTATGGTTTTTCCTTGAACATCGTAAATTCTTAGATTAGCATTAGTTACATTATTAAGCGCAATAACCACATTATCTGTTGCAGGATTTGGATGCATCGTAAAACCATTACTTTCAAAAGTATCAACAGAAAGTGGCTCTATAAAAGTTGTATTAAAGGTGTTTGTTATTATTGGCGCATTAAAATCGAAATAAATTGCAGCTGAATTCGGGATTACGTCGCCAACCAAATATCCTGGCTTTGGCTTAATTTTAAAATATACAAAGCCATGACTTCCTTCTTCATCGTCTTGCTCTGCTGGTAAATCAATATTTTCGAAATACCATTCTAAACTTGTACCTGTTCGTGTTACTTGATAATCGTGGCTAGATCTCAACATTTGGAATGTTGTTTCGTCTAACATAGTATCTAACTCATCTTCAATTCTAACAAATATAGCCTCTGCTGTACCCACATTTTGAAAGCGAATTGTATAATACAAATATTCATCAGAGGTTATAAAATCATCATATACAATTTCTGGTCCATGAGACTCCATCTTGTCATTAGGATCGTAAGAGCCAATAACTACTTCAGCCACTGACGACGTATTATTACTTGCAAATAAATCGTTAGTATCTGTTGTGTAATTGACTGTGTTGGTAATTAATTCTCCTAAATTTACACTTGCTGGACAATGTAAAGACACGTCTGCAACCTCACTTTCACCAGGTGCTAAATTCACAAAGTCTATAGTAAAGCCATTTGTTGTAGCTGTAACTGTATAATTTGGGTTAAGTCCTGTTACACTATTAAAAGTTAATAACTCATCATAAGTAAACTCAACTGTACCAGAGGCAATAGTTGTGGAACCCATATTCTCTATTACGATTTGATTTTCGTAATCGAAACCTGGTCGTGGAGAGCCTGCTGCACTCAGTAAATAAACCGCCAAATCTTCACAAACTAAATTATCTGTTATAGGGAATTCTAGCGTAATAATATCTCCATTCATAACACTTACCGCATCAAATGAACTTATGGTTTGTGTATAGCAACTGGAATACTCATCGTACACATTAAACGATATGCTGTAAGTATCATTTTCATCTGTACTAACAACTGAAAAATTACCAATAGAAGTATTAACTTCATTTATAACACCATCATTATTTTTTTCGTAGGTAAAATAGCCATTTGTAAAATCGGTTTCTCCAGCATCTAATAGTCCATTACTGTTAGTATCATTAAAAGCCTTAACATTAATTAAACCAATATCATTACACAGCTCACCTACATCAAAACTACCAGCTTTTAAAAATACAGCACTGTCAAATGCAGAGTCTAATGCATCAGCAATAACTAATTTAATATGGTAAGAATCACCAATAACAACTGGTGCTTGTGCAGTGAAAACCGTAGTCATTCCGTTATAACCAATAGGAGGTGCATTTTCAGGAATATAACCACCAAAATATGTTTCGTTTACGGCTGCGCATGAATCATTTTGTGGATGTACATTTGTTACTAAAATAGGTGTTTGTGTTCCTGGCAAAACAGCTAAATTGGTTGTATTGCCTTGTGCATCTGTAAGTAAAAAGGCAAAAGCATCAGAGAAAGTACATTCAAAATTTGATCCATCATATTCTTCAGACGCCATTATGAACTCAAAATTGATTTCGTTAACAACTGGAACAAAATCAAACTCTATCAGAGTTGCATTATTAGTAGACTGAATACCTGTTGTAGCTTCTAAATCTACATCTCCCGGCCATTGATTACTTCCACTACTGTGATTGCTATCATTTGGTCCTGCAGCATCACTTGCACTACCATTAGATAATACGATACCTTCGGTAAATGGAAAATCATTACCAGAATTAGAAAAATAACCTATACCATTAGGCTGTAAAGTACCAAAATTAGTACCTGTTGAGTAAGTAATATTAAAAACTTGACTACACTGACCTGCTAACAAAACATCCTCTACCAATTCGTTAACCGTATAGGTTGTATCGTCAACAACAACATTTGGGTTGGCAGGACAATTTTCTGCAACAATATCAAAGTTTATTGTTGAAAAGCAATCACCTGCAGTATTTTCTACTCTAGCAAAGATAGTTTGGCTAAATTGAGCACTATTAGTATATGGAGAAACTAAAGCATTGACTCCATTATCAGCATCGCTTTGCGTTTCATGATACGTTATAATCATATCTACTTGACCATTTAATATCTCAGCATCTTTTGTTGTAAGATCAAATAATGCAAAACCATCCATATCCTCGTCACAAACAAACAATGGTGTCGGTGTGGTAAGCGTCGGTGCTCCATCTGAAACAATACTGGTATCTTCTGTTAAGCAACCTGTTACAACATTAAAAACTTGAACCTGATAGATTCCTGGCTGATTTACGATAATAGATGGCTGATCTTCTTCTGATATAAAAAAACCATCTAAATACCAAATAAAGCTGTAAGATGTACTATCTAAATTTGTATCTAATATAACTGAGCTACCTGGACAAATACTAAAATCCCCTAAATCAACTTCATGAGAAACATTAACAATTAATGTGACTTCTGTTATTGCATAATCACCAGAATTAATATCAGTTACTCTAGCAAATATCGTTTGTGGATTGGTTGTATTTGAATAATTTACTGGTAAAGGATTTACATCTGCTACTGCATTTGTTTGTGACTCAAAATAAGATATGTCAAAATCATTAGGACTTTGAGATCCTAATATTTGCTGGTTTAAAACACTTAAATCAAACTGAGAAAATCCATCATTATTGCCATCATCACAAACTTCTAAAACTTGAGGACCATTAGCCACTTGAGCAAAAGATGCTAGAACTGTAAATAATATAAAAAAAGCGTTGAGTAATTTTTGATTCATAGTTGGTTGGTTTGATAGTTACATTCTGTAGATAACAAAAAGGTAAAATGGTTGCGTCTCATAAGTTATTTTAAATGGCTTAATAATATAAGGTTTAAATTTGCACTTATAGATAGACTCTCAAATATATGATAAAATCAATAACCAGTCCTCAAAACCCATTAATTAAACAACTCGTTCTATTAAAAGATAAGTCCAGAGAGCGCAAAAAAACTGAGCAATTCTTAATTGAAGGCAAACGCGAATTGTCCTTAGCCATAAAAGGCGGTTATAAGATTGAAACGCTTTTGTTTTTTCCTGATTTGTTTTCTGAAAGCGAAGCCAAAGCCATGAGCAGTTATGGTATTACGATTATTGAAATCTCAAAAGAGGTATTTCAAAAATTAGCACATAGAGATACTACTGAAGGTGTTATTGCTGTGGTAAAATCTAAAAATCATAAGCTTGAAGATTTAAAACTTCAATCTAAAAATCCGTTAATTTTAGTTGCCGAAGCACCTGAAAAACCTGGTAACGTAGGTGCTTTGTTAAGAACAGCAGATGCAGCTAATGTAGATGCTGTGATTATTGCCAATCCAAAATCAGATTTATACAATCCTAATATTATTCGCTCTAGTGTTGGTTGTGTGTTTACTACCGAAATTGCCATGGCAAGTACAACGGAAGCTATAGCGTTTTTAAAGCATTATAATTTCAATATTTTTTCGGCAATACTGCAAGAGTCAGAACCTTATCATTCGCAAGATTACACCTTACCAACAGCCATTGTTGTTGGCACAGAAGCTACAGGATTAACCCAAGAATGGCGAGAAGCCGCAACACAGAACATAAGCATACCAATGCAAGGTGTTATTGACTCAATGAATGTCTCTGTTGCAGCAGGAATTCTTATTTTTGAAGCCAAACGACAACGAAATTTTCTCTGAAAATTTCGCAAATAACAAAAACTAAAAAGCAAATACCAAAACAAGACGTCACTGCGAGGTACGAAGCAGTCTCATAAAAATACCAAAAGCTACAAACAGATTGCCACGCTTCGCTCGCAATGACAACTAACTATAAAATAATGAACGCACAGACCCTTTTCTACATCATCATAGGCATAATAATCATCAACTTTATCAAAGACAAAATCCTTGATGCTATAAATGCAAAACATTATAACGATCCTATTCCTGAAGAATTAAGCGATGTTTATGACCAAGACGACTACAAAAAATCGCAAGCATACAAAGCTGTGAATTACAAATTTGGCATTTGGTCATCTTTGTTTTCATTGGTATTAACTTTAGCTTTTCTGTTTTTAGATGGATTTGAATTTGTAGATAATATTGCCAGAAGCTATTCTGAAAACCCAATAATTGTAGGCTTAATTTTCTTCGGGATTATTATGATTGCCAGCGACATTATTACCACACCTTTTTCTTATTACAAAACCTTTGTAATTGAAGAACGTTTTGGGTTTAATAAAACCACGAAAAAGACTTTTGTACTAGATAAGCTAAAAGGCTTGCTGATGATGGTAATTATAGGTGGTGGTATTATAGCATTGATTATTTGGTTTTACCAACTTACCGGAAATCAATTTTGGCTTTATGCTTGGGGAATTGTAACGCTTTTTACCGTGTTTATGAATATGTTTTACTCTAAACTCATTGTGCCATTATTTAATAAACAAACGCCTTTAGAAGAAGGAGAGTTACGTAACAAAATTTCGGAATATGCGGAGTCTGTTGGTTTTAGTTTGAATAAAATTTTTATTATCGACGGTTCTAAACGCAGCACCAAAGCCAATGCTTATTTTTCTGGCTTTGGAAACGAAAAACGTGTTACCCTTTACGATACTCTGGTCAATGATTTAGACGATGAAGAAATTGTTGCCGTATTAGCTCACGAAGTTGGGCACTACAAGCGCAAGCACATTATTTTTAATTTAACTACCTCAATACTACTTACAGGATTAACGCTTTACATACTATCTGTTTTTATTTCCAACCCATTGCTATCTAATGCCATAGGTGTAGAACAACCCAGTTTTCATGTTGGCTTAATTGCCTTTGGTTTGCTCTACTCACCTATTTCAGAACTTACAGGTTTGGTAATGAATTACGTTTCGCGTGTTTTTGAATACCAAGCAGATAATTATGCCAAAAACACCTACAAAGCCGAGCCGTTGATTACTTCATTAAAAAAACTATCTAAAAACAGCCTTAGCAATTTAACACCACACAAAGCTTATGTGTTTATGCATTATTCGCATCCTACGCTTTTGGAACGTGTAAGGAATTTACAGAAATAAACACATTTAACGTTGCATATACATAGTATTAATAGTTTTGCTATACTCTTTTAGCTCTTAATGAAATGTATAAAAGTGTGGCATAACTCTTTATTGAGAGGTTATAGCGCAGATTAACAATAAGTATGGATAACCTAATCAATTCAGTTGTATATAGTTACAAAAAATGCTAAGTTTACATATACTAACGTTCGGCGGCATCCGGTCCTATCGGACCAAATACCGCCGAACGTCCGCGCAGCTACGCTGCCTGCCCTTCGGCGAGGACGCCGCAGAACAGTCAGCTATACGCAATTTCACAAAGTGAAAATGTTTCACTATTTTCAACTTCGCAAAACTGCGCATAGCTGCGCGGACGTTGTACGCAAGCTGAAAATCACGCTCGAATAAAATTATAAACACCTTTTCCTTCGGCTACTAATACATCCTCTTGAAATGCTTTCATTTTGGTCACCATTATTCGATTTCCCATTCTGACCAATTTTCCTTCAAAAACTAAATCATTTCCATCTGCAAATCTCAAATAATCTACTCTCAAGTCTATTGTTGACAGTTTATCTTCTGATGAATTGAAATTGGCAATCCCTATAGCACCACCAACGGAATCTAAAATTGTAGCAATAATTCCACCGTGCCAATGATTAGTGCGAATATCACCGACTAAATCTTTTCTAAATGGCACTCGTACTTTAATGAAATCCTTTTCTACAATTTCAACTTTTAATCCAAAATGTTTATGAATTGGGATTTCTTCTTCTGCCAATTTTATCAATCTTTCTTTTGTTTTTATATCCATATCACACATTTATAGCACTTCACCTCTTGCAGGATAGCCTGACTGAACGATGTAATCTACAGCTTTCACAAAAGATGGCAAATATGGTCTTCCCCAAGGGTTACTGTTTATAGCTGAATAATAAACTTGATTACTATTGTCAACTAAAAATAATCCTGGTTCACTAAATTCACTTGGTTCACCATCTTTTACACCTGCACTTAAATACAAAGCCCAATCTCTTGCTGATTTTTCAGATAAACCATAGCCCAAAGTAAGATTAGACAATTCCCACTTTTGACGAGAAAGTCTAGCTCTCTTTTCGGTATCCATACTTACAGCTACAACATTAACGCCTCTTTGCTCAAATTCTGGTAGCAATTCTTGTAATTGTTGTAAATACTTTTTGCATAGTGGACAATGTAACCCACGATAAAAAACAACCAAAGTAAAATTGTCTGGATTTTGGTCTGCTAAAACCCATTGATTTCCATCTAATAATGGAAACTTTAAATCTGGTGCTGTATGTTTTGGTGTTGGTCTATTCATAATAAATACTTTAAAAGTTTGCTTTCAAATGATTTTCAAAACGAATAAAATCATTCTCTATTTCTGGATTTTTCATTACATCATATGCCATAAAAGTTGGTAAAGGTTCAAAACCAAACCATTTAAAATTAAGATGCATTGGCTTTAAAAGCTCATCTTCGCTTATTCCATTAAAAAATATTTCTTCTGGATTATTAAATGCCTCTTTAGGTGCATTAGCGGTTACAGACATCATATACTTTCCTTTTAGCTTTCCACCTAAACCGTAATTCTTCTTGGGTGCTTCTTTACTTCTTCCATCACCATCAGACATTTCGCCCATCATACCCATTGAAAATACTTCATCAATGTATTTTTTAAAAGACCAACTTACACCCATCCAGTTCAATGGTGTTTGAAAAAAGACCACATCTGCCCATTTGAATTTTTCAATTTCTTCATTGACATCATAATTATCTTCCATTGTAGTCTTCTTGATATTGTAACCATTGCTCTTAAAGTAGCTTTCCGCTTTTTCAGTTAAAGTTGCGTTTAATTTTCCTTCAGAAAATGGATATTTCTGATGACCGTTGATTATAAAAATATTTTTCATTTTAAAATTTTAATTACATTTGTATCGCAAAGAAACTAATATTAGTTTAAAAAAGAAACTATTTAGTTTTCAATTGAACAAATAGTGGTAACCAAAAAGTAACTAATGGCAAGAAAATATATAGACAACCCGAATGCTTGTTCCCTTGTGCATACGATGAACATAATTGGAAACAAATGGAAACCGATTATCTTATATTTACTATCTAATGGTTCTATGCGATTTGGAATGTTAAATGCACTTATACCTACAATCTCAAAAAAAGTACTGACTAATCAATTGAAAGAATTGGAAAATGATGGATTACTTTTAAGACAGTCCTTTGCTGAAATTCCACCAAGAGTTGAATATTCATTAACCGAAAAAGCAGTTGGACTTTTACCCGTTTTAAAGTTGTTAAGTGATTGGGCAAATGAAGCTTATCCCAAAATGGAATTTGAACAATGTAGAATAATAGAAAATGGAAAAAAGCCAGCGTACAACAACGTATATAAAAAATAGCGGTTTAAGCGCTTAATCGAAAATGAATTTTATAAATTTAAGGACTGTACCAAACCGAAAAGTCCGTGAGTAAAACCCGCTACTTTTCATATACAACACCGTTAGCAAACATTTAAATGGAAATCCTACAAAGAATTAATTTAACATCTAAACTGACTTTCTTTTTTGCATTAGTCATGTTCATTTACGGAATAATTTGCCGAATAATTCCAATCTATTTCTTTTGGGAAAGTTTGTATTTAAGCGGAATTGTATTTTTAATTGGAATATTTTTTGTTTTAAACTCTGAATCAAAAAAAAGAAAATCCGAATCCAAATCAAATATCGTACTGATAATTGGAAAGGCATTTATTTTTTTAAGCATTGGTATGTTTGCATTAATAAACTTGATTTTCAATAATTCTGACGCTTTTAAAACAATAGAAAATCACGTAAAAAACAACACGGAATTGATAAATGAAATCGGACAGATAAACAATGTTGTTGCTCTACCAATTGGAACAATTAGTTCGAAAATGGATAGTAGTGGAAAAAGTGGAAATGCAACTCTGACTTTACTACTGAAAGGCGAAAAAAAATATAAAGAAAAAACTTTTTCTGCTCAAAAGGACATCGATACTGAGTGGAGAATAATCGGAAAAAATTAAAAAACGTTTGCTAACATTGTATAAAAATAATGCGTAAGTTTATTCCTAAATCAAAAGTTAGTGCTTGTTTGCTTGCATCTGATTTTCCTTCGGAAAATCCTCGCACTCAAACTACGCACTATTCTTATACGTAACCGTTCGGCGGCATCCGATCCTATCGGACCAAATACCGCCGAACGTCCGCGCAGCTACGCTGCCTGCCCTTCGGCGAGGACGCCGCAGAACAGTCAGCTATACGCAATTTCACAAAGTGAAAATGTTTCACTATTTTCAACTTCGCAAAACTGCGCATAGCTGCGCGGACGTTGCCCACAATTAGCACAAATCTCATATGAAAAGAATTTTAACTTTATTACTACTGACTTTATTATTTCAAAATTGTAAGGAAGTGGAATTCAAAAACGGAGGACAGTTTAAAGCGGAAAATAATGATTTGTTCTATGGGCTTTGGATAAGTTCCGAAATGGACTCAATACAATTCTTTGTGTTAGATGAATGGCCAATAGAAATATCTGAAGAAACTCTTGCGGAAAAACAAAATCGTGAAATGTCTTTAAGCGGAACTATTGATGTTAGAGAGAATGAAATATTGATTACCGAATTGGAAAGCAACTTTTTACCTTCTGAAAGACCAAAACTTAAGAATTTGACAATTAAAAACGGAAAAATTTACGTTGATTGTGAAAATATAACTGAGTACGTTTGGGGAAGAACTGATTTAGGTAATTGCGAATCTGAACGAATTGAATTTAGCCGAATGGAAAAATAACTGTGGGCAACAATGTATAACCGCAATTTATTCACAGTTTAATATTTTTTAAGGTGTTCATCGGTCGCTACGCTTGGTCGGCGGATTCGACTACGTCCAAATCCACTCGGAATTGCTAAATACAGTGCTTGACCGAAAAAAGTAACTTAAAACCCGTAACGGTTATAAGAGACCGTTACGCAAGCTGAAAAATAAGTTATGCTTTATTGATTCTTCTCATATTGAACATAGATGACGTAATAATGTCATAAACATGACGACATCAATGTCCACGCTACTGTTTTACTTTTGTTTCAGACATTTAATCATAATTATATTAATGGAAACAGAAGCTGACATCAATCAAAAATCAACAGTTTATCGAGCTTTTCAACTCGCCAAAATTCCAATAATAATAGCATTAATTTTAACACCAATTCGCTTCTCACTTGAACTTATTGGATTACCTGATAGTGCCATTTTTTTTATTGGATTGCTTTGGCTAACATTAGCATTTGCAATTTATTGGGGAACAAAGTTATATAATACAAAACATGCCTATCTTTTACTATTGTTGAGTTTGCTAATTTATTCACCAATTTCAAGGTTTCCTGTTGCGTTGTTTTGGTGGATTGACACTAACTGGGAAATAGGCACGCATTATGGATTATATTTTAATAATTTTGGACAAGCTCTATTAAATCATATAGGTTATGGGTCACTGGTACAAATTATACCTGGATTTATATTAGGCTCAATAACAATTGCATTTATGAGCAATAGAAAAAATGAGATAAAAAAAGCTAATACTTTAGAAGATGAATAAAAATCTCTTAGGACTAAGAATAAAAGAATTAAGAAAACAAAAAGGGATGTCCCAAGAGTTTCTATCCGAAGAATCAGGACTGAGTTTGAGAACTATTCAACGCATTGAAAATGGAGAGACAAATCCAACTGGTGAATCACTCAAACGATTATCAAATGCATTGAATGTAAATCCAGATGAATTAATTGATTGGTCTATAAAAGAGGACAAAAAATATTTAACGTTTCTAAATCTCTCAGCCCTAACTTTTCTGTTCTTTCCTA
Organism: Winogradskyella pulchriflava; assembly: GCF_042434315.1. NCBI lineage: Bacteria > Pseudomonadati > Bacteroidota > Flavobacteriia > Flavobacteriales > Flavobacteriaceae > Winogradskyella > Winogradskyella pulchriflava. Next base: position 149,050 of record NZ_JBHLTQ010000006.1, on the reverse strand, counting down.
TACTTGGAATTTTAATACCATTCATATTATGGACATCACGAAAAGGAAAAATCAAAAACATCAATAAATTAGGAAAAGATCTAATCAATTTTGAGATAACTTGGACAATACTTCTGTTTTTTATTCCTTTTTTATGGTTTCTCTTTTCACAAATTGGAATATTAGAAAGTTTAACTCTAAGCAGGATTTTTATATTTATTGGAGTTATGTACTTTATAAATTTGATTTTCATATTACTAAATACATTAAGAATTAGTAATGGAAGTGATATAATTTACAATCCGAAAATTAAATTTTTAAGATAAAAGCCAGCGTACAACAACAAGTATAATTAATTGCTATTTACGTGCTTACTTGTAAAATTCCGTTGCAATTTTCTCGCGCTCGTTTTTGTTTACTAAATTAGTTGACCAAACACGCAACTTTCCATATACATATACGTTGACGGTTAGTAAAAATTAAAACCACAGTTAATGAATAAAGCCTTTTTTCTTTTTTATATAATAATAGCCCTAGCTTTTACAGCTAACTCACAGGAAACAATATATGATTATGTAAAATTGGGAAAACATGAAATTGGATTCAAAGACACACTTTTATTCGACTCAAAATTCACCTACAAAGCCTATAACTATAATGGAAGTAAACCCTATTTTGTACAAATTTGGCATCCGATTAAACAAAAAAGCAACCTAGAAAACAGACTTTCAGTTAACGATTTGTTTGAATTTGAAACAGATACAAGTTTATCGGAAATACATAATCAACTCAAAAAAAACATCCAAGAAATTTTTATCCAGGATTTTATCTCTACAAATCTAAATACGTTTGAAAAAAGTGATTTTGGAAATTTTTCGCATAATGAAATTTTAGAATTGGTTGAAAAAACTAAAACTCAAAGCATTCGTTCAGAAATTAAGAAATCTTCAAAATTTCCTGTAATAATTTATCATCATGGCTCGCAAAGCTGCTCTTTTGACAACTATGTTATGGCAGAATACTTTGCTTCCAGAGGGTTCATTTTTGTGGCTTCAAACTTTCACCTTCCTTTTGAAAACACAACATTTGGACTTATACCGTTTGATAAGCTTGTACAAAATGAAAGTGAGGAAAGTTTAAAATTCATTCTTGATTTTGCCCATTCATTGACCAATTCAAAAGACATATTTTACATTGGACATAGTTGGGGTGCGCAAATGGGTTTGAGAACCTTTAACAACAACAATTCTATAAAAGGAATAGTTTCATTGGAAACAACTTTAGAGTTTAAAAAAGACAAGAAAATTATAAAAGATATGTGGCCAGAGTTATATGAAAAAATCTTTGTGAAAAAAGCCACTTATCCATTTCCTGCATTGTTTTGTGCCGCTACAGGAGAAGAAGAACCATTTTCTGTTTTTGACAATCTATCCTTCAAGCAAAAAACATTTGTATCTACAAAACTTGAATTTCATCATAATGCATATTTATCCGCATTCTATTCGAGATATTTCATAGACGATAAAATTGTTCAGGCAGATAAAGAAGTATTCAAGAATAACTTAATAAGTTACATAAAGCATCTTAAAATAATAGAGCAATTTATAAATGATATTTTGAGCAACAAGTCTAATAAGGAATTAATAACTGTGTTTGTGGAATAAAAAACGACACATCAACACCATGTAAACGCAATAATGGTGGAAATTCCTTATCGAAATTTCATGCTTATTTATTAAATTACGTGCGTCAGCGGAAAATATTAGCACATTTTCCCGTTACTGACGCTTACACAAACACGTTGCAAACATTTAGCAATACCTCATGAAAAAAAGAAAGACAATTGCATTATTACTTTTTATTATCGGAATTGTTCTAAGTACTGCCTTTATAATTAAGATTGAATTTCCCCAAGGTTTCGAGGCATATTTTAAAAGAGAATATTATAACCAATTTGGTCCTTTAGCCATAAGTGTAGAACTACTAATTGCAAGTTATTACTTATTTATTGGACATAAAAAGACAAATTTCACTTTAGCTCTTTTTGGTTTTACGGCTTTGCTAGATCCCATTTTTAATCAAATAGGGATTTTTAATAGCATCGTACCTTTGTATGGAACTATAATATTATCGGTTTGTGCTCTGTTATGTCTATGGTTGGCATTTACAAACACTTTTAAATTAAAACGCTTATCTATTTTAGCGGCTGTCCTCAGTGCTATCCTTGGTATTTTTGTAGAACTATTTTTCAATTACCTATAATAAATATTAGTCAATAACGTGACTAATTAATTGCTTTAGCAAGCAATTATTTGAAAAATTCCTTCGGACTTTTCTCGCGTTCATTTTTGTTTGCTAAATTAGTTACTTAAACACGCAAATAGCTATATACAAACTCGTTGTGTAACATTTGAAAAACTCTGACTTGGAAGAAAAACATAAATTTACTGAACCAATTATTAATTCGATGAAAACTCTTCTCAAGGGAGAAATTACATTTTCTAAAAGTTATAATAAATGGATAGTGAAGGCTTTTGTGAAATGGAATAAAAAACATATTAGAATAAATCTAAATTCAAGGAAAACGGATTTGAAAACTGATTTTTCCAGTTGTTCACTAACTAAATCTAAGTTCCTTACTTTTCTAAGTAGATCTGACACATATAATTTTTCTGGAAAGAAAAGCAAATACTCAGAATTATTACTCGAAAGTATTGAAACTCAATATTTAATGGATAGTAGAAATCCAAGAATTAAATTGGAAGGCAAATCTCTGATTTTTGAAGGTGAAATAAGAAAAAAAAATTTCTCAAGTTTATCAAATATTTTCAAGTTATTTGAAATGCTAATGGATGAAATAGAATGGAAACAAAAAGAAAACGCTATACAACAACATGAATAATTAATTGCTTCAGCCTGCAATTATTTGAAAAATTCTTTCGGACTTTTCTCGCGTTCGTTTTTGTTTGCTAAATTAGTTACTTAAACTCGCAACAAACTATACACAAAACCAATAGCCTTCATTATGACCAACCACCAACCAAATGATAAAATTCTTTAGAAAAATTCGACAAAAACTACTCTCTGAAAATAAGTTCAGTAAATATCTTATTTATGCAATTGGCGAGATTGCACTGGTAATGATTGGGATTTTATTAGCATTTCAAGTTAATAGCTGGAAAGAACAACGCGACAATGCAAGTTTAGAGAAAGTGATGATGAAAAATCTCAATACGGAATTTAAAAACAACCTTCTTAAGCTTAATGATTTACGAATCCAGTATGAAGAAACTGATAAATCTATAAGACGACTTATGTCATTTATGCAATTTTCTTCAGACGAATTAAATAAAACAAATATTGATAGTTTAATTGCAAAGTCTATTGATGTTTACGATTATAGCCCTACGCAAAATTCATTAACTGAAATTTTGGCTACTGGAAATTTAAAACTGATAACTAAAGATTCCTTAAAAACAATGTTATTAGAATGGTCAGCGGAATTGAATGAAAAAGAAGAATCTTGGCAAACATTAGATGATTTTAATCAAAATTTAGTTTTACCATATTTAACTAAAAAAGCTTCTATGAGAAACATAGATAAATATTCATTAATGAAGTGGGAAGATAAATCAAAATTTAAAGTCAATTATGTAGATTTATTTAATGATATTGAATTTGAAAATCATTTAGATAATCTTGGTTGGGCAGTAGTAAATTATAAAATGACTTTGGAAAGGTTGCAAAATATAGTCGAAAAAATAATTGTGATTACCAATGATTAAATCTTAAAAAATAACGAAAGCACAACACTAGCTATAAGTAATGGTAGCGTACTCGTTTACTTCTAAAAAAATTGTTTTCGCTTGTTTGCTATGCTCTTGACTTCGTGGATTTTTAGTTTTGTTTTTATTTCCTAAATTAGTAGTTTAACCAGGTAACAAACTATATACAGACATGTTGTAGCTCATAAAAATACCATAAATGAAAAAGTCAACAAATTATTTAATTCTAGCTGGGCTTTCGTTAGTACTGTATCTCGTAATAGAATTTACAGATATTTATGGCAATCCAGGTTGGTTTAAGTTTTTTCTGGTTTTACTTGGAGTAACTTTTTTAATTAGTGGAATAGCTCTGAGGCGGAAAAAGTAAGCGTATTACCACACTAGCTATATTTAATGGTACCGTTTTTGTCTACTTCTTATAATTGCTTTTGCCAGTTCGCTTCCATTGTGTTTCGCAGATTTTCAGTTTAGAGTGCACTTGCAAAGTTAACTGCTAAGCCAAACAATTACTCAAAGCCGAGACCGTTAGCGACTATATTGACCCCATCCTGAACAAGTAAGCAACCTGCAAAACTAAATCTCTTAAAATGATTTATTATTGGTTACATATGATCTATATCTTCATTGGATCAAGATTTTTCTGGAAAAAAATTAAACCCGCTTCTGAATTAACTCGAACAAGGAGAGTAAATTTATTGGATTGTGAATCTTTTAGATTTATGGCAAATTCAAAATATTTCTATTACATGGATCTTATTAGGTATGAAATTGTATTTAGGTCAAAACTATATGATAAAACTGTAAAAAAAGGAATGTTTGGTGTACTAGCGTCACAAAAAATAATTTACAAAAAGCCATTGAAAATTTTTAAAAAATTTGATATAACACTTGTCATTGAAGGCTTTGATGAAAAATGGGTTTACCATCGACAAACATTTAAACAAGATGGTCAAATATGTGCAATAGGATTTACTAAAGCTGGTTTTTGGAAGAATAAAAAAGCACAAGACATAAGAAAAATAATGAAAAATAGTGATTCTGAGTATGAAATTAAACCACCCTCTAATGACGTTATGAGAATGTTTGAAAATGATTATAAAACTATAAAATCCAATAATGAGATTATTAAAAAGTAAGAAACTACATTCAGCAACGTGTATTATTAATACAGGTTTAGATAGGCTCGAAATTCCCTTCAGTAATTCCTCTGATTCGTGAATATTTGCTAAATTTAAGTGCTTACACACGCCATTAAACATTTACAAAACCGTAGCATAACTAAACAGTAACCATGAAAAAAACAATTTTAACGAATCTAATTGCAATTTTTAGTTGTTGTTTAACAACTCAATTACACTGTCAAGAGGCTTGGATTGACACTTCTATTCATAGTGGATTAATAGAACTAAAAACAGATTATTCTTTTAAAACTTTGGTTTCTAATGATTCTATTAAAACTACAGCAGAAACTCTAAACAACTTAAACAATGCTAAACTATACTTTGATAAAATTTTTCAAACAGATTTAGACTTTGCGGTTCTATTCATTGAAAATAAAGAATGGAACAATCATGCTTATTTTCCACCTCCAGGTTTACCACAAGCAGGAAAGGGAAATGTAATACTCGGATTAGACAAATCCGTAATTTCACAAGAGGTAGAAAAAATGATAACTCAACTACCTGAACAATATTGGGCTTCACTAAAACCAGTTTACGGAGAGGAAATTGATTTGGACCTCTTTTACAGAGAGACTTTATCTATTCACGAATTAGCTCATCTTTATCATTTTAAAGAAGGAACTAAACCGCAAAGAAAGTGGCTACAAGAATTATTTGCTACAATGAGTATGTATTCTTTTGTAAAAGAGGCATCTAATTTTTCTTTTGAATTAATGGATACCTATCCAGAATTTGTAATTCAATCTGGAGATAAAATGGCTGAATTTAAAACCCTTAAAGACTTTGAGGAAAAATATGTTAAGAAACTGTCTCCACAAAATTATGAATGGTATCAAATGCAATTCTATCAAAACGCAAAGTCAATAATTGACTCCAATAAAAGTGATATTTTAATAAAGTTACATGAATTTTTAATTAACACAGATTTAAGCAAAACCGAAATACTTTCTGATTTGGAATTATCGACTCGTTTAAAAACGGAGGTTGGAAAGGAAATAGCTGATATCTTAAATAACTGGAAATATAAATAAGTGGTACCAAGAAGGCATAACCGTTATTCTGAATAGATTTAGACGTAGTCCAACACATGCGGAGAATTATTAACTTCAGTACTAAGCCAAAAACTCCGTATATTTATCTGTAACAGATAGTTGCACGAGAACATAGTAATCAATTAGCAAATGAGAATAGCAGTACAAATATTATACTTACTTTTTAGCACTTTGACATGTTTTGGTCAAAAATCGCACTTTCTCAAAACACAGGATGGTGTGTTGTATTATGAAACTATTGGTGATGGAAAACCAATTCTAATCATTAATGGTGGACCAGGTTTTAGTAGTGAAGGATTTAAGGATATTGCAACGGAATTATCTTCTTTAGGATATAAATCCATACTTTTTGACCAAAGAGGCACAGGAAAATCTACCTTAAAAAAAATTGACACCAGCACCATATCTATGAGACAAATGGCTCTTGATATTGAGTCCATCAGAAAAGATCTGGGTATCGACAAATGGATTTTGTTCGGTCATTCTTTTGGAGGGATGTTAGCTAATTATTACACATCAATATATCCTGAAAAGGTACTTGCTATGATTCATTCTTCTTCAGGAGGTTTGGATTTGCATCTTTTAGAAAATGCTCAAGAGAACCTTTATGCTAGACTAACAAACCAAGAAATAGACTCTCTTCAATTTTGGAGAACAAAAATGTTAAATCAAAATAATTATTCAAACAGGTTTAAGTACAATTCGGTTTTAGCTTCTGCCTATGTTTACGATAAAAAGCATATACCGACCGTAGCAAATCGTTTAATGCAAGGAAATACTGAGCTAAATCGAATGGTTTGGAATGATATGCGTGCAATAAATTTTGATTGTAAGAATAGGCTTAAATCATTTGACAAACCTGTACTTATTCTTCAGGGTAAGCAAGATATACTTCCGGATATAATAGCATATAGAACAAATTCAGTATTTTCTAAATCAACCATTTTTTTTATAGACAAATGCGGTCATTACGGTTGGCTAGACCAAAGAAAAATATATTTAGAAAAAATTAGCATCTTCCTGAAAAGTCTGGATATAAAGCAATAAAATTTTTAATAAAATAAAAACCAGAGATTTTTATAGAATTAGAAAGTTTTGCCAAACTAGAAAATAACTGATTACAATAATAACTATAAGCAATTACAAACATTCATAGCGGAGACCGCTGGCATTAATTCTACCTAATCCCAATCAGAATCCTCCAAAGTAAAGATTTCACTTATTTCGACTTCAAAAATTTGAGCTAACCTTAAAGCTAAAACTGTTGACGGAACATATTTACCCAATTCCATTGCATTTATTGTTTGCCTACTAACTTTTGCCAATTTAGCTAATTCAGCTTGTGTAATATTCTTTTTTGCTCTTTCGACTTTTATACTATTCTTCATAATAAGCTGATTTTTTTAGTTTGGAAATTTGCCAATTAAATCTAACAATGAAAAATAACAAGACTGTAAACATATTGAATATCATAACCCATAAAAAAGACAAATCATAAATAAACATAAATGATAATAAAAGAATAGCATAATTAAAATAGACAGCCCAAACCAAAGACTCTAATCTTATTTTAGAAATATATTCATCTTCAGACTTTTCCTTTGAAAAAGCAACTAATAAAGAACTGATAATAATTAAAACGCCTAGAATTTCATTTAAAACATTATTATTAACCATTCTAAAAGTTTTTTTACCATCAGAAAGTATTTCACCTACAAAAATTGCAGGAACATTAAAATCGAAAAAACTTGGTTCATAATCATAGATGAGTGTTATTAAACCAATAATTGCAGAAGGAATAAGAATAAACCACCCAATTTTTTTAAACTTATTCTGAAATAAAAAATTTAGTTTCATAATAAAACAGGTTTTGATTCTGAGCAAATGTAAAACAAATAAAACTAAATGACAAATAAATTTTACATTTAGTAAAACAAATAATACACAAAGTAATATTTACAGCGTATTGCTGTTGAATTTCTGATTAAAATTCATTGCAATTTGCTATCTTTAAGTTACAGTCGCCCATCATAGCTCATTTTCACCGACCTAACCATACGCAAAACCCTAACCTGCAGGCAGAACAAACGTACAGATATCAAAATAAAACTAACTGCTATGAAAAAGAGATTAATTTTTATGACTATTATAGCGTTGTTATTTATTTCCTCTATAAATGCACAAAAAGGTTTTAGAATTGAAGTTGGAATTGGACCTACTACAGGTGATTCGCGTGAATACTTTTCTTATACACTCTTAGGCAATTTTTATTATTTATGGAATGTATCAGATAACATAACTATTGGACCTACTACAGGTGTTCTGGTTTTCTTAGGTGATGGAAATTATACAAGTGGTTCTAACTGTTTCTTTTGTTCTATTCCTGATGTGTATATACCAATTGCCATTGCTAGTCGGGTTGATATCTCAAAAGAGTTTACACTAGGAACAGATATTGGATATGGAATTAGTGCAAACACAATTAATGAAGGAGGTGGATTTTATTTTAGACCAAATATAACTTATAATCTAAAAGAAAAATTTGCATTTATTGGTTCTTACTCTAACATTAATGAAAAAGGAGGAAGCGCGTCAACCATAAGTTTAGGTCTTAACTTTGGTTTTTGAAACCAAATAAGCCTACTAAAACAATCTAACTGTAATTGTTTCAGGCTTTCCTTTTAGGGAATCCTCTTTAGTGCCAAACATTCTTAATTTTTAACTAAATTAGTATCAAACCCAACTTAACTGTAGTAATACCAGACCGCTAGTTTTAAGTTAAATAAAAATAAAATCTGATTTGAAAAATGGATAAAACAGAAAAACCAATTGTTGAATGCCAAATGATGATAAGAAAACCGATTTCGGAAGTGTTTCAAGCATTTGTTGACCCAAAAATCACAACCAAGTTTTGGTTTACAAAATCAAGTGGAATTCTTGAAAAAGAAAAAAGTATTACTTGGGAATGGGAAATGTATGGTGTTTCTGATAAAATAAAGGTCATTGAGCTTATACTGAATCAAAAAATATCAATCATATGGGGCAACCCTTCAACAACAGTAGATTTTGAGTTCTCAGAATTATCCAATAAAAACACCTATGTTGTAATCAAGAATTATGGATTTCAACAAACTGGGAATGACCTGATTGAAGCTATTAAGAATAATACTGGCGGATTTACAACTGTGTTAGACGGTCTTAAAGCATATCTTGAATTTGGAATTAAACTGAATTTAATAGGAGATAAATTTCCCCATGTTAAACAAAAATGACATAAACCTGCAGTCAATAAAGCTATAAAGCACAACTAATTAGGAATAACTTTTAGCACCTTTTTTTTATCAGAACTTTCAATGACAATAAATTGTAATTCACTTTTAGTTAGCGTTAAAGTAATAGGTTCAGAATCTTGTGCTTGATGGGTTTTCTTATATATTTCTCTACCAAGCATATCATAAACTCGTATTATAGCAACATCATTAATGCCTTTAATAAACAACTGATTGTTAACATAATTTACGCTAACATCATCCTGTAAATCTTCATCACTTAAGGTTTCGCTACAAGTAGGAAATGAAATATAACCATTAAATGTAATGTTATCAGCGCCTTGTGTTCCACTTACAATACCACTACCATAACCTTCATCAGACGAATAACCTGTGTTGCTAACATATACTCCTACAAAATTAAACGTATCTGTTTCGGTTAAGCCAATATCTGCCCAACCAAAATCAAAATCGTAAAATCCTTGCGTACTAGAAGTTAATGTAGAATTAACTGCAGTAACAAAATTTAAACCTCCATTGCCGACAGAGCCTGTATTTGGTATTGCCCATAAACCAGCAAAATCTACATTGATAGCTACAGCATAAGAAGCTTCAAAACCAGGCGGAAATTGTATAACACTACCAAAACCAAAAGCGTTACTATTTGTTATGGCAATACGGTGTGCGTCTGCACTATCATCAATACTCTGGTCAATGACATTACGTCCTGGCGCACCAGTATCAATGTATAATACTAAAATATCATTCATAGGATTAGAAGACGTTGACATATGAAAGTACACAATAGTATTAGGATCCGTTGTTAAAAAATGTCCTTCACCTACTGCTCCACCAAAACCAACATTACCATTGGCATAGCAAGGAGGAGGTGGAACAGAGGAATCAACACCTAAATTCTGTGCAAACATATAACTAGAAACTAGCAGAAATAAAACACATAAATTGGTTTTACCACTATTAATTTTGATAAATTGTGCTATATTTTTAAAAGGGTTTAAATCTACTTTCATATTTAATAGGGTTAGATTTCTAAATTTACAAATTTCCTTTTATTTTATAACCTCTACTAAAAAACATAAACAAGAACTCTAATCACTAAAAATTGGTATTAAAGCGCCTTTTATATGTGTAATTTTTAAGCGGAAAACGCCACTAAAATCAAAATGAATAATACTTCAAAAAAAAATTATAGCACTTGACATTTTAAAATAAAAATCCGAATTTCGCCATGACATTATGTGAGATAACTACTACATAACTTAATATTGATCCAAAACAGATAATTTGATACTAAATAATTTAAACCCAATCAACCCAATGAAAAAACTGAATTTACTACTTACAATTTTTATCGGAATTATAATTTTATCTTGTTCGTCTAGTGATGAAAATGACAATGGAAACAACGATGACTTAATAGGAACGTGGTATGGAATTTCAAGTACACTAAATGGAAATAACTCTGGAATACCTGATAATAGTATTTTAAGATTTACATCAGATAATCGTGTAGAATTTGTTTATGAAAATTCAGGAAATAACGGAGAAGACATTTCTGAATTTGGAGATTGGACAAAAAATGAAAATCTTTTAACTATTAACTGGGACGATTCAGACCCAGGACTCGAAAACTATATTTTAGAAATACTGGAGCTTAATGAATCCACCCTAAAATGGAGAACAGAAATAAATGGTGAAGGAACACTTATTGAAACTTTTAGCAAAAATCAAAACGCAACAGTTGATCTAAACCAGTTTCCAGATTATGAACTTGCCATAAGAGTAGAATCTACTACAATGGGTGAGCCATTCGAATTCCAAGCCATTTATATGACTACAAACGGAGATAATGTTTTAGTTGAGGACGCTCAAACTTATTCAGGAGTAAATTGTTGTACAGACACTTATACACTTGACTCAAGAATAGTAAAAGAATATAAAGTTGTTGGAGTAAAAATTATAGCTGTAACAGGTAATATTAGTTGGGTTAATGCTACTCTAACAAAAGTATCAGACCAGAACGAAGTTATGGACGAAACTGGAACAATAAATAACACAGCTGGAAATAGCGCAACAATTATCTATAATTTTGAAACTAACACAGCAACTGTAACGGAGAACTAAAATTTACTACTAAAAAACCATTGCACATTAAATAAGCTTTCACTACTTTAGTTCTATGACTGAGGAAGCCATAGAAATAGAAAACAAAGCCATTGCCAAAGCATATAAAGAATTGCTTAAGGTAAGTTACCAGACTTTGAGCGAAGACGATAAGAAATTAATTCGTCATGCTTTTGAGGTTGCACTTGATGCGCACAAAGATCAGCGTCGCAAATCTGGTGAAGCTTATATTTTTCATCCTATTGCTGTGGCAAGAATTGTAGCAAAAGAAATAGGCTTAGATGCCACTTCTATTGCTGCTGCTTTACTTCATGATGTTGTAGAAGACAACCCAAATTACACCATAGCAGATATGGAACGCCTTTTTGGTGAAACAGTGGCTAGAATTGTAGATGGGTTGACCAAAATTTCATCCTTAAAAAAAGACATGGATGTCTCGTTGCAAGCTGAGAATTTCCGAAAAATGTTACTCACGCTCAACGACGATGTTCGTGTTATCATTATAAAAATAGCAGACCGTTTGCACAATATGCAAACCATGGATTCCATGCGAGCAGATAAACAGGTGAAAATTGCATCAGAAACATTGTATATATATGCACCTCTTGCCCATAGAATTGGACTCTACAATATAAAAACTGAGCTCGAAGACTTAGGACTTAAGTACACCGAACCAGAAGTCTACAATGACATTGCAGAAAAAATAAAAGAAAGTAAGGAAGAGCAAGATGCTTATATAAAAGCGTTTTCTAAAGTCATTGAAAAATCATTGAATAAAGAAGGGCTCAACTATGAAATTAAAGGACGACCTAAATCCATTTTTAGTATCAGACGAAAAATGGTAAAACAAGGCGTTTCCTTTGAAGAGGTATATGATAAGTTTGCGGTAAGAATAATCTACAAGTCAGATTTGGAAAATGAAAAATTCATAGCTTGGAAGATTTATTCTGTGGTTACAGATCATTTTACTCCAAACCCAATTAGACTTAGAGATTGGATTTCTTCGCCTAAATCTACAGGTTATGAAGCATTGCATATTACTGTAGTTGGCCCTAAAGGACGCTGGGTCGAAGTTCAGATTCGTAGTGAGCGTATGAATGAGATTGCAGAAAAAGGCTATGCTGCGCACTACAAGTATAAAAACGAAAATGATAAAGAGGATAATCTGGACATTTGGATTAATCGTTTACAAGAAGCATTAGAAAATAATGAAGCAGATGCTGTAGATTTTGTAGAACAGTTTAAGCTCAACCTCTATTCCAAAGAAATATTTGTATTCTCACCCAAAGGTGATTTAAAATCATTACCAAAAGGTGCTACTCCACTCGATTTTGCATTTAGCATACATACCGAAGTTGGTATGAAAACACGTGGAGCAAAGGTAAATGGTAAATTAGTACCATTAAGCCACGAGTTACAAAGTGGAGACCGTGTAGAAATATTAACCTCAGAGAATGCTAAACCAAATGTAAACTGGTTAGATTACGCTACAACAGCGAGAGCTCGTAGTAAAATTAAATCGGCTCTAAATGCGCATACAAAAGAAATTGCAGAGGAAGGCAAAGAAATATTAAGACGAAAGCTTAAACAACTCAAAATTACCTTAAATGAAAAATCGATTAATGAGTTGGTCAATTATTTTAAGCTCAGTACGTCTTTAGATTTATTTTACCGAGTTGGCATTGGCACCATTGACAATACTAAACTTAAGGCTTTTGCATCGTCACGTAGCAACGCTTTTGTAAGTTATATTAAAAATAAAATCTATAAACCAACTGTACCAAAAGACATACACAAGGATGAGATTACCTCAAAGTATGATATGTTGGTATTTGGTAAGGAGGAAGAACGATTAGACTATTCTCTTGCCAACTGCTGCAACCCAATTCCTGGTGATAAAGTATTTGGATTTGTATCCGTAAACGATGGTATAAATGTTCATAAAAAAAACTGTCCAAATGCGGTAAGCCTCCAATCTAACTATGCTTATAGAATCATAGCTGCAAAATGGATAGATTCGTCCCAACAAGTTTTTACATCGCAAATCACTTTATCCGGAATTGATAATTTGGGCTTGGTAAACGATATTACCAAACTCATTTCACAAAACTTACATGTAAATATGAAAAGCATCAGTTTTTCTAGTGACGATGGTGTTTTTACGGGAAAAATCACGGTTGAAGTTAAAAACCAGACCATGCTTAAAAACCTTATTGATAAGCTCAAAAAAATTAATGGTATAGATAAGGTGACTAGAGTTTAAGCTATTCTATAGGTTTAAATTATTCTTGAAAACTTGTTCATTTCTTTTCTATTTTAAAGCTATATTTAATAACTCATATCCTACAAAATTTATGTAAATTTGCACCTTAATTATGAATGCAACAACAGAAGAGAGTAATCAGGAAATTGTAAAACGTGTTTTTACACAATTCCTTGAAGATAAAGGCCATAGAAAAACGCCTGAGCGCTATGCTATACTTCAAGAAGTTTATAATAGTGACGAACATTTTGATATTGAATCATTATACATCAAAATGAAAAACAAAAACTATCGTGTAAGTCGTGCAACGCTCTACAACACAATTGAATTACTCTTAGAATGTGCATTGGTTCGAAAGCATCAGTTTGGTCAAAATCAATCGCATTACGAAAAGTCATACTTCGATAAACAACATGATCACGTCATCCTTACAGATACAGGTGAAGTTATAGAATTCTGTGACCCACGCATTCAGTCTATCAAAAAAACCATCGAAGAGGTTTTTGACATCAAAATAACTAATCATTCACTATACTTTTACGGCAACCGTAAAAAAGACGACTAACTAATTTTTAAAAATGGCAGTAGATTTACTACTTGGATTACAATGGGGAGATGAAGGCAAAGGAAAAATTGTCGATGTATTTACCTCTAAATACGATATTATTGCGCGCTTTCAAGGTGGCCCAAACGCAGGACACACTTTGGTTTTTAATGGCAAAAAACATGTGTTGCATACCATCCCTTCAGGAATTTTTCACAACGACACTGTAAACCTTGTTGGTAATGGTGTGGTTATAGATCCTGTTATTTTTAAAAAGGAACTAGAGAAATTAGATGAGCAAAATGTTGATTATAAAAAATCCCTTTGTATTTCGCGCAAGGCACATATTATTTTACCTACGCATCGCTTATTGGATGCTGCTAGTGAAGCTTCAAAAGGAAAAGCAAAAATAGGTTCTACACTAAAAGGTATTGGCCCAACTTACATGGACAAAACTGGTAGAAATGGCATAAGAGTTGGAGATATTGAGCTCGCCGATTGGAAAACAAAATACAGAGCTTTAGCCGACAAGCACGAAGCTATGATTGACTTCTACAACGTAGATATTCAATACGATTTAAAAGAGTTAGAAACTGATTTCTTTGCTGCAATTGAAACTTTAAAATCTTTAAAATTTATTGATTCTGAAGAGTTTGTACACCAAGCACAAGTATCTGGAAAAACTATTTTGGCAGAAGGAGCACAAGGCTCTTTATTAGATATCGATTTTGGAACCTATCCATTTGTAACATCATCAAACACCACAGCTGCTGGTGCATGTACTGGTTTAGGTGTTGCACCAAACCAAATTGGTGATGTTTTCGGAATTTTTAAAGCTTACACAACGCGTGTTGGGTCTGGTCCTTTTCCAACAGAATTGTTCGATGAGGATGGCGAGACTATGGCTCGTGTTGGTCATGAGTTTGGAGCAACTACTGGTCGTCCAAGACGTTGTGGTTGGTTAGATTTAGTAGCCTTACGTTATGCTTGTCAAGTCAACGGAGTTACACAATTAATAATGATGAAAGGAGATGTACTTTCTGGTTTTAAATCCCTAAAAGTTTGTACGTCTTACAAATATAAAGGTGAAGAAATTTCGCATTTACCATATAATATTGAAGCAGAAAATGTAACGCCAATTTTCACCGAAGTTAAAGGTTGGTCAGAGGATTTAACACAAATGACTGAAGCTTCACAATTGCCAAAAGAATTCAACGAATACGTTGAGTTTTTAGAAAATGAGCTTAACATACCGATAACGATTGTATCTGTAGGTCCAGACCGAAAGCAGACGATTGTTAGGAAAGAGTTATAGTAAAATCATTAGATTCTGTTAAAAAAACTGTTAACCCATACTAAAGCAAATCTATAAGTGTTACTTTGTAAAAAACATTTGGTTTTGAATAGTTTTAAGAATCTACTTTTTATACTTTTTCTGAGCATATCTGCACTCAGCTTTGCACAAGAAAAACAAAGAATTACCATAGAATATGCTGGTATTGCTTCTTCTAATCCAGAGATCGAAGAAGGTGCATTTGTTTTTCTACGTGATGAGTCACAGCAAGTTCATTTTAAGCACAAAGGTGTAAACATGTGGTGCGATAAAGCTATCTATTACGAAGATCAAGATTTTATAGAAGCTTTTAGCAATGTGGTAATGAAGCAAGGAGATACCATAAATATGGTTTCTAAATATGTGGAATATAGCGGTAAAACGCAACTGGCTTTTGCCCAAGGCGATGTTGTGCTAACCGAACCACAATCTACATTAACAACAGACAAGCTTTACTTTGACAGAAACCGACAATTAGCATATTACAATACCACAGGTAAGGTTGTAAGAGACTCTTCTGGTACGATTACTAGCCAAATTGGACGTTATTATATGAATGCCAAAAAGTACCAATTCACTCAAGATGTTGTTTTGGTAAATCCAGATTACACCCTTAATACTGAACGTCTCGATTTTTTTCCTGATAATGGTCATGCGTACTTATTTGGACCTTCAACCATCGTTGGTGAACAAAATAAAATATATACCGAACGTGGTTTTTACGACACCAAAAGCAATACAGGTCATTTTCAACGCAACGCTAAAATTTATTACGAAAACAGAATTGTAGAAGGAGATAGTCTTTATTTTGATCGTGACAAAAGTTTTGCTTCTGCTACAAATAACATAACCGTTACAGACACCATAAATAACAGTATTGTTAGAGGCCATTATGCCGAAGTTTGGCGCAATAAAGATTCTTTATTTATCACTAAACGCGCTTTAGCAATTACAGTGCAAGAAAAAGATTCGGTGTATTTGCATGCGGATACCTTAATGGTCACTGGCAAAGAAGATAACCGTATTACAAGAGCTTATTACAATGCCAGATTATACAAAAGTGATTTAGCAGGAAAGGCAGATTCCATTCACGTTGACCACCAAACAGGATTAACAAAACTTATAAACCTAAATCGTTTTAACTCTACAGATGCTTTTGCTACAAAACGAAAACCTGTGTTGTGGAACTTAGGTAATCAAATGACAGGAGATACTATTCATTTGATTTCCAATGTAGAAACTGAAAAACTAGATTCATTAAAAGTATTCAATAACGCTTTTTTGGTTAGTAAAGACACGCTAAGTGAAGATGGTTATAATCAAATAAAAGGGCAACGCCTTATTGGTTTGTTTAGAGACAATGAACTCTATAATGTGGACATCATTAAAAATGCTGAAACCATTCGCTATATGCGAAATGATAAAAATGAATTAATCGGAATTCAGAAATCGAAGTCCGGAAGTATTAACATTCAAATTATTGAAAAAGCCATTGAGGAAGTCCGATTCATCAATCAAATAGATGGAAATATTTTTCCAGAATCTGAATTTCCTAAAAGCGGAAGACGACTCAGAGGTTTTGATTGGAGAGGTGAAGAACAACCAATGTCTGTTGAAGACTTATTTAAAGACGACCCTCCTTTAGAATTACCTAAAATAAAAGGACTTGAAGACTATGTTCCACCAGAAGAGTTTGTTGACGATAGTGTAAACGAACGTGTAGAAGAAGCAGGTAAATCCACGCCAAACAAACCTAACAAGGCGGCTCGAAATTTACCTACAGAAGCACCTCCTTCAGTACCAAAAAAGCCAAAAGCAAAACCAGCTGAAGCATCAAAAGAAACAAAAGAAAAAGAAGGTCAATAATTGCAACGCGACTTTTTTAAATATCAGGCACAGACAACACCACATCCATTAGCTATGGAAGTTAGCCATGCTAAGGGCTCATATATCTATGATAAATCTGGTAACGCTTATCTGGATTTTGTTGCTGGAGTGTCTGCCTGCAGTTTAGGCCATTCACATCCTAAAGTAGTTAGCGCTGTAAAAGACCAATTGGAGAAGTACCTTCATGTTATGGTTTATGGTGAATATATTCAAGAGCCTTCAGTTGAGCTTTCAAAATTATTAGCAAAACATTTACCAGCACCTTTAGAAACCACATATTTGGTTAACTCTGGCACTGAAGCCATAGAAGGTAGCCTTAAACTAGCTCGAAGATATACTGGCAGAAGCGAAATTATTGCTGCAAAACATGCTTATCATGGCAACACTATGGGTTCATTGAGTTTAATGGACTATGAAGAACGCAAAACCCCTTTTTTACCTCTTATACCAGATATAAAGCACATTACATTTAATGCCGAAAACGACCTAGCTCAAATAACCAAAAACACAGCGGCTGTTATACTTGAAACCATACAAGGTGGTGCAGGTTTTATAGAACCTACAAATAATTACTTAAAGAAAGTACAGGAACGTTGCAATGCGGTTGGTGCTGTTTTTGTTTTAGATGAAATTCAGCCTGGAATAGGCAGAACAGGTAAGCTATTTGGTTTTGAAAACTACAACTGCCAACCAGATATAGTGGTAACTGGTAAAGGCTTAGGAGGTGGCTTGCCAATTGGTGCGTTTACGACATCAAAAGAAATGATGGCTACTTTGAGTGATAATCCAAAATTGGGACACATCACAACTTTTGGTGGTAATCCTGTAATAGCTGCAGCAGCTCTTGCCACGTTAAAGGAAATTACGACCTCTAACCTCATGACTGAAGCTTTAGAAAAAGAACAACTCATAAGAAAGCACCTTCAGCATAAGCATATTAAATCTATTAGAGGAAAAGGGTTAATGTTAGCTGCTTTAGTTGAGACTTCGGAAATGGCAAATGAGATAATTTTACGCGCTCAAGACCAAGGATTGATTCTATTTTGGTTGCTTTTTGAGCCTAAGGCTATCAGAATTACGCCTCCATTAACAATTTCTAATAATGAAATCATTGAAGGTTGTAAGATAATAACTTCAATTTTAGATTCTATTTAATTATATTTCAAACAATTTAACATATTGATTTTCAATACACAAACCACACCTTAAGTAAAGTGTTGTTTCAATGTTAATTAATTTGTTAAAAACATTACTCCAAAAATCGACAAAGTGCAAACGATAAGAGTAATTTTATTTGCGTGAATCATTAAACCGCTTATGAATTACAGTCAGAACGACGAAAACTTTCCGCTTACCAGATTTGAATCCATGCTTAAGACAAATGATATTTTGTTTTTTGATTCAAGTGAATTTGAAAATATCATCCACCACTATCTCGAAAATGGTAAAATTGCTTTAGCAAAAAGGGCTATTAAATTAGGGCTAGAGCAACACCCTACTTCAATTAGCCTGAGATTATTTAAGGTTGAAATATTGGTGATTGAAAACAAGTTTTCCGAGGCTGACGATATATTGGATATGCTTCATGAATTGGAACCTCATAATGAGGAAATTTTTATTCAAAAAGCTAATGTTTTATCAAAACAAGATGAACACGAAAAAGCTATAGATACACTTCTTATTGCTATAGACATGTCCAGCACACCAGAAGACGATGCTGATCTTTACGCTTTGGTTGGTATGGAGTATTTATTCTTAGACCAGTTTGAAAATGCTATCATTTATTTTAAAAAGTGTTTA
Organism: Winogradskyella pulchriflava; assembly: GCF_042434315.1. Taxonomy (NCBI): domain Bacteria; kingdom Pseudomonadati; phylum Bacteroidota; class Flavobacteriia; order Flavobacteriales; family Flavobacteriaceae; genus Winogradskyella; species Winogradskyella pulchriflava. The sequence goes on along the minus strand of NZ_JBHLTQ010000006.1, from coordinate 129,812 downwards.
GAAACTGATACATCTGATTATTCTGCACTACACAACATTGTCTATTGCTATGATTTTTTAAATCAAAATGAAGAGGCCATTACTTACCTTAATGAATTTTTAGATAGCCATCCGTATTGCGAAGTAGCTTGGCACCAATTGGGTCGTCAATATTTTACCATAAAAGATTATGCCAAAGCAAATGCAGCTTTTGATTTTGCTATTATATCAGACGATACCTTTGTAAGTGCTTACATTGAAAAAGGTAAAGTGTTAGAAAAATTAAAACACTATGAAGAAGCTATAGAAAACTATAAAATCACTTTAGCTTTAGATGAGCCTACTTCGTTTGCCTTATTGCGTATAGGTCATTGCTATGACAAATTGAACCAAGAAGATATGGCAATACAATTCTTTAAGAAAACTGTAGAAGAAGACGTGTTGTTAGACAAAGGTTGGATTGCAATCACCAAATTTTACATGAAGCGCTTAAACTATCAAAAAGCGCTAGAATACATTAATACAGCTGTAAATATTGATGGTGAAAACGTATTATACTGGAAACTTTTTGCAACGATCAACAAGCGCTTAAATTTTCTTGAAGAAGCCGAAATAGGATACAAACGTACCTTAGAGCTTGGCAATTACGAATTAGATACTTGGCTAAATAGAAGTGATATTTTAATAGCTTTAGGCGAATACGAAGCTGCTATTTTTAATTTGATTCAGGCTGCGGAATTCTATCCAGAAAATGCCGAAATAGAATACCGCCTTGGTGGTTTATACTTCACAACACACCAATCGGAAGAAGGACGCTTTCACTTAAAAAATGCAGTAAGACTTAATGCAGATTATAGTTTTATCATTTCAGAATTATTTCCAAGACTTAATGAAAGGCAAATGGTTAAAGCTATAATTTCAGAATCTAAAAAGCCTTCAAACTAAAAAAATCCATACCTTAGCGTTTCTTATATTTTAAAGGAATGCAAAGACGTTTTTTAGACTACTTCATCATAGCTTTTAAAGGTATAGCCATGGGAGCGGCAGATGCGGTTCCTGGAGTTTCTGGTGGTACCATAGCATTTATTTCTGGCATATACGAAGAACTAATAACTACTATCAGTAACATAAAACCATCACTGATAACGGTTTGGAGAAAAGAAGGTTTTAAGACCTTCTGGAAAGCAGCCAACGGTAGTTTTCTTTTAGCTTTATTATCTGGTATTATTGTCAGTTTTGTAACATTTATGCGACTTGCCAAATACCTTCTAGAGCACCATCCTGTTTTGATTTGGTCTTTCTTTTTTGGGCTTATTGTTGCGAGTATTTATTATGTTGCCAAGCAGATCACAAAATGGAGAATTTTAACGCTAGTTGCTATAATAGTTGGTGCTTTAATTGCTTTTTATATTACCACCTTACCTTCGATGGGAAATAGTAATAGTAGCCTCTTCCTCTTTTTCGCAGGAGCCATTGCTATATGTGCTATGATACTTCCTGGTATTTCAGGATCTTTTATTTTAGTCGTCCTTGGAGCATACAAAACACTCAGCGATGCCATACACGATTTCGATTTTAAACGTTTAGCCATTTTTATAGCAGGAGCAATTATCGGTTTATTATCATTCAGCAGAGTTTTAAAATGGCTTTTCAAAAACTACCACAATGCAACCTTGGCATTGTTATCGGGTTTTATTATAGGGTCTCTCAATAAAGTATGGCCATGGAAACGCGTACTTTCTTGGAGAACGGACTCTGAAGGTCTTAAGGTACCATTTAAGGAAGAAAGTGTTTTACCAACTGATTTTAGTGGAGAACCACAGGTTCTATATGCCATTATCCTAATGATTGTAGGCTTTTTTACCATTCTGATCTTGGAACGCTTGGGCAATCAAAAAAACAGCCTTTAATGCAAAGTACCAGAACCCTTAAGGATCGTATATTTTTGGTCATTAAAGGTTTGGCTATGGGAGCCGCCAATAAAGTTCCTGGCGTTTCTGGTGGTGTAGTCGCTTTTGTTGCAGGCTTTTATCAAGAATTTATTTACTCACTTCAACGTGTTAACAAAACAGCATTTAAACTTTTGTTTAACGGTCGTTTTAAAAGCTTCTACCGTTACATCAATGGTAAGTTTTTAAGTTTACTGTTCTTGGGTATGGTGGTGAGTTATTTTAGTGTGTCTAAAATTCTCGATTACCTCATAGTTAATTACCAATTATATGTTTGGAGTACATTTTTCGGAATGATTTTAGGCTCTATTTACTATATCAGTAAAGATTTTAAAGCTTGGAATAGAAAAACCGTTATAGCACTGATTTTGGGTGCTGCTGTTGGAATTAGCATAAGTTTTTTAGATCCTGCCAAGGAAAATGACAATTTATTTTTTGTTTTCTTTTGTGGAATTATTAGTGTTTCAGGCATGACGCTTCCAGGTTTTTCCGGGTCTTTTATTCTTATTTTATTGGGGAATTATGTGTTACTGCTTGTAGATTCTGTAAACGCACTCTACGATACAATTACTGAAGTTTTTAGTGGTAATTTTGAATTTATTAAAAACGAAGCAAGAATAAGAATGTTGAAGGTTCTTGGAGTATTTACATTAGGTTCTGTAACAGGTTTGGTTACCTTTTCCCATATCTTAAATTATATCCTCAAGCACTACAAAAAAATCACTCTTGCAACCATAATGGGTTTTATTATTGGCTCTTTAGGAGTGGTTTGGCCATGGAAAGAAACCATTTATAAAGCTAATTCTGAAGGAGCTTTTATTTTAGATTCCACTGGAAAACAAGTCATTGAAAATTACCAACGATTTTTCCCTGAAGCGTCCACCGAAACTTATATTGCAATTGCTTATATTGCCCTTGGAATCTTAATAGTTTTAGGATTGGAATGGTATGGACAACGCACAAGACAAATCAAAATTTAAGTTCGGATTAGTAGGTAGAGATATCTCCTACTCTTTTTCACGTGATTACTTTGCTAAAAAATTTAAGCAAGAAGATTTACCACATTCTTATGTCAATTTCGATTTACAATCTATTGACGAACTAGATGCTATCATCAGAAACACTGAGAACTTAAAAGGACTAAACGTTACAATTCCTTATAAAGAAGATGTAATTCCGATACTAGATGATTTGGATAAACGTGCTCGTAAGATTGGTGCAGTAAACACTATAAGAATTACACGTTACCAAAAATTAATCGGCTACAACACAGACTATTATGGTTTCAAGAAATCATTACAACCACACTTAAAGAAATACCATAAACGCGCACTTATTTTAGGCACAGGAGGAGCATCAAAAGCTATTGCTCATGCCTTAAAAAAATTAAAGATTAGCTATGATTATGTGTCTCGTTCAGAAAAAGAAGGTGTTAAATTTTTGTATTCAGATTTAACAGAAGACATCATTTCTTCATACAGCATTATTATAAATTGTACACCTATCGGGACATTTCCAAATGTTAATGTTTGTCCAGATATTCCTTACGATGCTATCACAGAAAAGCACATTCTATACGACCTTATCTACAACCCAGAACAAACAAAATTTTTGAGTTGTGGAGACATAAAAGGAGCAACAACAATCAATGGGTTAGAAATGTTAAAATTACAAGCAGAAAAATCTTGGAAGATCTGGAATAAGTCTTAATATTTAGCAAACCCTCTATTTCCTTTGTATTTCAACGAGTTGTTAGTATCTTTAACCTCCTATTAAAAATTATTGACATATGTCTGAGAATGATAACCTGCAAGAAGCAGATGGAAAAAACGAAGTAGAAACGAAACAACCTACTCCAAAAGAAGAAACGGTTTCTGAAACTAAAGCTGATACAGAAGCAACTGAGGTAACGGCAGAAGATTCAGCAAATGCTGAAGTAACTGAAACAGAAACCAAAGCAAAAGATGACGATTACGTAGATGAAATCGACTCTTCAATTGCAGAAGATGCAGAAGATGAGTCAAATGCTGAGCGTCATGAGGTAGAAGAAAAGGACTATCATGCTATGTCTATGCAAGATTTAGCAACGGAATTCAACCGTCTTTTAAAACACCATAAAATCCAGACCATATCTAAACAGGTCAATGAAATTAAATCTGAATTTAATTCTAAGTTTAGTGAGTTACTCGACGAGAAAAAAGAAGAGTTTATAAATGATGGTGGTAATGAAATTGACTTCTATTATACCAACGATACAAAAAAACTGTTCAACCAGCTTTATAAAGATTATAAGCAATCTATCAACGCATATTACAAAGAGCGTGAACAAAATTTAAAGCAAAATCTAGAAAACAGGTTAGCCATAATTGAGGAAATTAAAGGTTTACTGAATGTTGAAGAAAACATCAACACCACATACAAACACTTTAAGGAACTACAGGAGAAGTGGCGTAATGCTGGTCCAATTCCTAGAGACAAGTACAATAATGCATGGAACACGTATCATCACCATGTAGAACGTTTCTATGATTTTTTGCACCTCAATAATGATTTGCGAGATATGGACTTTAAGCACAACTATGAGCAAAAGTTAAAAATCATAGAACGTGCGGAAGAACTTGCTAAAGATGACAATATCAACCGTTCATTTAGAGAGCTACAAGTACTTCATAAACTTTGGAAAGAAGAGCTTGGGCCTGTGGCAAAAGAACACAGAGAAGACATTTGGGAACGTTTTAGTAATGCTACTAAAACCATACATGACAAACGTCAGGAATATTATGCTGATTTAGACAAAGCTTACGAAAAAAACCTTGAAAAGAAAGAAGATATAATTTCAAAAATACAAGTTATTGCTGAGGATAAAGCAAATTCTCATGGTGCTTGGCAGAAGAAAATAAAAGAAGTTGAAGCTTTACGCGAAGCATTTTTTAATGCAGGCAAAGTTCCTTTAAAAGTAAACGAAGCAACTTGGTCTAAATTTAAAGATGCAGTTAGAACCTTTAACCGTGGAAAAAATAAATTCTACAAGGAACTTAAAAAAGACCAATACGAAAATCTTCAGAAAAAGAAAGAACTTATTAAAATTGCTGAAGAAAACAAAGACAGTGAGGATTTTGCAGTTGTAACTCCGTTGATGAAGAAAATTCAGAACGATTGGAAAAAAATTGGTCATGTACCAAGACGCGATAGTGATAAGATTTGGAAGCAATTTAAAGCTGCATGTAATCATTATTTTGACAGAATGCATGCTGAACGTAAAGCTGAAAACCAGCATTTGTATGATGCTTTTGACAAAAAAGTAAAACTCCTAGACGAGCTAAAAACTTTAGAGCTTAGTGGAGATAACAAAGCTGATGTTGAGACTTTAAAAACTAAAATTGCGGACTGGAAATCCATAGGATACGTTCCGCAAAACAAACGCTACATAGATGGCAAATTCTACAAAGCCATTGATGAAGCTTTTGACAAATTAAAAATGGAAAAGTCTAAATTAGAAATGGTAAAATTTGAAAGCAAGCTTGAAAATTTAGCCAATGACGATAATGACACCAGATTGCTTGATAATGAGCAAAACTTTATTCGCAAAAGAATAAGCGAGGTAAAATCTGAGATTAACCAATTGGAAAACAATTTACAGTTTTTCTCTAATGTAGAATCTGATAATCCATTGGTTAAGGATGTTCATAAAAACATTGCAAAGCACAAAAAAGAATTAGAAACCTGGAAAGAAAAGTTGAGCAAACTTCGTGGTATGTATTCTTAAAAAAAATAAAAAACATTCGCTAGCGCTCGTTTGCAACGAGTGATTTCAATAAAAAGATTCCGTATCAAGTACGGAATAAATCAAAACCCATCTGTTCCTTACAGATGGGTTTTGCCCTAACTAAACTAAATTAACCTTAATTACAACCGCTTAAATAATAATTAAGATCTCCTACTAAGATTATAAAAACGTTTTTTGCTTTTATATATTCTATTTACGTACGAAAATTCTGTTTGGATGTTTGGTTTTAAATTTTTAGAAATTTTTAACAGATCTATACCTTTTGTCATTCCTGCGTCCATGTGTCGTCATAGCTTTAGCGAAGGTGCAAGGCAGGAATTTAAAAAAGTATAAAAGTAAATTCCACGTCACACTTCGACTACGCTCAGCGGGACACTGCGGAATGACGAGAAACAACTAAAGTGATTTCGCTTCCTCCCAAAAGACATCCATCTCAGATAGTGTCATATCCTTTAGGGATTTATTTAGGTCTTTAGCTTTACTTTCGAGATATTGAAAGCGTTTAATGAATTTTTTGTTGGTGCGTTCCAAAGCGTTTTCTGGATTTACTTTGAGAAAACGTGCATAGTTTATCATAGAAAACAAAACGTCACCAAATTCACTTTCTATAGCATCTTTGTTTCCATTTGTAATTTCTAGTTTTAACTCTGCTAGCTCCTCTTCTACCTTTTCAAAAACTTGTTCAGGATGCTCCCAATCAAAACCAACTCCAGCAACTTTATCTTGTATGCGATTAGCTTTAACCATAGCTGGTAAACTTTTTGGCACACCTTCAAGCACACTTTTCTTACCTTCCTTAAGCTTTAGTTGCTCCCAATTGCGCTTAACATCTTCTTCATTTTCAACCTTTACATCTCCGTAAATATGCGGATGACGATCCACAAGCTTATCGCAGATACTATGACATACATCTGCAATATCAAAATCGTTGGTTTCACTTCCTATTCTGGCATAGAAAACAATATGAAGTAAAACATCTCCCAATTCCTTTTTAACCTCATCTAAATCATTATCTAAAATAGCATCTCCAAGTTCGTAAACTTCTTCAATGGTAAGATGACGTAACGATTCTAACGTTTGTTTTTTATCCCATGGACATTGCTCACGCAACTCATCCATAATGATCAACAAACGCTCAAAAGCTTTTAATTGGGCTGTTTTATCAGACATGTTATTCTTCCTCAGAAGTGTCAGATTCTTCAGTAGGTTCTTCTTCTAAATCACCTAAAAGGTCATTTGTTTGTAATAAATTATACCATTGCACCACCTTTTTAATATCTGATGCATACACTCTATCTTCGTCATAATCTGGCAATACTTCAAAAAAGTATTCTTCTAAAGTGTCTTTACCATCCTTATGGCTGATAGAAGTTGGTTTGCCATTTTCTTTATCCTTAATTTTTTTCAGCACCTCTCTTAATGGCACTTCTTCTGTTAAGGTATAAATAGCAATTTCACTAAGGATACTAATGTTGCTATGTGCACCAACAGTAAGACGTTTTTTATCAATTAATGATTCTACAACAGCACCTGTTCTGGTTTGTGTAACTATTTGATATAATCCAGGTTTTCCTGAAATGGATAAAATTTTATCTAAACTCATATATATTGTAATTAGCGTTTTTTACTCATGGCAGGAAAACGCATTCTGTAATCTATTTTTATCTTTCCTTTTGAAATATTAGTAAGCTTACCTTTTATTAAACGCTTTTTGAATGATGATAGTTTATCAGTAAATAAAATACCTTCAATATGATCGTACTCATGCTGAATAACTCTAGCAATTAAACCATCATATTCTTCAATATGCGTTTCAAAATTCTCATCTTGATACTGAATCTTAATCTTTGGTTGTCTAAAGACATCTTCCCTTACATCTGGTATGCTTAAACAACCTTCATTAAAAGCCCACTCATCACCTTCTTCTTCTAATATTTGAGCATTGATAAATGTTTTCTTAAAGTTTTTCATTTGCTCTCTATCCTTTTCAGATAGGTCTTCATCATCAGAAAACGGTTCTGTATCAACTAAAAACAAACGAATAGGTAAGCCAATTTGTGGAGCTGCCAAACCAACACCATAAGCGCCATACATAGTTTCGTACATGTTCTCTATAAGTTCTGAAAGCTTAGGGTAATCTTTATCTATTTCCTTAGCTTTTTTCTTAAGTACGGCATCGCCATAGGCAACTATTGGTAAAATCATGATTTTTTCATTTTCGGATGCAAAAATACAATTCTTATTTAAGAATTTGAAGCTAAATAATTTTGCAATATCAACGTCGCACTAATTTCGTCAATAAGTGCTTTATTCTGTCTTTGTTTTTTCTTTAGTCCACTATCTATCATCGTCTGAAATGCCATTTTTGAAGTAAAACGCTCATCTACACGTTCAATTGGAACATTAGGAATTTCTTTTTCTAACTTCTCTAAAAACTTCTGAATATAAATTTCGCTCTCAGAAGCTGTGTTGTCCATTTGTTTAGGCTCGCCTACAACAAATTTATCCACCTTTTCTGAAAGCATATAATCCTTTAAGAAAACCATAAGGTCTTTGGTATTAACAGTGGTCAACCCAAAGGCTATAATTTGCATCTCATCGGTAACAGCTAATCCTGTTCGTTTTGTTCCGTAGTCTATGGCTAATATTCTTCCCATCGGTACAAAGATATGATTATTGAATGTTATAGGTTAGAGAATGTTTCAAAAGAAAATTTTGGATTAGTTTAACTATACTTTTTTTAAATAATTCTTATAAACAAAAAAAACGCTTCTTAAGAAAAGAAGCGTTTTCAAATTAGCTATTAATTAAGTCTATGATTTTATTACCCTCTATAAATAAATCACGTTAATTATTTTTTAAGACCCAATAATTTTATTTAAGTCACTTTTTTCTCACAAAAAAAGAAAACTCCTCAATTTATGGGGAGAGGAGTTTTCATAATTAGCTATTAATTAAATTCTCAGATTAATTATTATGAAATAAATAATCATCGGATTTAACAAATATAAGACACACTATTTTTTTATAGGTCACAATTTTTATGAAAAAATTTTCTGAAGCCTTAATATCGGCTTATCTTTGACGAAATTTTTTACTGGATGAAACAACTACAAACCGTTATAGAAAATGCCTGGGAGGATCGCTCTCTTTTAACTAACCATGTTACTATTGATGCTATTAAGAGCGTTATTAACCTTATTGACGAAGGCACTTTAAGAGTTGCTGAACCAATTAAAGATGGTTGGCAAGTAAATGAATGGGTAAAAAAAGCTGTGGTTTTATATTTTCCAATTCAGAAAATGGAAACTTTTGAGGTTGGTATTTTTGAGTATCACGATAAAATCCCTCTAAAACGCAATTATGCCGAAAAAGGAATCAGAGTTGTACCTCATGCAGTCGCAAGACATGGAGCTTATATTTCTAAAGGTGTTATTATGATGCCGAGTTATGTAAATATCGGAGCTTATGTAGATGAAGGTACAATGGTAGATACTTGGGCAACCGTTGGTAGTTGTGCTCAAATTGGTAAAAATGTACATCTTTCTGGTGGTGTTGGTATAGGTGGTGTTCTAGAGCCATTACAAGCTGCTCCCGTAATTATTGAAGATGGTGCGTTTATTGGCAGTCGTTGTATTGTTGTAGAAGGAGTCCGTGTGGAAAAAGAAGCTGTTTTAGGTGCTAATGTAGTATTGACTATGAGCACAAAAATTATTGACGTTACTGGTGACGAGCCTGTTGAAACAAAAGGCGTTGTACCAGCACGATCTGTAGTAATTCCTGGAAGTTACACCAAGAAATTTAAGGCTGGTGAGTTTCAGGTGCCGTGCGCATTAATTATTGGAAAACGTAAAGAAAGTACGGATAAAAAAACATCACTTAATGACGCTTTGAGAGAGTATAATGTAGCCGTATAGAATGAGTGTAGAACAATTTGCTTTATGGACTGGTGGCTGGGACTCTACTTTTAGAATCATTCAGCTTTATCAAAGAGATGTCGTAATTAAGCCAATTTATGTTATAGATCATAATAGAAAGTCTGCACAAAAAGAAATAGAAACTATTGAATTACTCACTAAGAAAATAAAGGAAAGATTCAAAGACTCTAAAGGCGCTATACATCCTCCGATATTTATAAAGCGGAAAAACATTCCTTCAAACCCTTATCTCAAGTTTATTTATAAGCAAATTAAAAAACGACAACGTATTGGTAAACAATATTATTGGCTGGCGAGTTTAGCAAAAAAGTATCCTAATTTAGAACAGTGCTTTCACAAAGAAGATAGAGACCAGTTAATCTCAATTACTGAATTGACTGAGATAAAAGATGAAACTGGTGGAAAAAACTGGGAGGTTAATCCCAAAAAAATGGGCTTCCTAAAAAGACAACTTTTTAAAAATGTTAGGTTTCCCCTTTGTTATATTTCTAAGTTAGAGATGAAAAGCCAAGCTGAAGAACAAGGATTTATAGATATTTTAAACGCTACTTGGTTCTGTCATCGTTCTGGAGACAAACCTTGTGGAGAGTGTGCTCCATGCAAGCAATATGTTATTGATGGGTTTGGTTACAGGCTAAAGTAGTTAACTTAATTACCAATAACAACAACAACCACTTTTTACAATAAATTTAATCGATTATATTTACTTAAAATACTCTCTTGAATGCTTAAAAAAATAAGACGTTTTTTTTTAAGGCATCTGCGCAAAATGCGGTTTTTGCCACCAAAGCTCTACGCTAAAATTCACTACGAATATTTTAGTGGCAAAAAATTAGATTTAAAAAATCCTAAAGAGTTTAATGCTAAAATTGAGTGGTACAAAGTTTTTTTCAGACCAAAACTGTTAAACACATTAGCAGATAAATATGAGGTAAGATCTTATGTAAAAAAAAAGATTGGTGCGCAATATCTTAATGAGCTTTATGCTGTCTATGACAATCCGGAAGAGATGGATTTTGATGGATTACCAAATAAATTTATTATAAAAGCCAATCACACCAATGGTCATAATCTTATCGTAACAAACAAAGAAGACCTTGACAAAGAAAAAGTAATTAAAACATTTAAAAAATGGTTGGGTAAAAACCAATATTATCGAAGAGGTCAGGAATGGGCTTATAAAGATATTAAGCCAAAAATCATCATCGAAAAATTCTTGAAAGAAGACGACAAAAACACTTTGGTTGATTATAAGTTTTATTGTTTTAATGGTGAGCCAAAATTTATAGATGTACATTTAGATAGGGAAGACGACCACAAACAAGGCTGCTTTGATTTAGATTGGAATTTACTTCCGTTTGGAAAAAGCAAAAGCTATAAGAGCATTTCATCAGAATTAAAAAAACCCTCTAACCTTGAGGAAATGGTAGTATTATCCAGAAAATTATCTACACAATTACCATTTGTTAGAGTAGATTTTTATTCTGTAAATGGAAAAACTATATTTGGTGAATTGACATTTTATCCTTCTGATGCCAGAAAGAAATTTTACCCAGAAGAATACAATAAAATCATTGGTGATTATTTTAAATTACCAAAACTAAACGCTTCAAATGATGTTATTACAACGCTTGAAGATATTAAGTACTAAACTTGCTTATACATCATGAATACAGAGCCAATCAAAAACATAAAGATTGATGCCGTTATACTTTGGGTAGATGGTAATGATGAAGCGTATCATTCTAAACTCTCACCTTATTTAGATGAGCAACCTAATGCTACAAAAAGTTTCAACTCTAGATATGTACAGGTAAACGAAATAGAATATTCTGTAAAATCTATATTAAAATATGCTCCTTTTGTAGACACTATATTTATAGTCACTGATAACCAAACACCACCTTTTTTAAAACAGAACCAACATAACGACAACTATTCTAAAGTAAAAATTGTAGATCACACGGTGCTTTTCAAAGGTTATGAAAGTAATTTACCTACTTTTAATAGTAGAACAATAGAGACTTGTATACATAGAATACCGGAACTATCAGAGCATTTTATCTACCTTAATGATGATTTTTTTATCATAAACCCAACAACTCAAAGTGATTTTTTTACTGAAAAAGGATTTCCTGTATTAAGAGGTAAATGGCAAAAATTTGACACGAAGAAAAAAGATAAAGCTGGCCATAAAAAAGCACAGGATGAAGCTGCGAAACTTCTTGGATTCAAAAAACTATTTAGATTTAAACACACTCCTCACCCAATACGTAAATCTACATTAACAGAATTTTTTAATGAAAATCCAGAAATCTTTTTAGAGAACATAAAGTACAAATTCAGGAATAAAGCACAATTTTTACCTGTGGCACTTGCAAATCATCTTGAGATAAAAAACAAAACATGCCGTAAACAAACAGATTTACAATTACTTTATTTCAGATCTTATAAAAAACCTTTATTCTGGTATAAGTTTAAATTAAATATAAACTCAAAAAACAAACTTTTTATGGGCTTGCAGAGTTTAAATAAAAGTCCAGAACATATTTTAAACTACATTACAAATTGGTTAACAAATCGTTTTAACTAAATTGATATTAGCCTTTTTTAAGAAAATTTCGTTGCTCATCTATACTATTAAAATGCCATTTAGTAAATGTACGGTCTACCTTTTTTTGTGAAAAATAGTGGAACCAATCTGCAAATGGAAAAAAATCTCTGTGCCCAATACCGTCTATAATAATTAACCTTATTGAACCATCTTTGTTTATTTTACAACAAATATTCCTAGCTCTTAAGTCTCTGGTAAAAACTTTATGCTTTGTCATTTGATGTTTTAATTCTAATAGAGCATTTTCAAGTTTTTTATCATCTATTTCGTTGCTTTGTATTAGGTAATATTCTAAGGTTTTAGAAATTTTTCCAGTTGTTTCGTCTCTTACCAAATCAAATACCTGACCCAAACCTTTATTCGTTTGTATTTCATCATAAAAATCTGAATAAAAAGGGTAATTGTATTTTGTTTTGTTACGTTTAGACAATTTTTTAAAATACAAAAGTTCTTTATTGGTGTACGCTCTTGTAGTTTCTGGTCGTGGAATTTTTATACACAAACCCTTTTTATTAGGGTGTTCATAGCAAAATCTTATTTCACCTTCTCCAATGTAATGCCTGTCTTCCAATTGAATCATAAAGCTAATTTAATAGTTATTATTCAGTGAGCAAAGCATTAGGTTTTCATATTAAAAAATGACATATTTTTTTATACTTCATTTTAAGCTTTATCTTTGAAAACACTTTAGACTTTTATAGATAGATGAAGATAATAATACTTGCTGCTGGCATAGGCTCTAGACTAGGAAACCCATTTCCAAAACCCTTAACACCATTAAAAAATGGCAAAAGCATTATGAAAATGCAAACCGACAATATTGCTTCTCGTTATGATATTGACGACATCAATGTTGTTGTGGGTTTTAAAAAAGACTTGATTATGGAGCGTTTTCCAGAATTAACCTATGTTTATAATCCTTTTTTTGACAGAACAAATACCTCTAAAAGCTTATTGCAAGCACTAAAAAAACATAAAGATAAGCCTGTACTCTGGTTTAATGGTGATGTCGTTTTTGACGAGAACTTACTCGATATCTTAGATCCATACATGAAATCCAACTCCTCTTTTGTTGCAGTAAATACTAGTAAAGTTGCAGAAGAAGAAGTAAAATACACGTTAAAAGACGGTTATATTGATGAATTATCAAAAACTGTAAAAAATGGTTTGGGAGAAGCTGTTGGTATTAATTTTATTTCGTCAAATGATATAAAAACGTTTATAACACGTTTAGAAGAATGCGATGACAATGATTACTTTGAACGAGGATTAGAAATTGCTATTGAAAAAGACAATTTAAAAATTCAGGCTGTGGATATTTCTAAATACGATTGTATGGAAATAGACTTTGTTGAAGATTTAGATGAAGTAAATAAGCGACTGTAATGAAGTATGTGCTCTTTTGCCTTAATAATTATGCATTTGCTATTTTACAGCCAATAAAAGTTGTACTAGAAGATAGAAAACAAGACTATATTTGGTATGTTACACCTAAAATAGAAAGTAGTTTTCCTTATAAAAATGAAAATTTTACTACTAAAATAAAAGATTTAAAAGCTTACAAAAGCGATGTCATTTTTGCACCAGGAAACGAAGTTCCTTACTTTTTAAGAGGACTTAAAACACAAATTTTTCATGGTCTGGCTGGTGAAAAAAAAGGGCATTTTAGAATAAGAGAATACTTTGATTTATACCTAACCCAAGGACCATACTTCACAAATCGGTTTAATAAATTAAAGGAAATACACAAAGATTTTGATGTTATAGAAACTGGCTGGCCAAAACTCGATGTTTATTATAAAAACAATGACGAATTAAATCATTATAAAAATTCGTTATTAAAAAATTATAAGGCTCAAAATATAATTCTGTACGCACCAACGTTCTCTCCTAAACTCACTTCAGCTCCTCACCTACTTGAAGAAATAAAATCACTAGCAACAGATAAAAACTATTTAATCCTGTTGAAGTTTCACCCATTAATGGCAGAAGAATGGGTAAACAAGTACCAACAACTTGCTGAAGAAACAGAAAATATAATCTACCAGACAGAAAGCGATATTACTAAGTTTTTGATCATTTCAGACCTGCTTATAAGCGACACATCTTCAGTTGTCTATGAGTTTTTACTTTTAAATAAACCTGTGATTACTTTTAATAGTATTTCAGAAAATATTGTATGGAAAGATCTTAAATCATATGATAATTTAAATACTGAGGTTTTAGATACTTTTAAGAATGATAGTAATGTACAATTACGCCAAAATATTATAAGAGATTACCATCCATACAACGATGGAAAGTCTGCATTGAGAATGGTAGAAGCAGTAGAAGACTATTTAAAAACAAATAAAGTACCCGAAAAACGTAAAATCTCAACCTTTAGAAAGTTAAAAACACGTTATAAAATTTTGAAGAGTTATAATTAAATTAAGTTACTTAACATTATTGAAAAAATTGCTTCAAATAATAATTCTGACTTTAATCACAGCTTGCGGTTCAACTAAAAATACGGCTGACCTAATTGCGGATGAAAAGTTTGAATTATGCTCTGAAATCAAATATAATCGACTCGTAACGGAAGTTGGATCGATTGAGGGTAAACTGATTTACAAACAGAATATTCATAGTTTATTAGAAAATTCACTACTTCAAGAAAAATATCTGACTGAAATAAGCAAAAGCGGATATTCGGAATTATTAAAAAAAGCGAATCGGAAAGAAATAAAACCTGAATTTTTTGAGAAACTTAAATCGGATTTAGGGTTTGACCCTTATTTGTTATTTCCAATTAATTCCCATTTATCTTGTTATGGTTATTTATTTGAACAATTAAAAATTTTAGATAAATCAAGCTGGCAATTTGAATTTGGTCTAGCATATAACAAATTTGAGGCTTACGGAAATTTAGACAGTAATAGTGAATATTTAATTGATGCGCTGAATAAAATTCCAGAAAATAAATTTCAAAAAATAATGTATCGGAAATTATTCTTAGATTTAATATACACGAATCTGAATTAAAAATACTGTAGGTAACACCGTATAAAAATATTGCTAGTTTTACCTAAACCAAAGTGAGTTGCTTGTTTGCTAGCTTCTGATTTTCCTTATACATAAACGATGTCACAATATGAGAAAAACAATATTTATGCTAACGATTTTGTGCGGAATTAGCGGTTTTGGACAAGAATTGACTTGCGAAGATTTTAAAGAAGGGACATTTAAAACAGAGGTTTCAGAACCTATAAAAATTAAATGGGAAATAATTCGCACACAAAATGAACAAACAGAAATAATAAAAGAAATACCTGAAGAATACAAAGATTTGGGTTATCCTTCTGACCCACATTATGTAAAAATTGAATGGATTGACGATTGTTCATATAGAGCAACATATGACGACTCAAAATCTAAATTGACTGAAAGTCAAAAATTCATAAATAGCATTGGAGGAATAACAACTGAAGTGATTAAAATTGAGGGAAATTGTTTTTATTATAAATCAATTATGAAAGTTGAAGAACATGAGCAGGTTATGGAAGGAAAAATGTGTAAAGAATAAAAAGAAATTGCACAATACTATAAAACCATCAAAAGTTGTGTTTTCTACTTCTCAATCCCATAAGCTGTCCACTTCGCCTTTTCCTTTTTTGTAGTTTGTCTTATTTGTTTATTCAAGGTTTGGCTCAACTCATTTTTGTATGGTCTTTCATGATGCAAGTGTACACAAATTGTACTGTACCTGACCTGCAAAAACTTAACTCCGTTATTCATCATTCTTTCACCAACCTCTCTGTCCTCTCCACCATACTCCATACGTTCATCAAAGCCATTCACGGCTAAAATATCAGCTTTCCAGCAAGACACATTCATACCATCAAAAGTAGCTTTAGTTGGAGTTACTGTATTTAAAAATTGAGCCTTAAACTTTGAAGTTGTCAATTTATTTAACTTAAAGCTTTTGGGCTGTCCACATTCTAACAACCATTGTTTATCAAAACATTTTTGTTCTAAAATAATTGCTTTTGAAATTTTTTTAGAAATAGCTGCAGTTAGCTTAAAATAACCTCCTGACAAGGCATTCTTTGGCTGTCTTAATTTAAGATGTGTCTCAACAAAATCTTTTCTAGCTATACAATCTCCATCAGTAAAAATTAAATAGTCAGTGTTGGTTTTTAAGATAGCTTTATTTACAATTTTTGTTTTTCTAAAACCATCATCCTTTTGCCAAACATGAAAAACACTTATATCAGTTTCTGCAGAAAATTCATCAATAATAGTTTTTGTTCTTTCGTCAGAGCCATCATCCGCAATCACAATTTCAAAATCTTTAACCGTTTGAATATGATAACTATACAAAACCAACCTCAACCATTCTGACTGATTGTAAGTACTAATTATAACTGATGCTTTTGGTTTTGCCTGCATAAGCGCAAAAATACTATTTTTACAGCAGGGAAATCAAACTATGATAAAACTATCTGGCGTCATAATAACTTTTAATGAAGAACGTAACATAAAACAGTGTTTAGAATCTTTAGTTGATGTGGTAGATGAAATCGTAGTAGTGGATTCGTTTTCTACAGACCATACCAAATCTATTTGCAAAGACTTTAATGTTAATTTCATTGAACAAGAATTCTTGGGATATATTGAGCAGAAAAATTTCGCGTTAACTCAAGCAAGTTATGACCACATCGTATCTTTAGATGGAGATGAAGCATTGTCTGAAACACTACAAAAATCTATAATTGATTTAAAAAACAATTGGAAATTTGATGGATATGTTGCTAACCGTTTTAATAATTTCTGCGGACAATGGATAAGACATTCCGATTGGTATCCTAATAAAAAATTACGCATTTTTGATAGACGAAAAGCTGCATGGAAAGGTACCAACCCTCACGACAATGTACAATTACATGATGCAACTGCAAAAACAGGTCAATTAAAAGGAGATATACTACATAAGACTTATCAGAGTTATTCAGAATTTAATCAAAAAACAGAATATTTCTCCACAATTGCAGCAAAAGCATACTTTGACAAAGGAAAAAAAGCGCCAATTTGGAAAATCATTTGGAATCCTAGTTGGGCTTTTTTCAAATCTTATATTCTAAAATTAGGCTTTTTAGATGGATTTAATGGATTAATAATTTGCTATCAAACTGCAAACATTACATTTTTAAAATACTCTAAGCTGAGAGAGTTGTGGATTAAAAAAACTAATTCTTAAATCGTTTTTTTACGCGTTTTTTTCGTTCAACAATAGCCCTAAAAGCCTTTACCTCTTTCCACATAGCGTTAAAAACCTCATCATAAGGTTTGTTAATACATTTTGCATATTCATCACTCATAAGCTCTACCATATCTTTGTATTTAGATAGTCTGGCAAAGTTCTTCATACGTTTATCAAAATCCATTTCACCAAATTTCATCCGGTTTAAATCAACTAGAGAAAACGTATAACCATTATCTGATTTACTAATAAGTGTGTTACCGGGAGAATGATCTAAAAACTCAATACCTTTCTCATGCAAATCGAAAGTAAAACGCGTAAACTGACGGAGAATGTTCTCGTAATCTGGATATTCAGGATTGTTTAATAATTCGCGGTAAGTAAGATCGCACTCCAATTGTTTGCTGAGATAATAACTATTTTTAAAAAGCAACGGAGTTCTAAACTCATAATACGCAATGGGCTCTGGTGTACCAATCCCTAATTCTTTAAGTTTTAAAGCATATTCAAAAGAACGTTGTGCCTTACTTTTTCTAAAAAAACGATAAGCTATTTGATTGAAAATATTAGGAATCTTAAACGACTTAATATTAATAACAAGGTCGTCTTTATAAAATAATTTAAGTGAATTCCGCTTTTGGTCACCAAAAGGTTCTCCCTTAGTTTCAAAATTGCTTATACAATCATCTAAGAAATCCTTAATGTCTAAAAAACTAGAATTAATCTCATATTTCATAGTACAAAACTACAATTAGTTTTTTTCTTTTAATACGAATTGATTTTAAAAGATTACCAACGAATCGTATCTTTGCACAGCCATTTTAAAATGGTTTTTAAAAATGAACTACAAACAGGCATTAAAGCATCAAATTTTCGAAATCATCTCACAATCTGCTGAAGAATTACAGCTAGATTCTTATGTAATCGGTGGCTTTGTCCGCGATTATCTCTTACAACGTGGTGATGCAAAAGATATAGATGTTGTTGCTGTAGGTAGTGGTATAGATTTGGCCAATCAGGTTTCTAAAAATATAGCCTCACAACCAAAAGTTCAAATTTTTAAAACCTATGGTACAGCTATGTTGCGTTTTGACGATATAGAAATTGAATTTGTAGGTGCACGAAAGGAAAGTTATAACGAAAATAGCAGGAATCCAGTTGTGGAAAACGGAACGTTAGAAGATGACCAAAACCGACGTGATTTTACAATTAACGCACTTGCACTTAGTCTCAACAAGAATAATTTCGGAGAATTATTAGATCCCTTTAATGGCATTGCAGATTTAGATCAAGGTATAATCCGCACACCTTTAAATCCAGATATTACGTATAGTGACGACCCATTGCGTATGATGCGAGCCATACGTTTTGCAACGCAATTAAATTTTAAAATTGAAGACGCTTCGCTTAAGGCCATTACCAACAATAAAGACCGTATAAAAATTATTACAAAAGAACGTATTGTCGTTGAACTAAATAAAATCCTTGAAAGCAATACGCCATCTATAGGATTTATTCTTTTAGAAAAAACAGGGTTATTAGATTATATTCTTCCCGAACTGACAGCTTTAAAAGGCATAGACGAAATTGAAGGGCAACGACACAAAGACAATTTTTACCATACACTAGAGGTTGTTGATAATATTGCCAAAACCACAGATAATTTATGGTTGCGTTGGGCTGCATTATTGCATGATATAGGAAAAGCACCCACCAAAAAATTCCATAAAAAAATAGGTTGGACGTTTCATGCCCATGAATTTGTAGGCTCAAAAATGGTTTACAAATTGTTCAAACGACTTAAGATGCCACAAAATGACAAAATGAAATTTGTTCAAAAAATGGTAATGATGAGTTCGCGACCAATAGTATTAGCATCCGAAGTTACAGACTCTGCCGTTAGGCGTTTGGTCTTTGATGCAGGAGAATATGTTGATGACTTAATGACATTATGTGAAGCCGACATTACAACAAAAAATCCTAAAAAGTTTAAAAAATACCATCACAACTTTAAACTCGTTAGGGATAAAATAGTTGAAGTTGAAGAGCGTGACCAAATTCGTAATTTTCAACCTCCAGTTACTGGTGAAGAGATTATGGAAACTTTTAATTTAAAGCCTTCAAAAGAAATTGGTATCATAAAAGAAGCAATTAAAGAAGCTATTTTAGAAGGTGAAATTCCAAACGAACACGAAGCAGCATTTCAATTAATGTTAGAAAAAGGCAAAGCTTTAGGCTTAAAAACTTCCTGAAAATGATAAAGCTTGTTAGAACCAACTCAGAAAACGAAGACTTTATTTTATTGGTAAAACAACTCGATGCGTATTTAAAAATAACCGATGGAGATGAACACGATTTTTACAACCAATTCAACAATATTGATGTTTTAAAGCACATTATAGTAGCCTATAAAAATGGGCAACCTGTTGGCTGTGGTGCTTTTAAGGCATTTAATAATACAACTGTAGAAGTAAAACGTATGTTTACTTTACCCGAAACTCGCGGAAAAGGTGTTGCATCAGTAATTCTAAAAGAATTGGAAGATTGGGCTAAAGAGTTAAACTATTCAAATTGCATATTAGAAACTGGAATTAGGCAGGTTGAAGCCGTTGAATTTTATAAAAAAAATTTGTACAACATTATTCCTAACTATGGTCAATATGTTGGTATAGAAAATAGTCTTTGTTTCAAAAAAAATCTTAATAAATGAAAAAAGATAATAAAGCCGTAATCTACTGGTTACTTACTGGTTGTATTTTAATTTTTATAATGGTTATCGTTGGCGGTATTACAAGGTTAACACATTCTGGTTTATCCATTTCTAATTACAAGCTTATTTCTGGTACTATTCCACCAATGAATGAATTAGAATGGAACGAAGCCTTTGATTTATACAAACAATATCCAGAATACAAAAAACTCAATAGCCACTTTACATTAGAAGAGTTTAAGGACATCTACTTTTGGGAGTGGATTCACCGTGTTATTGGTCGGTTTATTGGTTTGGTTTTTATCATACCATTCGTGTATTTTTTAATTAAAAAAAGGCTTTCAAAATCAACCATAAAAAAATCAATCATACTACTCATACTGGGTGGTTTTCAAGGATTTCTAGGCTGGTACATGGTTAAAAGTGGTTTGGTAGACAGACCAGATGTAAGTCATTATAGATTAGCAGCACATTTAACCACGGCATTTTTAACCTTTGCTTATACGTTTTGGGTAGCTCTAGATTTAATGTTTCCTAACAAAAAAATCATCGATAAAAAACTGCGAAATTTCATAAGAGTTGGTTTGGTCGTTTTGGTTATACAAATCATTTATGGTGCTTTTGTTGCAGGATTAGATGCTGGCTGGATTCATAATCATTGGCCGTTTATGAATGAAGGAAAGTTTATTCACGAAACTGTTTACACAGAACAAAGCACAACATACCTTAACTTTATTGAGGGCAAAAGTGGTGTGCAGTTTGTACACAGAACACTAGCTTATATTGTAGTAATATTGATACTTGCTATTTGGTACAAAGCGACACGAGTGGATTTAACCAAATGGCAAAATAAAGGTGTCAATGCACTTATAATTATGGTTGGAGTACAATTTTTATTGGGTGTACTAACACTTATACTTGCTGTACCAGTATGGTTAGGTGTATTGCATCAGGTTGGAGCGTTTATTTTATTGAGTACTATGACTTTTACACTTCATCGTTTTAGTAAATAAAAAAATAATCTTTAAAGTAATTAACGTTGAATTCTGTTTTAAAAAATTGGAATTTAGTTTTTGGATTTTGGAATATAGAAATCTTATCTTTGCAAAATGATTTACAGATTTAGAGTCATCTTAGACAACGACACAGAAGACGATGTGTTTCGCGATATTGAAATCCGTGAAACGGATACCATGGAAGATCTCCATAATGCTATAGCTCAATCTTTTGGGTTTGATGGTATGGAAATGGCATCTTTTTATGTTAGTGACGACCAGTGGAATCAAGGTGAAGAAATTGCCATGTTTGATATGAGCGAAACTGGTAATGAAGTTAAGATGATGAGTACTACAATTATTAACGCTATTGTACATGAAGCATCTACACGACTAATTTATGTATATGACTTTCTGTCGATGTGGACTTTCTATGTAGAACTTGGAGAAATTGTTGAAGAAGCTCAGAGTACAGATTATCCTAATCTAATGTTTGTACATGGGCAAATTCCAGACCAAGCACCAGAAAAAGTTTTTGAAGCAGACAGTGACGATGATGACTACAATGAGTTTGAAGACGATATCGACGTTGACGATTACAGCGATTTAGATTTTGACGAGAATTGGAATTAAAAACAGACCTATATAAACAGTAAAAAGCATCAATTATGATGCTTTTTTTATTTTATTGTAACAAATAAAAGCTTCAATCGTCTTACCTACATAACCAATTTATTCTGAACTTGTTTCAGAATCTTGTTCAACCAATCAATTAAAAACCAATCATATTTTGGAGCCAATCCTTACAATCAACAATCTTACAAAGAAGTTCGGCTATTTAACAGCCGTTAAAGACTTAAGTTTTACTATAAACAAAGGGAATGTTTATGGCATTTTGGGACCTAACGGAAGTGGTAAATCCACAACATTAGGTATTGTTCTGAATGTTGTCAACAAAACCCATGGAGACTTTCATTGGTTTGATGGCAATACAACCACTCACGATGCGCTGAAACAAGTAGGCGCAATTATAGAGCGACCAAACTTTTATCCCTATATGACTGCAGAGCAAAACTTAAAGCTTGTATGTAGAATAAAAGGAGTTGATTACAGTAAAATTTCAGAAAAGCTAGAAGTTGTTGGTTTATTAGACCGAAAAGACCATAAGTTCAAAACGTATTCTCTTGGTATGAAACAGCGATTGGCCATTGCTTCTGCCCTTCTCAACGATCCTGAAATCTTAATTTTAGACGAACCAACTAATGGATTAGACCCACAAGGTATACATCAAATACGTCAAATCATAAAAGATATTGCGGCAAACGGAACTACCATTCTCTTAGCCTCTCACCTACTTGATGAAGTTGAAAAAGTGTGTTCGCATGTTGTTGTATTACGAAAAGGCGAAAAATTATATTCTGGTCGCGTTGATGAGATGATTAGTAGTCATGGTTTTTTTGAATTAAAAACTGAAAAGCATGATGTATTAATTTCACTGCTTGAAACAAATTCAAATTTTGGTAAGATAAAAGTTGAAGGAGATTTAATCACAGCGTTCTTAAACGAGCCTATGTCTGCTTCAGAATTTAATAAGCTAATGTTTGAAAAAGGCATCATACTTTCGCATTTAGTAAAGCGTAAAGAAAGCTTAGAAGAACAGTTCTTACAGCTAACCGACACTTTAGAAACCAATCAAAAAACAGCATAATTTATTAAAAAAATTAAGCACAACCAATCATTATTATGTTACGTCTTATAAAATTAGAATTACAAAAACTTTGGCTTAATAAAGTAAGCCGAATACTTATATTTATATCTTTTATACTCCCTTTTACAGTATTAATTCTATCATCAATTAAAATTAATTTCTTTGGATTTTTCACACTAGAGCTAGGAGAACTTGGTATATTTAATTTCCCAATAATCTGGCATATTACAACATTTTTTGCATCCTACTTTAAGTTTTTCTTTGCTATAGTTGTGGTTAGCATGATTGGAAATGAATATAGCAACAAAACACTGAAACAAAATCTTATAGATGGATTAAGTAAAAAAGAGTTTATACTATCAAAATTTGATACAATTGTTTTCTTTTCACTTTGTGCAACAATCTTAATTGGTGTCGCATCCTTTTTCATAGGTATGTACTATTCTAGTTACACTGAAGCAACCATAGTTTTTAGAGAAATTGAATTCTTGTTAGCCTATTTTGTAAAACTTGTTGGCTTCTTTAGTTTATGTCTTTTCTTTGGTATGCTATTAAAACGATCCGCATTTGCATTAGGCTTTTTAGTAGTATTATATATAGCTGAATGGCTTGTTTTCTGGGGAGCTTACGAAGCATTTGGAAATGCCGATAGTGCATTTAAATTAAAAAACTTTTTGCCGCTAGAATCGATGTACAAACTAATAGACCAGCCTATTCAACGTATTGTAATGACTAAATTCCCTGAGAAGACTGATATTATCTACGATTACGCTGTACATTGGTATGAGATTGCTACTGTAATTGGTTGGTCAGCCCTTTTTATCTTTTTGTCGTACCGATTATTAAAAAAGAGAGATTTGTAATATCTTTGATAGCAATTGCTATTTAATTTTGAGTTAATACTAAAACTAGGAGAATAAGAGTTCTAGTTGTTATATAGTATATACTACTGTGTTTTCAACACTAAAGATGTTATGAAAAAGATAAGTTTCGTATTTCTCTTACTAACTTTTTGCATCCCAATTTTTGGGCAAAACGAGGCATCTTATTGGTACTTTGGACGAAACGCAGGTTTACGTTTTGATGCTAATACTGGAGCAGTTACAGCACTAACTGACGGACAGATTAACACTTTAGAAGGCTGTACATCCATTTCGGATGAAAATGGTAATCTACGATTTTATACAGATGGTAGAACAGTTTGGAACCAAAACCACCAAATTATGCCTAATGGTAATTATTTTGGAGGTACTGGTTTACTAGGTGACCCATCGAGCACCTCATCTGGTCTTATTGTTCCAAAACCAGAAGACCCAACAAAATATTACATTTTTACAGTTGACGAACCGCATCACGAAAATGCAGCAGTTTACCCTAATCAATTTACAGGCACCTATATTAGCGGAGGAGGTACTGTACCAAGCGTTGATGATGGTTTTAACAACGGATTCAACTACTCGTTAGTAGATATGAACTTAAATGGTGGATTAGGAGATGTTGATATTGCTGAAAAGAACATCCATTTGGTTACTTACGACGAAAATGATTCTGAAGAGGTTAAATATAAATGTTCTGAAAAAATCACTGCTGTTAGAGCTGAAGATTGTTCCTCCTTTTGGGTAATTACACATTTTACAAATTCGTTTTATGCTTTCCGAGTAGATGTAAATGGTGTAGACACCACTCCTGTTATTTCTACAGTTGGCCCAAATATTCCAGTTACTGGTTATCGACGTAATGCCTTGGGCTATCTCAAAGCCTCTCCGAATGGTTCAAAAATTATTGTTGCGCATTATGGAGAAGCAACTACTACTGGTGGTGATGGTGCAGGCAGTGTACACTTGTATGATTTTGACAACAATACTGGTGTTATTTCAAATGGTTTAGAGCTTTACGGCACGGAGAATAATGACAGTCCTTATGGTGTAGAATTTTCTGCTGACAATAGTAAAGCTTATGCTACGATAGGCTTAGGTATTACAGGAAATGGATCTAGTCAAGTGGTACAATGGGATTTAGAAAGCATTGACATTCCTGCTTCATTACAAGTTGTACATAGCTCTGGAAATATTAGTGCTGGTGCACTACAACTTGGTTTAGATAGAAGAATATATAGAGCACAATTGAGTCTCACAACTGTAGATGGGTCTAATCGTTTTATTGGTGTTATTGATAACCCAGAGGCTGATGGAGCTATGGTTAATTATAATGAACAAGGTGTTCTGTTAGATATTAACGGCACTAACCAAAACTTAAGTCAAATTGGCTTACCACCTTTTATTCAATCATTATTTAATTCTGAAATTGATATTATAAGAAATGACATAAGCGCAACTGAACTACGGCTTTGTACTGGAGATAGTTACACACTAAGAGCCGATGATATTGCAGGTGCTGACTATTTTTGGACATTTGATGGCAATCCAGTTACTGAAGATACATTTGAACTTTTTGTTGATACACCAGGTCTCTACGAAGTTTATATTGAACCCAATAATGGTGATTGCCCAATAATTGGTAGTGCAGTAGTTGGAGTGTATGAAATACCTGTTGCAAATCCACTGACAGATGTTGAGGTATGTGACAATCTTGCTAATGATGGTTTTTATCAATTCGACTTCACAGACAAAAATCCTGAGGCATTATTGAATCAAGATCCATTACTACATAATGTTCGTTATTTTGAATCGCTAGATGATGCCAACAATCTTGAAAATGAAATCACGTTCCCTTATACTAATGTGAGTAATCCACAAACTATTTATGTTCGTGTGGATAATGTTGAAAACACCAATTGCTATGATATAAATTCTTTTGAACTGGAAGTTTTTAACACACCACAAATCGTTCAACTCAATAATATTGAATTTTGCGATAACGAAGGAGATGAAATGGATGGTATTGCAACCATTGAACTTGGAGATTTAATACCAACAATTCGTGGTACACAAAGTGAAACCGAAACCAATATCACATTTCACCCAACACAAGCAGATGCAGACGACAACACCTCTCCGCTCCCATTAACTTACACCAATAACACCGCTTTTAATGAAACTATTTTTGTTAGAATAGAAAACACAACCAACACATCGTGTTATAGTACTGCAAGTTTTGAATTAACGATTAACGATGCACCAATTGCCAATGACATTTTTATTGTTCAATGTGATGAAGATGGTATTCCTGAAGGCTTTACAACATTTAACATTAGTCAATTTATACCAGATATCACTTATAATGCTTCAGATAGAACTATTACTTTTTATGTATCGCAAACCGATGCCGAGAATGAAGAAAATGAAATAGATGGAGATGCTTTTGAAAATTACTTCAATCCTCAAAATATTATTGCCAGAGTTACTAACACCATTTCTGGTTGTGTTAATTTTAGTGAGATTTCATTAGAAGTGAGTACAACATCATCCAACAATGCTAGTATTTCTGAGTGTGATAATGATGGTACCGAAGATGGTTTTACCTCTTTTGATCTTAGTAACACCAATGCCATTGTATTGGCTGGTGCTCCTGCAGGAATGGATGTTCAATACTACGAAACTTATCTAGATGCACTTCTTGAAACTAATGCAGTTGGTGCAACTTATACCAATACTGTTCCGTATAATCAAACGATTTTTGCTCGTGTTGAAAATTCAAATTCATGTTATGGTATTAGCGAAATAGAACTTACAGTTTTAGAATTGCCAAATATTGAGACTGAGTTTGAGACACTCTACTGCATCAACTTTTTTCCAGACACAATTGTATTAGATGCTGGAATTATTGACGACTCAGCAAGTAATTATCTATTTAATTGGTCTACTGGAGAAGACACAGCAACTATAGAAATAAATGCTCCTGGAACCTACAATGTAAGAGTAACCAATGCTAATGGTTGCTTTAAAGACAGGACTATAACCGTTTTACCATCTAACATTGCTACCGTTACTGATATTAACATTGTTGATGCTTCACAAAACAATTCAATTTCTGTATTTGTTACTGGCGAAGGCGATTATGAATATGCCTTAGATAATATTGATGGTCCTTATCAGGATAGTAATATATTTAACGATGTACAACCTGGTTTATATACAGTTTTTGTAAGAGATAAAAACAACTGCGGAATTACGGAAGAACTGGTTTCTGTAATAGGATTTCCAAAGTTTTTTACACCAAACAATGACGACACTAACGATTTTTGGCAAGTCTATGGTATTAACAATCAGTTTCAAGCTAATTCATTAATCTATATTTTTGATCGCTATGGAAAACTACTCCAAAAGCTAGACCCACTTGGTCCTGGCTGGGATGGTAACTATAATGGAGCAAGAATGCCTGCAAGTGATTATTGGTTTAGGGTGAAACTACAAGATGGGAGAACATTTACCAGTCATTTTACACTTAAACGATGAATCTAAATCCAAATCTTATTTTTAAATCTACACTTTTACTCTGTTTGCTATTCAGTATACCTTTTGTAGGCTTTAGTCAAGAACCAAACGACTGCCAAAATGCAGTAACGGTTTGTGGTAATTCTAGCTTTAGTTTTGATGTTAATGGTCAAGGGGTAGAAGAAGTTCAAGGATTAAGTGCTTGCGGCAGTGGAGAAAACAACAGTATTTGGTTTCAAGTAACCATAGCTACATCTGGCACATTAGCATTTACACTAACACCTGGAAGTACATCAATAAATGAAGACTACGATTTTTTCTTATTTGGTCCAAATGCAACTTGTGGAAACCTCGGACAAACCATACGTTGTTCTACAACAAATCCTGCAGCTGCTAATCAAGGAAATAATTTAACTGGTATGAGCGCTACAGATCCAGATCCAGATGAAGGTCCAGGAGCTGATGGTGATAGCTTTGTAAGTGATTTAGATGTACTAGCTGGTGAAACCTATTTTTTGGTGATTGACAGACCTGTTGGTAACAGCCCTTTTTCACTAGAATGGACAGGAACAGCATCTTTCCCTGATAGCCCTTCAAACCCAGTTTTAGCTAATCCTAACTCTACAAGCCTACCAAGCATGGAAGTATGTGATGGAAATGCTCCCTTTGATGATAACATTACAGAAATAGATTTAACGACGTTAACTCAAGACATAATTAATGGTGTAGGAGATGTTGCTGTTACATACCATATTTCGGAAAGTGATGCTAATATAAAAACTGCTGCCTTAGGAGATATTTTTAATACTACAAGTGGTAATCAAACGATTTTTATAAGAATTGAAAATACCACCACAGGTTGTTTCATCATTAATGATTTTGAAATCAACGTTACTAACTTAACCAATTTCAATACACCGACGCCTTATGAGTTATGTGATGATGATACCGATGGAGACGACCAGAACGGTATAACGACCTTTGATTTTGATATAAAAACCCAAGAAATAACAAATGGAATTTTAGGTGCTAATTATAATATCAGCTATCACTTAAGTCAGGCTGATGCTGAAACCGCTGCTGACCCACTTCCAACAAACTATACCAATACAACTCCAACTCCTACTGAGATTTTTGTTCGTATTGAAGATATTAATACAGGGTGTGTAGGCTTTTCGTCATTTAATATTGTTGTTGCAGAAAAACCTATTTCTAATGATGTTTCACTCATACAATGTGACGAAGATGGCATTCCTGAAGGGTTTACCACATTTAATATTACCGAAGCTGCAGATGCCATTACAGGAGGGAATCCAGATGCATCTATAACCTATTACCTTTCACAAATAGATGCTGAAAATGATGTTAATGCTATAGATGCTAATGCTTTTGAAAATTTCTTTAACCCACAGATTATTTACACAAGAGTAAGTAACACCACAACGGGTTGTGTAAGTTTTAGTGAAGTTTCCTTAGAAGTGAGTACAACATCATCAAACAATGCCAGTCTTTCTGTTTGTGATGACGATGGCACCGAAGATGGTTTTGCATCCTTTAATCTTAGCGACACCAATGCTATTGTCCTAGCTGGTGCTCCAGCAGGAATGAATTTACAATACTACGAAACCTATTTAGATGCTCTTTTAGAAGCTAATCCATTAGGTACAACTTTTACCAATACCATTCCTTATAACCAAACAATTTATGCTCGTGTAGAGAATGTCAATGCGTGTTATGGCATTAGTGAGATAGCGCTTACCGTTTTTGAATTACCAAATATTGAAACTGAGTTTGAGACGCAATACTGCCTTAACTTTTTCCCAGAAACTATTGTGCTAGATGCTGGAGTAATTGATGATTCTCCAAGTAATTATTTCTTTGATTGGTCTACAGGAGAAGACACGGCAACAATAGAGGTCAATTCACCAGGCACATATACTGTAAGGGTTACCAATACCGATGGTTGTTATAAAGACAGAACTATAACAGTTTTACCTTCTAACATTGCAACTGTCACTGACATTGAAATCATTGACGCTTCACAAAATAATTCCATTTCGGTATTTGTTAGTGGCGAAGGTGATTATGAATTTGCTATTGATGATATAAATGGACCATATCAGGATAGTAATGTTTTCAACAATGTGCAACCTGGTCTTTATACTGTTTTTGTTAGAGATAAAAATAATTGTGGTGTTATTGAAGAGTTGGTTTCTGTTATTGGTTTCCCAAAATTTTTCACTCCAAACAATGATGATGCCAACGACTTTTGGCAGGTTAAGGGCATTAATAATGTGTTTCAAGCCAACTCATCAATTTTAATCTTTGATCGCTATGGAAAACTACTCAAAGAACTTGATCCTCTGGGTCCAGGTTGGGATGGGACTTATAATGGTATAAACATGCCAACAAGTGATTATTGGTTTAAAGTAAAGCTACAAGATGGAAGAACCTTTACCAGTCATTTTAGTTTGAAACGGTAAATTAAAAACCTTAATTTAGTCCCACCAAACTAACATTTTGAAAAACGTAAAACTCATACTCTACTTCACTTTATTTGGCGCAACAATCCCTTTACTTGCACAAGATGTTTCATTGTTCCAACAATTTAATGGTAGATATGATTATGTCGCAATTGGCAATACATTAAACACTGTAGAAAATGGTTTAGGTGGACCTTGTTCAATTCTAACATCCTCTTCTGCAGATTTAAGTCTTAATGCTGGACAAAATGTAACAGCAGCTTATTTGTATTGGGCTGGATCTGGGAGTGGTGATTTTGATATCGCTATTAATGGAGTTCCTATCAGTGCTGAACGTACGTTTAGTGATGCTTTAGATGCTACACGAATATTTTTTGCAGCCTTTGCTGATGTCACTGACATTATAACCACGCAAGGTAGTGGCACTTATACCATTTCAGATTTTGATCTTACAGGTGTTATTTCTCCCTATTGCCCAACAGGCACTAATTTTGGTGGCTGGGCCATAACTATTATTTATGAAGACGCAAGTTTACCTTTAAACCAATTAAACATTTATGATGGTTTACAAAGTGTTCCTACATTTTTGAGCATTACCCTAAATAACCTAAATGTTTTGGATAACGAAGATGCTAAAATAGGATTTATTGCTTGGGAAGGAGACAGAGCTTTAGCTGTTAATGAGCAACTCACCATAAACGGTAACGTTATTAGTAACTTACCATTGAATCCTGCCAATAATGCATTTAATGGTACCAATTCATTTACTGGAGCAACGGATTTATATAATATGGATATTGATGTTTACAATATTCAAAACAATATAAACATCGGAGATACCTCAGCTACAATTACACTTACTTCTGGCCAGGATTACGTGATGATAAACAATATTATTACCGTACTCAATAGCCAATTACCAGATGCTACTATCACAGTTGATGATTACATAGTTAATTGTGGAGATAATAGTATTGAGCTATTTTACACAGTTAATAATTTTAATAGTACAGCTGTTTTACCTGCCAATACACCAATTGCTTTTTACTTAGATGGATTGCTAATTGGTCAGAGTCTAACTGTAAATGATATTGCGATTGGTGCAAGTGAAAGTAATTCTATAATGGTTACTATACCAGATGATGCAGATCCCAATTTAACAATCATTGCTAGTGTAGATGACAACGGTATTATGGAAGGTACTGTAACAGAGAGCAACGAGGACAATAATATAAATTTTGTTGATATTGAATTGCTGATTGTACCAGATATCGTAACGTTACCACGACTCATTGGCTGCAACGAAGGTTTTGAAACCTCAACTTACAATCTATTTGACGTATTGGAAGGTTTTGACTATACGGAGGAAGATATTACATTTTATACCACTCTTGAAGATTTGGAAACGGAATCTAATGCCATTTTAATTCCTACTTCATATAACAATTCTAGTCATCCAGAAACCATATACGTAAGGCTAGAAAGTCCTCCTTGTTACGAAATATTTCAATTCAATTTAACCACTGAAAATTGTCCACCATATGTTCCTGATGGATTTTCTCCTAATGATGATTCTCGCAACGACTGGTTCAACATTCAAGGATTATATAACATCTTTACCGAGCACGAACTCCAAATATATAACCGTTACGGAGAGATTATTTTTGAAGGCAATAATGACAAGCCTTGGTATGGTGTTATTAATAGAGGTTTAAACAACCATGGAGAAACAGTTCCTGTTGGTACATATTTTTATATTCTAAACCTCAACGATTCCAACTATCGACCAATGGTAGGTTGGGTGTACGTAAATTACTAAATATGTTAAGTTTTTAGTGCATTCGTCTTTTTCTTTTGCCCATATTAATGACTTTATTTAACTTTAAGACCCTTGATTAATTCATTCTTTGAATTCATTATAAATCATTGAATCACCTCCCTCAAAAGCATTGAAGAATTACCCTTTTAAGTATGCATTTCATTTATTCAAATAACATAACAATATTGAGTTTCGGGTTAAGAAACATTATATATTGAGGCTTTAATGTTTCGAAATTTCAATTTGGGAAAAAGACCTCTTTTTGAGGTCTTTTTAAAGTTACACACAACATTAACAAACATAAATGTTAACGTTTTGTGCATTTCGTCGTGTTTTTTTGTATTTAATCTTTATTAAATCTATTTTTCCTCGCTTAACCCGTACAAATTGAGAGTTAGCCCCAAATCTAAACTTATTTGTACCCTTTAAACTTAACCGCAACTAATGGATTGTTTTCGTCGTTCCCTCAGTTTATTTTTATGCATTATTTGCAGCATAACTTATGCCCAACAAATAACTGTTGACAATACGGTATCTCCGCAAGAGCTAATTGAAAACACTTTAATTCAAGGTTGTGTAGAGGTTTCTAACATAAGTTCTCCTTCAAACGGTAGCTCAATAGGCTTGGGAAGTTATGGTTATTTTGAACGTGGAGCTTCTGATTTCCCATTTGAAAACGGAATTGTTTTAACAACAGGAAATGCTAATTCCGCAGGAAACGGAGAAAACACAACGATTTTAAATGATGGAAACGCAAGTTGGACAACAGATCCAGATCTTGAAGCAACTTTAGGAATCACAGGATCCCTAAATGCAACATCCATTGAATTTAATTTTACATCCATCTCAAATCAAATTCAGTTTAATTATATACTCGCTTCTGAGGAATACTTCGGTAATTTTCCTTGCCAATATTCTGATGGTTTTGCATTTTTAATCAGAGAAGCTGGCTCAGGCAACCCTTATACCAATATTGCATTAGTGCCAGGAACAACGACTCCTGTTAACACTAATACAGTTCATGACGAAATTGTGGGATTTTGTGATGCTTCAAACGAACAATTTTTTGAAGGCTATAACCTAGGAGATACAAACTATAATGGTAGAACAACCGTACTTTCTGCAACTGCTGCTATTCAACCAAATGTACAATACCAAATAAAACTCATTATTGCAGATCAAACGGATGAAAATTATGACTCTGCAGTTTTTATAGAAGGTAATAGTTTTAATGCTACTGTAGAATTAGGTGAAGATTTTTCTACCTGTGCAAGCAATGTCATCTTAGATGGAAACATAGAAAATCCGCAAGCAACATACTCTTGGTATTTTAACAATGCTATTATTCCCGGAGCTACACAACCTACTTTTGATGCTGTACAAACAGGAAATTATCGTGTTGAAATAGAAATTCCATTATCAGGAAGCACGTGTATTATAGAAGACGACATTAACATTACGCTTAGCTCTACACAATCTTCAGGTCCAATTATGGATTATGAATTATGTGATGACATTAGTAATGATGGTGTTGAAACTTTTGATTTATCCACTAAAAATGCTGAAGTATTGGCGTCTGTACCAGCTTCAAACTATACCATATCATATCATAATACCAATGCCGAGGCACAAGCTGGAATCAATGCTATTTCTGGAACAATTCAGAATGCAATAAATCCGCAAACTATCCATGTAAGAATAGAAGATATTGATAACGGTTGTTTGGCATTTTCAAATTTTGATTTAGTTGTGAATCCTCTTCCAGTTATAACAGACCCAACACCTTTAGAGGTTTGTGATGACCAAACGGCAGATGGTGTTACAACCATTGACCTCAGTATAAAAGATGATGAAATCACTAACGGACAAACCAATTTAGTCGTTACATACCATAGTACTGCAGCTGATGCTGCTTCTGGAACAAATGCATTACCAATGCCATACGTTAACACCAATGTTACGGAGCAGGTTTTTGTAAGTGTAAGAAATCCTCAAACAGATTGTATTAGTACTACAACTTTAGATATCGAAGTTTTTGATAATCCTGTTATAAATACCGAAGACCATTATATAGATGCTTGTGATCAAGACCATGATGGTTTTGCAAATTTTGATTTAACAAGTATAATTCCTGATGTCCTTGAAGGATTAACAGGTGTTACAGTAACTTTCCATGAAACAAACGAAGATGCATTGGCAGGTACAAACCCAATAGTAGATGACACCAATTACGCCAACATTAATGCAAATGAGCAGATTGTATATATAAGAGTTGAAGACAATACAACAGGCTGTGCTTCTGTTACACCTATAGAAATACATACCAATCTTTTGCTTACAGCAACAAATATTAGAGATTTTTCAATTTGTGATATAGGAAATGATGGTACCGAAGAGTTTAGTTTTGCAGCTATAGCACTTACCATAATTAATAACGTACCAGATGTTTCAATTGAATTTTACGAAACGGCTAATGATAGAGATAATCAAATCAACGCATTAGATCAATCTGTACCTTATACTCCACAGAATAATCCTCAAATTATTTATTTAAACCTCTATAGTCCTACTTGTATGGATGTGGATGAAATTGAGTTGACTTTAACTCCTGTACAAGAGTTTGAATCTATAGTCAATCAATCTGTTTGTGATGAAGATCAAGATGGCATTACCACAACCGATTTATCTCAATTTGATGTCTTAGTTTCAGATGCCCAAGAAGGTTTTAGCGTCACTTATTTCTTAACTGAAGATGATGCCAGAAATGACACCAATGTATTACCTAATTTTTATACCAATACAACAAATCCTTTTACGGTTTATCCAAGAATATTATCTGATGAAACTGGCTGTTCAGATGTAACATCTTTTCAAATTACAGTGCTAGATGCACCTATTACTTCTGCACCATCAGATATCGTAATATGTGACGATGACCATGATGGATTTTCTATAATTAATTTACTGGATGTTATACCAGAAGTTGTAAACAGCACCAATCAAAGAGAAATTAGCTTTCATAATAGCCAGGAAGATGCAGATAATGCCACAAATCCTATAGCTGGCACTAATAATTACAATGCACAAACGGAATCCGTATTCATTCGTGTAGAAAACACATCAACAGGTTGTTTTTCTACTGAAACGTTAAGTATTACGGTTAATACATTACCTGTTTTCACGGTTATAGATAACTATAAAATATGTGAAGATAATAGTGATGGTTTTGGTGATTTTATTTTCAACACCATGGATGCCGAAATTTTGAATGGCCAAACTGGCAAACAAGTGCTGTATTATCTCAATCAAAATGATGCTGATAACAGAACCAATGCTATTGATAAGGATATTGTTTTTCAAAATACAAATAACCCGCAAAGTATTTTTGTTAGAGTTGAAAACTTAACCGATGAAAATTGTTTTGGTACATCTAGCTTTACTATTGAGGTAGGTACCAATCCTATATTTAATGAACCTGCAGATTGGTTTGTTTGTGATGATATAGATAATGATGGTTTTCAAACTTTTGACTTATCAACCAAAGTTGAAGAAATTTCAAATGGTTCACCAGATAATTTATCAGTAACATTTTATTTATCTCTTGCCAATGCAGAAAATAGCACAAATGCGCTACCGCTTCAATATACAAATACCGTAAATCCACAAACTATATTTGTTCAGATAGATAATGGTACAATATGTAATTCCATAACCTCTTTTGAATTAAATGTCATACAAGTACCAGAGGTTAACGAATCTATTCCTATTACCTCTTGTGATGAAGATTATGATGGATTCACTGAATTTGATTTAACAGAAGCAGAATTTGATATACTAGACGTAAGACAAGATGATATTGAAATCAGTTATTTTGAAAATTTTGATGATGCTGAAGCAAATATTAATGCGATTCAAAATCCTGAAACCTATACCAATACAAGTAATCCACAAACGGTTTACATAAAAATCACCAATACTATATCTAATTGCTATGCCTTGGTTCCAATAGAATTAATTGTATATACACCACCAGTAATTAACGATTTTCAATCTTATAGTATTTGTGAAAACGATGACAGTAGCTTCGATTTAAATGAAATAAACGAAGTCTTAATGGATGAAAGTTTCAATGTCCTGTTTAGTTATTATACAAATGAAGCAGATGCCATTGCAAATACAAATGCATTAGACACAGATTACACCTATCTAACAACTAATGACACACTTTTTGCCAGAGCAGAGCTTAGCACCACACATTGCTATACGATTTATGAGTTTATCTTAAATGTTAACCCATTGCCATTTGCCAATCAGCCTAATGATTTAATAGCTTGTGATGATGACTTCGATGGTATATTAGGATTTGATTTAACGCAGCAAAATGCTGGAATTCTTGGAACTCAAAATGCTTCAGAATTCACTATTACGTACCATAATACAGCGTTGCAAGCTAATGAAAATAATTCTCCACTAGATACAGACTATATGGCTTTTGACAGTGAACAAATTTTTGCAAGAATTGAAAATAACAGCACAGGTTGTTATGCAATTACGCAATTCACGGCTATCATTAATCCATTGCCTGTAATAGATATTGAAGATCAGGTAATTTGTTTAGACAACTTACCGCTGCTTGTTTCTGCTAATACAAATAATCCAGCAGATGATTATCTATGGTCAACCGGAGAAACAACTCCTGAAATTGAAATTACAGAAATAGGTACATATTGGATAAGCGTTACAAATGAATTTGGTTGTGAAAACACGCGTGTTTTTGTTGTTTCAGAATCTGAAGCAGCCACAATTGAAGCCACTGAGGTAGTTGATTTCTCTGATCCAAACAACATTACTGTAACCATTAGTGGTATTGGTAATTACCTTTATCAGTTAGATGACGGAGAACCGCAAGAATCTAATGTATTTGAAAATGTCGCCATGGGTTACCATACGATAACTATTATAGATTTAAATGGATGCTCACAGGTTACAAGAGATGTTTTAGTTATTGATATACCAAAGCACATGACACCAAACAATGATGGTCAGTTTGATACTTGGCATATTATAGGTGTAGAAACATTACCAGGAACCATTATCCATATTTTTGACCGCTATGGCAAGCATCTAACTACTTTAAGACATGATACTCCTGGTTGGGATGGCACTTTTAATGGTAATAAATTACCAGCAAGTGATTATTGGTTTTTAGCAGAGGTAAAACGTGGTAGCCAATCTTTTGAAGTTAAAGGGCATTTTGCCATTCGTCGTTGATTTTCTTTTATGAGTTTAAAGGATCTAAGTTTTAAAGTTTAACCTCTTAATTAGTTAATACAACTCTTTTATAGCTTAGCTTAAATTACTTTTTCTTACATTTATACAAAAAAAAGGAGACTCGTTTCCTACATTGCTATTGTTTTATTAATTAATGATGAAAAAGAAAAGTATTTTCATATTCTTATTCCTTTTCACGCATATCTGTTTTTTATATGCGCAACAGATAACTACAGACAGTTCTCAACAACCCAATGAGCTTATTCAAAGTCTTGTAGGCGATGATTGTGCTACTGCAAGCAACATAACCTCATCAATTAACGGAAGCATTAATAATCTAAATACGTTTGGAACTTTTGATCGTGGCACATCGGATTTCCCTATTCAAAATGGTTTAATTCTATCAACTGGTGATATTTCTTCAGCTGGAAATAATGTAATTGCCCAAAATTTAAGCCAAGGAGGAATTGATTGGGAAACAGATTCTGATATCTTGGATGTTTTAGGTATAGATCAAACATTAAATGCTACTTCTATAGAATTCGATTTCACTTCAGCCAATAACTTTATAGCTTTTAAATATTTATTTGCTTCAGACGAATACCAACAAGAATACCCTTGTACTTTTAAAGATGTATTTGCCATTCTTATAAAAAGAGCAGGAACTACAGATCCTTATGTAAATATTGCTACAGTTCCAGAAACAGCAACAGAAATTAGTACTAATTCTGTTCGACCAACAATCAATGGGTTTTGTGAAGCACTAAATGAAGATTTTTACCAAGGTTATAATCTTGGACACACTAACTATAATGGTAATACAACAGTCTTAACTGCATACAGTGATATTATACCAAATGAAACTTATCACATAAAGTTTGTAATTGCAGACCATATTGATGAACGTTTTGACTCTTCTGTATTTATTTCAGGTGAAGGTTTTGGTAGTTCTATTGATTTAGGACCAGACCAATTTATTTGTGGTAGTGACCTAACCCTAAATGCTGAAGTTAATAACCCAGCAGCAGTATATGCGTGGTTTTTAAATAATCAGTTAATTGCTACTGAAACCAATCCTACCTTACAAGTTACTCAATCAGGCACATATACTGTAGAAGTATCTTTACCATTTGGAGGTACAAATTGTATTCTCACCGATAGCATAGAAATAGAAATAATCCCTTTTCAACAAGCAGCACCAATTGCAGATCTTTCAATTTGTGATACAATTCCTAGCGATGGTTTTTACGATTTTGATTTTCACGACTTAAAAGATGGTGAGATTTTATCGGAATTACCTTCTGTTAACTATAATATTTCATATCACCTAAGTTTAGCTGATGCCGAAAATAATATAGACCCAATTATAGGAGATTACCAGAACACTGAAGAAACGGAAACCATATATGTAAGGATAGAGAGTTTAGATGGAGATTGCCTTCAGATAGGAAACTTTAATATTTCGGTTTACTATTCACCAAACACTTATGAGTTAACAGCTGAAGTATGTAATAATACATTTTCAGACCTGGCATATACTACTTTAAGCTTTTTTGATTTTGCAGTTTCAAATTTTGAATTTAACACAACTGTTAGTTATTATTTAACTGAAGAAGATGCAATGAGTTTTGATAATGAAATTACTGAAATACCAGATTTTCAAAATGAGCCAGAAGCCTTTTACGCGAGAGTGGTTAATGACTTTACTGGCTGTCCCTCTATTGTTCCTATTCATTTGGTCTATGCAGACCAACCAGATATTGGCCGTTACATACTCGATTCTTGTATGTCACCTTCTTATACAGAGACTATTGACGGAGAAACGTTCAACTACGAAACATTACCTGTAACCTATGATGTTTTTGAGCTTTTTGATGAACTCCAAGCACAACACCCAGAAATTGAAGCGCAATTAGAAACTCTTGTTATAGGTGTACCACCTCTTATCACTACCTCAGCACCAAGCTTATTTATTCCTATAAGCATACGATATGTAGGTGAGAACTGCCCTACTCTTATGAGTATTGAAATACATAAAAATCTTCTTTATAATTTATTGGAAAGTGATTACCAAATAAGGCGTTGCGATGACAATTCTAATGATGGCATTGTAGATGTTAGCCTATCTGATTTATCTGAAGAATTAAAAGATGGTTTTGATATTGATATAAATTTTTACCTTACTGAAGAAGACAGAAACAATCAGTCAAACCCACTAGATATTAATAGCACGCTTGCTATGGCCCAAGGTCAAAGTTTATACCTATTCTCTTCCTATGATGGTTGTACGCACAGGTCTCAAGTTACTTTAAACATAGATCCAGGTCTGAACTTACAACCTGTATCAATTGATGTTTGCGGTAGTACAGACGTTGAAAATAACACCTCTAATATTGCCATACCTCCTCTAGAGGAACAATTTTTAAGTGATATGACCATTACTGGACCTGTTGAGTTTTACACCAATATCTTGGATGCGGAAAATCAAGAGAACAGAATTACTGATACCTATAACGTTTCTGGAAATCAACAAGTCTTTTATGTAAGAATGACTAATATCTTCACAGGATGTTATGATATTACGACAATGCAGGTAAATATTACCAACTCATTTAATGTTTCTAATCCCGAGTCCATAATCATTTGCGATGCAGACCAAGATTTAACAACTACCTTAAACTTAGAAACTGTACTTGAAGGTATTTCCGATGACGTTAGTAATATTAACTTTTATTTCTTTGAATCCTTTGATGATGCCTTAGATAATATTAACCAAATTGAAAACCCAACGACATACACAACCACAAGTAGGGAAATATTTCTGAGAGCAGAAGATAGTACTTTAGGCTGCTTTTCCATTTTCAATTTTGATGTATCAGTTAATGCTGACCCACAACTAAATACCATTTCAGATTTTATTAATTGCGAATTAGACCCTACTGACCCTTCAGGATTTTTGTTCGTAAACAAAGATTTTGAGATCATCAATGGGCAAAACGATATGGAAGTTCAGTATTATGAGACTGAAAACGATGCGATTAACAAAGACAATCCCATCGACAAAAACAGCATGTATTTTGCCAATTCTAATCCGCAAACCATATATGTTAGATTAGAAAACGTTAATGAAAATAGTTGTTATAAAATAGCTCCAATGCGCATTGAAGTTAAGCAAGCACCTATATATAATGAACCTAATGATGTTTATGAATGTGACATCAATAACAATGGCTTGGTTTCTACAAACTTGAATGAAAAAATCGCTGAGATAACAGATGGAACATCACAAAACCTAAACGTAACGTTTCATACTACATATCTTAACGCGCGTGTAAGTGCCAACCCACTACCTTTAAACTACACCTCTACTGAAAATCCACAAATACTATATGCCAGAATTGAAAATACAGATTCTGGTTGTTTTGAAGTTTCAACGTTCTTTGTCAATGCTCTATCACTTCCAGAAGTAACCTTTGAACACACTTTTGTTGGCTGTGCTATTAACAATGACACTAACATAGAATGGGATTTAACCTCAAAAGAAATTGAAATTCTAGATGGTAGACAATACAATATAGATTTTACATACTTTACGTCAGAAGCGGACTTAGAAAACAACACCAATCCCATTGCAAACCCTGAATCTTATGTTAATAGCTCAAATCCTGAGACTATTTATGTAAAAATTAGAAATGCCACTACCGAATGTTACACCTCTGTCCAAATAGAGTTAATTGTAAATATGCCACCACAATTCAATGATATTGAAGCCTATAATATTTGTGAAAATGATGACAACTTTGTAGACTTATCAGAGATTAACGAAGTTCTTCTAGACAACACGTTCAATGTACTTGTAAGTTACCATACAAATCAGGCTGATGCTGAAGCCAACCAAAATGCCTTAAACACAGATTACACATATACCAACACAAATACAACACTATATGCCAGAGCAGAATACAGCACTACGCATTGTTATGACATTTACCCTTTTCAGTTAATTGTCAATCCTCTTCCTATTGTTACGCAACCAAGTGACTTAATTGCCTGCGATGATGATTTTGATGGCTTTCTTGAATTTGATTTATCCCTGCAAAACACTGTGATCTTAAGTGGGCAAGACCCATATGAGTATTCTGTAAGCTACCATAGCTCTGAAGATAATGCTATCGAAAATACAGATGCACTGGAAACTGACCATATAGCATTTAACAACGAAATTATTTTTGCAAGAGTAGAAAACAATACCACTGGTTGTTTTGATATTACCCAGTTTTCAATAATCATCAACCCATTACCTTCCGTTGCTATTGAAGATCAAGTACTTTGTTTAAATGACCTACCGTTGATAGTTTCTGCAGAAACAGAAAATCCTCTAGACACCTATCTTTGGTCTACAAATGCAACTACGTCACAAATTGAGATTACCGATATCGGAACATATAGTGTAACCGTAACCAACGCCTTTGGTTGTGAGCACACAAGTACCTTCAATGTCACACCTTCTGAATCTGCTGTTATTGATGTGGTAGAGACCATAGATTTTTCGGACCCTAACAACATTACTTTAACCGTAATTGGTATTGGTGATTACCTCTATCAGCTCAATGATTTACCATTCCAAAGCTCTAATGTTTTTGTGGATGTACCTATTGGCTATAATACCATTACAATTATTGACCAAAATGGTTGTGCTCGCATTACTCGCGAAGTACTAGTAATTGATGTCCCTAAACATATGACACCTAATGGAGATGGTGATTTTGATACTTGGCATATTACTGGTGTAGAAACGCTACCAGGAACCATTATCCATATCTTTGACCGTTACGGAAAACTATTAAAGGAACTTGGCTATAATACTCCAGGTTGGGATGGCACCTTCAATGGTAACGACATGCCTGCCGGTGATTATTGGTACATTGCAAAAGTTGTTCAAAATGGTGAACGATTTGAAATTAAAGGGCATTTTGCTTTAAGACGATAAGTCTAACATTAACATCTTTTTTAAATTCTAATTTATGTTTCATACTTATCTTTGCCAACCTTACAAATTGTAATGAAACAAATATTTAAATTATATATCTTTTTACTTGCACTAACTGCATATTCGCAAAATATTACCGTAGATAGTCAAACCTATACTCCACAGCAGCTTATAGAAGATATTTTAATTGATAGTGACTGTATCACTAATATTAGCGTAACCAATGTTGTTGGTGGTGACTTTAGTGGCAATGACCAAAGTTATGGTTATTTTGACGCTACTGGCACAGCATTTCCTTTTCAAAGTGGTATTGTAATGAGCACAGGACGTTTAACAAATGTTCCTGGTCCAAATAATAGCTTAAGTGATGATGATGCTCCAAACTGGCAAGGAGATTTAGATTTAGAAATGGCATTAAATGAATCCAATACATTAAATGCAACAATTTTAGAGTTTGATTTTACTTCCGTAGCTACTCAAGTTAGCTTTAGATATATCTTTGCTTCAGAAGAATACCAAGAGAACAACTCTAATAGTTGTCAGTATTCCGATTTATTTGGTTTTTTAATTAGGCCTGTTAATGGTCAAAATCAATATGAGAATATAGCTTTAGTACCAGATACAAATACACCTGTAAAAGCGACGACTGTTACACCAGGAGTGCCTGGAGCTTGTCCTCCTCAAAACGAGACTTATTTCGGTAGTTACAATGGAGTTAATTCACCAATAAATTTCAATGGACAAACCGCTATTCTTACTGCTACAGCTAATGTTATACCTAACGAAACCTATCATGTAAAATTGGTTATTGCAGACGAACAAAACTACAGGTATGATTCAGCCGTTTTTTTAGAAGCAGGAAGTTTTCAGCTATCAACAGACTTAGGACCAAATAGGTTAATCGCTACAGGAAATGCTTTGTGTGAAGGGGAAACACTAGAACTATTTGCATATCAAAATGGTCAAAACACCTACGATTGGTATAGAGATGGTGTTTTGGTACAAGGTGTCCCTACTGGATGTGGTACTTGTGGAACTTATACAGTTACCGAACCAGGAACTTATACTGTAGAAGTTGGATTGAATAACAATTGTATTTCATACGGCGAAGTTGTTATTGAATATGCTCCTGTTCCAATGGGTCAGAATGCTATTTTAATTGAGTGCGATGTTGATAATGATGGATTAACAACTTTCAACCTCTTTATTGCTTCTGATGATTTAATCAATAATGACCAAGCGCTACAAGTTTTAGATTTTTATCTTACCGAAACTGATGCCTTAACAGACACCAATCCTATAAGTAACCAAACTGATTTTCAGAATACGGTTCCTTTTCAAACTGTATATGCTCGAGTTGTAAATGACGTAAATTGTTTTGATATTGTTGAACTTGAGTTGCAAACATCTAACAATACAATTAATATCCCGGATTTAGAAGCTTGTGATGGAGATGATTTGGATGGTTTTGCAACCTTTACATTAAGTGATATTGAAGCTTCAATTATCAATCAGATTCCCACTGGTGCCGAGGTAAGCTATTATGAATCCGAAGCAGATGCTTTTAGCGAGTCTAATGAATTACCAAATAATTACGTAAATACCTCTATCAACTTTCAAACCATATACGCTAAAATCGAAAGTGACAATCAGTGTTTTAGTATTTCCACAGTAAACCTAAGCGTTATTCATACTCCAGTTATTGAAGATGATGAAACTGTAATATATTGTTTAAACACTTTCCCTGAACCTATTACAATTTTTGGTGGAGTACAAAATGATATACCTAACAATTATTACTACCAATGGTATTTTAACGGAGCACTAACGGACGTTACAACACT
This sequence comes from Winogradskyella pulchriflava, assembly GCF_042434315.1. Taxonomy (NCBI): domain Bacteria; kingdom Pseudomonadati; phylum Bacteroidota; class Flavobacteriia; order Flavobacteriales; family Flavobacteriaceae; genus Winogradskyella; species Winogradskyella pulchriflava. Next base: position 86,089 of record NZ_JBHLTQ010000006.1, on the reverse strand, counting down.
ATTTAATGAAGTTAACCAAACAGGCAGTTATACTGTAGTTGTTACTGACCCAAATGGCTGTTCGTCTAGTAGAACAATTATAGTAAACCCATCTGAAACTGCAATTATAGAAAATATCTCCGTAGAAGGTATTGCGCCTAATAACTCAGTAACAATTTCTGTTTCTGGACAAGGTGTGTATGAGTTTGCTTTAGATGATGCTGACGGATTTTACCAAGAAAGTAATGTTTTTAACAATGTTTCTCATGGTTATCACACAGTTTATGTAAGGGACATAAACAGCTGTGGCATTACTGAAGAAACAATTACGGTTTTAGGGTTTCCAAAATTCTTTACGCCAAATGGAGACAACACTAATGATGTTTGGCAAGTTTTAGGTTTTGACACACCATATAACGCTATAGAACACATTCGTATTTTTAATCGTTACGGAAAATTTCTTTCTGAAATTAATGCCTCAAATCGCGCTTGGGATGGAAGCCTCAATGGTAAGCTATTACCTAGTAGTGATTATTGGTTTGTAGCTAAGTTTATAGATGGCAAAACCTATACTGGTCATTTTGCCTTAAGGCGTTGATAAAGAAATACAATAAGGTCTAATTATACGGATTAGACAGTCATAAATTTCAACCTGAATTATTTAGATAGTATGTATAGCCTACCAAGGGCTATTAATTCTACCAATGTTACATATGTAATATCATATGTGACATATGACATACCCTAAAACAGTAATCTACACGAAATTTGACATAATTAACCAATTAAGCTTATTTTAAAATGACACGTTTATTTTATGTAATCGTATTAGGATTGATTTCTACGTCAATTTTTTCACAAAATGGATTTAACTATAAAGCTGTAATAAAGGACAATTTAGGTAATGTAGTTGCAAATCAAAGTATTGAATTACAATTGACAATTATTTCGGGTTCACCTTCGGGCACAACAGAATATGCAGAAATGCATCAACCAACCACTGATGACAACGGGATAATTACCGTATGTATTGGTGAAGGCACACCTGAAAACAATGACGTCTTTGGCAATATAAACTGGAAGAGCGACGACCATTTTTTAAATGTTAAAGTTGATATTGGCAATGGATTTACCGATATGGGAACCACACAGTTTAAACATGTGCCTTATGCTGCTTCCGCAGATAATGCACCCACTAATGCTGTTGTTACTTCACCTAGATATTTGGATTTGAATTATACAGAATTCAGTTTAATTAGTGGAAGCCGTGTTAGGGTTGAAGTCACCTTTAATATAAGAATGAACCAAGCCACTTTTATTTTGGGCAGCTCAGTGACCTTAACAGGTTCGGGAGGAACTGCTACTGGTACACTGTCTTGGCACAACGGAGGAACACGTTTGGTAATAACTACCAATGAGTCATTCACTGCTTTATCACCTTGTTTTAGCGGAGGGCTAACCCTAACCATTAAAGGAGATGGAGGAAATAACGTTTTAGACATTAATAATCGGCCTATAGATGGAGACCTCAATGGTATTTGCGGAGGTGATTTTACGGTAACTTTTGATATAGTTTGCTAAAAAATATAAATATTAAACGCTTTTTAATTATGAAAAAAATAAAAATACTCTTATTCGCTTTATTAACTGGTATAGGTTTTTCTTTGAATGCTCAGCAAATCGAAAAATCGAGTATAGATTCTGGTGGTGCATCAGCTTCGGCAGGAGGTATTGAGATACTCTACACCATAGGCGAAGTAGCTGTACAAGAAGTTAGCACGCCTACTCTATCAATTTCTGAAGGATTTATAAATTCTAGTTTTAAAGTTAAAGTAGATCCAATTATGTATCTACAAGGACCAATTCTTAATCCTGACAATCCTAGTTTAATGAATGACGACTTACGTGTTGCGGACCTCATCCCGACTACAAGTCCTTACGAAGATAATGCTACTTGTAATGCCTCTGTGTTTTCTATAACTGGTGATGATGCCATAGTAGATTGGGTTTGGGTAGAATTGCGTGCTAGTAATGACAACACAAAGCTTATAAATGGTAAATCCGCACTATTGCAGCGCGATGGTGATGTAGTTGCCACAGATGGCACATCTACATTAACAATGAATGCTCCTCCGAAAGACCACTATGTAGTAGTAAAACATCGCAATCATTTAGGAGCAATGAGCAACTTATCCATTACACTTTCAGAAAGCACAACAACAGTTGTTGATTTTACAGATAGTGCGTTTAATACTTTTGGCAATAATGCACAGGTTGTACTTGACAGTGGTGATACTGCGCTATGGACAGGTGATGCAAATGCTAGCAATACGATAATATTCTCTGGTGCAAATAATGACGCCAATGCCATAAAAGATTACATTTTAGGAGACCCAAGCAATTTTCTTAATTTAATAACATTTTCCTCAACAGGGTATCTATTGGAAGATGTTAACCTAGATGGTATTGCGCGTTTTTCTGGCCCTTTCAATGACAGCAACCTTATTAAAGATAATATCTTAGATCATCCTGGAAACTTTCTAAACATACCAACTTATACAATATCAACAACAGTTCCGCCAATTAACAATTAAAAACTTAACTTATGAAACGATTTTACTTTACATTAATAACGCTTTTTACATTAACATGTGCTCTAGGCCAAAGTTATGAATTTGCACTAGTGCATAACGGAGGCTATAATTTCTCGGTAGTAGCAATACCAGATTTTGATTCTGTTGGCGATACAGACATATCAGATATTGGTTTTGCATTAATGTTACCAGCTGGTAACGCTGATGTAGCCAATTTAGCTCAATTTAATGGTCGCGTGTTATCCTCAACACAAGTTGATGCTGCAACCCTCAGTGCAAATGGACTTGGTGATGGTACTCGAGATAGTTTTCTAATAAACCTACCACCAGGACAAACCATATTAGCTCATACATCTGGCCAACTAATAGTTGTCACCAGTTTTGACATAACCAATATGCCCACTTCTGGTCAGTTAGAAATCTTAGCCAATTCCGATCCTATCGCCCAAGGTCTTGGCGGAGCGTTTGATAGTTTTTATAATTCAAACATAGACAATACCAGTACCCAAGACTATTTTGGTGGTATTGCTGCTGGTCAAGGTAGCTTTATGTTCGGCACATTGGGAATTGATGATGAAGTACCTACATTAGAATTCAGTATCCATCCTAACCCTGCAAAAAATAAGATTACAGTTAACACTGATTTAGTTCTTGATAAGGTAGAACTTTATGATATTACCGGAAAACTGATAAATACTTATAACACTAAAACTTTAGATGTTAGCGAATATAATTCTGGTGTGTATTTATTAAAAGTTTTTACTGGTACCAAAACAACAATCAAAAGATTTGTCAAGGAATAAATCATAAAATTATTTTTAAGTCTATGCAACAGCTTTACTTTTATAAGGATTAAAGTAAAGTTGATATAATTTATGTAACTGATTAATCTACAAAATTATCAGAGTTAACAAATTCATCTTCATAATATTGTTTATATTTAATTATCCTATTTGTAAAGTATTATGAATTTAAAAGGCGTCATTATTATCTTATTAATGCCCTTTTTTTGCATTGGTCAAAGCCAAGTAGAAATAGATTCTTTAAAAACATTAATTAGTACATCAAAAAAAATTTATAAAGAAGGTCGGTTAGACAGTGCTTACTGTTACGCAAAGAGAAGTTATCATTTAGCCAAAGCTAGTAAGGCAGATTCTTTACAATTGGATATTGTAGATCTTTTGAGCAATCTCGAACCAGATTTGGAAAAAGCATTGTCTTATTTATCAGAATCAGAACCATTGGCCATTAAAAACAAGCAATGGAAGTATCTAGAAGACATCTACCACACAAGAGGAGCCATCTATTACTTCAGGTCCCACTATGAGAGTGCCCTATCTCATTTTTTAAAATTAGATTCTCTTTTAGAAGTGAGAAAAGATAATTATTTTCTAGCGGCAATGACAAAGGTAAGTATTGTCAATGTATTAAATGATTCGCGTACTGCCATGGATACTAGTCACTTTTCTCAAATGAACAAAAATATTGAGGATGGGCTTAAGCTTATAGAATCTGGTTTGAAAGTTAGTACAGATAGCCTAGTTTTTTTTGATGTACATGACCTAAATGTTCCAGCAGCTATTCTTTATGAAAAAAAAGCAAATATCTATCTTGAAAGAAACGAATCAAAAAAGGCCATTGCTAATTTCAAAAAGGCACTTAGCAATACCATAGCCAATGACAATCATCTTAGGAAATCCTCCATATATGATGGATTGGCAAACCTATATAATAAACAAGGACAGCAAGACTCTGCCCTGCATTATTTTAAAAAAGAGTTGGTAGCTATCAACAAAACTAATGATACATTGTTGAAAGCCATTACCAATTATAAGATTGCCGGATTTTATAATAAAAATAACAACCCAAAAGCTGCACTGAACCATCTTATCATATCCCAGAATTTAATGAAAGATGCCTATTTGGTTCGTGAGAAACATAAGTACGATATCCAGGCCATTCTTGCCAGTGTACATTTTAATCTTGGTAACTATAAAGAGGCTTTTGAAGCATCTGAAAAAGCAAGAGATCATCTTAGAGTCATACAAACAGATTTTAATAAACAGAATATATCAGAGCTCGAAAAAAAATACCAAACCGAAAAGAAAGAACAAGAGATTAACCTCTTAAAATCTCAAAATGAAACCGTAGAACAACAGAAAAAAAACCAAAGAATCCTCATGCTAAGCGGTATTGGTATAACCACCATTGCAGGATTATTTTTATTTTTCCTCTATCGTAATCATCAAAAAACAAATACTAAATTAAAAGAATTGGATGCATTAAAATCTAACTTCTTCACCAATATTTCCCATGAGTTCCGCACACCTTTAACGTTAATATCCAGTCCTATTGACGATGTTTTGGCAGACAATAATATATCAGTTAAAAAACGGCAACAATTCACTGTTGCCAAACAAAACTCTGATCGTCTATTAGAACTCGTCAATCAATTGTTGGATCTATCAAAAATTGATGCAGGCCATTTAAAACTACACCTTCAGCAAGGCAATGTGCTTCAGCTTATTTCTGCATTCAGTGAATCCTTTATGTTTCAAGCAAACAAAAAAAATATTGATTATAACATCGACATAGCTCAAAATGATGAAAATGTTTGGTTCGATAAAGATGCTGTAGAAAAGATTACGGTCAACCTTTTGTCAAACGCCATAAAATACACACCAGAAGATGGATCAATTTCATGCAAAGCCTATATAGAAAAAAACAAACTAGTCATAAAAATCACTAACTCAGGAAAAGGGTTAACAGATTATGAATTGAATAATATTTTTGAGCGCTTTTACCAAACCAATGAACAAAATCAAGGCACAGGAATTGGTTTAGCACTCGTTAGAGAGCTTGTTGAACTTCATAAAGGTAATATTGAGGCGAAAAGTACTTCAAACAAAAAAACCTCATTTAGTATTAGTCTTACAATAGATAAAAATAGTTTTAAAAACGATGCTATTTTTACCGCTTCGAATAATAAATTAGAAACTGAAAAACGGGATTATGTTTATAATTCTATTATTGAAGATGAAGAATTTACACATAGTGATTTACCGATTTTATTAATTGTTGAGGACAATGACGACTTACGCAATCTACTAAGGCAAACCTTTGAGAACAATTATAATGTAATTGCTGCACCAAATGGAAAAATTGGATTAGAACTGGCTTTAGAGCACATTCCAGACCTCATTATTTCAGATATTATGATGCCAGAAAAAGATGGCATTACACTTACTAAAGAATTAAAGAATGACGAGCGTACTGCACATATTCCCATTATTTTGCTCACGGCTAAAGCAGGAGTAGAAAACCAGTTTAAAGGTATTGATACAGGTGCCGATGATTATATTACAAAACCTTTTGATAAGAGGTTATTGGCTCTTAAAGTTGAGAAATTAATAGAGTCGAGAATCCAATTGCAATTACGATACAGCCAGGAATTGGTATTAATGCCTAAAGACATTGCCATTTCCAATATAGATGAAAAGTTTCTTAAAAAAGTCCAGACCGTTTTCGATGAAAACCTAGTGGAATCGTCGTTCAATGTAACCGAGTTTGCTGAAGCCGTTGGTATGAGTAGAATGCAACTACACAGAAAACTAAAAGCTCTAACAGGTCTTACAGCATCAGAATTTATACGTTCGCAACGTCTTAAATTGGCAGCAAAACTATTAAAGTCTTCAGACATTAACATCTCTCAAGTTGGTTATTCCGTAGGTTTTAATGACCATTCCTACTTTGCCAAATGCTTTAAGGAAGCCTACAATTGTACGCCAACTGAGTTTTCAAAACGGAGCTAACCCACAAATACTTCATATTAACATTCATCACATCGTATGCTATAACTGGCATGTTACATCAGTTGCAACTTTTGTTACATGCCTCACAACGTTCTATTCGCCTTCCGATTAGATTTGATGTGTATGAAAAAAAAACGTACAACACACCACGGTGAGATAGACCATATCCACACAAAAACAATCTATCTCAATGTTAACCATTTAGAGCCTGGTAAGTACGTTCTTAAAATCACACACAAAAACAAAATCGTTAAAACGGTTAAAATTATAAAAAAAACATAGAAAGCTATTTTGTCGGTATAGAAAACACGAAGTCACTAAAACATCCAGTAGCTAATTATTGTTTGATAATCTAAAAAAAAACGTAAAATGAAAAACATCATCACATTAATCGCACTTTTAAGTATTACTTTTTCAAGCTTCGCCCAAAATGGTATTAGTTACAAAGCTGTTATTAAAGACAATCTAGGTAATGTCATTGCGAACCAAAACGTAGATATCCGCTTCACAATTTTAAACACAACCAACCCAAATGTTTATGAAGAAACGCACACTGCTTTAACGGATAGTAACGGAATTGTAATTGTTAACATAGGAGAGGGTTCAACAACCGATGTATTTACAGATATAGTCTGGGAAAGTGATATCCATTCACTAAAAACAGAAATTGACCCAGAACAGGACGGGAGCTTTGTAGATATGGGAACAAGTGAGTTTAAAACTGTCCCTTATGCTTTAAGTGTTGCAAATTCAGTTAAAAGCATAGATGATCTTACAGACGGAAAATCTGATGACGATGGGTATTCAATATTTTTGGGAACAGAATCAGGACACAATGATGATGGTACATACAATCAAAATGTAGGTATTGGTTATCACTCGCTTTATACAAATACAACTGGTGTTGATAATGTGGCAATTGGATTTCAAGCTTTATACGCCAATCAAACCGGACACTCAAATATTGCTATAGGAACTACCTCATTACAAAACACAACTGGGAACGCTAATATTGGTCTAGGATACCGTGCTTTATTTACAAATACTTCTGGGAGTGATAATTTAGCTATTGGTTATGAAGCCTTGTTCAGTAACACAACAGGTGTAAATAATAATGCTTATGGAACTCATGCATTAAGAGAAAATACAACAGGCTTTTTCAATAATGCTTTTGGAAGACATGCTCTACAATCCAACACAACAGGCCCAGGAAACACCGCAATGGGACATGGTAGTTTAAGAGACAATACAACTGGGAGCAACAATACAGCTGTGGGCAATGGCGCAGGTGATAATGTCAATGGCAACAATAATGTATTTGTGGGAAGAGGTGCAGGTTTAGGGTTACCAAACTCAACAAACTCCGGAAATATTGTAATTGGTAATGAAGCTGGCTCTGGCGCAGACTATAATAACCGATTGTATGTTGATAACTCAAATACATCTAACCCTTTAATTTATGGTGAATTTGACAACAATTTTTTGAGAATCAATGGGTCATTGGAAGTAAATAATGCATTAAGCGTTTTAAATAATGGAAATGTTGGAATTGGCAACCTATTACCAGACAAGAAACTAGTTGTTGATGGTACGGCAAAAGTACAGTCAATTGAATTTGGTGATAATACGGTACAAACTTCAGCGGCACTTGTACCTCTTGCTTATGGTGCAATTAATATTAACGGGACTATACTTGCTGGTTCAGGGAATTTTACCGCGACTTGGAATGCTATAGACGAATCCTACCATATCGCAATAACAAATGAGACAAATACTCAATGGTACAATTACATTACGGTGATTAATAATGCGTTTCCAGGTAATGATGATATATCATCAAGTTGGGTTATTGCTCCTGGAACAATTCAAGTAGTTTTTGTAAACCCCAATAATGACTGGGTACAGGCACATTTTACATTTATCACTTATAAAATAAACTAAACTTATAAAAAATGAAAAATATTAGTACACTCATAGCACTATTAATTACCTGTTTTCTTTTCTCGCAAAGCGGAATAAATTACAAAGCGGTCATCAAAGATGATATGGGATCGGTTGTAGCAAATCAACTCGTGGAGGTGGACTTTTCTATTTTAGAAGGTGCTGCACAAACCAATGTGTTTACAGAGTCGCATAAACCAACAACCGATGCCAACGGCATCGTAATTCTAGAAATTGGATCAGGATTCCCAACGATTGGAACATATTCGGCAATAGATTGGGATGCAGACGACCATTACTTAAAAGTTTTAGTGAATATTGGAGACGGCTTTATGGATATGGGAACAACACCGTTTACATACGTCCCTTATGCACTCATCGCAGAAAAAGCGAAGAATGTTAACGGTTTAGAAGCCATAGATGAGGGTAATGGAATAGGTTGGCGGTTAAAAGGTAGGGATGTAAATTTTTATGGTGATATTGGAAATGAAGCGATTGATTTAAGTTATAGCAATACTAATTCTATACTAAACGGGGCAACCGGAGATTATTCATTTGCTTCAGGATATCAAACAAAAGCTTCTGGTTCTATCTCAACTGCTATGGGTTCAACATCTGAAGCCATTGGAAATTTAGCGATAGCAATAGGATCTGGAGCCATTGCATCTGGCGATTTTTCAACTTCAATTGGGACTTATACTGAAGCAATAGGAGAAAAATCTACTGCGATAGGTCTTTATACAGATGCAACGGGAAGAAATTCAGTTGCCTTAGGGTCTGCAACTGAATCGAGTGGGACTTATTCAACCGCAATGGGAAGTCAAACAGTTGCATCTGGCTATAATTCTACAGCAATGGGCTTTGAAACTAAAGCTGAATCTCACAACTCTATTGCATTGGGTCGCCATAACATAGGAGGAGGAGACCCAAATAACTGGGTTGGTACTGACCCATTATTTGAAATTGGAAATGGCACTTTCGCAACACCGCATAATGCCCTAACCATCTTAAAAAATGGTACTATCACTGCACCTTCATTAACCAATTCCTTAATCGAAACCGCTGGAGACAAGGCGCTTATTACAAAAGAATATGCTGACGCCAATTTATTGGCATCTGGACTAGAAGCCTTAGACGAAGGCAATGGGATTGGATGGCGGATAAAAGGTAGGAATCCACAAAATTATGGGAATATTGGAGAAACTGCTGTAGATTTAAGTATTAGCAATGCGGATACAGAAAGTAATGGTGCAACTGGTGAAGCCTCAACATCTACTGGTTATTCTACAACAGCATCAGGACGATATTCAACTGCGATGGGTCATTTTACTTCCGCAACAGGTTTTGGATCTGTCGCATTGGGAAGTCTTACAGTTGCATCGGGAAGACTATCTACATCAATGGGGTCGCAAACTAAAGCAGAATCAGTCTATTCAACTTCAATCGGGAGGTATAATGTTGGTGGGGGAAACCCTTTGGAATGGTTTGAAGCAGATCCTATATTTGAAATTGGTATAGGAGACTTTTCTGCTAGTAAAAATGCTTTAACCGTATTAAAAAACGGAACTATTACTGCACCATCATTAACAAACTCATTAATTGAAACCGCTGGGTATAAAGCACTTGTAACAAAGGAATTTGTTGATAGCCAGTTCAATAATTTTCACATATGGGACTTTAGTGATGTAAGCGTTTCTAGCACATTTGGTTTATGTATTGGCGTTGAGGCAGCTTCTAGTCTAGGTGGCTACTCAAACAATATTGTAGGTATAGGCCCTTATGCGATGCAGAAAAATAATGACGGAAGTAATAATACCGCTTTGGGTTGGTCGGCATCGAAAGAAAATATGGAAGGATATAATAATACTGCTATAGGTATGGAGGCGCTTCTTAACAACACCACCAATTCTAACACAGCAGTAGGCGCACAAGCGATGAAAGCAACTACAATAGGTTTCGAAAATACTGCAGTAGGACGAAGTGCCTTAATAGGAAATATCGATGGAGACAGTAATACTGCGCTAGGATACGGTTCACTAACTACTCTTACAACAGGCAACAATAACACAGGATTGGGAAGAGGTGCTCAAGTACCTAATGCTACAGGTTCCAACCAAGTGCGAGTTGGTAATACTTCAGTAACGTATGCAGGTATACAGGTGGCATGGACTGTCACTTCAGACAAACGATGGAAAGATAAGGTAAGAGATTTACCATACGGTCTTGATATGGTTTCACAATTACGACCTGTAGATTATATCCGCAAAAATAACGAGCACGAAACTCGTGAAGCTGGTTTTATTGCCCAAGATGTCAAGCAACTTTTAGAAGAGTTAGGTTATAAAGATCAAGGCATTCTCACTACTGATGACAACGGTTTTATGAGTCTACGTTACAACGATTTTATTCCAGTATTGGTAAAGGCCATACAAGAACAACAAGAGATAATTTCAAATCAAAATAATAATATTTCAAGGTTAGAAGCTGAGCTCAATGCCCTAAAACAAAGTGTTGAATCACTTAAAACGGAAATAAAAACTAAATCTAGATAGGTATTTCGGCATCTATCTATATACCAAGAAAGCCGTTGTAGGGAACGGCTTTCTTTTAAAAAAGTTTAACGATAAATACATTAGCTATGAAAAAACATATACGCTTATCTTTAATCAGTATGCTATTCATTGGCGTACTTTATGGTCAAGTTGGTATTAACACTACAAATCCAGAAGTTTTGCTAGATATTCGCTCTTCTGACCAAGCAAGTCCTGCTAATACGGACGGAATTTTAATTCCAAAAATTGACAACTTTCCTGCTACAAACCCAACGGCTGTTATGGATGGTATGATGGTATATCTCACAGCAGATGTAATAATCGCTTCAGTAACTTATAATAAAGGGTTTTATTATTGGGATAATAATGTAACCTCTTGGATAAATATTCAAGGAGCGGAAAGGGTCAATGACCTAATCGATGGGAAATCTGATACAGGTGGTTCATCTATATTTCTGGGAGTTGGCGCAGGACAAAACGATGATGGTTCTGGTAATCATAATGCAGGATTTGGATATAATGCATTGAGAAGAAATACAACTGGTACCTGGAATAGCGCACTTGGAAATAACGCATTGCAAAATAACGTTAACGGTTATGGAAATGTTGGAATCGGTACTTCGGCTCTACATACCAATCATAGTGGTTATAATAATATTGCTGTAGGATTTTCAGCTACTCGGTCAATTACATCAGGTGCATTTAATATAGGAATTGGCTATGAATCATTTTATTATAGCACTGTTGGAAATGGTAATATTGGCATTGGCACAAGCGTAGGTAGGCATTTGAATGGCAATAGCTCTAATAATATATTGATTGGCAATAGTTCAGGCGCAGGTTCTTTAGGACATACCAAATCAAACAATATATTCATTGGTCATGCGTCTGGTTACTATGAAACTAATAGTGACCGCCTGTACATTGAAAACTCAAACTCTTCTTCACCTCTAATATATGGTGAGTTTGACAATGACCTACTACGCGTCAATGGTACATTAGACATTAACAATGCTTATCAATTTCCAACTGTAGATGGCACAGTAAACCAAGTTTTACAAACTGATGGATCTGGTAGTTTGAGTTGGACAGATTTTACAATAGACCACGGAATAAATGATCTGACTGATGGTAAAAGTGATATTAGTAATGGTTCTTCTATTTTTTTAGGAGTTGATGCTGGCCTAAGTGATGATGGCACAGATAATCAAAACTTAGGTATTGGAGCATATGCACTACAAAATAACACCGATGGTACTGATAATATAGGACTCGGAAGCATTGCATTAACAAGCAATACAAGTGGTGATGGTAATGTGGCTATAGGAAATTATTCATTTTATCAGAACAATAATGGAAATTACAACACCGCTTTAGGGAATCGTTCTGGATGGTCAAATGTATCTGGAAGTCGAAATGTTTTCCTTGGAAATAATGCAGGACACAATGAACTAGGCAGTAATAAACTTTACATAGAAAACTCTAGTGCAGATGCCAACAATGCTTTAATCTACGGAGAATTTGATAACGATTTTATACGGGTTAATGGAAACTTTCAGGTAAGTGGAGAAGCCAATCTTCGCCGAAATGCTGGAACAGGAGTGGCATTACGTGTCAATGGTGCAGAAGCCCTATGGTTTAACGGTACTTATTTTAGTTATGGTTTTGGTGGTTCTGCCAACTATTTTTCTGATAATGTTGGTATAGGTATTGGTCCTGCAGCTACAAATCCTAATGCAGAATTGGTTGTTGTTGGCGATATAGAATACACAGGTACAATTACCGACGTTTCAGACAGACGTCTAAAAGAAAATTTAGAGCCTATAAACAATGTTTTAGAACGCCTTCAAAATATAAAAGGTTATTCTTATAATATGATTTCTGATGAAACAAAAGAAAGAGAATACGGAGTTATTGCGCAAGATTTACAAAAGGTATTCCCTGAAATGGTATCCGTTATAGATTCAGAAAACCAATACTTAGGTGTAAGTTATATACAGATGATTCCTGTATTGTTAGAAGCTATAAAAGAACAACAAAGCATAATTGAATCACAAAACGAAAAATTAAAACGTTTTGATAGCATTGAAGCTGAGTTAGCATCAATCAGAAAATTACTATCAAAAAACTAAAATCAGCAACTATAATTTAGACTTAAAATCTACTATGGATTGACAAAAACTTTATCGTAACTTTGCTCTATGCGATTTAAGATTGAGTCAGAATTTAAGCCTACAGGAGATCAACCAGAAGCTATTAAGCAATTGGCAAATGGTATTATTCAAAATGAAAAATACCAAACGCTTTTAGGTGTTACAGGCTCTGGAAAAACCTTTACGGTTGCCAATGTTATTGAAAAAGTGCAACGACCAACTTTGGTTTTAGCACACAACAAAACCTTAGCAGCACAGCTCTACTCTGAGTTTAAGCAATTCTTTCCAGAAAATGCTGTCGAATATTTTGTGTCCTATTATGATTACTACCAACCCGAAGCCTATATTCCGGTTTCTGGTGTTTATATAGAAAAGGATTTATCCATTAACGAGGAAATTGAAAAAATGCGATTAAGCACTACCTCTTCCCTATTATCAGGAAGACGTGATGTTTTGGTAGTAGCATCCGTATCTTGTTTGTACGGTATTGGAAATCCTGTTGAGTTTCAAAAGAATGTTATAACCATTGAACGCGACCAAGTCATTTCTCGTACAAAATTATTGCATCAACTGGTGCAAAGTTTGTATTCTAGAACTGAAGCCGATTTTAAAAATGGAAACTTCAGAATAAAAGGTGATACTGTAGATGTTTTTCCAGGTTATGCAGACCATGCCTTTAGAATACATTTTTTTGGCGATGAAGTTGAAGAAATCGAAGCTTTTGATGCGCATTCCAACGAAATTATTGAGCGCTATGATAGATTGAACATCTATCCTGCGAATATGTTTGTAACATCACCAGATGTTCTAAATGCAGCCATTAAGGATATTCAAGACGATTTGGTAAAACAGTACGACTATTTTAAAGAAATAGGAAAACATCTTGAAGCTAAGCGTCTGAAGGAACGTACCGAATTTGATTTGGAAATGATTCGCGAATTAGGCTACTGCTCTGGGATTGAGAACTATTCAAGGTATTTAGACGGCAGAGCTCCTGGCACACGTCCGTTCTGTTTGTTGGATTATTTTCCAGATGATTATTTAATGGTCGTTGATGAAAGCCATGTGACGATTTCACAAGTACATGCCATGTATGGAGGTGATAGAAGTAGGAAGGTAAATTTAGTTGATTACGGTTTCCGTTTACCTGCCGCAATGGATAATAGACCTTTAAAATTCGAAGAATTTGAAGCGCTTCAAAACCAAGTCATCTATGTTTCTGCAACACCAGCAGATTACGAAATGCAAAAAACAGATGGTATCTATGTTGAGCAGGTTATTCGCCCAACAGGATTATTAGATCCTATAATTGAAGTTAGACCAAGTCTCAACCAAATTGATGATTTAATTGAAGAGATACAAAATCGCGTTGAAAAAGATGAGCGTACTTTAGTCACTACGCTAACCAAGAGAATGGCTGAAGAATTAGTGAAATATTTAACTCGAATTTCCATCCGTTGTCGTTACATTCATAGTGATGTAGATACGCTTGAACGTGTAGAAATTATGCAAGATTTGCGAAAAGGTATTTTTGATGTTCTAGTTGGTGTTAACTTGTTACGTGAAGGTTTAGATTTACCAGAAGTTTCCCTAGTTGCTATTTTAGATGCTGATAAAGAAGGTTTTTTACGTTCTGCACGTTCTCTAACACAAACGGTTGGTAGAGCAGCAAGAAACCTCAACGGTAAAGCGATTATGTATGCAGATAAGATTACCAACAGCATGCAAAAAACTATTGACGAAACCAATTACCGACGCGAAAAACAGATTGCTTACAATACCGAAAACAACCTTGTACCAAAAGCCTTAAACAAAAGCTTAGACAGTGCATTAGCAAAAAATTCTGTAAGTACTTACCGCACAGAATTGGATGCCAAAATTGCCGCAGAGCCAGAAAGTAAATATCTTACAAAGAGTCAACTGGAAAAGAAAATTAGAGAAAACCGTAAGATGATGGAACAAGCTGCCAAAGCCTTAGATTTTATGGAAGCAGCACGTTTTAGAGACCTAATTACAGCTTACCAAGAGAAACTGGAGAAGTTGAAGGTTAAGTAGATACTGCCCTCGCAAAGGCGCAGAGTCGCAAAGATAAAACACAATGTTCAACTATTCCTTTGCGTCTTAGCGCCTTTGCGAGAAAAGCTTTTAGTTGTATTGAACTTTAAAAATATCAATTAAAAAATCTGGTGGTACAATTTTATTAGGAAAACTATCCATTAAATCCAATACACGATTAATCGACTCATGGCTTAATCCCATGCGTAATCCAAAATTATGAATCTTAACCAATTGTTTTGGTTCTATCCTATGATCCAAATTCATTAATAATACGAGTCTGTGAAATTGAACAATGCGCTCACTGTGCGATTTTAAATGCACATAGGTTACTGGATGTTCAAAAAGGTATTCAAAATCTTCTTTAGATATGTCTAATTGTTTTGCAATACTAAACAAAAAGTTATATTCAATGGATTTTATATTGTCATCTGTTTGTGCGAATGCTATCATCTCGGATAACAAGCTCAACTTTTCAGCACGATTAATCATAGTGTCGAGGGAATTATTTTACAATGTAAAGTTAAATAGTTGTATTATTTTATTGTCGTTGATATAATGTATCTTGTCGAAAAATTAAATGTACTTTGTCGGTTTTTTTAAACTTTTGTCAACCCGAAACATCACTTATAGCATGAGATTCAAGCATATTTTCATAATTTTTATAGCATGTTTTTTCGTTAAAATTAATGCTCAAAGTACTGCTTCTAAACAGATTACGAAATTTACTATTGCTGCTCCTCAATTAGATACTCTAAAGACTATTTGGGTGTATTTACCTAAAAATTATCAAAATTCTGAAAAACGCTATCCTGTAATATATATGCACGATGCTCAAAATTTGTTTGATGCTTCAACATCTTATGTTGGTGAATGGCAAATTGATGAGTATATGGATAAGTTAACAAACAATGAAAGTATAATTATCGGTATAGAGCATGGTAACGAAAAACGTATCGACGAATTAACTCCTTATATACATGAGAAATATGGCGGAGGAAAAGGAGAGGCATACCTCACTTTTATAAAAAACACACTAAAACCTCATATTGATGTGGTTTATAAAACTAAGCCTGATGCAGCAAACACAACTATATTTGGATCCTCTTTAGGAGGGTTAATATCTTTTTATGGAGCCATAAAATATCCTGAAACTTTTGGTAAAGCTGGCGTGTTCTCTCCATCGTTTTGGTTTAGTGAAAAAATATTTGATTTGGCTCAATCAACAGAAATCCCTGAATCTTCTATGTTTTATTTTCTGGTCGGTGACCAAGAAGGTGAAAACATGGTTCCAGATCAAGAGCGTATGGTAGCATTACTAAAATCGAAAGGAGTTAAGGATAGTCAAATAAAAAGTCACGTGATTGAAGGCGGAAAGCACAATGAAGCCCTTTGGTCATCTCATTTTGCCAATGCTTATCAATGGCTCACATCAACAAATAATAACTAAAAATCAAATTATGACAAACAACGACATATTTAAAAAGCTAAGAGTAGCACATAAGCTACGAGACGATGATATTGTAAAAATTTTAGCGCTAGTTGACTTTAGAATTTCTAAAAGTGAACTTAATGCCTTTTTTAGAAAAGAAGATCATCCTAAATATATGGAGTGTGGTGACCAGATACTAAGGAATTTTCTTAATGGGTTAATTATCCATCTAAGAGGACCTATGCCAAAAAAAGGTGAATCTGATAAGCCTAAACAAAAAAAGAGACCGTCTGAAAAGTAGATTTATCACACTGAACTTGTTTCAGAATGACCGTAACATTTACTCTTCAGACAGCCTCATAATTTTAATATAAAGATGTTTACTTCTTTATAAATTTCTTAGTTACAGATCCGACTTCCGTATCAATTCTCAAGACATAGAAACCACTCTGTAATTGACTTGTTCTTATAGTATTTCCTTGAGAAACCAATACCGTTCTACCATTTAAATCCATAATATGTACTGATGCAACTGAAATGTTATCACCCAACTCAATATTTAAAATGTCCTCAACTGGATTAGGATAAAGCTTAACAGCGTTTAATACCTGTGCATTTTCATTAGTTGACAAGGTATTGGTAATTAATGCTTCAGACGTTGAAAATGTTTCGTTAATACTAAGAGCACTAACTTCAACTGCACCATCCGAAGTTCTAAAAACTAAAGAACCATCTGAATCTTTATAATAATTATAGTTGACAAGATTTGCAGTTCCAGGAAAAATACCTGCAATACTAAAAGAAACATTTTGCTCTGTTTTTATGCGCGTAACACTACCTGTGTAACTGCCTTGACCTGCTACATCAAAAGTTAATGTACCATAGGCATCTACTTCAGTTTCTATTGTACCAGTATAATTTGGTGACTGTCCTTGAGCCATAATCTGTCCAGCTATATTATCTACTGTTGCTGCATTTCCGTAAGCTAATGGATACGTACCAACAAGTGCATTATCAGTATTATAATTTAAGGTGAATTCTGCATTACTAGCACCAGTTAAAGATAATGTTGAAGTTTCAACTTTATAAAAAAACTGATTTTCGTTCATAGAGTTATCCGTAATAGTCAACACCTCTGTTGTGCCAGGATAATCCGTTAACTCGCCTGCTGTTGGTGCAGCATAAGTATCGGTATTTGTACCTGATGCCGTTAACGAAGTAAAGTTCCAATTTGCACTAGCACCAGTTGGGCTATGATCTATTGTACCAGTTACAATTGCATATTCAGACAAGGGCTCACTAAAATAACTATTGATGGGAGCTTGTGAATAGGCCATCATTGATAATGTACATAAAGTAAAGAGTAATTTTATTTTCATAGTGTATTGTTTTTATTCAGCATTAAAATTACTAAAAATGAGACGATTAATAATAAAAAAAGTCTGCTAAAATATAGCAGACTTTTAATTTTAAGATAGTTATAAACTAACTTAATACTTTCTGTACTTTATCTGCAGCTTCTTGAAATTCAGTTGCACTTAACACATCTAATCCAGAATTATCAATTAAATCCTTAGCAATGTCAGCATTAGTACCTTGTAAACGTACAATAATTGGCACATTGATATTACCCATATTCTTATAGGCATCAATAACACCTTGAGCTACTCTATCGCAACGTACAATACCACCAAATATGTTTATTAAAATGGCTTTAACAGCAGGATCTTTTAATATGATTTTAAAAGCTGCTTCCACTCTAGCCGCATCAGCAGTACCACCAACATCTAAGAAGTTAGCTGGCTCACCACCTGCTTGCTTTATTAAATCCATAGTTGCCATTGCTAAACCAGCACCATTAACCATACAACCAACGTTTCCGTCTAGGTCAACATAGTTAAGTCCTAAAGCTCCTGCTTCTACTTCAATTGGGTTTTCTTCACGTAAATCGCGCATTTCTGCTAAATCTCTGTGTCTATATAGTGCATTATCATCTAAAGTAACTTTAGCATCGACTGCCATGATCTTACTATCACTAGTTTTTAAAACTGGGTTGATTTCAAATAAAGAGGCATCAGATTTTACATAAGCTGTGTATAATGCTGTAACAAATTTTGTCATTTCCTTAAAAGCTGTACCAGACAAACCTAAGTTAAATGCTACACGACGTGCTTGAAAAGGCAAAATTCCAGTAGAAGGATCAATCTCTTCAGTAAAAATTAAATGAGGTGTTTCTTCTGCAACAGTTTCTATATCCATACCACCTTCAGTAGAATACATAATCATGTTTCTTCCTGTTCCACGATTTAATAATACAGACATGTAATATTCATCTGGTTCATTTTCGCCTGGATAATAAACATCCTCTGCAATTAATACCTGATGTACTTTTTTACCTTCAGCAGAAGTTTGAGGTGTTACCAAATTCATTCCTATGATTTGACCAGCAATTGTTTCAACCTCTTGAAGGTTTTTAGCCAGCTTTACTCCACCACCTTTTCCACGTCCACCTGCATGAACCTGAGCTTTAATAACGTGCCATCCTGTACCTGTTTCGGCTGTTAATTGCTTTGCTGCATCAACAGCTTCTTTAGCGTTTTTTGCTACTAAACCGCGTTGGATGCGTACACCAAAACTGCTTAATAATTCTTTTCCTTGATATTCGTGTAAATTCATTTGTTATCAGAAATTTATTTCGTGCCACAAAAGTAAGCATACTTAAACGTTTTTACCAATAGTTTTTTATATTGATTTAATTCTTTAGACTCTTAATTACAGAAAACGCTTTATCAACCAAACTATCTTCAACCACAATGGTAAACTCATTAGTTGTAGAAACTACTTCGTATAAGGTAATCTTTTCCCAAGCCAAGCGTTTAAAAATTTGATAATACAAACCTGCAATTTTAGAGTTTCCTTTTGGCAAATAAATACTGATGGCTGAGAGCCATTCTTGAGAACCGATAAGTGTTTCATTTTTAAATGCCTTGAGAATATTTTCTTTTTCAGAAGTTGAAATAATAATATTACTCTCAAACATACCACGAGTAAATGCATAAAATATTTGATGATTTGCACTTATTTTTTCTAAAATCCGAGAATGACTATGGATTAAAGTCTTAGAATTTTGAAATGTAAAATCACTTAAATTTGAGCGTACGGTTATATCACCTAAATTTTCAAATGCCTTTTTTAAACGAACAGAATTATCAAGATTTAAAGGTTGATGATGTCGCCTTAATGCCATCATTATTGCACCATCTTTAACAGGCTTTCGCAACATATCTGAGATTGGCTTATTTAATTCTTTGGCCAAAGCAGAATAGTTAATAATTTCACGAGACAAACCTTCTTCTAGAAAAGGACTGGATATAATGATTTCTTCGACACAAGATGCAATGGTTTTCATTTTGTTAACTATTTAACATATTGTGTAAAAATAGCAATATTTTTTAATTTTTATGTTTATACTTAATAATACTTATACTTTAGCACATTACATATAATATTAAGATACCACTAATGAATAGCAACACCTTATTAAAGATTGCCAAGGACTTTGGAAGCCCTGTTTATGTCTATGATGCTGACACCATTACCAGTCAATACAAACGCTTAACCCAAGCATTTAGTAAGGTTAAAAAATTGAAACTTAACTATGCTGCTAAAGCCTTATCTAACATTTCTGTTTTAAGGTTATTTAATACCTTAGGTTCTGGATTGGATACTGTTTCAATACAAGAAGTAAAACTAGGCCTTAAAGCAGGTTTTAAGCCAGAAAACATCATATTTACACCAAACGGTGTTTCCCTTGAAGAAATTGAAGCTGTTGCAAAGCTTGGTGTTCAGATTAATATTGATAACCTTTCCATACTAGAACAATTTGGAACTAAACACCCAAAAACACCTGTTTGTATTCGTATTAATCCACATGTTATGGCTGGTGGTAACACCAATATTTCGGTAGGACATATAGATAGTAAGTTTGGCATCTCAATTCATCAAATTCCATTATTGCTTCGTATTGTAGAGAATACTAAAATGAATATTAATGGTATTCATATGCATACTGGTAGTGATATTTTGGACATTGATGTGTTTTTATATGCCAGTGAGATTTTATTTGAAACCGCCAAGAATTTTAAAAGCCTAGAGTTTATAGATTTTGGTTCTGGTTTTAAAGTGCCATATAAGGCAGGAGATATTGAAACTAATATTGAAGAATTAGGTGAAAAATTATCAACGCGATTCAATGAATTTTGCAAAAGCTATGGTAAAGATTTAACCTTGGCTTTTGAGCCTGGAAAATTCTTAGTGAGTGAAGCTGGAGTGTTTTTAGTAAACGTCAATGTTGTAAAACAGACCACATCTACTGTTTTTGCTCAGGTAGATTCAGGCTTTAACCACCTTATAAGGCCTATGCTATATGGTTCTCAACATGAAATTGTCAACATATCAAACCCACAAGGACGAGAGCGTTTTTACTCAGTAGTTGGTTATATCTGCGAAACAGATACATTTGCTAATAACAGACGTATTTCTGAAATAAATGAAGGTGATATTTTATGTTTTAAAAATGCTGGAGCTTATTGCTTCTCTATGGCTAGCAACTATAATTCGCGCTACAGACCTGCAGAAGTACTTATATACAAAGGCAAACCTCAACTCATTAGAAAGCGAGAAACCTTTGATGATATATTAAATAACCAAGTTGAAATTAGCTTCTAAAAGAATTTAAAGCGTTGCAAAATTGCAACGCTTTTTTTATACCTTTAAACACCTCAAGTCTTTTGAACTCTAACTGATAAAGACAAATCATGGCTGAGTTATTTGTAACTATGACCGTTTTATACATACATATAGTAAACCAATGAATATGGATGGATTTGATATTGTTATGGTGTTTGCGGTTATCCTTTTCGCAAGATTAGGAGTACGATTAGTATCAAGATATATAAAAATGAAACGTGAAGATGACGCTAACAAAAATGACAACAAACTATGATTAACATCTTTAGAAAAATTAGAAAAAATATGCTCTTCTCAAAAAAAGTAAGTAGTTATTTGCTTTATGCTATCGGTGAAATTGCCCTAGTTATGATTGGTATTTTATTAGCCCTCTATGTAAATAATCTAAATGAAGAACGAAAACAAAAAAACCAACTTAATGCTGTACTGCAAACCATTAAAACAGATTTGGTAGCTGATACGCTTTTAGCAACAGGTATTATTAAGTTTTATGAAGAAAATCAGAAAAACAGTAATAAGATTATTAACAGAGAAATTACAATGGACAACTATAAAGAGTGTCCACAATGTATTAGTCTAGTTACTATTTACCAACCATTTACAATACAAAAAAAAGGCATAAATCTATTGCAAAATTACACTAACGATAAAGGCATAGCCAAAGACAGTCTTATAAATGATATTACTAAGGTTTATTCTATATTTTCACCTGTGATAGAAAAAAATAATGATAGAATGGAAGCTATAGTAATGAAGAATTTTTATGAGTTTGAAAAACATCCATGGTTTGTAGACTTATCTCAAAATAAAATTAGTGATGAGATGATAGAATACTTTGTTCTAAGTGAAGATTATAGAACTCGTGTGGCATCGCATTCAATGCTAGCTGTTGGAAATCACCTCAACGCCACAAAACAGTATAAAAACAATGCTATTGAATTAATTAAACAAATTGATAGTAGAATAAACGAGAATGATTAAGCAATGTATTGTCCTTATAAATCTCTATAAAACGTTAGACCATTACCATACAAGTCATAAAAAGCAAACTCTTTAGTTCCCCAAGGTGTTTCTTTTAAAGACGTTCGTTCATGGAAAACGTCCTTTGTTTTGTATTCTTTATACAGTTTGGTAATATTTTCTACTTGAATTCTCAGCATTGGTCTATCTAAACCTTCTATCCATTCCTTTTCGTCATGCCATTGCAAATGAATTTCAACACCATCACGAGTTACTCCTGCATAACCGCTATCACTTGAGGTGTCTGTAAAAGCTAATTTAAAACCTAACTTTTCTACGTAAAAATCTATGGCTTTAATTACACTTTTAACAGGTAATACAGGATGAATTTGTTTTAGATATCCTTTGGACATTTTTTTTAATATTTATCTTTATAAATGTAACAATTTAATTATATCCGTATCTCTACTATATGAAAAAATTGATAGCCCTTATTATAGGGATCGTCACCATTCAACATTGTCATAGTCAAAGCATAAAGAGCTATAAGCATATTGATAATGACACTGTATATATAAATTTTATTAATCCGTATTACGCTCCGATGGAAGTAAATTTATCTCCCTTGGATTCTACTGCTTCTTTTATTAAGGTTAGTTCATTTGGTTTAATAAAATATAGGGACACACTTAAAAATGCAGTCGTTATTCCACTAAATCGCATCGCTGACACCTCTAAAATAAATATTAAATCTTATCTCAATTTTAAAGCCAATTTTGGCAATCCTAATACCGATTTTAATAAAAACCACTCTTATTTGTTGCCATACACAAAAGGAAAACGTTATAAAATAATACAATCTTTTGGTGGAAAATTTTCTCATAATGAACCACATTCTAAATACGCTATCGATTTTGGGTTAAAAGTTGGAGATACCATAACTGCTGTAAGATCTGGAAAAGTGTTTTTTGTAAAAGAAGACTCTAAAGAACATTGTAAAACAAAAAAATGCATTAATAATGCCAACAAAATTTATATTTTGCATGATGATGGTTCAATGGCCCACTATGTTCATTTAGATTTTGAAGGAGCCTTGGTTGATATTGGAGATATGGTTGAAGCTGGTCAACCCATTGCTATTTCTGGCATGACCGGTTTTACCACAATACCTCATTTACATTTGGTTTTATATAAGTATGGTGGAATATCAATACCTTTTCATTTTAGAGGACAGAAGAGAAAAAAATTAAAACAAGGCAAGTACTACAAACGGAAAATATAGGCTAGTTTTTTACTTTACCTGAAAAATGGTTCACTTTTGGGTTGATTGGATTTCCTGTGGTGCGTCTGTAAATTACAATTTGCCCACAATGCCAAATAGCATCGGCAATTGGTCCGTTAACTTGATTCCAAAACGGAATCTCTTGTTCTCCAAAAATGATTTTGTATTGCGATATATCATCGCTAGATCTTAAAATATCTGCAGCGGTTTTAAGGTTGTTGAGCGTTTGTGCTCTAAGTTCTTCATAAGATAAATCTTCGTCAACTTTAGTGTTTGGCTTTTTTAGCGTTGAATTGACAATAACCTTAGATAAATTATAAATATGCTCGATGGTTTCTTCAGCAGATCTTCCATCTTCATTAGCCTTATAAGCCAAGTCTTTTTCGGTTAAACTATCCGTAGCCCAATAAAATCGAAAACCTAACGCATCAACCATTCGTGCTGCCATTGTACCAGCTGTAAATTCCTCAGAATATTCTGGGATTTCGTAATATGGAAGTGAATCTTCAGAAGTTTCTTGTGAAAAACCAATCGTGGTTATAAAAAGTGCAAATACAAATGGGATACTTTTCATATGAATATGTTTAATGTTTTAAATAAATATCGTCTTCTGTATTAGAAAGTCCATCTCTTCCAACTGAAAACAACACATAACTTTGCTCGTCTATTTCTAAATTATATTGAATCTCATTATCCCAAGCATCATACACTATGCTTTTTCGCAATGGGTTGTTTCTAATTATTGCTTTTAATTCTTTAGGAAAATGTCCTATTGTTTGTTTTTCCTTTTCTAATATTTGAGATATTTCATTGAGCTTCTTTTCTGTTCTGTTGATGTCTATAGATGGTTGGATAAAAAACATATAAAACGATACCAAAACAACAACAATTACAAAAAAAATAATATGGATTTTATCCGAAGGATAAACCATTAGTTTCTTTGGTAAATTATTTTCCTTTTCAAACTTTCGTCGCTTTCTTTTTTTAAACCAAAATTTAATATCGAGATAACTCTCTAAAATAAAGGCTATTGTTTCTGCAATAAAGCTTCCCAAAGCAATTAAATTAGTCTTTAATTTCTTTAATGTTGGTTATGGTCTCTGTACCATACTTATCTACCAAAAACACTAAGGCTGTCATGGTTGCAGCACCTAATTCTAACTCACGTTTATTTACATGCTCAAAAGTATCATTAGCTGCATGGTGATGGTCAAAATAACGTTGAGAATCTGGTCGTAGTCCTGCCAAAACAATATCATCATTCTTTAATGGGCCAATGTCTGCTCCACTACCTCCTTTTTCAAAATAATGGATTAAGTAAGGTTTGAATAATGGTCGCCATGCTTCAATTTTTGAAAACATAAGGTCACTACAATCAAAACTGAAGCCTCTTGGTGTAAATCCGCCTGCATCGCTTTCTAAAGCAAACACGTGCTTTTCATTTTTTTCTTTTGCAACTTCAGCATATTTACGTCCACCTCGCAAACCATTTTCCTCATTCATAAACAACACTACACGAATACTTCGCTTAGGTGTTATGCCACTTTCTTTTAAAAGTCTTAAAACATCCATAGATTGTACTACTCCTGCTCCATCATCATGTGCTCCATCACCTAAATCCCAAGAATCTAAATGTCCACCAACAATGATGTATTCGTTTGGAAATTCGCTTCCTGTGATTTCTCCAATAACATTATAAGACAGTACATCTTCAAATTGTTGACAGCTTTGTTTAAAGTGAAATTTTAGATCTTTATTTTCTTTTAAAGCGTCGCTCAATTTTACAGCATCGTTAGTGCTAATTGCTGCGGACGGAATACGCTTTTCTACTGGTAAATCTCCATAACTCATACTGCCAGTGTGTGGATAATCGTCTTGGCGAGAACTCAACGAACGCACTATCATACCTACAGCACCGTATTTTGCCGCTTCTGCAGCTCCATTATAACGTTCTGAAGCACAACCACCATAAGCCTGAAATGTACTAACAAGTTCTTGATTCCAAGATCTATTAATAAACACTATTTTACCTTTTATTTTTTCTTCTCCTAAAAGCTCTAAGTCTTTATAGGTGTTAATTTCAATTACATTAGCAGTAATGCCATCTTTAGGAGTAGCCACAGAACCACCTAAGGCACAAATATTTACATCTTGATTAATTTTATGGTCCTTATTTGCTGTAACTATATATGCAGTTTCTTTTTCACCTCTAACCCATTTTGGTACCATAACAGGTTGTAGCCACACTTTGTCTAAACCTAATTTTTCAAGCTCTGCTTTTGTGTATTGTACCGCAAGCTCTGCGTTTTTTGAGCCAGATAACCTTCCACCAATTTGATTAGATAAATGATCTAACCACTGGTAACTCATTCCATTAGTTAGTGAAGTTGTGTATATTGTTTTTAGTACACTTTCATCTTCTTGTGAAAAGCTAAATGCATAAAAGCAACATAAAATTATGGTAAGTACTCTAATTTTCATTTTCTAATTGTTGTTTGTACACATCTATATTTTCTTTCTCCTTTGTTGGCAACTCTGGTTCTTTAATATCTGTATAGGTTTTTAAGGTATCTAACAAAATCTTCGCAACCACATATCGTGCAGTTGGTTTATCGTCAGCAGGAATGTTAAACCAAGGTGCATGAGGCTTTGAACTTCTATTAAGTAAATCCTCATAACAATCTTGGTATTTATCCCAAAGTTTTCGCTCTTTTAAGTCATCTGATGAAAATTTCCATTGCTTATTTGCTTTGTTTAATCGTCTAAGCAGTCTGTTTTTTTGTTCGTCTTTGGACAAGTTTAAAAAGAACTTAAAGATAATTGTGCCATTGTCTGCAATATGCTTTTCAAAATTATTAATTTCTTTAAAACGTCTATCCCAAAACGCATCAGTAACATCATTAACAGAGTTGATGTCTGGCATGTTTTCGTACATTAAATAGTGGGGATGAACTCTAGTAACCAAAACATTTTCGTAATGGGTTCTATTGAAAATCCCGAATTTACCTCTTGCCGGAAGTGCTATATAATGTCTCCACAAATAATCGTGCTTTAGCTCTAATTCCGTTGGTTTTTTGAAACTATGTGCAACTATTCCTCTAACATTAAATTCCTTAAATACTTCTCTTATCAAGCTATCTTTTCCAGCTGTATCCATGCCCTGAATACAAAATAAAACCGAATATTTTCCATGGGCATACATGGCATTTTGTATGTCTGCTAATTCTTTACTAACTTTTCTTAAAGCTTTTTCTAGGTCTTTTTCACTTGCACCTAAGTCTATATGAGTTGGCAAGTTTTTAATATTTATCTCAGATGAGATTTTAAATTCCTCGATTTTAATTGCTTTCATCCATCTATAATTTTGACTATTTTTTCTTTTTTATTCATCATTACTTTCATCTTCTTCATTATGGGCAAGTGGATGGTCATCTATACCTAAACCAACTATTTTAATGATACTAACTACAGTATTATATAACATTAACACAACACTTATCAATCCACCACTTAAAATAGCAGACAAAGCCAAACTGATATAATATATAATTGAATACCAAGAATTAGGCACATTATCCGCTTCAGTTACAGGGATGTTCATTAATTGAAAAACTATCATTGCCGTAACAAAGACTATAGTATCTATCTTGGCAATTAGTAAAACATGTTTGTAATGTTCGTCTTTAAGTTGAGACTTTGTACTAGAACTTATACTTAAAAGTGTTAATAAGAGCGCCAGAATTGTTGCAGAAGCAAGCACTATAGTGTTACAAAGTGCATTAATGCCTGGTAAAGAAGATGTTATCAATGATTTTGCCTCATAGCCACTTATATTTCCCAGACCGTAGGCTCCCAAACCAATAACTACTGCAGAGATAACACCACCGAAAACAGCTCTTTTGTTATATGTAGTTAATTTTAATTTCATATTATTTTGAAGCAAAAGCCTTTACATCTGCTTCGCTAACTTCTTTACCTCCTAAGATAATCAATCGTTCAACTACATTGCGCAGTTCACGTATGTTTCCTGTCCAATCATAATTTTGAAGCAATTTTATAGCTTTATCAGAAAATGATTTTTTAGCTGTACCTTGTTCACTCGAAATTTTATCTGCAAAATAGTCCACTAACAGCGGAATATCTTCTCGTCTATCATTTAAAGCAGGAACCTCAATTAAAATTACGGCTAACCTGTGATACAAATCCTCTCTAAACTTACCGTCTTCTATTTCTTTTTTAAGATTTTTATTTGTTGCAGCAACAACCCTTACATTAACTTTTATATCCTTATCACTTCCTACACGTTGAATACGGCTTTCTTGCAACGCACGTAATACTTTGGCTTGTGCAGACAAGCTCATATCACCTATTTCATCTAAAAATATAGTGCCACCATTAGCGGCTTCAAACTTACCCGCTCTATCTTTTGCAGCAGATGTAAAAGCACCTTTAACGTGACCAAATAATTCGCTTTCAATCAATTCACTTGGAATTGCAGCACAATTCACCTCAATCATCGGCCCTTTAGAACGTTCACTTTTTTGGTGTAACCAATGTGCCACAAGTTCTTTTCCTGTTCCGTTTGGCCCAGTAATTAAAACTCTAGCATCTGTTGGTGCAACTTTATCAATCATATCTTTAATACGAGCGATACCATCACTTTCACCAATCATTTCGTAATTTTTACTGACTTTTTTCTTCAGCATTTTGTTTTCAACTACGAGTTCTTTTCGATCTAAAGCAATACGAACCGTATTTAAAAGTCTATTTAAATCTGGCGGTTTAGAGATATAATCAAAGGCACCTAGACGCATCGTGTTTACTGCTGTGTCCAAATCGCCATGACCAGAAATCATTACCATTGGTATTTCTGGTTTTATTTTTTTTACAGCTTCCAGTACCTCAACACCATCCATTTTCGGCATTTTAATATCGCAAAGCACTAAATCGTAATCGTCTTTTTTAATTTTCTCAATTCCGGCTAATCCATTTTCAGCTTCTTCTACCTGATATGTATCACTTTCCTCAGATAGTATCTTAACTAATACTCTGCGGATAGCAGCTTCATCTTCTATAATTAATATTTTAGACATATTTATATTTTAAATTTTAATCCTGTTCTTAAGTAAAACGTATTAACATCATTTAATTTAAATACTTCATCTCTATTTTCATTTCGTAAAGCATTGTTTAATCTAAATGTGTAACCTGTGTATAGATAGGCTACTAAATGTTTTGTAAAACAATATTCGTACCCAAGTCCACCAACAGCTAAAGATAATGATATATTATCTACTTGTTTACCATTAACTTGTTGTGGCCTTTGTAGGTGAGCATAGTAACCATCTAAAGTTACAAAAGTTTGAAGCATATTTTTTTCATTAAAAAAATACTTAATGTTGGATTTAGGCACACCTGCATTAAAAGACCAATTTTCATTGATACGTCTATAATAACTAACAAAAGGCAACGGAAATGGCACACCTGCAGTTGCATTGTATGTAAGTCCTAGTACTAAACGATAAGGTTTTTTTGCAGTTTCATCTTTAGTCCTATCATTTATGGCAAAAACACCTCCATTGAGAAGAAAATCGTCAGAGGTTAATTTTTCAGTGAGCGTAGATGCAATCCTTGGATTGAATTTTAAACCTAAACGCCATTTTGTACTAGACTTAAATGTATAACCTATGTTAAGATCTATGATATTGATGGTTTCTAATAATGATTTATCAAAAGGATAATCATCTTCTAAGTTTAGGATAACCCTGTTGTATTCTGCACCAAAAATTAAGTAACAATCTTCACTTGTTTCAATAGGATAGTTAACAAGTGCTCTCAATCTTGTGTATTGGTCTTCTGAATTTCCTTTTGGGATAAACGAATACTCCAACCTAGCTAAATCAGTAAGTTGCGCTTCTACAAAATGTACATTAAAAAAGATAATTATAAATACCGTAATACATTTTGAAAAGCGTAAAATCATACAAAGTCTTTATTTTTTAATAATATGAACATCGCGTTGAGGGAATGGAATTGTAACGTTATGCTCTCTAAATAACCTATCAATTTCAAAACGAATATCACTCTTAGGAAATTGTGCTTTAAAACTATCGGCAAGTGTAAATACAAGCTTAAAATTTAATGAGCTATCTCCAAAATTAGTAAACACCACAGTAGGCTCTGGCTCACTTATTACAGCTTCATGTGTGCTTGCTGCTTGCAACAATAGTTTTTTTACCAACTGCACATCACTACCATAGGCCACACCTACTTCTACACTTTCTCGTGTTGTTGTTCCGTTTTGTGTCCAATTGTATAAAGAATTGGTTAAATATAAGTGATTAGGAATTACCAATACTTTGTTATCAATAGTTACTGCTCTTGTGGTTCTTAATTTAATTTCTTCCACTCTACCTACTTTGCCTTCAATTTCAATAATATCTCCAACATGTACCGATTGGTCTATTAATATAAACACACCAGAAATAATATCTTGAAACAATGTTTGAAGCGCTAAACCAACACCAATTAACAATGCTGCAGAAGCTGCAAATACGGCAGTAACGTTAACCCCAACAGAATGTAAGGTAATGAGCAAAATAACTAGATAAATCAACCATCTGAAATACCCATACACAACATTGAATTTCCCTTTATCATCCTCTGGAAGATTACGAGTGATTACTCTCAATACAATTCTAAGTATAATAGTG
The DNA here is from genome assembly GCF_042434315.1 of Winogradskyella pulchriflava. Taxonomy (NCBI): domain Bacteria; kingdom Pseudomonadati; phylum Bacteroidota; class Flavobacteriia; order Flavobacteriales; family Flavobacteriaceae; genus Winogradskyella; species Winogradskyella pulchriflava. The sequence goes on along the minus strand of NZ_JBHLTQ010000006.1, from coordinate 55,867 downwards.
GTTATAAAAATTGCGGTAATTATTACCAATACATCAAATATTGAAATACTTATATCCTTACCAATAGTTATATGTCTTCCTAAGAATTCCTTGGTAGCTTCCCAAGCAGAACTCTCAGTTAATGTTTCTTCTATTTTACTTAAATCTTGAATCATTAATATTTTAACCACTTAAATAGTTCCTTATATGTTGGTTTCTTTCCATACATTAAAATACCAACACGATAAATCTTAGCTGCAAACCATACAGCAAATATAAATGTACCAATTAAAATTAATAAAGATAGGCCTTGCTGCCAAATCGGTACACCAAATGGAATACGCATTAACATCACTACTGGCGAAGTTAATGGTACAAAAGAGAATACTGTTGAAACAGTTCCATGCGGATCTTCAATAACCGTAAATACACCAACATAAACCGCCAAAATCAATGGCATAAGAATAGGTAGCATAAACTGCTGTGTATCCGTTTCATTATCTACTGCTGCACCGATAGCAGCATAAAGTGAGCTGTACAATAAGTAACCTCCTATAAAAAAGAATATAAAAGCAATGATAAGGTTAAAAAGAGGCAAATTCGTCACTGCTATAAATACATTTTCCGCAACTGCCTGAGCTCCTTTTGCTTCCATAGCCTGATTGACCAATTCTTGTTGTGGTGTTTGTAACTGGCTTAAATCTATACCCAAAATTGCAGAGACCACTACCATTAATACACCTCCCAAAACAACCCAAATAGCAAATTGTGTTATACCTGCTAAAGATGTGCCTATTATTTTACCCAACATAAGCTGTATAGGCTTAACCGATGATATAATAACCTCAATTATTCTACTGGTTTTTTCTTCGATAACGCTTCGCATTATCATATTACCATAAATAATAATGAACATAAACAACAAATAACCTGCTACACCACCAAAAATCAACTTTACAACATTGCCCTCTTTTGAGCTTTTTTCTCCATCAAAACTTTCTTGGGCGATGTCTAAATTTATTGTAGAAGCTTCAATTTGCGCTAGCGAAACTCCTTCTTTCTTAAGTTTCATTTCTTGAACGCGTTTCTCAATCCTACGCTCTAAACCAGACATAACTGATAATGAAGGAGACTCTTCTGAATAAAATTTCACATTATTAGATAAAGCATCTATCGAATCTACTTTGGCAATATGCAACAGACCATAATCTCCACTTTCTTTTACTAAAGCAATAGCGTCTTCCAGTCTTAAATCACCTAGGTTATTATAAGTTGTGTTATCAGTATTATGAAAAACATCGGTCATATATCCTGATTCATCCAATACTGAAATGGTACGTTGTTTATCGTTATTTAATTGCGACAAATAAGCCACAACTGCAATTAAAGCAATCATTATCAATGGGCTTAAAAATGTCATTATAATAAATGATTTATTCTTTACCTTAGTGAGGTATTCGCGTTTTATAATAAGTGGTAAATGATTCATCTTAGTTGTTTTTTACTGTTTGAATAAAAATGTCACTTGCCGTTGGGATAACCTCAACAAAGTGATGAACCTCAGCTTTTGAAGTTAAAAATGACAACAAATCATTGGATGATGCTGTTTCACTTATCTTAATATTCAATTTAATATCATCATTTAAATTTTTGAAAGTTGCAGGAAGCACTTCAAACTTATCCTTTATTTCATTTAAAACCATTTCACTGTTATTGGATTGCAAACCGACTTCAAACGTATTGGTTTTGTATTGGCGTTTTATATCATTTAGTTTACCGTCTAATATTTTATTTGATTTGTGAAGCAATGCAATATGGTCACATAATTCTTCAACAGATTCCATTCTATGTGTAGAAAATATTACTGTTGCTCCTTCCTCTCTTAATTGTAAAATTTCGTCTTTTATTAAATTGGCATTTATAGGATCGAAACCTGAAAATGGCTCATCAAAAATTAAAAGTTTAGGTTTATGCAAAACCGTTACAACAAACTGAATTTTTTGTGCTTGTCCTTTACTAAGTTCTTGGATTTTCTTGTTCCACCAGTCGCCAATTTCTAGCTTTTCAAACCAATACTTTAATCGGCTTTTAGCTTCTGCTTTAGACATACCTTTCAATTGTGCCAAATACAAACATTGTTCACCAACTTTCATAGACTTGTATAACCCACGTTCTTCTGGTAAATATCCAATATCTCTAATATGTTCTGGTTTTAGAGGTTGTCCATCTAATAAAACAGAACCTTGATCTGGCATTGTAATTTGATTAATAATACGAATCAATGTCGTTTTACCAGCTCCGTTTGGACCAAGCAAGCCAAATATGCTACCTTTAGGTACAGCAATAGATACTTGGTTTAGCGCTTTAAAATTCCCAAAGTTTTTAGACACGGAATCAGCAACTAATAAGTCATTCATATATAACTCGATTTTTTATAGAAGGTTAGTCTGTAAATATATTAAATGTTACAGAGTTTTAAAGCATATTCCTTATACTTCTTATGGCAATTTTCACAAATAAATAATAAGGTGTTGATATAAAAAACAAAACCCACCCTTATGGTTAGATAAGGATGGGAAAAAATTGCTATGAAAAAGAAAAATTACCGCTAATTAGCATTAGCGATAATTCAAAGATAGTATTTTTTATGAATTATAGGCTTTTTAAGAAAACATATCTTTTACCTTTTCAAAAAAAGATTTATCAGAACTCTCTGGTTTAGGCTCAAAGTGCTCATCTTCGCGCATATCTTCAAAGAACTCTTTTTGTTTTTTACTTAAAGTCTTTGGTGTCCAAACATTTACATGAACCAAAAGATCACCTTTCCCATATCCATTGATATTTGGAATACCTTTACCGCGAAGTCTTAATATTTTTCCAGATTGCACACCTGCTTCAATCTTAATCCTCACCTTACCAGTAACTGTATCTATTTCTTTAGAAGTTCCTAAAACAGCATCTGGCAAACTTACATACATATCGTAGTGTAAATTATCTCCTTCACGCTTTAAGGTTTCATGTTCCTCTTCTTGGATTACAACCAACATATCACCTGCAATACCATTTCCAGGTGCATCATTACCTTTTCCAGTGACTTTAAGTTGCATACCATCTACAACACCTGCAGGAATTTTTACAGAAACTGTTTCCTCTGCAACTTTAAGACCTTGAGCGTCTGCATCAGATGGTTTTTTAGCTATAGTTTGTCCTGCTCCTCCACATGTTTGGCAAGTAGTAGCTGTCTGCATTCTACCCAAAATAGTATTGGTAACTCTAGTTACCTGACCAGAACCATTACACGTTCCACAGATTTTATAAGTTGTCCCAGGCGCTTGTACTTTTCGTTTTACTTTTATTTTCTTTTCAACACCATTGGCGACTTCTTCTAAAGAAAGCTTTACACGGATGCGCAGATTGCTACCTTTAACAACACGCTGTCTGCCGCCACCACCGAAGCCACTAAATCCACCACCACCAAAAGCGCCACCAAAAATATCACCAAATTGGCTAAAGATGTCATCCATATTCATGCCACCTCCACCGAAGCCACCTGCTCCGTCAAATGCTTGGTGACCAAACTGGTCATAACGTGCTTTTTTATCGGCATTACTTAAAACCTCGTAAGCTTCTGCAGCCTTTTTGAATTTTTCCTCAGCTTCTTTATCATCTGGATTTTTGTCTGGATGGTATTTTAAAGCCATCTTTCTATAGGCTTTCTTTATTTCAGCGTCAGTTGCATTTTTGTCAATGCCTAGTATGTCGTAATAATCTTCTTTCATCTAAATGACTTGTTATTCATTTCCACAGCAATGGAAACACTTTTTTAGTATTATTGTCCAATAACCACTTTAGGAAAACGTATAACCTTATCTCCTAATTTATAGCCACGCTCAACCACATCAATGATTTTCCCTTTTAGGTCATCACTTGGCGCAGGAATTTGAGTTACAGCCTCATGGTCATCTGCATTAAAAGCATCACCTTTATTTACTTCAATTTTTGATAAGCCCTTTTGCTCTAAGGTTGTTAGTAGTTTATTGTAAATTAACAACACACCTTTGCGTAACTCTTCAGCTTCTTTGTCTTCTTCAATATGCGTTAAGGCACGTTCAAAATCATCCAACACTGGCAGCATAGACATCATAACATCCTGGCTAGCAGTCTTAAAGAGTTCAATGCGCTCTTTATTGGTTCGTTTTTTGTAATTTTCAAATTCAGCAAACAAACGCATAAATTTATCTTTCTCAGCAACTAACTGGTCTTGCAATTGCTCCTCAGCAGATTTCTCTTGTTTTTGCTGCTCTACTTCAGCCTCTGCTGTTTCAGTTGCTGTATCTTCAACTTGTGGTTCTTCAACCTTTTTATTTTTATCTTTTTTACTCATTTTTGAGTTCTATTTTGATATTTATTTTTAAATCTTCGATTTAGAGGTGCAAAAGTACTGCCATTATTATAAAAATGTCAAAATGTCATTAACAATTTTTTATAATTATTTGGCTTACCAAATTTGTATCTTTACAAAATCAAAAGAAAAATTAAAAAACACTAACATGAAAACATCACTTTTAAAAATTTTTGCAATTGTAGCTTTAATTTCATTCGCCAGTTGTGGTGATAAAGCCAAAGAAGCTGAAACAAAAGAAGCTGAAGCAGTCGCAAAATCTGAAGACGCAGCCGTTACCTATAATGCTAATACTGAAAAATCTACTATAGAATGGAAAGGATTTAAACCAACAGGTTCTCATTTTGGTACCATTGGTATAAAACAAGGTAAAGTAAAAGTAAACAATGGCGCTATAGAAAGTGGAAAGTTTGTTATTGACATGAACAGTATTGTCGTAAAAGATATGCCAGCTGAAGCAGAAGGAAATACCAAACTTACTACCCACCTTAAGAGTCCTGATTTCTTTGATGTAGAAACCTACCCAAATGCTCAATTTGAGGTTACTGGAGTGACTACTACAGAAGGAAAAACAATGCTATCTGGAAACTTAAAGATGAAAGATGCCACGAATAATATTAGTATTCCTGTGAGCACCAAAATTGAAGGAGACACAATGACATTAACAAGTGAAACCTTTACTATCGACCGTTCTAAGTGGAATGTAGAATATGGTTCTAAATCATTTTTTGACAACTTAGGAGATAAGTTTATTAATGACGACATAGAATTGAAAGTAACTTTAGTTGCTGAAAAAGAATAGTAAAAGCTGTCTTTTTTTAAAAAATTGAAGCACTTACTATATTGTAGGTGCTTTTTTTTATGATACACTTAGATTTTAATTAAAACAGTTTGTGAGACATACTCAAGAACTTTAAAATGACGAATAATTTAATCGACCATATAAAAACTTATGTAGTTCTTTCAGAAAAAGAATCATCAGAAATTGTTTCGTTTTTCGATTATAAAATTTATAAGAAAAAGGAAACGCTGTTATTTTCAGAAACCCGATGTGAAGAATTATTTTTTGTTGCAAAGGGTTGTCTGCAATTATACTTTATAGATAATTTAGGCAACAAAAAAACCACTCAATTTGCAATAGAAAGTTGGTGGTTAACAGACTTTCTAGCTTTTCAAAATCAAAAGCTTTCTAATTTTAATATTGAAGCCGTCGAAAATTCAAAAGTATTATCAATCTCGTTTTCAAAATATAATGAGTTATTAGATGAATTTCCAAAAATGGAAAAATACTTTAGAGCTATTTACGAAACAGCCTATGGCTCTGCTTTAATGCGTTTTAAATATTTGAACAGTTATTCCAAGGAAGAAATGTTTTTTAGATTTAGGAGTGAGTTCCCTGAATTTGTACAACGTGTACCACAATATCTTTTAGCTAGTTTTCTGGGTTTAACTCCAGAATATTTAAGCGAAATTAAAAGAAAACAACTTTCTTAAACCAGTTTAATTTTTGTCATAATCGATTTAACTACCTTTGTTTTACCATAAATAAAGAGCAGAATTACTATGGAAAATACCAAAAAAATTGTTGTTGTAGGAGGAGGCTTTGCTGGCTTAGAATTTGTTAAACGGTTAGGAAATTCAGCAAACCACAAAATTGTTTTAGTAGACAGTAACAATTACAATTTTTTTCCACCATTAATTTATCAGGTATCCACAGGTTTTATGGAGCCATCAGCGATAAGTTACCCATTTCGAAAAATTCTACGAAAATTTAAAAATGCTCGTTTTAGACTTGGTACTCTAGAAAAAGTAGTTCCTGAAGAAAACAAAATAATATTGAGTAACGGTGAACTAGAGTATGATATCTTAGTGATGGCAACTGGTACTGAAACCAACTTTTTTGGCAATGAAAATATTGCTAAAAAAAGCTTACCAATGAAAACCATAAGTGATGCTTTATCGCTTAGAAATGTTATTCTTACACGATTAGATCGTGCAACCAGAATTGCTAACGAAGCGGAAAGAAAAAAGTACTTAACCTTTGTTATTGCTGGTGCTGGACCTACAGGAGTTGAACTTTCTGGCATACTTTCTGAAATGAAAAACTCAATCATTACCAAAGATTATCCTGAGTTAAGCAAAACTGACCTTGGCGAAATTAGTTTAATTGATGGTCAAGGTTCAGTTTTAGCGGCAATGTCTAAAAACGCACAAGAATATACGTCTAAAAAATTATCTGAACTCGGTGTTACATTAATTATGAACACTATGGTTAAGGATTTTGATGGTGAGACTGTGTATTTATCCAACGGAAGTGAAATACAGTCTAGAAATCTTATTTGGGCAGCTGGTGTATCTGCAAAAACGTTTGAAGGCTTTTCAAAAGACAGTTTTGGTGCTGGTAAAAGGCTGAAAACAGATCAATTTAACTTAGTACATTCCTATAAAAATATTTATGCTCTTGGAGATTGCGCCTTAGTTCTTGGAGATAAAAAGTATCCCAACGGCCATCCTCAATTAGCACAACCAGCACTTCAGCAAGCTAAAAATTTGGCTCTTAACTTAAGTGGCAAAACACAAAGTTGGAAACCATTTCAGTATAACGACAAAGGCTCTTTAGCTATTATTGGCAGAAACAAAGCTGTATTAGATTTTCCAAATCAAAAACGCTCTTTAAAAGGTTTTGTAGCTTGGTTAATTTGGATTTTTGTTCACATTATGGGACTAGTCAATTTTAAAAACAAAATAAGAACATTATACAATTGGCTAGGCTATTACATTTATAAGGACCAATACTTTAGAATGATTATTAAACCTACTGAAAGACACACTAAATAACATTGAAGATGAAAAGTTTTAAAATTATTATAGCATTGATTTTATTCGTTACAACATTTAGCTGTAACTCGAATAAATCTAAAACAACGGCAAATAATCAAACAAATAGTATAGAAAACACAAAAACCGATACGCTCACAAAACACTTGAAACCTTTTAAGTCAGATTTACCAACTATTGGGTTATTGATGTTTAATGGTGTTTTGCAAAGTGAAGTTATTGCAACATCCGATGTTTTTGCAAAACCTTCTGAAGGCGGAAAACAACTGTTTAATGTTATTACCATTGCAGAAACAGAACACATAATTACAACTGAGGAAGGAATTAAAATCGTTCCAGATTATACATTTGAGAATTGCCCAAAATTAACTGTTCTATTTGTTCCTAGCGCTTATGATATGTATGCGCAAGTTCATAATAAAGAAGTAATAGATTTTATTAAAGAAAAGAATAAAGAAACTGATTACGTTGTAAGCAATTGTGCAGGTGCACAACTTATAGGAAAGTCTGGTATTGCTGATGGACATAAAATTGTAACCTGGATTGGTGGCGGAGAACAATTACAGAAAGATTATCCTAATTTAAAAGTTGAAAACGACAGTTTAGTAACCTTTGTTGAAGATGGAAAATTCAGCTCTTCTAATGGAAATTTAGCGAGTTACATTTCTGCATTGAATTTATTAGAAAAAATGACAAGTCCTGAACATAAAAATTTTGTGGAAAGCTATTTATATCTAGATCGCCTTCAGAATTGGAATAAATAGATTGTGTTTAAAAAAGTTAGTGTAGTAAATTTTCTAAAGCTGGTCTTAAATTAGCATACTTAAAATGAAAACCTTTCTCTTCAATTTTTTGAGAACTGACACGTTGGCTTTCAAATAAAAGAATATGCATTTCACCAAGCACTAATTTCATAGCAAACTTCGGAATATTTGGTAAAATCAACGGTCTATGTAATATACGTGCTGCCATTTTAGTTAACTCTTGGTTTGTCACGGCATTAGGAGCAGCACCGTTATAAATTCCTTCAAGCTGATACTTTAAGGCATACATATAAAGCGATGCAATATCTGTAACATGAACCCAACTTTGCCATTGTTTGCCACTACCAAAAGCAGCTCCCACACCATATTTAATGGGTTTTACCAATCTTGGTAAAACACCTCCTTTATTAGCTAAAACCAAACCAGTTCTTATTTTAGCAACTTTACAACCCAAACTTTTAAAACCATCTACTGCAGCTTCCCATTGCTCAACTACTTCACCAAAAAATGTATCTGAAATCTCATTGTAGCTTTCATCGTAATATTTGGTTAAGCTATTTGGATAAATACCTATAGCACTTGAAGAGACAACGTATTCAATTTTATAATTATGCACCTGTATTGTATTTTGTAGAAGTTCTGCCGTTTTGGTTCTACTTTCTATGACTTCTTTTTTATAAGCTTTGGTCCATCTCTTAGCAATTGAAGCACCAACCAAATTTATAATTGAGGTAACATCTTTAAAACAGGTATGGTCTATTTCATTAGTGTTTGGATTCCAATAAAAACCTTTATAATTCGAAGTAGTACTGATTTTAGACTTTGAAGTCGTTAAATAATGAACATTAATACCTTCAGCATGACATTGCTTTACAATTTCTTGCCCAATTAAACCTGTTGCTCCTGTTATTAAAACCGTCTTTTTCATTTTTATAAAGATACGAAAGGTAGAAATCGTTAAGTCCTGTTTTAGATTGGATTTAACGTTTGGATAGCACATTTTGCGTGCTCGTAACATTTAACTCACTGTTCGTTTGCTGTGCGCTTCGTTGCCCTAAGCATTTAACTCATTTCATTCGTTGGATGCTTCGTTGCCCTAAGCATCTCTCTCTTGCCAGGAGGTCCAGGAAGTCGTTCTACAAAAAACCCAACAGCTTGCATGGCACGCCTCACACTTCCTTTTGCAGAGTACGTTACTAAAACACCATTTTCTTTAAGTGCTCTATACATTATAGCAAAAATGGCCTCTGTCCACAAATCAGGTTGTACACGAGCTCCAAAAGCATCAAAATAGATGATATTGAATTCATTTTCTGCATTAATATCTTTGAAGAATTTTTCTTGTTTTAGCAATTGAAAAAGTGGTGTAATTTCATGTCTTGCCTCCCAAGATACTTCATGTATTTTTAGAAATTCATCTTTATGTTTTTCTGAAATAAGCTCAACATAATTAAGCTGATTTATTTCATCTAAACTTACAGGATAAGCTTCTACTCCAACATAATTGATATCTAATTGTAACGCTTCGGCTTCTATTAATGTAAGAAAGGCATTGAGACCAGTACCAAAACCGATTTCTAGAATTGAAATGGGTTTAGATTCTGAAACAAGTTCAGAATGACAATTTTTGTGAGATGCCGAAACAAGTTCAGCACAAAAGAAAAGCAAACCATGTTTTAAAAACACATGGTTTGCTTCTTGTATTGCACCATGAATAGAATGGTATTGTTCATTCCATTCTTCAATCTGTATGGTTTTAGAACCATCAGAAGTGGTGATGATTTTTCGTTTCAAAAATTACTTTTTAAGCAATACACCATCAGCTAAAAAGTGGTATTCTAACTTTGGCTCTGTAATAGCATCAATTTCTTCCTTAGATTTACCTGCGTCTTCAGCATAGTGCTTTAGCTCATCTACTGGTGTCTCAGCAACATAAGCTAAACCGTTGACTACAACATCACCTTTTGCATCTAAAGGCATAAAGAAACCGTAATCTTTGAATTTAACCATTACTTCATTTTCTTCACCCATATCTAGCGTCATCCAGCATCCTTTTTTAGAGCAAACCTCTATAATTTTGGCTTTCATTTTAGTTGGTACAGTATCACCTGCTTTCATGCCTTTGTAGTGTTCCATCATGCGTTCAGACGTTAAAGCATCGACATCATTAATTTCCATACCATAAGAAGCATAAGCAATTTCTTCTTTTACTTCTTCAACTTTAGTTTCTACTTCCTTAGCTTCGTTTTTACAAGATATTATTACTAAACCAACTGCAAGGAATAAGATTATTTTTTTCATTATTAATATATTTTAAATTGAATTTTTATTGAATTACAAATTTACACAATTTAAGAGAATATTGCCTTTTATTAACGCTTTTGATTGTTTACTTTTGCTGAATAAACGATATGCTATACGACCATGGAATATACTGAAAATCTGCAAATTGAAAAATCCGAAACTTCTAAAATTAACAGTGTTAATTTTAATAAATTAGACTTTGGGCGCGTTTTTACGGACCATATGTTTGTTTGTGATTTTGCAGATGGCAAATGGCAAGCACCTAAAATTATGCCATATCAGTCATTATCTTTTGAACCTTCGGCACGTGTATTTCATTATGGACAAGCCGTTTTTGAAGGCATGAAAGCCTATAAAGATGATAATGGTAAGATCTTTTTGTTTAGACCAGACGAAAACCATGCTAGGATTAATAAATCTGCAGCACGTTTGGCAATGCCAGAATTTCCTAAAAATTATTTTTTTAAAGGTTTAGAAGCATTGTTAAAACTAGATAGTGAATGGATTAAGCCAGGTGTAGGTAATTCACTTTATCTTCGTCCATTTGTAATAGCTACAGAACCTGCAATTTCTGCATCACCTGCAAACTCTTATAAGTTTATTATTATTTGTTCGCCTGCCAAGTCGTATTACAATTCTCCTGTGCGTGTTTTAATTGCAGAGGAATATAGTCGTTCTGCAGATGGTGGTGTTGGTTATGCCAAAGCAGCTGGTAATTATGCTGCGCAATTTTATCCAACAAGCTTAGCGCAACAAAAAGGATTTCAGCAAGTGATTTGGACAGATGCCAACACACACAAATACCTTGAAGAAGCAGGTACGATGAATATTTTTTTTAGAGTCAATGACAAATTGATTACGGCTCCAAATAATGATAGAATTTTAGATGGAGTAACACGAAAAAGTATCATTCAGCTGGCGAGTGATTTGGGCATAACATGTGAAGTAAGACAAATTACAGTAGAAGAAATTAAAACTGCAGCAAGAGCAGGTGAATTAAAAGAGGTTTTTGGAGTAGGAACTGCTGCTGTTGTTAGTCCGGTTTCAGCATTTGAGCATAAAAATGAGCTTTTTGAAATCCCAGAACTCGAAAATTCTTATGGTCAACTTTTCAAAAAGAGTTTATTAAATATACAACATAACGTATCTGAAGACAAACACGGTTGGAGGTATGAAGTAAAATAAGTAATACTAAAAAAAGCAGCCTTTTTGGCTGCTTTTTTTATTTAAGATTCTAAAATTTCTTTAATGTGAGGCTTAAAATAGTTTGGTCCTTTTAGCACTTTACCATCTTCTCTGTAAATTGGCTCACCATCCTCACCTAGTTTGCTCATATTACTTCGTTGAATTTCATTAAAAACCTCTTCTATCTTATATTGTAAACCATGTTCTATTATGGTTCCACATAAAATGTACAACATATCTCCAAGAGCATCTGCAACCTCAACCAAATCATTATCATTTGCAGCCTCTAGGTATTCTTCATTTTCTTCGCGCATTAATTTATAGCGTAACATGTTCTTTTCTATTCCTAAATCTGCTTTTGGTGTTTCTCTGTGTCCTATCTTGAAAGCTGTATGAAATGCCTTAACAGCATTGATTTTATCTTGCATCTGTCTTTATTTATTAGTCTTTAATTTTGTACTTTTGCATAAAAATAAGCTAATGTTTACAACTGGTCAATGGATTTTTGGAATTTTATTTTTTATAGCTTTTGTCTTTGCTGTTGGCTATCAATATCGTAAAGATATTAAGGTTCATAAAGCCCATTACAAAGGTACCGTTTGGATACTGATTGCTTTTATTGGCTTTATAGGTATGATTGCTGCGGTTAAGTTTATTTTTATGTAAGTTACCCTTATCATTAAAAGTAAATGTAGATTTAAATCTCAATCTTGATGACATTCTACTAATTATGCGATGTTACAAAAAACGTAACAAGATGGTACTTTCGCTTATAGTCCTTATTGCCTTTAATTTTCTTTTGTTAGGCTTTAGTGTAAATAAAACTGAATAGGTTAAGAAAAGCTATTTCGGTGTAATCACCTTTTTTTCAAGTCGTTTGTCTTAATTTTCCTATTAACTCACTTTTATTTCTTAATTTTTACATCAATATACCTTGTAATGGGTATGTTTTGATGTACTCCTGCTTTGCATCTTTGTTTTTGTAACTAACCAATAAAACCCTATATGTATGAAAACTAGATTGTTTAAACTTGGCTTTGTTCTTGTGGCAGCTACACTTTTTTTTGGATGTTGTGATTGTGAAGAATTAAAAAACGAAAAACTAGATTGTCAGAAAAAGAATGATGAAATATCAAAAGAATTAAAAAATGCTAACGCAGTTATAAATGAATCTCAATATTTAGATTTATTAGCTTACCCAAAACTTGAAAATGGTAATATCGTTCAAGAATTTGTTGCCTTAGATAAGACAAATATGGATATTGAAAATATTAGAAGATATGATGTTTTTGGTGATTTTTCAATTAAAGAAGATAGACTTACAGTATTCATTCCTGTTACTGATGATAAATTAAAAATTGAACACTACAGAGATATTTCGACACCGGATATTAATGCTTTATTAATTAGAATAAGTAATAGCTCTGATAATGATACTAAAGAATTACCAATAACTAAAGTCATCAAAAAAGACTTCAGCATTAAGAGTTTAAATCTAGATGAAAATGAGCTTAGTAAGGATAAGAAAATTAAAATTATTATCCTAAATGAAAATAATTCTGATATTTCTGCCCATACTGCATTTTATCATAACTGTCTAAAAACTATTAACAAATATTCTAAGTCAAGTTGTCTTATGCCTAAAAATGACTTTATTAAACCCAACGAAGATGGTGGTGATATCATTACTGGTGGATAAATTCAAACTAAAAATAGTTCTATCAATTCTCTTGCCTACTATTTTTTATGGGCAAGGGAATTCTACTGTAGAGTATGCTGAAATTGATTCTTTATATCAATTTGAAAAATACAAAGCACTTACATCAATAGACATAACCAAAGTAGCTTACCAGAGTAAATTAGAATTTGCTAAATTAAATTTTATAATGGCTAAGTCTTATGAAAATTTAAACCAAGAAGACACTGCTCTAAGCTATTACAAAAAAGCATTAGACTTGTTTAAAGCAGAACAAGCACATGAAAACATTGCCAAAACTAACCTTGAAATCTATTTGTTGTTAGATAGTCAGAATAATCTCGTGGCAAACAAAGATATCTATTTGAAAGAAGTGTATAATTATGCCATCTCTACAAAATCAAAAAAATGGTTAGCATCATATTACACTAATTACGGAGTAGATAAATTGAAAAATAATATCAGTGATTCTGCTAAACTTTATTTTTTTAAAGCTCTAAAATTAGCTGAAGAGATTGATAGCACTCAAATGCAAACAAACATTTCAATTAATATAGGATCTACGTATTCTCGAAAATACAAAAATCAGGATTCTGCAATTTTTTATTACAATAATGCTTTAAAAAATTACTACAGCGATACCTTAACCTATAAAAACTTAAACACAGAATTTAATATATATAATAATTTAGGAAATGCATACAGAAGAAAAAAAGACTACAGTAAAGCTTTAGAATTCTACAGTGTAGCAGAACAAATTGATTTACCTAAATTAAATACCAAAAGCAAAAAAATTCTTTTTTCTAATATCGATGCAACTTATTACTATATGGAAGATTGGGCTAATGCATACGATTACTTATACAAATACGATTCTATAAAAGATATTATAAACTTAAAAGAACAAAATTCTGCAATTACAGATATCGAAGAAAAATATCAAAATGAGAAGTTAAGAGCAAATAACCTTGAAATTGAAGCCAAAAGAAAACAAAACCAAAACATAGCCATTGGATTAGGTGGTAGCTTAGCATTAGGAAGTATAATAGCTTTTCTTCTCTTTAAAAATACAAAACGTAAGCAAAAACTTGCTGAGCAAGAAAAAGAAATAGAATCCCAAAAACTAGCAACTGTTTTAAAAGAACAAGAGCTCACAGCCATCGATGCTATGATAGAAGGTCAGGAAAAAGAACGCCAACGCATTGCCAACGATTTGCATGATGATTTAGGAGGCCTTATGGCAAATGTTAAACTTCATTTTAATGCCTTAAAAGAAAAAGATTCACCTGAACTATTTGAAAAAACCAATAACCTTATTGAAGAAGCCTACCAAAAAGTACGCACTGTAGCACATGCCAAAAACTCTGGAGTTATTGCAAAACAAGGCCTTTTAAAAGCTGTACAGCATATGGCTGATAAAGTATCTACTTCAAACAAAATACAGATTGAAGTTCTAGACCATGGTTTGGACAACCGCTTAGAAAATAGTTTAGAGCTCACTATTTTCAGGGTTATACAAGAGTTAATCACCAACGTTATAAAACACGCTGAAGCTACTGAAATCACTATTCATTTAACCAATCACGAAGATAGCATCAATATTATGGTAGAGGATAATGGTAAAGGGTTTAACCCAAACCAAATTACTAAAAACAATAAAGGTATGGGCATAAGTAGTATTGATAAACGCATTGAGCATTTAGACGGAAAACTCACTATTGAGTCTGAAAAAAATAAAGGGACAACTGTAATAATAGATATACCATTATGATACGATTAGCCATAGCAGAAGATCACCAATCCCTCATTGACGGTATTAAGTTATTACTAGAATATGAAGAAGATATTGAAATTGTAGGCACTGCCAATGATGGCGAGGCACTCATGGACTTAGTAAGATTAAAACAACCTAATGTCGTCATTACTGATATCAGAATGCCCAAAGTTGATGGTATTTCAGCAACAAGAGAGATTAAAAAAGAATTACCACACACTAAAGTTCTAGGATTTACCATGTTTGACCAAACTGAAGCCATACAGCAAATGCTAGATGCTGGAGCTTCTGGTTACCTTTTAAAAAACTCACCATTAGAAGAAGTACTAAAAGCAGTACGCTCTGTCTATGAAGGCAATACTTATTTTGATGCTAACATTAAAGTTGACGTTAAAAACAATAGCAACAAAAAAGGAAAAGGTATGCTTACCAAACGACAAATTGAAATTTTAGGCCTCATAGCTCAAGGCAAAACATCGCGTGAAATAGCCGATGAGCTTTTCATTGGTATTCATACAGTAGATACACATCGGAAAAATATGATTCGGATTCTTGGACTTCACGGCAAAGGCGAATTGATGCGCTATGCACTAGAAAAAAAATATAAATTTTAAAAAAACCTTGTACAATGATTTTTTTTATTGAAATATGTATTTAGGTTTGCTTAGCTATTAACTTAACAATAAATTTTTATGAAACGATTACTTATTATTTTATCAATCACACTACTATGTTATAGTAACACCTTAACGTCACAAAGTTACGTGGGTCATGCTTTAGACAATTATGCAGGTATTCATGCTGTTAGTTTTAACCCTTCTAATGTGGTAGGCTCAAAATTTAAAACTGATATTAATCTTATATCTGGTAGCGCTCTAGTAGGAAGCGATTATTTCGGTATAGATATCAGTACAGCTTTAAAGTCTGATGATGGTTTTGATTTTGATGAAGACATTAAAAAATTCCCAAAAAACGATAATAACTTCTTTTTAAATACAGATGTACTTGGGCCTTCTTTTATGTTCAACCTTACACCAAAAAGCAGCATAGGAATTATTACTAG
This sequence comes from Winogradskyella pulchriflava, assembly GCF_042434315.1. Lineage (NCBI taxonomy): Bacteria > Pseudomonadati > Bacteroidota > Flavobacteriia > Flavobacteriales > Flavobacteriaceae > Winogradskyella > Winogradskyella pulchriflava. The sequence goes on along the minus strand of NZ_JBHLTQ010000006.1, from coordinate 39,862 downwards.
AGCAAGAGCTTTCTTTAACTTAAATAATATTAATGGAGAGCTATATGAAAATTTAGCCGATGACTTTGATACTGATAACGATTTTGACTTCGATTCGTCCAATCTAAGCGGAACCCTACATGCTTGGGCTGAATTTGGTGTAGCTTACGGAAGAATATTAATAGACAAACCTAACCACATCCTTAAAGGTGGAGTTACTTTAAAATACCTACAAGGCGCTGGTAGTCTCTTTATATCTAGTCCAGGACTTCAAGGTCAATACACCGCATCTTCCGAAACATTAGATACACAAGGCACTCTTAACTATGGCACCACTCAGGATTTTGACAATGACAATATCAATTTTGATAATCTTTCTGCTGGTTATGGAGCCGATATAGGTTTTACCTATGAGTGGCATTCTGAACGAGAAGATTCCCTTAGAGTGTTTCAAAATCAATATAAACTTAAAGTTGGAGTTTCTTTAAACGACCTTGGATCTATTAGCTATAAGGATAGTGAAGTTACCACTTACGATATGAACAACAGTGTAAGCACTTCTGATTATGATGATGACACTGAAGAATTCCTTGAAGACAACTATGGTAGCACACAAACTACGGAAAAGGTAAAGGTAAAACTACCTACTGCATTAAATTTATCAGTAGATTATCGTTTGGCAAAAAAGTGGTTTGTAAGTGCCCATGCAAGCTTGTCTATGACTGATAAGGAAAGTGAACTCTCAAACTCTGTTTTAAATACAGTTACTCTAGCACCTCGTTTAGAAACCAAGTGGTTTAGTTTTTATGCACCAGTTAGTTTTAGGGAATACGGAGATGTAGCATTTGGAGGTGGTTTTAGATTAGGACCTTTAACGGTTGGTTCAGGATCCGTGTTTTCAAATTTATTAACTGATAGTTCCAAGACAACAGACGTATATTTGGGACTAAAGATTCCTATTTATAGAAAGTAATACCAATTAAGATATCTCATTTAAAAAATCCCCAGTATTGGGGATTTTTTTGTGTCCTATGATAAAGTAAATTGCATTTAATTAATTTAAACCGACAATATCATGAAACTAAAAAAACATTTTTTGTGTACTACATTAGCAATTTTATTGAATTTAACTTTTTCATGTAGTAAAGATGACGATAGTAACAGCAGCAGTGACCCAAACGGCCCAATTAACATAAACCTTATTGAAGGAGAATGGAAACTTAAAAAAGAAGTAGAATACTATAACGGCATGTCCGAAACTTATAATGCTGGTTGCAGTACCGAATCTCGAATGATTATAACAAGTACAGAAATCACAGCAAAAGAAGATGATGACTGCGATGGTGATTATGACTATGAGGATACTATTAGCTATACAATTGGTTCTTATGAAGGATTTGAGCATGTAATAATGGAAAATGGCTACCCATCTGCAATAATCTTTACACTAACAAATAGTTCTTTGGTTATTGGTGGCGATTATTATGTAGATCCAGATACTGGAGAAGAGGAGTATTTTGCACTCTTTTTTGAAAGAATTTAAAAACGATGATTTAGTTAGTTGTTAATCGGGATAGTTGAGTTACTATTAATCATAGGGAAATAAAAACCAGCTATCAATAAAAATCCCCATTGTTGGGGATTTTTTTATGGATTAACGACCCCTACTTTTAGAAGATCTATTATTCAACCAATATAAAACAACAATTATGATTGTACTTTTCATATTATTAAGCATCAATACATTTCTTTTAAGATTTAGTAAAAACAAAAAAAAGCAACCATCTAAATAGTTGCTTTTTAATAATTACTAATATCTGTAGCTTTACTAGTTCACCTCTGGCAAATGGCTATACTTTTTACTGTACTCTAACATTTGCTCTGAGAAACTTTTAGGTTGTTCAATCTTAAATGCTGTAATATTACCATCACCATCTTTAGCTGGTATAATTACAGGATTAACAAAACCACTATAAGGAGCTGACGTAAATTGTTTGTTACGCTCTAATACTTCTTTATGAATAGCTTGGTCTACTTTAACACCATAACCCTCTACCAAAGCCTCTACAGCTGCATAATCGCCTTCAGATTTAATTCGTTGGGTTTCTCTTAATAATTGACCAAATAATTCGTGTAATTTATCGTAATCATTAATGTTGAAATAGGTTTTACCATCTCTGGTAACTTTTTCAATTACATTATCAGCTTTTCCTTTTTCATAAGCCCAAGCACTTACCCACTGTCTGTTTCTCATATGTGCTTCTTCAACATCATCTCCAAGGTTTAAACGAATAAGCTGTGTCATTAGACCATTTCTAATATAACCATCATAAGCAGCCATTCCAACTTTTTTCCAGTCTTCTACCAAACCTAGTTCTTGCAACTTAGAATCGTATAAATAATAAAGACCTACTAAATCAGCACGACCTTCTTCTAACGTTGAAGCATAATTTTTTAAAGTCTCTTTTGTTTCACCAACTCCAGGATTTAACTGACCTGATGCATGCCCAATAACCTCATGAAGTGCAGTATGAAGTTTATCCGCTAACTGACCATATTCTTCTTCAAGCTTTAACTCTTCTTTGTCATGAACAAATTCTTTTAAACGACCAGTACTGCCAGCGTTATTGTAAGCATTGATAATGTTTCCTAAAGAAACCGATTTACTTCCAACTTCTTTTCTAATCCAGTTTGCATTAGGAAGGTTGACACCAATTGGTGTACTTGGAGACGCATCACCAGCTTCACCAGCAACTGTTACAACTTTATAAGTTACTCCTACTACGCTATCTTTTTTGTGTGCATCCATTAATGGTGAATTATCCTCAAACCACTGTGCGTTTTCTGAAAGCACAGCCATTTTTTTAGACATATCAAAATCATTAATTTGTACAATAGTTTCATAAGAACCTCTATATCCTAAAGGATCGTTGTACACTTCAATAAAGCTATTAATATAATCTACATTGCCATCAGTGGCAGCGGTCCAAGCTACGTTATAGTCATCCCAAGTTTGTAAATCTCCTGTTTTGTAATACTGAATTAAAAGACCAATAGCATCACCTTGTGCTTTATTTTCTGCGACACCTTGTGCTTTTTCTAACCACTTTACAATTTCGTCTATTGCAGAGCCATACAAACCGCCAGATTTGTATACACGCTCTTTTAGAACACCATTTTCTTTAACTAATTGAGAGTTCAACCCATAAGATAATGGTCTGTTTGGGTTTGGTGATTTCTTTTTCTTGTAGAAATTTTCTACATCGGCATTGGTTACATTTGGCCCATAAAAATTAACCGCAGAAAGCGCTACATTGTCTACACCTTTTGCTTGGTTTACTTTCTTTGAGTCTTTATCATTAAAGATTACATCAAAAGCTTCTCCATCTAATTTGGTATTTGTAGCTAAGAATAATTCATTTAAATAATCTTTAGAAAACTCTGGCTTTAGTTTATCGTTAGAATAATGATGATGAATACCATTACTAAACCAAACACGTTTAAGATAGGTTTCAAAAGCTTTCCAATTGTTAGTGCTTTTATCACCATTATATTTTGTGTAAACATTTTCTAAAGCCTTTCTAATTTTAAGATTGTGCCTGTAGTTTTGATCCCACATAATGTCTCTACCAGCCAAACCAGCTTCAACTAAATAATAGACTAATTTTTGCTCGTTAAGACTTAGATTTTCCCATCCAGGAATTTGATAACGAAGAATTTTAATGTCGGCAAATTGCTCTACGTTAAAGTCAAATTTAGCTTCAACGTTTTCTTTAACCTCAGTATTAACTGAATCTTTAGCATCATCTTTACAAGACCACGCCATTACAGTAATAAGGCAAATTACGATTATTGATTTTAGTTTCATTTTAGTAAGTTTATTTTTGAATTGTACACAAATGTAACATATATATCACATATCATAAAATTACTATCTTTGGATAACTACTAAATCAAATCAAAAAATGAAAGCACTTAAATATATTCTGCTGTTGTTGTTAGTTTTAATCATTGGCTTTTCAATTTATATTGCAGTACAGCCCAATTCATTTGAGGTAACAAGAACAAAAACTATTAAGGCACCTCAGGCTGTGGTTTATAATAATGTCATAGATTTTAAAAACTGGGAAGCATGGAACTCTTGGGTTGAAGCAAAGCCAGAGACTAAAGTTACACTTCCAGAACAAACCAAAGGTGTTGGAGGTTCTTTTTCATGGGAAGATGAGGATGGTATTGGCACTATGAAAACGGTAGCCACTACTCCAAATAATTCCATTACTCAAGAAATGCAGTTTGATGATTTTCCTAAAAACGATGTGACTTGGGATTTAAAACCAAATGAAGACGGTACAACTGAAGTTACATGGACTATATCTGGTAAAGATTTACCTTTTATTTTTAAGGCATTTTCAACTCTTATGGGAGGAATGGAAAAGCAAATTGGACCTCATTACGAAAGAGGCCTAACATTATTAGATAGTATTTTGCAAGAAGAAATGAAAGTCTATAGCATTAATATTGAAGGCGTAACACAGCATAGTGGTGGCTATTATTTGTACAATACCACATCTTGTAAATTCAGTGAATTTGAACAAAACATGAAAGCTATGCTCCCTAAAGTTGGTGCTTATGCTATGACACATAATATTACTTTGGCTGGCCCTCCTTTTGTATTATACCATAAATGGGACGAAGAAAATAATGCTGTTATTTTTTCATGTTGTGTACCAACAAACTCAAAAATTGTATCTGAAGAACCTGGTATTTTAACGGGTCAGTTAGAATCTTTTAAAGCTGTAAAAACCGTTTTAAAAGGAAACTATGACAATCTAAAAGAGGCTTGGGAAGCTACTATGAAATACATTACCGAAAATAATTTAGAAATAATAGATGCTGGTCCTATGCTTGAAACTTATATAACAGATCCTATGAGCCAACCAAATCCTGCGGATTGGGTGACGGAAATATATGTTGCTGTAAAATAAATATGAAACAATTATTACTTGTATTTGTAGGAGGTGGCTTTGGTAGTGTACTTCGCTTTGTTATTGGCAAGTGGCTTAATAATTCTGAAAACGGTATACCTTATGGCACTTTTGCGGCAAACATAGTTGGCAGTTTATTAATTGGAATTATTTTAGGACTCGCTGCTAAAAATGATACACTTTCCGAAAGTCAGACATTATTACTAGCCACAGGTTTTTGTGGTGGCTTTACCACCTTTTCTACCTTTGCTTATGAGAATCATGTGTTTTTAAAATCGGGTGACTTTACAAGTTTTGCACTTTATACAATTGCTAGTTTTGTAGTTGGGTTTTTAGCTGTTTTTCTCGGATTGTATTTGGTTAAAGCTTAATGCTTTTTAAACGCCTTTACTCCTGCTTTAATTTCTGTAGCTAAGTAATTTTCTCTCGGCACAATTGGGCAAGAATATTTTTCGTTATAGGCACAATACGGATTATACGCTGTATTGAAATCAATAATTATGGTATCTCCTTCAGGAATCCTTGCTTCTGTGTAACGTCCACCTGCGTAACTACCATTTCCATTAGTATCATCTAAAAAAGGCAGAAACAAATAATCCTCATATCCTTCTGTATCTAATAATCCTAAATTTTGATAAATATTTAATTGATATTCTTGACCTTTTAAGGTAAAGGTAACAACTCCATATTGTACATAATCTGGACGCCTTTCAGTTGTGGTTTTCATTTTAAAAGGTTTTGCATCAGGTGTTCTAGTCAACTTGGCTGTTACTACATAAGTAGAGTCAAACTTATAGAAATCAAGACCTTTAAACGTCTTTCTATCCTTGTCTTTTAATGGCGATTTAGTAGCGTCTTTAAAATCGGCATTCTGCTTCTTTTGCCATTCAGTTTCGCCAACAATTGTTTGTTTTTCTTGGGCACAACCCACTGAAAAGACCATTAAAAAGAGTAAAAATAAATTCTTCATCTGTAATTATTTAAAGTTCAAAAATACAACTTATTGAATTTTATTGTAGCTTTGATTAGTTAAACAAAATAAAATAATGTTACAAATCAATAGATATACCAAGCAAACCTGTGTGATTTCTACGGAAAACATTCGGACGCATTATCTATTGTAGCAATACCTATATTCTATTAAACAATATTTAAAAGTCCGACGATACCGTCGGACTTTTTATTTTTATAACAACAACCAAAATGAAACAACTCTATGCCAATTACGTAAATTCCTTTAAAGGATTAGTTCCCGAAATATGGATATTATCTTTCGTTACCTTTATAAATAGAGCTGGCGCAATGGTAATTCCGTTTTTATCAATATACTTGGTAAACAATAAAGGATTCTCTTTACCACAAGTAGGAATGATAATGACCTGCTATGGTGTTGGTTCATTATTGGGCAATTATGTTGGTGGTATTCTAACAGACATTATAGGCTTTTATAAAACCATTGTTTTAAGTCTCTTTTTTGGTGGATTAGGCTTTATCGCAATTCAATTTATAGAAACATATATTGCCATGTGTATTGGCGTTTTCACTTTAATGTTTGCAGTAGATGTTTATCGTCCAGGTATATTCGTTGCTGCTGGTACTTATGGAAAGGAAAGTGACACTACTAGAAATATAGGTCTAATTAGACTGGCAATTAATTTAGGATTTTCTATTGGTCCTGTAGTTGGTGGCTTATTAATTGCTAAAGTGAGCTACAATTCAATATTTTGGGTAGATGGTGCCACCTGTATTCTAGCATCTTTAATGCTTTTATTTGCACTAAAGCCAAAGAAAGTTGAACATAAAGAAGAACATACAAATGTTGAAAAACAAGGTGTAAAACCATACAAGAATGGTTTATTTTTACTTTTCTTTATAATAATGGTGATAAATAGCATTGTATTCGTTCAATACTTTTCGTCTGTACCTTTGTATTATAGTGATCACCACAAACTTTCAGCAGATGTTATTGGCTGGATAATGTTTCTCAATGGAGTAATGATAGTATTTCTTGAAATGCCTCTTATCTCTTGGCTAGAACGCAAAAAAATGTCTAAAACTATAGCAACTTTTTGGGGTATCATCTTATTAGCTCTAAGTTTTATAATACTTATCTTTTCAGATTGGTTTGGAGTGCTAATAATAGGAATGATACTAATGACACTTGGAGAAATGGTTGGTTCACCCTTTTCTAGTGCATTAGCATTAGACATGGCACCAAAAGGTCGTAAAGGTAGTTACATGGGTTTATTTAGTATGAGTTTTTCATTCTCTCATATTATTGGACATAATGCGGTTCTAAATTCTATATATCAATTTGGTTATAATACTACTTGGGTTATATTATTTTTAGTGCTCTTATTTGCTGGTTTACTAACCTTGTACTTATTAAAACGTTTAAAAACATCATCTGAATATAGCACCTATTAATATGAATTTAAATCAAGTTACAATTCCGTCGTTAGATGTTGAGACTGCGACGGAATTTTATAAAAAATTAGGCTTAAAATTAATTGTAAAGTCTCTGCCAAGATATGTACGGTTTGAATGTCCTGATGGAGACTCCACATTTTCTATTCATAAAGTTGAAGCGTTACCTAAAGGTAATGGTATAATCTTATATTTTGAAGTCGATAATCTTCCAGAAACAATTAGCGACTTAAAACAAAAAGGTATTACTTTTAATACTGAAATATTAGAACAACCTTGGCTTTGGAATGAAGCATATTTAAATGATCCTGATGGTAATGCAATTATCATCTATCACGCTGGAAAAAACAGGAAGAATCCACCTTGGCGAATTAATTAAACTTCTACTTTAAAGGTTTTATCTCACTGTATTTAATGACATGAGACAATACTATTTGCGTTTTAGTTTCACCATAACTAATCAATTGATCAATAAATGATTCTAAGTGTTTTTGGTTTTTCAACACTACTTCCATCACTATATTTTCATTGCCTGTAATTCTGTAACAATTAACTACCTCATCATAAGTTTTCAACTTTTCTAGAAAAGGTTTTAGCATACCCATAAAAGCACGAAGCGTGATTAAAGCTTTTAGCTGATAACCTGCTTCAAATGGAGATACAAACGTAGTATAGCCTTGAATAATTTCTGCGTCTTCCATCTTTTTTATCCGTTCACTTACGGCTGGTGAACTTATGCCTACACGTCTGCCAATTTCGGCATTAGACATTCTTGCATTTTGTTGCAAGCACTTCAAAATCTTCCAGTTTAAACTATCTATACTCATATTTAAAGAAAATGATCTATAATAACATAATAATTAAATCAAATATACATTTTTACTTTAATAATTAAAGTAAAATATCATTTCTAGTGCTTAATTTCGTGTGCATTGCTATTGAATTATGAATTATAACCTACCATCTCACTTATCAGATTTGCCTATATATAAGAAGGCAATGGATATTATTATGCTTTCGCGAAGCATATCTACCTATATAAGTCAAGATTTATCTTACTTAAATCCGGATGGTACTGAAGACAATAATATTTATTTTACTGGAGATATTATACAGCAATCTACCAATCTCGCTCCAGAAATTATTAATGCAGAGCGCGAGCGCTTTTCGGACAAAAAGCATAAGCATTTAGAGAGTTTAGAACTTCTAACAGCAAAAATGTATAGTAACTGCCGAAGACTAGAACGTTCTAATAGTAACGGTAGAGATTATTTACCTATTCTTAGAGGTGAGCTTAAAAAATTTAGAAAACTACAACGAAGTTGGATGATGACTTTGTAATTACTATTTTACCTTTACAAGATGTGCATTATTCATAAATGAATTCTGATAATTGAGAATTTTAGAATTCATCTCATCAGCAATAATTACATACTGACATTTACTTAAGCTTTCCGATAATCGTAAAATATGATTATAAGCGTTATTTCTACCTAAATAATCGGCATCTTCAATAGCGAACAACTGAATTTCGCCTAAATGAATACCATTTAAAAAATACAGTTTACTTAATCGCGCTGGAGTTGCGATGACGATATCTTGTCCGTAGTACACTTCTTCCTTTTGTTTTTCAATATCATATTCATCATAAAGTGCATAGACTCTAAGGTCCGTGTTTTTGGTAAACCTTTCAAATTCTTCCTTTAAAGCTAAAGCATCTGCTTTATCCCTAACAACAATTATAGCTCTAGGAGAATCTTCAAAAGCGGCTGCTTTTAATTTATGAATTGTAGCAATTATTAATGCTGTTGTTTTACCGCTTCCTTTTGGAGCAATAACATAAGCACTTGCACCTCCTTTTAAAGTTGGTAGTACTTTTTTCTGAAACGCATTAGAGGTTTCATAACCTGCATTTTCTAAAGATTCTTTTAATAAAGGATGTAGTTTTTTAAAGGACATTTAAAACAATTTCCTTCAAAGATACTATTAACCACAGACTTTACAATCTGCCTTGTCCTGTATTTCACCAACTAAGTGCCCTTCGTCATTCATAACAAAACCACAACAGTCCATAAAGCCTTGTGCTATTTGCTTTCGTGCTCTTTGTATTTGCGATTTAACTGTAGCTAATGGTAATTTTAATTGGTCTGCTACTTCTTGTTGTTTCAGCCCTTTTATATCTGATAGAAATAAAGGGTCTCTATATTTTTTGGGTAAGTTTTTTAAGATCCCTCTAAGACAATCTTGTTCTGTATGTTCTTTAATTGAGGACTCTGCTTCTATTTCTAAATCAGCAACTTGAAGTGTATGCTTAGTTGCTTTAAAATAATCTAGTAACGTATATCGTGCTACAGAGAATAACCAAGGTTTTAGTTTACTTTCATCCTTTAAGGTATGTAATTTGGTATGCACTTTTATGAACGTGTCTTGTAATATATCTTCTGTAATTACAGCATCCTTAACCTTACTTAAAATGAAACGTCTTAAGTCTTCTGAATAGGTTTTCCAAACTTCATTTGTTGTCATACACAAAACTAATAAGTCACTTCGAGTGATTCCGAAAAATTTCGGAATTGTATTGAGAAGTCTTCAAATGTTCTCGATACAAATTTGGCAACACCAAATTCACTCGAACTGACGATTAAATTAACAATTACAATTTGTACAAGTACAATTTTCACACGTGCAGTTACTACATTGACCATCTATACAGGATGAGCAATTACAAGTGCATTCATTATTATTTTTCATAATTCAAGATTTTTTAATGTTCATATAATAGACGAAGAAAGCATTAAAAAGATGCATTGTTTAGTCAAAATATTTTTGCAACTCATTTCTAATAGGCATAGGTTTTATTGCCGAAACGTTTGCTCCACCTGTATTGCCATCAGGAATCCATACTAAGGTAAAAAAAATTGAAGCTATAGTTCTTAAAATTTGCCCAATAATTTCTTTTACATTCTTAGTTTTTACACCATAAAGCAACATCCACAAATGACTTATGGTATGTCTGCACACATGTTTTTGCCCAAGAATATGAGCGTTTTCAAAGTGATAAAAAGCTTCAGAATAGCTTTTCTGCTTTAGAGCTGTTTTACCTAAACTTAATTGGTTGTAAAATTCTTGCTTTAGCTGTAGTTTAGTCATTTTTTCGTTTTACGAATAGACGACTAATACTTCAAAAAGATGCAATTTTACTAATATAAAAAAGTGATTCTCTGAGATCCCGAAACAAGTTCGGGATAAGCGATATTCACAATTTTGAATGCGCAAACTTTTTAAAAATTGGAATCCTGCTTACATATTTCTTCTATATTGTCCACCAACTTCAAACAACGCAGACGTAATCTGACCTAATGAACATACTTTACAAACATCCATTAAGGCTTCAAAAATATTTTCATTATTAACTGCCTTTTGCTGTAGGTCTTTCAATAAAGCTTCAGTATCATTAGCCTTATGAAGATTTTCTAATGTTTTAATTTGAAATTGCTTTTCTTCTTCAGTTGCTCTAATAACTTCAGCAGGAATAACAGTTGGAGAACCTTTACTGCTTAAAAAAGTGTTGACACCAATGATTGGAAATTGACCATTATGTTTTAGCGTTTCATAATATAAGCTTTCTTCCTGTATTTTACTTCGTTGATACATCGTTTCCATGGCACCTAGTACTCCACCTCTTTCTGTTATTCTATCGAATTCCATCAATACCGCTTCTTCAACCAAATCGGTTAATTCTTCTATAATGAAAGACCCTTGAATTGGGTTTTCGTTTTTAGCTAAACCTAATTCTTTATTAATAATTAACTGAATGGCCATTGCTCTTCTTACAGATTCTTCTGTTGGTGTAGTAATGGCTTCATCATATGCATTGGTGTGTAATGAATTACAGTTGTCATAAATGGCATATAATGCTTGAAGCGTTGTACGTATATCGTTAAAATCGATTTCTTGAGCATGCAAACTACGCCCAGAAGTCTGAATATGATATTTCAACATCTGTGCTCTTGCATTAGCTCCGTACTTATTTTTCATAGCCTTCGCCCAAATCTTACGAGCAACACGACCAATAACAGCATATTCTGGATCAATTCCGTTTGAAAAGAAGAATGATAAATTAGGTCCAAATTTGTTGATATCCATACCTCTACTTAAGTAATATTCTACATAAGTAAAGCCGTTAGATAAAGTCAATGCTAATTGTGTAATTGGGTTTGCACCAGCTTCTGCTATATGATAACCCGAAATTGAAACCGAATAGAAATTACGAACATTATTTTCTATAAAATATTCCTGTACATCTCCCATGAGTCGCAATGCGAACTCTGTGGAGAAAATACAAGTATTCTGTGCCTGATCTTCTTTTAAAATATCAGCTTGAACAGTTCCTCTTACCTGAGCAATGGTGTTCTTTTTAATCTCAGAATAAACGTCAGCAGGTAATACTTGGTCGCCAGTAACTCCCAATAACATTAAGCCAAGACCGTTGTTCCCTTCTGGTAATTCGCCATTGTATTTTGGTCGTTCTTTACCTTTATAAAGTTTAGCAATTTTTGCTTCAACCTCTTTTTCTAATCCGTTTTCTTTAATGTAGATTTCGCATTGTTGATCAATCGCAGCATTCATAAAGAAACCTAACAACATTGGTGCTGGCCCATTTATCGTCATACTTACAGACGTCATTACGTTTGCTAAATCGAAACCAGAATATAATTTCTTAGCATCATCTAAACAACAAATAGACACACCTGCATTACCAATTTTACCGTAAATATCAGGACGTAAATCTGGATCGTTTCCATAAAGTGTAACACTATCGAAAGCAGTAGAAAGTCGCTTTGCTGGTAAGCCCATACTCACGTAATGAAAACGCTTGTTTGTACGCTCTGGCCCACCTTCACCTGCAAACATACGTGCAGGATCTTCACCTGTTCTTTTGAATGGGTATAATCCTGAAGTGTAAGGAAACTCACCAGGTACATTTTCTTGGAGGCACCATCTTAAAATATCTCCCCAAGCTTGGTACTTTGGTAAAGCTACTTTAGGTATTTGTGTATGCGAAAGCGATTCTGTATGTGTTTCAATTTTTATTTCCTTGTCTCTTACTTTAAAGGAATAGATAGGATTTTTGTATTTGTTTACTTTTTCGTCCCAACCTGTAATGACTTCCCAATTATATGGATCTAAGTTTAGTTTTACACGGTCAAATTCACCAATTAATAATTTGATAAAGTCTTGGTTCTCGACTACGCTCGAACTGACAGATTCAGAAGCAATGCCAGCTTTATCTAGTTCTGGTGTAGCATCTAAAACAGATTCAAGAGTTTTAAATATTCCATAAAGCTTCTGAGCAACCTCAACTTGTTCATTCGCTTTTTTATCATAAGCACGATTGTTCTCTGCAATTTCAGATAAGTAACGTGTTCTGCTAGGTGGAATCACAAAAATCTTTTCGCTCATTTCTTTAGAAATCTCGAATGTCGATTTTAATTGAGAATCTGCTTTCTCCACCAATTTATCCATGATAGCTTTATAAAGCGTATTCATTCCTGGATCGTTGAATTGAGATGCAATGGTTCCATAAACAGGCAACTGATCTTGCGGAATATCCCAAAGATTATTGTTACGCATGTATTGCTTCTTCACATCGCGTAAAGCGTCAAGCGAACCTCTTTTATCGAATTTATTGATCGCTACTAAATCAGCAAAGTCTAGCATATCAATTTTCTCCAACTGCGTAGCTGCACCAAATTCTGGAGTCATTACATATAAAGCCACATCACTGTGTTCTATAATTTCGGTATCCGATTGTCCGATTCCAGAAGTTTCAAGAATAATTAAATCATACTCTGCAGCTTTTAGAACTTCAATAGCTTCGTTTACATATTTAGATAATGCTAAATTAGATTGACGTGTTGCCAAACTACGCATGTAAACTCGTGGTGAGTTAATGGCATTCATTCTAATTCTGTCACCTAATAAAGCACCACCTGTTTTTCTTTTTGATGGATCTACAGAAATTAATCCAATTGTTTTCTCCGGAAAATCGATTAGAAAACGTCTTACCAACTCATCTACTAATGATGATTTACCAGCTCCACCTGTTCCAGTAATACCTAATACTGGACAAGCCCCTTCTAGCTTCCCCAAAGGGGAAGAACTCTTACTCAGGCTTGAAAATAAGTCTTCAAATTTATCGTGTTGATTTTCGGCAAATGAAATAAGTCGTGCTATTGTATTTACATCTTTATCTTTAAGGCTTTGAGTGATTTCCTTCCCTTTGGGAAGGACTAAGGATGGGCTTTCATAATCTGATTGTTGAACTAAATCGTTAATCATGCCTTGCAAGCCAAGTTCTCGCCCATCATCTGGCGAATAAATTCTGGTGATACCATAATCCATTAATTCCTTAATCTCTTCAGGAAGTATGACACCACCTCCACCACCAAAGATTTTTATATGACCTGCTCCTTTTTCTTTAAGTAAATCGTACATGTATTTAAAGTACTCATTATGTCCACCTTGATAAGAGGTCATTGCTATTGCATTAGCATCTTCTTGGATTGCTGTGTTCACCACTTCCTCTACACTTCTATCATGACCCAAATGAATCACTTCTACTCCAGTTGATTGGATGATACGACGCATAATATTTATGGCAGCATCGTGTCCATCGAAGAGTGATGCTGCGGTTACAATTCGTACTTTATATTTTGGTTTATAGGGTGCAACTTGTTCCATTCGTAAAAATCTAGCTTATTTGAGTGGCAAATTTACGGAATATTCAAAAATTTTAAGCAGATAATATTAATTATCTAAAACTTGTGCAAAAGTATGATAGTATGCTATTTTAGTTAATTTTACTTACTCATTTAAGCTATTAACATGAATAAAATTACATTACTCATAAACTGTGAAGATCAACCAAATATTATCGCATCGGTTACCAACTTTATGGCAGACAATAAAGGTAATATTGTATATATAGATCAACATGTAGATAGAGAGCAAAATATATTCTTTATGCGTTTGGAATGTGAGTTTGACTCAAAGACCTTTTCTATTGAGAATTTTAAAACCTCATTCAATAATGCATTGGTTGAAAAATTTAAGCTTAAATGGAGAATGTATGCGGCTGAAAGAAAGCCAAGAATGGCTTTATTTGTATCTAAATACGATCACTGTTTGTACGATATTTTAGGAAGGTATAATTCTGGTGAACTGTTTCTAGAAATACCATTTATATTAAGTAATCATAACGATCTTAAACCAATTGCCGACAGTTTCAACATCCCGTTTTATCATGTTCCAGTTACAAAAGACACTAAACAAAAAGCAGAATTAAAACAACTGGAATTGTTAGAATCCTATAAAATAGACTTCATAGTCTTAGCAAGATATATGCAAATTATTTCTAACCTTCTAATTGATAAATACCAAAATAAGATTATTAATATTCATCATTCATTTTTACCAGCATTTGTAGGTGCAAAACCATATCACTCAGCTTATAAAAGAGGTGTAAAAATTATAGGTGCAACGAGTCATTATATAACCGAAGAGCTAGATGCAGGACCAATAATAGAACAAGATGTTGCACATGTCTCACACTCCTATTCAATAAATGATCTAATTTCAAAAGGAAGGGATTTAGAGAAAATTGTTTTATCGAACGCCATTAAGCTTCACGCGAATAGAAAAGTTATGGTTTTCAATAACAAAACTGTCATTTTTTCTTAAAATTTATTTCTTTTTAACAGCATGTTTTGGCTTATAATCATTCCGAATTTATATTAATTCAAAAAATATGTTAATTTTTTATTAATTTTTCATATTTTTAACAAATATTTGATTGATAAGACAAATATCCACTTAACTAGCTAACGCTTACCATTAACTTTACCCTAACTTCAAAAAAGTTAATAGTGACTCTTATTAAAAAATGTGTGTCTAAACAAATACGTGAGAAAACCTCTTACGTATAAGATAAACTATAACCATTAACTAATTTTTATTTCTATGAAACAAAAACTATTATTATTAGTCTGCTTTGTCGCTGGGATTGGATTTTCTCATGCTCAAGGCTTACCAACAAATCCAGAACCAGGTAAATGCTATGTAAAATGTATTACAAAAGATGAATTTAAGGAAGTTGAAGAAACAATCCAAACTTATCCTGCTTACACAACTTTAAAAGTTGTACCTGCTACTTACAGAACCGTTGAAGAGCGTGTATTAGTAAAAGAAGCTTCTAAGAAGTTTGTTTACGTACCTGCTACTTACGAGACTGTTGAAGTCCCTTACGTAAGCCAAGAAGGGCGTACGGATTTAAAAGTTGTACCTGCAACTTTTGGCAATGATTCTAGAACTTTTGAAATATACCCTCAAACCTCAGGATGGGAGTATAAAGTCTTGGAAGATTGCCCATCTGTGAATAAGGACGATTGTGTTGCTGCTTGTTTTGTTGAGTATCCAGCTCAATCAAGAGATGTAACTTTTACGACATTATCATCGGATGCTAGCACAAATTCTGTACCTGTACCAGAAACAACTGCAACATACAAAAAGCGTGTAGTTAAAACTCCAGCAAGAATGGACGAAATTGAAATTCCTGCTGAATATGCTACTATTAAAAGAAGAGTGATTGATACACCAGCTTCTACTACTACTAACACAATCCCAGCGCAATACCAAACAGTTACTAGAACTGTATTAGATAAAAAAGGTGGTATTACTACTTGGGAAGAAGTTGATTGCGAGTTACTAAATCCAAATGTATTACCAGTATTTTACGAACTGGGTAGCGCTAGATTAACGTCAGCTTCTAAGAAAACTATTGACGACACTTTATTACCAATCTTATCAGATTCTAATGTAAGCATTGAGATAATGTCTCATACAGATTCTAGAGGTAACGATGATTTTAACCAGTCTTTATCCCAACAAAGAGCAAACTCTGTAGTAAACTACTTAGTTTCTAAAGGAATCTCTAGAAGCAGATTAACTGCAAGAGGTTTTGGTGAGTCTCGTTTAACTAACAGATGTTCTAATGGAGTTGAGTGTTCAGAAGCACAACACCAAAGAAACAGACGTACTGAGTTTAGAGTTTTAAGTAACTAAGATTAAACACAAAACGTTTTTAAGATAAAAAAGCTCCTTAATTAAGGAGCTTTTTTTTGTATGTGATATACTGGATAAGTAACTATTTTCTTTTCGGCTTTGATACCGTAATTATCTTCAAGATCTGATTGCATAAGCTGGAAGAACTTATAATGAAAATCCCAATCGTGCAGACTAAGACTAATTGCAGTATCATCTGGCACAATTACTGGCATATCCAACACATAAGCCAATTGGTATGCAATATCCCTTAAGGAAACATTATCTCCCTTAATTTGAGAATCACCTATTAAAAATCGTGCATTATTTTGTCCCCAATCTATCTGATTGGTATCCCAGAATTTTGGAGTTTCAACCATAAAAGTCACACCTTCACCTTCACTAGACTTTCTATCTACACCTAAATTCATTTTTGTAATAAGCTTGTATGCCAGATTTTCGTTTGCACTAAACGGTTTCTTTAAATAAATCTCATAATCAGTATCTAAACCTTCTTCTAATACAATTTGATTCTTATATATTTTTGCTAAATAGCCTATGATATTTTTTAATGAACCAGACAGTTTTAAATAGTTATCATTGTCTATAACCTGCAACTCATCCAACTTGCCAGTTAATGGTTTTATTTCCAATGCTTCAGTAGGCAAATATTCAGAAATACTTTCCTCCGTATCAGAAATAACATTGAAAAAAGACTCAGATGATGCTCTTTTAGTTTGTTGTCTTAAATATTTTGAAATGATTTCTTTCTTTAAATCTGGAGCTCCTCCTTGCCACAGTACTTTTCCACTTGCATTAAACAACACACCATCTGGCAGAGCCTGTACATTATAAGCTTTGAAGGTTTCACCATAATAATCAATAGCTACAGCCAAACCTGTAGGCTTTTTCTTTAAAAATCGCTCTACTATTAATGGATTTTCGCTAGAAAGAGACACGATATACAAATCCGAAGGAAATTGCTTTTGCAAAACTCCTAAATGCTCTTTTGCCGTAATACAAGGCCCACACCAAGTAGCCCAAAAATCAACAAAAAATAGTTTATTATTATCTGTAGATGCTATTTTGGATTCTTGAATAAATTCTGAAACCTTAATTTGACCGTAAGAATAAGTTGCTGTTAGGATGCAAATTATAATTAATGAAAGTCGTTTTTTCATAAAACCATTCATAATGAATAATATAATTTACTAATGGATAATCAAATACTGTGCTAAAAATAACACTTTTAATATATTGATTTATATTAAACGCTTACTAGAACTCAAAATTGTCTCCTTACTCAGCAAACCTAAACCCAACTATGAAGTGTTTTTCACAATTAAATAATAGCATTAGCAATATTAGGTATGAATATTGAAACTTTTTTCAATAGTATAAATTATCTTTGTTAAAGATATAAAACCATACACATGATTAGAAGAATTTTTGCCCTACTTATGATTTTTAATTTAACAGCTTGTGCTGAACTACAACAAGTTGTTGATTCGCTTCCGCAATCTGAAGTGCTTAGTAATGCTGATATTGCATCTGGTTTAAGACAAGCTCTAGACCAAGGTATTGAGAAACAAGTTACAAAACTAACTCAAACAGACGGTTTTTTTAAAAACGATTTGGTAAAGATTCTTTTGCCTGAAGAATTACAAAAAGTTGATAAAGGCTTACGAGATATTGGCTTAGGCAATCTAGCTGATGAAGGTCTTAAAGTTTTAAATAGAGCTGCAGAAGATGCCGTAAAAGAAGCAACTCCTATCTTCGTCAATGCGGTAAAAGATATTACATTTGATGATGCCAAAAACATCCTTTTAGGTGATGACAATGCGGCGACGAGTTACCTAACCACAAAAACACAAACTGAGCTTTATAATAAATTTCAGCCTGTTATTAATAATTCTTTTTCTAAGGTTGGTGCTGATCAGATATGGAATAACCTGATTAATAAGTACAACGCAATTCCGTTTACAAACAACGTTAACCCAGATTTAACGGACTATGTAACCCAAGAAGCTTTAAAAGGAGTTTATACAATGATTGCAGTAGAAGAAAAGGAAATCAGAAACAAAGTTGCTTCACGCACCACTGACTTATTAAAGAAAGTGTTTGCATTACAAGACTAAGACTTATGGCTTATAAAATTGCAGTAGTAGGACCAATTCCGCATGATACCATTATAACACATAAAGGAGAAACCATAATAAAATATGGCTGCGTTACTCATCCTACAATTGCATTATCTAGGCTACTAGAAGGTTTGGGTGAAGTTATCCCAATTTCGCAAGTTAATAAGCGTGATGTTTCTGAGATTACAGAGTTATTTAAACCTTATTCAAATATTAATACCAATGGTATTCTTTCTGATGCCAACCAAGGTACAACCATAGAACTGAAGTTTTTAGATCAGAATAACAGACAAGAAAAGCAATTGTCTAACATGAAGCCTATTTCGCCTGAAGATGTTAAACCATTTTTAGATGTTGATGCTTTTGTTTTTGTGCCCATTACCGATTTTGAAGTTGAACTTGACACTTTAAAATTCATAAAAGAAAACAGTGACGCTAAGGTCATTTTCGATGCACATGGCCCAACGACCTACGTAACTAACCAAGGTAAACGCTTAAGAAAGTATTGGAAAGACAAGGACGATTGGTTACCATACATTGATGTCTTAAAAATGAACCTCGAAGAATCTATCTGTTCTTGGGTTGACGAAGACTATTCAACCGGTGAGTTATATGATGAAAACCGAACCGATCACCTTAACGATTTCGCCAAAGCAACACTAAACAAAGGCGTAGAATATCTTTATGTTACTCTAGACTCAAGAGGTTGTGCTATTTTCTTTAAAGAAAACAACGACTTAAAGCAAGAATTCATAAAATCTGTAGCTGTGAGTAATGTTGTAGATACCACAGGTTGTGGAGATTCTTTTGCTGGTGGTTTGTCTTATGGATTTACCTTACACAACGACTACGTAAAAGCAGCGCATTATGCCAATGCACTTGGCGCTATGAGAACTCAAGGCAAAGGGTTTGACGTTTTTAAAAACTTAGAGGATACCAATAAAATTATATCTAGTAACTATTCCTCTACCCTTTTATAAAGTCCATCAAAAGCTATTGAAATTTCGGTTTTATCTGTTATAGTTTCCCATAACTGTCTCACGGTACCATCTTCATTATCTGTCCAAGTGACACGATGAAAAAAAGTTTTGCCCTCTGCATTGGTTTCATCATCTGTTCTCATTATCATCTGATTGCCAACTTTATTTCCTTTAAGGTGCAAACTCGATCCTTTATTATCAATCCAAATTTGCTCCCATTGCTTGGTTTTATAATTGTAAAAATTGTTGCTAGTACCTGTATAACCAGGTGAGGCACTTATCCAGTTTTCTTGTAACACGCAGCTATCCTGAACTTTTTCTATTTTGTTTTTACCAGCTTTAGAACCATCTGGATTGGTCACTTCCCATTCTCCAATCCAAAAATCGAATTCTGAGTGCTTCTCTGTACAACAAATACATTGATTGGATTGCGCGCTTAAAGAAACCGTAAAAATCAATGCAACAAATAGTGGTAATACGTTTTTCATGCCTGATAGTTTCCCCTAAGTTATTAAACTACATTTAATTATATGCTAATATTAACATAACATTAAACGCACTAAAAGTCAGCATCTTTGTAGTGCAAAAGAGAGTTAGTTAAATCTTTTAAGATTACGAAGTTAGTTAGTAAAGTCGGTATTTTAGTTAGGTATCGACTTTTTTATTTTCCACTTTTAAGCAAGCTAAAATAACTATAAGATTGCTTTAACCTACTTCCATACCAAGAAAACAATTCGCCATCAACAATTTTAATTTTCTTTTCAGGAAACTGTGTTTTTAGGTCTGAAATATGATTTTCTTTAAAAGGATAAGGCTCAGAAGAAAGAAAAATAATATCGGTTTCTTTTAATTTTGAATGGCTTAAGTCAATTTCAGGATAACGTTCTTCGTTGCTAAACACATTAAGATAACCAGCTTCGCCAAGCATATAATCAATATATGTATTTGAAGCCGCTACCATCCAAGGATCTTTCCATATAAAATAGGCAACTTTAGGTCGCTCTTTATTTTGAAGTTGATTTTGAAAATTTTCACGTTCTTTTTGAATATTAGAAATCAAGCTTGAAGCGGTTTTGTCAACTTTAAAAATCGTACCGTACATATTGATGAGCTCAAAGCAATCTTCAAGATTATAAATATCACTGATATGGATTGGCGCCACATCCTTTAAACTTTCAATTATAGCTTCTGTATTTTCTTCCTTATTACACAGAATTATATCTGGATGAAGTGATTTAATTTTTTCAATATTAATCTGCTTAGTTCCTCCAATAACTTTCTTAGACATTCTAAGGTGTTTTGGATGCACACAGAATTTTGTAACTCCAACTACAAAATCTTCCAAACCCAAATCTACCAATAACTCTGTTTGCGAAGGCACTAACGAAATAATTCGTTTGGGTGTTCGCTTGAGTTCAAGCTCTCTATTGAGTTGGTCTTTAAATATCATGATTATAATGCTGAAACATACTTCGACTATGCTCAGTACAGGAGTTCAGTATAACAATTAATTAGATAGAATTTCTTTCATCTGCAGCTGCAGTTCCTCTGCTTTTTCAGCAGCAGCTTCAGCAAAATTTTCATTTTGGGATGCATAAATAATTCCTCTTGAAGAGTTTATCAATAAACCAACAGAATCATTCATACCATATTTACAAACATCTTGAAGATTACCACCTTGAGCACCAACACCAGGAACTAATAAAAAGCTATTTGGAATAATTTTTCTGATATCAGCTAAAAATTCTGCTTTGGTAGCACCTACAACATACATTAAATTCTCTGAATTTTCCCAAGATTTAGACGTTTCTAAAACCTGCTTATAGAGTTCGACTCCATCAACAGTTTTTGTTTGAAAATCGAATGCTCCTTGATTTGAGGTCAACGCTAACAGAATGGTATGTTTATCTTTAAAAGCTAAAAACGGTTCTACCGAATCTTTTCCCATATATGGCGCAACGGTAACGCTATCAAACCCTAAATCTTCAAAAAATGCTTTGGCATACATACTACTTGTATTGCCTATATCTCCTCGTTTTGCATCTGCAATGGTGTAAATTTCAGGATGATTTTCGTTGAGATAATTAATTGTTTTCTCTAAAGCTTGCCAACCTTTAATTCCGTAAGCTTCATAAAACGCTGTGTTTGGTTTGTAAGCCACGCAGAGATGATGTGTTGCATCGATAATCGCTTTATTAAAAGCAAAGATTGGGTCTTCTTCTTTTAATAGGTGTTTGGGGATTTTATTTAAATCTACATCTAATCCTATACAGAGGAAGGATTTCTTTTTTGTTATTTGGTTGATTAGTTGAGTTGTTGTCATTAGAATAAAAAGTTTCTGTACAAATGTAAATAAAGAAAAATTAGACACTCATAATTATATGACCTTTTAACAAACCTAAATTAATTAACTTCTCGTTTTTGTATCAAAAAAAATTTATCCTATTAATAATAATTGGCTATCAATGCAATACACATAATAAAATGAGAATTTTTACTTATCTTTATAACGCTATTAATCAACACATTATAAATTATGAAACTTTTAAAAAATCTTGGCTTACTTGTGTTTTTCGTTATTTTTAGCTGTTCTAATGATGACAGCTCAAATGATAACAATGAACTTTATACCTTTGTGAATAATGGAGGTGGTGCTGTAACTACACTATCAAATTCTGGTGATGTTACTGGCTTAGGTGTTGCTCAAGCAGTTCCTGCTGTACAAAATGAGATCTATCCAAAATCACTACCTATTCTATTATTCCTCAATGACAAGGTTTATTTTGATTCCCTTAAAGGTAATTTTGAAGTTACCCAAAATGATGAGTTAATTGGTGGAACAATTTATATTAATGAAGCCGCCAATGGTTATGCTATATTAACATTTGTGCCAAAAAATACCTTTTCTTCAAATTCAACTATAGTTTTAACACTCAAAAACGGAATTCAGGATGCAAGTGGAAATCATTTAAATCTTGATATGGATTACACGTTATCTTTTCAGACTAATTCACAAGATGGTGGTAATTTTGATGATAATTTAAGTTTTGAAAACGGCGATGATGGTGTATTATTTTTAGGAGATGGAAATATACTATCAGGTACCCAAGGATGTGTTTCACCTACAGATGGTAATAGTTTTGCAGCTATAACATCTGGAAATTCATTAGTCAGTTCACAATCGTCAATTGGTCAAGCATCTAGTATGATGATTTTAGGTACAATTAGTAATGGATTCTCAAGTATAAATTTTGACTATAATTTTTTATCCTCTGAATTCCAAGAATATGTAGATAGTGAATTTGATGACTCCGTTATGATAACTATTGTAGGTACAGACAATGTTTACTCTGAATTTCTAACTAGTGTTAATACAGTAGGAACTAACAATACACAATGTTCTGATTTTGCTGGTATGCCAGATGATGGTGATAATTATTCCGGAGAAACAGGTTGGATGACAAAGACAATAAATTTTGGAAATGTTGGAAACGATGCTTTAGTAATTTTTACAATTACAGATGTATCTGACACAATATACTCTTCAGCCTTTACATTAGATAATGTGAGTTTCAATAATTAACTTTTAATTATTTAAAAAAAAGACTGTATGCTTTACTTTGAAAACATACAGTCTTTTTTTTTTCTAGCATTTGAAAAGGACAAAACTACCTTTCAGATTTAAATGACGTCATCATTAGCCTTCAACAACTCTGTGTTTTCAGCTAACATTAATTCGTCTATTATTTTTTGAATATCACCATTAATGATATTTGATAAATCGTAAAGCGTTAAACCAATTCTATGGTCTGTAACTCTTCCTTGTGGATAGTTGTAGGTTCTAATCTTAGCACTTCTATCACCAGAACTTACCATACTTTTACGTTTTTCTGAATCAGCAGCTTGCTTTTTAGCCAATTCTAATTCGTATAAACGCGATCGTAAAACTTTTAAGGCTTTTTCTAAGTTTTTATGAGATGATTTTTGGTCTTGACAACTTACTATCATACCTGTTGGCTCGTGATGTAATTTAATTGCCGAATACGTTGTATTTACAGACTGACCTCCAGGACCAGTTGACGTTGTACGCTCAATACGCACTTCAGTCATGTCTAGCTCAACATCAAACTCTTCTGCTTCTGGCAGTACCATTACGGTTGCTGCACTTGTATGTACACGACCTTGCGTTTCGGTTTGTGGTACACGTTGTACACGATGTACACCTGCTTCGAACTTCATTGTGCCATAAACATCTTCACCAGAAACCTCAAAAATAATTTCTTTAAAACCACCTGATGTTCCATCACTTTGGCTTACCACATCAACTTTCCAACCTTTATCACTGCAGAATTTTGAATACATCCTGAACAAATCTCCAGCAAAAATACTTGCTTCATCACCACCTGTACCAGCACGCACCTCAACAACAACGTTCTTGGCATCGTCTGGATCTTTTGGAATTAAAAGGAAACGAATTTCTTCTTCTAACTTAGGCAGTTGTTCCTTAGCTTCATCGAGTTGCATTTTTGCCATTTCAACCATTTCGGCATCAGAACCATCTGCAATTATCTCTTCGGCTTCAGAAATATTATCTAAAAGCTCTTTGTATATATCACCTTTATCTACAATCTGCTTAAGGTCTTTATATTCTTTATTAAGTTGTATATAACGCTTTTGGTCTGATATAATATCTGGTTGAATAATCAGGTCATTAACCTCATCAAAACGTTGCTTAACTATCTGTATTTTCTCTAACATCTCTCTTCAAAAAATTGAATTTCAAAAATACGATAATTTATGAATTTTATATGCTTGAAAAATTCTTTAGAGTCTTAGAAAATATTTTTTTAATATTTAACGTTTTAGTTTATATGCGAAGGCAAGTTGTCTCTATACTAAACTACTACAAGTCAATGGCATTATATTCCTTTATGGTAACCCTAACGATTACCATAATTAATCCGGAATTAATTCTTGCCATAAGCACCAAATTATTTTTGGTCTTCATCTTATGGTTTATGCTGAGCGATAGAAAACTAAGACAACGTCTAAGGTTTTATAGAATTAGCGGAGTTTCTAATTTGAAATTTTTTAGTGTAATCTTTTTACTGGATTGTACTATAACCTGTGTGTTTATACACTTGGTTAAAGGGTTTATTTAAGCATGGCTTTTGCTACGGAGTAACTTCATTTTTGATAAAATTATCTAAATCGACAACAACACCTACTCCCAAAATTTGTTTCCATTGTAATTTTGGTCCTTCTATGACAAATTCTTCATTGGTCATTTCATTTCTTTCAACTTCAATCTTAATATCGTCATCGTATCTAATATGAGAGCCAAATGTTGCTTTTACATATTTATTGACTTTCATATCTAAGTTGAGTTCCCACTCAACATCTATATTTCCAAAACTATTTATATAATCTGTATATAACCGTAAAAGGCTATTTACTTTTATGTTTTCAAAAACCTCTTCTTCAAATTGATTTGTGAATAATATCCCGAATTCCTGCCTTACTTTCTTTCCATCTTTTATAATATTACCTTCCATATCATAAATTGCTGGATCTACACCAAATGCTCCTTGGTTTGCTAAATCAGAATCTAAAACAAATGTGGTTTTTAAAGTAAATGGCGAAGCGTAAAAAGATAAGCGCTCTATATGCCTACCATATTCCATTCCTAATCCCAAAAACATATAGCCAGGTGCTAAAAACTTAGATATTGGCTCGTCTCTGTCTGGATAATTGTATCCGTTGGCAAGTTGTGTATTAAAACTAAATCTACCAGAATAAAACCAATTACTCTGTGGATCTTTTTCTAATCCAATATTAGATATCACCTCTATAACATCTTCGGTTTTCCTAACTCCTTGTCCTTCTTGTTTATTTAAACCGTAACGTATATTGAAGTTAGAGTTCCAAAACCATTTTTCTTGTTTGTACTTTGCAGATGCTTTTCCTGTTATAATTCCTGAAATAGAATTAGTACCACCAGCATTCCAATTAGTAAACGAAACTTGATTAAGATAGAAGCCCACTTCCTTTTTGGTTCTCCATCCTATTTTAATTTGGTCGTTGTTTTTTTTATTAAAAAACAACGAATCTGGCTGCGAAAATAACTGGGCTGACCACAGTATGGCTAAACAAAATGTAATCCAAGAATAGATTTTCATGCTAAAAAAATTAATAAGAAAACGTACCGTATTCGCTTTTTATTGTTAGCATTTTTTTCTTTGAAGCCTCTACTCTACCAACAATCTTAGCTTCAACGTTAAAGGACTTTGATATAGCAATAATATCCTCAGCAACTTCTGGCTTTACATATAATTCCATACGATGTCCGCAGTTAAAAACCTGATACATCTCTTTCCAGTCTGTTTTGGATTGCTCTTGTATTAATTTGAATAATGGTGGAATAGTAAACATATTGTCTTTTACAATATGAAGGTTGTCTATAAAATGAAGAATTTTAGTCTGTGCACCTCCACTACAATGTACCATTCCATGAATAGTATCACTTTTATATTTTTTTAATATTGACTTTATAATTGGTGCATAGGTTCTGGTTGGCGACAACACTAATTTACCTGCATCTATTGGAGCGTCTTCTACAGAATCTGTAAGTTTTACTTGTCCTGAATAAACTAAATCCTCTGGTACAGCTGCATCAAAACTTTCTGGGTATTTTTTTGCTAAATATTTTGAAAACACATCATGTCTGGCAGAAGTTAAACCGTTGCTTCCCATACCACCATTATATTCGGTTTCGTAAGATGCTTGTCCAAAAGATTCGAGACCTACAATTACATCACCTTCACTAATATTTGCATTATCAATAACGTCTGAGCGTTTCATCCGAGCAGTAACAGTAGAGTCTACAATAATTGTTCTTACCAAATCGCCAACATCTGCAGTTTCACCTCCAGTAGAATGAATGGTTACACCGAAAGACTTTAAATCTTCTATTAATTCTTCTGTTCCATTGATAATTGCAGAGATCACCTCTCCTGGAATAAGGTTTTTATTACGACCTATAGTGGAGGATAACATAATATTATCTGTAGCACCAACACACAACAAATCATCTATATTCATTATTAAAGCATCTTGTGCAATACCTTTCCATACTGAAATATCACCTGTTTCTTTCCAATACATATAAGCCAAAGACGACTTTGTACCTGCACCATCTGCATGCATAATTAGGCAATAATCATCATCGTTGGTTAGATAATCTGGAACTATCTTGCAGAACGCCTTAGGAAATAAACCTTTATCTATATTTTTTATGGCATTATGGACATCTTCCTTAGAAGCTGAAACACCTCGTTGCGCATATCTTTTGCTGACCGAATTACTCATTGAAGAATTTTATACTTTGGTACTGCAAAAGTAAGAATTGATATCTATTATTTAATATAATTCGATTGAATTACTGTTTCGACTTCCTCAAGCAGCCTTTCTTTTTTCTTTTTACCACCAAAATAGAAGTTAACACCCAACCCAATTCTAAGAAAACTAATACTACTCTCTTCTAATATTATAGGATTTGCCTCATTGGAAATAACATGGTTATACTCACCAAAAAGTTTAATACCTATTTTTTCAACGGCAATAAACTCAACTCCCAAACCTCCTTGAACTTTTGCGCCTGTGCCCTCAAAGTAATTTGATGCATTATAACCATATCCTCCATAAATAAAAGGACTAACATTGTTATACGGAGTTATAAAATATTCGAGATTTAAATCAAAAGACATGAAGCCTTGGTAATAGGTATCGTCAAACGCAAGGCTATATTTATTGAAACCAAAACTAATTCCAATATGTTCATTTATAAAGCGCTTATAGCCCAACCTAAAATAAGTTTCAAATTCAGGTTTAGGGAAGTCACCACCTAGAAGTGCCGTACCAACTGCTGCATCAAAAGCATTTGTACCGCGCAAATCGAAGAATTCTAATTTTCTATAAAGTTTTTCATTTACCTTTTTGTCCTCTTCTTGCTCCTGAGCATTAACATGGCTCAGTCCGAAAAAAACCACAAAGACAATAAACAAAACGTGCTTATATTTGGTAATCATATAACTTAATTAACAAATAAGTTGACGTCATTTAAGATTAGGGTGCGGCGCAATATAGAAAAATATTCTTCAAATCATAAAAAAATCTAAAATTAAGGCAATAAAAAAAGGACACAACAATAATATATAGTTATGTCCTTTTTTATCCATAAAGGCGATTAAGCCTTTCGAATTATCTTAAATTTTAAGATTCTGTCTGTAGCTCTGGTTGAATGTTTACAACCTCATCTTTTACAACATCTTTTATGTCTTCAGAATTATCCTGAGAAAGAATTAAAGTCGCGCCTACAAGAATAGCTACACTAAGTAGTAACTTCTTCATATTTACAAATATTGATTAATAGCACTTCAAAAATACTAAATTAACTCCTTGTGTAAATGAAGAATCACTGTTTTTTAACAATAAAATATAGGCTTTTCGATAATTAGCCATTGTAATCGACGAACGACACTAAACTGCAATTTAAAATTTAATCAACTACGTATTATTACTTAGATATTAACATAAGGTTATCTCTTTATTAATTAAATTTATGCGTTAAGAATCCTATTTCTTGGCTATTTGGTAAATAATAACTCTCTATACTTAGTTAGTGGCCAGAGCTCGTCGTCTATCATTAATTCTAGCTTGTCACAATGATATCTAATCTCCTCAAAAATTGGTTTTACTTTGTTACAATAGCCACCTGCTTTTTTCTCAATATCATTTAATTTATTTAAAGTTTTACGTTCATCAGTCATTTTGGTAACCAATGAATTAATAGCTTCAATATGACTAGAAATTTCTTCGATGAGAGACAATTGTTCTTTTGCTAAATTTTTAAATTCATCTCCATAAATAGCTTTTAAGCCCGTTACATTTTTTATCAATATATTTTGATAACGGACAGCAGTTGGCACTATATGATTTCTTGCAAGATCACCAATAACACGACTTTCAATTTGAATATGAAGAATATACTCTTCCATTTCTATTTCATAGCGTGCCTCTACCTCTACTTTATTCATTACTCCTAAACTCTCAAAAAGTTCTATTGATGGTTTGGCAACTTTTACCTTTAAAGCTTCTGGAGTGGTTTTGTTATTGCTTAAACCCCTCTTTTTAGCCTCCTTCTCCCATTCATCACTGTAACCATTACCTTCAAACAAGATAGCTTTAGATGTCTTAATATACTCTCTAAGCACATTAAAAATTGCATCATCCTTTTTCATGGATTTTTTGTCTATTAACTCATCTACCTCAGTCTTAAATTCAATTAATTGTTTTGCCACAATTGTATTAAGAACAGTCATAGGATTAGCACAATTTGCCGTAGACCCAACAGCTCTAAATTCAAACTTATTACCCGTAAAGGCAAAAGGAGACGTTCTATTTCTATCTGTATTATCTAAAAGGATTTCAGGAATTTTTCCAACCACATTCAATTTAAGGTCTGTTTTCTCTTTTGGCGATAACTTGCCTTTGGTTACGGTTTCTAATTCTTCTAAAACCCTAGTTAATTGCTCTCCAATAAATACCGAAATAATTGCAGGCGGAGCTTCATTAGCTCCTAATCTATGATCATTACTAGCAGATGCTATTGCAGCTCTTAATAATTCCTCATGAGTTTGTACCGCTTTTATTGTATTAATAAAGAAGGTTAAAAACTGAAGGTTACTCATTGGCGTTTTCCCAGGAGATAGCAAATTAACACCTGTATCTGTACTTAAGCTCCAGTTATTATGTTTACCAGAACCGTTAACACCTGCAAACGGTTTTTCGTGCATTAATACTTTAAACTTGTGACGCTCTGCAACTTTCTGCATGACATCCATAAGTAAAGAGTTATGGTCTACCGCCAAATTAGCCTCTTCAAATATGGGTGCTAATTCAAATTGATTTGGAGCTACTTCATTATGTCTTGTTTTTACAGGAATACCCAATAACATGCATTCGTTTTCTAAATCTCGCATATAAGCCATTGCTCTATTAGGTATGGTTCCAAAATAATGGTCATCTAACTGTTGACCTTTGGCTGGCGAATGTCCAAAAAGGGTTCTTCCTGTTAACATAATGTCTGGTCGCGATGCAGCTAGTGCACTATCAATTAAGAAATACTCTTGCTCCCAGCCTAATGAAGCATTAACTTTCCTTACATTTTTATCAAAATATTTACATACTGCTACAGCTGCGCTATCAACAATTTGAAGCGCTCTTAAAAGAGGTGTTTTATAATCTAGTGCTTCACCTGTATACGAAACAAATACTGTTGGTATGCATAATGTTGTACCATATATAAAAGCTGGAGACGTTGGGTCCCAAGCTGTATAACCTCTAGCTTCAAATGTGTTTCTTATACCTCCGTTTGGAAAACTAGACGCATCTGGCTCTTGCTGCACCAATTGGCTGCCACCAAATTTTTCTATTGCTAATCCATTTCCTATAGTTTCAAAAAAAGCATCATGTTTTTCTGCTGTGGCACCTGTTAAAGGCTGAAACCAATGCGTGTAATGTGTTGCCCCTTTAGAAATAGCCCATTCCTTCATTCCGGTTGAAATATGGTCGGCTATTAATCGGTTTATCTTTGTTCCTTTATTTATTGCTTCAATAACACTAACTAAAGCATCTTTGGTTAAGTATTGACGCATTGCTGTTTCATTAAAGACATTGCCACCAAAAACTTCAGAGCGTCTTTTGGACTCTTTAATCTTTAATGGTACTCTATTTAATGATTCTTTTACTGCGTGAAATCTAAGTGTTGACATATTAATAAATTTTATAGGTCAAAAATACGAATTATTTAATATTTACGATATAGACCCATGTAAAAATAGGGTTATCAACAATTATTAATAACCTTTCGTCTAAAAGACCCTATTTTTTTTGACCAAAAGAAAAAAAACACAATATTTGTACTGCGAATTTATTTAAATTAAATACACAATGAGTAAATCTAAATTAGAGTATATCTGGCTTGATGGTTATAAGCCTACTCAAAACATGAGAAGTAAGACTAAAGTAGTAGATAACTTTAGTGGCAAACTAGAAGATTGCGAAATCTGGTCTTTTGATGGTTCATCAACGAGACAAGCTGAAGGAGGTTCTTCTGACTGTTTATTAAAGCCTGTTGCAATCTATCCAGATCCTGCAAGAAAGAATGGATACTTAGTAATGACTGAAGTTTTAAATGCTGATGGAACACCACACGTTTCTAACGGAAGAGCTACAATTGAGGACGAGGATAATGATTTCTGGTTTGGGTTTGAGCAAGAGTACTTTATTATGGACACTGCTACACAGTTACCTTTAGGTTTCCCAATTGGTGGTTATCCTGCACCTCAAGGAATGTATTATTGTTCTGTTGGTGGAAAAAATACTCATGGTAGAGATTTAGTAGAGGAGCACGCTGATTTATGCATTGCTGCTGGATTAAACTTTGAAGGTATAAACCAAGAGGTTGCTTCTGGTCAGTGGGAATTTCAATTATTTGCTAAAGGAGCAAAGAAAGCTGGTGACGAAATTTGGGTAGCACGTTACTTATTAGATCGTTTAACTGAACAATACGGTTACTATATAGAATATCATCCTAAACCATTAGGAAAAGATATGGATTGGAATGGTTCTGGTATGCACGCTAATTTCTCTAACTCAACATTAAGAACTTGTGGAAGTCGAGAAGTTTATGAAAAAATCTGTGAAGCTTTCAGACCTGTTGTAAAAGAACACATTGCAGTTTATGGTGAGTTTAACGACCAACGTTTAACTGGTTTACACGAAACAGCTTCTATTGATGATTTTAGTTATGGTATTTCAGATAGAGGTGCTTCAATTCGTATTCCTATCATTACTGTAGAAAAAGGCTGGAAAGGTTGGTTAGAAGACAGAAGACCTGCTTCTAATGGTGACCCATACAAAATTGCTGGTAGAATTATTAAAACCGTAAAAAGTGCTAAGATATAAGCAGTTTTAACTACGTATAAACTAAAAAGCTCCAATAGTTATTGGAGCTTTTTTTATGCCAGTGTGATATATATAAATACAATGTACGCTCCAAACAAAAGCATGCCTTTAAGTCGGCCAATCTCAAAACGTTTTGGAATAAGCATCAATGGAATAAGTATAGCAGCAAAGGCAATCATCCAAAAAATATTAGTCGATAAAATTTGAGGAGTATTTGGATTAACCACAATAGGCTTTATAATAGCAGTTAAACCTAATACCGAAGCAATATTAAAAATATTAGAGCCTATTAAATTTCCTAATGAGATAGCTTTTTCCTTTTTAAGCGCTGCAATTACAGAAGCTGCTAACTCTGGCACACTTGTACCAATCGCAATTACGGTAACTGAAATTGCATAATCACTTATACCTACAGCCACAGCTAATCTTTTTGCACCTTCAACGAGCCACTCAGAACCATAGTATAAACCAGCAGATCCAATTAATAACCACATCACAATTTTAAAGTTTGAAACTTCAGCAAGTGCATCATCAACCTCCTCTAAATTAGCTTTTGTTAGCTTTCTAGAACTTCTAATTAATATGATTAAAAAAAGCACCAATGCAATAAACATCACTAAACCTTCAACAGCAGTTAAGACCTCATCGTTCTTCAAAAAATAATAAAGCACAAATGACATTAACATCATCATTGGCCAATTAAGTTTGTAAAAATCTCGATCTACTACAAGTGGAGATATTATCGCTGTAATACCCAATACGAGTCCTATATTAGCTATGTTAGAACCTATAACGTTACCCAAAGCAATATCCGAAACTCCATCTAGAGCAGCTTGGAGACTCACCAACAACTCAGGAGCAGAGGTTGCAAAAGAGACAACCGTCATACCAATTACTAACTTTGAAATTTTAAGCTTAAATGATAACCCAACAGAGGCTCTTACCAAAAAATCACCACCTACTACCAACAAAGCCAAACCAGCTATAACAAGGAATACACTCATCTATTTTTCAATTATTTAATCACGTTTTTAATAAAGTCGCGAAGATAACATTTCATTTTCAAAGCAACTAAAAACTAAAAATTTCGTTAAATAACTATCATTTTAGTTATATAACTACAAAAATAGTTATATTTGAGTTCAACAAAATGAAATTTAATATATCAATGCAAAAACTAACAAATAAGGAAGAAGAGATCATGCACATTTTATGGAAGCTTGAAAAGGCTTTCGTTAAAGATGTATTAGCAGAAATTGAAGACGAAAAACCACACTACAATACACTCTCTACAATCATTAGAAACTTAGAAGAAAAAGGTTATGTTGGTTACAATGCTTTTGGCAAAACACACCAATACTTCCCTATTGTCTCTAAAGAGGATTACAAAACTAAGTTTATGAATACAGCCATTGAAAATTACTTTAATAGCTCGTATAAAAACGTGGTTTCATTTTTTGCTAAAGAAGAAAAAATAAGTGTTGACGAACTGAGGGAAATTATTGCATTAATAGAAAACAAGAAATAACAATGGAATATCTTTTAAAAGCTTCGGCTGTAATAGTAATATTTTATTTGTTTTACTGGCTGTTTTTACAGCGTGAAACATTTTTTCAAACTAACCGCATATACTTGATGGTCGGTATATTAGCATCCGTTTTTATTCCTTTGATTGTTATACCAATCTATGTGGAAATCACCCCTTCTATAGTAGAAACTTCAATGCCTTTTGCTATAAATTCTGAAATTCATCAAACACCTGATACTACTGTGGCATTTGATTGGTTGCAATTATTATTTACAATCTATAGTATTGGAGTTGCATTCTTTCTAAGCAAATTATTAATAGAATTAGCCTCGCTTAAACTCCTATTTAACAAGCATAATTATTATAGAAACGGATCATACCTATTGATAGAAACGGAGAATAACATTCCTCCTTTTTCATTTTTTAATTGGATAGTTTATAATCCAAATAAATATTCTAAGGAAGAATTACAACATATTTTAAATCATGAGAAAGCACACGCTAATGAGCTACACTCTATTGATATCATAATAACTCAATTGGCTTGCGTACTTTTTTGGTTTAACCCTTTTATATGGCTGTACAGAAAAGAAATTCAGCAAAACCTGGAATTCATAGCCGATAAAAAAGCGCAAAATTTTTCAGAATGCGAAAAAAGTTATCAACTCGTATTATTAAAATCGAGTATCCCAAAACACAACCTTTTGGTTACAAACAATTTCTATAATTCACAAATCAAAAAACGAATAATTATGTTACACAAAACAAAATCAAACAGATTAAATGCCTGGAAATATGGATTGATTCTTCCAGCATTAGCACTTTTCTTAATGAGCTTTAATACTAAGGAAGTTTTTATTGAAATCGAAGACCAATTAAATTTGCATAATACACCTCAGATTGAAGCCTCTGTTGAACCAAATAACTTCAATGACCATGTAGACTTTGACAAAGAAACCGAAACGGAGTATTCAAAAAGCACGAATACACCTAAAAAAAATAATCAGAATAATAATTTAACTACTCAAGCTTCTTCTACCAAAGCAGCTAAAAACAGTTCAAATGTTATAGGAGACATCTCAATAACAATAATTGACAAAAACACAACGGATTCTGAATTAGACAAAATTAAAGAAGACCTAAAAAAGCAAGGACTAACGATAAAGTTCAAAAGTGTAAAACGAAATAAAGAAGGTGAGATTATGGCTATTAAAATTGACGCCAAATCAAAAAACTCTAGCACTAATTATCATATAAGCTCAGATGACGAAACCATTGAACCTATTAAAATCGTTTTTGATGAAGAAAACAATACCATCTCTATTGGAAATGGACATGCAAAACATGGCAAAAACACCTATGTTTATGAAACTCGTCATGGTGGCAAACACAAAATTCATAAAACAGGTAGTGGCAGCAATGTCTATGTAATATCTGACGACGAAAACGAACATGATAGTGAATATGAGCATGATGCAAAAGTCATAGTTAGGAGTAATGGAAAAAAAGGCAAACTAAAGAAGGTCAAGCATTCAACTGATGTTCACGTGATATCTGGTGATAATGACGAAGTTATTGAAGTTATCATCGACGAAGATGGTGATGATAAAGAAGTCATAGAAGAAAAAATTATCATCAACGGAAAGGGCAATAGCAAAAATGTTTGGGTTAGTAAAAAAGACGACAGCAATGTCATTATACTTAATGACTCAGACAGTAAAAACAAAATTTACTTTGCCAGCGATGACAATAAGACTCCTTTAATTATCATAGATGGAAAAGAATCGACTAAAGAAGATATGAACAAAATCTTACCAGACGCTATTGAATCCGTAACTGTATTAAAAGACAAAAGTGCATTTGAAAAGTATGGTGATAAAGGAAAAGACGGAGTCCTAATCATTAAAACCAAAAAGGACTAAAATAAATTTCATCAATCAATCAAAACTGAAAAAGCCAAACTATTTAATTTAGTTTGGCTTTTTCTATTAAAAACGATTGTTAGTTTTAGTCTTTAATCACTTTCTTAATTATAGAGCGGTTATTATGTGTCAGTTTTACTAAATACAAACCAGATGTAATATCTAAATCTATATAATTATTTACTGCGGTAAAAGTCCTTAAAAGCTTCCCTTCAACCGAAAACACTTCAACAAGTTCAACATTATTTAATCCTAAAATATAAAGCCTTCCATTTGTCGGATTAGGATACATAGTTATCTCAGAAAATTCGTTATCGTCTATACTCAACGACTGATCCCAAGTATCACCTACATTGTTTCCCCATATATATTCCACCAACAACGGTTGATCTATAAACGGGTTTCTATTTTTTTGCCAATTGTAAACAACATTATTTCTGTTCATTTCAAAATCGTCTGGCGGATCGTTTCTATGCCAATCTAACAAAGTAGCCAAATCACCAAACTGACCAGTAACCTCCGGAAAACCATTTACAACTTCGAGTCCGTTATAGCGAATCTCCATATACAACACGCTACGTGCTACATCACCTCTAAAACTACCCAAAGTTCCGCTAGGACCTGTATATTGTCCATAATGCTGATTACCACGCGAACTGTTTTCTGCGGCATCTGCTGCTCGTAATGCATGAGCATCTGAATTACCATGACGAAGTGAATCTGCTTTTGTCGTCCAAAACACATCAATACCATCTGCAATTTCGTCTTCTTCAATATCGAAAAAACCACCTCTAGATCTTGGATAAGTATGTTCCCTATTCCATTTACCAGCGTTACTACTCCCTGTCTGAATATCTAATTTAGCGCGACCTTCTTCCGTATACAACAACCAAACCTGGTTACTGTTTTCTGGGTTTTGATCTGCTTCATTTAAAATATCAATAACATCTGCATAGGTCTGTGCTCTCACAATCGTAGGATCTGCAATAATATCCTGAAGCGCCTGTCTTAAAGCTACATCTGCTAAACCATCTAAACTATCGTAATATCCTTCTGGTTGGGTACTCTGTACTATTCCTGTAGTAGGATTAAGAGGAGTTCCCCAAGCCGCAATTGTAAAATCATTATCCACAATCCTTACCTCAACAAAATTATTTGAAGGCACAATAGGTTCTATCAAGTCCACAAACTTTATTAGCAATACCTCATCACCTTCATCAGCAGAATCATCAACGATACTTATTGTTGTGCTGGTTGTATTTTGGCCATTTGGTATCATTAAACTTAAATTTCCTGTAAAATCGGATGTATTAAAGCCAAAATTATTCAGGCTTATTGTAAAGTTTAAATCTGAAGTTACATTGGTTTCAGAAATAAATGTGATATCAAAACTCTCACCTTCATCATACTGACTTTCAGCTACAGAAATAAATACAGGATTTATTGGAATACCAGAGCCATCATTTTCGCGTCGAGGTGTTGGTGTGGCTGTAGAATATGATTCATTATCCATACCATCAACAAAACGTTGAATAGACCTAGGATTGGCATTTGTACCATTATCATTATACTGAATTGTTTCGCCCAATAACGTCAACAAATCTGTATCATCCGCATCGTTTGTCCCATAAACCATAGCATCTATAAGATTTGTTTGCGTTGCCAAAGTACCTTCTGGAAAATCGTTTACTGAAGCTTGATACACACCAAGTGCATCTGCTCCGTTTTGAATAACATTTTCTGATATTAATACTTGAGGAAAAGGCGAAACTCCTTCACTGCCTATCACTAACAAACCATTGTTATCTGTTGTATAACCATCCAAATCTATAACCATGTAACTGGAATCTGCTCCACTAGAAGAACCATTAAAAAACACTAAAATATAGCCATCAGTAGAAAAATTTGGCGTTGCAGATTTTAACTCTATAAACTCAGCCGTATCTGTACTAGGGGAATCAGGATCGAACTCGTTTATCACTAAAACCTGAGCATAGGTTGTTAAGGAAACAAACAGAATAAATAAAATAATGATTTTCTTCATTTTCATGTTTTTTACAAAGATAAACTTAAAATGAAGCAAAAATGTTAAGTAAATATTATTTACAAAAAGCTACTAAAAAATACTATGAGTTTTATCAGTAAAATAAATTTCAAAAAGATGAAATGCCCAAATAATGGCATTTTAAAGATGAAATGCCTCTACGATTTTAAAATTCATTCAAAAAATGCCCTTTAAACATATAAATTTATAACCTCAATCATCGTTTATAGTTACAAATAATAAATCTTTTGTAGGCAAGTCACAAATTATAGTAATAATTATCATCATTTTACTTATAAATATAAATGCAATTTCATCGATTTTTACAAAAACGTTTGGAAGATTATTCGTTGCGGATATATATTGAAAACTCAATCAAAAAATGTAAAACGAATATTAACCTCAAAACCAAAAAAATTATGATGACAATAGCTAAATTGATTATTGATATTATTTTCTCAATATTCTAAATTAAAAACCGACCAAAACCAACAACCAATTAAAAAAGTAAAACTTAGTTCTAGAATAAGTTTTACTATTTTTGTCACTAAATGACAACACGCAAAAGCATCAAGTACTTTTGCAACCATCAAAAAAACATGAAGAAATCTATCTTTAAGCTTATTGCAAAAGCCAACAAGGCAATTCTTCCAAGTTTTACTAAAAAGCAATTAGACCTAAGCAAAGCTACGAAGCTTCAGCTTGCTATTATCGGTTGGCGCGCTTACATAACAAAAAATGCTTTAGAAGAAAAAAAGACTACCGATTGGTAGCCTTTTAATAAACTCAATTTAATCTATCGCATTAGCGGCAAATTTACTTTCTCAATTATTAATTTCTTGTTACAGAACCAGATAAAGTTTCCACTGGCCCATCACCCATATTTATTACCGTATGGTTCATAGCGTCCGACGGTACAACATGCGCTAAAGGCTTTAATGTAAATGGCGCAGTACTGTTATCTGGATAAGGTTCTACAGATATTACCACTGTTCTGCCTTTTAAATCCGTAGGAAAAGTTAGTCCAGTAGGTGCATTTTGCAAATAATCTTCACCGGGATAACCTGGTCCATTACCTGAATCTCCTTTAAAAATTGATGTTACAGCATTATCATCCGCACTCTCTGCGTCTGTAAATGTTCCTGTACTTATTGGCGTACCATCGAAAACTACCCATCCTTCATATTTCCAGCCATCTGCTAAAGTTGGCAAGCTTAAACCTGCCACAACAGATGGAGCATTGGTATTGTCTAAAAACCAAACACCACTAGCTTCATTGGTATCATCCATGTCTGTTGGTGTCGCTAGAATATATTTTCCTGTTGAAGCTCCTAAAGCGGATAAACTACTTCCTAAAGCCACAACTATATTATCAGAATTAACACTGGCTACATTGCCCGAAAAGTTTCCAGCTAATAATTTAGTTGCTGCAGGAGCAGGATCTGGATCTACTGCTGGCTCAATAGATAAAACAAATGTTGTTGCATTTTCTAATTGAACTGAATTTACTGGAAATGTCTGAGGAAAAGTTACACTAGAGAATGTCCCAGTACTAACCGGTTGACCATCGACTATAATCCAACCTTCATAAACATAATCACTTCCTAAGGCTTCCAAACCTTGAAAATTCAAGGTTAAATTTGATGTTGTTGACGCATTACTATCGTCATCGCTACTACAGGATACTGCAAATAAACTTAATGCTAGTAATCCTAAAAATGTTTTTTTAATCATTGCTCGTTATTTAAATTGTTCATCACAAATTTAGAATAGCGACACTGATTAAAATGTTAGGTGGCTAACACTAGCCATTTTTTTTATAAAATTTTACAACCAATGATACTTTGACATTCTTTTTGCATTTTTTTGACACAAGTGTTTTCAACCTTCTTTATCTTATCCAAAAAATATATACTATGAAAAAACTAGCAATGCTATTGATTCTTTTAATATGGTGTAACGCTAATACCCAAGAAAACGAACAACTATCAATATTAGAAGCAGATAGTACTTGGGCAAAGGAAATCATTAAATTTCCTATAGACTGGGCACCAAAAATGACACTAACTGGTTTTGAAGAATTGAGGTTTCATAAAGATTGGTCCAATAAAGAAAATGATGGCTTTTGGTCTTTAGTAATTGCTTGGA
Source organism: Winogradskyella pulchriflava (assembly GCF_042434315.1). Taxonomy (NCBI): domain Bacteria; kingdom Pseudomonadati; phylum Bacteroidota; class Flavobacteriia; order Flavobacteriales; family Flavobacteriaceae; genus Winogradskyella; species Winogradskyella pulchriflava. Next base: position 579 of record NZ_JBHLTQ010000006.1, on the reverse strand, counting down.
GCATTAAGGCTGACGCTCCATTAAATGTTAAAACTATTGAACTTAATTTTGATGCTTATTTTGATGGTCTTATGAAACCCAACCACTGGTCTTCAGATTTTCCAGACCCTAACGTATTGTTTATTAAAAATGAAACTGACAATGAAGTCTATATAGGAAAAATGAGGTTATTTGATGGTTTTCATACTGGAAACGTCATCGACATTAATATAGTAGCACAGCAGCATTTTTGTAAATCCCAAAAAATTTCCATAATTATCTTTAAGTTGTCACCTCAAGAGATTGACCACTCTATTTGGGAAACATTAGATACTATTAAGTTGAAATCTGGAGCTTGTGATATTTAGATATAAAAAAGGATTACTATACATTCTAAATGTTGTATTGAAATAACTTCAACAAAAAAAACGCTCAAGCGAGCTTGGCGTTTTTTCTAATTGTAGTATTTATTCGTGACCTCGACAGGATTAAGCAATATCTCCAAAACCCTTTTAGGTCGCACAACTCTATTTTTAGTGGGACTGCAGTGGGACAATTTTAAGTTATAATTAATAATATTTTATTATTTTATCCGTTAAT
>NZ_JBHLTQ010000005.1:0-575225 GCF_042434315.1 Winogradskyella pulchriflava | reverse complement strand
TCGAGCAGGATGCTGTAGATGCCGGAGGGTTTAGCAACAGTGTAGTAGCCGATGGAGACAGTCCAGCGGGAACCAATGTCGATGACACGAGTGATGATGATGACGATACAGACGGCAACACAGAAGATGACCCAACAGAAATTACAATACCACCAAACCCTAGTATTAGTTTAATTAAGACTACACTTCCATTAGAAGATACTAATGGAGATGGTATTGCAGGAAGTTTAGGTGATATTATTTCGTATGTATTTATTGTTGAAAATACAGGGAACTTAACATTAACTAATATTGAAGTTCAAGATGTATTACCAGGCTTAAACTTAGTTGGTGGACCAATAGCTCAATTATTACCTGGTGAAATTGATAGTACAACATTTACTGCTACGTATGAAATCACACAGGATGATTTAGATACAGGATTCGTAATGAATTCTGCGACAGTAAGTAGTGAAGCACCGGGAGGAGATTTAGGTGATCCAACAGATGATATTAGAGATATTAGTGATGACCCTAATGACCCAAGTGATAATGATGATAATGGAGATGGTGATCCAGATGATCCAACTGTGACTCCAGTAAATTCAATCTTTGATTTAGAAGTTACTAAAATTGTAGATGAAGTTAGACCTGTTGTGGGAGCTGAAGTTACATTTACCATTGAAGTAGCTAATATTGGAAACGTTACCGCTACAAATATTGTTATTAGTGAGCAAATTCCTAGTGGATATGTATTTGTGTCAGCAATAACAACAGCAGGTACTTATTCAGAATTTGATGGTGAATGGACTATTGCTCAGTTAGATCCTGATCAAGTAGAAATACTTCAAATTACTGTAGAAGTGCTAGGATTTGGTGACTATGCTAATACTGCATTTGTAAGTAGTGCAGATGGAGGTACAGATGTTAACCCAACTAATGATGAAGATACTGCAATAGTTGATCCAATATGTTTAACCATTTACAACGAGTTTTCTCCAAATGATGATGGTGTTAATGAAACCTTTGTAATTGATTGTTTAGAACGATTCCCTAATAACAAATTAGAAGTCTATAATAGGTGGGGTAATATTGTTTACTCTAAGAAAGGCTATCTGAATGATTGGAGAGGAACTTCTAACGGAAGAGCAGTAATTAATGAATCTGATAAATTACCTGTAGGTACGTATTATTATGTGCTTGATTTAGGAGATGGTTCAGATCCACGAGTAGGATGGTTATATATAAACAGATAAAACTAATTAACACTTAATTATAAAATACAGAAAAATGATACATAAATCATCACTAATAAAAGGATTAATAGTTCTAGTATTTATACTACTTAGTGCTAATAGTTTTGCACAACAAGATCCTCAGTATACGCATTATATGTACAATACGCTTAGTGTTAATCCAGCTTATGCAGGACAGCGCGAAACATTGAGTGTTGTGGGATTACATAGATCGCAATGGGTAGGTATTGATGGAGCTCCACAGACACAATCATTAGGTATTCATTCACCATTACGTAATGAGCGTATAGGTTTGGGACTAAATATTGTAAGTGATGCTCTAGGTCCAGTGAGAGAAACTTATTTAGATGCTAATTTTTCTTACACTATTCCATTAAATGCTAATGATCTAAAATTATCATTTGGAGTGAAAGGAGGTTTCCATAACTTACAATCAGATTGGTCTTTAGGTGTTATTCGAGAAGTTGGTGACCCTACATTTGCAGATAATTTAAGCACATGGTCTCCAACTATAGGAGCAGGTTTATACATGCACACTAGAAAATGGTATTTAGGATTAGCAGTTCCAAATTTTTTAGAGACAGAGCATTATGATGATGTTCAAGTTTCTTTAGCTAGTGAGCGAATGCATTTTTACGCAATTGGTGGTTATGTGTTTAATCTAAGTGAGACCTTAGAACTGAAACCTGCTTTCTTAGTAAAAGGGGTTTCAGGAGCACCACTCATTGCAGATATATCGGCAAATTTCTGGTACAAGAAGAATTTAACAGCAGGATTAGCTTGGAGATGGGATGATTCAGTAAGTGCATTAGTTGGTTTTCAGGCAACACCTGGTATGTTTATAGGCTATGGTTATGATTTAACTACTACTGGATTAAACAATTATAATAGTGGAACTCACGAAATAACTTTAAGATTCGAAATTAAACGATTAGGTAGAATTTTATCACCACGTTTCTTTTAAAAATACAACTATGAAAACAATTTCAAGATATATATGTATAGCATTTGTAGGTATGTTTGCCTTATCTACTTATGCACAGAACGGAAAAATACAAAGTGTTAAAGACGACTATAGAGATTTTGCCTACGTAAAAACAAGTGAGGTGCTCTTGGAAGTAGCAAATAAGGGCTACAAGTCAGTTGATCTTTTTCAGAAGTTGGCCAACTCCTATTATTTTAACAACGATATGGAGAATGCTGCTAAATGGTATGGTGAATTAATGGCTATGAACGAAGTCATCGATCCTGAGTACTATTTTAGATACGCCTTGGCTCTAAAAGGAATTGAAAATTATGAAGACTCTGATAAATGGATGAAAAAATTCCATGAGCTTAAGCCAGATGATTTAAGAGGAAAAGCATTTCTTTCGAGTGTAGATTATAGATCTAATATTGAAGAAGCTAGTCGTGATGATATAGAGCCACATAATTTAGAGATTAATACAGAACTTTCAGATTTCGGTACAACCGAATACGAAAATGGTATTGTATTCGCTTCTGCAAGAGGTGGTGGAAGAAAATACCGTTGGAATGAAGAACCGTATTTAGATTTATATTCTGCTGAAAAGACAGAAAACGGATTTGGTGAAGTAACAGAAATTGGTGGTAAGGTAAATACAAAATATCACGAGTCTAGTGCTGTCTTTTCCCCAAATGGAAAATATATGTTCTTTACCAGAAATAATTTTTTCAGATTAAAGTACAAAGAAGATGATACAGGGATTAATAGATTACAATTGTATAGAGCTACGTTGAGCGAAGATGGTACTTGGGACGAAATTCATAAGGTACACTTTAATAGTGAAGATTATAGTGTCGCTCATCCAGCGTTAAACCTTACAGGTTCTAGGTTATACTTTGCTTCAGATATGCCAGGTACTTTTGGACAATCTGATATTTTTGTAGTTGATGTAAATGATGATGGTACTTTAGGCGAGCCTGAAAATTTAGGTTCATCGATTAATACAGAGGGTCAAGAATCATTTCCGTTTATAAACACTAATGGCGATTTATTTTATTCTTCTACAGGCTTTCCAGGCTTAGGTGGCTTAGATGTTTTTAAGTCTGAAGGATTGGACCAAAAAGTCTCAACCAGTAAAAATAGAAGCTTTCCAATAGAAAATGTAGGAAAACCAGTAAACAGTGCTTTTGATGATTTTGGGTATTACGAAAATTTAGTAACTAAGCGTGTTTATTTTAGCTCAAATAGAGAAGGAGGAAAAGGTAGTGATGATATATACACGTTTGAAGTGCCAGAATGCGAACAACTTGTTGCAGGTACAGTTCAAGATAAAAACACAGACGAGTTAATTCCTAACGCAACAGTTATTTTATTTGATGGTGAAGGTAATGAGCTTGAACGTAAAACCGTTGGTGCTGATGCAGCTTTTGAGTTTCAACTTGAATGTGAAAAGGAATACTTAATTAGAGGAGAAAAGGAAACTTACGCTTCTGATGAAAAACGTTTTACAACTCCAAAAAAGAAACAAGAATTACAACTTCAATTATTACTTGAAAAAGATGTACAAGAAATTAATCCTTGTGATGATTTGGCCAAAATTTTAGATATTCCAATTATCTATTTCGACTTTGATAAGTTCAATATCAGGTATGATGCCGAAATAGAATTACAAAAAGTATTGGCTGTACTGAACAAGTATCCAACAATGAAAATTGATATTCGTTCTCATACAGACTGTAGAGCAACAATGGCTTATAACGAAAGACTTTCAGAAAATAGAGCACAATCTACACGAAAGTATTTAATAGATAATGGCATTGCAGCAGACCGTTTAACCGCTAAAGGTTATGGAGAATCACAATTAGTTAATGATTGCGGTTGCGAGCCAACAAACGAATCTAACTGTACAGAAGAAGAACACCAGTTAAACAGACGTAGTGAATTTATCATTACTAGTATTAATGGTAAATCTTGTGATGATTAACTAGAATTTTTGAGATATAATAAAACAATAGCCATTTAATTTTTTTAAATGGCTATTTTTTATGAATTCCTTTACCTTTTTTAAAGCTTTAGTCATTAATTTTGCTTTATGACAGAAGAACAAGTCATCCTTGTGGATGAAAACGATAATCAGATTGGTCTAATGCCTAAAATGGAAGCGCATGAAAAAGCACTTCTTCATCGTGCGTTTTCGGTATTTGTTTTTAATGATAAAAACGAATTAATGCTTCAGCAACGTGCTTTACATAAATACCACTCTCCAGGATTATGGACCAATACCTGTTGTAGTCATCAGCGTAATGGTGAAAACAATTTACAAGCCGGTAAAAGACGTTTACAAGAGGAAATGGGTTTTGTTACAGATTTGGAGGAAACAACATCTTTTATATACAAAGCACCTTTTGATAATGGACTAACTGAGCATGAATACGACCATATAATGATTGGTTATTATAACGATAAGCCAAAGATTAATGCAGACGAAGTTGCCGATTGGAAATGGATGCAACTAGAAGAAGTAAAAGTTGATATGGCTTTACATCCAGAACATTACACAGCTTGGTTTAAGATTATATTCGAAAAGTTTTACGAATTTATAAACGTTAACAACTCATGAAAGTAACCGTACACAGAAAAGCACATTTTAATGCAGCACACCGACTTTATAGAAAAGACTGGAGCGATGAAAAAAATGAAGCTGTTTTTGGTCTGTGTAACAATCCAAATTTTCATGGACATAACTATGAATTAATTGCTAGCGTAACTGGCGAAATAGATCCAGAAACAGGTTATGTTATTGATGTTAAGGTTTTAAAAGATATTATAAAAACTGAAGTTGAAGATGCCTTTGACCATAAGAATTTAAATGTAGAAGTTCCAGAATTTAAAAACCTAAATCCTACTGCAGAAAATATTGCAGTGGTTATATATAATAAGATAAAACCAAAATTAGATTCTAAATTTCATTTAAAGATTACGCTTTATGAAACGCCACGTAATTTTGTAACCTATTCTGGCGAATAACCATATGAAAAATGTTTTACATCCTTTAAGGTTTTATCCCATCTTACAAGACAAAATTTGGGGTGGTGAAAAGCTCATAACACAATTCAATAAGGACTCAGATTCTAAGCAATTGGGTGAGAGTTGGGAGGTAAGTACAGTGCCTAATGCTGTTTCTATAGTTGCTAATGGAGAATTAAAAGATAAATCATTACAAGAACTTTTAGAACAGTATAAATCTAATCTTCTAGGCGAAAAAAACTATCAACGATTTGGTAACGACTTTCCGTTGCTTATAAAGTTTATTGATGCTAAAGAAGACTTAAGCATTCAGTTGCATCCAAACGATAGATTGGCAAAAGAGCGCCATAATTCCTTTGGGAAAACAGAAATGTGGTATGTTATGCAGGCTGATGAGGGAGCTAATCTTATTGTAGGATTTAATAGAGATATGGATAAAGAAACATATCTAAAACATCTGGAAAATAAAACACTTACCAAGATTTTGAATTTTGATAAGGTAAAAGAAGGAGATGCTTATTTTATTGAAGCTGGGCGAGTTCACGCTATTGGAGCAGGAGTATTGTTAGCAGAAATTCAGCAAACAAGTGATATTACCTATCGTGTGTATGATTGGGATAGAGTAGATGAGGAAGGTAACGAACGTGAGCTTCATAACGACATCGCTCTTGATGCTTTTGATTTTAATTTGAAAAATGATTTTAGAGTGGAGTATAAAAAATGCGCTAATGTTTCTAACGAAATGGTTAGTTGTCCTTTTTTTACCACAAATTATTTAGAAATAGATACAGAAATTGAAAAGACAAATACTCAGGATTCATTTCTTATTTACATGTGTGTAAACGGAAAAGCTGAAATTTTAACGGATAATACAACTGATGTAATTTCTAAAGGTGAAACTATTTTAATTCCTGCAGCAATCAAAAATTTTAGACTTAAATCTAACGGAGCCAAACTTCTTGAGGTGTATGTTTAAAACTTCAAAATTAAATTCAGTAAATAAATTTAAGGATTCCTTACATTTGCACTTAAATAAACACAATTATTATGGCGAATAAAAGAGATTTAAAAAAAGATATAAATTACGTTTTAGGTGATATCATAGAAGCAGTATATGTTTGGGAATTGACTAATTCAGAAAAGCCAACAAAAGAGAGTGAAGCAATTATAGATGACGCTATTACTACTTTTGATGAGCTTATTGCACGTGTTAATGACAGAACTGTTGAAGATAAGAAAGGGCACTTTAAGGCTATAAATAGCGATTTAGAATCCAAAGGTAAAGCGTTAATTGAACGCATTAATAAACTTAAGTAAGCATATTACATTTACTATATTTATAAACAAAAAAACCAATCATAATTTGATTGGTTTTTTTGTTTTACCTCTTTCCCATACCATACTGAAATTGATTCAGAATTAGATGAACAGTGATTTTATTCCTCAAGTTTTCTATTAGCGATAACTTCTGCTAACTTCTTTCCATATAACGATTGCTTTATGTTATCAGTCAAGCCATTGTAAATTGAATCTATATAAATAGGGTTTGCAGATTGCATCTCGTACACAGCCAAATAAGGCGCAATAATATTATCTCTATTATTTAGTGCAAACTGAATAGTATAAGAATACTTGCGTTTTATTATGGTTTCTGAAAGTTTATTTAGGGAATCCATAGCAATAGTATCCTTGTTTTTTTGCGCTAAAAAATTAGCTTCTATATTTTCTAAATGCTGATCATTAAAACGAGATAAAACCTTTCTGTATTCATTTAATAATTCTTGTTGTTTTGAGCCATTAATTTCAGCATCAAAATTAAAATTCTTTAACGATGTTTTTATTTCAGTAATTCCTTTGTCAGCAAAAAACGGGATGTAATGTTCTTCTCCATCATTCTTAAAAAGCTTTAGATATAACAGAATAGGCTCATCTAAATTGGTGTGCAGTGTAAATTCTGGTTGACCTGTAATTACTAATGAGTCCAAGTCAACAATGCTAGAATCTCCTTCTTTCTGAAGGTAAACAATGCCCTTTTTTAGACCTTTTATTTCACCTTTTAATGTAAAGTTTGAGTTGTTTTCTTTACTGCAAGAAACTACTACTAATACTAAAAGTATAAGGCTTAATGTTTTATTAAATATCGTCATGGTTGTTTTTAATGTTTAGGTGCGCAAATATCTTATTTTGAAATATAAAATACTAACCACCAGCAGCAATTTTCATAAGTTCTGCACAAAGAATTGCTCCATAGGTTCCTACTACATATCCAAATACAGCTAATAAAGCACCTACTGTTGCTAAAGATGGGTGAAAAGCTGCAGCAACAACAGGAGCGGATGCTGCACCACCAACGTTTGCTTGACTACCAACGGCTAAGAAAAAGTATGGCGCCTTGATAATTTTAGCTACAAGAATTAAAAGACCTGCATGTATCGCCATCCAAACCAAACCGATTAATATTAGTCCTGGGTTTTCAAGAATTTTACCCAAATCCATTTTCATACCTATTGTGGCAACTAATATGTATATAAAAACACTTCCTACTTTACTTGCTCCAGCACCTTCGTAATTTTTTGCTTTTGTAAATGACAACAATACTCCGATAAGTGTTGCAATAGAAATTAGCCAAAAGAAGCCACTACCAAATGAAGATAATGCGCTTTTAGGATCGCTAACAGCTTTAAAATTATCCTTTAAAAATGCAGAAATATTATCAGCTCCAAAATGGGCAATACCTACTGCGCCAAAGGCAAGAGCCAATATTATAATAAGGTCTGTTGTTGTTGGGATTTTGGTTATTTTGTCACTAAAAGTTTGCACTTTATGTTGTAACTCATCAATGGCTGTGTTATCTGCTTTTAGCCAGTTGTCTATCTTTTTTCGTTTACCAATTCCAAGTAAAATAATTGCCATCCAAATATTGGCAACTACAATATCCACTAATACCATTCCGCCATAAAGCTCTTGGTTAAACTCATAAATTTCTAGCATAGCGGCTTGGTTAGCTCCACCACCAATCCAACTACCAGCTAAAGTTGCTAAACCTCTCCATGTGGCATCAAAGCCTGCTCCTCCAACAGTTTCTGGTGAAAACGATGAGATTAACAAAATAGCTATAGGTCCACCTATTATTATACCAGCTGTACCAGTAAAGAACATCACTAAGGCTTTCCATCCTAGATTAAAAATAGCTTTTAGGTCTATACTTAGTGTCAGTAACACTAATGAAGCAGGTAGCAGATAGCGACTGGCAATAAAATAGGTTTTAGAAATTTCATCCGAAATTAAACCCAATGAGTTAAATATCGCAGGAATTAAATAACACATTAAAAGTCCTGGGACTATTTTATAGAAATAATACCAATAACCTGATTTTTTAGATTCAGTAAAAAACACAAAACCTAAGGCTACCATTAATAAGCCAAATACTATGGCATCATTTGCAAAAATTGGCTCTTCTGGTTTTTCGTAAAAAAAATACATTAGAACAGAAGCAACGGCAATGGCTAGGACTGTTGAAATGAGAGCTACGATGTACTTATTTTTTGAATTCATAAATTAAATTTGCCACAAAATACAAAAATTAAAAACTAAAAAAGTGACCACTCAGGATCACTTTTCTTCTTTTGGGTTATCTTTCTTTTTTGGTTGCCTGTTATGCTCTTTTAGGTATTGCATTAGCATCCATTCTATCTGGCCATTGGTACTACGAAACTCATCAGCTGCCCATTTTTCAACGGCTTTTAGCATGTCTTCATTAATTCTTAGAGCAAAGGCTTTTTTCTTAGACATTATCGTTAATTTTTGTTTTATAAGTCGCTAATACACTTTCGGCTTCATCTTTCTTTTGTGTGCCTATCAAAAGTTTTTTACCGTTTTTTAATTCTAATTGAATACCTATATCACCAGCTACATTAATAGCTCTTCCTTTAGATTTTTTCCAAAGCGGACCACCTTTAAATCCCCAACCTCCATATTCGCTCAAGGCATCATATTTTCTAACATATATATTATTTATTTCGTTCCATTTTATGGTTTTAAATTTAAAATGAAACGGAAAGAATTTATAATGGATTCCATTTTCGTCTATCCGAGATGTTAGTTTAAACAAAAATATAAAAGCCGAAGCCAACACGATAATGCTAATTAATAACACTAATTCCATAACAGAAAAACTACTTGGGTCTTTTATGTAAGTGCCAATTATAATTGCAATAGGCACCAAGAGGCTTACCATCATTAAGATGATAAGCCATAATTGGTTAAAGCGTTGTTCTTCTTTAAAGATTCTCATTATCTATTTTTGTCGCGTTCAAAAACTATGAAGGATATGATATGCTGGTTTGGTGTTATTTCGACCAATTTCCAACCTTCCTTAGCATATTTGTTGAGGATTTCTTCCATCTTTTCTACTTGGTTTCGCCAGCCTAATTTTGGTTTAATAACTTTATATTCTTTCATTATTAATGACTTAAAGTTCCTGTATTTACTATTGGAGAAGCGTCTTTGTCTCCGCATAACACTACCATAAGATTGCTCACCATTGCAGCTTTACGCTCTTCATCTAAATCTACAACTTGTTTTTTATTAAGTTCTTCAATAGCCATTTCTACCATACTTACAGCACCTTCAACAATTTTATGCCTTGCAGCAACAATAGCTGTAGCTTGTTGACGCTTAAGCATTGCATTAGCAATTTCTTGTGCATAAGCTAAGTAACCTATACGTGCTTCCAGGACTTCTATACCAGCAATGGATAATCGCTCGTCGATTTCTTTTTCTAAAGCATTACTCACCTCATTAACGCTTGAGCGTAATGTTATGTCTTCGTCAACACCTTCATCTGCAAAATTGTCGTATGGATACATACTTGCTAACTTACGTACTGCTGCATCGGTTTGCACACGTACAAAATTCTCATAGTTGTCAACATCAAAAGCTGCTTTGTAGGTATTTTGTACGCGCCATACTAAAATAGTACTAATCATTACTGGGTTTCCAAGTTTGTCGTTAACCTTAAGACGTTCACTGTCAAAATTACTAGCTCTAAGTGATATTTTCTTTTTGGTGTAAAATGGGTTGACCCAATAAAAACCATTCTTTTTTACTGTACCTACATATTTACCAAATAAAAGTAAAACTCTTGAACCATTTGGTTGTACCATTAAAAAGCCAAAAGCGAGTAGTAGAGCTACAACAATACCAAATGCTGACCAACCAGTTTGTGTTATTGGAATTAAGGCGATACTCCCAAAAAAGAGTATGATAAATAAAAACAGCATTAAATAGCCATTTGCTGGAACGATAATTTTTTCTTCTTTCATAATTAAAAGTTTAATTGATTAATTACTTTGTATTTTATTATGATATTAAAATGATATCATAAAGATATAACTTATAATGTTAGTATGCAAATAGATTTTTTTGTTACAATTTTGCAAAAGAAAATAAAATTTAAAGTTTGGCACGCGGTTTGCTATATACTAAATGTAATGGTTACAGCGATAGTTACAATCGTAACAACACTACAAAATCGCAACATTACGTTTGGTTGGTTAGTTAGTAAAAAAGCATCTCGTTTGAGATGCTTTTTTAATTTATGACAATTTGAAGGAACTAAGATTTTATAAATTCTGTAATACTATCAATGAGTTGTGGTGAAATAGGCCTAAACGATTCGTTATAAGATTTTGAGTTTTCCAGATCATCACCTTCTATTTCAAAAAGGACATGATTCATATTCTCAATAATCGTTAATGTAGCATTTTCGTTTGCAGTTTTTAATAATTCTGCTTCACTTTCAGAAACTTGAAGATCTTTAGTACCATTAATAATTAGGATGGGCATTTTTAGTTCTTTTATAACTTCGGTAGGATTGTATTGCATCCAGTTGATCATAAAAGGTTGTAAATCTTGTCCAAAAAATGAGGCTAAGGCATTTGGGTAATCTGTTGTGGTCTTTCCTTCTTTTAGAATATTTACAATACGTTGTGTTTCTTCTCCTAATTTAGGTGCCATTTTTGTCACTTGCTCCACCAGGACGTCTCCGATATTATTTCCTGCTCCTGCTAGTGAAATAAAGCCATCAACAGTGTCTTTAGAAGCCAGCATACCAACCAAACTGCCTTGACTATGACCAATAACATAGATTTTTGAATACTTGTCTTCTTCCTTAAAATAGTTGATAACATCAGATGCGTCACTTACAAAATCATCAAACATTATGTCTTTATCTACATTTCCTTTTTTGATTTGTTTTACAATACGTTTATCGTACCTAAATGTAGAAATGCCATTATTGGTAAGGCTTTCGGCTAGTTTTTTAAGCGAATTGTTTTTTAGGAAATTCTGATTACCATTTCTATTTGTTGGACCAGAACCAGCTATGATAATTGCTAAAACTTCCTTGTCGTTAGTGGTAGGGCTTAGTAGAGTACCATCTATCCATTTTGAAACTGAGATGTCTTCTTCAGTATATAATTTATCTTGACTATAATTTCTAGTTGAAAAAAGAATAAGAACTACAAATAAATAATATTTCATTTTAGAAGTTTTTATAGATGTAAATGTAATTGATATGGAATCTAATAATAAAACTGAAACACTTTTTATGCCAATTTATTTTAAACGATTGCTGTTTTTTGATTTAATTTAAAATGTATTTCATCGATGAAATACATTATTTCATCTTCAAATGTTAAAATTATATGCTTTTTATCGATTTAATATGTTTTTAGACGTTAAAATTAAAACCTAATTATATATTTGAAGTGTACTAAAATTTAGTTTTTAGTTCAATGGATTAATTAATTAATATTTGCATATGTTATGTTGACTTAGAGACCCTGAATCTACTGACATATATTAAAAAGCAAATTAGAGAAACCGGGTTTGAGGGAACCCGGTTTTTTGTTTTTTAGACTTCAACTAAGCTTAATATCAAGTTTCTTTATCTGCTTAAATAAACGTTTATAGCTTCATATTATTTTCCTGAATGTGAGATTTATTCTCGGTCCAATTTTCTTTTTTGTTTTTGCTATTTGATGTAGCCAATGGTGTTGCATTTCACCTTTCATAAGCAACAAACTTCCGTGTTCAAGAGTTAGCTTGTGCCTTTCTTCTTTTAGTGTTCTGTGTTTAAAGTGAAACGGACGTTCTTCACCAAAACTAACAGAGGCAATTACTGGATTTGTTCCTAATTCTTTTTCATTGTCTGCGTGCCAACCATTGCTGTCATTGCCATCGCGATACAAATTAATGAGTAAGGTATTGAAGGCGCGCTCGGAAAAATTTTCAACCTTATCTTTTATATTTTGAAGTGTTTCTGTAAAAGGTTCAGGATGCATTGTAATATTAGAATAACTGTAAGGCTTATCACCAAATAAAGCGGTTAATCTTGGTTGTTTGTAGTTTTTTCCAAAGACAATAATAGTATCGTGTTGCCAATTGGTTTGGGCTTCAATCGTTTTAAAATAAAGGTCTGCTTCAGTATTGGAAAAGAAATCTGAAATATAGACAAGTTCTGCATTTGGCAATTTAAAATGCTGTTTCTTTTTAGAAAACAAGTCCATAGTATAATTTTTCTCTAAATTAGTGCTACAATAGGAACCGAGCACATCCACTAATATTGTTGTTTGTAAAATTAGTGAATAGTGAACAACATGTGACTTCTAAAAATAAATAATGACCACATGAAATATAAAATTCTTACATCTTTAATTTTAATAGCTATTTTAACTTTAGGGTTGAATAGCAAGCAGGATTTACCAGAAGGTTTTGTGTATGTTAAATCTGTAATTCCAGATTTGGATGTAGAGTTACGTTATTATGGTCCTAACAACTTTGTAGGAGATACTATTAACGGTTATAACGCAAATAAACTAATCCTTACCAAGGCAGCAGCTGAAAAGCTAAAGCTTGTACAAGCCGAATTACAGGAACAGAATCTTTGTCTTAAAGTTTATGATGGTTACCGACCGCAACGAGCGGTTAATCATTTTGTGCGTTGGGCAAGAGTGCTGAATGATACTGTAAACAAATCTGTTTTCTATCCTAACGTAAAAAAAAGAAACCTGTTTAAGGAAGGTTATATCGCTTCAAAATCTGGACACAGTAGAGGCAGTACAATAGATTTAACTATTATTTGCGGTATCAATGGTGAACCGCTGGATATGGGGAGTGCTTATGATTTTTTTGGTGAGGCATCATGGGTAGATTACCAAAATATTACTGAGGAACAAAAACAGAATAGACAATTGCTACAAACTGTAATGTTAAAACATAATTTTAGAAATTATCCTAAAGAATGGTGGCATTTTACCTTGCGTTGGGAACCTTTTCCTGATACTTATTTTGATTTTGTGGTGGAATAACTATTTTCTTGTAATTTTTAAATCTATCTCAATATCGTCGTCACTGTTATTTTTTAGAAAATTAATGTCAATATCATACTTAATTCCATAAAGACTTAAAATTGTATCTAAGTTTTCTTTTTTTACTTTAATTAGTTTAAAGTTATTGAGATAATGAGATAAGTAATTTGTAGCAATAGGAAAAATAAATAATATGCTTCCCAGAATTAACATTACAGCAGCTGATCCGGTATATCTGTCAAACTTGTGGCCGTAATTCCAATTTTCAAATAAAATCCAACCGATATAACAACCTGCTATAATTGATATCGTACCTATTATTAAAAACGTAATAAAATAAATATATGCACGCCATTTAGTTTTGAGTATGTTTTCGTATTCAACGTTAATAGAATTAATTTCATACTCGAGTTTATTGTCAAATTTTGCATTTACACATTTTCCGTGAAACTCAGGTTTTCTATTGGTTAAACCGCAATATGTTCCTGTTTTAAAATCAATTTTTTGATAGTCGCAAAGCTTGCAGTGTTTTGTAACGTCCATATTAGTTCAAATAAACCCAAGCCCAATACATCAACACAAACTGAAGTGGAATACGTAAAACCAAAATCCACTTAGGGATTCCTGCAGAAGCTTTTTTACTAGAGAGCATATAAAAATGAACTACTAAAAATACCAGTAGCATTGCTATAATTCCAAAAATTGCAATTGCTTTTAGTTCTGGTATACACAACCCTATACCTAAGAGTATTTCTACAACTCCACTCCATAAGACTAAGGCTTTATGATCAGGCAAGTATTTTGGTATAATGCGCATATACATTTCTGGTTTTACAAAATGCATGATACCGGCTAAAATATATAAGCCAGCCATAATGTATAGTCCTAAAGGTTCATTCATCTTTATAGGTTTTAAAAGTTAATCCAATACCGTAATTAAATAGGTCTCGTTTTAGTAAACTAGATTCAAAACCATTGCCTTTTTCAAATTTCACCCAATTATTGCCATTGATGAATACGCGCTTTATATAGGTGTTTTTGGTTTCAATTTCGTCTGTAAAGGGTAAAAGTGGTCTAAAATTGGTCGGAATCTTAACGACTCCATTTTTTGTTTTTATCTCTTTATACTTTTTGTTGGGTAATAATTTTCCAGCTTTATCTGTATAGCCCATAACTTGTATTGACACAAAAAAGCCGTCTTTTGGTATATAAAGGTCATAAGCTTCAGTATTGAGTGTGTAAGCATCACCATTTTTTTCTGTAGCTCTAAAAACGATGGTTTCGTAGGTTAATACTTTTCCAGGAAGTCCATTGTTGTTGGCATAGAACTTCACTTTAAACAAAGTCGAAAATTTCTTTTTATCGCTATTAGCACGCTTTCGCTTTTCCCAATCTTTAGACTCTAAAGCAATAGGGAAAATGACTTCTGTTAGCTTTTGATCTTTGGTAGTGGTTTTAGGAAAATAAACTGCAATTTCAGATTCTATGGTTGGCAACCAACAGTTGTAGTAATCATCGTCTAGGTAAGGTTTAAGCTGTTCTTCCTTAAATTTTCTGTTGAGTTTGGTGTCTATGACCACCTCGTCCAATTCATCTGCTTGTGGCTGCAATAGTAGTTGATTGGGTAGATTATCAGTAGAAATATTCAAATCCTTAAAACCTAATGCAGAAATAAATAACGAATCGATATCTGGATACAATTTCTTAGTAAAGAAAAATTTGCCTTCATCATCCGCAAAAGTTCCGTTGCCATCACCAAATGAGATCGTGGCATAGCTGACAGGATATTTTGTAATGCTGTCTAACACTAGGGTTTGGGCAATACATATCTGGCTAACGAATAGAATAAAAATAAAGATCTTGGGCATGCTTAAAACTTTAAGCTTAAAGATACATTTTTTATGCCATAAAAAACGCCTCATAATCATGAGGCGCTTTAGTGTTTTTTGATTGATTAGTTTTTATATCTAGTCGTCCATTGCTTTTTTGGTCTGCGTATAGCCTACATAAAGCCCTAAACCTGCCATTAAAAAGGTCATAGCTGGATAAATGACATTATCATCTAAACTAGTAGTGCTTTCTAACAAATTAGCAATGAAAAGACCTAAGCCAATACCCATAAGAAGAAATGCAATATTTATTACAACGACCTTCCATGCTGAGCCTGAGCGCTTTCCTAAGTTAAATATACTGGCATCAGCTCCTTTTTCAATAAGCGCTAAACGTTCTTTATTTCTTGTTGAGAAATACAAATACACGATTCCAAAAATTGCTAAGAAAAGACTAATTGGTATTAAAATTTCTTCGTCCATAATGTTTGTTTTTTAATTGATTAATTTTATTCGGTTCATAGCTTATGACGACAAGTTTTGTTCTGAGGTTACAAATTTTTCAAAAAAAATAATTTTTATCAATTGTTGTAACCTATAATAGATTAATGTCGTCTTAAATACAGAATGACCACCAACGACGAAAACATACTTATCCAATCCATTAAGGATGGCGATGCTAAAGCCTATGCGCAATTAGTCAATCGGTATAAGGCTATGGTATATACTTTAGCGTTACGTATGCTTAAAAATAGGGAAGAGGCAGAGGAGGTGGCACAAGACACATTTATAAAAGTGTTTAGGTCATTACATAAGTTTAAAGGAGATTCTAAGTTTTCTACTTGGGTTTATAGAGTCGCTTATAACACCTGTTTAGATACTATTAAAAAGAATAAAAAGTATATAAATGATGTTGCAATAGATGAATTTACCTTTAATAAATTAGATGTTATTGATAATGCTTTAGAAAACATTATTAAAGAAGAAAAAAGTGCATTAATAAAAGCGTGCATCAATAAACTACCAGAAGATAGTAGTGCGTTGTTGACCTTATTTTATTTTGAAGAACTATCTTTAGATGAAATATCTACAATCATTAATATAGAAGCGAACACAGTAAAGGTGAAACTTTTTAGAGCTCGAAAAAAATTAGCTGTTATTTTAGAACAGTATTTACAACCTCAAAACAGTATGAATTATGGAACGCGATGAGAAAAAAATAGAAGATTTTATAGATAAATTAATGTCTAGTGAAGCATTAGAACAACCATCTTTAGACTTTACAGATAAGGTAATGGCTGAGGTTGAAATCATTTCTAATTCCACAGCAACGGTTTATAAACCCTTGATACCAAAATCGGTGTGGTGGTTAATAGCTGCAGGTTTTATAACTTTATTTGGCTATGTATTATTTAATAAATCGAGTAATACTACGAGTTTTTTAGACCGTTTTAATCTTCCTGAAGTTTCCTTAAATCTATTTGAAGGTTTTTCATTCGATTACTCTAGCACGTTGATGTACGCAACTGTAGTATTAGCAATAATGGTTGGTATTCAAATTCCGTTGTTAAAACAATATTTTAATCCAAAATTGTCGTTTTAGTCTGGATAATTTAAATTTTTATACATTAAGAATTCAAAAATTAATTTTTGAATTCTTTTTTTTTATCCCAAAATTGAAACCCTTTTGTTTTTTATTCGTTTTTTAAAAATAGAGACGCTAACCAAACTACATGCAAAACCAAATTAAAAGTTTAATAACCGCTAGCAAAAAAGGTAATCAAGTAGCACAAATGCAGATTTACGACAGCTATTGCAACGCTATATTTACAGTTGCTCTGCGTTATTTAAATAACGAAGAAGATGCAAAGGATGCTATGCAAGAAGGGTTTTTAAAGGCTTTTTTAAATATTGAAACCTATCAGCCAAAAGCAACTTTTGGATCTTGGTTAAAGCGAATAATCATCAATCAATGTTTAGACGTTTTAAAGAAAAATCAATTGAGATTTGATGATGTAGAAGTTTCAGATTTACAAATTATAGATGAAGATAATTGGCATTTTGATAACACAATTACAAAGCAAGACATTCTATATACTATAGATCAATTAAGCGATAAATACAAAATAGTGGTAAAACTCTATTTAGTTGAAGGCTATGACCACGAAGAGATTTCAGAGATATTAGAAATCCCAGTGAAGACATCAAGAACACACCTAAGACGAGGAAAATTAAAATTACAAGAACTTCTAAAAGTAAAGTACAATGAAGCGAGATATTAGAGATTTATTTAAAGAGGAAGAGGAATTACAAACACCTCCAGCAAAACATAGGAATGAGTTTTTAGGAAAGTTAAAAGAACAATCCAACGCAAAGCGAAAACCTTACACTTTGTTAGGTGTTGCAGTTGTCTTAATTGTTGCATTAACAGTAGGATTTAGCATTTTTGATACAACTCCAAAAGCTAAAGAAAAATCACCAATAATCGCACAAATTGAAGCCGTTGAAGCCGAATACTTGCGAGATATAGAAGCAGAATGGGAAAGCTTCGTAGCAATTACAGACGATGAAGTTTTGGTTGAACGTTTCAGAAATAAGTTAGATGATTTAGATAAAGATTATCAAATGATTTCATCACAATTTAAAAATGACCCAAACAATATTTTAGTGATAGAGTCCTTAGTGGAAAATTTACAAACGCGACTTCAGATATTAAAAGATATTCAAAAGCATATCAAAATATTAAATCAAAAAAACGAACAGCATGAACAATCAATTTAAATTATTATTTCTGATGCTCATCACATCAGCAATAGGTAACACACAAGTAAAGGAAATTTTCAAGAAAAGCTATGAAACAAACGATTTAGAGTCTATTTATCTCCACCTGAATGGGACGTATGTAGAATTTTCATTGTCTGAGGATGATAAAGTACATTTTGATTATAAAATTGAGTTTGAAAACTATTCAAAAAAAGAGATAGAAAATAAGCTCAATGAGATTAAAATCGAAGCATTAATAAAAGATGATGTATTAGAATTTAAAACAGGCGGAAGTGAAGTCAAAAGTGATATTTCCTATAGTTTAGAGACACTTTACGGCATTACTTTTGAAGGTGATTTTATAAACTTTAAGGAAAAGACAAATCGTGAATTTAGAAAATCTAAACAATATTTTTTAGATATAAACAGTAGCTCAAGAGGGAAGAGCCTAAAAGAATTTTTAAAAAAATATAGTGAAGTAGATAAACAAGGAAATAAGAGAAAAATTAATACCAAAAATGTAAAGATTTTGAAGACTAAATTTTTTATAAAACTTCCTCCAGAAATTAAGCTTCGTGTAATGACAGAAAACTCTAATTTAATCTTTAAGAATGATGTAAAAAATCAGTTGGTTGTTAACGCTAGAACTACGAAATTAAAATTTCAGAATATTCAAAATCCATTCAATGTTTTTGATGTGGTAAACGGAAGTCTTAGAGCAAATTTTTTAGAAGGAGGAAAATATAAATTCACACATGTTGATGAGGTGCAAGTGGCACAGTTAAAAAAAGTAGATGTTGATACCGAGTTTAGCGATATTAAAGTTGGTGAAATAGGTGAGAACGTAGAAATTGTCGATTTTAACAGTAAATTCTGGATACATAATTTTTCTAATGATTTTGGAACCCTTGTTATGAATACTGAATACTCTGAAATCAACTTATTCTTTCCGGAAAATATGAAGTATTTTATTGAAACTTATGGAAATAATACAGTTCATTATATGAATGGAGTCACAACAGAAATTCCTCCTAGTAGAAAAAATGAACGTTCAAAAATGATGTTGATAGGCGAAAAAACAAATCCAAATAAAATTAAGATTAATATCACCAATGGCATTATTAGATTTGGTGAAGACTTTATTGATTTCGGTGACAGAGAATAAACCAAAAAGACCTCAAATGTTTGGCTTCGGCTTCGCTCAGACACCAAAAACCTTTGAGGTCTAAACTATGTTTTCAAGTCTAAGTTCTAAAATCTGAAGTCTAACGACTCAATTAATACCAACGCTTTTTCTTCTTCTTAGAAGCTTCACTTTTACGTCCTTTTTTATACTTGCTACCTTTCTTTTTATGAACGATAGGTTTGGCCTTAGGGTCTAAAGGATAAGGATGTTCTTGCTCAACAGGAATCTGAACATTAATGTATTGTTCAATAGTTTTTACATAGCTTTTTTCGTCTGCGGAGCACATGGCATAAGACTTTCCAATATTGCCAGCTCTACCTGTTCTACCAATTCTATGAACATAGGTTTCTGCAACATTTGGCATATCAAAATTGAGCACATTATCGAGTTCGTTAATATCAATACCACGTGCAGCAACATCGGTTGCAATCAGCACTTTTACATAACCGTTTTTAAATTTATTTAAAGCAGTTTGTCGTTCGCTTTGCGCTTTATCACCATGAATACTATCAACTGTATAACCGTTTTTAAGTAAGGTTTGCTCTAGCTTATTTACGCCAAATTTGGTGCGTCTAAAAATGAGTACGTTGCCTTTTATGGTGTTTCGCATTAAATGCAAACACAATTCAATTTTATTACGTTTTGGTACATAATATAACACCTGACTCACATCTTGCGCCACAGATTTAGTAGGAGTAACGTCTATACGTTCTGGACTTTTAAGAATGGTATTAGCTAACTCTTCAATTTTGTATGGAATAGTTGCCGAAAACAGTAAAGTCTGTTTGTTTTCTGGGCAAAGGCGTTCAATCTTTTTTACATCGTCTATAAAACCCATAGCTAGCATTAAATCGGCTTCGTCTAAAACAAAAGTTTCAATATAATCTAGGTTAATGTAATCTTGTTTATGTAAATCGAGTAAACGACCAGGAGTTGCTACTAATATATCAACACCTTTTTTCAGTACATCAATTTGAGGTTCTATTGATGCTCCTCCAAAAATCACCAAAGAACGTAGGTTTGTAAACTGAGCGTAGTTTTTAAAATTTTGCTGAATCTGTACCGCTAATTCTCTCGTTGGACTCACAATAAGCGCTCTTATTTTCTTGCCCTTTTTTGGAGCATCTTGCTTATCGAACAATTGTTGCAAAATTGGTAGTGCAAAAGCTGCTGTCTTTCCAGTACCAGTTTGCGCAGATACAATAACGTCCTTTTTTTCTAGTATTAAAGGAATAGAACGTTGTTGCACCAAAGTAGGTTCAACATAGCCAGAAGCTTCAATAGCTTTTTGTAAGGGTTTTATGAGTTTTAAGTCTTTGAATGACATATAATTTTGTTTATAAATCTGTCATTCCTGCGAAGGTAGTAATGACAGAGAGGCAACAAAGGTATGATAAATGTTTTACCAACGTTCTACCATCCAATTCTTTTGTTCTTGTTCGGTTAAAAACGTCCAAGCAATAAAACGGCTTATTTTCTGTCCTTGTCCCATTTCAATAGTTTTTACTTCGGTAGTTTTTACTTTTTGTAAAATCTTGTAGGTCGGTTTCAGTGTAAGTTCTTTGGAAATTAAGCTTGTAAACCAAAAGCATTGTTTTGCAAAATTTCTACTTTCATAAATCATGTCTTTTACAAATCGCGCTTCACCACCTTTGGTCCACAATTCGTTTTGTTGTCCACCAAAATTTAATTGCGCTTTACTAGGTCGTTTTCCTTTAAGGTTTTTGAGTTTTCTTAAACTTGCTTTTTGAGCATCTTCCAATGATGAATGAAAAGGTGGATTGCAAATGGAGAAATCAATTTTTTCATCAGGTTTTAAGATCCCTTTAAAAAAAGCATTCGATTGTTCTTGGTGTCTAATATCCACTTGAGACTTTAAACTTGAATTTTCTTCAACTATTTTTTTTGCTGAGGTAATTGCTATTTCATCCGTATCACTAGCTATAAACGACCAGCCGTATTCATGGTTACCAATAATGGGATAAATACAGTTGGCACCAACACCAATATCTAATCCATTTATGTGATTTCCTGTTGGTATTTCAAAACTATTTCCAGCTAACAAATCTGCTACATTATGAATATAATCTGCTCTACCAGGAATTGGAGGACATAAATAATGCTTTGGAATATCCCAAAACTCTAATCCATAATGATGTATTAATAAAGCTTTATTTAATGCTTTAACTGCTTCAGGATTAAAAAAATCTACAGACTCATCACCATATTTATTTGGTGCTACAAAAGCTGCTAATTCTGGTGAACTACTTATGAGTTCCTTAAAATTATAACGCTCACGATGTTGGCTTCTGGGATGAAGTTGAGATTTTACTTTAGGATGATCTTTCTTCTTTTGCAAGGTGCTGTGCTTTGGTTGTCCAAAGGTAGTTATTATGAAATTAAGTTATTACAACGATCCGTCCGAGAAACTTAATAACTCAATAACTTTTTTACTTTATTTCATTAAGAAGCTATCAATCTACTTTATTAAACCTAAGAACTTCTCCACCGTTTTCATCATAAAAAGTTAAAGTTAAATCGTCTTTTTTATAACTAGAAGTATTGTAGAGTGCTTTGTCATAACTGTCAGGAATAGCCATATCTAAACACATTTTTCGTGTTGAAGCAATAGGTCCAAAAGCGATGGTTTTAGATGTTAGAGTCTTAATTTGACCGTTGTAGTTGTTACAACCGTTTGAACCAAAAACTCGCATTTCTGTTGTATTTATTTCAAGATTTGGTGCTTTGGTTCTATCGATCTCTTTACCATTGATGTGTGTCGCTACCCAAATATCATGTATAGCCAATTTTGGGTCAGTTATTTTTTCTAAAACCTTAACCAGATCGTACTGAATGCTCGAAGCATCTGCAGGAACATTCTCTGAATCCAATTTTGTTTCAGTTACTTCAATTTTTTGAAGAAAGCCTGGTTCAAAAGTGAAACCATTTATGGGAGCGTAAAAATTAGACCATTCTGCGTTTTCATGGTTGTCTGCAGTTGTGACTTGTAGGCATGTTGTTTTTCCAGCACCAGCATCGCAATCTACCTTTGCGCTGTTAACCCAATAGGTTGCTGTTGTTTGTTTTGTTGTGCCACAAGAGGTCATCATAACAATTAGTGTAAGGATTGAAAATGTTTTATATAAGTGCATGTTTTATATTGGTTTTTGTTAGAAGTGTTAATTTCAAAAGTCTTGCCAGCACTTGTGCTAAAACGTTAAAACTATGTTATTTTAATTGTGCTATAATGTAGAGGTAATCGCCTAAATCATTTTTGTAAGATGCTATGACTTCGTCTATTTTTCCATTGTCTATATCTGTTCGTAGTTTTCTTAAACCATTCTCAACTTCATTTTTATTGGCTAGAGCGCTAAACGAAGAAATACCGTGTCTTATGCTTTCATCAAAATACAACTCAGGATTTTGTTTACCACAATACAAAAATTGATCTTTTAAATCGGGTTGAATATTATAAATTTCTGTCGATGAGATTTTGAGTCCAACTAAGTTCATAGCGTCTTTAACAGCTTCAAACGTTGGCATTTGTGCCATTGAATTTTCTAACATTTTCGGAAAATAATGATTCAGCCAATACCCTTTCATTTGTTGTGGAGTAGAGGTAAAGATGACAATCTTGCCATTGGGTTTTAGAATATAAGCTAGTTCAGAAAATGCTCTTGCTAAATTTGTCCAATGATGAATGGTTAGCGTGGCAATTATACCATCAATGCTCTGCTGGGCTAAATCTGTTTTCTCTGCAGTTCCAATTTTCCATTGAATGTTTTTGTTTTGGGCTTGTGCCTTTTGAAGCATTTCTATGGATGGATCAATACCAATAAAGTTAAAGCCTCTTTTTTGAAATTCGTTGGTGTAATTGCCTGTGCCACAACCGATATCTAAATACAAACCTTCTTTGTTTGGATTTAGGTGTTTTAATAACTGCGAGGTTAAATAAGGATCAGCCTTCCGTGTCTGATTATAGTTGATACCTATTTTGTTGTATTTGGTTGACATTACATAATATTTACTCCATAGTAATAACTAAATCATCTTGTTTTACCATGCTTCCTTCATCTAAGATAATGGATTTTATTTTCCCAGATTTGTGAGCAGTAACTGTTGTCTCCATTTTCATGGCTTCTATGATAAATAACGGATCGTTTTCTTTTACTGCTTGTCCCTTTTTTACCAACACTTTATAAAGCGAACCTTGTAGCGGAGCACCAATTTGATTGGC
The DNA here is from genome assembly GCF_042434315.1 of Winogradskyella pulchriflava. Lineage (NCBI taxonomy): Bacteria > Pseudomonadati > Bacteroidota > Flavobacteriia > Flavobacteriales > Flavobacteriaceae > Winogradskyella > Winogradskyella pulchriflava. Next base: position 551,612 of record NZ_JBHLTQ010000005.1, on the reverse strand, counting down.
GTTTTCTGGATCAATTTTTATATTTTCTTCATTCTTAATATTGAGAGATTTATCTAAAACTTCAACATATCTATTCTCTCCATTTACTTTGAAAAACACAATACGTTTTCCTTCGTCATTAGGAATACCAACCGATAAAAGTTTGATGATGAGTGTTTTTCCTGGTTCTAAAGTAATTAAGGTTTCTTCGCGCAGTTTCATACCGTAGAAGAAATTCTTTGTTGGTATCAGTGCTACGTTTCCGTAATTCTTATAATTTTCGTGTGCTTTGTCAAATACTTTTGGGTATAACGTGTAGGATAGAAAATCTTCCATCTCAATAGCTCTGGTAAATCCTTTTTGATATTTCTTTTTGAAGGCGTCATATTCCTTATCAAAATCAATAGGTTTTAAGTGCGCATTTGGTCTGTCTGTGTAAGGCTTTTTGTCTTTCAGAATAATGCTTTGCAGTTCTTTTGGAAAACCTCCTGTAGGTTGTCCTAAATCTCCCTTAAAGAAACTAATCACAGATTCCGGGAAAGAGAGCTCCTTACCACGAGTCATGACATCTTCTGGTGTAAGGTTATTGGTAACCATAAAAATAGCCATATCACCAACCACTTTAGAACTTGGTGTAACTTTTGGAATTTCACCAAACATGTCGTTCACTTGTGAGTACATTTTTTTGACTTCGTCAAAACGATCTCCTAAACCTAAAGCTTCAGCTTGTGGTCTTAAATTTGAGTATTGTCCACCAGGAATTTCATGCTGAAATACTTCAGCAGTTCCAGCTTTTAAACCAGATTCAAAAGGGTAATACATTTCGCGTGTGTCTTCCCAGAAATTTGAAAACTGATTGAGCGTTGACATGTCAAAATCATGTGAACGTTCATGGTACTTCATCATTTCTACAACAGCGTTAAAATTAGGTTGCGAAGTCAATCCGGAAAGGCCTCCAAGTGCCACGTCAACCACATCAACTCCAGCTTCAATAGCCTTAAGATACGTGGCAGTTTGAAGCGAAGAAGTATCGTGCGTATGTAAGTGAATAGGAAGGTTAACAGTGTCTTTTAAAGCTGTAACCAGTTCAGTAGCGGCATAAGGTTTTAGCAATCCTGCCATATCCTTGATGGCTATCATGTGTGCACCAGCATTTTCTAAATCCTTGGCGAGTTGCGTGTAATATTTTATGTTGTATTTGGTCTGCGTAGTATCTAAAATATCACCTGTATAACTCAGTGCAGCTTCGGCAATTCCACCAGTTTTGTTACGGACATAATTAATGCTTGGTTCCATAGCTTTTACCCAATTGAGCGAATCAAAAATTCTAAAAATGTCGACACCATTTTCCCAAGATTTTTCAACAAATTTTTCAATTAAATTATCAGGATAGGCTTTGTAACCTACACCATTAGAGCCACGCAATAACATTTGAAATAAGATGTTAGGCACAGCCTCTCGCAATTTTTTGAGGCGTGTCCAAGGGCTTTCGTGCAAAAATCGCAGGCAGACATCAAAAGTTGCTCCTCCCCAAACTTCCATACTAAAGGTGTTTGGATGATTTTTAGCGAAGCTTTCAGCGACTTTTAGCATATCATAAGAACGCATACGTGTGGCCAGTAATGACTGATGCGCATCACGCATTGTGGTATCTGTAAAATGGATTTTTTTATCAGCTTTTAGCCACGCACAGAATTTATCTGGACCAAGTTCGGTCAATAAATCTTTGGTGCCTTTTGGAAATGCATCTTTACTACTAAACTTCGGGACTTTTGCTTCTCTAAAGACTTTGCTTTCATCAATAAATTTTACATCAGAATTGCCGTTGACAATAACTTCCGCTAAGAAGTTTAAGGCTTTTGAGGTACGATCTTGCGGTAGCCTAATGTCAAAAAGTTCAGGTGTATTTTGAATAAAATTGACATTCACCTTACCATCTCTAAAGGTTTGATGCTGAATAACATTTTGTAGGAAATGAATATTGGTTTTTACACCACGTATTCTGAATTCTTTCAGTGCACGTGTCATTTTTCTGATGGCTCCATCTAGCGTTCTACCATGGGCAGAAACTTTAACCAACATGGAATCAAAAAACGGACTAACACTGTAACTTTGATAGATACTACCAGCATCTAATCGAATTCCCATACCAGATGCGCTGCGATATGTAGTGATGTCTCCGTAGTCTGGTGTAAAATTATTTTCAGGATCTTCAGTTGTTAACCGGCATTGTAATGCAAAACCATAAGTTGCTAAACTTTCCTGATCGTAAATTTTTATTTGCTTATCAGATAATTTGTAACCACCAGCAATAAAAATTTGTGTTTTCACCAAGTCAATTCCAGTGACCATTTCAGTAACCGTATGTTCTACTTGGATTCTTGGGTTGACTTCAATAAAATAAATGTTATCATCATTATCTACTAAAAATTCAACCGTTCCAATGTTGTTATAGTTGACTTCAGAAGTAATATCTACGGCATATTTGTAGAGGGCATCTTTTACTTTTTGCGAAACATTATAGGAAGGAGCAACTTCCACCACTTTTTGATGGCGTCGTTGCACAGAGCAGTCACGTTCAAACAAATGACGAATATTACCATGTCTATCTGCCACGATTTGAACTTCTATGTGTTTAGGGTTTTCAACATATTTTTCTATAAACATAGTGTCGTCACCAAAAGCATTTAGCGCTTCATTTTTAGCAGAATTAAAATTAGATTCTAAATCTTCATTGTTTCTTATAACACGCATACCACGACCTCCACCACCTGAAGCTGCTTTCAGCATTATAGGATAACCGATTCTGTTGGCTTCGGAAATAGCAATTTCTAGAGACGATAAATCTTCTTTATTGCTTTCAATAATTGGTACATTGCATTGTACAGCAATTTTCTTGGCAGTAATTTTATCACCAAGCGCATCCATAACTTCTGGATCTGGACCAATAAAAATGATGTCGTTTTCTGCACATCGTCTGGCAAATTCCGAGTTTTCAGAGAGAAAACCATAACCAGGATGAATGGCATCCACGTTTTTAGATTTAGCCAAAGCCACAATTTCATCGATATCTAAGTATGGTCTTAAAGGCTCGTTGTTCTCGCCAATTTGGTAAGATTCATCTGCTTTATAACGATGTTGCGAGTAGCGATCTTCGTAAGTGTATATGGCAACTGTGCTTACATTGATTTCTGCACAAGCCCTTAAAACTCTTATGGCAATCTCACTTCGGTTGGCAACTAATATTTTTTTGATCTTCATGATTGGATGGTTAGGTTTATTTTATGAGATACGGATTTTCGTTGATATAATTTCTTGTAATAAAGTCTAAACCGTTGCTGAGTAGTTCACCCATATTCTTCGATTTTTTAAAGTTAACATCCTTGGTTAACTTGAATAAGGCAGCTCTTAACTCGTTTATTTTTTCAGGAGTAGAAATGGTATCGGCTTTCATGCATTTTACAAGATCATCCAAACGCTCACGTTCACTTGTAGCACGTTTTGCCAAAAGTGAACGTTCTTCTTTTTCATACTGTTCTATGGACTCCTTTGCTAATACACTTAGGGTCATTTCTACATAAGCATTATTCTCTTTTAAAAATTGAGGTTTGTAAACTTTTGGATTGCCTTCATAGCATTGCTGGTCAAAATCTATAGCACGAATACGGTATTGTACACGATCAAAATCTTGGGTTATGACAATAACATAGTTGTATGAACGCATATCTGCTAATAAGCGTACAAAACAGCGTTCGTTAAACTTTACAAACTCTTTAGCCAAAGCACGCTTGTCTTGTTCAGAAAGTGTTTTGATATGATTACTAACAAATGTATCTCCAGGAATACCTGAAATATGTTCTTCGATAAGCGTGTCTTTATGGACTAAGAAGTTAATATGGTTGGGAGATAATAAATGTTCTAGTTCAAGACCATAAATACGTGAAGCATCTGCTTTTTTGATGTAGAGAAAGATATAGTTGTCATTAAGAATGTTTCTGACTTTAACTCGGAATGGTTTTGTGTTTCCAAATGTGCAGAAATCGATACTGTCGATATTGAGATAGGGAATGATATTATCACTACCATCTGAATGTAGAATAGAATACATTTGCTTTAGACTATGCTCAATTTCATCACGCTCATATTCAGCATAGTAACAGCTAATCCATAAAGTGTCTTTGCCTTCATTATCAAAAATCTCTATGGCTCCCTGAAAACGCAAAAGGTCATCATAAAATATAGGAATTTTTATGTTTCTACCTTGCTCGCTGAGATAATTGGAAAGACAATTACTTATTGGGTATGCAGGTTTTTTTTTGGATATCAGCTTTTCACTCATTACAAATTTAGATTTGGTTCGAGGTAGTTTTTGATAAAAATAAGCAAACTTACTACAACGTTTTCGTGAAAATTACATAATTTATTAATGTGCTGCTTTTTAGGTACTTAGATTATAGATGTATGGTTGGTAATTGACTATGAATTGATGAGGTTTTCAAAAATAATCGATGTAATTCCTATTTCTTATTTTTAATTGTTATCTCAAGATGAATTTTAAGCGTTTTTTAATACGTTATTATTAAGTTTGGTATAATCCATTTTGTTTTATGTAGAAGTCTTTTTTAGAATTAACAAAAAAACCACTTTGAATCAACAAAGTGGTTTTTTGAATATGTGAGATGCTGAAACTCGTTCAGCATGAAAAATTGAGATTATTTAATCATCTCATAACTACGTTTAATAAAGTTAGTCAACTCTTCACCTTTAAGTAAACCTTGAGATAAACGTGCTAAATCTAAGCTTTGATTAATTAAACGCTCTTGTTTCTTTTTGGTTTTGGTGTTTAGAATTTCATTAACCAATTCAGAATTTGTATTTACGATGAGGTTATACATTTCTGGCATATGTCCAAACATATTCATTCCGCCACCACCTGTTTGCTGCATCTCTTTCATACGACGCATAAATTCTGGTTGTGTAATAATAAATGGAGACGCATTACTATCCATAGCCTCTAATTGTACAGAGAATTTTTCAGAAGGCACTACTTCTTTCAGTATCTCATCTAATTTTGTTTTTTCTTCATCAGATAATTTAGAAATTGTAGTGTCATCTTTTTTAATAAGGTTATCAATGTGGTCACCATCTACACGTGCAAAAGAAATATTCTCTTTTGTTGTTTCTAATTTCTGAATAAGATGTGAAACTATCGGTGAATCTAATAATAAGACTTCATAGTTTTTGTCTTTTGCTGCTTGAATATAGGCATGTTGATCATCTTTATTTGACGCATAAAGAATCACCATTTTATCATCCTTATCCGTTTGCTTCGCTTTTATAGCATTGGTTAACTCTTCAAAAGTGTAGAATTTACCATCAACTGTTGGGTAAAGTGCAAATGCATCTGCTTTTTCAAAGAATTTTTCTTCTGACAGCATTCCATATTCAATAACAATTTTGATATCGTCCCATTTCTTTTCAAAATCTTCACGATTATTATTGAATAATGATTTTAATTTGTCTGCTACTTTACGAGTAATGTAAGATGAAATCTTTTTTACATTACCATCCGCTTGTAAGTAACTACGCGATACGTTCAATGGAATGTCTGGCGAATCTATAACACCACGTAACATGGTTAAGAACTCCGGTACAATACCTTCAACATTATCTGTAACAAATACTTGGTTTTGGTACAGTTGAATCTTATCTTTTTGAATGTTAAGATCATTCGTCATCTTAGGGAAATACAAGATTCCGGTTAAGTTGAATGGATAATCTACATTAAGATGAATGTTGAATAACGGCTCTTCAAATTGCATTGGATACAATTCTCTGTAGAAACTGCTGTAATCTTCATCCTTTAAATCTGCTGGTTGTTTGGTCCAAGCCGGATTTGGATTGTTGATGATATCATCTACAGTGATTTTTTTATGTGGCTCAGTGGTTTCCTTACCATCCTTATCCTTCGTTGTTTTTGGTGTGAAGTTTGGATCGTTTATTTCCTTAGTTCCGAATTTAATTGGAATAGGCATAAACTTGTTATACTTATTCAGTAATTCACGGATACGAGCTTCTTCTAAAAACTCAGTAGAATCTTCAGCGATATGAAGAATGATTTCTGTTCCTCTATCTGTTTTATCGGCTTCTTCTAATGTAAACTCAGGAGAACCATCACAAGTCCAATGAGCCGCTGGTGCACCAGTGTGTGATTTTGTAATAATTTCAACTTTTTCTGCTACCATAAAAGCCGAATAAAAACCAAGTCCAAAATGCCCAATAATTCCTGAATCTTTTGCTGAGTCTTTGTATTTGTCTAAGAACTCTTCAGCACCAGAAAATGCGACTTGGTTGATGTATTTTTCAACTTCTTCTGCTGTCATACCAATACCTTGGTCTATGATGTGAAGTTTCTTTCCTTCTTTATCAATCTTTACTTCAATCTTAGGGTTTCCGTATTCAGATTTAGACTCACCAATACTGGTAAGGTGTTTTAATTTTAGCGTGGCATCTGTACCGTTACTAATAAGCTCACGTAAAAAGATTTCGTGATCAGAGTATAAGAATTTTTTAATTAACGGAAAGATATTCTCTACCGATACATTAATACTTCCTTTTGTCATGATATATAGTTTTTTGTATAATTAATTTGAATACTATCTCATAGTCAAATAAAATACCAAGACATCATTTGTGACAAGATGGCATAAAAAATTCCCCTCCTGGGAGGGGATTAAGGGGTGGGTTAATTTTTTAAGGAATCATTTGGTTTTGATGTTGCTCTGATTAAAACCCATCGCTAACCCTTCCAAGGAAGGGAACCTCAAGTATTTGAAAAGAAAGAAATTAGATGACTTAATAGGCTTCAATTTTGCTTGAACTTTAATTCTTCATCGTCTCCTCATTTTCAATTTTTTCTTCTTTTTCTTCTCTATTTTTTACGTGTTTTTCTAACCATTGGTCTTGTTCCCAAAGCATGTGCATAATAGATTCTTTTGCTCTGTAACCGTGACTTTCTTTTGGCAACATTACTAATCTTACTGGAGCACCCAGTCCTTTAAGCGCATTAAAATAACGCTCACTTTGTAATGGATAGGTGCCAGAATTATTATCTGCTACACCATGGATTAAAAGTAAAGGAGTTTTCATTTTATCTGCATGCATAAATGGTGACATATTATAGTAAACCTCTGGCGCTTCCCAATAACTGCGCTCTTCACTTTGAAATCCGAAAGGAGTCAGCGTTCGGTTATAAGCACCACTTCTAGCAATTCCTGCAGCAAATAAATTAGAATGTGATAATAAATTAGCCGTCATAAATGCCCCATAACTGTGCCCTCCAACTGCTACTTTATTTCGGTCTATATAACCAAGGTTATCAACTGCATCTATGGCTGCTTTTCCGTTGGCTACTAACTGTGTTCTAAAAGAATCGTTTGGTTCTTCATCTCCTTCACCAACAATAGGAAATGCTGCGTCATCTAATACAACATAGCCTTTAGTAACCCAATATATTGGTGAGCCCCAATATGGATATACAAATTCGTTTGGATTGGCTGTACTTTGCGATGCACTTGCTTTGTCCTTAAATTCACGAGGATAAGCCCATAAAATCATTGGGTATTTTTCTCCTTCTTTATAATCTAAAGGCAGGTACAAGGTGCCTTCTAAATCCAGACCATCATCACGCTTATAATTAATAACACGTTTATCTACTGCTTCTAGACTTTTAAAAGGATTTTCAAAAGCTGTAATGGCAGTAAGATCATTCTTTTTTATATTTCTTATGTAGTAATTTGGATATTCAGTTTTGGATTCAATACGAACAAGGATATCTCCTTTTTTCATATCGATTGCATAGTTTAAGCTTTCTAATTTATCAGTATATTCAGATTGGTATAAACGCTCAGTTTTATTTGTTTTTATATTGTACTCATCAATAAAAGGAAATTGACCATCTTTTGTGTAGCCATCACCCATTAAATACAATTTGTCTCCATTCATGTTAAGAGTATAGCGTCCAAATTCATTCCTTGCACTTACAAAATTTCCAGGGTCACTATACACATCTTGATAATTTCTGTCTGATATTATTTTAGATTTAGCATTAGATGGGTTAAACATATACGTTTTTGTGTTTCTTGTATTCCACCAGTAGTCGTAAGCTATAGCAGTTTTATCATTTCCCCATTCTATTCCGGCAAAGCGTTGTTTTGTTTTTAAGATGAGTTTTGGTTTTCCATTAAAAGGTGCATCTACTTCATAAACAGCATCTCTAAAATCTGCTTCAACAGCAGGATCTCCTTTGTCTAAAGCTTCTGCCCATACCAATGTTGAAGGTTTGTCATTTCTCCAGGTCATATTACGTTTTCCCATTCTCGTGGCCATAAATCCTTTTGGCCTCACTTCATCTAAAGCAACTTCATTTACGGTTTTGATTTTGTCACCATTTACATTGTACATAATACTTTCACTAGGAAATCTTGTGTAGGTTACCAAGTAGGAAAACGGACGTTTTATTTTAGTCACCATAACATAGTTTCCATCTGGCGAAAAACTGATGCCACGATACATATCTGCACCAAGGAAATCTTTAACCTCACCAGTTATAGACACTTTTTTAATTTCTGAACGTGCCAGTTGCTCAAAGTTAAATTCGTCATTAGGTGTCTTTAATAAATCTTGGTAAGTTCTGTTTTGTGCCTTAGCACCATCACTTTCAGACACTGTTGGACCAGTTGGTACTGCTATATCAGTGTTAATTAATGGTTTTCTATCTGAAGGAAGCATTTTTACTAAAAGGTGTTGGTTGTCTTTAAACCAATTTATTGTGCTTCTCATATTGGCATTAACATTGGCATCTGTTATTTTGGTAGCTGTGGCTTTTGCTATATTTAATACCCAAACTTCAACACCAGTTTGGGTGGTATTGAGACAAGCAATCATAGTTTCGTCTGGAGACCAACTAAAGCCAGATAATCTAGCATTTTCTGGTAAGCCAGATACTTGTGTAGCATCCTTATCTTTTATTTTTTTAACTTTTATGTTGGTGTAGTAATTTGTTCTACTACCAATGTTGGTAACAGGATTAATTCGCAAACCAGCTAATCTTAGTTCTGTTTCGGAGAGTTCTGCTATGGATTTGTATTGATTACGATAAAGTAATACCATGTGTTCTCCTTTACTGTCTATTTGGACACCTGGCGCTAAATCTACATCAGCTAATTCCAGAATTTCTTCTGAGGGCTGTTGGTACGTTAAACTCTGCTGAGCGTAGCTATTGCACAGAATTAAAAATGCAAATAATTGGATAAATTTTTTCATGTTTTTTGAAATTGATTAAAGCCCTTAAGTTAGTTAAAATTGAAGCCCATAACTGTGAGAGAGTTGTTAAAATTTAGCATAAAGCTATGCGTGCATAACGAATATAAAATGGAATAAAAATAAATTGTATCTTAAGGTTTAAATTCGCACAACTAAATAACAAGTTTTTCGATGTCTCGGAAACGAAAATAGATTTTCAATGTACAACTCAAAAATAATAGGCTTAGGTAAATACGTGCCAGACAATGTAGTAACAAACGACGATTTATCAAAGATGATGGATACCAATGACGAATGGATTCAAGAACGCACTGGTATAAAGGAACGTCGTTGGGTAAAGAAAGGTAGCGATGATACCACTGCCACTATGGGAGTAAAAGCTGCTAAAATTGCAATTGAACGCGCAGGTATAGATAAGGACGATATAGACTTTATTATCTTTGCTACATTGAGTCCAGATATGTATTTTCCTGGTCCTGGAGTACAAGTACAGCATGCCTTAGATATAAAAACGGTCGGAGCGTTAGATGTACGTAACCAATGTTCTGGTTTTGTATATGCACTTTCTGTAGCCGATAATTTTATTAAAACTGGGATGTACAAAAATATTTTGGTTATTGGTAGTGAGTTACACTCTTATGGATTGGACAAAACCACTAGAGGTAGAGGAGTGTCTGTAATTTTTGGAGATGGAGCAGGAGCGGCAGTTTTAACTCGAGAAGAAGATACTTCTAAAGGTATTTTATCGACACATTTACACTCGCAAGGAGAACATGCTGAGGAACTAGTTTTAATTGCGCCAGGAATGGGTAAACGTTGGGTAAATGACATCTTAGCAGAAAACGATCCTAACGACGAAAGTTATTTTCCTTATATGAACGGACAGTTTGTATTTAAAAATGCCGTAGTACGTTTTAGCGAAGTGATTATGGAAGGTTTAGTGAAGAACAATTTACAAGTTGAGGACGTAGATATGTTAATTCCACACCAAGCTAATTTGCGTATTGCGCAGTTTATACAGCGTAAGTTTAAGCTTAATGACGACCAAGTTTTTAACAACATACAAAAATACGGAAACACTACTGCTGCTTCAATCCCGATTGCTTTAACTGAAGCTTGGGAAGAAGGAAAAGTAAAAGAAGGTGACACTGTTGTATTGGCCGCTTTTGGTAGTGGTTTTACTTGGGGAAGTGTTATAATTAAATGGTAATAGTTATGCTTGTTTTTAAATGGGTATAGTTTTAAGTCTTTACCTATCTTTCTGTAAAGTTTGAAAACCTTAGTGTATTTCCAGCAATAAGCAATATACAAACGCTTTTTAGGTAATTTGACCTAACCAAGAAAATGATAGTAAAATATAAAGATTTCGAAGTTGAAATAACAAATGAACCTCATTTGGATTCAGCGGAATTTGGTCAGAGATTTAAGAAACTTTATCCAGTCGATTTAGGACTTGAGTTGGAATTTAAACCATCCTCAAAATATGGAATTCGAATAATAGATAAGGGAATTGAAAAGTGCAGCGCTTTATTGTTAGAGTCTGGAGGAGCGACTGGAATTTTTGAGAATTCATTTCTAATTAAAAATGACCGAATCTATATTTGTTGTTCTAACCAAATATATTCATTGAATTTAACGGATTTATCAGTCAATTGGAGAAATTCATACGATTGGGCAACTTGCTTCGGAATACATGAGTTCAAGAATGATTTTATAATTCATGGTGAAACTCAAGTCAGCCGAATTAATGAAAACGGAGAAATTGTTTGGGATTTTAGTGCTAGAGACATTTTTGTAAATCCAGACGGAAAAACTGAATTTAAGATCATCGAAAATAGAATTGAATTAATAGATTGGCAAGGTTATAAATACGAACTGAATGCTGATGGAAAAATATTAACTGAAATAAAAACTAAGTAGAATACTTTTTATAAATAATTCCTTAGTCACTATTAGCATACTAACATCCCTAGGTATATTTTATTTGTAGTTTATTTGCTAAATTAGACAACTACAACCAACATGTTATCACTGCATGAAAATTACACAAATAGTACTATTAATAACCATTGGATTCCTTTTCAATTCTTGTTTAGATAAAGAAAAACCTGTTTCACCTTCTGAAAATACCGAAACTGATAATTGGAACATGGAAAGATTAAGCCACATAGCTACACAACACCTTGATAGCAGTAAGTGGGACTTAAAGCTATTTCAACAAGACATTGAAACCTATAACAAATATTCTGAAATATTTAAAAGCTATCCTTTAAACAAATCACCTTTTCCTGTTGCAGAATATGACTATGCTGTGTCTAGCATTCCATTTACAATAGAAACCGATAAAGTTTTTTTTAAAGGTGTACGAATTGGTGAATACAAAAACCCTGAAAGCGAAGACATAATCGATAAATTAACTTTGCTAATTCTAACTAATGACAAAGATTCTAAAGAAAATACATTGGTCGATTCTAGAAATTATCCTTATTTAACAGCGCAAGGAATATTTGAAGTAAAGAACAATGAATTTGATTGGGTTTTTTCGGCAAGTCCAGATGGATTTTCAACTTTAATTCTCAATATGAAGCTTTTTGATTTAAGATATGGAGAAACCATCATTATTTATCCTCAAATAGATCAATCATTCCTATATGAGCAGATTAAAGATTCTCCTAATAATTACAGCAATTTTGATGAATTTAAGAATACGTTATTAAATAACCCAAAAGTTCAAAATCAGCTAAATTCTCAAAAGAATATTAAGTAAAAACATTTACAATGCTAACTTTGAGTAACTATTTTCTTATGCCGTTTGGAAATTATGGGTTTAGTTAGTTGCACCTGATTCATATCAGTTTTATTTGCTACAACATTCACTTAACCATATACATACATATAAAAACACAAAGCCAACCTTTAAAACCAAAAAAGCCCAAACATTACGTTTGGGCTTTTTCAGCTATTAACCAACTTAACTAACACTATTATAAATTCTCATTTATAATCTCATTACTTAAAACTTATCTACATACTTAGACGTTGTATTTCTGTTTTTATTTCAAAATTTAACGTATTTAACGCCTTTTTAACAAAAACCCGAAACAAGACGTTTCGGGTTTTCTTATTTAATAGCTAAACATTAACACTAACCATCAACTATTTATGTAAACTATTAAATATCACTTTATATCATAAAGACAGTTAATCACGATATGTGTGACACTTTAACGTCTTAAAATTTTATAGGAATCCTCCGCTTCCAGATTTTTCTCTGCTATCGCGTTGCTTTCTTCTTAAGGCTTGGTATTTACCACCACCAAATCGGTAAGCTAAAGCTACGTTCCATGTATTGCTTTCCCAGTTAAATTCTCCAACTTGAGGATACGGTCTATCTCCTTCAAATTCAAACTTCATAGTGTTAAAAATATCACTATAGTTAAAGCTAAATGTTGCTCTTCGGTCTTCCATAAAACTGTAACGTAAACCTGTATTAACCATAATCATTGGTTTTCTGGTAAACTGTAAGCCTTTTTCTTCGCCTCTATACATTGAAAACAGTGATAAACTAAGCTTTTCCGTTACTTTAAAGTTGTTAAACAGTCGTATATTATAAACAATGTTATCTACTTTTACTGTAGAGCGTACAATATCATCTACTGTGGCAACCTCTGGTGATGCAGTTAAGGTTTCTGCTATTCCTTTTTGTTGTCTCGCAAATAAATCAAAACTACCATTAAGGCTCCACCATTTTGTTGGTCTGTAATTACTGCTCAGTTCAATACCGTAAGCTGTAGTGTTTTCAAAATTATCATACGTTAAGATGTTTTTATTTAAATCCAAACGATCTACAAAAACGGCTCTATTGATCTCGTCTTCTACCAATCTGTAAAATACACCAGCAGTAATAGTACCTTTTTCTAATTTTCTGGTATAATTTACTTCAACTGAGTTGGTAAACTGTGGTTCTAGTTCGGTATTTCCAAATGACGATACTAAAGGCGTACTCCATTCTCTAATAGGATTTACTTGTTGCAAACCTGGTCTATCCACACGACGACTAAAACTCATTTGATAAGTGTTTTTGTCACTAGGATTGTAAGTAAAGAAAGCCGATGGATATATTTGAAAGTAATCATTCTCAAAAGGCGAAGTTTCACTGCTGTTTTCTAATTGTCTGATAGCTTTAGCCTCTTCCTTAACACTTTCTGCCCTTGCACCAACTTGGTAACTCCATTTTTCAAAAGTCTTTCCGAACGTCGCATATAATGAATAAATATCTCTTTTATAAGTAAAATCTGTTGATGGAGTTGGTATAAACTCGTCTCCATTGTTTGGTACATTATCCTGGTTTTCATTTACTGAAAGTCCAGTAGAATTATAGTCTATATTGGTTTCAAAAATTCTGGCTTCTGCACCAACTTCAAGCTTTGCTTTTTCGGATAAAGGATTTACATAATCCAAGTTCACAACAGTTTGGTCTCTATCTGTATCTACAAAATCTCTGTAGTTTGGAGGAAATGCAATGTTTATAAAGCTAAAATTTGCTATTTCATCTTGTGAGAATGTGCTATAATCTACCTCTAAATCTAATTTTTCACCCTCTTTCTTAAACTCATGCTTGTAGGCACCATTGTACTGTGATACTTTGTTTTCTGTATCATTATTAAAGGTTTGTAATTGTAAGGGCTCGTTTACATACTGAATTCCTGTAGAGCCATCACCAGTACCGTTAAAAAGATTCTGATTGGTAAAGAATGAAATAGTGTTGTTATCATTCATATAAAAATCAACACCAACTTTATAAAGGTGAGATTTGTTGTTGTTTCCAAAATCGAATAGTTGTTGCGAGTTATCATCCAAACGCTCTATGGTTCCATAATTGGCATATTTACCAACATTGTTACCGTAATTTCCATAGAAGTTGAATTTTCCGTTACGGTAATTCATATCTATTGAGCTATTGAACTTAGCAAAAATCTCTTTAGTTAAACCAAGATTAATGTTTCCATTAAAGCCTATAGTTGTGTTTTTATGAAGAATTATATTAATGATACCGCTCATTCCTTCAGGATTGTATTTAGCTGAAGGGTTGGTTATCAATTCAATTTGCTTAATTGATGTTGAAGGAATTTGTCTAAGTAACTGCGCAATTGGCACGTTAGATAGTTTTCCATCAACCATAACACGCACATTCTCATTACCGCGAAGGCTAATGTTTCCTGTTTGCTGATCAACGTTTACAGATGGTAAGTTGTTCATTATATCACTTGCGGTTGCACCTGCAGTTGTAAGATCTTTACCAATATTGATAACTTTTCTATCTACTTTTTGCTGAATTGTGGTGGTCTCTGCAACGACAACAACTTCATCTAGACTTGCAACATCTTCCTCTAATAAGATATCACCTACATCTATTTTGTAACTGTTTTTGCCAATGTTAACGTTTTTGGTAATGGTTTTATAGCCTATAAAAGATATTTCAACTATTACCGTCCCTTCTGGGATTTTTTTAATTTCAAAATTACCACCATCGTCAGTAATGCTACCAGTGATAATTTTGCTTGACGCGTCCTTAACAATAACGTTTACGTAAGGTAAGGGCTGATTAAGCTGTGCGTCTAATACACGTCCTGAGATGGAACCGTCTATTATATCGGAATTTGAATTAGGTTGTGCACTTAAAATAGTTGATGAAACTATAATAAGCATTAAAAAGAAATGCTTCATTTTTTGATTGATTTGATAGTTTATTAATGTGTAGACGACTATTTTTATATCATGTTACTCTTTTTAACACTACTTAACATCTTTTTAACATTATGAAGAAAACAACTTTAGTTTTTGGTGCATCGCTTAAGCCAGAGCGTTATTCTAATTTGGCAATAAATAGACTTATAAATAATGGGTTTACTGTGAAAGCTTTTGGTATGAAAAAGGGCGAGGTAGCAGGAATTACTATCAATACCGAGTTGATGCCTTATAAGGACATAGGCACAGTGACTTTGTATATAAATCCTGAAAGGCAAAAAGGCTATTACGATTACATAATTGCACTAAAGCCAAATAGAGTTATTTTTAATCCAGGTACAGAAAATCCTGAGTTTTATAACTTACTAAAACAGAATAATATTCATTTTGAAGTAGCATGTACTTTAGTATTGTTAAGTACTGGGCAATATTAAAGCGTGAATAACTTATTCTATACTTAAAGCCTTTTTTCTTTTAATTAAAAGCAAGCCAATAAAGGTTAGTAGACCATTGATAATCAATATTTCAAAACCTATTTCATAGCCATTGAATAGCTCTTTAGAATAGAGGTTTAAAATATAAGATAGTAATGGAGCAAGTATTGCTATAATCCACACATAGTTATCTTTTATTTGAGATTTAGTTAGTAAACCAAAAGCAAATAAACCTAATAATGGTCCGTAGGTGTAACCTGCCGCTTTAAAAAGTTCCCATATAACAGAGACGTCTTTGAAAATTAAATCGAATAACAAGATAACCACTACCAATACAACACTAAAAGCGACATGTATTTGTTTCCTTATTCTTTTTCTTTCGTGTTCTGGTTTGTTTTCTATCTCAACAATATCTATACAAAATGAGGTGGTTAATGATGTTAAAGCAGAATCTGCACTTGAATAAGCAGCTGCAATTAAACCTAATAAAAAGAAAGCAGATGTTATAACTCCAATTTCTGGTAACATAGCTATTGTGGCAAAGAGGTCATCTTTAGTGGCACTAATGTTATTGATTTCAGCATATTGCGTTAACATCAATCCAAGAACTAAAAATAGAATATTCACAAAGATTAAAACAACACTAAAAGAAACCATATTTTTTTGAGCATCTTTTAGGTTTTTACAAGTAAGGTTTTTTTGCATCATATCCTGATCAAGACCAGTCATGGTTATGGTAATAAATATTCCTGAAAGAAAACTTTTCCAGAAGTACTGCGAATTATTTACATCATCAAAAAAGAAAACTTTGCTCAAACTGCTTTCTTTTGCATTACTGATAACATCGCCAATACTATTTAAGTCTAAAGCAGAAGCTAAAAACACAATAGTAACAACTACAGATACTAACATAAATAAGGTCTGTAGCGTGTCTGTAAAAATAATAGTTTTAATACCTCCTTTAAATGTGTAGAGCCATATCAACGCAATGGTAATGACAACTGTTATAGCAAACGGAATATCAAAAAGATCAAAAACCAAAAGTTGCAATACTTTAGCCACTAAGAATAATCTAAATGAAGCGCCAACAGTTCTGGAAATTAAAAAAGCAAATGAACCAGTTTTGTAACTAACATTACCAAAGCGATCTCTTAAGTAGGTGTATATAGAAGTGAGGTTTAACCTGTAGTAAAGTGGTAGAAGTACATAAGCTATGATGAGATAACCAAAAAAGTATCCAAAAACAACTTGTAAATACCCAAACTGTTTAGCTTCTACTGCACCAGGAACAGATATAAAAGTTACACCAGATAATGATGCGCCTATCATACCAAAAGCCACTAAATACCAAGGAGCAGTTTTGTTAGCTTTAAAAAATGCAGCATTACTATCTTCTTTACCAGTGAAATATGAAATTAAAATGAGTACACTAAAATAAGCAAGGATTAAAAGTAGAATTGAAAAAGGACTCATGTTTAAAATGTTTTATCAGATAAATTTTATGAAAAATAGTACATTTGGAAAAAAGAGCTACTTAAAAAATAATAAAATATGAAAAAGATTACTTTGTTATTCACATGTTTCCTATTTGCATTTAGTCTTTATGGACAAGATTATAAAGAGCTTATTGCTGAAGGAAATCACACCGTAGAGTCCATTGTTGCTGTAGCAGAGCAGCATTTCGATTCAGTAGGTAGAGGTCGTGGAACGGGATATAAACCTTTTAAGCGCTGGCAATATTTTGCAGAACGTGCCATGGATGAAACAGGAAAACTAAAGTCACCAGAATATTATTATAACGAATTACAAAATTATAATGCGAGAATAAATGACGAAGGTCTGGCATCTAGAACCGTTGTAGGTACTTGGGAAGAAATGGGACCAACATATTGGAATGCAACTTCAGGGTACAATCCCGGAGTTGGAAGAATTACTTCAGTTGCTGTTGATGAAACTGATTTAAACCATATTATAGTTGGTGGTGAAACTGGTGGTGTGTGGAGAAGTATTGACGGAGGTGCAACTTGGACCGTTTTAACCGATAATTTAGCTAACATAGATGTGTATGCACTTGCTATAGACCCTCAGAATAGTTCACACTATTATTGGGGATCTACTGGTGGTTCAATATTTAAATCTACAGATAGTGGTGCAACATGGACGTTGCATGGCAATTTGTCTTACGGAACCGTGAATAAAATTTTAATTCACCCAACAAATGCTTCAATTATGTATTGCAGTGTGCAAGGAAATGGGCTATACAAATCTGTGGATGGAGGTCTAACATGGAGCTCTATTTATTTCGTGGCTACAGGAACAGGTTATGATATTGAGTTTAAACCAGGTGATCCTAGTGTTATTTACGCTTCAGGAAGTAGTTTTTACAGGTCAACCAACAATGGAACCAGCTTTTCGCAAATAAGTGGTGTAGGAGCAGACCAGTTTTCTAATGGCCCAAAAATGATTGGTGTGTCAGCAAACGATCCTACTGTGGTTTATGTTCTTGAGGCTTCTGGTGGTGCTTTTGGTGGTTTGTACAAATCTACCGATAGTGGAGCCACTTTTACTAAGTTAGACCATACAGGTAAAAACTATTTTGGTTATTCTTCTGACCCAGAGGATGTAGGTGATGTTGGAGTAGGGCAAGCTCCTAGAGATATGGATATTGTTGTACATCCAAATGATGTTAATGATGTTCATATAGCGGGAGTAAATACATGGAGATCTATTAATGGAGGAATTGACTTTCTTAATACGTCTCAATGGGTGCCATTTAATGCTGCAAGTCAAAATATAGGATATTGCCACGCAGATGTTGACATTTTGTTATTTGCAGGTGCAGGAGCAAATGCTAAACTTTTTTTAGGGACAGATGGAGGTATTTATAAAGCAGAAACCCCTTCAATTGTAAATAGTAATTATTATACAGATTTAACAACAGGATTAGGTATAAGACAATTTTATAAAATTGGTATAAGTCAAACAGACCCAGTAGTTGTTACTGGTGGATCGCAAGATAATGGGTCTTCTGTATTAGGTTCTGATGGTAATTGGACTGATTGGTGGGGAGCAGATGGAATGGAAGGTTTTGTGGACAAAAACAATTCGCAAATAATATACGGAACTACTCAATTTGGCTCATTTATTAAATCATTTAATGGTGGATCTAGTGTTTCTGGTGTAACACAACCAGATGGTAAAGGCGGTCAAAATACCTGGAACTGGGTTGTGCCTTTTGAGCAAGATCCAATAACTCAAGATGTTATTTATTGTGCTTTTGATGAAGTATATAAGTCAATAGATGCAGGGAGCACATGGACATCTATATCTCAAAACTTCGGAGCTGATGTTGATCATTTTAAAGTTGCTCCAACAAATAATCAAATGATGTATTTGGCTATTAATGGAGTATTTTGGTATACAACTAATGGTGGAACAACTTGGACGGCATCTTCTTTAAACTTAGGAGGTGGCTGGATTAATGAAATTGCAGTGCATCCAACAGATCCTTCTAAAATTGCAATTGCTACAACCAACAGTCAAAAAGTTTATATAAGTACAGATAATGGAGTGTCTTGGACATCTATGTTATGGGATTTACCTAGTTTCTCAGCGCAGGCTCTAGCTTGGCAAAATAATGGTCAGGATGGTCTATATGTTGGGATGAACTATGGTGTGTATTACACGGACAACGATTTAGGGAATACTTGGGTTCCGTTTAATAATGGTTTACCAAATGTTAGAATTAATGAGTTAGAAGTAAATACTGCAGACAATAGACTATATGCTGCAACTTATGGTAGAGGTTTATGGAGATCTAATGTTTATGATGAAGCTTTAAATGTCAATGATTTTGAATTTAACGATTTCGCTATTTACCCTAACCCAGCAACTAACGAGTTAAATATAAAATGGAACACTTCTGAAAATGTAAGTGTGAGAATCTTCAATACGCAAGGGAAGCTAATGTTTTATGGAAAGGATATTAATTTGTTAAATGGATTTAAAATGGATGTATCATCCTTTAATTCTGGTGTTTATTTTGTGAAATTAAATAGCACTAAAGGAGAAGTGACTAAAAAACTTATCCTTAAATAACTAGAAACAATTTTTAAGAAAAGCCCAATTGTAATTCACTTGCAGTTGGGCTTTTTTATATCCAAAAATCAGTACCTTCGCAATTATGGAATTTTCTTCAAAACTTTTAGAAAATGCGGTTAACGAAATGGCACAATTACCAGGCATAGGTAAACGTACCGCTTTGCGTTTGGTGCTACATTTATTAAGGCAGCCAAAACAACAAACATTTCAGTTGTCAGAGGCTTTGTCTAAAGTTAGAGCAGAAATAAATTTCTGTAAATCTTGTCATAATATAAGTGATAAAATCTTGTGCGAAATATGCGAAAACCCAAACCGTAATGAACAATTAATTTGTGTGGTTGAAGATATAAGGGATGTTATGGCAATTGAAAACACAAGCTCATTTAAAGGGTTGTACCATGTTTTGGGAGGTAAAATTTCTCCTATGGATGGCATTGGTCCTCAAGATCTAAATATTAATTCTTTAGTAGAAAAAGTAAAATCAGGACAAGTTAAGGAACTCATTTTTGCTATGAGCCCAACAATGGAAGGTGATACCACAAATTTTTACATCTTTAGGCAAATCCAAGATTATAATGTCGAAACGTCAACTATAGCAAGAGGAGTAGCTGCTGGTAACGAATTGGAATACACGGACGAAATCACACTAGGTCGCAGTATCATAGACCGAATTCCTTTTGAAGCCTCTTTAAAATCGTAACCTTATTTTGAAGCTATCCGTTATCATACTCAATTATAATGTGCGTTACTTTTTAGAGCTCTGTCTTAAAAGTGTTGAAGCTGCTATAAAAGAGTTGGATGCCGAAATTATAGTTGTGGATAACAATTCTCCAGACGATAGTTGTGAGATGGTAAAATCGCTATTTCCAAATGTTAAATTAATTGAGAATAAAGAAAACTTTGGGTTCTCTAAAGGAAATAACATTGGAGTAGCTGAAGCCAAAGGAGAATATTTATGTATTCTTAATCCAGATACGGTTGTTGCCGAAGATACCTTTTTTAAGCTTTTAAAATTTGCAGATTCCAAAGAAAATCTTGGGATAGTTGGTTGTCAGCTTATTGATGGTAAAGGGCAATTTCTTCCTGAAAGTAAGCGCAATGTTCCAACTACAAAAATTGCGTTTCAAAAGATGGTTGGCTACGCAAACAATTATTATAATCTTAATATTGATAAGGATGGTATTGGTAAAACCGATGTATTGGTTGGTGCATTTATGCTCTTAAAACAAGAGGTTTATAATAATGTTGGAGGTTTTGATGAAGATTATTTTATGTATGGTGAGGATATTGATTTGTCTTTCAAAATTTTAAAGGCAGGTTATGCTAATTATTATTTTGGTGAGGCAACCATTATTCATTTTAAAGGCGAAAGTACTTTGAAGGATAAGGTTTATGCCAAGCGTTTTTACGAAGCCATGGAGATTTTTTACAAGAAACATTTTAAGAAAAATTCATTGTTTTCAGTATTGGTAAAATTGAGTACTAAACTGGCTTCTAAAAAAGGCAGACACATTCCAGAAGTAAAGACCAACAATATTTCACAAACTACGGTTGTGTCCAATGATATTCCAGAATCGTTAAAAACAAAGTTACAGCAACCTGTGTCTATAACAACAGAACTCTCTGGTGCGTTTGAAAACACCTTATTGGTTTTAGATGCGCATTACCTTAGTTATAAGACGATTATCGATTTTATGAAATCTAAAACTATTTCAAAATCGAATTCGTTTAGAATTTTATCAAAAAATAGTACTTTTATCCTTGGTAGTGACAGCAGTGTTGGTAGAGGGCATGTGCTTCATTTTTGAATATTTAATTGAATAAAAATCAGAAAAACATCTTGTTTTTTATTAATTTTGCAGTCAACTAACAAATAAAGACCTTCAAATTATAGATATGGCAAAGTTTGAACTTAAGTTACCTAAAATGGGAGAAAGTGTTGCTGAAGCAACAATTACCTCATGGCTTAAAGATGTTGGAGATACTATTGAGGCAGATGAAGCCGTTTTAGAAATCGCCACAGACAAAGTTGATAGTGAAGTACCAAGCGAAGTGGACGGTGTTTTGGTTGAAAAACTATTCAACGTTGATGATGTTGTACAGGTTGGGCAAACTATAGCAGTTATAGAAATTGAAGGAGGAGATACTGTTGAAGTAAAAGCTCCAGCAGCAGAGACTGTAGCTGAGCCAGAACCTCCAAAAGCTGTTGCTGAGGTTGCTCAAACCGTTGTAGCAGCTAAAGAAACTGTTGCGCCTGTGGTATCTTCAGAGGGTCGTTTTTACTCTCCATTGGTTAAGAATATTGCAAAGCAAGAAGGTATTTCTCAAACAGAATTAGATGCTATTCCTGGTACGGGAAAAGATGGTCGTGTTACTAAAAATGATATTAAATCTTATTTAGAATCACGTGGTTCTGCACCAGTTGCAACACCAAAAGCCGATCCTGTGGTTGAGAAAAAAGTAGAAACCTCACCTGAGGCACCTAAACCAGCAGAAAAAACAGTCGCTCAACCAGTTGTTACTTCTGGAGATGATGAGATTATAGAAATGAGCCGAATGGGTAAACTTATTTCTAAGCACATGGTAGATTCTGTACAAACCTCTGCTCACGTGCAGTCGTTTATAGAAGCAGATGTTACTAAAATCTGGAATTGGAGAAACAAGCATAAAGACAACTTTAAAAAGCGTGAAGGTGAAAATCTTACGTTTACACCAATATTCATGGAAGCTGTGGCAAAAGCCATTAGAGATTTCCCTATGATAAATATCTCTGTTCAAGGAGATAGTATTGTAAAAAAGAAGCATATCAATTTGGGTATGGCTGCTGCGCTAGGAGATGGTAATTTAATTGTACCAGTAATTAAAGATGCAGACCAACTTAATTTATTAGGTATGGCTAAGAAAGTTAATGACTTAGCTAATAGAGCCAGAGAAAATAAATTAAGCCCAGACGATATACAAGGAGGAACCTACACGGTTACTAATGTTGGTACTTTTGGTAGTATTATGGGTACACCAATAATCAATCAACCACAAGTAGCCATTTTAGCTTTAGGAGCTATACGTAAAGTACCTGCAGTTATTGAAACAGCAGAAGGAGATTTTATTGGCATACGTTACAAAATGTTCTTATCACATTCTTACGACCACAGAGTAGTCAATGGAGCACTTGGTGGACAGTTTGTAAAAGCCGTTAAGGATTATTTAGAAGCTTGGGATTCAGATAGAGAGATATAACTATAACTAATGTTTTGTCATGCTGAACTTGATTCAGCATCTCACATATATTAAAAAGCACAGTTTTAGGACTGTGCTTTTTTTATGCTTGTAAATACAACAAACCTTGTAGAGATTTATATGAGCGCATTGTAGCCAAAGGAAAGAGCAAAAAATTAGCGTTAATCGCAGTATGCAATAAACTATTGAAACAAGCCTTTGCAATTGCTAAATCGGGATTAATATATGATGATACTTATAGAAGCACGTTGGTGAAAAATTAATGCTATTTTACTTGTTTTTTACCACAGTACTTTGTTGTGTACAGTATTTTATTTTTCGTATTTATAATATTCAGTTTCTTTTCCGTCCGTTATCAAAATCAGTTTGTTAGAATTCAAGTATTTCAATTCCGAAATCCAATTTTCGTAAGGATAAGTGAAATTGATTTTAAATCCACCGTCATATTTAATTATTTCTACAAATGGTTGAACTTCGATTTCAATTAATTCGTCTCCATTTTCGGCAATTTCAATTTCCGATAAATGACCTTTTCCATTTTCAAACCAATATTCATAAATAGTATTAGATTCGTCATTCTTTTCTTTCCACTTTCCGCTCAAATATGTTTCTACTTCTTTTTCCGATTCACAACATTTTAACTGTTGTCCGAGTAAGGTCAGAGGTAAAAATGTCATTATTAAAATCAGAATTTTTTTCATTTTCAGAGTTTAGTGGATATTGTACACAACAATTGAATATAGATATTAACTATATCCTTACTATAACGACTAAGATAATAAATCTTTTCAATGTTTTTATCAAGCATCATTGAATCAGGTTCAGCATATATAAACGAAGTTAACTTTTTTAATTTATAAAGTTTAGCCAGCTTTTTCAATACAAACAATGCTATTCAGCTAATTCTATTTATCTTTGGTTTTCAAAATTTTAATATGCAACTCAACCTTAGCAAACCCATTTGTTTTTTCGATTTAGAAACCACAGGAATCAATATTTCTAAAGATAGAATTGTTGAGATTTCAATACTAAAAGTCTATCCAGATGGTAAAGAAGAAACGTATACAAAGCGCGTAAATCCAACAATTCCTATTCCGCCAGAAGTAACGCTTGTGCATGGCATATCTGATGCAGACGTGGCAGATGCGCCAACGTTTAAGGAAATTTCTAAAGAAGTTTATAATCTAATTAAAGACTCGGACTTAGGAGGTTTTAATTCTAACCGTTTCGATATTCCGCTATTGGCAGAAGAAATGTTGAGGGCAGAAATTGATTTTGACATGAAAAACAGACAGTCTGTAGATGTGCAGACTATTTTTCATAAAATGGAACAACGCACATTAAGTGCTGCCTACAAATTTTATTGCGATAAAAATTTAGACGATGCACATAGTGCCGAAGCAGATACAAAAGCAACTTACGAGGTCTTAAAAGCACAATTAGAAAAATACGACGAGTTAGAAAACGATACTAAGTTTTTAGCAGAATTCAGCTCAAGAAAAAAGTTTGCCGATTTTGCAGGTTTTCTAATCTATAATAAAAAAGGAGAAGAGTGTTTCTCTTTTGGAAAGCACAAAAACAAACGCGTTGTAGATGTTATGGAACAAGAACCTGGTTATTTTGGTTGGTTGCTCAATGCAGATTTTCCGTTATATACCAAGAAGGTGTTAACTGCTATTAAGTTGCGACAGTTTAATAATAAGTTAAGTTAGTTGTCATTCCAGCGAAGGCAGGAATCTTAGTAATTAGTAGAATGAAGTTCCTTTTATTATTTATCCCGTTTTTAATATTTCCTCAAGCACGAATAGCAGAAGGTTTTGCTTTAGATAAGGTTACAAAAAAACCTATCCCTTATGTTAACATTTCTATTATTGATTCTCAAATTGGAACATCCAGTAATGAAGATGGCAGTTATTCACTTCAAATCAAAAAAGAAGACCTTAACAAAACTGTAAAGTTGTCGTCACTCGGTTATAAGGATACAATGTTTGTAGTTAAATCCTTATTGAAATTGAAAGCACTATTTCTTCAGTCTAAAGTTGAACAATTAGATGAAGTTGTTATTTCTGAAAAGTTTGAAGAAGAATTCTTAGAGATTAATCCCATTAAAAAGAATGAAATCGTTGGTGGCATTGGTGGAATGCGAGAACATCCTTATATTTTTGCACTTTACATACCATTTGACTCTTTATTTTCAAAGACAGAATATATTAATAAAGCGAAGATTCTATTAAATAAAACTTCACCGTTAGGTGGCAGTCAATCTATGTCATCAAAATTTAGATTTCGTATGTTTGCTGTTGGTAAAGACAGTCTTCCAGAAAATGATTTGATTTCTAAGAATATAATTGTGGAGACTACGAAAAAGCAAAGACAGGTTGATATTGATTTATCAGAACTCAATTTAGTTTTTCCAAGGGAGGGAGTTTATGTAGCAATTGAATGGCTATATATAACCACCAATGCCTATAAATTTTCTTATACCAAAAAAAAATCGAGAAAAAAATATGTTGAAACTAGATATGCACCAAGAATTTCTTGGATTAAAAGAAAAGGAACTACAAATAATCTAGCTGTTTATTCTAGTGGGACATGGTATGCTATGCCTATACCATCTTCGAAGAAAAATGAATATATAGTTCCGGCAATAACCTTAACTTTGTCTAATTAAACTTTGCGCCTTACGCGCCTTAGCGAGAAATCATGAAATTAATCTGCATAGGTCGAAACTACACAGACCACATCAAAGAGCTAGAAAACGAAAAACCATCAGACCCTGTTGTGTTTCTAAAACCAGATACAGCCATTCTGTTGAAAAAACAACCGTTTTTTATTCCAGATTTTTCTGATGATGTACACCATGAAGTAGAATTATTGGTAAAAATCAAAAAAGTAGGAAAGTATATTGATAAAAAATTTGCGCACAAATATTATGATGAAATAGGACTTGGTATAGACTTCACTGCACGCGACCTTCAAGCACAGTTAAAAGCAAAAGGCTTACCTTGGGAAAAAGCCAAAGCCTTTGATGGTGCTGCTGTTATAGGGAAATGGTTGCCAAAAACTAAGTTCGCAAACATTGATAACATCAACTTTAGTTTAAAGAAAAATGATGAGGTTGTTCAGTCTGGAAATACCGAATTAATGCTTTGGAAAATTGACGAACTTATAGAATATGTCTCAAAATATTTTACTTTAAAAATTGGAGATATTATATTTACGGGCACACCAGCAGGAGTTGGTAAGGTTTTTGCAAATGATACTTTAAAAGGATATATTGAAAACGAGGAATTGTTTTCTATTAAAATAAAATAAATGCCACAACATTATAAATTAGATCGCGTTCGCGAAATGGCTGATAACGACGAAGACTTCGTTATGGCTTTAGCAGCAGCTTTTATAGAAGAAGTTCCAGCAGATGCAGAACGATTAAGAGTAGCAGTACCAGAAGGTGATTTTTACGAAACTTACCAAGCAGCACATAAAATGAAACCAACAATAGAGTTGTTTGAATTAGGTGTTTATGACGAGCTAATCGTTGTACAGGATTGGGGAAAATTTGAACAGTCCGATAAAAATGTGGACGAAGAACTACAGAAAGTGATTACTGCAGTAGAAAATGCTACAAACGAGATAAAGTCTGATTTTGGTCTGTAATGCAAGTAGAAATCATCACTATTGGCGATGAAATTCTCATTGGTCAGGTTGTAGATACAAATTCGGCTTTTTTAGGAAAGGAATTCAATAAGATAGGTGCTTCAATCTATCAAATTACTTCGGTACAAGACGATAAAACGCATATTCTAAAAGCGTTAAAGGAAGCAGAAGATAATGCTGATATTGTGATTGTAACTGGTGGTTTAGGACCAACCAAAGATGATATTACCAAGCATACACTTTGCGAATATTTCAATGATACTTTAGTTGAAAATAAGGAGGTTTTAGCGCATGTAGAAGAATTGTTTTCAAAATATATCAGCACACCAATTTCAGATTTAAACCGTCAGCAAGCCCTTGTCCCTTCAAAAGCTAAGGTGCTTAAAAACCAATTTGGTACTGCGCCTGGTATGTGGTTAGAAAAAAACGGAAAAGTGTTTGTGTCGCTTCCTGGTGTACCATACGAAATGGAGGCTTTAATTAGTAATGAGGTGATTCCGGCTCTGAGATCGAGATTTAAGTTTCCATATATAAAACATAAAACCATTTTAACTTTTGGTTTGGGTGAAAGTGCGCTTGCAAATAGAATTGAAGCTTGGGAAGATGCATTGCCAAACTTTATTAAGCTTGCTTATTTGCCAAGTTTAGGCAGTGTAAGGTTACGATTGTCTGGTAAAACTACTGACAAAGCACAATTAGATAATGAAATTGATAAGCAGGTAGCGTTGCTTTTACCCCAAATTGAAGATATTTTTATTGGTTTTGAAGAAGATCTATCCATAGAAGCTATTATTGGTAAACAACTAACATTAAAAGAAAAAACGATTGCCATAGCAGAGAGTTGCACAGGAGGACGACTAGCAGAATCCTTAACAGCTAATGCAGGTGCATCAAAATATTTTAAAGGAAGTATTGTAAGTTATGCTACGGAATCTAAAGAGAATATTTTAAAGGTTTCTGAAGCTATAATTAATAAACATTCTGTAGTAAGTAAGGAAGTTGCTGAGGCTATGGCAAAAAATGTCAGATTGCTTTTTAATACAGACTACGGAATGAGCACAACAGGAAATGCTGGACCATCAAAAGGAGATTCTGATGCAGATGTAGGAACAGTTTGGATAGCTATAGCAACAAAAACAAAGGTATATTCCGAAGTTTTTAACTTTGGCAACCACCGTAAAAAAGTAATTATAAAGGCAACAAATAAGGCTTTTGAAATGCTTCTAAAAGAAATTTCGAAAAAGTAGGATTATATGTTTGCTGAAACGTAAAGTTTTCTTAAATTTGCACCCTGTTTTAAAATATCTGTTGTAGGATTGTAAATAAACAGGAAAAATTAATAGACCTAAAGAAAGAAAACAATGTCAAGAGTTTGTGAACTTACTGGGAAAAAGGCGATGGTTGGAAACAATGTTTCTCACGCTATGAATAAAACTAAACGCAAGTTTGATGCAAACTTGATCAAAAAGCGTTTTTACATTCCTGAAGAAGATAAGTGGGTAACATTAAAAGTTTCTACATCTGCATTAAAGACTATCAATAAAATTGGTATTACTGCAGCATTAAAAGAAGCTAAAGCAAAAGGATTTTACAAATAATAGCGTACGCTAAAGTCAATTTACAATGGCAAAAAAAGGAAATAGAATACAGGTTATCTTAGAGTGCACAGAGCACAAAGCTTCTGGTCAGCCAGGAACTTCTAGATATATTACAACGAAAAACAAAAAGAATACGCCAGACCGTATGGAGATTAAAAAATTTAATCCTATCCTTAAGCGTATGACAGTTCATAAAGAGATAAAATAAGAAATCATGGCAAAGAAATCAGTAGCGTCTTTACAGACAGGATCAAAAAGATTGACAAAAGCTATTAAAATGGTGAAATCACCAAAAACTGGAGCCTACATGTTCGTAGAATCAGTTATGGCACCAGAATTTGTCAATGACTTTTTAAACAAAAAATAATCTTTATTTTAATATAGATTTAGTAAACTGCTTTCATTTGAAAGCAGTTTTTTTATGGCTATATTTGAGCGGATATGACAACTTAGCAGTAAAGCATTAAAGGCAAGGTTGTTGTTTGTATGATTTTATAATAATGTCACACTGAGCGCAGTCGAAGTGTGTTTTTAAGCAACAAAATGAGTTTTTTTAAAAAAATATTCTCTTCAGAAAAGAAAGAAACCTTAGATAAAGGTTTAGAGAAATCTAAATCTTCTTTTTTCAATAAATTAAATAAAGCTGTCGCAGGTAAGTCTAAGGTAGATGATGATGTTTTAGATAATCTTGAAGAAGTACTAGTAACAAGTGATGTTGGTGTTAATACAACTTTAAAAGTTATAGAACGTATTGAAGAGCGTGTAGCTAAAGATAAATATCTAGGTACATCAGAGCTAAACAAAATTCTTAGAGAAGAAATAGCAGGTTTACTGTCCGAAACCAACTCTGGTGAAGAAACCGAATATATCATTCCGAACCTACCAGCTCAAGAAAACGGTAAAAAAACACCTTATGTGCTTATGGTGGTTGGAGTCAATGGTGTTGGTAAAACGACGACAATTGGTAAGTTGGCTTATCAGTTTAAAAAGCAAGGTTTAAAAGTAGTACTTGGTGCTGCAGATACCTTTAGAGCTGCTGCAATCGACCAATTACAAGTATGGGCAGATCGCGTAGATGTACCAATGATACGACAAGAAATGGGTTCTGATCCTGCTTCTGTAGCTTTTGATGCTCTGCAATCTGGTGTTAACCAAGAAGCAGATGTTATTATTATAGATACAGCTGGTCGTTTACATAATAAAATCAATTTAATGAATGAGCTCACCAAAGTAAAACGCGTAATGCAAAAAGTAGTAGGTGATGCACCACACGATGTATTATTAGTTTTAGATGGCTCTACAGGACAAAATGCTTTTGAACAAGCTAAACAGTTTACTGCTGCAACGGAAGTGACTTCGTTAGCCGTTACAAAATTAGATGGTACAGCAAAAGGAGGAGTTGTAATTGGTATTTCTGACCAATTTCAAATTCCTGTAAAATACATTGGAGTAGGAGAAGGTATTGAAGACTTGCAAGTCTTTAATAAGTACGAGTTTGTGGATTCTTTTTTCAAATAATATACGAAACTTGTTATACTGAACTTGTTTCAGTATCTCATTAATAATACATCTTCGACGAGTTTAGCATTATTTTAAATTTAGTTGAAGTCAAATTATAATATTTTAAATCGACCTCAAAGGTTTCCGTAACCTTTGAGGTCTTTTTTGTTTAGTTCAAAAAGTTTTAATAAAATCCATTTAGTATTTTTATAAAAAATACTAACTATGCGTCATATCCTATCTCTTCTA
Source organism: Winogradskyella pulchriflava (assembly GCF_042434315.1). Lineage (NCBI taxonomy): Bacteria > Pseudomonadati > Bacteroidota > Flavobacteriia > Flavobacteriales > Flavobacteriaceae > Winogradskyella > Winogradskyella pulchriflava. Next base: position 521,785 of record NZ_JBHLTQ010000005.1, on the reverse strand, counting down.
GTTTTTGTTTTTGCACTTTCCTGTAAGAACTCTAATTCATCAGATGTTAGAACACCTATAGAAAATTCTGAACCCACTGAGCAATCTTCAGCCGATGAATCTTCAGACCTATCTGCCATTTCAACCAAAGATTTCAGGGAATTTAAAATCTTGGATTCTAAAAATTTAACCAAATCTGAAATTTGGGAAACTATTAATCCTCAAATAGAAGATTTTAAAGAGGCTGATTATGAGCGTTTAAAACCATTTATATTAGAGAAGGATATTACGGAACTGCAAGTCAATAGAACTCGTAACAAATTTACTTATGAGGAATTGACCAAATTTTATCTCTATCGCATAAGAAAGTTTGACAGAGAGAATCCTTTATCATTGAATTCTGTAATTGCCATCAATCCAAATGTAATTGAAGAAGCTAAAGAAAAAGATCGCTATTTTGTTGATAGAGGTCTGAGTAAGCATCCAATTTATGGAATGCCAATTCTACTTAAAGATAATGTTAATGCTTTAGGCATGGCAACAACTGCTGGAGCTGTAGCATTGAAAGATAACATTACAGATGATGCTTTTATCGTTAAACAACTAAAGGCTAATGATGCATTAATCCTCGGAAAAGCAAATCTAAGCGAATGGGCTTATTTTTTCTGTGGTGACTGTCCAAGTGGATATTCTGCCGTTGGTGGACAAACTTTAAATCCCTATGGACGACGCATTTTTGATACAGGTGGTTCAAGTTCGGGTAGTGGAGTTGCTGTTGCAGCTAATTTTTGTGCAGCTGCCATAGGAAGTGAAACCGCTGGTTCTATTTTGTCGCCTGCGAGTCAGAATTCAGTGGTTGGGTTAAAACCAACGATTGGCTTGGTGAGCCGAAGTGGCATTGTGCCTATTTCTTCAACTTTGGATACAGCTGGTCCAATAGCAAGATCTGTTAGAGATATAGGTATTGTGCTCAGTGCTATATATGGTTATGATATATCTGATTCTAAATCTGTGGATCTCAACCAGTCTCAAGGCTATTTTGAGAAACCATCTTTGGGTGCCATACAGGGTAAACGTTTTGGCGCACCTAAGCGCTTAATGGAAGATTCACTATACCAAAAGGCTTTAGAAGTATTAAAACAGCAAGGTGCTGAAATTGTAGAAATTGAAGAGGAGAAATTAGGATTGCCAAACTTTATTCGCTTATTGAATTTAGACATGAAGAAGGATTTACCAACGTACATGCAAAATTATGCCAATACGTCCATTAAGTTTAGAACGGTTGAAGATGTTATGGATTTTAACTTAAAAGACTCATTAAAAACCATGCCTTACGGTCAGAAATTATTTAAAGGAATAGCTGACGATAAAGGTGATGCCAAGTATTTGGTGGCAATAAAGGATACTTTAAAAACAAACGGTTTACAATATTTTAACCATCCTATGAAAGATAGAAGCCTTGATGGTTTCTTGTCTATTAATAATTATCATGCTGCATTTGCTGCTGTTGCCGAATATCCTGCATTAACAGTACCAATGGGTTATACGGAAAAAGGTGAACCAAAAGGATTGACGTTTATTGCAAAGCGGTTGCAAGAAAAGCAATTGTTGCAATGGGCTTATGTTTATGAGCAAGCCTCAAAAGCCAGAGTTGCACCTAAAGATTATAACTAATCAATTAATGCGTTGATTTTAATCCAAAGGTCATTATCAAACGTTGAGAGTGCAAAATTCTCTTCGTCAGCAGATTCTCCCATTCTAATTACCACTAATTTTTTACTTGGGACCACATATATTTTTTGGTCATTTTTACCTAAAGCAGCATACATATCATTTGGTGCATCCTGAATAAGTTTGCCGGGAAACTCAACTTGACTTTGCGGTAAATGATAAGAAGATTTCCCATTTAGCCACCATAAATAACCATAAGCTAAGTTAATATCTTGCGACGTATTTGTTGCTTCATTAAGATAAGCTTCGCTTACAATTTGCTGGTCTTCCCACATACCATTTGCATAAGTTAGTAAGCCAAAACGCGCCATGCTTCGTGTGTTACTCCAGTACACATTAAGACTTCCTAGAGCAAACCAACTACCACTCATGCCAATAGGTGCTTTTAATTTTAAATTAAAATAGTCATCCCAAGTTTGATTTGTAGCTTCAGCAACAACGTCTTGCATTTTTACATAGACGTTATGATATGCCCAACGTGTGCCTGCATCAGCAATGTAATTTAAGTTGGCAGGAGAAATATCATCGCCAGCTTCATCATCTAAGCCAGAAGACATTGATAACAGATGTTTACATGTAATTAGGTTTTCTTTTTCTAAAGGTGCATTTGTCCAACCTGTTCCTACATAGTCAGAAACTTTATTACTGATATCAATAAAACCTTCATCTTCAGCAATACCAGATAGTGCTGTTGTAAGTGTTTTTCCTGCACTTGCCCAATACCAAATAGCGTTACTATTATGGTCGTTCATGTATTCTTCCACAACTATTTTTCCGTTATGTAGTATTATGAATCCTTTTGTATTTTTTTCTTCAAGAAAATCTAATAGCGGCTGTAGTTGGTCTTCATTCCAGTTTAATTCTGAAATCGTTTTGGTTTCCCAAGTATCAGAATTTAAAGGTGGAAAATAGATATCTTCATTTTGTGGGTCTTGATCATCAGAGGATTCATTATCACTAGAACACGATAATAGAATACAGAAAAGCGTAAAGATGAATGTATATCTAATAAGTTTCATATGGTGGTTTGCATTTTTAGACTCGTAAATATACTAAAGGTTTAATTTACGTTGTATCTTTGCCCACTGATTTATACAATGGTATGAGAACAAAAACACTTAAGAAAAATAGAATTAATGTTGTAACCCTAGGCTGTAGTAAAAATGTTTACGATAGCGAAGTACTAATGGGTCAACTTAAAGCTAGCGGCAAAGACGTGGTACATGAGGAAGAAGGAAACGTTGTTGTAATTAACACTTGTGGTTTTATAAATAATGCCAAAGAAGAAAGTGTAAATACCATTTTGGAGTACATGCAAAAGAAGGAAGATGGTGAAGTGGATAAGGTTTTTGTTACGGGTTGTTTAAGTGAGCGCTACAAACCAGATTTAGAAAAAGAAATACCAAACGTAGATCAGTATTTTGGTACAACAGAGTTACCAGGCTTATTAAAAGCACTAGGAGCAGATTATAAACACGAATTAATTGGTGAACGTCTAACGACTACACCAAAGAATTACGCATATTTAAAGATAGCCGAAGGCTGCGACAGACCTTGTAGTTTCTGCGCTATTCCTTTAATGAGAGGGAAACACAAAAGTACTCCAATAGAAGAGATTGTTATTGAAGCAGAAAAATTAGCTGCAAACGGAGTTAAAGAATTGATATTAATTGCTCAAGATTTAACCTATTATGGTTTAGATCTTTATAAAAAGCGAAATCTCGCTGAATTATTAGAACACTTAGTAAAAGTTGAAGGTATCGAGTGGATTCGTTTACACTACGCATTCCCAACAGGTTTTCCAATGGATGTTTTGGATGTAATGAAACGAGAGCCAAAGGTGTGTAATTATTTAGATATTCCGTTGCAACATATTTCAGATGCTATTTTAAAAAGTATGCGTCGTGGTACAACAAAGGAAAAAACCACAAAGTTGCTTAAAGATTTTAGAGCAAAAGTTCCTGAGATGACCATTAGAACTACATTAATTGTTGGTTATCCTGGTGAAACACAAGAAGATTTTGAAACGTTGAGAGATTGGGTAAAAGAGATGCGTTTTGAACGTTTGGGTTGTTTTACATATTCACACGAAGAGAATACACATGCTTATAACTTAGAAGACGATGTGCCAGAAGCCATAAAAATGCAACGTGCCAATGAGATTATGGAAATTCAATCCCAAATTTCCTGGGAATTGAATCAGGCTAAAATTGGGCAAGAGTTTAAAGTGGTGATTGACCGTAAAGAAGGGAATTATTTTGTTGGACGTACAGAATATGATTCACCAGACGTTGATAACGAAGTGTTGATTGATGCTACCACAACTTACTTAAAGACAGGTGAGTTTACAACTATCAAAGTTATTGAAGCTGAGGATTTTGATCTTTACGGTGAAGTGTTGCTTTAGACAAAAGCAGGCTTGCGCCTGCTCTTTATCAACCAACTAAATAATATATATATTAAAATTAATCCCATTGCTTTACAGTTGTGGTTAGCCCTTGGTATAAGGCAATGCCTGTCCAATTATACGGAAGCTCATTGACATCAAAATCTCCGTATTTAAAATTGAAACCAGAAACTCCACTAAAATACCCAAAGCGTTCTGCACTCACAGCCATATAAGATGTTTCAGGCGTTGGGCTTGAGTTACCTTTGAGAACAAAATAATTTTCACCACTATTGTGCATTGGTACATTGCCTCCAATATTGGTATAACCTTCTGAAACACTTGTCGATGATAGTTTTACCTTGGTGTTAGTAAGGTTATCCCTATTGCAAGTATATTTAAATGCAAATAAATAGTTTTGTTGTGCTATAGTGGCACCATTATCGTTAGCATAGGTATAATAATTGCTATCGTAAGATATTTGGTTGTTTCTATTGTATTGCGAATCCGTAGAACCACATTTTGTTACATCGAATAAATTGTTTGCCAAATGGTTATATTCTCCTTCGGTTATGGCAATCCAATCTCCTGCTGAGGCGTTTGCATAATTATCTCTAGAGCTGTTAAGAAAAAACCAAATATCATCCATGTTGTTAAGGTTTACAATAATGATTTTGTTTTCCGAATCCGTTCCATTAGACACAGATACTGTTGCTGTAATTATCGGATTGATTTCGTAATCATAAACCTGCCAAGCTGCCACGCGTAATTCACCTGAGTTTGAATCTAGTGTAAATGCTTGAGAAATGGATTCAGAAGTTAAACTATAGCTAACATCACCTGAAAGACTAGTAGTTATCGTAGTTACTAGATGTCCACTCGAAGGGTTTTCGTTAATACTTATTTCAATGGTATCGTTAGAAGAGGGATTATCGCTGTCGTCTGTACTGCTACAGGAAACAATAGTAGTTAGCAGTACAATAAGGGTAAAAAAACTAATTAAATTTTTCATAATGTTTGTGTTTTGTGGTTTTTAATTTAGTTTTCGTAGCGACTTGCAGCTGGAAGTCTGCAGCCATATCCAGTGCAAGGCACCACAAAACTGGTTTGCCATTAATTAATGACAACACAAACTTATAGCTACACTAGGTTGAAGAATAAAATACATCGTGGACATAAAGTGGACAGTCTGTTAGAAATACGCGGACAAAAGGTAGACGCTTTTGGTTAATAAGTTGAATATCAGTATTTTAAATGTATTAATCAAAGACTCCAAACATTGTGCTAAAAGACGAGTCAGGATTATAAAAGGCAATAGTCATCCATATAATCAGCTTCTTATAACCAATCAATTACTTAGTTGTTTTTCAATTTCAGTCAGCGTTTTTTGTCTAATATTTCGAAAAAAATATAATTGTTTATTGGTTGGTCATAATGAAGACAATGGTAGGTGTATGGTTAATTACCTGTTTTAGTAATTAATTTAGTAAACAAAAAACGAATGCGAGAAAATTCCGGAGGTGTTTTTCCAATAAATAACGACCAAAACAATTATTTACACATGTTGTTTGCAATTGGCTTTTTTTTCATTTAGAACTCCGTTTAGTCTTAAATTCTAGATTATTCCAATTTGCAATATCCTATTGTAAGTTTAGTTGCCACGAAACTCCAAATTGGTCTTCTACAAATCCAAATTTTTGGCTAAAGCCATAATTATTTAATGGCATCATTATTTTTCCGTTTTCAGATAGTTTTTCAAAGAGGTTTTCAAGTTCAATTTCATTTTCACATTCAATGTAGTTAGAAACTGCAGGTGTGAAATCCCAATCGTGAATGGGAGGACTGTCGCTGCACATAAATAGGTTTCCGTTTAAATTAAACGTGGCATGCATAATTTTTCCTTCTTCAACTGGTCCTTCTTTTCCCCAACGTTGTACATTGATAATTTTGGAATTATCGAACAATTCCACATAAAAGTTCATAGCTTGTTCTGCATTGCTCTTTTGAAATGTTAGAAACGTAGTAATTTGTTGTTTCATTTTAGGTTTATCTTTGATTAGTATTTTTTTTAGACTATCATTTTCAGTCTGTAACCTCTCAATTTGTACAGCCGTATTTTTGTCGGATTTAAAATCTGAACAACTACTTGTCGTTAAGATTAAAATTAAAATATAAATCGCTTTTTTCATATAGATTGGTTTCAAATTTTGCTAACGTGTTCGTGTTATGATGAGTTACGGAAAAGGACATAAGTCATTTTCCGTTAAGTTACTAAGTTAATTAAATTTAAGGATTTTTGGGCAGGTAAATCATTAGCAATTAATTATATACGTTGTTTTGCAACGTTATTTTTCCCAAACTATCAAAATTCCTTGCGTAAATCCATATCCATAGCCACCACCACCAACTTCATGAACTCCATATGAAATATAAGAACTTCCAGACTGTATTCCTTCAATTTGTTTTATAGACCAACCATTATTATTCATATCTTTAATTATACTGTTGAGTTCATTTAAATCGTCAATTTCAATTCTTTCATGTAAATTGGTCTGTTCGACTAGCCTTTTGCTTTTTTCATATCTCTTAAAACGATTGTTGTATTCTTTTTGCAAGATTAATTCGTTAAGCTCTTCTAAATTAAATTCTGAAGCAATTTTGATATGAAGGCGTTGTTTTACAGGGTTGTTGTTTAATTCCGACTTTAATAATCGTTCGTCAATATTATTAATATCAAGACTATTTTTATCTTTTATCGATAATTCAGTTATAAACGCCTTCTTTATCTGACTATATTTATCTAGAGTTAGGTTTTCGTTTTTGCTTAAAGTTCTATGTTTTCTATTAGGTTTACTATCTAAATAGTTTTGTAGTTCTTCTAGAGTTTCTTTTGTATTAACTTGTTCATTTCTCAGATCCTGGTCGAAATAAGATTTTGAGTTAGAAAATCTAAAAAAGGTAATTTTATTTGTCATTTGTGATTTTACGATAATGTTGCACGATGGTCTCGTATAACCGTCAGTTACGGGATTAAAGTTAATGTTTTTCGGTTTAGTACTGATGTTATCAATTCCGAGTGAATTTGGACGTAGTCATATGCGCCGTAATTGCCGTTATACATTGTTCTGTAACGTATTTATTCAGGATATTTTTCATAAGCGAGTTTATCAATTTCAGCTTCAGAAAATCCTTTTGCTCTCAATTCTCCGCAGTATGTTGCTCTTAATCCAGCTAAATCATCAAATGGACTATTTACAAGAATAGATAGGTGTTCTTTCCTTTCTTTTTCCTCCCATTTTTTATCCAAAATTCCGAGTAATTCTTCCTGTTTTTCGAATATTATTCTTCTACAATCTTTATCCTCAACTCTGTTTTTTAATTCATAGTCACAAGCCATTGAAAAAGACACAGAAGAAAATATCCAGTATAGTAATTCATTCAAGTCAGAAGTCAATTTCCTTTCATATTCATTTCCTCGTTCCGAAATCACATAATTATAAAGACCTGAATTATCAACTTCAATATTCGGTGTTGCATCTCCAATTGGTGAGCTAAATGTCGGAAGTAAATAGCTTGGTGCATTTATCTTTTCAGCCAATTGATTTACTATGGTTTGTATTTCAGTTATGGTTTTTGTCATGTGTTGCAAGATGGTCTCGACTATGAGTAGTTGTTTGTTTTAGCAACTAATTTAGCAAACTAATAACAGATAGAAAATTCTAGCGGAATTTTTGTAAGTAGGCGAGTATTAACTATGAATAAAACAAATTATTGCTTACAGTTTTTACCTGCTTAATGCGTTTAATAAAAAATCCCAAATTCCGTATAATATTTTTTTTTGAAGTCGGTAACGGTTTTTCTTGATTAGGGTCTTCTAACCAATATCCACAAACGTTGCAAATTATTTCATTTTTATAAGTTGCTCGTCCACCAATTCCGTCCCAAGTTGCTACTTCGTCTCCAATTCCAATTCCACCACCAGTGTTTGTCCATTCCACTTTGTCTTTTCGGATTTTGTCAGAATAACAACGTGGACATCTTTTTCTGTCGTCATTTAATTTTGACTTCGGGTTTTCCAAAATCAATCGGTCAATTTTTGATTCATTCAGGTTTCTTTCAACGAGATATTCTTTTATTTCTAATTGAGTATCTTTCATATAAGTCTGAAGCTTGAACTTTGTAAAATATGCTAATTCATAGTCATCTAATTCAGTCAGAAAGTTTTTTACTCTGCTCATATTTTAAATTGTGTACAACGGTTGTTATAAGAATAGTAGCCGACTACAGAAATCGAAATTTTTATGTAATAATTAAATTCTATGCGTGCTTAAGCTTTCATATTTCCTACTATCTCAGCTATTATTTTTATCCTTTGTTTAGGTAGTTATTTTGTTCTTTTTAACGCTTCTATTTCTTTAAGGAAGTTTATTCGATCAGATTCTGAAACGGATTCATCCTTATTTATGAGTTAAATAGCTTTGTTGAGGTATTGATTTCCTTTGTCAATCTTTTTTTGAGTCATATAGATTTCTCCTATCCAACTATAGTAGCTAAAATTTTTTGGATCCTTTTCTACTGCCTTCAGCAGAATTTCTAGCGTAAAATTCAGATTGTTGTTACCGTATATATTGTCGTAATCATTGTAATATTCCGAAGCAATACTATTGAAAAATAACTCAGATGGTTGGATTTTTAAACCTAGGTCAGAGGATATGGATGAATATAAATCTTCAAATTCTTCCCATGGCACTTTATTTCTCGATTCTTTTGCAAGATCAAAACAGATGTCTATTCTCCTACCGTAGTTTTTAAAAATTTCACTTAAAGCTTTATTCACGGTTACACCTGGTGTAAGATCGTGTGCTACTTTATGTTTAAAGTATTTCCATTCCAAATTATCGGGTAATGCTTTGGATGTTAAATACATGTTTAAAGTATCTACTGCCGATTCATGTAAATCTCCATAGGATTCTTCTCCTACAGAAAAGTAGTAATAGTAATTATGGGAACTAGATGGAATCTTATTCAAGAAATCTTCAAACTGTGCTTGCTGTAGTTTATCTCCAAAATCGAAATTTGAAACACTATTGGCTATTGCTCCATTAAAAAAATCAGGACTTTTGGACAGCGCGTAAGATGAAAATATGGCTGTACGTGAATGCCCTATCAATAGATTAAAATCTGAAATAGGGTATTTCTTCTTCAGTTCATTATTCAATTCCTGCTCAATAAATTGTATTAAATCATCGGCTTGTCCTCCGTTGATATTAGGATTGGTCCACGAATTTCTATTTTTCCAAGAAAAGGTAATCCCAACAATTATAGCCTCAGGCATCCATTGTAAAGTACTTAAGTAGTCTATTGTGTATAGATTGTATTTGTAATTACTCTGCAGCTGTTTGTCTAACAAATAAATAATAGGATATTCTGTGTTTGTGTTGTTTTTTAGTTGTTTTGGTAGGGTTATCTCCAGACTTATAGAGTCGTTTAGTGCCTCTGAATACATCTTTGTTTTAATAGGACTTTCGTACGAAGAGAAGTCTTGAGCCTGTGACCAAAAAGTAATAGTCAATAGCGAAAAAAATAAACAATAAAATCTCATATATTATTTAATCTTCATTTAATTACGTACAACGTGTTTGTGTTTGGTTTGTTGCGTGGTTTAGCAAGTACACACCAAGCTAAAAATCCTTGCGGATTTTTAAGAAATAGGCGAGAACAAGCAATTACTTGTAACCATTGTTGTACACCGTTTTTTTATTTCCAAAACTCCCAAAATTTCTTGTTTTTACGAGAGTTCCATTTTTTAAATCTTTGGTCTAATTTTTCTTTAATTAGAGAATAATTTTGTCGATTGTCATTAACTTCATAAATACTGTCCAATTCGTTTGCCAAAACCTTGTTATAATCTCCGAAATATTTGTCACTTGAGTAATAACTTTCGGTAAATTCAAGTCCAATTTCATTTAATTGTTCATTCCAAAATTTTCCATCACAATAATCGAATAGAAAATCTCTTCCTGTAATTTTTCCAGATTTTACTTTTTCAATCCCATCTTTTGATTCAATCAAATGAAATTCACTTATTAGCTCATTTTCAATTATCCAATTTAAGTACATACCAATATGAGTACCTCCATTTTCCTCTGGAAGGTTTTCAGGAAAATCATTTCCGTAATGCCAATCAGCTCTGTCAATACTTGCCATTAGTTAGTTTTAAATCTTATGAAACGCTTTTTATTCTATTTTAAACGATTTAATTATGTTTTCAAGCTCACACAATTCCTTTTTACCGTATTTGTTTTTTGAAACTGCAAGGTTCAAAGTATAGAATAAATCATCTGTTGGATGCTCAACTGTCACATATATTCCAATTATTGGAATCGTATCGAATTTTTCTTCTACTAGATTCCAAATCGCTTTTTTTTCAAAAACGTCTGTAATTCCATTCTCAATTACTTCATACTTACTTTCAATATCTTTTTGTTGCTCCGCAAGTGTCATCCAAGGTTTTGCTTTTCCCATTTCTGTAAGTCCGAAATATTTAAAAGCATTTTCTTCAAAAATTCCAGCACTTATTCCATTATCAGTAATTTCTGGATTCCAGTTATTGCTTGGTAATTTAATTGAATATCTATGTTCCATTCCAAACAAAGTAACATCACTATCTAAATTGATTTTTTTACATTCGCAATCATTTAGAAATTCCGATTTTTCAGAACAAGAAATCAGAAATAAAATTCCAAAAATTAATAATGAGATTTTGTTTTTCATCAAATGTTGTACAACGTGTTTGTGTTTGGTTTGTTGCGTGGTTTAAGCACCTAATTTAGCAAATAAAACCGAATAGAAAGTTCGCGAGGATTTTCGTAAGTAGGCTAGAACCAGCCATTAATTATACAAGTTGTTTTATACAGTTTAGCTTATTCAAAAGTATACTCAATTGATCCCACTTGATTTTCTTGAGTAATTGTGAAAACCTCACTTTTTACAGATTGATTATCAACTAAAATTTTTAACTCTATTTCTTCGCCAATTGTAAATGACTGAGTTTGAAATTGGACTTTTAAATAAGTTCCAATGTTTACTTCTTGTTGTGCATAGGTATATGAAAAAGGTAAGGTTTCTAGATGATCTTCAGAATCATTATCTATTGTTGTTGCTAGGACTTGTAAATTTCCACCAGTATTAGCTAGAGCTTCAAATTTAATGTTTACTGTTTGAGGGTAATTGCTTCCACCTGAATCATCATCACTAGAGGATGAACATGAATTTAGAGTTAGAAAAGATAATGTGATTACAAATAATAAGACTTTTTTCATTCAATTAGTATTTTAATTATTAATAGGTTAAAATTGTGTACAACGGTTACGGCTATGAGTAGTTGCGTGGTTTAGCACGTAATTTAGCAAATAAAAACCGAATAGAAAATCCGCGAGGATTTTTGTAAGAAGGTTAGAACTAGCAATAAATTATATACGTTATTGCCAGTAGTTTTTATTTTTCCACTTTATTATTTTTCATTATCATTTTAATGTCCGAATACAAATACATTCCGCAAATTCCGATTCCAAATAAGGTTAAAAAGATGCTTTTTATTCCATTCGAAAATAAGCTCCAAGCACAAATAGTTATTACAAAAATCGCAAAAGGATAAGTAAATAATCTTATCAGGATATTTTTCAGCGACCATTCATTTTCAGGTGCTTTTTTCTCAATTTCAATATCCAAAATCTCGTATATTTCCTCAAGTTGATTTTTCCTTTCCATTTTGTAAATCTTTCGAGAAACCCAAGCTACTAAAAAGACGAAAACAGCAATTATCGTAATCCATTGCCAATTATCAATTGGATTAAATTCAGTCGGATTGTTAGGGAAAATCAAATACAGAAACCATAAAGAGGCAATTCCAATCAGAGTTTTTCCAACAGGATTCATCTTATCCGTTATGTTTGTCAGATGATTATTAGCATTAAATTCGAATATAAAAATCGAATAGAAAGTCAGATTCCACATATTTTGGCTCCATACTTTTATTTCATTCCGATTTATTTCTCCTTTCGCTCGCATATCACCTGAAAAGATATTCCAAAAGTGATTAAGAAAACTGTCTTTTTTTCTTAATTCAATTAGTTCTTCAACATCTTTTTTTGTGACTTCCATTCGGTTTGGTCAAATTACTGGCAACGGTTTTGTGGATGGTTAGTTGCGTGTTTAAGTACCTAATTTAGCAAATAAAAACCGAATAGAAAATCCGCGAGGATTTTCGTAAGTAGGCTCGTAGCAAGCAATTAATTTTATACGTTGTTAGGTGGCGTTTTTTATATTCAGTTATTAATTTTTCCGTTTATTTCATTCGAGTAAATTTTGTTGTCTCCAAGTCGAAATCTCACTCTAAATTTTGTTTTATTCGTTCCATAATTTTGTCTCAAAGCAGAAATTGCAATTTGATTTGGTGGAAGATAAAATTCAGTCAAACCTGTTCCACAATCATATATAAATTGTCTCTCAACTTGTTTCCAATTACCAATCGAGTCTTTCACTTCTGTTAGCATAGGTAATACATCTCCAAATCCGATACTCAAAGTGTCAGAACTTTGGTTTTTAATAAAAATAGGATATGACTTTTTATTTACGCGATGTTCAGGTGCTTTATAATATTCCCATATCCACATTGGAAATCCGATTGTTTTTGTTGTGTCAATGAATATATTTAAGTCTGTAGCCTTTGGGCTTCTATATTTTCCCCAATCAGTATCCTCAATTCTATGTCCGATTTTTGAGGTTTTGTAGCATAATTCAATTGAGTCCGCTATTTGTCCAATATAAACCGGTGAAAATTGAGATTCCCTTCTTTTTGAAATAGTGTCAAGAATTAATTCATTGTCAAAATTGTCATAAAGGATTAAGTCCGAATACGGTTCACTGATTTGTTTTTTTAGTTCAGTTTTGGCAATTCCGTTATTCTCCTTTTTGTTTTGGCAAGAAGTTAAAATCAGAAGTAGTAATATGATGTTTACAAGATGTTTCATTCAAATGACACCTAACGTGTTGTGTATGATTTCGTTGTGTAGGCTAGGACTAAATTAATAAAAGAAAACTGACCAGAGGAAAATTCCGCAGGAATTTTCCGAGTACACACGAACCGAACAATGAATTATACACGTTGTTGTGCTTTCGTTATTTAAATAATTTGTTTGATTTTTCGAAAGACCTTAATCATCGGCTCTGTTCTCTATTTCCAATGCAATTAAATCATTTAATTCTCTGACATCGCTTTCTAATTTTTTGAAAGCACTTAATTGTCTATGATAATTATCGCTTAATACGTCTAAATTATTCATAACAAGTTTGTTATCAATCATATTTGATATAGAGTTTTTCAAAGCGCTCATTGCGTTTTCAAAATCTTTTTTAGCGAATTTTATATCTACATATTCAGAAAAAACAGGACTTAAAGGCGCAAAATCTTTGGCATTATAAAGACCTTCTGAATGCTGCATAATACGTTTGTGAGTAGTTTCAGATGTTTTGTCCCAATTTATTATCGACGTATAATTATTGTTCAATGCAATTAGTTTTATTTTAATGGAATCATTTTTTATGATGTCTAAATTCCCACTACTCAACATTTCTGAAAATGTGTCTTGTGTTGGATTAATATTATTCCACGTTACAGCGAATTTCAAATTCTCTGCTAATTTTATATAGTCAATGGTATCTTTTTGTTTATTAAAATTAAGAGCTATTGTATTTTGTATATGCTGCACTTGAGTTTTACGTCTTGTGTGAGTGTCTTTCCATAGAATTTCGTTTTTATTTAAATCAACTAATAATCGTTTTAAGTAACTTATTTCAACTTTTCGTTGTTTACTTCTTTCATTGCTGTTGTTAATTTGCAATGCTATTAGTATTCCAATAACAACAAGAATGATTTCTCCAACTGCATAAATCAAATACTTACTGAATTTATTTTCAGAGAGTAATTTTTGTCTAATTTTTCTAAAGAATTTTATCATTGGTTAGTTCTTTCTCTAAAGTTAGAATAATTTTTTTATTCCGTAAGAGTGAGAAATAATGAAGCACAACGTCCGCGCAGCTATGCGCAGTTTTTCGAAGTTGAAAATAGTGAAACATTTTCACTTTGTGAAATTGCGTATAGCTGACTGTTCTGCGGCGTCCTCGCCGAAGGGCAGGCAACGTAGCTGCGCGGACGTTCGGCGGTATTTGGTCCGATAGGACCGGATGCCGCCGAACGTGTTTGTATATGGTTTGTTGCGTGGTTAAGCACCTAATTTAGTAAATAAAAACCGAATAGAAAATCTGCGAGGATTTTCGTAAGTAGGCTAGAACCAAGCAATAAATTATATACGGTGTTACCTGTTGTTATTTCTCAAATATTCCTTAACTCCATCGTAGTAAAAATTCGGCTTTCTATTCCCGAAAAATGATTTATATCTGTTTTCTGCAAATGCCCATTCATAACCTGAAACAGGCTTATCATATTTCGATAATACTACGTCAATTTCAACGTTGTCTTTTACCATTCTTGATAACAACTGGCGAAGTTCAAAATCTGCTTGTGGTAATGAATACCCAATGAAAACAATTTTATCAGCCTCGGCAAGTTCAACACCTGCATTTTGCCAAATTAGTTTTATTTGAAAATTATTTAAGTCTTTTAAAAAAGTAGGCATAAGAAGATTACTTCTTAATTTTAAAGAATTGTTGTTATTTTCAGTATAATTCTTTTTACAATGTCTGCAATGTTGATTGTGAAAAACAATATCTCCAGCAATTTTTTCGTAAAACTTAACAAATACTCTTTGGCATTTTGGACAATGTAGCCAATTCATTGAGCCGTGTAATTTTAAAAGTTTGACATTAAACTTTCCTTTTCCCAAAGCGTAAAGTCCAGGTTTTATTGAATGGTCATATTTATCTAATGAGCTTACATAGCAACAATAGTCAACAACTCCTTCAAAATCTTCATTAGGTTTCTTTAAATTCTTTAATTTTCTTTGTAATGAATTATCTAATAAAATATCCCAGTTTGTTGTCAAAACAGAAACTTCGTCTAATTGAGGATTATCAATTTTAGGCTGTGTTTTTTTTATAAGAAAATCTGCAAATTCATCTATATAGCCAGTATCTGCAACTTTTAGTTTTTCACGTAAAGCAACTATTATTAAATTATAAATTACTTCACGAATTTCAATTAATTTTTTAGGCTCAATTGAGCGATACGAAGCATTTTCTATTATACATCTATCTATTGGTGTAAAGATGTCTTCAAGTGCTACATCTTTCAAGTCATCTTTGTCTGTTAGTAGTTGTCTTTCCAGAAACTCCTCAAATTTTTCAAAATACTGCTGAAGAATTTTGTTGTCAGTATATAAGCGAGTAGCTTTTAAATCAAAAATTGCTTTTGTTAATCCTGCTTGTGTTGGTGCTCCAGCAGGTATGCTAAATCCTGCTCCTAAAATGTAAACTGTTTTACTCATAGTTGGTTTTTCTTAATAACAGGTAACGTCCGCGCAGCTATGCGCAGTTTTGCGAAGTTGAAAATAGTGAAACATTTTCACTTTGTGAAATTGCGTATAGCTGACTGTTCTGCGGCGTCCTCGCCGAAGGGCAGGCAGCGTAGCTGCGCGGACGTTCGGCGGTATTTGGTCCGATAGGACCGGATGCCGCCGAACGTCTCCGGCTATGAGTAGTTGCGTGGGTTAGCACATAACTTTGCAAGTACACACCAAACTGAAAATCCGTTAGGATTTTCAGAAGTAGGCGAGAACAAGCAATTACATATAGCCATTGTTGTGCTTTCGTTATTTTTTTATTTCTGATTCGATTGCGATATTAACTTTTTTAAGAAATTCCAATAAATCATTCTCTTCTTCCAATCCTGATTGCCTAACAGTTGTAATGAAATCAACCCAAAAAATAAATTCAGGATTACGAAAAGATTTTTTGTTGTCCCTTGAGAGCTTGTTATAATCAATTATTTCTTTTTTTGATGCAATCATTGGCCAATAATATTCTCCTCTTAATTTTTCTATAACTTTAGTATCTTCATCTGCGTCAATAATAAATTCATTTATTGATGATAACATATATCTAATTTCTTTATTCTGTATTAAGTTAATTCTCCCTGAATTTATTACTGAATTCAAAATTCCAAGTTTAGGGTCATAGGTATAATTATAATTCATAACAATTAAGATAGACTGCAAGCTATCATTGGAAATACTATTTAGCTTATTAGTGTCAGTTATCATTGATTTAATTTCCTTTCCTGCAACCAAAGATTTTTCGTGTTCAGCTATTATTATTTCCAGTGCTTTTATATTAGATTTTATCTCTGTATTTAAATCAAAAAGAGCTTCTTTTTCAGAATCAGAGTCAATTCTTTTTTTGTTCCAATTACTAACTTGCAACGCAATTAAAATTCCAATAACTACGAGTATAATTTCTCCAATTGCGTAAATCAGATACTTACTGAATTTGTTTTCAGTTAGCATTTTTTGTCTAATTTTTCTAAAGAATTTTATCATTGGTTAATGGTTGGCTATAATGAAGCACAACGTGTTTGTGTATGATTTCGTTGCGTGTTTCAGCAACTAATTTAGCAAATACAAACTGAATAGAAAATCCGCGAGGATTTTCGCAAGTAAGCCTTTACTAGCAATGAATTATACACGTTGTTGTACGCTGGCTTTTACTTAAATTCAATGTCAATGCCTTGGTAGATTTTTAGTAAATCAGGTAAGGTCATAACTTTAATATCAAGCATTTTACAAATAGAAGGTATCTTTTTAAATGCTTTGTGGTCATTTCCATTTTCAGATTCCTCCGTAACAATTGCTATTTCTTCTTTTTCATTTTTCTTAATCAATGCAAGTATTATCATTCTAGCGTCTGCTGTCTCTAGAAATTCTTTTTTACGTTCTTCAAATTCTGCATCATTAAGTCTTCTAGATAATGGTGTTCTGAAGTTGTCATTTAATAGATTGTAAAATTTCTTCGTCGAAGGTGGAAGTAAATCTTTTGTTTTTAAAGGAACTTTAAAGTCTTTTTTGAAATCTTTATCTTTTAAATAATCTAAAGATTTTAAAACTAAACCTTGTGTAGTGTATGCACATTCCTGATAAACAGCATCTATAATAATTAAATTCCCGTTTTCAATTTCAGATTTTATGAAATCAAATAATTTTGTTTTTTGGTCAAATGGTAAGTAATAACGAACCAAGGACAGTAAGGAACTTGTATCTATTATTACTTTCATCAAATGTATTTATCTAATTTTTCGGGTTTGATATTAAGTTTTTTACAAACTTCATATTCGTTTAGTACACCTTCATAATAAGCAGTTTGAATTGTTGATAAGAACAAAGGTGAAGGTATTGGTTTTGCGACAGAACCTCTTTGTTTAATTCCTTGTTCTTTTAATAATTCTTTTTCTCGTTCTTTTTCTTCTTGCCTTTGTCTAAAAATTTCTTCAAATTCTTCTCTGACTAAATTATAGTTAGACTTTGATATTTTACCTTGATAAAGAAGTCTGGTGAAAAGTGATAACTGACTTAAATGAGTGTGTTGAGAAACTTTCTCAATAAAGTCGTGATGATAATCATTGCTTGATGATGCTTTTTCTAATGAATCTAATGTTTTAGAGTAATTACCTGCTAGAAAGAAAAAAGCAAAATCATTACACCATCTTTCTATTGCCGAAAGATTTTTATTGTAAACACTATAATTTATTTCTTCAATTTCTTCTTCATCAAGTAAGTAATGACCTAATTCGTGAGCAAGAGTAAATATCTCTCTAGAAAAAGATTGATGTCTTTTAAGGACAATCATATTTGGTTTCAGATAAAATCCATCAATATTTGCTTTCTCTTTTTTATTCCAAGTCTCTATAAATTCAAAAACCATTATGTTTTTGGTAGCCAATGAAGAAATTAAAGCTTTTAAAAAATTACGTCTGTTTTTATCGAACCTAGGATATAAAGCTTTTCGAGCTTTTAAAGCTATTTCTCTTGGATTATCTGAAATAGAATATTTTTTTATTTGTCTTTTAAAATCTAAATCTGAAAGTTTTGCAATTGCCGAAAGTGAAAGTTTTAACTCTTCGAATTGGTTTACAATTTTTATAGCACCTAGATTAAGCTCATCGTTTTGAAAATTTTGCTTTCTAAAGAATACACTCGCTTCTTTTGATTTTTCTGGTGCTTTTGGGTCAAGATAATAGTGAAGCCCTTTTTCAAAAATTTTGTCAATTCTTTTTAAGTAAGATACTTGAATTTCTTTACCAAACACATCTTCTTTAGTAATTGGGTTTTTAAGTCCACTACTAATTTTTTGCAAGAAGTCTTGTACGTCCATTCTGTACATTTCTAGCAAATGTCTAATTCGTGATATGTTATGTTCTACTTTCAATATAGTTTTTAAAACTTTTGTTCAAAGTTACGATTTCTTTTCAGCTTGCGTACAACGTCTCCGTGTATGGTTAGTTGCGTGGTTTGGTTACTAATTTAGCAAACTTGGACGAACCTGAGAAAATTCCAACGGAATTTTCGTGATAAGCAAATAACCAGCAATTAATTATACACAATGTTGCCAGTAGTTTTTATTCAGATATAAATTTTTCAAATTCCGATTTATTTATTTTCTGTTCTATTCTTGGTTGTTCAAACTTCAGTCGTCCATTTTCCGAAACGGAAACAACTTTATTATTAGGCTTCTCGATAAAATATTCGAACGTGTCAATGGTAAAGTCATATTCCGACCATACGTAAATTCCTTCTTTGTTTTCGTTTTTATAATAGTCGTTTTCCGATTTCACGTTTAGAATTCCGTATTTGATTATTTTCTTAAAATGTCTATCAGACTTATCATCATTCCACCACGAAACAGTGTATTGGTCAGAATCATATTTTCTGTTCTCCCAAGTATTCCCAATTTTTGGTACTCCGAGTTTTTCTCGTTCCGAATTAAACTCAATTCCGTGATTTTTATTGAATGGTATTACTAATTCATAGATTGCGTTCAAACCTATTAGAAAACCAACATACACAAGTCCTTTAAATATTCCTTTTCCTAAAGTTTTAATTGAGAAAGTAAATTCTTTTGGGTCTTTTTTGTAGTCATAATAATATGCGATTCCAATTGGCACAATTATTAATATTATTATCAAAATTCCGTAAATCATTCGTGGTCTCTTAAATTACTGGCAACGTCCGCGCAGCTATGCGCAGTTTTGCGAAGTTGAAAATAGTGAAACATTTTCACTTTGTGAAATTGCGTATAGCTGACTGTTCTGCGGCGTCCTCGCCGAAGGGCAGGCAGCGTAGCTGCGCGGACGTTCGGCGGTATTTGGTCCGATAGGACCGGATGCCGCCGAACGGTCTTGTATATGGCTCGTAGCGTGCAAATTATCAATATTTTTTCGGTTTAGCACGAGCCGAATTTTTTAATTTTCTTATTACTTTTTCTTTTCAATAAGCCAAATTAAAAAATTTGGCGGACTTCGCAAATACGCCTTGATTTTGATTAAGCAACTAATTAGCTATGAGCTATATACGTTGTTGTGCATAGTGCTTTTTCCGTCCTGCTTGGTTTTCCGATGCTTCTTATTTAGTTAAGATTGAGCGTTGGCAAGACATACTCTTTTACAGTTTTGGTGGTGCGTTGGCTTGAGCGACTGTAAATGTGTATGGCTTTAGCGTTGGATTAATCCATTACAAACTTAAATCCTGCTGTTATAATACTAGAACTAAAAGATGTATCTCTATCGTACTGATAAAATTTTAAATCAATACTTTTTAAACCTAGTTTCCAAATATGTGCCTTTGCGAAAATATCTGTATAAGACACGCCAAACCCAAATTGATTAGCAGAATATTCGGAAAGGTCATAATCAGACGTATAAAACTCATCGGTAGATAACGCACTTTCGTATGGTCTAAAATAATCAGCTGCTGTTTGGTTGTAAAATCTATACGATGGATACAACGTAAATTTATTTGTTATCTTAATTGGCACTTCAATACTTGCGGTATGCGAGGTAATTCCCCAATCATCAAAATAATAGCGATAGAATGTTCTTACTGTAAATGTTTCATTTAAATACCAATTTAAACGTCCACCAGCTGCTACTTTAAATCTTGAATCTGGCAAACGCTCAACTGCATCGGCAAGTTGAAAATTATCTATAAATGAATCTGCTACATCACTAAAATACACGCGTTGAAATGGTGTAGATAATAAACCTTGTTGTTGCACAAAATCTAATGCTAACGAACCTTGTACATTCTTATGAAGAATTTGAGAGAATCCGAAACCTAAAGAATAAGAATTACGCCCTTCATCTTTAAACTCACTAAATCTAGGATTGTAATTTGTGTTTCCTGTAATTGTGTTTTGAGTAAATAAACTATTGTTTAAACCATTTCCATTTTCTCCAAACGGTCTTAATTCAGTTGGGTATATTGCATTCCAAGTATCGATGTAAACATTTGCGTTTACGCTTAATTCTGTGTTCTTTTCGTTTAATAATTTGGTGTAGCTACCTCCAACACCAGCTGAAAAGTAATCGTATTCTGATGAAATAGATATTTTTGCAGACCAAATATCATTTCTATCGTCAGAGCTATGGCTATAACTACCTGTTAAATTTACCCAAAGGTCACTACTTGATGCACCAGAAGATGCTTGAAAAGGGTCTGCTGGCCCATCATCAAATGGCCCAACGTTACTTGATGATGCTGATGTGTATGCAGAAACTCCTGCATCAATGGTTAATACGTCATCATCATTTAGTGGGATTGAAACGACAAAAGTTCCTGTAATATCTGTTAATTCTTCAGTGCCTATTCCTCCACTTACCGCAGCGTTATCTCCATCTTGAGAGTAATAACTTGTTAGAAAATCTACTTCTGTAGTTTCTAATACACGTTTTTTATAAACTTTGGTTGAGTCTTGTGTTGCTTGCGAATATGATTTAGCAAAAGCAAATACGCAGAATATTAAAATTATTTTTTTCAAATTTCTTGTTTTATTAATTACAGCCGCAGCCTCCACCAGTTTTTCCTCCATTTGCTCCTACAGCTGCTTCACGATAGGAATGCATAGTGGAAACATTTCTGTCACATTTCTTATCTGCCAATGCCATATCTGGGTCATTTATATTTACTTTTTCGTATTCTTTAACCACAACACAACTACTAAAACAAGTTGTTATTAATGCAGTGCATATCAACTTTTTAATCATAATTTATCTATTTCTATATTCTTTGATTTCGTAATATTTCCTTTATCATCTATGATAATACATTCTATTTTTGGTAATTGATTAATGCGGTCTAAACCAGCTTCTTTTCCCATAACAAACACTGAAGTTGCTAGTGCATCTGCCAATTCTGCTTTTGGCGCAAATACGGTTACACTTATAATTCCGGTAGAAGGATATCCAGTTCTTGGGTCAATAATATGTGTGTATCGTTTACCATTAAAGTTTACATATTTTTCATAATTTCCAGAAGTAACTACAGCTCCATTTGTAATAGGTAGTAATGCAAAGACTTTATTTTTATCCATTGGGTTTGTGATGGCTACTTTCCATTCATTTCCATTGGGTTGTTTTCCCCAAGTATTCATATCGCCAGAAGCATTAATAATTCCAGAGCTTACACCTTTTGAAATAAGAAGTGTTTTTGCCTTATCAGCTGCGTATCCTTTTCCAATAGCACCAAAACCAATTTTCATTCCTTCTAATTTAAGAAATACAGTACTATTCTGTTTATCTAAAACAATATTTTGATAGCCAACTTTTTCTACAGAAGCAATTATTTCCTCTTTTGAAGGCATTTTGGTCATACTGCCATCAAACTTCCAAATTTTGTCCATTGAAGCATAACTAATGTCAAAAGCACCATCAGTTAATTTTGAAATGCCTATTGCTCTTTCAATTAAATCAAACAATTCTTTGTCAACTTTCACAGGTTTAATTCCTGCATTGCGATTAATCTCGGATGTTTGAGAATTATCATCCCAAGATGAAATTAAATTTTCAATTCTTGATATTTCTGTGACAGCAGTATCAATATATTTGTTTGCTTGTATAGAATCGTTTGCCACAACAGTAATATCAAATCGACTACCCATTAGTTTGAGTGTTCTCTTATATGGTTGTTGTGCTGAACAAGCCATTATTGAGAATAAAAATAATAATGTGATTAGATGTTTCAAATTACTTTGTAAAAGCGTTTAATTCTTTAATATAATTTTCTGGTGTAGTTTTTTTGTAACTACTTTCTCCTAATACTTTGCCATTAGAGTCTAGTACCACAACAAAAGGAAAAAATCCTTGCTTATTGTATTTTTCAGCAAGTAATGCGTTCGCTTTTGTTTGTTTTTCTGATAATGTGTTTTTCTTTCTTCTCGGAAAATCTGCCTTTAGCATAACATAATTATCTTTTGCGTACTTTTTGAAAGCTTCTGTACTCCAAATCTCACGGTCTAGTTTAATACAAGGTGCACACCAATCGGAACCTTGAAACACTAAAATAATGGGCTTACTTTCTTTAGTTGCAATTTCTTTAGCCACATTAATATCTGTTTGCCATTCTTGAGCCATTGTTGTGCTTACACTTACAAACATTACAAATAATATTACAATTATTTTTTTCATTTTTACTTTTACTTTATATTCATAAATCTATAGTCTACAATTAGACCAATACCTATCAACGAATGTTTTATTTTTTTGTTATATGAATAGCTCATTTTTTTAGTTGAATATTAGAGTCAATTCGAGCGTTGGCAAGAAACAGCTCTTTTATTTTTTTAGCAATGGCTTTAGTGTCGGCAAAAAAATAAATGTGCTGTTTGTGCGTTGGCTTTTTTAGTTCATATGTTCAATTTTAGCTGGATTTCCGCATTATGCACAACGTCCGCGCAGCTATGCGCAGTTTTGCGAAGTTGAAAATAGTGAAACATTTTCACTTTGTGAAATTGCGTATAGCTGACTGTTCTGCGGCGTCCTCGCCGAAGGGCAGGCAGCGTAGCTGCGCGGACGTTCGGCGGTATTTGGTCCGATAGGACCGGATGCCGCCGAACGTTAGTATATGTAAACTTAGCATTTTTTGTAACGATATACAACGTAAATAGGTAGGTTATAGACACTTATTTGGCAATTACGCCATAACCTCTCAGCTAAGCGTTATGTCACACTTTTATAGATTTTATAAAAAAATTGTTGCTAATTCTAGTTCTATTCAGCTTTTTCGTAAGCCTCTTGCATCCAACGCACCAGTTCCTCGTCCACATCATTAACCGAAGTAATTTGAACACGATGTGTACACATGGTACCAAAAGGACCAGAATCACCAAGTCGGTTTGTAGTTGGTTTATTGGGTAGTTTTAAACCTAAATCTATACGTGTTTTGGTTGCAGGCTTTATTAATACAAACTGACGTTTTCTAATAACGCTAACACTGCCTTTTTTTGGTGTTATAGTTACGTCATTACCAAAACTTTTAACTATTGGCAGGAGTTTTTCGTAGATAGGAAATAGAGCTTCTTTGCCTTTATATTGATTGGTAACTAAGTCTTCATCAGAGTTGTTTGCCTCCTTAGATAAAAGTACAATGGTATTGGCAAAGCCATGAGTGACTCCGTGTTCTTTTTTTAGAAAATTGACAGCTTCAGAATGTTTGGCAAAGGCTTTTGTTTTTAAAATTTTCTTCCAGTCTTCTAAAGACTTACCTGTTTTTTCAGGCATGTTGTTAATCATGGTTTGTAGTGCGTCGCTCATAAATAGTGTGTTTTAATAATTGTGTCATTCCGTACTTGATTCAGAATCTATAATATATCTTTCTATTTGGATTCTTGCCTTGCATCTCCGCTAAAGCTATAGCGACACACAGACTTAAGAATTACAAAAATTAATTTTAGTCTATAGTTTTTAAACCTGTTAGGTGTTTGCTTTGGTTTTAATGTAAAATGTAAGCAAAACTCTGTTCAAAATAGTTGACCTTAAACTAAATATGTTGATCTATTAAGATGGCATTACCATCTGGATCTAAAAGCACAAAGCTTGCAGGTCCTGAAGTGGCTTCATCGGCTTCATGTTCTAATTTAATGTCATTTGATTTTAAATGTTTCTGAATTTCACGGACATCATCAAATTTAGATAGTGTATTAGCATCTTGATCCCAACCTGGATTGAAGGTTAAGATGTTATTTTCAAACATACCTTGAAACAAACCAATTAAGGAAGATTCGTTTTTCATAATAAGGTAGTTTTTTTCTAAATCACCAGCAAAAACTTTAAAACCTAAAGTTTCGTAAAATGCTTTTGAGGCTTTTATGTCTTTTACAGCAAGACTTACTGAGAATGCTCCGAGTTTCATAATACGTCTGTTTTAGTTAGCATTTAAAGATACTAAAACTAAGCTTTATAACACGTCTTGTCCAAAAGTCAGCAAATTAGTATCAGGATCGAGCAAAGAAAATTCTTTTTGTCCCCAAGGTTTTATATCTAATTTTCCGTTTGGGTGAATAGCTACATTTTTGTCTAATAAATCTTGGTATAGTTTATCAATATTATCAGTTCTTATGTAAACTTGACCGTAATTCTCTTTTGGATTTAAATCTTTAAATTCAAAAAAATGAATCTCGATGTTGTCCTTTTTTAGCATTAAATACCCATCATAATCTACACTGCCCAGTTGTTGAAAGCCTAACTGATTAATGTAATAATCCTTGGTTATGGCTTTATTCCGCATTGGTAGCTTTGGATGAATTGCAGTGAGCATTAAAAAATAGTTTTAATTCAACAAAACAGGCTTCCCAAAACCTAAACCTTCAAGTTTTTCTAATTGTGTTTTTGCATCACCCACAATTAAATATATCATTTGGTTCGGTTTTATATAATGCTCTATTAAGGCTTTTACATCATCTACAGTAAGATCTTTTACAATGGTTTCGCGTTGCTTTGCATAATCGTCTGCAAAACCATAATTACTGATGTTTGTAAGCATATTGAGTTTAGCTCCTAAGGTTTCAAAGGCTCTGGCATTACTTTTTATGGTATAACCCTTTGTGACTTCTAGATCTTCTGCACTATAGTTTTTACCATAATCCTCTAAAATCTGTTTCACTAAGCTCGAAGCTTCATAAGTAACATTGGTACGTATGCCACTGCTTATTCTAAAATAGCCTTCATGAGCTGTGCCATTAAATGCCGACCTTATGCCATACGTATAACCTTTGCTTTCTCTTAATTCTTGAGTTAATTGCGATGCAAAACCACCTCCACCTAGACGATAATTCATCACTGTAGCTGGATAATAATCCTTATGCGTAGCCTTAAGTGCTGGATAACCAAAACTAATTACGGATTGTTTAGCGTCTGGCACGTCGTAAAAATAGACGGTTGATTTTTCAGGATACAATGGCATTGGTAATTCTGGCAACACAACATCTCTTGCTTTCCATTTGGTATTGATGGTTTCTAAGGCTTTAACAACACTTGCTTCTGAAATAGCACCCACAACATGCATGTTGGTTAGTTTTGGCGAGAGGTTAGTGTTATAGTAATTCTGTAAATCTGCTATAGAAATACGTTCTACAGAGCTTTCAGTTCCTCTATTGTTATAGGCTAATATGTTGTTTTCTCCATATAGTAATTTAGCGAATTCATTAGAAGCGATACTATTAGGATTCGCTTTACTACGTTGAATACCACTAATGGTACTTTGTTTTAGCAAATCGAATTCTTTTTCGTCCCAACGTGGTTCTAATAAAATTTCTGAGACCAATGCCATTGTTGCATCAAAATGCTTTGAAAGGGTAGTGCCAGAAATTGTAATGTTATCCTCTGAAGCTCTAGCATTAATTGATGCTCCGATGCTTTCTATGGCATTTTCTAATTCTTCTGGTGTTTTGCTTTTGGTGCCTTTGGTCATGAGATTGGCCAAAAGGTTAGAAACACCAACTTTGTCCTTGTTTTCGAGTAATAAGCCACCAGCAATCTGCATTTCAAATTGTACTAATGGCACTTCATCATTCTCAATACCAAACACCTTAATGCCAGAATCTAGCTCGCGTTTCCATACTTGTGGAATGGTTAGCTCTGGACTTTCTCCATAAGGTGGCTCAACACTTCTATCAAAACTACTAGGTGTTTTTTCGTAAGTGGCAGCTATGCTTGGGTCAAAAGCTTCCTCTGCACCTTCAATAATTTTTTCTTCAACCACATTAGCCAATTGCGAGTTTTCTAAAACCAAATTTATTTGACCTTTAGGTACAAAGCTTGTGGCTATATAATTTTTGCCTTTTACATAAGTATTGTAAACGCGCATAACATCTTCTGGTGTTACGGCTAAAATGTTCTTTACATCTTGGTTGATAAATCCAGGATCGCCTGCAAAAATCTCGTATTGCGCCAGTTGAAATCCTTTGCCCAATACACTTGAAAGCCCATTGTAAAACTGTGTTTCTTGTCCGGCTTTAATACGATTTAAATCCGTTTCAGAAATACCATTCATTTCAAATTCCTTGAAGCCATCATTGATAGCTGAAGCCACTGTGTTTAAATCCACTTTGTCAAATGCGGTAACACTAAGCATTAATTGTCCTGCAATTTCTGATGAATATTGATACATACTTACATCACTAGTAAGTTGTTGGTCTTCCACTAAAACCTTGTGTAATGGTGCTTTTTTACCTTCAGTTAAATATTGCGATAAAACACTCAAAGCATAAGAATCTGGATGGTACTCATAAACTGCTGGCCAAGTCATGGTCAACCTTGGTGCACGTGCAAAATTATCTTCGTAGAATAAGCGTTTAGACGATTTTAGGATTACAGGTTGTTTTTCAATTTTTGGAATGTCTTCACCTCTTGGAATTTCATCAAAGTACTTTTTTACCCAAGCTTTAGTTTGCTCTACATCTATATCTCCAGCAATGGTTAAAGTTACATTATTTGGCACATACCAACGTCTGTAAAATTCTTTAACATCCTCTAAAGTGGCATTTTGTAAATCTTCTAAGGAACCTATGACTTCCCAACTATAAGGATGACCTTCAGGATATAGATTGCTGTTTATTACTGCAGAATTATGTCCGTAAGGCTGATTGTCCACACGCTGGCGTTTCTCGTTTTTTACCACTTGTTTTTCTTTGGCTAAAACAGGCTCAGTAACTGTATTGATAAAGAAGCCTAGTTTATCAGCTTCTGCCCAAATCATTTTTTCAAGAGCATCTTTTGGTACGGTTTGAAAGTAGTTGGTACGATCTCTACTCGTAGAACCATTGGCACCAGAACCACCAATACGAGCACTCATTTGGTCGAGTCCGCCTTTGCCTAAGTTTTCAGATTCCAAAAACAATAGATGCTCAAATAAATGAGCGAAACCTGTACGACCTTCTTTTTCTCTTGCAGAACCCACATGTGCCGTTAAAGCCACAGCAGCAACAGGATCTGATTTATCTACATGAAGAATAACTTGTAAGCCGTTATCTAAAGTGAATTTTTCGTAATCGACTTTAAATTCTTTGGTTTCCGTTTTGGCTTCGTTTTGTTTGCAGGATGCAATAGTGCATACAAGAACTAAGCTTAAGATGAGTGATTTAAAATGTTTCATAATATGATTTTTTGATTGATGTTGCATTAAAGTTCAAAAGCATTGTTATTCA
The DNA here is from genome assembly GCF_042434315.1 of Winogradskyella pulchriflava. Classification (NCBI taxonomy): domain Bacteria; kingdom Pseudomonadati; phylum Bacteroidota; class Flavobacteriia; order Flavobacteriales; family Flavobacteriaceae; genus Winogradskyella; species Winogradskyella pulchriflava. The sequence goes on along the minus strand of NZ_JBHLTQ010000005.1, from coordinate 493,986 downwards.
CAAAGAAAACAGCGTTGACCAAAAACAGTTTTCCATTTTCCCAAAAACTTCTAAATAAGGTGTTGTCCACCATATAGATAAAACTACCGCTTCCCATTCGTTCTTCTCCAAATACTAACGTTTGGTTGAGGTTGCTTAGTGCGTCCTTACCAGCAAAACCAGAATAGACTTTTGTGTCATCTAAATGTGCAACATTATAACCGCTTTCCAATAAACTATAAGCAGAGCTGCCTAGTTTTAATGTAAAATAGTCATCGCCATAGCCAAATGCCATAGGATGGGTTTTATCTACTTTAGTTTTAAAAATGGCACCAGTTATAAGTTGGTTGGTATATTCACGTTCGCGATCTGCGTAAGACGTTAAATTATCGTCTTTTTCATCATTTTCAGTGTCTTTATATTTTAGACTGAATCCTTCTTTACCAGCAAAACTTCTCAAAGCTCCATCAATAGCAATGACTTTTCCGCCAGCGCGAACCCAATCTTTTAGTTTGGTCATATTGCTTTCATTTAACACGCTTCCATAATAACCATCCGGAATAATGAGTACATTGAATTTATCCAAATTAGTTCTACTAAAATTATCAGTGTTTATGGAGGTTAAAGGATAGTGTAATTGTTGTTCAAAGAAATGCCAAATAGCGCCATAACTTAGTGATGACGTACCTTCGCCAGACAATACAGCAACTTTTTGTTTGTTAATTAATTTAATATCTGGTGAACCAACATCTGGTGTGGTTTGTGAGAATCCAGAATTAATTTGTGTTAAAGGTTGTGCATGTTCTTGTGCAATGGTGTTGAGTTTTGTAACAAACTGTTCAATATGTTTATTGTCTCCTTTAGTTATGATTAAAGAACCACGTTCAAAATTAGAGCCATTAGATGTAAAAGGTTTTTCTGTAAAGCGAACTTTGAATTTTTGTTTTAATAATTCGGCTAGAAACTGAGCGTCTTTAAGTGAATTCCATTTGCTTACATAACCATAAGCATCATTTAAAGTTTGTAAGGCTTTTTTCTCCAATAACTTAGAACTCGGAACTTTAGTAGTACTTGCAATAGCATCCAAGCCATAGGCATAAGGTACAGACCAAGCCGTAATATCGTAGGTCAACGAATCTGAAAGTTTTGCGTTTGGTTCAAACAACACTTTTACCATTTTTCCTTTTGGCTGATTGGAGTGTACTACTAAGTCAAAATAGGAAACATTCATATTACCTTGCAATCCTGTTTTATAATTGTAACCAGAAACCGATTTAGCAGTTGGGTTTTCAAAAGCAATTTCATGTTTACTCAATAGTGTTTTTAAGCTATTGATTTTATCAGCATTTCCTGAAACCACATAGCTCTTATATTTTAAGTTGGAATTATCAAAGAACTTAGCAAATTCAGAATTTAATTTTGAAGCATTTTTTGAAGCAATTTCAACTGTTGAAAGTCCAGTTGTGGTATGATGGGTTAACCGTTCTACTAAAGTTAGTACATGACCTTCATCATTCAAAATACCTAATCCAGCCATACCATGACCACCTTGTTCGTAAGTCATACCAATCGCTCCCATATACGTTGGATACGTATCTCCGTAACTCGGGTAAAACAAATCGAAACGCTCTCTGGTGAAAAATAACCAACCTTCGGCATCAAAATATTTGGCGTGATTTTTTCCTATTTGAGTCTGAAAATCGCGTTGCCAATCGCTAATAATTTCATGAAATGGTTCCGCTGCTGGCGCAAAATAATAAGGCTCATTTATGCCTTGCTCATGAAAATCGACATGAATATGTGGCATCCATTTGTTATAGACTTTTAAACGTTGTTGTGTTTCTACTTGTGTAGCCCAAGCCCAATCTCTATTTAAATCAAAGAGATAATGGTTTGGTCGTCCTCCAGGCCAAGGTTCGTTGTGCTCGCTTGCATTTCGGTCAATATCATATGGCTGACTAGCCGTTTCGTTATACCAGTTTACGTAGCGATCTCTTCCGTCAGGATTAATTGATGGGTCAATGATGACAACCGTATTTTTTAATAAATCTTTGCGTTCTGTAAGTAGTTTATACAAAGTAAGCATTGCGGCTTCTGTACTCGATGCTTCATTACCATGAACGTTATAACTTAACCAAACAATAGCAATATCTGTAGCCGTAGGTGTGCCTTCTAACAAGCCTGTATTTTTTAGATTGTTTTCACGAATTGTCTCAAGGTTTTTAATGTTTTCTTCGCTCGATACATAAGCCAAATACAAAGCTCTACGCTCATTAGTTTTGCCATATTCCTCAAGTTTTACTTGGTTAGGTACTGCATTTGCAACAGATTTAAAATAATCGATAACTTGATGATGACGACTAAATTGTGTGCCAATTTCATAGCCTAAAAAGTCGCTTGGAGACTGAATGTTTTGTGCAGATGTTAAGGTTAAGCTACCAAGAGCGACCAACAGAACTAAAACTAATTTTTGCATTTAATAATTTATTTTTTGGTTGAAAGCTAGTAAAGATAGTCAGCCAAACTGAATTAACTAAAAATTAGCAGTTAAAAAATAGAAGTGCATTATATTTATGCCATAATTTAGACTTGTGTATGCCAACCGACTGTATTCCGTTTAGAGAAACCAATTATTTTTCGGATTTTATTTGCGATTATTTAGATCAGAAATCAGAGTTAAAGCCTTTGTACAATAGGTTTCCGATGCTGGAGAATTTTAAAGCTCAGATAGAAGAGAAAGCAAAAAGTTATGAAGTTAAGAGTCGAAAGGTCTTGATTGATGTGCTAATGGAGCAATACAGTAAATTAGAAACTTCGGATGTAACACTTGAAAATATAGAAAGTCTTAAATCTGAAAATACGTTTACCATTACAACAGGTCATCAATTAAATTTATTTACAGGACCGTTGTATTTTTTATACAAGATCATTTCAACCATAAATCTTACCAAAGAGTTAAAAGAACAATACCCAGAATACAATTTTGTACCTATTTATTGGATGGCGTCTGAGGATCATGATTTTGAAGAAATCAATTATTTCAATTTTAGAGGAAAGAAAATTCACTGGAATTCTAACCAAACTGGAGCTGTTGGTCATTTTAATACTGAAGGTTTAGATGCTGTTTTTGAAGTGGTTTCGGCAGAATTTGGACCAGGAAAAAATGCAGAACAATTAAAAACCTGGTTTAAAGAAGCATATTTAAACCATGATAATTTGGCTGATGCCACGCGTTATTTAGCCAATGAATTATTTGGTGCACATGGTTTAGTGATTTTAGATTCTGACCACGCTGATTTAAAACGTTTATTTATCCCAAATATTAAAAAGGAACTTATAGAGCAAACGGCTTTTAAAACGGTTTCTGAAACCAATAATACGCTTGAAGATTTAGGGTTAAAAATTCAGGTGAATCCTAGAGAGATCAATTTCTTTTATATTAAGGATGGTTTGCGAGAACGTATTGTTGAAACTGATGGTGTTTTTTCGGTTTTAGACACAAACATCACTTGGAGTAAGAGTGAGCTACTAAAACACCTCGAAGAGGTGCCTGAACGATTCTCACCAAATGTTATAATGCGACCTTTATACCAAGAAGTAATTTTGCCAAACCTCTGCTACATAGGTGGAGGTGGAGAAATGATTTACTGGCTGCAATTAAAATCTAATTTTGAAGCCCAACAAGTTACTTTTCCAATGTTGTTATTGCGAAATTCAGCATTGGTAAAAACCGTGAAACAAGCAGAGAAGTTAGAAAAGTTGAATATTTCGGATAAAGATTTATTCTTAGATAGAAATTCCTTCATCAATAAAAAAGTGCGAAAAATATCTAATATAGATATTGATTTTTCAGAACAAATTCAACATTTAGAAGCACAGTTTAAAAATCTACATCAACTTGCAGAACAAACCGACAAATCCTTTTTAGGTGCAGTTAAGGCTCAAGAAGTAAAGCAAATAAAAGGGTTGCAAGCTTTAGAAAAGCGATTGCTAAAAGCCCAAAAAAAGAAACTAGCAGATCAAATTAGTCGTTGTACCGAGTTGCAAGAACAACTCTTTCCTGGTCAAAGTTTACAAGAACGAAATACTAATTTCTCGGAGTTGTACCTAGAATATGGAGATGAATTAATTCCTGAATTAATGAAATCACTCAAACCTTTAAAAGGTGAGTTTACAATAATCACCATCTCATAAACTTTTATTTGTCAACTTAATATTTTATAATTCTATAACCAATTCTTGTAATGATTCTTCACTACTGAGATTTAGTTTTTTACGAAGGCGATAACGCGCTTTTTTAACACCTTCAATTGAAATATTTAAGATGTTTGCAATTTCTTTACTAGATAAATTCATTTTTAAAAGTGACATTAAGCGTAGATCATTATTACTGACATCAGGATAATTTCGCATGACTTTAGAGTTGAAATCCTTGTGTACGTCTTCAAAATAATTTCTAAATTGTTCCCAATTGTTATCATTATTGATATCGAGATTGATAGTGTTTATCACCTTTTGATAACTTCTGGCATTTGGGCTTTCAGATTTTAGTTCTTTGAGCTGAGATTTTAAATCCAATAGCACTTCATTTTTGTGTGCCAAGTGTAGGGCATGTGTTGTAAGTTCCTTTTCCTTAAATTCTAAATCACTGTTTAATTTTTCGCGTTCTATTTTGTTTCGTTTCATTTTTTGCCTTAATCCATATACAATGGCAATAGCTAATGCCAAAGCACCAATAAGTGAAATTAAAAGAAACAATTTCTCGTTTTCAGCCTTTTGTTTTCGTTCTTCAAGCAGTTGTAATTCCTTTTGTTTTAAAATGAGCTCTTTCTCTTTCTTTTCGGTTTGGTACTGCACTTCTAGCTCATTCATTTTTTTAATATTTTCTTCCCCTAGAATTTCATCGTGTAGTTTGTGATAATCTGTATGAAACTCATAAGCTTTTTTGTAACGTCCAAGACCAGCATATGCCTTTGACATTTCTAAAAGATCACCAATCATTTTTTTTCTTGTACCTGTTTCTTCGGCATTTTTTAGAGCATCTTTGATATATCTCAACGCTTTGCGATACTCTCCTTTTTTATTATAAAGTTCTCCTAGGTGTCTTTGATTTAGACCAATAAGAGAGGTTTCGCCATAATTTTGACTAATAGCTAAGGATTTCATATAATAATCTTCTGCAAGCTGAAGACTATCTTGTTGCGCATAGATCCAGCCTAAATTGTCATAAAGTCCAGCTAAGTCATTGTTATAGTTTTTTTCGATATAATAAGGCATGGTTTCAATAAATAAAGCCTTAGCTTCTTCGTATTCTTTTTGACCTTTAAGGTTAATAGCTAAGTTAATATTGATACTAGCGATATCATCTTTTAAATCTAATTTCTCATAGATCACTTTAGCTTTGTTATAATAATCATTTGAAATATCATAATTGCCTATATCTCCTTGTATGTTTCCTATATTCCAATAACTGGCTGCAATACTTTCTTCTGTATCTCCTATCTCTTCTTTTAGTTTTAAACTTTCCATATGCACTTCCAAACATTCATTATAACGACCTAAACTTCGAAAAGAATTTGCTTTATTGTTCATAGCTGCACAAACTTGAGTCATATCATTAAGTTCTGTGTACATCTTAATAACATCATTGTAGATAGGAATAGACGCTTCATATTGAGATGTCATATTGTGATATACACCTAAATAGTTGGTGGTTCTGGCAATAAACTTTTTATTGTTTAGGCGTTTTGCTAAAACCAAAGTACTGTCCAAATATGGTTTTGAAGCTAAGGGATCTACATAAAGGTGTTCTGCCCATAACATAGCATAAGTTATTATTTGTGTGGTATCCGTTTGTTGGGATGCAACCTGTAATAAACTATCTACACGCTTTTGATTTTGACTTTGCATACTGTGAGCACTTATCAAAAATGCAAATAGGAGAAGCGGAAACAATTTGTCCACTTTAACGTGGACTTCTGCACAAATTTTGATTAGCCGGACAATAAATGGTCTTTTTGAGATGGTCATGGTTTCTGGTTGTTAGGTTATCTAAGATAACATTATTTATTTTTTTAATATAAAACACTGATAGTCAAATCATTGAGATTTTTAAAAATCACTATGTCTACTTATAATAAATATCATCAAAAATTTAAAAAGTCGGTTTTTTAATAGGTGGACAAATGGTGGACAACCCACTTTTGATGTAATCTGAGTGCTTTTATTACATAACTTGGCTTAACAAAAACTGGTTTTATGGTAAAAAAATATACCATTATTTTATGTGCTTTATTGATTAATGAGATTTGTTTTAGCCAACAACTTTACTTTGAATTTGGTACCACAATTTCCTCTTTCGATTACGAAAATTCAGAAGGCAATTCATTAAACAATTTATTGTCCAAATCAAAATCATATTACGGAATGGGTTATAGACAATCTATAAATAATGCTAACACATTGTTTCTGTCACTTGGTGCTACTTATAACAGTTATGGTGCTATTGGCAGCGAGCCTAGTATTGATAATTATTTTGAATGGGATGTAAGTTACTTAGGTGTAAGGGCAGGTTTAGGGATAAAGTTATTTGAATTAAGGGATCTTACCTTTTTTAGCAATGTATCTATAGCTTCAGAATTTTTAATAAGAGGCAACCAAACTATAAATAACGATGTGTATAACCTTGTTGGTGAGGAAGAGTTTAACAATAGCATATTATTCTTTAGAGGAGGTTTGGAGATGCAATATCCAGTTTCGAGGAGCACAGCCATTTTTGTAGGTTATAATTATGGTACATCTGTTTTGATAAGCAGTGGTGAAAATGCCGAAAAATTAAAACTAAATGCCCATCAATTTGGACTGGGCTTTATTATAAACCTCCCTAAATGTTACTGTGATTATTAATTTTTTAAAACCCTAGTAGACAAAAGGTGGACACAATCTAATTATCTGATAGTCAATAGAAATAAATTATAAATTGAAAAATAAAATAAATGAAGCCATGAAAACGTATCAATTAAAAGGACTACTTAGCTCAGTGTTTCTGTTATGTTTTGTAACTGAATTTTATGCACAAAGCAATTCAGGATATAGAATTATTAGAACCAATTTAGGAAGTGCTGGCTCGTCCACAACAGTACAAACTTCTAATGGAAAATATAATGTGAGCCAAAGTATTGGACAGTCTAGTGTTATTGGCACGTATTACAACAATGGCTATTATTTAAGACAAGGCTATCAACAACCATCTTCTAAGGTAAAAGTGGACAAAGAGAAAAATTACACATTAGATGCCAAGGTGTTTCCCAATCCATTTAGTCAATATGTTACTATAGGGTTTAGCGATAACATTATCAACGATATTTCTGTAACGATTTTAGATGTTAATTCTAAGCATATCTATTCTCGTAGGTTTTCGCCATCACAAACTGTAAAACTCAATATAATTGATATTTCAAATGGTATATATTTTTTAAATGTGATATCTGGTATCAAACAATTCAATACAAAACTAATCAAGATATAAAGCCTAAATAAAAGCAACCAAAATTCAAGAATTATGAAAAAAATACTAACCTTAGCCATACTTTTATGCCTATCTTCATTTGTCTTTTCACAGTCAGAAGGCATTTCCTATCAAGCTGTTATTATTTCTCCAGATAATTTAGAATTACCTGGTGTAGATTCCGAAGGGAATTATTTGCCTAATACAACTGTAGCCCTTAGGTTTTCAATTCTCTTTAGTACCAATCCGTTAGAAACTCCAGAATTTCAAGAAGTACGTGTGGTAGATACTGACGAATTTGGTCGTATCAATTTAATTATTGGTGAAGATAATGATGATTTTGAAGCTATCGAATGGGACGGAACAACGAAATTTTTAAAAGTTGAAATCGACTTTGAAGGTGGGTCTAATTTTGAAGAAATAAGCAGAGAACGACTGACTTATGTGCCATATGCACTCCACAGAAAAATAAGAGCCACAGATAGCCTTACCGTTGAAGGTCATACCTTGTTATATGGTCATTTAGATGTGGAGTTACCAACAAATCTAAATAGTACTTTAAATGTAAATAATGGTAATGCCACCAACTTATCGGGTAATTTAACTGTGGTAGGCGAAACCAATTTAGAGAGCATTTTCAATGTTAATAATGCTAGTCCATCGCATTTAACAGGTGATTTGACTGTTGACGGTAATTCGTCTCTAAATGGTACTTTAGATGTCATTGGGCAAACTACACTCAATGATTTAACCGTAAATGGAGAAGCAAGTTTTGGTGATTTAACAGCAGAGTTTTTGCAGGTAAGCGATTCTACCAGTATTGCAGGTGGTTTAAATATTGCTGCCGATTCACAGGTAAAAATAATCAGTAGTGTAAATGGCTCTGATAAAAACATTAATAACTATCCATTATTAGTAGACGGAGGCAGCCAAGGTATTGCCATAAAGGTTAACGTTGTTGGTGCTAAAAATCAGAATAATTTTATTTCGTTTTGGGACAATACATCACCAAGTCCATCATTAAGAGAGCCAGCTTACGATGGTATTGGGATAACCGATGCTATAGTCGATCTGTTTGATGGTTTGGAGGTTTTTGATATTCCCACTACAGATGACGCTCCAGCTGGTAACACAACTTCTTATGAAACCGTGGCAGAATATACTGGTGCACCAATGATGTGGGGAAGAATAGAGGGAGAAACGGATGTTTCAGAGTTTACTAATAATGCAGATTATAACATGGGTAGATTAAGCTATACTTATGATATGATAGATGGTAGTTTAGATTTAGCATGGCAAACTATAGATCTAATAAAAGCAGGTAACGATGTCCTAGCCGCTGCAACTGAGGTGCAGCCATGTCTTGGGCTTGGTGGTTGTCTTGCTGGTCCAGCGCCATCAAATATATATGCTTCATTGGCTAATCTAGCTTTGGAGATTATTAAAGAATTAGCGGCTGTTGCTAATGAATCTTTTGCTGTAAGAAATTTAGAGGTTTTTCATTATCACAAAAGACGATTTAAAGGTGTTTCATATGCATCTGGAGCAGGAGATTATGCTGAATATTTACAGAGAATAGATCCAGCGGAAAAAATGACGTATGGAGATATTGTTGGCTTATACGGAGGAAAAATATCCAAAAACACTAAAGACGCACAACAGATTATGGTAATATCTTATAAGCCTGCTGTACTTGGTGCTTTACCACAACCACATGAAGAAAAAAACTATGAAAAAGTCGCTTTTATGGGCCAAGTATTGGTTAAGGTTTTTGGAACGGTAAATATAGGTGATTACATAATACCCAGTGGTAACAATGATGGTTTAGGTATAGCGATTGCACCACAAAATTTAACTTCAAAAGATATTAAAAATATTGTGGGAGTCGCTTGGGACGCATCGGATAATAAATATGGTTTCAAGCTGATTAATGTTGCTGTTGGTATCAATAACAACGATAATACGGTGGTTATAGAAAAACTGGAAAAACAAGTTAGCGATCAGGCACAAGAGTTAAACGATTTAAAAACATTACTGTCTGAAACAATTAGCAGACTAACAAATCTTGAAAATAATAATAACAATTCGGGAATAGCATTAAATGCTGCTAAATCCGATTACAATCATAATGAAGATCTAGAGACGAGTTATTCAGGTGATATTGTGTATTATAAAATTACAGATGCAGATATAGAAAAAGCGCTTGTAATGGTTGAAGATAAGTTGAGAGAGGAAGGAATAAATATTGAAAAGCATCTATTTAATAAAGTAAAAACGGATCCTTCATTTAAATCTAAGCTTGTACAAAAAATAAAACAACGCGTAGAAAACGGACTTCATTACCACAAAAAATTAGACGAACAAGCTGGACATTAAAAAATGTACTTCAAACTCATTTAAAAAATCAAAAATGAAAAAGCACATTTTATATTCTGTATTAATGGCATTGTTGTCTGTACTATATCTTAATGCGCAGACAACACCTATACCAGATTCGAATTTTGAGAATTATTTAGAAACGCATGCCTCAGATGGTTCTGTTGTTAGTGTTGGAGATGTTAATAGCATGGGAGACGGTATTGCGGATAACGGTCTGGTGTTTACGGATCGAATTTCTAATATTACTTCTCTGAGTATTATTAATCTTGGTATAGATGATCTTACGGGAATCGAAGATTTTACAAGTTTAGAGATTTTAGTGTGTAGTAATAATACTTTATCAAGTGTTGATGTTTCATCTAATGTCAATTTAAAATTGTTAAATGTATCTAATAATAGAATAGGTGGTGAACTCATAGTAAGTAGTAATACCAATCTCGAAAGCTTGTTTTGTGCTTCAAATCAAATTACTACTATAGACCTCTCTTCAAACACGGTTTTAAAAAACCTCGATGCCTCTGAAAATGCCATTACAAGCATAGATTTAAGTAATATAAATACTTTGGTTTGTCCAGAACCTCAAACTAATCCTTTAACAATTTGCCAAGGCGTAGGTTCTGTCAATGTATCTAGAAACCAATTAAATTCTTTAGTTGTTAATAATGGATACAACGATTTAATTACAGTTTTTAATGCTACAAATAACCCGGATTTGTTTTGTATTCAAATAGATGCGGGTTTTACTCCTACGGGTTGGTTAAAAGACGATTGGACTTATTTTAGCGAAAATGCCTGTGTAGATATATTTACTTATGTGCCTGATGATAATTTTGAGCAATCTCTAATCACAGATGGACTTGATGACGTATTGGATAATCTGGTGTTAACCGAAAACATTGATACAGTTGTAAATTTAGATGTATCTAACGCCTCTATTTCTAGTTTGGTAGGAATTGAAGATTTTTTAGCACTAGAAACACTGGATTGTAGTAACAATACCATCGAAGATATTGACCTTTCAAACAATGTGCTTCTTCAAGAATTGGATGTTTCTAATAACAATTTAACCGTTTTAGATATAAGCTCAAATCCGGCTTTGACCATATTGAATTGTGCAAATAATATAATCAATGCGTTAGATATAAGCAGTGTTACAATGTTAACTATACTCAATTGTTCAATTAATGTATTGGCAAATTTGGATTTAAGTGCAAATGTATTATTGGAAGATTTAGATGTTTCGTTTAATGAAATAGAAAGCTTAAATGTTAGTGCAAATAATGCATTAACTAGTCTATTGTGTAATAACAATAATTTGTTTGCATTGAATGTTAATAATGGTAATAATGCCTCAATAAACACATTTAATGCTACAAACAATACCAGTTTATTCTGTATTGAAGTCGATGATGTTGCTCTAGCTAATGCAGCTGCTGGCTGGCAAAAAGATGCTTCTACTAATTACAATCTGGATTGTGGTACTTATGTTCCTGATGATAATTTTGAACAAGAATTGATTGATGCTGGAATTGATTCGGATGGCACACTTAATAATTATGTGGCAACCTCAGATATAGTTGGGATCACTTCTTTAATCATTTCTGGACTATCTATAGAAGACTTGACAGGAATTGAAGATTTTACAGCACTTCAGGATTTGGACTGCTCTAACAATAATTTATCAATTTTAGATTTAAATGCTAACACAGTACTACAAACTTTAGATTGTTCCAACAATCAAATCATCGACTTGAATTTAAGCACTAATACAGCTTTAACTGCGTTATTATGTAATGATAATGCCCTTTTAACCCTTAATATTGAAAATGGCAATAATGCATCAATGGCGACATTTAATGCCACCAATAATCCCAATCTTTATTGTATTAATGTCGATGATACCATAGTAGGAAACATTCCTGGAACATGGCAAAAAGATGCTATAGCTGATTATAATGGAGATTGCTACAATAGCCGATTTACAGCCATTCCAGATGCTTTTTTTGAACAAGCTTTAATTAATCTAGGTTATGACGATGTTATAGACGCACAAGTGCTTACCTCGAACATTGAGCATATTACAAACCTGAATGTTAATGACAAAGGTATTTCGGATTTAACAGGAATACAAGACTTTAAATCGTTAGTAGAACTCGATTGTAGTGGGAATTATCTAGAGAACCTTGATGTAAGTGGAATGATTTACTTAGAGCGTTTAAACTGTAGTTTAAATTATTTACTCACCAATGATACCAATGCCACAAATGGCATATTAAATATTACAGGAACTGTAAGTTTAGTTGAGTTGTATTGTTCAGGTAATAATTTAAATGATTTAGATATGTCTCAAAACCCAAATTTAGAACTTTTGGACTGCTCAGATAATGATATCTTGAGTTTAGATGTCAGTAATAATGGGCTGTTAAGAACTTTAAATTGTTCCAACAATGATTTAACGACTTTGGATGTAAGCGCAAATTCCTCATTAGAAAATCTCAATTGCAATAGTAACGAACTTAATGATTTAACAACTATAGGAATACCAAATACCACATTAATTAGTTTAAGCTGTGCAGACAACGATCTATCTAATTTAATAGTTGAAAATTATCAAAGTTTAGAAGTGTTGAATTGCTCAACAAATGAACTTACACAACTAAACGTCGTTGATAATGTAGACCTACATTACTTATCCGTTTCAAACAATCAAATTTCTGATATCAACCTACTGAACAATACTAATTTATTAGAGTTTCAAGCTTCTCAAAATAGTTTAACTCAGCTCGATATTTCGACAAATGTAGTGTTAGAGCAATTAAACTGTAATTTTAATCAGATATCGCAGTTAGATTTCAACTCTAACACACTTTTGGAATTAATTACATGTACAAATAATTTACTGTCAGAAGTAAATGTTAGTAACAATATTAATTTAATAGAACTTAATGCGAGTGCAAATAATTTAACGAGTTTAGTTCTAGCTAATAATCTTGGGACATTAAAAACACTAAATGTAAGTAACAACCAAATAGAAGGAGATTTGGATTTAACAACCATGGCAATTTCTGCTTGTGTATACCAAGCTAACCAAACCGAGTTTTGTCCTGAAAATGTTTCAATTAATGTGTCCAATAATCAATTGACCTTTATCAATCTGCAAAATGGTATCAATGACGATATCATAAATTTTAACGCTTCTGGTAATCCAAACTTAGATTGTATTCAGGTTGATGATGTCAATAATATTGGGATCAATTGGATTAAAGATGCAGACACGTCGTACAATATCAATTGCAATTTTGGTGAAACCTATATACCCGATGATAATTTTGAACTAGCTTTAATTACAATGGGTTACGATTCTGGACCATTAGATGACTATGTTCTCACAGCTAATATAGATACCTTAATGAGTTTGGATGTTAGTGGAAATGCCATTGCAGACCTAACTGGTATAGAAGATTTTGAAGCTTTAGAAATTCTAAATTGTTCTAATAATGCTTTGATTGAAATCGATTTAAGTTCTAATTTCAATTTGCTAAACATTGATTGTTCAAATAATCAATTATCGAGTTTGGATGTTTCTGAAAACATTCAATTAACAAATTTAAATTGCTCAACCAATACTATAGAAACATTAGATCTCAGTGCTAATACAAATCTTCTTAGTTTAAATATTTCTAGCAATTCATTTGCATCTTTTACACCAAGTGAAGTGTTGTCCTTACAGGAGTTTAACTGTGATAATAACAGTATTGTTGAGCTCAATTTTCAGCTTAATCAGTCTTTAACAAGTATCAGTTGTCAAGATAATTTATTAGAGGTACTTAATATTAGAAATGGCCAGAATGCGATATTGACTAATCTAAACGCTCAGAACAATCCTAATTTAACATGTGTTGAAACAGATACAGGTACAATTCCTGCAAATGCCACTTGGTTGATTGATCCTACTGCTCAATTTGTTGTAGAATGTTTCTTCGGACAAACCTATGTGCCAGATGATAATTTTGAACAGGCTTTAATTGATTTAGGTTTTGATTCAGCACCATTAGACGATTACGTATATACTGAAAACATTGAAGATATTAACTTTTTGAATGTTAGTGGACGCGAAATATTAGACCTAACAGGTATTGAGGATTTTGTGAGTTTAACGCATTTGGATTTTAGTTTAAATAGTGTTTCAAGTGTAGATTTAAGCAACAATACACTTCTTGTAAACTTAAATGTTTCTAATAATGAATTATCAGATTTAGATTTAACAGCACTATCAAATTTAACATCCTTAAATGCTTCTTATAATTTTTTAACTCAACTGGATTTAGATAATAATGTAAGTGTCATTAATTTAAATGTTTCCAACAATCTATTGACCAGTTTGATGGTTGATGACTTAATGAATTTAGAAGATTTTAATTGTGGGTCTAATGCAATAACGAGTTTAAATCTGGCTCAAAACCCAAATTTGTCTTTAGTTTTTTGCCAGGCCAATATGCTAATTGCTGACCAGCTCAACCTTCAGAATGGCAACAATGAAAGTATACTTGTTTTTAATGCAACAAACAATCCTGATTTAGGCTGTATTTTAGTGGATGATCCTGTGGCAATTATTACAAATACTGATGGTATCTATGATAATTGGCTAAAAGACGCAACAGCGAGCTATCAATTAATATGTGAAGATGCCGATAATGATGGTGTGCCAAACGAAGATGATTTGTGTCCCAATACAGAGTTTGGAGCTTCAGTAGATTTATTTGGTTGTGCTATAATCGATTTGCCTAATGACAACTTTACGATTCTAATTACGGGAGAATCTTGTATGAACAGTAACGACGGCAAAATTACAATTGATGCGCAGCAACTATATGCATATACAGCAACACTCACAGGTGAAAACTTTTATCAGGAATATAATTTTACCAATGATGTAGATATGCTAAACCTCTTAGCAGGTGCCTACGAAATGTGTATTACCATTGAAGAATGGCCAGATTATTATAGTTGTTATACAATAGTTATTACGCAACCAGATCCGCTTGAGGTCTTTGCCAGTAGAGCTGCTTCAGGCACAGAGGTTTCAATAGATATGTCTGGTAGTAATTCCTATACAATAGAGTTTAATGGTACTTCTTTTATTACACATAATTCAAACATTACCTTACAATTACAACAAGGTATTAACCATTTAAGAGTAAGTACTGATTTAGAATGCCAAGGTGTTTATGAAAAGGAAATATTGATGACCAATGCCTTTTTTATATATCCAAACCCATTCAAAGATGCTATTAATCTATATCATAATAACATAGGTGAAGAAAAAGTAACAGTAAGTGTTTACTCTAATTTAGGTCAATTAATGATACAAAAGAGCTATAAAGGTGAAGGAGATGGTTTTAATATAGATACAAGCAATTTAGAAGCAGGATTATATATCGTAAAAATAAAGTCACTGACACAAGCATCAATTCATAAAATCATAAAACAATGAGAAGAGTAAGTTTCCTATTTTGTTTAGTCGTTTTAATGTACGGATGTAAAGATACAACCGATGACATTTCTGATAACAACGGAAATGGTGCACAAGATCCTCCGGATGGAGTTCAGTTAATATTCCCCTTTGAAGGGTCCTTGTGTAACGAAGGGCTTAATATAACACCAACAGAAAGCACGGTGAATTTTGAATGGGAGCCTAATGACAATGCGTTAAGTTATAAGCTAAGTGTGAAAAATTTAGATACAGATATTATAACAGAATACTTTACAGAAGATTTTATAATGCCAATAACCTTACAGCGTTCTCAGGCGTATAGATGGGTTGTAGAATATGACATTCAGGATGAAACTAAAACAAGTGCCACTTGGAATTTTTATAACGCAGGACCAGGCGAACAAACCTATGCTCCATTTCCTGCAGAAGTAACGTCTCCAAGTATGGCAGAAGCTATTTCTGCTACAAACGCTGTAAACCTACAATGGAGTGGAAGTGATGTTGATAATGATATAGTGGACTATGATGTGTATTTCGGCATGGAAAATCCTCCAGATATACATACAAGCGACATTTCTACAAGTCAGCTCACAGTTTCTGTTTCTCCAGGGAATATTTATTATTGGTATGTAGTTACCCATGATTCAGCAGGCAATTCTTCAGATTCTGGTGTGTATCAATTTAGAGTTTTGGATTAGTTAAATAGATTTACTTTTTAACAACTAACATCAACTTAATTATTTATAAATCTTAACGTTTCATAATTATTGAGTTTTAAGAAATAAATACTTTCTCTAAATTAGATATAAAATTTGTTTGGTTGTTATACTAATTTTAGTTGCAATTGCTATTTTTGCACATGCAACACAACAAAGTCCTAATATTAGATTTCGGATCGCAATACACGCAGCTGATAGCGAGACGTGTAAGAGAATTAAACATCTATTGCGAAATTCACCCATTCAACAAAATTCCAGCAGATTCAGACAGTTTTAAAGCTGTTATTTTATCTGGTAGCCCTAATTCGGTTAGAGGAGAAGATGTTCTTCATCCAGACCTCTCAAAAATTCGTGGTAAAAAACCAATGCTAGCCGTATGCTATGGTGCACAGTATTTAGCACATTTTTCCGGAGGAGAAGTGGCTGAGTCTAATACCAGAGAATACGGTAGAGCTCACTTAAACTTTATAAAGGAAAATGAAGACTTCTTTACAGGAATTTCTAAAGGAAGTCAGGTTTGGATGAGCCATAGTGATACAATTAAAGCCTTACCTACAAACGGAGTGTTATTGGCAAGCACACACGATGTAGAAAATGCAGCTTATAAGATTGAAGGTGAAACAACCTATGCAATTCAATTTCACCCTGAAGTGTATCATTCTACTGACGGAAGACAATTGCTAGAAAATTTCTTAGTGCATATTGCTAAAGTAGAGCAGGATTGGACACCACAATCATTCGTAGAAGAAACCGTTGATGAATTAAAAGCGAAGCTTGGTAATGATAAAGTTGTACTGGGATTATCTGGTGGAGTAGATAGTTCTGTTGCTGCTATGTTATTGCATAAAGCTATTGGTAAAAATCTGTATTGCATCTTTGTAAATAACGGTTTACTTCGTAAAAATGAATTTACAGATGTCCTTACCCAATACGAAGGCATGGGATTAAACGTTAAAGGTGTAGATGCTTCGGCACGCTTTTTGGAAGCGTTAAAGGGATTAAGTGATCCAGAGCTTAAGCGAAAAGCTATTGGAAAAACGTTCATTGAGGTTTTTGATGATGAAGCACATCATATACAGGATGTAAAATGGTTGGCACAAGGTACTATTTATCCAGATGTTATAGAAAGTGTTTCTGCAACTGGTGGACCTAGTGCAACGATAAAGAGTCATCATAATGTTGGTGGATTGCCAGATTTTATGAAACTCAAAATAGTTGAGCCACTTAAGGCTTTGTTTAAGGACGAAGTAAGACGTGTTGGTGCTTCTATGAATATGGATAAGCAATTATTAGGACGTCATCCATTTCCAGGTCCAGGTTTGGCAATTCGTATTCTTGGAGATCTGACTGAGGAGAAAGTTCGTATATTACAAGAGGTAGATGCTATTTTTATAAATAACCTTCGTACTTGGAATTTATACGACAAAGTTTGGCAAGCTGGTGCTATGTTACTACCAGTAAATAGTGTTGGTGTTATGGGAGACGAACGTACCTATGAAAAATGTGTGGCATTAAGAGCGGTAGAAAGTACAGACGGTATGACTGCAGATTGGGTAAATTTACCATATGAATTTTTACAAAAGACCTCAAATGAAATAATAAATAAAGTGAAAGGTGTAAATAGAGTTGTGTACGACATCAGTTCTAAACCTCCAGCTACAATTGAGTGGGAATAACAAACTTCCTGCGAAAGCAGGAATCTCTTTGGAAATTGCTATAAGACTAAATTTTTGAATTTAGTCTTATAAAATTCGAAGGGATGATAAATTCAATACTAAATGAAAAACATTTTAACCATAATAGTAATCGTCTTAACTATTAACTTAAGTGCCCAAAACTATATTGAGCACAAAATAAAGGATGGAGAAACTATTGAGAGTATAGCCAAAAAATATATGGTGACTCCTTTCGATATCTATGCTTTAAACCCAGATGCTAAATCCAAATTTCAGACGAATACAGTTCTTATTATTCCTAATTCCAAAGTTAAAAACCAACCTATTGAAGAACAATCACGCGAGTTAATAGGTTATAAAACCCACAAAGTTAAACGTAAAGAAACGCTCTACGGTTTATCCAAGAAGTACAATATCTCTGAAGAAGAAATAAAAAAAGCCAATCGGTTTTTATATTCAGAAAATTTAAAAAAAGGTGATAAAATACGTATTCCAAGATATAAGACATTTGTTTCTAAGCAATCTTACACCAATACCATAAAAAAATATACCGTTCAGCCAAAGGAAGGCAAATGGAGAATAGCATACAAATTTGATATTACAGTTGCAGAACTAGAGGCTTTAAATCCTAATATGAAACCAGTGCTTCAACCTGGTGACGAGCTTAACGTGCCTAATATTGAAGATAAAGAAGAAAAGGTAATTGAATCGGCTTACAATTATTATGAAGTTTTACCAAAGGAAGGTTTTTATAGGTTGAAAGTAAAAACAGGCTTAACACAAGAACAGCTTGAAGAACTAAACCCTGAGCTTAAAGAAACAGGTTTAAAATCAGGCATGATTTTAAAAATTCCTGCGTCAGTTGATACTAAAGCCAATCTTTCAGATGTTGAAACTACAAAACTAGAATCTAAACTAAAGAACTTTAAAACCAAACGTTTGGCTTTAATGATGCCATATCGTCTAAACAGAATTGATACCGATTCTGTTGCCGAAGCTAAGGCTATGATAAAAAACAATAGGCTGCTATCCATTGTTTTAGATTTTCATATTGGAGTAAAGATGGCATTAGATTCTGCAAAGCAATTGGGTATTTCTACAGATTTAAAAGTTTTAGATACACGTTACCAACCATCAACTACTAGCAAACTGTTAGAAGAGAATGATTTTTCAGAGTACGATGCGGTTATTGGACCAATGGAAGAAACCAGCTTCGATAGAGTTGCGAATGCACTTAAGCAAGATCGAGTGCCTGTAATTGCAGCATTAAATAAGCCAAAAGAGGTATATGTTAATGTGTTTCAAACCATTCCTGAAAATAAATTATTGGAAAAAGCCATGATAGACTTTGTAAAAGCCGATAGTTTAAAAAGAAAGGTTGTAGTTATTTCAGATCAGGATAATCGTCCTACGGCAGAGTTGCTTAAAACGGAATTTCCTGATGCTAAGGTTATCTATTCGCAAAAGCACAAAAAATCGGGTAAGGATGCCCATTATATCTATCCTGTACAATTAGAAAATGTTTTTCCACAAGGTAAAACTGTAGTGTTTCTAGAAACCGATAACAACGAATTTGCATCAAGTGTTATAAGCATACTTAATGGTTTGGTAAG
The DNA here is from genome assembly GCF_042434315.1 of Winogradskyella pulchriflava. Lineage (NCBI taxonomy): Bacteria > Pseudomonadati > Bacteroidota > Flavobacteriia > Flavobacteriales > Flavobacteriaceae > Winogradskyella > Winogradskyella pulchriflava. The sequence continues at coordinate 474,619 of NZ_JBHLTQ010000005.1, read as the reverse complement.
TGATACTACTGAAATTGTTTTAGTAACACTCGATAAAAACAAAGCCTTTGATGGCAAAAATATTGATAACAACAATTTGTCTAACCTTAAGTTTCATTATCCATCAGTACACAAGGAATTTGATGAAACCGTGTCTAATGGTTTTGTAAAAGCTTACCGAAATGAGTATGGTGTATCACCAAGTAAATATGCTGCACGTGGCTTTGATATTACTTTAGATATTTTACTACGTCTGGCTACTGAAGAAAACTTGTACGATGCCTCTAGCGATGTTATTGAAACCGAATATGTAGAAAACAAGTTTAGATATAACAAATCGTTATTTGGTGGTTATGTAAACGAAGCGATTTACATTGTAAAGTACGACAATCTAAGAATTGTAAAAGCCAACTAAAATGACATCAAAAGTAACTTATCTAGGCAATCTCAGAACCGAAAGCGTTCATGTAAAATCCAATAATTCTTTTATTACAGACGCGCCAATAGACAATAATGGTAAAGGTGAAGCGTTTTCTCCTACAGACACTGTTGCTACAGGATTGGCTAGTTGTATGCTAACCGTTATGGGAATTAAAGCAAGGGATTTGGGAGTTAATATGTCTGGTACCACAGCAGAGGTTACCAAGACTATGGCAAGCAATCCAAGACGAATTTCTAAAATAGAAGTCGTTCTTAATTTTTCTTTTGAAGCAGATGACAAAACAAGAAAAATTTTAGAGCGTACTGCAAACACTTGTCCTGTGCATTATAGTTTACATCCAGATATCGAAAAGGATATCACGTTTAACTGGCAATAAATGCAATTAAAATATGTAATAGTTTGTGTTGTTTTTCTTTTTGTTGGAATGACTTCCAATGAAGAGACCATGTCTTGGAATGAAACACAGAAACTCACTTGGGCAGATTTTAAAGCAAGTCCAGATCCAAATTCTGATGCTGTAGCATTAACAGCCTCAGGGATTACTTTTGGATATTCCGTTAAAACTTCTGGTAGAAGAATCATAGCATTTACAACAACCGTTGAAGCCCATTTTTATCCTAATAAATCGTGGTATATTAAGGATAGAGGAGACGATCATATTTTACGACACGAGCAACTGCATTTTGATATCACAGAATTGTATGTCCGTAAGTTTAAACAACAATTAGAGCGTTTGGTAGTTAACCAAAATATAAAAGAGCAAATGGCTCAGGTGCATACAGCAATCAATGAAGCCTTAGGGAAGACCCAAAAAGAATACGACGCACAGACCAACCATTCTATCAATGTTGAAGCACAAAGGTATTGGGAATCGTTTATTGCTGATGAGCTCAAAAAATTAGATGAATACAAGTCACAATAATTTCCCAATGTCACACTGAGCGCAGTCGAAGTGTCTTCAAATAAAATTTATGCAACCAGACAAGAAAGCTTTGATAGAACTAGCGCATTACAAAATGCCCTTCGGAAAATACAAAGGTGAATACTTAGTAGATATTCCAGAATACTACTACACTTGGTTTAAGCAAAAAGGCTTTCCTGAAGGTAAATTGGGTAGAATGATGACCCAAATGCACGACATTAAAATCAACGGACTAGAAGAGTTGATTTATACGATTAAACGGGATTTCAGGCGGTAGTTTTTTTGAGATTCTCTAACGGTTATACATTGTTAGCCACAGTTTTTTAATTTCCAAAAGAAAATTTCGTCTCATTCTATGCTTTATGTCTTGTAATAAAATCTTGAATACTTGAGATGAATAATTTTACCTGTTCTGAATTATATTCATCATAATTACCGTGTGCAGCTTTATTTCTTAAATCGAGCCAAGCAGTTACATTTTTATTGTCAAGTTTTTCATAAACATTCGCTTTTGTAAGCTCTACATTTATATTACTTGCTTTTTTTGGATTTCCCTTTGCATCTAGTAAATCAATACTATGCTTTGTAGCAAGTTGTTTTAAATGGTTCTCTAATGTTGAACCTGCCAAAACTGCTGCTGCATCTTTATATCCTGTTTCGTTTAAGTGGTTAGACATTTCTAAAAAATCCGAAAACACATTTGAATGAACTAGTTCAACCAAACTTTGTAAGTAGCCATTCTCAATGTCATCTTTTAACGAACTTACTACACCTAAAATGTCAGAAGTATGCTTATGTAAGTAAGGATTTAATGCTTGAATTTTGTTTATTTCTTTACTGTATGTAGAATTTTCCCCAGTGATTCTATGAATTGCGGCTATTGAACTTGTCACTAAACTTTGCCTATCTATTTTGGGCTTATCACTCAAATCATTGTATTCCGATGTTCTTCTATATTGGTGATATTTCTCAAGAAGTCTGTTTAATTGATTTAAGTGGAGTTCGTTATTCATAATGGTTTTTCAAATTGTGGCTAACGGTTTGGCTATGATTCCGTTACGAGAAAATCCGCGAGGATTTTCGGAGTAGGAATCAAGCCAAGTTAAATATACAGTTTTTTGGTTTAGCATTTAGCGAGCAATGGATTATAGCCAGTGTTGTGTGCTGTTTTTTTATTAACTTAAAAATTCTAATGTCCAGCTGATATTGGTTTTTAAAAAATTAAGTTCAGTTCCGTCAATATCACAAGTCTGCCATAGTCCATCTTTCCTAGTTATTGTGAAATCTCCGTGTTTTGAATTTAGCCCTATGTCATTTAATTTGATATGAAAACTGTCAATATTATCACTAGTTGTTTCAGTAAACACAGCACTAGTTAAAAATGCAGTATCACTTTCTATAAATTGCTTCTCTTTTGGTAATGGGATATACCAGAAATTTATTTTATACTGTTTCATTTCATTATGAATTAGCAAATTCCAGAACCTCATTTAAAAAATATATACTTTTATTTCTGTAATCTTGATAATTTAATTTAACTAAAGAATTATCTATTTTTTCAACTTCTTCTCTGATAACTTTAAGAATATCATCAATATTATCATTTGTTACTCCCCATCGGAATTGTTTTGTTTCTAAACATTCTAACGAAAAAACAAATAAAGGCATATCTTCCTCATTGATAATTTGGCCTATTCTATCATAAAATTCGGCCAATAAACTACCTCTATTTCTTAATTTGTCTTGGACTGATATTCTGAACTCGTAAATCTGAAAATATTTTTCTTCATTTGATGAAATTCCAAAATTAGTTTGCTTGTACAATTTTACAATTGCCCTTGCCGTATGCCCAGGCGAACCAGGTCCGTTTCTTAAAATCCATTTTGAGAATCCCATAATTTGATTAAGTTATTTGAGTCTTGTTTAAAATTGCACACAAATTTAGTGATATGAGTCCGTTTTAATGACTCATATCAGACCTTAACGAAGTTAACCGAAAATTTTCACAAAGTCAACCGTTAAAATTAACAGTAAAGTGTTTTCTAGTTTTTTAGACTTCATTAAAGCTAAAAAGTACACTGTTAGGTCTATTTTATTTAGAATAATTTATACGTTGATATCACATCGTATTTTCCATATTCACCAACTTTAAGGAAATAATCTCCATTGGGTTTTAAAATTAAAAAACCGCCATTGAGCCCTTCATTCTTAAAAAAGAAATTTCTAATGACATTATTTTTATCTACTTTCCAATTAATTTTCTTTCCGTGATAATAATGCAAGTCTTTAACTCTTTTATTTATAATCCAAAAGTGATTGCATTCCTCTATCTTATCTAAATTCTTTTTAATGTTTCCAGAAAATATATCCCAAGGAACTCTATAACCCTTTCTGTATATAGTTGGATCATTGTCTATGAAATTTATAATGATTTTTTTATCAAAATCAATATCGTGGTCAATAATATTTAATAAATGACTTTTTAAGATTTCATAGTTTTCATTGGATAATTTTCCTGTGGTATGGCTTTTTACTTTAGTTTGTGTGCCATCATAGTTTTCTATAGTATATACGTAAGGTTTTTCGTTAATCAAATTTTTAGATGAAGAACATCCAAGTATAGCTATTATGACTAAAATTTTTAGCAGATTTTTCATTGTAGTTGCCAAGTTTTATAGTTTAAATCGAGCATTAACGAAGTTAGTTGAAAAATTTTATAAACTCAAAATAGATATATTCTGAATTTATTTCAGAATCTTAATAAAAAATTGATTTATCCTTACTTTATAATTGTACTAAAGCCATTTTTTATTGTAAATTTGCCTGCGTTTAACAACGCATCATGACCACAAACCCTAAGTATATTTTTGTAACTGGCGGAGTGTCTTCCTCACTTGGAAAGGGCATTATCGCAGCTTCTTTAGCCAAACTCTTGCAAGCTCAAGGTTACAGAACTACCATCCAAAAATTAGACCCATATATTAACATAGATCCTGGTACACTAAATCCATACGAGCATGGCGAATGCTACGTTACGGATGATGGTGCCGAAACCGATCTAGATCTGGGACATTACGAACGTTTTTTAAACGTGCCAACATCTCAGGCAAATAACGTTACAACTGGTAGAATTTACCAAAGTGTTATAGACAAAGAACGTCGTGGTGAATTTTTAGGAAAAACAGTACAAGTTATTCCACATATTACGGATGAAATTAAACACAGAATTCAAATTCTTGGTAATTCTGGTGATTACGATATTATTCTTACTGAAATTGGTGGAACCGTTGGTGATATTGAGTCTTTACCTTATATAGAGGCTGTACGTCAATTACAATGGGATTTAGGCGAAAACAATGCTTTGGTTATCCATTTAACCTTAATTCCTTATTTATCTGCTGCTGGTGAGTTAAAAACCAAACCAACTCAGCACAGTATTAAAACCTTAATGGAAAGCGGAGTACATGCTGATATTTTGGTATGTAGAACAGAACACGAGCTACACGATGGTCTAAAAACCAAGTTGGCACGTTTTTGTAACGTAAAGAAGGAAGCTGTTATTCAATCTATTGATGCATCTACTATTTACGATGTGCCAAATTTAATGCTCGAGGAAGGTTTGGATAAAGTAGTTTTAGATAAACTTAATCTAAAGAGCGACGTACCAGACTTAGGACGTTGGAATGAATTTTTAAAGCGTCACAAAAATCCGAAGAGTGAAGTAACCATTGGCTTAATTGGTAAATACGTAGAGCTTCAAGATTCCTATAAATCTATTCTCGAAGCCTTTATCCATGCAGGTGCAGAAAATGAAGTTAGTGTTAATGTAGAGCCAATTCATTCTGAATATTTGAATGAAGATAACATAGAGTTCAAACTACAACATTTAGATGGTGTTTTGGTAGCACCAGGTTTTGGTGAGCGTGGTATAGAAGGAAAAATTGAAGCCGTACGTTATGTTCGCGAAAACAATATTCCATTCTTAGGTATTTGTTTGGGTATGCAAATGGCAGTTATAGAATATGCAAGAAATGTATTAAACCTTAAGGATGCCAATTCTATTGAAATGGATGAAACCACTAAGAATCCAGTAATCAATTTAATGGAATCTCAAAAAAATGTGGTTAATAAAGGAGGAACAATGCGTTTGGGTGCTTGGGATTGTGAAATTACAGACGAAAGCAGTATAGCGTATAAAGTCTATGGAAAGTCGCACATTAAAGAGCGTCATAGACATCGTTTTGAATTTAATGACGATTATAAAGCGCAAATTGAAGCAGCTGGATTGAAAGCTACAGGATTAAATCCTGAAACTGGTCTTGTAGAAATCATAGAAATACCAAGCCATAACTGGTTTGTTGGTGTACAATACCATCCTGAATACAAGAGTACTGTTGCTAATCCACATCCACTTTTTGTGGCATTTGTTAGTGCAGCATTAAAATATAAAAACAAAAAATAATGTGTCACATTGGCACAAATGCTATTTTTGGATAGCTTTTTGGGTTGTCCAATTAAAACAGATAAGCCTTTTAAATTTGTTATTCTGAACTTGTTTCAGAATCTAGGCTTTTTTGATAAAACTAAACTAAGTAAGAAATCAGATTACCGTTTTCACGGCAAACAATATGGAAGAAAAGAAACTAGACATTAACTCAATAATAGGATTTATCCTCATTTTCGGAATCCTGTTATTTATGATGTATCAAAATAGTCCTACTCCAGAAGAGATTGAGGCACAAAAAAAGGCAGAGCAAGAGCAGGTTGAAGCTGAAAAGAAAGAGAGCAAGCAAAATGAAGCTGTTGTAACTACAGCACAGGATTACACTAATATTAAGACTTTAGATTCTACACAACGCGTAGCTGCGGAGAATAAAGTTGGTGCGTTTGCATATGCATTAAACCAACCAACATCAGGAGATGGCCAGACAACAGTAGAAACTGATGTGTTTGAACTAAGGTTCAACAATAAAGGTGGGCATTTAGCAGAAGTAAAATTAAAGAAGTTTGTCACTTTCGATTCGGTACCTATTTATATGGTAAAGGATAATAATAGTAATTTTAATATTACGTTCGGAACATCAGACAACAGAACACTTAATACCCAAGATTTACCGTTTCAGCCAACAGTTTCTAAAAATGGGGAAAACACTGTAGTGTCAATGAAACTTAAGGTTTCAGAATCTCAATTTTTAGAGTACAGATACGAGCTAAAACCTGATGATTACATGATTGATTTTTCAATCAAATCACAAGGCTTAAGTAATGTTTTCAATACATCACAACCGATTACTTTAGATTGGAAACAAAAAGGCATAAGGCATGCTAAGAGTATTAGTTACGAAAATCGTTATACACGATTAACCTATATGCATGATGAGGACAGAGTAGATAAATTGTCGCAAATGGGTGATGATGATGAGACTATTGAAGATGTAGAGTGGTTATCGTACAGACAGCATTTCTTCAGTTCTATTTTGGTAACGGATGATAGTCCGTTTAAAAAAGCGGAAATCACATCTACAAATTTGGTTGAAGATGAAGAGGTCGATACTTTATTCACCAAGCTTTATACTTCTAAAATGCCTTTAGCGTATAGCGGAGGAGAAATTAATAAGGATTTAGGATTGTACTACGGACCAACAGACGCTAAGACTTTAAAAGCTTATGATAAGGATTTAGAAGAAAGCATTCCATTTGGCTGGGGAATTTTTGGTTGGATTAACAAAGCTTTATTCATTCCTTTATTCGGGTTTTTAAGTGGATTTCTTCCTTATGGTATTGCTATTATAGTGATGACTATTTTGGTAAAAATCATGTTGTCATTTGTGCAGTACAAGCAGTTTTTATCTCAGGCTAAAATGAAAATCTTAAAGCCAGAGTTAGATGCGATTAGAGAAAAGTATAAAGACAACAAATTAAAAGCACAGCAAGAAACAATGGCATTGCAGAATAAAGCAGGAGCTAGTCCGTTGAGTGGTTGTTTACCTGGTTTAATGCAGATACCTGTATTCTACGCTTTGTTTATGTTTTTCCCAACAGCTTTTGATTTAAGACAAAAAAGCTTCCTTTGGGCAGACGATTTAAGTTCTTATGATTCTATAGCAGAGTTACCATTTAATATTCCTTTTTATGGAGACCACGTAGCATTATTCCCAATATTAGCAGCAATTGCTATCTTCTTCTATATGAAGATGACGACAGGTCAACAAATGGCAACACAGCCAACACAAGAAGGTATGCCAGATATGGGTAAAATGATGAAGTATATGATTTACTTCTCGCCATTATTAATGTTGGTGTTCTTTAATAATTATGCTTCTGGATTAAGTTTGTATTACTTCATTTCTAACCTAATTAGTATTGGTATTATGTTAGTGATTAAAAACTACATCATTGACGAAGATAAAGTACTTGCTAAGATTGAAGTGAGTAAAAGCAAGCCTAAAAAGCAAAATAAGTTTCAGAAGAAAATGGCTGAAATGATGGAGCAAGCAGAGCAACAAAAGAAGGCGCAACAGCGAAGAAAAAAATAATTTTTTATAATATATAAAATGAAAAAAGCCGTTTGAAAATATTTCTTACGGCTTTTTTACTTACTAATTAATTAAGGTAATCACCCTTAAAGCTTTCTTTTTCATTAATCTTCAGATTGTAGTGGTAGTATAACTCTATCAATCACATGTACAACACCATTCATAGATTGAATATCCACTAAAGATGTTATAATATTACTTACTCTTCCATTTGGGTCTGTTAACGTAAAATTACTGGTGTCTGCAGTAATATTACCTCCAATTGTAGCTACTGTACCAGTTGATAATTCATCAGATTGTACATTTGCACCTACTATATGATAAGTCAATACAGCATCTACTGTTGCAGGATCTAGGTCTGCTAATGTTGTATTTCCTGAAGGATCTAATTCTAATAATAACGCAGCGAAAGCTTCATTTGAGGGTGCGAAAACCGTAAACGGACCAGCTTCGGCATTAGATACCGTAGAAATGTATGGTACGGTTGGCGAACCAGAGTCTGCTAATTGTAAAGCACTTACCAAGTTGCTTAGAGCAGGATTTGTTGTGGCAAATGTTGCAATAGTTGGTAAGTCAATTACCGTATCTACAATATGAAGAACACCATTTGAAGCTAAATAGTCTGCATTAGTTACTGTAGACATTCCATTTATCATTACACCAGTAGTAGTAGTGTAATAAAGACTTAAATTTTCACCGTTTGGACCAACTGCAGCTGTATTTGCATAACCCGAACCAGAACTTATTAATGAAGATGATGTTATAGTACTACCAATTATAACATGATTTAACAAAATGTTTCTAACTAAATCTTCTTCTTCAGATGAAAGATTATTCAAATCTAATCCAGTAGCGTTTAAAAGTTGAGCAAATGCAGCATTTGAGGGAGCAAATACCGTAAATGGACCTTCACCTTGTAAGGTTGTTACTAAATCTGTAGCCTGAAGAGCTGCTGCCAAAGACGTTAAGTTGTTTTGCAAAGCGATATCCACAACAGTTGTAATTTGACTACTATTTGAACTGTCGTCATCACTACAAGCAGTAACTGACGCCATAAGTAAAAATACTGCTAGTAATTTGAGTGTTTTTGAAATAATTTTCATTTTTTTGAGTTTTTAAAATTGTTCAACATTTTCAAACTTTTATTAGTTTGTTTAACAAATTTACAAAATGATTAAACAAAAAGTTTATTTCTTTTTTATTTTAACATTAATTTTAACAACTGTTAATGCACAAAATGCAGTCAATCAATTTGATAAAGACGGCAAACGTCACGGTTTGTGGACTAAAAATTATCACAAAACAGATCAAATACGCTATAAAGGAAACTTTAGGCATGGTAAGGAAATAGACACGTTTAAATATTACACCTTGTCTAATGGAAAGAGTGTGTTGAGCGCAACTAAAGTTTTTAATGATAAGGATAGTATTGCCGAAGTCATTTTTTATACCTCAAAGAAAAAGATAATTAGTAAAGGAAAAATGAACGGTAAGCTATATATAGGCGAGTGGGTATATTATCATAAAAACACTTCTCAGATAATGATTACCGAAAACTTTAATGACAAAGGCAATCTGGAAGGTGAACGTACCGTTTTTTACGAGAGTGGAAAGATAGCAGAACAGACTTTTTATGAAGATGGAAAACTAAATGGTGTCTGCAAATGGTTTTACAAAAGTGGCAAACCGCTGCGTCAGTCGCATTACAAAGACGACTTATTAAACGGTAAAACCATTAACTACGATCCTGATGGAAATATCATCTCTGAAGGTGATTATGAAAAGGACATGAAAGCTGGAATTTGGAAATATTACAAAAACGGTAAAATCACCAAGGAAATAGACCATACCAAGCAAAAGGTTATTAAAAAATACGAATAGTTTTAAGCTATACTGATAATAGAATTTTGAAATGGTAATCCTAACGCGATTACCTTTTTTATTTTGTAATTTTGCCGAAGTTTTTCAGACAAAAAAGTAATTCATTCGAGTTCCCTTTCAGGGAAGGGCTAGGGATGGGTTTTAATATATTAATAAAAAAAATGCCTTGCGCCTCCGCTAAAGCTTTGGAGACAAGCGGACGTAGGAAATAAACATGAAACGTGTTATAGTAGGACTTTCAGGAGGAGTAGATTCTAGCGTTGCAGCCTATCTTTTAAAGGAGCAAGGCTATGAGGTTATTGGCCTGTTTATGAAAAACTGGCACGATGATTCCGTAACCATTTCAGATGAATGTCCTTGGTTAGAAGACAGCAATGACGCTATGTTAGTGGCAGATAAGTTGGGCATTCCGTTTCAAACGGTTGATCTCAGTGTACAATACAAAGAGCGTATTGTGGACTATATGTTTAACGAATACGAAAAAGGACGTACACCAAATCCAGATGTGCTGTGTAATCGCGAAATAAAATTCGATGTCTTTATGGATATCGCTATGGAATTGGGCGCAGATTATGTTGCTACGGGTCACTATTGCAGAAAAGCTACTATTGAAACTGATGGTAAAGAAATCCATCAACTATTAGCTGGTGTCGATAACAACAAAGACCAATCGTACTTTTTATGTCAGCTGTCACAAGCACAATTGGCAAAAGCCTTATTTCCAATAGGTGAATTAACCAAACCTGAAGTTAGGGAAATTGCTAAAGCACAAGATTTAATCACTGCCGAAAAGAAAGATTCGCAAGGTTTATGTTTTATAGGTAAAGTAAGATTACCAGACTTTTTGCAACAACAATTAAAACCCAAAGAAGGTGTCATTGTTGAGGTTGAGGATTCCTTTGAAGTTTATAACCAAGCCATTCCAGAATTCAATTCAAAAGAAAACGAATTGGCATTTTTTGCCAAAAAACCTGAGTATGCTATTTCAGACGGGAAAGTTGTTGGTAAACATCAAGGAGCGCATTATTTTACTAAAGGTCAGCGTAAAGGCTTAGCTGTAGGTGGTACTACGGAGCCGCTTTTTGTTATCGATACAGACGTTAAGGAAAATGTAATTTACACTGGTCAAGGCAAAAATCATCCTGGTTTATTGCGTAATGTGCTATTTGTAAGCAATGACGAATTGCATTGGATTCGTGAGGATTTGGCACTAAATGATGGCGAAACTCTAGAGGTTATGGCAAGAATTAGATATCGTCAACCATTAGAAAAAGCAACACTTTATAAAGTCAGTTCAGGACTCTACGTAGAATTTGCAAACAAACAATCTGCCATTACCGAAGGTCAGTTTGTAGCGTGGTACAATGGTGAAGAATTATTAGGTTCAGGAGTTATTTCTTAGTAAAGTATAACGTCACTTCGAGTGTCCCGACAGCAATTGTCGGGATGTATCGAGAAGGCATTACAAACATTTTGTTCCTTAGATGTATTGTGAACATTTAAGAATTCCCAACAAATCCTTAACTTGCACTAAAAGCAAAGCTATGATAAGTAAAATCACCATGCTTTTATTGCTCCTCATCACAATAAACAGCTACGCTCAAGAAGATGCTTGGGTTTACCTTACTGACAAGCCAAACGAAGCGACAGCTTTGGCTAATCCTATTTCAATTCTAACCCAAAAAGCCATAGACCGAAAGCAAAATCATGGTGTTGCAATAGATGCCAGAGATGTGCCTGTTCACGAGCCTTATATTGCCAATTTAAAAACCCAAACAGGCATTACGGTTTTAGCAAAATCAAAATGGTTTAATGCTGTACACGTGAGAGGAACAGAAACCGATATCAATGCGTTAAGCGCATTAGCTTATGTAGATAGCATTGATTTTGCCAATAACAATTTAGATGCTCCATCGCGTGCTTCAGTAGTTAACAATAAAACCAAAATAGAAGATCAACTTGTGGATTTTACTTATGGTGATACCCAAAACCAGGTTGAGATGATTAATGCAGACAATCTTCACCTTTTAGATTATACAGGAGAAAACATTACCATTGCGGTTTTAGATTCTGGCTTTCCTAATGTCAATACAATGGCTGCATTTCAGCGTTTGCGTACCAATGGAGACTTGCTAGATGGTTACGATTTTGTGACCCGAAATGCAGATGTCTATGCCAACACAGCAAGTTCGCATGGCACACGAGTATTGAGTACTATGGCAGCTTTTATACAAGACGAATTTGTTGGTACAGCACCAGATGCATCGTACTATTTGTTTATAACAGAAGATGCAACCAGCGAAAATCCAGTAGAAGAAAGTTACTGGGTTGAAGCGGCTGAACGCGCTGATAGTTTGGGAGTGGACATAATAAATACCTCTTTAGGTTACCGTGTGTTTGATAATCCCAATTACGATTATACTCCTGCAGATATGAATGGTCAAGTGGCTTACATCACAAAAGGAGCGTCCATTGCAGCAGAAAAAGGCATTTTGATAGTTGTTAGTGCGGGAAATTCAGGTGCTACAGCTTGGCAAACCGTTGGTGCGCCTGCAGATTCACCAGATGTGCTCACCGTTGGTGGAGTAGATGATAATGGAGATTATGTATCGTTTAGTTCACAAGGTGGAGCAGCACAAGTTGGTTATCAAAAACCAGATGTCGTAGCTAGAGGTGGATTGGCTTATGTTGTGGATGAGGATAATAACATTAACCAAAATAATGGCACATCATTAAGTGCTCCAATTTTATGCGGAGGTATTGCATCGTTATGGGAAGCAATTCCAGATACAACACCAACTGAAGTGATGGATCTTGTTAGGCAATCGGCTTCACAATACACAACACCAGACGATTTGTTGGGTTATGGTATTCCAGACTTGGATTTGGCAAGGAGTTTAGGACTAGGTGAAGAACAAATAGACAGTTTTAACTTTTATCCTAACCCAGTTACAACGCAATTAAATTTTAGCTTGATTTCTAATATTGACTATACAATTACGCTCAATAACCAGTTAGGTCAAGAGGTTTTAAGAACCAAACTTAATGCAACACATAATGCCATAAATGTTGAAGGATTATCAACAGGATTATATGTCATGCAAGTATCTTCTGAGTCAACTACAAAAACCTTCAAACTGATAAAGCAGTAATTTAAGTTTCAGCTGTCAGTTTGAGTGAATTTGAAACATAAAAAATCGTATCGAAAACATTTTCAATCATGAAATTCAATCGACACGAGACAAAGTAGAACTTAGCAAAGCTAATTGTCAAATTTCATAAAAACATTTCCTTGTTATGCAGAACTTGATTCAGCATCTTTTTACATAACTTTACCTGATAAATTTTTAAATTCATGACGAACAGAATCACAAACCTTTTCAATATAAAATACCCAATCATACAAGCAGGAATGATCTGGAACAGTGGTTGGCGACTAGCGTCAGCAGCAAGTAATTCAGGGATTTTGGGTTTAATTGGAGCTGGCTCAATGTATCCAGAAGTTTTAAGAGAACACATCCAAAAATGCAAAGCAGCAACCGACAAACCGTTTGGAGTAAATGTGCCAATGCTATATCCAAACATTGAGGAAATTATGAATATCATTGTAGAAGAAGATGTAAAAATTGTGTTCACTTCTGCCGGAAATCCAAAAACCTGGACCAAATGGTTACAGGACAAAGGGATAACCGTAGTGCATGTGGTAAGTAGTGTAAAGTTTGCTCTAAAAGCACAAGAGGCTGGAGTAGATGCTGTAGTTGCCGAAGGTTTTGAGGCAGGAGGCCATAACGGACGCGATGAAACCACAACACTCACCTTAATCCCAATGGTAAAAGAGCATTTGCAAATCCCACTAATTGCAGCAGGAGGCATTGCCACAGGAAAAGCCATGTTGGCCTGTATGGTTTTAGGAGCCGATGGAGTGCAGGTTGGTAGCCGTTTTGTAGCTAGTGAAGAATCCTCAGCACACCAAGCCTTTAAGCAAGTTGTGGTCGATGCTAAAGAAGGAGATACACAACTCACCTTAAAAGAATTAGCACCAGTACGATTGATTAAAAACAAATTCTACAACGAGATACAAGAACTGTATAAAACCGCACCAACACCAGAACAACTCAAAGAACTTTTAGGCAGAGCCAGAGCCAAACGTGGCATGTTTGAAGGCGATCTAGACGATGGCGAACTAGAAATTGGGCAAATAGCAGGCTTAATCCACGATGTAAAACCTGTAGCCGAGATTGTAAATGCTATGGTAACCGAGTTTGAAGAAGCAAAGCAAAATGTAGCCTCACTATAGACAAAATACGTAGTATTACGTATTGGTTTTGTGGATTTTATGTTTTAGTTTAGTGGTTGGTATCGTGTGGATATAGTTATTGACTATATTCAGTTGTTGTGTGTAATTTGGCTCAATATTTGCGAATAACATAGAATGACAAAAATAATTTCACTTTTTTTATTTATCAGTATCAGTTTTAACTCAAACGAGATGAAGCGAACTACGACTGAATTAAATATAAATTACCTAACTGGAACTTGGAAATATACTTCAAAATTGAATCACAGTCTTTTAGTTCTTTATAAAACATCAAATACAAAAAAAAGTTATGATGAAGGAATTATGAAATTTTCAGCAGACGGAAAAATGAGTAAGCAACTTTCTGGTAATTCAAGAAAATGTGGAAATGACAGAAGCTCTAATCGATATTTAGGTGGAAATTGGACTTTTGATAAAGAACATAGTATTTTAACAATAAAATTCGGGAAGTTCAGTACTACCGAATATGAAATTTTGGAATTGTCATCTAATAAATTAATCTTAAAAAGAATAATTAGATAATAAAAAAATAAAAACTACACACAACAAAGCGTATAATTAATTGCTAGTTCACTGCCGACTTACGAAAATTCCGCTGGAATTTTCTATCTGTGATTTGTTTGCTAATTTAGTTGCTGAAACACGCAACGAAATCATACACAAGACCGTTGGGAGTAATGTAATCCGAATTCACACTATGCACGAACTGAATTATTTGTGTATGACTTATCTCCAAAGATTTTCTTTCTGTGATTGATACCCCAATTATGCAATTCAAAAATGACCTTTTCCAGCGTTTTGGAATGCTCTGTAGGCATATATTCTGTTCTGACAGGAAAACCATTTAAAACAGTTCTTGTAATCAACTGATTTTCTTCCAAATCTTTCAATTCCTTTGACAATACTTTGGTACTTAACTTTGGAATACTTCGCTCTATTTCCCTAAAGTGCTTGTTTCCTTCCCAAATTGAAATTAAGATTAAAAGTTTCCATTTTCCACCTATTACATCTAAAGTGTCCCTTACAGGTAACAAAGCGGACATACACTCTTTATGTTCCTTTTTCTTCATCTCTACTAATTTAATGATTACCTTAAAGTAACTGATTACCTAAAGGTAGTTGATTACTATTGGTAATCAAAAATAGTTAATTTTGCCATATTATTAATAGCAACAATTTAAAAATGAAAAACAAGATTTTTACAGCTTTATGTATTCTATTCGGATTAATGATGATTAATTCAGGATTAAACAAATTCTTCAACTATATGCCTATGCCCGAAATGTCTGAAGAAATGATGCAAATTATGGGCGGATTTATGACAATTAAATGGATTTTTCCGCTTGTAGCAATTATTGAAATCATTGGAGGTGCTTTAATGGCAATCCCAAAAACAAGAGCATTGGGAGCAATAGTAATTCTTCCTGTCATGGTAGGAATATTTGTTCATCATTTAGTACACGACCTATCAGGAATTGGAATCGCATTAATACTATTTGCTATTAATATTTGGGCAATTATTGTCCACTGGAATAAATACGAATCAATCATAAAAGGCGAATAGAAAAGAATAAAAAAAGAATTCTATTCTATGAGTAGGAAGTAATTAAAACATTACTGCCAACATTGTATATGAGCCATAGCTGAGTTAATTCTTAACCAATGGCTTTTTTGTATATTTATAATCTGAGTAAAACCGAAGAAATAGCATATAAAAATCCGCTACGGCTCATATACGAGATCTTTGCCAACAAGCTTAAAATCGAGCGCTTTTAATTAATTTTGACAATCTTCCAAACCCCATTTATCCAAACTTCTTAAAATATTCTCAAGTGATTTCCCTCTAGTCGTTAATCTGTATTCCACTTTAGGAGGAACTACAGGAAAAACTTTTCTAGATATAAGTCCATCTTTTTCTAAATCTCTTACTGTTTGTGTAAACATTTTATTTGAAATCCCTAGAATTTTCTTTTGTAATATTCCTGAACGCAAACCTCCTTCTAATAAATGAAATAAAATTAAAGGCTTCCATTTTGTCCCTATTAAATTCATTGTGTAATTTAGAGGACAACTAATTTCTTTATTCAAAATTTAAACTTTATATTATTGATTATCATTATTTTACTCTTTTAAGTAACTATACCACTTTTTAGTAAGTTATTGCCAACTAGGCAAATATAGATTAATATTGCAATATAAAATATAACTTATGACAACTGATAAAAATTATCCAAAATCATTTTCGCATATAGGAATTACAGTACCTAACATTAATAAAGCCGTTGAGTTTTATGAAGAAGTTATGGGATGGTATGTAATTATGAAACCATCAAAAGTTAAAAAGGAAAACGATACAGCAATAGGGCAAATGTGTATTGATGTATTTGGTGACGATTGGGAAGAATTTGATATTGCTCACATGTCAACATCAGACGGTATTGGAATTGAACTTTTTTCGTTTCCACATGGCAAAAAAGAAGCACCGGAATTTAACCCTTTCAATACAGGACTTTTCCACTTTTGTGTTCAAGATCCAGACATCGAAAATTTAACTAAAAGAATAGTAGAAGCTGGCGGCAAACAGAGAATGCCAATACGAGAATACTATCCTAACGAAAAGCCTTATAAAATGGTTTATGTAGAGGATCCATTTGGTATCGTATTCGAAATTTATACCCACAGTTACGAATTAACATATTCATCAGGTGCATACCAACAGTAAAAAAGGTATGTAATAATGGCTATATGTAATTGCTAGGTTTAATCTATTTCTGTAAATCCGCAAGGATTTTTGTTTACGCCAGTTAATTGCACTTGTGTCCTGCGGATTTTTAACTTGGCAGTATTTAATAAGTAATGTGCTAATCTACAGACTAAAACTTTAAACTTCTTTTAAGTAAACTAATTCATTATCTTTTTATAAAAGACTTAAATTTGCGCTGTCTAAAAACAAGGCAAACACTAATGAATTTAACCACCGAAAACATACTATTAGTAGGCTCGCTATTACTTTTTATAAGTATAATAGTTGGTAAGACCTCTTATAAATTTGGTGTGCCAACACTTATTCTCTTTTTGGCTATAGGTATGTTGGCTGGTTCTGATGGTATTGGAGGCATTCGTTTTGATGATCCTAAACTCGCACAGTTTATAGGTATTGTATCCCTTAATTTTATATTGTTTTCAGGTGGTTTAGATACCAATTTTAAAGCTGTAAAACCCATTCTTAGGGAAGGTATAATGCTTTCTACGTTGGGAGTTTTACTCACAGCAGTGTCATTGGGTACCTTTGTTTGGTACGTTACAGATTTTACCATTTATGAAAGTATGTTGTTGGGTTCTATTGTGTCTTCCACAGATGCAGCTGCGGTTTTTTCGATTTTACGTTCTAAAAACCTGGCATTAAAGAATAATCTAAGACCAACACTAGAGTTAGAAAGTGGTAGTAACGACCCAATGGCTTATGTGCTTACCTTGGCATTTTTAACCTTGGTGATTAATCAAGATCAAGGTTTAGCGTCTATTATTCCGTTGTTTTTACAACAAATGATTTTTGGTGGTATTGCAGGCTTTGGTTTTGGCAAACTAAGCAAACTCATTATAAATAGAATTCAACTTGGTTTTGAAGGACTTTACCCAGTTTTAGTCATTGCACTGATGTTTATCACATTTTCGGCAACAAACTTTGTAGGAGGAAATGGCTTTTTGGCCATTTATATCTGTGCTGTGTACTTAGGTAACCAGGATTTAATTCATAAATCAACCATCTTAAAAATGTTTGATGGTATTGCATGGTTAATGCAAATTGTATTGTTCCTTACTTTGGGCTTACTGGTGTTTCCTTCTCAGATTATTCCTTATATGGGTATTGGATTACTGATTTCCGTATTCCTTATTGTGGTAGCAAGACCAGTTGGAGTGTTTTTAAGTCTTATGTTTTTCAAAATGAAATTACGTAGACGTTTTTATATTTCGTGGGTAGGTTTGCGTGGAGCAGTGCCAATTGTGTTTGCTACGTATCCGCTTTTAGCAGGTATAGATAAAGCCAATATCATCTTTAATATTGTGTTTTTTATTTCCGTGACATCGGTTTTAATTCAAGGTACAACCTTATCCATTTTTGCAAAATGGCTCAATGTAGCATTACCAGAAAAATTAATGCCTGTAGAACAAAATGATAGATATATCCTTAATTTACCTAAGTCGGCAATGGAGGAAATTACAATTCTGCCAGATAGTCCTGCAGTAGATAAAAGAATTGTAGATTTGCATTTTCCAAGTTCGGCATTTATTATAATGATAAAACGAGATGGTAAATATGTGCGTCCTGGAGGCGCTACAGTTATTGAAGCTAATGATATCTTAATGATATTATTGGATAATGACGATAGTTTAAAAGAAGTCCAAGACGTGCTGTTTTAAGTTATACAGTGATAAAAAAGTGAAGAATACCAATCACATACTAAAAGTACTACTGCTCATTACAATTTATTGTTTTGGGATTTATGCATCTGCAAAAACGGTACATTATCCAAGTGTGTTAACGGTTCAAAACACCAATGAACAGCAAGATTATTTGGTTAACACTTCTAAAGTTCACTTTCTTCACACACAACAAGCAGAAAATATACTGACCTCTGTAGAAATTAATGTATCTCCAGATTTTAAGTTGTCTTTTGATGATTTTTGTAAGCTTACATTTTCTAACGAATTACAGTACTCAGCAAAATATAAGCAGTATAAAGATCACTTACAAACCCTTAGGATTAGGTATAGAAAATCCGATCTCATTTTTCCTTTCCATAATTTTTGGTAATTCCTGTTTTTTAAAAACTACAATTTTAGTAGTTCAATTTATCGTAACCGTATGTTGTGGATGACCACTTCATATAGGAATTAGTATATCAAAAAATTAAACAAAATAAAAATGGATTTAGGAACAATCCTTACAGGAATGGTATGCGTTGTTATATGCGCTTCACCTTTTGTACTTATAGGTATAGGTAGAAAGAAAAAAGAAAAACAATTTTTAACAGTGCTTAAAAACATAGCCAAAAAGCACGAGAGTGAAATAACTCAATATGAAATTTGTGGAAGCTACGCCATTGGTGTAGATGAAACTAAAAAAACACTGATTTTTGTGGAAAAAACAGAGGATGCTTACAAAGAGCAATTTGTAGATTTAAACTCAGTTATAGATTGTAAAACAGCTAATGTTTACAGATCAATTAAAGGCAATAAAATAATTCAACGTCTTGCTTTACAATTGAGTTTTGCAGATCGTCTTAAACATGAAGTTGTCTTAGAGTTTTACAACGCAGATGTCAACTATCAATTAAATGGCGAATTTGAAACTATTGAAAGATGGAACAAAACCATTAACAACGTATTGAATTAGTTAGAAATAAGTAAATAGCATTAAAGTATGTAAGCCAAAATTTATATACTTTAATGCTTAATTAAAATAAGAATAGAATCTCTTAAAATTAATTCTATAAACTAACTACAAACTGTTATTTTTGTAAGGTATCGTAAATCAAATCATTGCATTATGAAGAAAATAACACTTTTACTTTTCGTAGCCATTAGCTTTTATTCTTGTGATGAAAGAGCTGTAGAAGAAGAATTTGAAAAAATACATTGGGAACGTAGAATTGCAGATGTTTCAAAATTAGATTCTTTAGAAAGCGGTAGATCTTACCTGTCTATATATTCACAGATTTATAGTATTTCCCAGCATAAAAAATACAATCTTACTGCGA
The DNA here is from genome assembly GCF_042434315.1 of Winogradskyella pulchriflava. Lineage (NCBI taxonomy): Bacteria > Pseudomonadati > Bacteroidota > Flavobacteriia > Flavobacteriales > Flavobacteriaceae > Winogradskyella > Winogradskyella pulchriflava. The sequence goes on along the minus strand of NZ_JBHLTQ010000005.1, from coordinate 454,779 downwards.
TGATAAGTCTAAGAAACACAAGTATTACAGATACGATTTATTTATACAAAGCAAACTATTATGGTACACATGGCGAATTGCTTAAAACATATATTACAAAGCCAGTGTATTTAGGACCTTTGGAAACTTTGGATATTGTCATTAAAGAACTTGATGTTTCTGGCGGAACAGGATCCAACTTTTTATTCGATTGGAAAATTCCAGAGCATTGTTCTGAGCCAATTTTTGAAGGAGTCATGACATCTACAGCAGGTCAGCAAGGATTATCCTTTTTAACACAAGGCAAAAGGATTGATTAAAGCGTTTCTTTTTGGTCTGCAACATGTTGAAAATGGTTATTCGAGATTTTAAATATTTTGTAAAATAATTAGACTTTTTTACCCAACCGAAGTGTTACTTTTGCACAATGGTTTTAAGCAACTATACCAAAGAATTTAAATACAACCTTAAACTGGCATCTCCTGTGATGTTAGGCATGCTTGGGCACACTTTTGTCAGTTTTGTCGATAATGTTATGGTTGGGCAATTGGGAGCCGCAGAATTGGCTGCTGTTTCTTTAGGCAATAGTTTTATTTTTATTGCCATGTCTATAGGTATTGGCTTTTCTACAGCCATTACACCTTTAGTTGCTGAAGCCGATTCGGAGAATAATTTTGAAAAAGGAAAATCAGTTTTTAAACATGGTTTTTTTCTTTGTACGGTTTTAGGCTTGTTACTGTTCTTAATGCTATTGCTTGCCAAGCCATTGATGCACATTATGGACCAGCCAGAAGAAGTGGTAGAATTGGCCATTCCGTATCTAGATTTAGTAGCATTTTCTTTGGTGCCATTAATCGTATTTCAGGCATTTAAGCAGTTTATTGATGGTTTATCGCTGACGAAGTATCCAATGTATGCAACTATAATTGCTAATATTTTAAATGTAGCTATTAATTACGTACTCATCTTCGGAAAATTTGGTTTTCCAGAAATGGGCATTGTAGGTGCTGCAGTTGGTACCTTGGTATCACGATTTGTCATGCTGTTTTATCTATGGTGGTTATTAGCCAAGCGCGAAAAATCGAAAGCTTTTGTTACCAATATAAAATTCTTTAAATTAAGTAAACAACCACTCAGAAGGCTTACTAATTTAGGTTTGCCAAGTGCAATGCAAATGTTTTTTGAAGTAGCCATTTTTACAGCAGCCATTTGGTTAAGTGGAACCTTAGGTGCAAATGCACAAGCAGCCAATCAGATTGCCCTTAATTTATCTTCAATGACCTTTATGGTGGCTACAGGTTTAAGTGTAGCAGCAATGGTAAGAGTAGGCAATCAAAAGGGCTTAAAAGATTTTAAAGCCTTAAAACGTATTGCAGAATCCATCTTTTTAGTCGGTTTTATTTTTGCAGTTGTTTTTGCATTGTTCTTCGTGATTTTTCATCAGTTTCTTCCAGATTTATATGTAGATTTAGATGATCCAGAAAATGCTGTAGATACTGCAGAAGTAGTAAGTATAGCAGCAACTTTGTTATTGGCAGCAGCAGTTTTTCAGATTAGCGATAGTTTACAAGTGATTGCTCTTGGTGCGCTACGTGGATTGCAGGATGTAAAAATGCCAACCTTAATTACTTTTATTTCGTATTGGGTTATTGGCTTTCCAATTAGTTATTATTTAGGCAAAGAAGAAGCTTACGGAAGTCTAGGTATATGGATAGGACTTATTGCAGGTTTAAGTGCTGCGGCAGTTTTATTGTTCTTTAGGTTTAATTATCTCACCAAGAAGTTGATTGTTAGTCGTGCTTAAAACTTTAGGCACTTCAAGTACTTTTAACTTTTTAGAGACTTCAAGTACTTTCAACTCATAACTAAATTTGTATTTTTGCCACAAGAGTAAGAAAAACTTTAGGCACTTTAAGTACTCAAAAACTTTTAATTAATAAGATGGAGCTACCAAAATTCATACTAGGCGATAATACAGATTATCCGGATGCCATATTTATAATTCATACAGAATTTCCGAGATTCATCATCAATCTAGAAAATGATGAGGTAGAATGGTTTGAAGAGTTTGATGACCATGACCAAAAGGAATTGGAAACAGAAATGGAAAACTATATCCGGCAAGCAACAGACTTTTACGATAGAGAAGTTGCGAGATATGAAGATTAAAAAAATACAATTGCATGCTAGAACAACTTGTTGAGTTTGATAGAGAATTATTTTTATACCTTAATGGACTAGGCACAGATAGCTGGGACTGGTTTTGGATGGCTTACACTACAAAATGGCATTGGATTCCCTTATATGCTTTTTTACTTTACCTTTTATACAAACGACTAGGAACAAAAATGGTGGTGCTTACATTAATTACAGCGGTATTAATGGTTTCTTTTACAGATCAGGTTACTAATTTGTTTAAACACGGATTTGAACGTTTTAGACCATGTCATCAAGATGGTGTAAAGGATCTAATGCGTTTGGTTAGAGAAGGTTGTGGAGGTAGATTTGGTTACTTTTCTGGACATTCAAGTAATTCAATGGGTGTGGCTATTTTAGTTGGTTTAATACTGCGAGAAAAATATAAATACCTAGTCTATATTCTCGTTTTTTGGGCAATTTTAATGGGTTACAGTCGTATTTATATTGGTGTGCATTATCCGTTAGACGTACTTTCAGGATTTATCTTTGGTGGTGTATCAGGCTATGGTTTTTATAAGCTTGATAAATATGTACAATCTCGTTTTACGATTAAGGAAGTTGACGAAGGTCTTTAGCTTAGCATTGCTAATAAATCCATAAGGCATTATTTACTGGATTTGGTAACTTCATAGTTAATATAGTTTTTCTTCATCCATAGATAGGCAAAACAATCTATTAAAGGGCCAAAAAGCCGATTCCAAAACCCGTATTTTGAAGTGCCAGCAACTCTGGGGAAATGCTGTATTGGTATTTGCACTATAGTACCTTTTTGAAGCATTATCATAGCTGGCAAAAAACGATGCAAGCCTCTAAACATAGGAATACGCTTGGCATAATCCGTTTTTATAATTCGCAACGGACAGTTAGTATCGTCCATACCATCTTTCGTAAACATTCGTCTAATGCTATTAGCAATTTTTGAAGACATCTTTTTTGCAAATGCATCTTTTCGGTTAGTACGTACACCAGTAACAAGTGCATGAGCATCAATATGTTCTAATAGTATGTTGAAGTCTTCTGGCTTGGTTTGTAAATCTGCATCAATATAGCCAACAAGTTCAGTATCAGTATAATCAAAACCTGCTTTTATAGCAGTGCTTAAACCTCTGTTTTGTTTAAAAAGAATATACTCAAACGCTTCATTTCTATCGCAAATATCTTCTATTAAAGTCTGGCTGCGATCTGTAGAACCATCATTAACAAACAATACGGAAGAAGGTACAGAGGCTATTTTAAGATAGTTGGCAAGTTCAGTTTCTAAACGCTCAAGGTTTTCTTCTTCATTATAGACGGGAACGATGATGTTCAGTTTATACCTCATGCGTTTTGATGCTTAGTCTATACAAAAGTATAGTTTTTTAAACTACAAGGAAAGCAAGTATTCTGCAGCAGCAAAAGGAGTTGTTTTTCCAGCTTCAACCAAATCGATTTGTTTTTGTAATTCTAATTTGATTTTTGGAGATTCATAGAAGTTGGATTTTAAGTGCTCATCTATGGTTTGAAGCAACCAAAACTTATTTTGATTATTACGGTTGTGTTCAAAATACTGATTAGAAGTGGTTATTTCGCAGTAGTCTTTAATTAAATTCCAAGCATCGGCAATACCTACTTTTTTTAAGGCACTACACAAAGTTACTTTTGGCGACCAACCTGATGCTTTAGAAGGATAGAGATGCAAGGCTCTGTTAAACTCCACCTTTGCAGATTTTGCAGCTTTAAGATTAGATCCATCAGCTTTATTAATAATTATAGCATCTGCCATTTCAATAATACCACGTTTAATGCCTTGCAATTCGTCACCAGCACCAGCAAGTTTTAAAAGCAAAAAGAAGTCTACCATGCTATGCACAGTGGTTTCACTTTGTCCAACACCAACGGTTTCAATAATTATAATATCAAATCCTGCAGCTTCACATAAAACAATGGTTTCTCTGGTTTTGCGCGCAACACCACCTAAGGAATTTCCAGAAGGTGATGGTCTTATGAAGGCATTTTCGTCTTTTACAAGGTCTTCCATCCTTGTTTTATCTCCCAAAATACTGCCTTTACTCAAGGTGCTACTTGGGTCTACGGCCAATACAGCAACCTTTTTGCCAATACTTGTGAGATAAGTGCCAAAAGCTTCTATAAAGGTGCTCTTACCAACACCTGGAACACCAGTTATACCTATTCTAATGGATTTGTTAGCGTAAGGTAAGCAAGCGGTAATAATATTACGAGCTTTGTCTGTATGAGCCTTATTGGTGCTTTCAACTAAAGTTATGGCTCTACTTAATGCAGTTATGTTTCCTGACGTTATGCCTTCTACCAAATCATCAACGGATGGTTGTTTTTGGCGTTTGGACTTAATGGATATAGCAGAATCCTTACTTAATGTTTTAGGAGGATCAATACCATCTTTTTCATGCAAAGCAGATTGATATGTCTTGTCTTTTTTTGCCACTTTGCAATTTCATTTTAAGATTTACTAGGTGAGACTTTCATTGGGATTTCAATTAAGGTTTGATCCCAAGCCATGGTTAATTTTAAAGTGCCTAATTTATTATCAAAGGCAATGGTGAATTGCTCAACGGTTTCTTCAAGGTCTTGAGAAGGGACTACAATTTCTAATACATCATAGTTAGGATCCCACATAGGCTCCATCTTTTCATCAACTCCCCATTCGTATTGTTTTGAGTTGAACATCACTTTCCATGAATTCTCCATTGGTACCGTCCAAAGTGTATATTTTCCTTTCTTAAGTAATATACCATCAATCAATAAATTTTGATTGGTTTCAAACGTAGTGGCTTCGTTTGCTCCAGTTCTCCAAACTCTATCATAAGGCACAAGAGCACCAAAAACAATACGGTCGCGTTTAGATGGTCTGTTGTATTCAACTTCTAATTTTAAGTCGTTAAGCGTAATTTTAGCAGTATCTTTTGGACTTAAGCGCGGTGCAAAAATATTTTCAACAAATACAGAATACAGAAGCAAGCCCAAAGCTATGATGGATAATGCAATAAGGAGGCGTTTTAACATAGTTCTTTTTCTAGCGATTTTTTATGGAACATAATTTTTAAAAATTAAAGATAATTCAATTCCCTAAATTTATAGAACGAAACGCTGAATTTTAAGTAAATGTTATAAAATGTAAAATTTTTCAAAGTTTTTTGCCACACTTAGAATTTTGTGTCGTCTTTAGAGTGAAATTAGTTTGAAATAAGTTTCAACTATTTAATCTCGATTATCGAGTATAACCAATCAAAAATTAAAACCAAAATCAGCACGTTTCAAATTCATATTGTTGAAAAATGCAAGCAGAATGATAGACAAGCGCAAATGCAATTGTACAATCAATACTGTAATGGTATGCTTATAGTTGCACTTAGGTTTGTAAAGGACACTATGGAGGCTGAAGATATTGTGCAAGAAGCCTTTATAAAAGCGTTTTCAAAATTAGAACAATATAAGGCAGAGGTGAGTTTTGGAGCGTGGTTAAAACGCATCGTAATTAACAGATGCATAGATGTTTTAAAGTCTAAACGTCAACGATTAATTGAGTTGGAAGAACATCATCTTAATGTTGTTGATGCAGATTATCAAAGCGAATGGTTGGTTGATGATGAAATAACAATAAAAGACGTAAAAACTGCTATTGAGCAGCTACCAGAAAAATATAAATATGTAGTAATGCTCTATTTGATTGAAGGTTACGATCATCAGGAAATATCTGAAATTCTGGATATTTCTGAAGTGGCATCAAGAACACAATTATCTAGAGGGAAACAAAAATTACAATTAGCATTAAAAACAGAAAAAAATGGCACAAGATCTTAGAAACTTATTTAGTGAAGACGCAAAGGAGCAAGATGTGAAAATGTCTAAAGGTCATGAAGCACGCTTTTTAGACAAGCTTGAAAAAGAATTGCCTAAGAAAAAAGCACCTAGTCGTTTCAGTTACTTAAATATTGCAGCTAGTGTAGTTGTTTTATTAGGGCTGAGTTATGGTGCATTTCAGTTTTTTCAATTACCTGATTTACCTGATGAGCCTGTTAAGGTTGTAGAAACTGATATAAAAACCTTAGGTGATGTTTCACCAGACCTAAAGAAAGTAGAAGACTATTATTTAGCAAGTATCAATTTAGAATTGTCTAAAGTACAGCTAACACCAGAAAACAAAGAGTTGTTTGATGGTTATGTACTTCGTCTTAAAGAGTTAAATGAAGAATACGATAGACTTACTATAGAACTCAATGAAAATGGGCCTAATGAAGAAACTTTAGATGCATTAATTGACAATTTAAAGTTCAGATTAAATCTAGTCTTACGTCTTAAGGAAAAGCTTCAAGAGTTTAATGACGATTCCTTTGAACCAGAAAGTATCTAATCAATATTTATAAATCAAAAAACGAACAGATTTTACTCAGCTTTACTGAGTATCTCTAAAAATCAAACAAACATGAAAAAAACAATCAAAATTTTAATGTTGTGCCTTTTAACCACAGTTGGTTATGCGCAAAAGAAATTAAGTAAAACGTCGCAGTCCATTAAAGTGAACAAAGACGTAGTAGTTGATTTAAACACAAGCTATGTAGAAATTGAAATCGATACATGGAACAAGGATGTTGTAGAAGTTGAGGCTTATATAGAAAGTGACAAACTTTCTCCAGAAGAATTAAAACGTGCTTTAGAAGCCTGGAATTTAAAAGTTGAAGGCTCTAGCGATCATGTTATTATATCGTCTAGTGGAGGAAGGTCTATAGGTTTATTAGGTGAAGGAGATTACGTAGATGTATTACGAGATTTAGAAATGGACTTGGCAGAAATACCAGAAATGCCTGAAATAGCAGTAATGCCTCGTATGCCACTAATAGGAGGCTTTCCGGATATGCCAAAAATGCCTAAAGTTCCTGAGATGCCAGAAATGCCAAAATTGCCAGAACTTCCAAAGGGTATTAATACGATTAGGTTTGATTATGAAAGATATCAAAATGAAGGTGAAAAGTATTTAGAAGAGTGGAGTAAAAGGTATGAGAAAGAAGGTGGTAAAGAACTTCAAGAGCGTATGGAAGCTTGGGCTAAACAATTTGCTGAATCTGGTTATCAGGAAAAAATGAAGAAATGGGGAGAAGAATACAGCAAACGTTTTGAAGGCAAATGGGCAAAGGATATGGAAAAATGGGGTGAGAAGTTTGGAGAAGAGTATGCAAAAGATATGGAAAAATGGGGAGAAGAATTTGGTGAAAAATTCGGAAAAGAATGGGCAGAAAAAATGGAAGCTTGGGGAGAACGCTTTGGTGAAAAATATGAAAAGGAAATGGAGGAACGTGCCAAGATTATGGAGGAAAGAGGCAAGGCTATGGAAGAGCGCCAAGAAAAAATGGCAGAGCGTCAAGCAGCAATAGCAGAACGTTATGTTGAACGTGCAGCACAAGCTCAAAGCCGTAATGATGTATTACGTGCTAAAAGAGATGCTATTTTAGTAAAGCGTTTGGGTGAAGGCAGCAACAGTAAAGTAAAGAAGATTATTAAAATTAAAATCCCTAAAAAGGCAAAACTTAAAACCAATATAAGGCATGGTGAGTTAAAATTATCTTCGGTTATTTATAACCTTAAAGGAGATATATCGCATGCATTTTTAATAGCAGAAAACATTGATGGAAGTGAAACTTCCATCAATGTTTCTTACTCACCTGTTGTTATAAAAGATTGGAATTTAGGAACACTCAATCTAAATTATGTAGAAAGAGCTCAGATTAGAAATGCCAAAAATTTAGTGCTGAACTCTAAATCGTCTAACATAAATATTGAAAATTTAACGGATACTGGCATTATTGATGGAAGTTTTGGTGACTTGACAATTTCTAACCTTACGGAATCGTTCAAAAACTTAAACCTAGTTTTAGAGAACAGTGATGCATTAGTCAATTTACCGAAAAACATAGATTTTAGTTTGTATTTTAAAGGGAGTCGTTCTAAACTTAATAACAAACCGACTTCACAGAAAACTATTAGAAACTATCCAGATGGCCAAAGCTCTAATAGAAACATAGTGATTAATGCAAAGTATAGCAACCTGATTATGAACTAAAACTACTTTTACTATGATTTAAATGTTTGCCATTCTGAAGTTATTTCAGAATCTTTTTTTCAATTTTCTTTTGCTGCTTTCCATTAAAATAGAATCGTATTTTTATGGAAATTTTCTTTTTATGGCACTATCTTCTTTTGAAGTTTTTTTTAAATCAATTAATCCTCATCCTTTGTTAGAGGTTTCAATTCCTAAGAGTGCCTATAAACCTATAGATTTATCAGTAAATAATCCTACGTTAAAAGCAGTTAATATCTCATCTTCTGATGACTTGGAAACCTTTATTTGGAATTATATAAAAAGCCATAATGCCAAAGTTGCTTTTGGAGGTTATTTAGAACAACGTGGTATTTACGAACGAAGTACTTACTTTAATCAATCGAATCCTGAAACAGAACGTAATATTCACTTAGGAATGGATATTTGGATTGAAGCCGAAACACCAATCTATGCACCTTTAGCAGGAACAATTCATAGCTTTAAAAATAACACCAATTTTGGTGATTATGGTCCGACGCTAATTTTGAAACATCATATTGAAGATCATCAGTTTTTTACGCTTTACGGACATTTAAGTACAGCTTCAATTGAAAATATAAAGGTTGGAGTAGAAGTGAGGCAAGGAGAGCAAATAGCAACATTAGGAACGGCTGAGGTTAATGGAGATTATCCACCACATTTACACTTTCAAGTTATAAGGGATATTCAAGATTTTAGTGGTGATTATCCTGGTGTATGTAATCAATTAAATTTAGAGTTTTACAAGCAGAATTGTCCTGATCCTAATTTACTTTTAAAGTTAGTTTAAGAATTTATCAAAATCATCAATAGCAAAGGCTTTCTTGTAATCATCTTCGTCAATAGTTCCACTTTCAGAGGAATCATAGTCCATAGTAATTTTCCATTCATCATTTATTTTTTTTAATACCACATGAAACTGACCATAATATGCCTGTTCGTTGTCTGTACCTTTATTTCTTACCAATTTATAAATGCCACGTTCACTAGCCGTAAATTCGTTACTAATACGCTCAAAAAAACGCAATGAAATAGTACTGGTTTGACCTGCTTTTTTATCGCTTTCAAAGCCAACTTTGTAATTATTAATATAGGTATCGTAATCTAAAATACGTTTGCCTCCGGAAACACGAACTAAATCCTTGGAATGGATGTCTGCCATTAAGGTGTAATCTAGGGTTTCAAAAGCCTTATAGAATTTTGCCCAAACAATGTTTATTGCTTTAAGGTTGTCTGCTTTTTGAGCGTACATTGTAGTGCTGGTAAACACCAGAAATACTAATGGTAAAATTATTCTTTTAATCATGTCTATGAGTTTTTTGTAGATTGGTTATTGGTATCAAGATACTAAAAAGGTTTATTGACTTTTAAGGACATTAACACATTTTAACTATTGATTTTCAGTTGGTTTTATAAATATTTCGTTCTATATCTCAAGAAAATTGAGTAACTTTAAAGAAGTGAAACCAATATCAGTTGTATTATGGGTTATATAAAATCACTAAACAAATGGGCAAATGCGCATACGTATTACCCTCTTGATCTTTTACGAGTTGCATTAGGTATTTTTTTGTTTTACCAAGGCGTTTACTTTATGTCTAACCTGCCACTTTTAATGAAACTTTACGAGCCAATTAAACCGTTAATAGGTGATGTATTTTTAGTGCATTACATCGCTCCAGCACATTTTGTTGGTGGCTTCTTAATTGTTTTTGGATTGTTAACACGTTGGGCTATAATTGCACAATTACCAATACTCATTGGTGCTGTGTTGATTAATTTTATTGGCGAAATGAATGCTACAAACCTTATCCTTGCTACAACTGTATTACTAATAAGTATTTTCTTTTTGTTTTACGGCTCTGGAAAGCATTCGGTAGATAAGTATTTAAAAATGCAACAGTAAACTTTGTATGTTAGCACTTTTACAAAAAAAATCCTGATGGTTTTGCATCAGGATTTTTTGTGATAAAATGGTGACTTATTTAATCAATACCATTTGGTGCTAAATAATTACCATCATAACTACCAGAAATTACTTGTCCATCATTTCTGGTAAATGTAAACGTAAAAGCAATATTATATTCTGTAAAATTGGTAACCGTTACAGAACCTGATTGCGCATAGACATCAGATTCAGAATCATTGTCTGAGAGTAATATAGTACCATAATTAAATTCGCTATCTACAATAGTACCATTGATTGAAATATTGTAATCTTCAATTTGGGTATAGGTTGTATTCTGTATGGTAACAGCTTCAAAATCGAAATAGACATAGCTAATATCGTTTAAGTTACTATTTCCGGTAATTTCAGAACTTGTTTTGTTGAATAAGCTAATGCCAATTTCACTTGGCTCATTAGTAGATGTGTTTTCGTCTGTAACTATTGCTGAGATTAAATTATACGTCACACCATTGACTATAAATTCATTGGTTTCTTCTTCAGTTGTGTTATTGCTTTCTGGAGAGCAAGCGGTAATTATAATTGCAAAAAACAACGTGAGTAGGTAATACAGTTTTGGTTTCATAACATTAAAATTATAAGTAGGTTTGGAGTCTAAATATAGAATAAAAAGTTTAAACCTGTTTAGAGCCGTAATTTTTAAATCCTATTTTTACAAGGCAATAGATTCTATTAATATGAAAAAAATAGTACTCAGACTTTTAGATTTAATAAAAAAAGGGGAACTAAGATTTCTTATTAAAGGCATCTCTAAACGCGTCTTTTCAAAAACGGAAGCCTTTGGTTTAAAGCGCGATTTAACTGAAGAGTTTTCAACACCAAATGCATCCATAGCCATTTCTATACGACCTTATAAACCGAGTGATAAAACTCATTTTGTGGCAGATTTGCAAAATGATGGGCTTATAGAAAAGGACATTCCTACCTGTTATATAGCAACAACAGATAAAGATATTCCCTGTTACCGACAATGGTTAATGGATGCTAAGCAGAACAATAAAATTCAGGAATTTTGGGGAGATGCATTTCCGATTTTAAAAGATGATGAAGCCATTGTAGAAAGTGTGTTTACAATCCCTGAATTTAGAGGGAAAGGTATTATGCCAACGGCATTAGATCGTATTTCTAGAAAAGCAAAGGATTTTGGTGCAAGATATGTGATGCTTTTTGTTGAGATAGACAATATTCCATCACTAAAAGGTTGTCATCGTTCAGGATTTTCGCCTTATGTGTTACGTACGGAAAGGTGGTTCTTTTTAAAACGTACTATTGTTTTTGAAGCGGTACCGAAGGAGGTTATGGATGCTTATCTTACAAACGTTAAGTAAATCAACTAAAGTATAAAAATGTGTAGTTATAAAACAAGGAGTTTATCTAGTATATCAAAATGGTGTTGTTTAGATCTTAGTTCGATATTAAGTTTTTCATTGATAAGTTCAACTTTATATATTTCTCCTGATACAAAAAGTGGTTTTAATATTTCAATAATTGATTTTAAAACCCTAATTGATTCTCCTTTGGAATAAATGATGTATTTATCAGTAATGTCCAAAATTGATAAGGACTTATTGAAATGTAGTATAAAACTATCTAAACGTTTTCTTTTCCGTATTTTAACTTCAGAAGTATAAGTTCCTTTAAGTTCGGTTTTCCACTCAGCTAATACTAAAAGGCTTTGGGATTCTGAAGAAAGCAATAGATTACCTGTAGATGTAAAGGTGGATTTCTTATAGATTAAATTCCATGGTTTTGGATTTATTATTTTACCATATACGAGATAGGAATAAGCATTGTATATTCCTTTTACTTTGCCGTTTTTACTTGCTATATAATGTTCAAATGTAGAGCAAAACGTTTTGTTTTTATCGTAAAAAGGTGATGATAATTCTATAGGTAATGCATTGGATTTTATTTTCATAGTATGAAGATGCTTAATTATATGTAGTAATATTTAGCATTCTGTTACAAGAACATGAAAAGTGTTTATTACGCCTGTTAAATTTATGAGATTGCGTTGTCACTTTGTTCCTCGCAATGACGTATAATTAAAAACCCTGATAGTTACATCAGGATTAAAAAAAGCGTATTTATATTTTTTATTCTGGTAATGGTGAAATCATAATATGTGCTCTATGTGTTCCAGGATTCATAATCCAAGGATGGTTAGAGGCTGCTGGTGCTTCTGGTAAACCTGTGGATTCAGCTGTTGCATAAGGCATATAAACCACATAGCGGAGTCGTGCATCATCTACTTTTGAAGTTTCAGGGTCATAAAGCGTGTTTTTGCCATAGTAGATGTGCAAGGTGGCACCTGTAGGTATTTTAAGTTTACCTGATTTTACTTCCTCTTCTCTTATATCAAAGATTTCTTGGTGTTTCTTTCCTTCTGCTTTTAAGGCTCGTCCTCTTGCCATAAAGGGTTCGAGGTCTTTATGATAACATGCGGCACTAAACCCATCTTTTTTAGGGTCATCTGCTAGTACGATAAATTCATTGTTTCCTTCTTTTAAAGTTACAAATTCACCTGCCATATTATAGCCAATAACTTTACAGTCTGCTCTACTTACTTCTGGCGCAGCCATTAATGCTGTTGCAATTAATGCTTCATCAGAATCTATAGGTTTTAAATTTTTAGTGGCTTCGTTTGATGCACTTTCAACTGTAATTTCCTTTGTAACAGTTTCTTCTGTGGTCGATTTCGTTTTGTCCGATGAATTACAAGACCATAAAATTCCTGCAAAAACAAGTGCTATAATGATATGTTTCATATTCTAATATGGATAAGTGATTTTTAAAGTTACTAAAATCTATGCACTTTTATTTATTACAATGCATAATTAACAAACTGCTTCACTTGGTTTTGCAATGACGAAAAAAAATCCTAATGGTTTACATCAGGATTTTTAATGTTTAGATTCTGAAACGAGTTCAGAATGACAAAATGAATAGTTTTGCTAATTATTAACCAAAACCCATTCGCCTTTTTCAATTAAAGGAATGGCTTGCTTATACTTTACAGTTTTGTTTTCACCACTCATTACATGCTTAATTGTTACTTTATCATTACGGCCAATTTTTGGTTGTTCTCTTACAATAGTTTCAACCACTTGTTGTTGGCGAGATGCACCTTCACCAGCAGCTCTACTTTGAGAAGAACGCTCGTCTAAATTAGGGATTTCGTCTTTTTGCGTTTCTAACTTTTCTTGCTTTCTACGCTTAGCTTCTTGGATGTTATTAGCAGTTTCCTGCGGAATTTCACCTTTAAATAAGAATGAAATCACATCTTTGTTCACTTGGTCAATCATAGACTTAAACAGCTCAAAAGACTCAAACTTGTAAATCAATAACGGATCTTTTTGCTCGTGTACTGCCAACTGAACAGACTGCTTCAACTCATCCATTTTACGTAAATGCGTTTTCCAGGCATCATCTACTATAGCTAGTGTAATGTTCTTTTCAAAATCATTAATAAGCTGTGTTCCTTTGGTTTCGTATGCTTTTTCAAGATCAGTTACGACTTGAAGGTTCTTTACACCATCAGTAAAAGGTACAACGATACGTTTAAATCTGTCGCGTTGTGTGTTATATACATTTTCAATTACAGGGAAAGCTAAATCTGCAGCACGTTGCATTTTTTCGCGATAGTGCTTAAAGGCTTCTTTATAGATTATTCCTGCAATTTTCTGTGCATCCATTTTTCCAAATTCAGCTTCAGAAATTGGTGATGACATTGAGAAGTAACGAATTAATTCAAACTCAAAGTTTTTATAATCGTTAGCATCCTTATTACTTATAGCAATACCTTCTGAGGTATCAAAAATCATGTTGGCTAGATCGACTCTTAGACGTTCACCATGCAAAGCATTACGACGACGTTTGTAAACTACTTCACGTTGCGCATTCATTACATCATCATACTCTAGTAAACGCTTACGTACACCAAAGTTATTTTCCTCTACTTTTTTCTGTGCACGTTCAATAGATTTTGAAATCATGGAATGTTGAATTACTTCGCCTTCCTTAAGTCCCATTCTATCCATCATTTTGGCAATACGTTCAGAACCAAATAGACGCATTAAGTTATCTTCTAAAGACACATAGAACTGTGAACTTCCTGGATCTCCTTGACGGCCAGCTCTACCACGCAACTGTCTATCTACACGACGCGAATCGTGACGTTCCGTACCAACAATGGCTAAACCACCAGCTGCTTTTACTTCGTCACTCAATTTAATATCTGTACCACGACCAGCCATATTGGTTGCAATGGTTACTTGGCCAGCATTACCAGCTTCTGCAACAATCTCTGCTTCCTTTTTGTGCTGTTTTGCATTTAAGACATTATGTGGAATCTTACGAATGCTCAACATTTTGCCTAAAAGCTCTGAAATTTCAACGTTGGTTGTACCAATCAATACTGGTCTGCCAGCGTTAGATAAGTTAACAACTTCGTCAATAACTGCATTGTATTTTTCGCGCTTGGTCTTATAAACCAAATCTTCTCTGTCATCTCTTGCAATAGGTCTGTTGGTAGGAATTTCTACAACATCCAACTTATAGATTTCCCAGAATTCGCCAGCTTCCGTAACCGCAGTACCAGTCATACCAGAAAGCTTGCGGTACATTCTAAAGTAATTTTGAAGTGTTACCGTAGCAAAGGTTTGTGTGGCAGCTTCAATCTTTACATTTTCCTTAGCTTCAATCGCTTGGTGAAGTCCGTCACTATAACGACGACCATCCATAATACGACCCGTTTGCTCATCTACAATCATTACTTTGTTGTCCATAACAACGTACTGAACGTCTTTTTCGAACAAGGCATAAGCTTTAAGTAACTGGTTAAGCGTATGAATACGTTCTGATTTAATTCCGAAGTCTCTAAATAAGTCTTCCTTAAGGTTGGCTTCTTCCTCAGAAGATAACCCTTGACTTTCAATCTTAGCGATTTCTGTACCCATTTCTGGCATTACAAAGAAGTTAGGGTCATCTTTACCTGAAAGGAATTCTACACCTTTGTCAGACAATTCTACCTGATTATTCTTTTCATCAATAACATAGTAAAGATCTGCATCTACTTTTGGCATCTCTCTATTGTTATCTTGCATGTAGAAGTTTTCGGTTTTTTGAAGTAATTGTTTTACACCTTCTTCACTCAAAAACTTTATAAGTGCTTTATTTTTTGGAATACCTCTGTAAACTTGTAGTAGTTTGAAACCACCTTCTTTAGTGTCTCCTTCGGCAATCAATTTCTTGGCTTCTGCTAAAACACCTACTAAATATTTACGCTGAACGGCTTCAATTTGTTCAACCTTAGGTTTTAAGGCATCAAACTCATGCTCATCTCCTTTTGGAATAGGACCCGAAATAATTAATGGTGTACGTGCATCATCGACCAAAACAGAATCCACCTCATCCACAATAGCATAATGATGGCGACGTTGTACTAAATCGTCTGGCGAATGCGCCATATTATCACGTAAGTAATCGAAACCAAATTCGTTGTTAGTTCCGTAAGTAATATCTGCATTGTATGCTTTACGACGTGCGTCAGAGTTTGGTGTGTGGTAATCAATACAATCTACACTTAATCCGTGGAACTCAAAAATTGGTGCCATCCAAGCGCTATCACGTTTTGCTAAGTAATCGTTTACTGTTACCAAGTGTACACCTTTACCAGCTAGAGCATTAAGATATACTGGAAGCGTTGCTACCAATGTTTTTCCTTCACCAGTCTGCATCTCAGCAATTTTACCTTGGTGCATAGCAATACCACCAATAAGCTGTACATCATAGTGAATCATATCCCAAGTAATAGGCTTACCTGCAGCATCCCAAGAATTTGCCCATACAGCTTGGTCACCATTTAAAGTAACATAATCTTTTTCACCAGAGACTTCCCTATCAAAAGCGTTAGCTGTTACAGAAATTTCGGTATTATGTACAAAGCGTTTTGCGGTTTCTTTTACCACAGCAAAGGCTTCAGGTAAAATGTCGTTTAAGACTTCTTCGGTAACTTCATAGATATCGTCTTCAATTTTATCTGCTTCTACGTAGATATCTTCACGCTCGTCAATATCTTCAGTAACTTCGGCTTTAGCTAAAAGTTCTTCTTTCTTTTCAAGAAGAGGTTTTCTGGCTTCGGCAATTTTTTCTTTAAACTCAGCAGTTTTTGCTCTAAGTTCGTCATGCGACAAAGCTTCGAGGGCTTGCTCAAAGGTTTTTATTTTATTTACGATTGGTTTAATTGCACTAACATCTTGTTTGGATTTATCTCCAACAAAAACCTTAAGTACTTTATCTAATATGCTCATGTTATATATGTTGTAAAAGATGGATTGATGCCATCCTTGTTTTTAATTCGTTAGTTATTAAGACACTTCTATAGTTCCTTCAAGGAAACAATTGAAGTGGGCTTATTTTTCGAGTTTTCGAAAATAAAAAAAGTCTCTCAGTTAAGATAACGCAAGAGACTTTTTTGTGATAATATTATATGTTAATATTCATCCTCATTCCAGAGGTAATCTTCATCAGTTGGATAGTCTGGCCAAATTTCTTCAATAGAGTCATAGGAATCACCTTCATCCTCTATCGCTTGTAAATTTTCAACAACTTCTAAAGGAGCTCCTGTTCTAATTGCGTAGTCAATAAGTTCGTCTTTTGTTGCTGGCCAAGGTGCATCACTTAAATAAGATGCTAATTCTAATGTCCAATACATTTGCGTTGTAATTTTAATTTTTGCAAAAATAATTTTTTAGTTGAATAATTCAAGAAAAAATCAAATTAATTAATCATTAATAGAAAGAACGTATAATCTTCAACTTTTATTTAGGGTTAACTATTGCAATTGTTAAACCTAAACTGGCTCTGGAAAAATGAATTACGATTCTTTATTAGGAATCCATTTAATCTCTTCGGCCTGCAAATCATGTGACAACTTCCGTGCCAATACAAAAAGATAGTCAGATAGTCTATTAATATACATTAAAGTCTCAGGTTGAAATGGTTCTAATTCGTTAAGGTGAGACGCCAAACGTTCGGCTCTACGGCAAACTGTACGAGCAATGTGACAGAATGACACGGTTTGATGACCTCCTGGTAATACAAAGTGTGTCATTGGAGGTAAGCTGTTTTCCATTTGGTCCATTTCTTTCTCAAGACGTTCAATATCTTCGTTGGAAATCTTTGGAATATTTAACCGAGCCTTACCGCTTTTTAATGTTGCTTTTTCTGGATCGGTTGCTAAAATGGCGCCAACTGTAAATAAACGATCTTGAATATGCATCAAAGTGTTTTTGTATAATTGATCTATATCCTGATCTCTTATGAGCCCAATATGCGAGTTAAGCTCATCAATAGTGCCGTAGCTTTCTATGCGAATATGATGTTTAGGAACTCGTGTGCCACCAAATAGGGCAGTAGTACCTTTATCTCCTGTTTTTGTGTAGACTTTCAATGGTTTGAAGTTTAAAATTCAATATTCAAAGTTACGTATTTAAGCTTGAAGTACGAAGCATGGAGTTTGAAGTTTGAAGTTCCTCGCAAAGTCGCAGAGACGAAAAGAATTGAAATCGTAAAAGTATAATTTAGAATAATCTAGTAATTGTTAGTTCCACTAATCACTAATCACTAATCACTAATCACTAATCACTAACCACTAACTACTGATTATAAGTGTCACTCTCAATAATACCATCACGCAAACGAATAACACGTTTAGCGTGCGCTGCAATTTCTTCTTCGTGCGTTACCATAATAACGGTGTTACCAGCAGCATGGATTTCATCGAACAAAGCCATAATTTCTGTACCAGTTTTAGAATCTAAATTACCTGTAGGCTCATCTGCTAAGATAATAGAAGGTTTGTTAACTAATGCTCTGCCTACTGCAACACGTTGTCTTTGACCACCAGAAAGCTGATTTGGTTTATGGTCCATACGGTCTGCCAAGCCAACATCAGTTAGAACTTGTGTTGCACGTTCTTCTCTTACTTTTTTTGATGCACCAGCATAAATCATTGGTAATGCTACATTATCTAAAGCTGTGGTTCTAGGTAGGAGGTTAAAGGTTTGAAAAACGAATCCGATTTCAGTATTTCTAATCTCCGCTAATTCATCATCCGACATTTGACTAACATCTTTTCCATTAAGTCTATACATTCCTGCTGTAGGTGTATCTAAGCATCCTAATAAATTCATCAGTGTAGATTTACCAGAGCCAGATGGTCCCATAATAGCGACATATTCGCCACGTTTTATGTCTAAATCTATGCCTTTTAAGACATGAACAATTTCTTGTCCTAATTTAAAATCTCTAATGATGCCTCTAATCTCAATGACGTTGTCACTCATAGTTACAGATGTTGGTTGCTTTTATCTTGCAAGATAAAAGAAATTAAAAGTCAGTTCTCAAAATTAGACGTTAAAGTTGTAAGGTTGTTACAATATCAATAAAATAAAAAATAAGAATTGGGTTTCGCCTTTCGACTGTGCTCAAGGTGACATTATAAAGCGGTATTTGTCATTAAAGAATTTTAAATTCTAATTTTAAAATGTTCTTTGACTTGTTCTTTTCTGAAAAATACAAAACCTAAATGAAAACAATCCACAGTTACCATAACATCAGGATGCGTTTTTATGTATTTCCATGCTTCGGTCATGCCTTTAGACCAATAGATGTCGTCAAAAATAAAAACTGAATCGTTGTGAGCCTTTGGTAAAAGCGCATTAAAATATTGAATTGTAGCATCTTTGTTATGATGACCATCAAAATAGACGCAATCAAAATGAGTTTCGTCTAATTTTTGAATTTCTGAAGAAAATGCACCAATTTTAAAATTGATATTGGTTGTAAGTAGATTTTTGAATTGAGATTTTGTGAAATTGGATGTATTGGCACAACCTTCAATGGTAATGATTTCGGTATTTTTATTTGCTAAAGCTAAAGCATATGTTCCCATGCCTAAGGAAGTGCCTAACTCTAGGATTGTTTTGAAATTGAAATATTTTGAAACCCTAAACAATAGCTCAGATTCTTGTTTTGAGCTGCTCGAAGTCTTTATCATATGGCTCACTTTCCGTTTGCTTGAGCCTAAAACTCTAGAGCCTTCGCCTAGGTCGGTAATTTCTAATTCTATTTTTGAATGTCTTAAAACGCTTCTGTAATTATTTAGCTCCGTGTATGCAGGATGTTTTTCTTTGTCATACAAACATTTTGTAACAAAATCATACACAAATGGCGAGTGTACACCGTGTTGGTTGGTGGAGTTTAGGAGGAATTTTATGTAGGATACTAATTGATGCATTTGTTTCTTTCAAAGTTGTTCTCGCAAAGGCGCAGATGCCAAAGTTGTTAAGCGTAAGTTATTCAGTTATTGGGTTATTGTTTTTATTCATAATAATCGACCATCTTTCTTCTTTGCGTCTTCGCGACTTTGCGAGAAACCCTTATTCTTCCAATCGCTCAGCCAACTCAAACCAACGCATTTCCTTTTCTTCAATAGTATCAATGATGCCCTGTAATTCTTCTGACAGTTTATTAATATCGTCTTGGGATAATTCAGGATTGTTGAACTTAGCTTCTAATGCTGTTTTATCTAACTCTAACGATCTAATTTTAGATTCTAAATTTTTATACTCTTTCTGCTCGTTGTATGATAATTTATTAGCTTCATTTTGTTTTATAATCTTAGTATTATCTGTTTTTTCAGTTTGTTCTATTTGTTTTGGTTGGCTGCTGTCATAAGCTCTAAAGTCTGAGTAATTGCCAGGAAAATCATCAACCAAACCATCTCCTCTAAATACAAATAAATGATCTACGATTTTGTCCATAAAGTAACGGTCGTGAGAAACGACCAATAGTACTCCAGGAAAATCCATTAAGAAATCTTCTAACACGTTTAGGGTAACGATGTCCAAATCGTTAGTTGGCTCATCTAAGATTAAAACATTTGGGTTCTGAATTAAAACTGTACATAGATACAAGCGTTTTTGTTCACCACCACTTAATTTTTCAACAAAATCATATTGTTTTTTACGATCGAATAAAAAACGCTCCAGTAATTGTTGCGCGCTTATTTGTCTGCCTTTTGCTAGAGGAATATAATCACCAAACTCCTTAATGACATCAATGACTTTTTGTTCTGGTTTTACTGTAATTCCACCTTGGGTGTAATAACCAATTTTTACGGTTTCTCCAATGACTATTTTACCACCATCTGGTTGTAAACTCTGTGTCAATAAATTTAGAAAAGTGGATTTTCCAGTGCCATTTTTTCCAATGATACCAATACGTTCTCCTTTTTTAAAGGTGTAATCAAATCCATCTAAAATGGTCTTGTCCTTAAAAGATTTTGAAACATTATGGAATTCTATAATTTTACTACCTAAACGTTCCATATTAATTTCAAGTTGTACTTGATGGTCTTTTCGTCTTTGATGCGCTTTTTTCTTTATTTCAAAAAAATCATCAATTCTACTTTTGGATTTAGTGGTTCTAGCTTTTGGTTGACGACGCATCCAATCGAGTTCCTTTTTAAATAGTTGTTTTGCCTTGCCGACTTCGGTAGTTTCGTTTTCAATTCGAGCTTCTTTTTTCTCTAAGTAATAAGAGTAATTGCCTTTGTAGGTGTAGAGTTGTCCTTGGTCTAATTCAATAATCTCATTACATACACGCTCAAGAAAATAACGGTCGTGCGTTACCATAAAAAGGGTTTGCTGTGTTTTTGCAAAATAATCCTCTAGCCATTCAATCATTTCTAAATCGAGATGGTTGGTTGGCTCATCTAAAACCAATATATCTGGTTTACTCAGTAATGCTTGTGCTAGTGCTAAACGCTTTTTTTGCCCTCCAGAAAGTGTGCTCACCTTCATGGTTAAATCATTTAGCTTAAGTTGGGATAAAGTTTGCTGATATTGTGTTTCAAATTCCCAAGCATTGTTTCTGTCCATAGCTTCAAAAGCGAGTTGATAAGCTTCAGTATCTTCAGGATTTTTTAAAGCTTTTTCATAAGCTTCAATTATTTTTAGAATCGGAATGTCTGATGCAAAAATGGTTTCTTCAACTGTAAGCTTGGTGTCTAAATCTGGTTCTTGGTCTAAGAAAGCAAGTTTTAAGCCTTTTCTAACAACTACTTGACCTTCATCTGGAGTGTCTTTTCCAGATAAAATATTTAGAATAGATGTTTTTCCACTTCCGTTTTTGGCAACAAAAGCAATCTTTTGATCTTTATGGATGCTAAAAGATAAATCTTTAAAGAGTACAAGCTCTCCGTAAGACTTGGATATATTTTCTACGTTAAGGTAATTCAAATCAATTTTTTTACAAATAACGTAAATAAACCAAAAAGAAACTCAATTGTTTTGTTATTGCTGTTGATACATTATATTTGTCTGTAAACATATAATTTACCTATGAGAAGCATTAAGCTTTTGATTGTTGTTCTAAGTTGCATCATCGTTTCATCTTGTATTCCGCATAAAGACACTGTTTATTTACAGAACAAAGGAAATGCCACTAATGATACTATTCCATACAATCTATCTGAAGTACAAAAACCTTACAGAGTACAGATTGATGATATTTTGAATATTAGGATTAAGGTTTTAGACCAAAAGAATGTACAGATTTTTAATCCAATTGGAGATGGTAATCTTAATGCTAGTAGTGCTGAGCGTGCTTATTTTGATGGTTTTACAGTAGATGTTCATGGGAATATTCGTATTCCTACTTTAGGAGAGCTTAATGTATTGGGTTATACAACTTTTGAAATTGAGGATAAGATAAAAAAGCAATTGTTAGACGAACAGTTTAAAGAAACTTCAAATATTTTTGTTACTGTAAAACTTGCTGGTCTACGATATACTACAAATGGTGAAATTACTAATCCTGGTACAATAACATTGTTTAAAGAGCGAGTTAATATATTTGAGGCTATTGCAAATGCAGGTGATATACCTGTTACAGGAAATAAGAAGGAGGTGATGATTATTCGTCAATATCCTCAGGGGCAAAAGATACATAGTTTAGATTTGACTGACATTAATGTTATGAAATCTCCGTATTACTATATACAGCCAAATGATATTATTTACGTTAAACCACTTAGGCAAAAATCAATTGGAACTGGAGAAACAGCTGTGTCTAGTTTAAGTACAATTGCTACAGTAGTATCGTTAATTACTTCAGGAATATTAATTTTTTCACGCTTATAATAGAATGGATTATAAAGACTTTGAAGATAGTGAAATAGTTGATTCTCAGCGTGTAGGCTTTGATTTTAAGGGTTTTTTATTTAAAGCCCTTAACCTTTGGAAAATGGTATTGCTTTGTGTGGGTGTAGCATTGGTTATTGCATATTTTATTAATGTAAGAAAACAGAATATTTATAGATTAGATTCGTTGATTACCGTAAATAATGACCAAAATCCTTTTTTTACAGCTAATACAAGTATATCATTTAATTGGGGCGGAGTATCTGGTAAGGTAGGGAGCATTATTACTGAAATCAAAACAAGGACTCATAATGAACTCGTTGTTGACTCATTAGAATACTATAAACAATATCTAAAAGAAGGAAAATACCACCTAGAAGATATTTACAAAGCTGCACCATTTGAAGTTATCACAGATAAATCTAGACCTCAAATGCTTGGTAAGCCTATTGAGGTTAAAATCATTGATAATTCAACTTATGAATTGCATTATGAGTTTGAGACTGAAAGTGTATTGTGTCAAGTATATGAGACAAAAGATAAGTTAAATGTTACAGTTCAAAAAGGAATTTTCTCTCGGAAATTTAATTTTGGACAAACTGTAAACCTTCCTTTTTTTAATGGAATAGTTACCTTAAAGCCAGATGTCAATATATCTAAAGACGATGCTTTTTTTATTAAATATTTGAATTTTGACAGCGTAGTAAATAACTATAAAAATAGTATTAAAATAGAGCCTACATCTAAAGACGCATCTTCTGTGTTAAGCTTGTCTTTAATTGGTAATAATAAATCCAAGATTGTAGATTACCTAAATGCTACCTCTGCGATATTAAGCAGAACAGAGTTAGAGCGTAAAAACCTATATGCTACTAACACAATTAAGTTTATAGATAGTAGTCTTGGTGCTGTGAATTCAGATTTAAAGGCTATCACAGATGAAATGAATGATTTTAGAAAAACTAATAAAGTTTTTAATGTTGAAGAAGAAATTGTTCAAAAATCTGATTTATTAAAAGAATTTGACAAAGAAAAATTAGAGGAGCAGTCTAAACTAAATTACCTAAATAGTTTAGAAAAATATTTAATAAACCAAAATGACTACACTAAGATTTCTGCACCATCTTCAGTAGGTATTGAAGAACAAAATATCTTATCTAGTGTTAGCAAAATAATAAGTTTATCTGTAGAGCGTCGAAATTTAGAATACTCTACAAAAGAAGGGTCTATTCTTTTTGATGAATTAGATAGGCGTATAGAAACAGAAAAAAGTGTTTTACTAGAGGCTATTGGTGTTACTAAGCAAACAATAGGTGTTCAGTTAAATACAATAAATCGTAAAATTGCTAATATCGAAGCGGAACTGTTGGATTTACCTGCCGATCAGCAAGAATACTTAAAAATACAAAGAAAGTTAGATTTAAGCAGAGAGGCTTATAATATTTACCAAGCAAAACGAGGTGAAGCTGCAATAGTAAAAGCAGCAAATGTATCTGATATTAATGTGATAGATGAAGCAAAGGATATTGGTAATGCGCCAATAGGTCCTAAGAAATCGCTTAACTATATGATGGCATTAATGATTGGTTTTTTTACACCAATGTTTTTAATATTTGTCATTTATTTATTAGATAGCACAATTCACGGCTCTGATGAGATTACTAAAATGTCTAAAATCCCTATTTTAGGACTCATTGGTAAATACCGTTACAAAAACAATTTAGTGGCTTACGAAAAGCCTAAGTCTGCTGTTGCGGAATCATTTAGGGCTATTAGGTCTAGTTTGCAATTTATTTTTAAGAATAATCCTCCGACTTCAAGAGCTAATACATTAATGGTAACATCTTCTGTTAGTGGAGAGGGTAAGACATTCACCTCTATTAATATAGCTACTGTTTATGCTATTTCTGGCAAAAAAACTATTTTATTAGGATTAGATTTACGTAAGCCTAAAATATTTGACGATTTTAACATTACTAACGAAAAAGGAATTGTAAATTATTTAATTGATGATAGTAGTTTAGACGAAATAGTTACCCATACTCATATAGAGAATTTAGATGTAATACCTTCAGGTCCTATACCTCCAAACCCATCAGAACTTTTAATGGGTGGGAAATTAAGAGAGCTCATAGAGACGTTTAAACAGAATTATGATATAATTATTTTAGATACGCCTCCATTAGGTTTAGTAACAGATGCTTTAGAATTAACACAATATGCAGACGCAACCATCTTTATGGTGAGATTAGACTATACCAAAAAGGGTATGCTTCAATTGGTAAATGCTAAGCATAGAACAGGTGAGCTAAAGAATATTAGTTTTGTGCTTAATTTCTACAGGCACAAAAATAATCACAATTATGGTTATGGTTATGGCTACGGCTATGGCTACGGTTATGGATATGGTGTTTATGGAAATGCTTACCATGAAAAAGATAATCTATCATTCTTTAGAAAAGTTAAGAACTTGTTTAGGAGACTGTAACTAGAATAAATTTCAAATTTTGATTACTAGAACGCAACTTAGAATTAAACGCATTTTTGATGTTGTTTTAGTATTGGTTTTGCTCCCTATACTGTTAATACCCATATTAATTTTAATTACTATTGCTACTATAGACACAAAAAGATATGGAGTGTTTTCTCAGTGGCGTGTTGGTCAACATGGTAGATTATTTAAAATCTATAAAGTAAGAACATTAAGAGAAGAGCTTCACCAGCTTGGACATCTAGATATGAGTGCTACATATATAGGTAAATATCTAAGGAAGACAAAACTAGATGAGCTGCCACAATTATTTAATGTGCTTATTGGTGATATGAGTTTTGTCGGTCCAAGACCAGATATTCAAGGTTTTGCAGACGAATTAGAAGGGGAGGATAGAATTATTTTAATGGTAAAACCTGGAATAACTGGAGAGGCAACATTAAAATATAAAGATGAAGAGCGTGTATTAGAACGACAAAAAGACCCAGAGCACTACAATAGAACGATTATTTGGGTAGATAAAGTGAAAATAAACAAAAACTACGTACTGAATTATAGTTTTTATTTAGATTTGAGGCTCATTTTAAAATCTACTTTAAACAAATGACACATTCAGAAGACAAAATTGCAATCATAGGATTAGGTTATGTCGGTTTGCCCCTTGCCGTAGAATTTGCAAAAAAATTCTTCGTTGTTGGTTTTGATATCAACAAACAGCGAATCAACGAGTTAAATTCTGGTTTAGATAAAACACTAGAAGTTGAAAATGACAACCTTAAATCTGTTTTAACAACAGATCTAAAAGCAGAAAAAGGGTTATATATCACAGATAGTTTAGAAGCATTATCAGTTGCTAACGTTTATATAATTACTGTACCAACTCCAACAGATGCTTTAAATAAGCCTGTGTTTACACCTTTAATTAAAGCAAGTGAAACTGTAGGTAAAGCCATGGAAAAAGGTGATATTGTAGTATATGAATCTACAGTATATCCAGGTGCTACTGAGGATATTTGTATCCCAGTTGTAGAAAGCACATCTGGCTTAGTATATAATAAAGATTTTTACGCAGGTTATTCACCTGAGCGCATCAATCCAGGAGATAAACATCATACGGTTACAAAAATTTTGAAAGTAACCTCTGGATCAACACCGGAAATTGCAAAAAGAGTAGATGATTTATATAAAACTGTAATTACTGCTGGAACACATTTAGCACCATCAATTAAGGTTGCTGAAGCTGCTAAAGTTATTGAAAATTCTCAACGTGATATCAATATTGCTTTTGTTAATGAATTGTCTAAGATTTTTAGACTTCTTGATATTGATACCAAAGCAGTTTTAGAAGCAGCAGGTACTAAATGGAATTTTTTAAAGTTCTCACCTGGTTTAGTAGGTGGACATTGTATTGGAGTAGATCCTTATTATTTAGCTCAAAAAGCAATAGAGTCTGGCTATAACCCAGAAATTATATTAGCAGGTCGTAAGATGAATGACAGTATGGGAAGTTACGTGGCGACTGAGACTGTTAAAATGATGATTAAAAAAGGAGCAACAATAAAAGGCTCTAATGCACTTGTTTTAGGAATTACTTTCAAGGAAAATTGCCCAGATATTAGAAATTCTAGAGTTATAGATATTATAGAAGAATTACAATCCTATCATGTAAATGTAGATGTATATGATCCATGGGCTTCAGCAGAAGAAGTAAAACATGAATATAACTTGGATTTAAAATCGTCAACATCTGAATTAAAATCAGATTATGATTCCATAATATTAGCTGTATCACATAACGAGTTCTTAGAAATGTCTATAGACAATTTAAAATCTGACAAATGTGTGGTTTTTGACGTAAAATCTTTGTTACCACACGATGCTGTAGATGCTCGCTTGTAAACCAAATCACCCTACTAAATTATGTACTCAAACCCACATCATACCGAAGATTTATCTCAATTAAGTTTTTTAATTACAGGAGGCGGAGGCTTTATTGGCTCTAATCTTGTGGAATACTTACTTAAGTATAATGCTAAAAAAGTAAGAGTTTTAGATAACTTTTCTAACGGTCATCGTAAGAATTTAACCGAGTTTCATGACAATCCAGCTTTTGAGTTAATTGAAGGTGATATTAGAGATTTAGAAACCTGTAAAAAAGCAATGGATGGTATGGATTACGTGTCACATCAAGCGGCTTTAGGTTCTGTACCTCGATCTATTAATGACCCAGCAACAACTAATGAAGTTAATATTTCTGGTTTTTTAAATATGATGATTGCTCTTAAGGACAGTCCATCTGTTAAACGTATGGTTTATGCAGCTTCAAGTTCTACTTATGGAGACAGTAAGTCTTTACCTAAGGTAGAAGATACTATTGGAAAGCCATTATCACCATATGCTGTTACTAAGTATGTGAATGAATTGTATGCAGATGTTTTTGGCACGACATATGACACCGATGTAATAGGTTTAAGATACTTCAATGTTTTTGGTCCTAAGCAAAGTCCTGATGGTGCTTATGCTGCTGTAATTCCATTATTTATGCAAGCTTTAAAAGACAATAAGCCTTCAAAAATAAATGGTGATGGAGAACAGACAAGAGATTTTACATTTATAGATAATGTTGTGCAAGCGAACATAAAGAGTTTCTTTGCATCTAAAGATGCTAAAAATGAAGTCTTTAATGTAGCCTGTGGTGAACGAATTACAGTAAACTATCTATGGGAATCACTTCGAATAGCTGCTAACTCTGATTTGAAAGCCGTTTATGGTCCACCAAGACAAGGTGATGTTAGGGATTCTTTAGCAAATATTTCTAAAGCAGAAAAGCTTTTAGGTTATAAACCGCAATATACAGTTAGAGAAGGATTGAAAATTACCTGGGATTATTTTAATTAATCTTATAATTCTCTTTATAGAGAATAGAAAAACCTGTACTTATACTTTAGTGCAGGTTTTTTTAATATAATTGTTTGTCACAAAAACTATGTAGTAATATTTCGCCAATATTATTTTAAAATTTTCATACTGATATTACTATATTTGAGGTAAGTAAAAATCTTTTAAATTAGGAATTTCATTTCATGAAAATTGCAATATCTCAATCTAATTACATTCCTTGGAAAGGTTATTTTGATAATATTGCTTTAGTTGATGAATTTGTATTGTATGATGATATGCAATACACTAAGCGCGATTGGCGTAATAGAAACAAAATAAAAACACCCCATGGTTTAAAATGGCTAACTATACCAGTAGAAGTAAAAGGTAAATTTTACCAAAATATTAATAAAACTAAGATTAGTGAAGTTAGTTGGTCTATAAAACATTTAAACATCTTAAAGCAGAATTATAAAAAAGCACGATGTTATAATGATGTTATAGATTTTATTGAAAGTATGTATTTATCAGCTACACAAGTAACAATTTCTGAAATTAATCATCATTTTTTAAGTCATATTTGTAATTACCTTGATATCGATACCAAAATATCCTTTTCAAGTGATTATCGCCTATTAGAAGAAGGAAAAACTGAGCGTTTAGTGGATTTGTGTAAGCAGTTAAATGCTACTGAATATTATACTGGTAGCGCGGCTAAAAATTATATGGATGAATCTTTATTTACATCAGAAAATATAGATGTTAAGTATTTTGATTATTCAAATTATGCAGAATATGACCAATTATATGATGATTTTGAACATGCAGTTAGTATATTAGACTTAATTTTCAATGAAGGCCATAATGCAAAATATTATTTAAAACACTGCAAAAAATGAAAATTTCGGTAGTCAGTCCTGTTTATATGGCAGAAAAAATTGTTCCAGAGCTCGTAAAACGAATCACAGCAGAATTGGAACTTATTACCAACGACTTCGAGATTATTTTAGTGGATGATTGTGGACCTGATAACTCATGGCAAAAAATTCAAGAAGAATGTAAAAATAAATCATTTGTTAAGGGTATAAAACTTAGTAGAAATTTCGGACAACATTATGCAATAAGTGCTGGAGTAGCCAATGCAAAAGGAGATGTTATTGTTTTGATGGATTGTGATTTGCAAGATAACCCTAAAGACATTCATCTATTATTACAAAAACACAAGGAAGGTTATGATGTGGTTTTTACTAAAAGAAAAAAACGAAAACATACGTTTGTAAAGAGGGTAAATGCTTATATCTACAATAGGTTATTTACCTTTTTTTCAAAAGGTGATTATGATATAAATTCAGGTTCTTTGGTTTTGTTTACAAAGCGAGTTGGTGAAGAATTTAATAAGTTGCAAGATACAGATAGACTGTATTTACAAATGCTGAAATGGATAGGGTTTAAATCTACGGTTGTTACAGTTGAGCATAATAAAAGATTTGAAGGTAAGTCAAGTTATAGTTTTTTTAAGCTTGTAAAAATTGGAATTCAAGGTTGGACATCGCACTCTGACAAACTGCTTAAGTTAAGTGTTTATTTGGGGTTGGTGTTATCACTTATTTCATTCATAGCAAGTATTTCTATAGTAATAAAATATTTTTTCTATAACCTTCTTCCTGGATGGCCTAGTATAATTGTTACAATTTTATTTTCAACTGGTGTAATCTTAATGAGCATTGGTGTTCTAGGACTTTATGTAGGTAAAATATTTGTTCAATCCAAAAACCGACCTTTATATATCATAGATAAATCAGTAAATATTAATGAATAAGGATATTATAAATAAAGTAGATAAATATTACACTGATAAAATACGTGAATATGGTACTACGAGTAAAGGTGTTGATTGGAATGGTAAAGCTTCTCATTTCTTAAGATTTGATCAATTAAGCAAAGTACTAAAAGAAAAGGAGAACTTTTCTATTATGGATTATGGTTGTGGGTTTGGTTCTTACATTGAGTATTTGATAGATAATAATTATAAGGATTTTGAATATTTTGGTTTTGATATATCTGATGATATGATAAAAGAAGCTAAACAGAAATATAATATGCCTAATATTGAGTTTTTGAATAGTATAGACTCTATTGAAGCGGTTGATTATATTATTGCTAGTGGCATTTTTAATGTTAAGTTAGATACCGATACAAAAGAGTGGGAAGCATATATAGAAAAGACCTTAATGTCAATTAACAATAAAGCTAAAAAAGGGTTCTCGTTTAATATTTTAACATCATATTCAGATGAAGAGTATATGAGGCCTCATCTTTTTTATGCAGATCCAATGTTTTACTTCAAATTGTGCAAAGAGAGGTTTTCAAGAAATGTAGCACTCTTGCATGACTACGATTTATATGAATTTACAATAATTGTTAGAAAAGTGTAATAAATGGCAAAAATCATAATTTTTGGAACTGGTGATATAGCACAAATAGCGAATTATTATTTTGAAAATGATAGCGAATATGAAGTTATAGCTTTTACGGTAGATAGGGATTATATAAATAGCAATTCTTTTGAAGGTAAGCCTTTAGTTGCTTTTGAAGATATAGAAACTTTATATCCTTCTTCCAACTATAAAATGTTCATTGCTTTAAGTTATTCAAAAATGAATAAAATTAGAGAAGCAAAGTACAATGAAGCTAAGTTAAAAGGTTATGAATTAGTGTCTTATGTTAGTTCAAAATGCTCTTATGTGTCTCAGTATGCTCATGGTGATAATTGTTTTATTTTCGAAGACAATACTATTCAACCTTTTGTGAAAATAGGAAATAACGTGACGCTTTGGAGTGGTAACCATATTGGACATCATTCTCAAATTGATGACCACAATTTTGTAAGTTCTCATGTAGTCATATCTGGTCATTGTAGAATAAAATCCAATTGTTTTTTAGGTGTTAATGCTACACTTGCACACAAAATAACTTTAGAGAAAGAGACATTGCTTGGAGCTGGAGCAATTATTTCCAAAAACACTATAGAAAAAGGTGTTTATGTAGCTCCAAGAACCGTGAAAATAGAAAAAAACAGTGACCAAATTAAACTATAATGACTTGGAAAAAATTAAAGCATTTATTTGTAGCTGATAAGCAATATGAGTGGATGTATTCTCATGGATCTAATCCTGTTTTTTCTAATCTAGAAGGTTCTATAAACCGCATATACTTTACATGTAGAGATGCTCTGTCCAGAAGTCATATTGCTTATATTGATGTTGATTTTGATGATGATTTTAAAGTTGTTAATATAGCAAAAGAACCAGTTCTTAAACCAGGTAAACTAGGTATGTTTGATGATTCTGGAGTCGTTATGGGTTGTTTTCAAAATGTAGGTAAGCGTAAATTTCTATATTATTTAGGTTGGAATTTAAAGGTTACTGTACCTTGGCTAAACACAATAGGTTTAGCTATTTTAGACCCAGAAACTGATACTTGGGTAAAAGCAAGTAATGCTCCAATTATGGACAGAAGTCATGAAGATCCTTTTTCTATTTCTTACCCTTCTATATTATTTGAAAATAATGTTTATAGAATGTGGTATGGCTCTAATTTATCATGGGGAGAAAAACAAGAGGATATGAAGCATGTATTTAAATATGCCGAATCTACAGATGGTATCCATTGGGAGAGAACTAATAAAATTGTTGTTGGTTTAGAGCATAAAAATGAATATGCTCTTTCTAAACCATGGGTAATTAAGGATGGTGGCATATACAAAATGTGGTATTCTTTCCGTGCGAATAATAATATTTCTACCTACAGAATAGGTTATGCTGAGTCATCTGATGGCATAAATTGGCAGCGATTAGACAAAACTGTAGGAATCGATGTTTCTAAATCAGGATGGGATTCTCAAATGATAAGTTATCCTTGTGTATTTGATTATAATAATAAACGTTATATGTTATACAATGGTAATGATTATGGGAAAACAGGTTTTGGAATAGCGGTTTTAGAAAACCCAAACGGCTAATCAAGATGTTTGCACGATCTATCTACAGATTAGTTATTGAAAAATCGTACTTTCCAAAGGTAAAATCGGTTACTGATGAACTTAGAAAATCGGGCATTCTTAGAATTATCTTAGGCTTAATAATGTTTGTTAGATTTTTTGAAATCACCTTCGATTACAGCCTGTTTTATGGTTATAATTCATGGTTTTGTGTTGCTAACCTTATTTTAATAATTCTCTTTACTGTTGGTTTTTCAGTTCCGTTAGTAACAGCATTATTGTTGTTTTTTGTAAGGTTTAATGATGCTGTAGCTAATACAAGCACACTTGGTACAACCATTTTAATGCAGACGTTGTTTGTGTTTTTATTGATGAATTCTGGACAATATTTTTCTGTTGATAATATACTATTGAAAAGGCAATATTTTTTATCTAGATTTTTAAGGTTTCAATATAATATCATTGGAAAACATACAACATCATCATTAACATTCGTATACTTTTTTGCTTTTTTTGTATATGGCTTAATTAGTTTTGGTGCATTGCTTATGCATGTACAAGATTATTTTTGGATAAATGGTTTAACAGTAAAAAGTTTGCTATCTAATAGTTATTTGTCTTTATATTATAATGAGTTCAGATGGTTTGAGACCAATTTCCCAAATATTTCAAGTGTATTTAGTATTGTAGTAGGTATACTACAAAGCATCTTTCAGTTTTTTATGATTTTTCTTGTGTTTTCAAAAATTGGAACCTTCTTCGTGAAGTGGTGGGGAATGCAATTCTTTTTAATATCATTATTTGTTATTAACCTTTCCTATTTGCCACATGTTGAAATTATACTTTGGTTATTAATACTTTTCCCATCATTGACAATAAAAAGAAATGTAAATACGAGTAAAATAGCTAAATATGAATATAATAATGCTAAAGAAAATGCTCAGCCAAAATTAAACACAAAACTTTTAAAGACATTTTATTCTTCGTACAGTGTACTGTTAGTAATATTAGTGTTTACATATTTTCCGTTTATTTCAAAATATACATCAAATTTTTTAGGTGATAAGAGTAAATATGTTAGACTTGCTCTCTATAGGTCAGGATTAGAAGTGCCTTCCGTTTTTAATGTAAAAGACTTATCTATGGGAGATCATTGGATGGTCTTATACAGAAAAGAAAAAAATGCCAATGATTGGGAACTTGTGCCAATAACCAGTGAGAGTGGAGAACGGTTAACATATAACGGAAATAATATTTTTATATTTAGCAATCATAATTCTGATTTTCTTTATTTTGGAACTACTTTACTTTACAGAAGAAATGTGCTGTATGTAAAAGACTATAAGACATTTCATGAAGAAGGAGTAGGTTACCATTCTTTAACAAAGCGAATAGCCTATGATTATAAAAAAGAAAGACTAAAAGGTGTTTACCATTATAAGATTACCGTATATAAAAGCGAAAGCTCTAAAGTAACGCACCATATCGAAGATTTCTATAGACACGAAAAGCATGTTGTATATTACAAAGAACTTACTTATGATGGATTAAACTTTATAATAGACAAATGAAAATAGGATTCAATAAACCGTATTTTACTGGTAAAGAAACATTTTATATAGAAGATGCTGTAAAACGGAAAAAGATTTCCGGAAATGGTTATTACACAAAAAAATGCCAAAACTACTTTGAGTCCAATTACGGATTTAAAAAAGCATTGCTCACAACATCTTGTACAGATGCTTTAGAGATGTGTGCTATACTTTGTGAAATTAATAATGGAGATGAAATCATAGTACCTAGTTTTACATTTGTGTCATCTGCTTTAGCTTTTGTGAGGCAAGGGGCCAAAATAGTTTTTGCAGATTCTTACAATGATAATCCTAATATAGATGCAGATAAAATTGAAAGTTTAATAACTCATAAAACTAAAGCAATTGTAGTGGTGCATTATGCTGGTGTAGCTTGTGATATGAAAAAAATTATGGCATTATCAGAAAAGTATAACCTAATAGTTATTGAAGATGCCGCACAAGCCATTTGTTCAAAAAGTAATGGTCAGTACTTGGGGTCTATAGGTCATTTTTCTACATTTTCGTTTCATGAAACAAAAAATATAATATCAGGTGAAGGTGGACTTTTAGTGATAAATGATGATCGTTTTATAGAGCGTTCTGAAATCATTTGGGAAAAAGGGACTAATAGAGCTGCTTTTTTTAGAGGTGAAGTTGATAAGTATGGATGGGTTGATACAGGTTCTTCATTTTTGCCATCAGAAATTATCGCTGCTTTTTTGTGGGCGCAATTAGAGAATATTGTGGATATTCAAAATAAAAGATTAAGTCACTGGCATTATTATCAAAAACATTTACAATTATGGTCAGAAGCTAATAATATTCAGTTAATGCCAATTCCATCAGAAGAAACAAATAATGGACACATGTTTTATATTGTTTGCAAATCTGCAGATCATCGTGGACAAATTATAAATCATCTTCAAAGAAATGATATTTCAGCGGTATTTCATTATATAAGCTTGCACTCTAGTAAATTCTATAATGATAGGCACGATGGTAGAGTACTTAGTAATAGTGATAAATTCACAGATTGCTTATTAAGATTGCCAATGTATTACGAACTGAATCCTTCGCAAGTTGTTGAGGTGCTTACAAAATTTAAAAACCATTAATTAGTGAAACACATATTTAG
This sequence comes from Winogradskyella pulchriflava, assembly GCF_042434315.1. NCBI lineage: Bacteria > Pseudomonadati > Bacteroidota > Flavobacteriia > Flavobacteriales > Flavobacteriaceae > Winogradskyella > Winogradskyella pulchriflava. The sequence continues at coordinate 420,255 of NZ_JBHLTQ010000005.1, read as the reverse complement.
CAAAACTCTTCTTGTTATTACTATTATATATGCGCTAATTGGTGCTTATTTTATGTTAAACCTCTCTATTGGAAGTGGAGATGAACAATTGTTTATATCTGATTTAAATTTTATAAATAAAGAAGGTTGGATAAAAGCAATTGAAAAAGGTATATCCTTACCACATGCACTGATAGTATATCCATTGAGTAAAATTTTAGAACCTTATATTGCTTTAAGAGTAACAAGTGTGTTTTGTCTTTTACTTCTATATTACTATATCTACCGTAGAAATAAGCCAACGCTTTGGTTTTTTATATATTTCACTTTTTTTATAGGTACAGCCAAGGTCTTTTTTATTGGAACGAATGATGCCTTTTTTATTATGGCTTTAGTCATATTTTTAAATGAAATTCATAAAGTAATTATTGGAAAAGAATGGAAGCCATCTCTAGCATTAATAGCACTTGTTATTGCTATTTTTACACGAGAACTAATAGTTATATATATGCCTATTTTACTATTAGGTATGTTTATTGCATTGAAAACTAAAAAAATAATATCAAAACAAATAATTGCTCCAAGTATTGTTTTGGTGATGTGTTTGATTGTAAACATCCCTGCTTTTATGTTAAATGGTAAACCATCTTATGATGCCAAAAAACCACCAGAGAATGTAAATGTCAATTGGACACAGAGGCAATATTTAGCCCAATTACTGGTTAACGAAGGCAAATTACCCAACTATCAACATCCTTCTTTTGTTGAAACTCAAAATTATATTAATGAAAATGGTGAGGATGCCTTGCCAAAATCGTTATTGCAAAGTCTCTTTTTTAATCCTCAATTAACCATATTGGAGTTTTATAAAGATTTTTGGAGTATTATTTATTTTGGCTCGAGACAATTAAGTTTAATTTTATTAATTGTAATTGGTTGTTTCTTTATAAATATTAAGAAACTTTCGTTGTTAAATGTCAAAAATTATATACCATTTTCATTGGTGGCGCTTACTTCTATATTTGCATTACTAATAATATCTTATGTAGAGTTGCGTTGGTTGGTTCCCATTTTTATAATGGCAATCATTTATTATGCCTATCTAGAAAAAGTGGGCGATATTACCAAAAAGTTGTCTGTTGCTAATTTAGCCCTAATGTTAATATTAATTGTTTATGGTGTGTATAGAATTGTTCCAGAATTGATTATGATATAAATAAGAAATGTTTTTTGTTTGTTTAACAACAATTACTACATTTATATCTAATTTTAAAAGTCTATTATATTCCCTAAGTATATAAGTCTTTAATAAAAAGTTTTTCTATTAATGACAAATATTTTAATTACGGGAGGGGCAGGACAGCTGGGTAGCTCCTTGGCAACAAAATTAGCTTTAATTGATAACGTTACAATAGTTATTATAGACAATCTCTCAACAGGAGATATTTCTAAAGTCCCTAAACGTAAAAATGTAAAATTTATTAGAGCTAATGTTAATGACTACAATGACATAATCTCTATTTTTGCTACTTTTAAATTTGAATATGTATTTCATTATGCAGCCGTTGTTGGTGTTGAGCGAACACTTAGTAACCCTATAAATGTACTTAACGATATTGATGGTATTAAAAATATATTGTCTTTATCTAAAAACTCAGGTGTAAAAAGAGTTTTTTATTCAAGTTCATCTGAGGTTTATGGAGAACCGTTTGAAATTCCACAAAATGAAAAAACAACTCCTCTAAACTCAAGGTTACCGTATGCCATAGTTAAAAATGTTGGCGAAGCATTTTTTAAAGCTTACCAAAGAGAATATAACTTAGATTATACTATTTTTCGTTTTTTTAATACTTACGGTCCAATGCAAAGTAATGACTTTGTGATGCCAAGATTCATGAGATTGGCCTTAAACAATCAACCAATTCCTATTTATGGTAATGGTAGCCAAACCAGATCATTCTGTTATATTGATGATAATGTAGATACATGTATAAAAGCGTTGTATGACAACAAATATGTCAATGATGTACTCAATATTGGTAATGACATAGAGATTAGTATATTAGAATTAGCAGAGAAAGTCATAGAGATTACAAATTCTAAATCTGAAATTATTTTCCTACCGTCTTTAAAGGAAGGTGATATGAATAGAAGGTGTCCGGATATTTTTAAAATGAAAGAGTTATTAGGTAGAGATTTAATTTCATTAGAAGAAGGTATAATTAAAATGAAAAATCATTATAGCAGATACTCAATAGAAAAAGCATAGTATTATCCTTACTTACCTCTTTTTCATTTCTTATATTAGCCATTATAAAACACATTGTAATTGAAAACTGCTGAAGAGCGCTGGTTATACATTATTTCCTCTAAGAAAAGCCTAATAGATTTTAATTTTAGAGAGATTTGGCGATATAAGGATTTGTTGTTTTTGTTTGTAAAAAGAGATATTATAACACTCTATAAACAAACTATACTTGGACCACTTTGGTATTTAATACAACCATTATTTACATCTTTAATTTTTACTTTAATTTTTAATAATTTAGCCGATATACCCGTTAATGAGGGAGTTCCTAACTTTTTATTCAATTTGGCAGGTATCACATCTTGGAATTATTTTAAAGAGTGTTTAGTAGGTACTAGTGATACGTTTAAAAAGAATGAAAATATTTTTGGTAAAGTCTATTTTCCTAGGGTAATTATGCCAATGTCTATTGTTATTTCAAACTTATTAAAGTTTGGTATCCAACTTTTGGTTTTTGCAGGTTTCTATTTGTATTATATATATATTGCCCAACCAAGTTATAATATATTTCCTCAGGTTAATTTATTGTTCTTTCCGGTATTAATATTTTTAATGGCCTTATTGGGTTTAGGATTTGGAATGATTATATCTTCAATGACTACAAAATATAGAGACTTATCATTTTTAGTTCAATTTGGTGTACAATTACTAATGTATGGATCGGCTGTAATGTACCCAATGTCTTATTTTAAGGAAAAATTACCACAATATTATTGGTTAATCGAGTGGAATCCTATAGCGATTATTGTAGAATCATTTAGAACTATGATATTTGGTGCTGGAGAATTGGAGGTAAATAAGATAATTTACGCTATAATATGTAGTATTGTCGTTTTCCTAATTGGATTGATTATATTTAATAAAACAGAAAAAAGCTTTATTGACACTATATAATGAGCTCGGATATAATTTTAAAAGTAGAGGGTGTAGGAAAGCAATATCGATTAGGTCTTGTGGGTACAGGAACATTAAGTCATGATTTAAATCGATGGTGGAATAAAACCATAGGTAAAGAAGATCCTTATTTGCAAGTTGGAGAATCTAATGATAGAAGTAAAAAAGGAAAATCAGATTATGTTTGGGCAATTCAGAATATTAATTTCGAAGTTAAACGTGGTGAAGTACTTGGAATTATAGGAAAGAATGGAGCAGGAAAATCAACATTGTTAAAAATATTGTCTAGAGTTACAAGCCCTACAACAGGACAAATAAAAACAAAAGGCAGGATAGCGTCTTTATTAGAGGTCGGTACAGGGTTCCATCCCGAAATGACAGGGAGAGAAAATATATATCTTAATGGTGCTATTCTTGGCATGACCAAAAAAGAGATAAATAGTAAAATTGAAGAAATAGTTGATTTTTCAGGGTGTTTAAGATACATAGATACACCTGTAAAACGTTATAGTTCAGGAATGAAAGTGCGTTTAGCTTTTGCTGTAGCTGCACATTTAGAACCCGATATTTTAGTTGTGGATGAAGTATTGGCAGTTGGTGATGCAGAATTTCAGAAAAAGGCCATTGGAAAGATGCAAGACATTTCTGGCTCGGACGGGAGAACAGTTTTATTTGTAAGCCATAATATGGCAGCCGTAAAAAATTTGTGTACTAAAGGTATTGTTTTAGAGGATGGCTTATCAATTTTTGAAGGGACTTCAGAAGAAGCTGTACATTTTTATCTTAATCGGCAAAGTAACCTTAATACTCAAAATTTATTAGAAAGAACCGACAGAAAAGGTTCTGGTGAAATAAGGTTTTCTAAAGTTGAGTTATTAAACGATAACAATATCTCTGTAATAGAACTGTTATCTGGTGAATATGCTAAGTTCAGGTTACATATGGTTTTTAACAAAGAGATGAACTATAAAGATTTGGTTTTTGGATTGGTTATATACGATCAAAATGAAATTAAGATAGCCGATTTTTATTCTGATGAAATGGGTGTAATCTTTAATCATCTAGACTCTTATGTAGATTTAGAAATACCAAGATTGATGTTAAGGGGTGGAAATTATTATATCTCTATTGTAGTACAAACTGCAATTAGAGTAGTGCAGCAATTAGATGTAATGCATCGTGTGTTTAACTTTAAGGTGTTCTCTGGTGATTATTGGGAAGCAGGCAAAGTAAATAGGGCTACAAATGTAGCCTTGCTCGAAGGGAAGTTTAAAAATTAAAGTACTCAAAAAAACCAAAAATGATTAAAAGGATAAAATGGGGTTTGTTCAAATTGGTAAAAAACCCATATAAACTCTATAAGAAGAACTCAGAGTTAAAGCAAACCTTTTCTAAGTACAAACAAGCAATTATATTTGGATCAGCCGATTCTATAAATAAGTTAGATGTTACTCAGTTTTCTAAAGATTTGGTGGTTACAGTAGGTAATTTTTATGAACATCCTAAAATTGATGAGATTGATCCCAAGATACATATTTTTGCTGCTTCACATCCACCAATAACGACGCAAGTGTTACAGAATTGGTGGGCAAGATGTAATAATGTTCTTCCAAAATCAACTTTATTGCTTATAGAAAAGCGAGATAAAATTGTTGCGGAACAAGTTTTTACAAATAGAAAAATATATTACTATTCCTATGGAGGAAGTTTACCAGCAGATTTCACTAAACCAATTATGTCGCCTTGGAGTGTTACTATTGTAGCTTTGCAATTAATGGTTTATTGCAAAATTTCTAGAATTGGTTTGTTAGGCGTTAATCACGAATGGCAATGTATCAACGATTATAAACATTTTTACGATCACAATAAACCATCGCTAGAATATTATTTACATGAAGCGGGAATTGAAATAAGTTACGAAAAGCAAAAAGCGCCATTGCCAAAAGATCGATTGTATAAAGAATATGAATTGTATCAGCAATATGAAGCAATTAAGCAAAATGCTGAAGAAATAAATATTGAAATCTATAACGCAGATCCGTACTCTAGTTTTGATGTTTTTAAAAAGGAACCAATCAAACAAGCCTAACGTTTATAATGTTATGTAAACAAAATATTAAATGAACGTTTTAAAGAAGATAATAAACAAACTACCCTATGTAAGGGGATTATACAGACAATCTCAATTATATAGAGACAATGCATATTTTCCTCCGGGTCATTTTTATTCTGTTATACCTAATATAGATGAAATTAAAAAAGACGAAGCCAAGATATGGAAAGGTTTAGATGTAGATAGTATAGAAGGCGTTGATTTGAATACCAATATTCAGTTAGAACTGACTAAAAAAATTTCAGAATTTTATGATGAACTTCCTTTTACAGAAGAACCCTCAGAAGTTCTAAGGTACAATTTCAACAATCCATACTATTTACATACAGATGGAATAGTGTTATACGGAATGATGAGATTTATAAAACCAAAACATATTATAGAAGTCGGTTCAGGTTACTCATCCGCACTTATGCTAGATGTCAATGATAAATTTTTTAATAATAGTATAAAATTTACATTTATTGAGCCTTATCCCAATCGTTTAAACTCTATTTTAAAACCTACTGATAAAAATACAGTTGCGATTATAGAAAACAGAGTTCAGGATATAAGTTTAGAGCATTTTATAAGCTTAAAGGCCAATGATGTTTTATTTATAGATAGTACTCATGTTTCAAAATGTGGCAGTGATGTTAATTATATTTTATTCGAAATTCTCCCAGTTTTAAATAAAGGGGTCTATATTCATTTTCACGATGTGTTTTTTCCTTTTGAATATCCCAAGGAATGGGTGTTTAAGGGATACAACTGGAATGAGAATTATATGTTAAGAGCATTTTTAATGCATAATAAAAATTATGAAATTAAACATTTTGCCCATTACTTGCATACACATCATAAAGATGTATATAGAGATATGCCTTTAGCCTATAAAAATACTGGTGGTAACTTATGGTTAATGAAAATATAAAAACAGCCTAAAATGTCCTTTCAACTATCAATAATTACTATCAATTACAATAATGCTTTTGGACTAAAGAAGACCATGGAAAGCGTTGCTGTACAAACATGGAAAAGTTTTGAGCATATTGTTGTAGATGGTAATTCTACAGATGAAAGTGTAAATATTATAAAATCCTTTGATTACAAAAACCTCAATTGGGTTAGTGAGCCAGATACAGGTATCTATAATGCAATGAATAAGGGCATTGATAAAGCATCTGGAAAATACTTGTTGTTCTTAAATAGTGGTGATGTATTAGAGAGCACAAATGTTCTTGCAAAAGTACATGGGTATTTTGAAAAGAATTATTCAGTTCTGTCTGGTAATATTATATTTAATGAAGAGCGAGGTGCAAGGTTAAGAGTACACCCAGAAAAAATGACTTTCTCATATTTGGTAGGTAATGCTATTTCTCATCCTTCTACATTTATAAAAAGGGAGTTGTTTGAAAAATATGGAAAATATGATGAGGATTTTAAAATAGTTTCAGATTGGGCTTTCTTTATAAAAGTGTTAGGTTTGAGCAATGAGACTTATATGATGTTGCCAGAAACAATCACGATTTTTGATGTAGAAGGTGTATCTACCCAACAAGAAAATTTAAAAAATATTTATAAGGAAAGAAATGAAGTATTAAAAAAATATTTCCCTAGAATATATAATAATAAGAATGACACTTATATCTTTAGCAAGTTCATTAGTAATCATAAGCGCTTAAAAAATCTAATGCTTATTGAAGAATTTCCTTTCTTTAGAAAAGTAACGACAATAATTTTGACAACCATTGGGTTTATTCTTAAACCATTTAAATCATCTAAATGAAATATAAAGTTTCCATAATAGGTCCAATTGGAGATATTGGTGGTAGGGAACTAGAATCTGGTTTTATTAGTAAAACTTTACAAGAAAATGATTATGATATTAAGGTTGTTTCTACAATAAACTATACTGCCGATTCTCAAATATTTGATTTTGTAGATCAGACAAATGTTCAAAATATCAATAAAATAATTTGTGATAAAAACCTTTGGTTTAGGTTTTTAGCTTATTTGGGTTATCTTAAAAGTAATAGAAAGAAGCCCTTAAGTTATTACGTTTCTAATGCTATTTCAAAAAAAACATGGCTTAAGAATTTTACAGTAAAAATTATAAAGAAAATTGTTGAACAAAGTGATATAATAATCTTATGTGTCCAAATAAGTAGTGTCTATGTAAAAGAGATAGTAGAATATGCACATATAAAAAAAAAGCCAGTAGTTATAAGAACATCTGCAACTATAAATGAAGCAGATAGGAGCCATAAGGAGTGGTTAGAAAAAGTGACTTTATTTATACATCATTCAGAGTCTAATGCTTCTAGATTATCTTTTCTAAATAAACATAACTATAAAATAATTGACCAATGTACATACAAAGAAAATGAGCTCTTAAAGTTAAACCCAAGTACCACGTTCAATAATTTCCTTTATATAGGTCGACTTTCATCAGAGAAAGGGATTATTGAATTCGTAAATATGTTTAAAAACTTAAATGAGAATATTCATCTTAAAATTATTGGTGATGGTGAGTTGGCAAATGTTGTTTGTCAAAATATTAAAGATTTAAAAAATATTGAGTTTCTAGGTTATTTGAGTCAACAAAAAATAATTAAGCATATAGAACAATCTGATACTATTGTAATATCCTCGTATGAAGAATCTGGACCGCTTGTAGGTGTGGAAGCAATGGCAGCAGCTCGATTGATTATATCTACAAAGGTTGGTGCTATGCCACAACGCCTTAATGGTTTGTCCAACCAATTTTGGTTTAATATTAAGGAGCAAGACAGTTTGGCATTGGTTGTTAATAAATTAAAGGCTTTAAGCTCTCAAGAAATTAAAGCCATTGCTAATGAAAATAGAAAACATTATTTAGCTAATTATAGGGAAAACACTTTAGGAAATCTTTATAAAAACGCTATTTTTAACCTTGTTAAAAACCAATAGATAAAGTGGAATATGAGAGTAGGAATGAATCCTCAAAAACAATCTAAAAAAATACAATTAAAATGTCAACACAGACTTATTATTGTTGTCTTTATTCCTGCTTTAGATGGTTACTACAAAAATGTTCTAGAAGTATTCAAGTTATGTTTGGACTCCGCTATTACAACTACTAATTCTAATTGTGCCATTACCGTAGTTAATAATGCTTCTTGTAATGAAGTAGATGAGTTTTTAGAAAAAAAACTTAATGAAAACAAAATAGATACTATAATCCATCATAAAGAAAATATAGGGAAAATTGATGCACTAATTGGTGCAGCTAGGGCAAGTAGAGAGCCAATAATTACAATATCAGATGTAGATATTTTGTTTACACAAGGTTGGCAAGAAGAGACAGAAAATATTTTTGCTAAAATGAGCAACGTGGCTTCTGTATCACCAATACCGTGTAGAAAATTTCTTGAATACGAAACTTCTTCAACTTTGAGTAAAATTTTGTTTGGACAAGTAAAGTTTAAATTTAAGTCTATACCAGAAAATCATATGGCACACAATCGATTTTTAGAGAGTTTTCATTGGGATTTGGAAACTGATAAAAATTGTTTATGGCCAGTTGTTGAGTCTAATGGAACTCAAGCTATCGTCGGTAGTGGTCATCAAATTTTAAGTATGCGTAGAGAACTTTTTTTTACAACAGTTCCTAAAGAGCCTTCATTAACTTTAGTTGGTAATAATTCGGAGTACTTGTACTGTGACCAACCAATTAATTACTCTGGTGGAATGAGATTGGCGACCTATAATAATTATGCCTTCCATATGGGTAATACCGTAGAGGAGTGGATGCGAGAAGTTCAAAAAGAAAATCTTACAAAAAAAGCATCCAAGAATAAACAAGAGAAGCTACCATTATCCGCATTTTTGCCTAAACAACCTAATAAATCATGGTATGTGTTAAAAAAACGAGCTGTGCATAAATTGTTTAATTTATTTTATAAAAAGCGTTAAATGGGTAAGACTATAGCAATAATTCCTGCTCGTGGTGGTTCAAAAAGGTTGCCTAATAAAAATATAAAGCTTTTATGTGGTATACCATTATTGGCATATTCCATTAAATATGCTTTAACAAATTTAGATAAAATTGATGATGTATATGTATCATCAGATAATGAAAATATAAAACAAGTAGCATTAAAATATGGTGCAAAGGTAATAGATAGACCAGCTGAGTTGTGTGGTGACTCAGAACCTACAATTACAGCATTAAAGCACGCTCTGGAAGTTATAAATGATGAGATAGATACTGTGGTTTTGTTGCAAGCTACAAATCCTTTAAGACCAAAAGACTTATTAAAAAATGCACTTAACGTTTTTAACGAGAAAAAATTAAATAGCTTATTTACAGTAAGCCGTGATCATAAAAAACTAGGAAAAATAATAGACCATAAGTTTAAGCCATTTAATTACAAAATAGGACAACGAAGCCAGGATTTAGAGCCTCTATATTACGAAAATGGTTTGTTGTTTATTACCAAAACTAGTTTAATAAAAAAGGATATCATTTTTAATGAATTGTCCTATCCATTAATTGTAAATCATAAATTTACAGAAATCGATATCGATACTCAAGAAGATTTTGAGTATGCAGAATATATATTAAAGAATTCTAATGAATAACCCGTTTATAGAAATATCAGGTAGAAAAATAGGAAGAGATTTCCCTCCAATGGTGATTGCGGAAATAGGTATAAATCATGAAGGGTCGCTTTCTGTTGCAAAAGAAATGGTAGATGCAGCACATAGAGCAGGAGCAGAAGTTGTAAAGCATCAAACCCACATTGTAGAGGACGAAATGAGTAAAGCAGCCAAGAAAGTTATTCCTGGTAATGCTGATATCTCTATTTATGAAATTATGGAGCGTTGCGCTTTAGATGAAAAAGACGAGTTAGAACTAAAGAAATATGTAGAAAGTAAGGGTATGATTTTTATATCTACACCATTTTCACGAGCTGCTGCTGAGCGCTTAAAGAAATTCGAAATACCTGCGTATAAAATAGGTTCTGGCGAATGTAATAATTATCCATTGCTAGAGCATATTGCCAAATTTAGGAAGCCTGTGATTTTAAGCACAGGAATGAATACAATTGAAAGTGTTACAAAAGCTGTCGAAGTTTTTAAGAAGCATAACACACCATTAGCATTATTGCATACTACAAATTTATATCCAACACCAGCACACTTAGTACGTTATGGTGCAATGATGGAATTGTATGAGGCATTTCCAAATAATGTATTTGGTTTAAGTGATCATACGTTAAACAATAATGCATGTTTGGGTGCTGTTGCTTTAGGTGCATCTATATTAGAGCGCCATTTTACTGATCATATGAAAAGGCAAGGCCCAGATATCGTTTGTAGTATGGACGAGCAAGAATGCGCCAATCTCATAAAGGGAAGTAAAGAAATTTGGTCTATGCGTGGTGGAACCAAAGAACCTGCTAAAGAAGAAAAAGTAACCATAGATTTTGCGTTTGCTACAGTTTGTACAATCGCAAAAGTCGTTAAAGGAGAAAAGTTTACAGAGCACAACATTTGGGTAAAGCGCCCTGGTACTGGAAAAATATTAGCAGAGGACTACAATAAAGTTTTAGGCAAAATAGCTAAAAGAGATATTGAAGAGGGTGAACATATAGACTATAAAGATTTTGAATAATGGGTGATTTATACAATTTAGAGAGGCGTTTTGAATACGAAAACGGATTTTATGCAACTGCTGACCCATCAAGGTTTAGTAAATTTATATCACATTTAGAGTTCTTTAAACGAACCTCAAAAATTAGAGGAGAAATTGTAGAGTTTGGTATTTTTAAAGGCAATTCATTTTTTAGATGGATAAAATTTAGAGATTTACTAGAACAAACCAGCAGTCGTAAAATAATTGGGTTCGATATTTTTGGTGATTTTCCAGAAGCAAATTTCGAGCAAGATAAACTTAAAAGAGATGCTTTTGTAGCAGAAACAAAAGGAGGGAAAAGTATTTCATACCATGAGATTATAGAATTACTTAATGAGCAAAATCTTAATAAAAATGTAGAAATTATTGAAGGCGATATTCTATTAACATTAGATAAATATTTAGACAATAACCCTCACTTAAAAATTTCATTATTGCATATAGATGTTGATTTATATGAGCCAACAAAAATTGTTTTAGAAAAGTTGTACAAAAGAGTAACAAAGGGTGGAATTATTGTTTTAGATGATTATGGTGCCTTTGCAGGTACAAACAAAGCTGTCGATGATTTTTTTGAAAATAAAGTGGAAATAAATAAGTTACCATATTCTAATGCTATTTCTTATATAGTAAAATAATAATGAGAAAAATAGTTTTTTTAACAGGTACTAGAGCTGATTTTGGGAAAATAAAAGCATTGATACAAAGTGTAGAAAACCACTCCGATTTTATGCCTTTTATATTTGTAACTGGCATGCATCTTTTAGAGGAATATGGTTATACCTTAATTGAGGTAGAACGTTGCGGATTTAAAAATATTTCCACTTTTCATAACCATACAGATGAAGCTACAATGGACTTAACTTTAGCTAAAACTATCAACGGTTTTTCAAATTACATTAAGGATATTCAGCCAGACTTAATAGTTGTTCATGGTGATAGAGTAGAGGCGCTTGCAGGTGCTATTGTCGGTAGTTTAAACAATATTTTAGTGGCACACATTGAAGGAGGTGAGCTGTCGGGAACAATAGATGAGTTAATTAGGCATTCAGTTTCTAAGTTGAGCCATATACACTATACATCTAATGAAGAGGCAAAAAAGCGTCTGATTCAAATGGGTGAGTTAGAAGAGTCAATCTTTACTATCGGTTCACCAGATGTAGATATTATGTTTTCAGATAATTTGCCAAATATTCAAGAGGTTAAAAACTATTATCAAATAAATTTTGAAAATTACGGAGTAGCCATGTTTCATCCAGTGACCACAGAAATTGATTTAATTGCAAATAAAGCTGAAGAATTTGTTGAGGCTCTCATTGAAAGCGAAAAAAATTACGTGGTTATTTTTCCAAATAATGATTTAGGAAGCAAACATATTTTAAAAGCTTACAAGAAAATTCAAAATAATTTGAGATTTAAAATTTTTCCATCTATTAGGTTTGAGTATTTTTTAACGCTTTTAAAAAAATCAGAATTTATTATTGGTAATAGCAGTGCAGGTGTAAGAGAAGCGCCATATTATAATGTTCCAACAATTAATATAGGAAATAGGCAGCTTAACAGAGCTAGTTCATCAAAGATAATTAATGTGCCATGTAAAAAATCGGAAATATTAGAGGCGTTTAGTTATTTATCAAATACATCTGATGAAACTATAAATGTCTTTGGAAAAGGTAATAGTGCTAAGCTATTTTTAGATAGCCTTACATCTTCCAAAGTTTGGTCTATAAACCATCAAAAGCAATTTAAAGATGCCTAAAAAAAAGCATATTCTTTTTTTAGTGCCTGATGGTGTAGGAATTAAAAATTATCTTTTTTCTGATATTATAACACTTATAAAAGAAGATTGTGAAATAACAATTTGGTCTACTTTACCAATTGAAGCATTTAAGGATGTAAAAAGGATTCATAGTATAGACTTTAATTATAAGCAAATTCGTCTAAACCCGGAAAATAGCCTTACAAGATTTTATAGAGAGGCTACTACATTTGCAAGATTAATACACAATAGTAAGTTAAAGAACAACCCTACTATATTAACAAATTGGAGACGACCAAAGTATAGCTTTAAAGTAAAAGTGTTGTATAGATGCGCTGAGATTTTTGGTAAATTTCTTTCAAAAAAATACAATAGAATACTAAATTTTGAAAGCAAAAGTAGAAATAGCATACCTCAAGCTTCTATATTAAAATATACTGAAGAATTAAAAGCTATAGAACCTACTTCTATTTTCATAACACATCAACGTGTTGCTGGTTTAATGCCAATTTGTTTAGCTGCAAGAGAGTTAAATGTAAAAACGACTAGTGCTATTTTTTCTTGGGATAACTTGCCCAAGGCGAGATTAACCGTAGATACAGATTATTATTTGGTTTGGTCTCAATGGATGAAAGCAGAAATGAAAGACTATTATCCAGAAATTCCCGAAGAAAGAGTACTTCTGGTTGGTACACCGCAATTTGAATTTTACTTTGATAAAGAAAGAATATCTTCTCGCGAAAACTTTGCAAACCAGCACGGATTAGACAGTAATAAAACATGGATTTGTTTTAGTGGTGATGATGTTACTACATCTCCATTCGATCAAGTTTTTTTAAGAGATGTTGCTGAAGCATTAAATTCTGAAAAAGATAATATTCAAATTATATTTAGAAGGTGTCCTGTGGATTTCTCTAGTAGGTACAATGATGTATTAAGTAAATTTAAAGATTTAATTATACCTATTGATCCAATATGGAACATACAAACTCAAAACGGGTGGACAGGTTATTTTCCTAAATACGAGGATATTAATATGCAGATTAATTTAGCATATCATTGTAGTTTAGTTGTAAATTTAGGCTCCACAATGGCCTTAGATTTTACTACTTATAATAAACCGAGTTTGTATCTTAATTATAATCCAACAGATGATGCTGACTGGTGCAGCGAAACTATTTACAGTTTTCAACATTTTAGAAGTATGAAGAGTTTAAATCCAGTTGGTTGGATTACAAGTAAGAGTGAGATTGAAACACTTGTTTTAAAAGCACTAAATAAATCAGAAGAAGTTGGTCCTGATAAAAAAGAATGGATGCAAACACTTGTGCTTCATCCACTAGAAGAAAATTCTGTTAAAATAGCTAAAGCAATATTATAATGCATATTTGTTTTATAACAAATGAATATCCTAAACAAAACTATGCTCATGGAGGTATAGGTTCTTTTATTTATACGATGAGTCATCAATTGGTGAAAATAGGGCACCAAGTTTCGGTAGTAGGCATTAATGTTTATACAAAAATAGATGAGAGCCAAATTGATAATGGTGTTTCTGTTTTTAGAGTAAAACCAAGAGTTATAAAAGGTCTAACGTGGTACCTTAATAACCAAGCTGTAAATAAAAAAATAAATGAAATCCACAAACAAAGCCCTATTGATATAATAGAAACCGCAGAACTTGGACTTGCATTTATTAAAAAGATAAAATCAATAAAATATATTATTCGTCTCCATGGAGGTCATCATTTTTTTGCCGAAGCAGAAAATAGAAAAGTTTCTTGGTGGAAAGGGTTTCAAGAAAAAAAATCATTTAAAAGGGCAGATGGTTTTATAGCCGTTTCAAAGTTTGTGAAAACCCATACATCAAAATATTTGAGTTATCATAATAAGCCAATTGAGATTATTATGTCACCAATAAATCTAGAAATTTTCAAGCCTAAACCAGATATTAAAATTGAAGAAAATACAATTATGTTTGCTGGTACAGTATGCGATAAAAAAGGAGTGGAGAAATTAATAAAAGCTATGCCAAAAGTGCTTCAATTACGTCCAGAGGTTAATTTATATATTTATGGTAGAGATTGGTTTTTTAACAATGGTAGATCTTATGTTTCTTTTTTAAAAGAAGATATTATCTCAAATCTAGGAAAGTTAAAAGCACATATTCATTTTATGGGCGCAGTACCTATTACAGAATTGGTGAATAAATATGCGTCTGCAGAAGTTTGCGTTTTTCCTTCTTTAATGGAAACTCAAGGTTTGGTAGCACCTGAAGCTATGGCCGTTGGAAAATTAGTTGTGTTTTCTGAGCTTGGTCCAGGCACAGAGACTGTAGAGCATAAAAAAACAGGCTTACTTTGTAACCCTTACGATGAAGATGATATTGCTGACACTATTTTGTGGGCTTTAAATCATAAAACAGAAGCAAATAAAATTGCTGAAAATGCGAGAAAATTTGTGCTTTCAAATTTTAATATGGATATAGTTATTAGTAAGAATTTAGAATTTTATAATTTCGTGATAAATCAATAATATTAATGGGGTTTTTTAAAACCGATATAAAAAAATATAAGCGTTATAGTGGTAATAAATCAACTTTGGTTTTATTACTAACCACACAAGGTCTCTGGGCGCTTTCTGTATATCGCTTTTCTAACAAAATCTATCGTTCAAAGCTACCCTTTGCTTTAAGGAAACCCCTCTTGGTTTTATGTGTTATTTGGCAAAAATGGATAGAGATTACTACTGGTATATCATTACCATATTCTGCTACAATAGGTCACAGTTTTTATATAGGTCATTTTGGAAATATAATTATAAACTCAGCAACTATTATTGGAAATAATTGTAATATTTCTCAAGGTGTTACAATTGGTATTAGTGGCACATTAGAAAAGCGAGGTGTTCCAGTAATAGGAGATAATGTTTATATTGGTGCAAATGCTGTAATTGCCGGAAAAATAATGGTAGGAAACCATGTTGTAATTGGTGCAAATTCAATGGTAAATAAAAATGTTGAAGATAATAGTACCGTGCTTGGTGTACCAGCAAAAAAGATTAGTGATAAATCATCTGATGGTTATATTTAAATGAAAAAAAGTAAGATAAAATTCTTAGTAGTCACATATACACCTACTTTAAATAAAGATGGTAAATTTTATTCGTATTCGCCATATGTAGATGAAATGGATAAGTGGTTTAGTTATGCAGATGAGTATAGAATAATTTCACCTAATACTTACCCAACTGATTTTCTTTCAAAGCCATTTGAATCAAAAAAAATAGGATATTATCACATTCCATTTATTGCTTTTAATTCATTTATTATGGCAATAAAGAGTATCATTTTTTTACCATATATTTTTTTTCAACTGTTTCGGTCAATGTTTTGGGCTAATCACATTCACTTTAGAAGTCCAGGTAATATAACTTTGTTAGGGAGTATTGTTCAGATTTTTTTTCCGTCAAAGAGTAAATCAGTCAAATATGCTGGTAATTGGGATCCGAATAGTAATCAACCCTTCAGTTATAGATTGCAAAAAGCAATTTTTAGAAACACATTTCTATCTAAAAACATAAAAGTATTAGTGTATGGTGAATGGCCAAATGAAACAAAAAATGTTTATCCATTTATATCGGCAACATACAAAGATTCAGAAAAATTAGCTTTAGAAAAGCGTAATTATAATGGTAAGTTAAAGTTTGTTTTTATTGGAGCTATGGTTATTGGAAAACGACCTAAATTTACAGTAGAGATTATAAAGGAGCTTATAGAAAAAGGTATAGACGCAGAATTGCATATGTTTGGGGATGGCAACCTAATCGAAGAGGTTAAGACTTATATTATTGACAACAATCTTGAAGATTCAGTTTTTGTTTACGGTAATAAGGATAAAGAAACTTTAAAAAACGGTATTAAGGATGCACATTTTACAATTTTACCTTCTAAAAGTGAAGGTTGGCCTAAAGCTATAGCAGAAGGAATGTTTTTTGGCGCAATACCTATTTCAACAAAAATATCTTGTTTGCCTTGGATTTTAGGTTTTGGTAATCGTGGAATTTTAATCGAGGCAAATCTAAAATCAGCCGTTGATGAGATCACAAATGAATTACAAAAAGGAAATGAGTATTTAAATGAAATGTCTAAGCAAGCTTATGATTGGTCACAACAATATACTGTAAATAGACTTACAGCCGAAATACAAAAAGTAATAGAACAAACATAATGCGTATAATACAAATTATAGATTCCTTAGAGGCAGGTGGTGCTGAAAGAGTAGCTGTAAACTATGCTAATGGGTTGTCTAGCTTAAGGATTCAATCATATATATGCGTAACAAGAAAAGAAGGATTGCTTAAACAAAATTTAAGTTCTAATGTTGGTTATATATTTCTTAATAAAAAGTCGACTTTAGATCTGAACGCTTTTTTGAAACTTAAAAAATACATAACTAAAAATAAGATAGACATACTTCATGCGCATTCAACATCTTATTTTATTGCAGTTGTAATGAAGTTTTTTAATCCAAAGCTCAAGATAGTTTGGCACGATCATTATGGAAATAGTGAATTTCTTAGTGTAAGACCATACAAACTATTGAAGCTTAGCTCATTTTTTTTCAACTATATATTAAGTGTAAATCCTAAACTTGCTGATTGGGCTAGGTTAAAATTAAGCTGTAAGAATATAGAATATGTTAAAAACTATCCCATTTTATCTAGTTCTGCAACTGATAACACAAAATTAAAAGGAAAAGATGGTAAAAGAGTCGTTTGTTTAGCAAACCTTAGAGAACAAAAAAATCATTTAATGCTTCTAGAAGCGTTTAAAACAGTTACTCAAGATCATCCTGATTGGAGCTTGCATTGTATTGGTAAAAATTTCGAAGATGATTATGCCAATTCTGTTTTTAATAAGGTCAGAGATTTAAATTTAGACTCTAATGTGTATTTTTATAATAGTAAATCAGACATTTTAAATATCTTACAACAATGCCAAGTAGGTGTACTGGTTTCTAAGTCGGAAGGGTTGCCATTATCACTTTTGGAATATGGTTTAGCTAAATTGCCAGTTATTGCTACAGATGTCGGTGACTGCAGAAGCTTAATTAATGACTCCAATTTAGGGATACTAATTGAAGACATAAATAAGCAAACAATATCGGAAGCAATAACTAAATTTATTACTAATGAAGATTCTGCCCAATTATGTGCCAATAACTATATGATAAAAATAAATAAAGAGTATTCTGAAAATGCAGTTTTAGATAAATTGAAAAAGATTTATAAAACTATAATTGAATAATGCGTTTAAGCTAAAGGGCTGTATGGACAACAAATACATTTTTAAAATATTGCTACATATAGGTCTAGGTGCAATGCTCTATTTTATTAATATATTCCCTAAACTGTTTTTTTATGGCGTAATAGTTTATTTTTTGTTTCAGATAATTGTATCACCAAAAAAAGATAAAATTACTGAAGTTCTAAAGGCTTGTGCTTATCTAGTAGGTGCTGAGGTAATTTTTAGGATGACTAATGCAGGTATTTTCTATGAATCCTCAAAATACTTCGTAATTATATTTGTATTGTTTGGGATGTTCTATAATGGAGTTTCTAACAAATCCTACCCATACTTTTTATATTTAATTTGTTTAGTACCCTCTATAATTGTTGCAGGAGTTAATATTGATTTTGATTCAAATTTAAGAACTAATGTTGCTTTTGTTTTAAGTGGTCCTGTTTGCTTAGGTATATCTACATTATATTGTTATAATAAGAAAATTAGCCTAAAACAATTGCTTGATGTACTACTGTATTTGGCATTACCTATAGTGTCCCTAACAACGTATTTGTTTTTTTATTCCCCAAGTATAAAAAGTATTTTATCTGGTACACAGTCTAATTTTGCTGCATCTGGAGGTTTTGGCCCAAACCAAGTTGCTACTACGTTAGGCTTAGGCATGTTTGTCTTTTGTGTTAATTATTTTCTAAATTCAAAGACACTAACATTAAAAATAATCAACGTTATTTTATTTGGTGCTATTTCTTTTAGAGGAATTGTAACCTTTAGTAGAGGAGGAGTTATAACTGCTATTATAATGATTATAGCTTTTTTGTTTGTTATTTATTCTAAAACCAATTGGCGCCAAAAAAATACAATTTTAACCTCTCTGTCGCTACTATTGGTGTTTTCCTTTGCGGTATGGGTTATAAGTTCTAATCAAACAGAAGGATTAATAGATAAGCGCTATGCAAATCAGGATATTACAGGAAAGCAGAAAAAAGATGTATCTGCTGGTAGGGTAGAGCTATTTACAGGTGAGTTAGAAGGGTTTTTTAATGAGCCTTTTGTGGGTGTAGGTGCTAGTGGAATGAAAGAACAACGCGAGGAAACTCTCGGAAGAGTAATAGCAACTCATAATGAGCTCAGTAGGTTGTTGTCAGAACATGGAATATTGGGTGTTATTATATTATTAATATTAATTATTCACCCACTTGTTTATAGGGCTAAGAATAAGAGTAATTATTTTTTCTACGCTTGTTTAGCTTTTTGGTTCGCTACAATAAATCATTCAGCAATGCGCATTGCAGCACCTGGTTTTATTTACGCTTTAGCACTTTTAAATATAAGAAATGAAAAACGTTCTCTACATAGGAAACGCGTTATCCAATAAAGGAAAAACAACAACTTCAGTAGAAAGTTTGGGTGCTAAATTAAGTGAGTTTTGCGCTGTTAAAATAGCATCTAATAAATCTAATAAAATCTTACGCTTATTAGATATGATGAAGCTGGTTGTTGCTAATAGGTCTAGTGCAGAGTATGTACTCATTGACACTTATAGTACTACAAATTTTTATTATGCACTTATAATTGCACAATTATGTAAGCTATTTAAAATTAAATATGTTCCGATACTACATGGTGGAAACCTTGAAAAGCGTTTAAAAAATAACCCTAAGCTATGTCGTTTAATTTTTAATAAATCGTATAAATTAGTCTCACCCTCTAGTTTTTTGAAAAGCGTATTTCAAAATTATGGCTATGATAATATTGAATATATACCTAATTCCATAGAAATCATGGATTTTGAATTTCAAAATAAAGATATAGAAACTATAAGCCTATTGTGGTTAAGATCTTTCGCCTCAATTTACAATCCAGAGCTTGCGATTTTAGTATTAGAAACGTTACAGTTAAAGGGGTATAAAGCTGAACTAACAATGGTTGGTCCTGATGTAGGTGGGCTGATGAACAGGATTAAAAGCTTAGCAAACGATAAAAACCTTAAGGTTAATTTTGCAGGTAAGCTTTCAAAACAACAGTGGATTACAATATCTAAAAATTGTAATATATTTATTAATACCACCAATTTTGATAATATGCCCGTAAGCCTTATAGAAGCCATGGCTTTAGGTTTGCCAATTGTCTCAACAAATGTAGGAGGCATACCATTTTTAATTTCAAATAACGAAGACGGTCTTTTGGTGCCACCAAATGATGTTGCAGCAATGACGAATGAGATTATAAAATTAAAAAATGATAAAAAACTAAAAGACAAATTGGTAATTAATGCCAGAAATAAGGTGGAGCATTTCGATTGGAAGACTATAAAACCAAAATGGCAATCTCTTTTATCTTAATTTGTTTTAAAATTGGATTTACTTGTTATCTTTACATCACACCAAAACTAACAATGAAGCGTAAAAAAGGCATCCATTTCGAGGTCTCTGAGAGAAAAATTCTTCTTAGAATTGTGGATTTGGTTATGGTATTTTTGGCCATCTATAGTTTAAGTTTTTTTTTAGATTTTGAATACATAATATTCAATGAAGAAAATACAGTTGCTTTAGTTTTACTAGGAATCTATATAACAATTTTCGGAACTGTATTTGAATTATACGACTTACAAAAGGCGAGTAAGTTAGACACAACTTTCAGAAACATAGTTATTACAACTTCTACAGTTGTATTGTTTTATCTTTTAACACCAGTGTTGTCGCCTTATTTACCTGAAGAACGTATTCAGATAGTCTATTTTTATCTCGCTATTATTATATCCATTCTTTTATGGAGATTAATCTACATAAACCTTATAGAGTCACCAAGATTCTACAAGCGCGTTCTTTTAGTTGGGGAAGTTTCAAATATTGATGGTTTAGTAAAAGCTCTAAATACATCCGATCCTAATTATAAAATTGTTGGATTTATAAACAGTGAGGTTTCTACAGATGAGTCGATAAAGTTTAAAGGCCTTAAGGAATTTGAGGCGAAACATTTTCTTGATATAATTGATAAAGAAAGAATATCAGAAGTATTGGTAGCAAGTTTTAATACCGAATCTATTATTGCTGAAGTTTACCACGATTTAATGTTGTTGTTGGAACGTGGATTTAAAATAAGAGAATATACACAAGTATATGAAGAGCTACTGTATAGAGTACCAATACAATTTGTAGGAAAAGATTTTTATAAATATTTCCCTTTTAGCAGAAGTAATGAAAATAAGCTTTATATATTTTTTCAACGTGGTTTTGATGTTGTTTTTGCAATCTTTGGATTAATTGTTGGTATAGCCCTATTGCCTTTAATTCTTTTGGGTAATTTATTGGGTAATAGAGGACCGCTTTTTTATTCTCAGGAGCGTGTAGGCAGAAATAGTAAAACATTTAGAATATTAAAGCTCAGAACAATGATTGTCAATGCTGAAAAAGACGGTATTAAGTGGGCAAAAAAAGATGATAAACGTGTCACTGCATTCGGAAAGTTTTTAAGACGTTCGCGATTAGACGAAATTCCACAGTTTTACAATGTTCTAAAAGGTGAAATGAGTATTATAGGTCCAAGACCAGAGCGACCTTTTTTTGTTAGCGAGTTGTCTCGAATTATTCCTTTTTACGAAACAAGACATATCATAAAACCTGGTCTTACAGGGTGGGCTCAGGTAAATACAAGATACGGCTCTTCAGTTGATGATAGTTTAACTAAGCTTCAGTACGACTTGTATTATATTAAGCACAGAAGTATGTTCTTAGACTTTAGTATTTCTATTAAAACTTTAAGTACAATATTATACTACAGAGGTCAGTAACGCTTAACTTTTACTAAAGAATTTTAATATATAAAAGTATCTTACCAGTACTGCAAAAAGTAATGGAATTAAGCCAATGGCAAATATTTGAACGCCAATAAGCCAATGCAAGGTTAAAAGGCAAAGCATTATAATTAAGAACTTTATATAATTTTTAAACCAATTCTTAACCTGTTTTTTAAATAACTGACCAATAACAAAAATGTTAAGCGGTACAGCCCATAAAACATTATAATTCTGAGCAGTAGCAGAATGGTCTGTGGCAAACCATAAAAGTAATAAGAGCACTCCTATAATACCTGTAATACTAAACAAAGAAACATCTAACCAATTACTTCTTTTATTGTTTTTATAGTCTCTATAAGTGATATATAATATCAATAAAGCAAAAACACCTAATATTGCTAAAGGACTAAATAAGAAATTTGAAGTCGATTTTGTATCCCTCTTTTCAAAAAGCGTAGATCCACTTTTTACTAATTTTTTATCGGTACCGATTTTTGCAACTTCAAAAAAAGAATGAATGTATTTTGGTAAAAACATATAATCCTTTGCAGTAGCATTTTTATCTATCACCGAACCTAAAGCTATATCAATACCCAAACTTCCCCAAGTATTTCTATTTAAATGCTCGTGTATAAGTTGTCTAAAGGTTTTTTGCTCAAAGTTAGCTGGTAAATCAAACTGAATATTATTACCCGTTACATTATTTGCTACATCCCTAATTCTGGTTGCACAATTGTCATAAAAGAAATCGTACAAATACCTTCTGTTTTCGGGTTTGTAATTATTTTCTAAGAAATTGAAAAGCTTCTGTTTTTCCTCAGGCAAGAGATTGAGAACTTGTTCGTTTATAGAACGATTATAGCTTGAATAATGATAATAAATATCGGAGAAATTATGCCTGCTGATAAGGTAATTTAATTTGCCTCTAGCAAACTTGAGATAAAAATTTGGAGCGTCAAAATCGTATTCACCATAACCATAAACGACATCAATACCTCTGCTTTTATCTTTAATTCTAAAGGCGTTGTGTCCAAAAGCATCATTTAAAGATGAACCAGGTCCAAATGTTAATACAGAGACTTCAGTATCTTCGGTTAGTGTGTATTGCTGACCAGATGCCAACAACATGGTAAAAAGAAACAAAAAGGTGAGTATTTTTTTTATCACAAAATCCAAGTTTTATTTGCTAAATGCCCTTTGAGGGTTACTATCTAAAAACACTGAAATCTATTTTTAAAGAAAACACATTAGAGTATAAGGCAGCACTTTGGTCACCAATGTCTGTAAATGCATAATCTATTTGTATACCTTTATATTTAAACCCAACACCAAAATTTGGTTGAAAGGTTAAGTCTTCAGAATCATCAATTTGTCTTTCGTTCTGAAAATTACCAACACCACCTCTAAGGAAAACTAAATCGGTATAGCCAAACTCAAATCCCAATGCAGGATTTATGCTTGCGAAAGATGTTGAAAACACATCGTTATTTTCTTCAAATCTAACATTTAGGTTTGCTGCAGCTAAAAGAGAATAATCATAATGAAAAATCCATTTTTTAGACATTCCCAATTGCAGTTTTGGTATTGTTATCTCTGTTGTTTCTGGTAATTCTTGGTTTTGTCCTTCTACTGCACCGCTTATTTGTTCAAATTTGTCTTCATCTATGGACCACGAATTGTATGTTGTGGTAATATCTCTTGCCATTAAACCAAATTTCCATCCTGAGTCGTTTTCAAACTGAATTCCAGCATCAAGACCAAATCCCCAAGACGAAGCAAAGTCTCCTATAATACGTCTAATAACTTTAGCATTGACTCCAAAATTAAGACCATCTAATGGTAATTTTCTGGCGTATGAAAATGTTAATCCATAATCTGCAGTAGAAAAGGTACTAATTCTATCATAATTAACATTGCCTTGGTCGTCTATGAGTTGTGTTGTGTCCAAAATATCATCAACACCAAATCTAATGAGCGATATACCTACTGCACTTCTATCATCAAGAGGCATTGCATAGGCTATATAATTGTAGTTGGCAATATTTGCAAAATAACTAGAGTGCATTAATGCGAGTTGATTGTCTTCTAGATGCACCAATCCTGCTGGATTCCAATATCCAGAATTTACATCACCAGTTTGTGACACAACAGCGTTACTCATTCCTAAAGCAGCAGCATCAACACCTATATTCATAAATTCGTTAGAATATTTTCTGGTGGTTTGAGCCGAAGCAAAAAGTGTGGCAAGTGTTAAGACAATTACAATGTAATTTTTCAACAGCAAAATTTTTTACAAATATGCACAATTTTTCTATCTATTTAACTTCAAAATAGGCTTCTTATTGTTTAATTAATAACGCAATTTGAAAAAAATAATAAGTTAAGCTCAAATACTTTTATATTTTTACAAAAAGTTAAATCGATGAGTTTAAAACGACACATACCCAATATAGTTACGCTTTTAAATTTGTTTTCGGGTTGTATTGCCCTAATTTTTGCGGTACATGGCAATTTTGTAGCAGCCGCAATATTTGTGTTTTTAGGAATATTTTTTGATTTTTTTGATGGTCTATTGGCCAGAAAACTTAATGTGCAAAGTCCGTTAGGCATTCAATTAGATTCTTTAGCAGATTTGGTGACGAGTGGTGTGGTACCTGGTGTTATAATGTTTGAACTAATTTCATTGACAGTAGATGCACCAGATTATTCAACATACAGTGATAGCTGGAACTCAATGTTTCACTGGCAAGGTTTTAAGTTGTCCGTTCTACCACTTATAGGTTTGTTAATTCCATTAGCATCAGCATATCGTTTGGCTAAGTTTAATCTAGATGAAGACCAGCAAACCTATTTTAAAGGACTTCCGGTGCCAGCAAATACATTGGTCATTTTATCCTTACCACTTATTTTAGAGTATCAGAATAGTGATGTAATAAATGATATTATAATTAACAAATGGTTTCTAATAGGCTTAACGCTTTTAAGTTGTTATTTGTTGAATTCTAGCATAAAACTATTTGCTCTAAAATTTAAAGATTGGAGTTTTAAAAACAATGCTACGCGTTACATATTTTTAGTTATAAGTTTGGTTGTTTTAATCGTTTTGCATTTTGCAGCAATTCCACTTATTGTTTTCTTTTATATTGCACTGTCATTATTAGACAGAAAGAACATTCATTAATCATTTTAATAGTTTATAACCTATGGCTGAAGTAATTTTTACACTGTTAATGCTTGTGATGCTGCAAGCAGTTTTAGGGTTTGATAATTTGCTCTATATCTCATTAGAATCTAAAAAAGCACCAGTATCAGATCAAAAACGTGTTAGAAAAGTAGGTATTCTTATAGCAATTGTGTTGAGGATAGCACTTCTTTTTATACTGGTTTCGGTTATTGAGTACTTTCAAGAGCCCTTTTCATTCTTAACAGGGAAAATAGAAAATGTATTAGATTTTGCCTTTAATGGGCATAGTTTAATAGTACTTGCTGGTGGAGGCTTTATAATTTATACAGCAATAAAAGAGATTTGGCACATGATTTCTATTAAAGATTTGAATCATGATGTAGAAAGTGATGGAACCTCAAAACGAAGTAAATCTGCCAATGCAGCAATTGTAAGTATTGTAATTATGAATTTGGTCTTTTCTTTCGATTCTATTTTGGCTGCCATAGGTTTAACTAGTGATATTGAAAACTCAACAACAGCATTTATCGTAATGGCGATTGCCATTGTAGCAAGTGGATTATTGATGCTTTTATTAGCTGATAAAATCTCTGTATTCTTGGCAAAAAATAGAATGTACGAAGTCTTAGGACTGTTTATCTTATTTATTGTAGGTATAATGTTAGTCACCGAAGGAGGTCATTTAGCACATCTTAAAATCTTTGGAAACGAAATTGTGCCAATGAGTAAAACCACATTCTATTTTGTAATTGCTGTATTGGTAATTGTAGATATTGTACAAGGTCGTTATCAAAAGAAGTTGATAAATGAGGTTGCTGATTCACAGAAAATGGATTAGGTATGAATAGGTTCAAAACGAAATTCTTTTTCAAAGTATTCTTCGTGTTGATGCTTATTGAGTTTTTAGTTGGACTCTTAGATGCTTATTTAGCTTTCTACAATTCTGATTTAAATACAATTACCTCTTGGTTAATGTTTGTTTTTAGTTTACCTATTAGTTTTATAAGTCGGGACTTGCCTTTTTATGTAGCTGAAGGTACAGTTGCCGCTATATTATATTGGGTGCTAAACCTCTTAATTCAAACTACCATTATATATGTTGTGATAGAATTATTTAAAAGCAGAAAAACATTCAAAAATTAGTAGATTTCTGCCTGCACAGGAATGACAAAGAGAATTGCCAAATAACGCTTAGCATTTAAAACTCAAGCTTCTTCTTACGAAGCTCAAAGTTTTGCCCTAAGTAAACCTTACGTACCATTTCGTCGCTAGCCAATTCTTCAGGGACTCCTGCTTTTAAGATACCTCCTTCAAACATTAAATATGTTTTGTCGGTTATAGCAAGTGTTTCTTGTACGTTGTGGTCTGTGATTAAAATGCCAATATTCTTTTTTGTAAGCTTGGCAATAATACGCTGGATGTCTTCTACAGCAACAGGATCTACACCTGCAAAAGGCTCATCTAAAAGGATGAAATTTGGGTCAGTTGCCAAAGCACGTGCAATTTCTGTTCGACGACGTTCACCACCAGATAATAAATCACCTCTATTGGTTCTTATATGTCCTAAACCAAATTCCTCAATTAGGGATTCCATTTTAAGATGTTGCTCTTTCTTGCTTAATTTAGTAAGTTGAAGCACGCTTAAAATATTATCTTCAATACTCAACTTTCTAAATACAGAAGCTTCTTGTGCCAAGTAGCCAATACCGTTTTGAGCACGTTTGTACATCGGGAATTTTGTAATGTTGGTATCGTCTAAAAAGATATTTCCACCATTAGGTTTAATGATACCAACAATCATATAGAACGATGTTGTTTTCCCTGCACCATTAGGTCCAAGCAAACCAACAATTTCACCTTGGTTAACTTCCAAAGAAACGTCCTTTACTACTTTTCGTCCACTGTAGGACTTCATTAAATGCTCTGCTCGTAACTTCATAACTTTACTATGAACGCTAAAAATAACAAAATCATATAGATTGTGGTGGAGTTAGCGTTCATTTATAATAAGTTTAACCTTGATTCTCTAATGCTTCCCAATACTCATGGGCACGCCTTAAGTGCGGAATTACAATCGTACCACCAATTAAAGTTGCTATGCCTAGAGCTTCGCTAATTTCTGATTTAGATAAGCCTTCTTTATAGGAAGATTCTAAATGGTACTTTACACAATCATCACATCGCAACACAGCAGAAGCAACCAAACCTAACAATTCTTTCGTCTTTTTATCTAAAGCACCTTCTTGAAAAGCATTAGTGTCTAGATTAAAAATACGTTTTACAATTTTATTGTTATCTGCTAAGATTTTATCATTCATTTTAGAACGATAATCATTAAATTCTTTGACGATATCAGACATTTTTCATTTTTCTTTTTTGATTTCTAACAACAATTGCAGAAATATAAATACTAACTTGATATAATATTAAAATTGGTATTGCAACGATAACTTGACTTGCAATATCTGGAGGTGTAATAATTGCAGATAGTATTAAAACAATAACTAGTGCATATTTTCTGTATTTTCTTAAAAATTGAGGAGTTACCAATCCTATCTTAGTTAAGAAGTAAATAATAATTGGCAATTCAAAAACAAAACCAGATGCTAATGCAGACGAACGCACAATAGCAATAACTGAGCTTACATCAAATTCATTAGAAATCTGATCACTAATGTTATAGTTAGCTAAAAAGTTAATTGATAAAGGCGTTACTATATAGTATCCAAATAAGACTCCTGTAAAAAATAGAAGCGAAGCAATAACTAAAAAACCTCTTGAGTTTTTACGCTCACTAGATTTTAAACCAGGACTTATAAAACTCCACAATTGGTAGAGTACATAAGGAAATGCAACAATAAAACCAGCATAAATGGATGTCCAAATATGTGCAGAAAACTGACCTGCAACTGTTCTGTTTTGAATTTTAAAAGGAAACTTTTCAGCACAAAACGTTGTGTCTGTCATTCCGAAAAACTTAGAGACTTGACAAAGTCCATTGTAGGTGGCAAAATCCATACGTGTCGGACCAAAAATAATAACATCAAAAATGAACTTATAAAAAATACCAGCTAGCGTAGCAGCAATTACAATCCCTAAAGTTGCTCTAATTAAATGCCATCTTAAATCTTCGAGATGGTCTAAAAAAGACATCTCGTCAATATTCTTCTTCGCCATTATATAATGCCTTCTTTTATTAAATCATGAAGGTGAACAACACCTGCATATTTTCCTTCGTGTTCTACAAGCAATTGCGAAATACCAAATTCTTCCATAATCTCTTTAGCATCTACAGCCATAGCGTCTTCTGCAATGCGTCTTGGGCTGTTACTCATAATATCTTTAGCTTTTAAGCCTGTAATATCGTCACTTTTGCTTAGCATACGTCTTAAATCACCATCTGTAATAATGCCAACAATTTTGTCATTATCAATAACAGCGGTAACACCAAGCATTTTTTCTGTAATTTCAACAATGACTTCCTTTAAACTTGCCTGTAAACCGACTTGTGGTTTTAAGTTTTGAGATGATAAATCGTTTACTCTTAAATACAGTCGTTTTCCTAAGGCTCCACCTGGATGGTATTTTGCAAAATCTTTACTAGAAAAACCTCTTAATTCCAAAAGGCAAATTGCCAAAGCATCTCCCATTACAAGTTGTGCTGTGGTACTTGTTGTTGGTGCTAAATTATTCGGGCAAGCTTCTTGCTCAACATAGGTATTCAGAATATATTCTGCTTGCTGACCTAAAAAAGAATCTTTATTACCAGTAATGGCAATCATTTTGTTTTTAGCATTCTTAATAAGTGGTACTAGAACTTTAATTTCTGGTGTGTTGCCACTTTTAGAGATGCAAATCACAACATCATCTTTTAAAATTAATCCTAAATCACCATGAATAGCATCTGCAGCATGCATAAAAACAGCTGGTGTTCCGGTAGAATTTAGAGTTGCTACTATTTTATTGGCAATAATTGCACTCTTACCAATGCCTGTAATTATGACTCTTCCTTTAGAATTATAAATCAATTCCACGGCACTTGCGAAGTCTTCTGTAAGTAATTCTGACAAATGTGCTATCGCTTCACTTTCGGATTTTATGGTGCTTTTTGCAGTATTTAAAATAGATTGAGCAGTGTTCAAAATTAATTATTTATTGTGTTTTTTAGAATTAAAGAAATTGTTATCTTTAAGGTTATGCAAATGTATATAAAATACTAATAAGGATTAATGAGTATTGCAGAAATTGACTTACACTCCGCACTAAAAAAATACTTTGGTTTTTCGGGATTTAAAGGTCTTCAGGAAGAAGTTATTAAAAACGTCGTAGCTGGCAATAACACTTTTGTTATTATGCCTACTGGTGGTGGAAAATCACTATGTTATCAACTACCAGCGCTTATTAAAGACGGAACAGCAATTGTGGTTTCTCCACTTATTGCTTTAATGAAAAACCAAGTTGATGCTATTAGAGCGGTATCGGAACACGAAGGAGTAGCCCATGTTTTAAACTCTTCTTTAAATAAAACAGAAGTACAACGGGTGAAAGATGACATTACAAACGGTATTACAAAATTACTATATGTAGCTCCAGAATCTTTGACAAAAGAAGAATATGTTGACTTTTTAAGATCTGTCAAAATTTCTTTTATGGCTGTAGATGAAGCACACTGTATCAGTGAATGGGGACACGATTTTAGGCCAGAGTACAGAAATTTAAGACATATTATAAAGCGTATTGGTGATGATATTCCAATCGTTGGACTTACGGCAACAGCTACGCCAAAGGTACAAGAAGACATTCTTAAGAGTTTAGGTATGAGTGATGCTGTAACATTTAAAGCCTCATTCAACAGACCTAATTTGTATTACGAAGTACGTCCTAAAACAAAAAATGTGGACGCAGACATTATTCGTTTTGTAAAACAGAACGAAGGTAAATCTGGAATTGTCTATTGTCTAAGCCGTAAACGTGTTGAAGAATTAGCACAAGTATTACAGGTTAATGGTGTAAAAGCTGTGCCTTATCACGCTGGTTTGGATGCTAAAACAAGAGTGAAGCATCAAGATATGTTCTTAATGGAAGACACCGATGTTGTTGTGGCAACCATAGCTTTTGGAATGGGAATTGACAAACCAGATGTGCGTTTCGTCATTCACCATGATATTCCTAAGAGTATTGAAAGTTATTACCAAGAAACAGGTAGAGCAGGTCGTGATGGTGGCGAAGGTCATTGTATAGCTTACTATGCTTATAAAGATATTGAGAAGCTCGAAAAATTCATGTCTGGCAAACCTGTAGCCGAACAAGAAATTGGTCATGCACTTTTACAAGAAGTCGTAGCTTTTGCCGAAACTTCTATTTCTAGACGTAAGTTTATACTGCATTATTTTGGTGAAGAATTTGATAATGAAACAGGCGAAGGTGGTGATATGGATGATAATGTCCGTAATCCTAAAAAGCAGGTCGAAGCCCAAGATGAGGTAAAAATACTTCTAGATACAGTTCAAAAAACCAATGAAAAATACAAATCAAAGGATTTGGTACAAGTCATAGTTGGTAAGTCTAATGCTCTAATTTCTTCACACAAAACTGATGAACAACCGTTCTTTGGAGTAGGTAAGAGTAAAGAGGCTAGATATTGGATGGCATTGATACGTCAAGTTATTGTTGCTGGGTATTTAAAAAAGGATATTGAAACCTATGGTGTATTACGCTTAAGTGATTCTGGTAAAGATTTTATAAAAAAGCCTAAGTCCTTTATGATGGCTGAAGATCATGTTTATGATGATGAATCTAATGACGGCATTATAACCAATACTAAAGGTGGTGGAGCAGTAGCAGACGAAAAGTTAATGACCATGCTCAAGGATTTGCGTAAGCGAAATGCTAAAAAATTAGGTGTGCCACCATTTGTTATTTTTCAAGATCCATCGTTAGAAGATATGGCTTTAAAGTATCCTATTACTTTAGACGAATTATCTAATGTGCATGGAGTAGGTGAGAGTAAAGCCAAAAAATATGGTAAGGATTTTATTGCTCTAATTGCCCAATATGTAGAAGAAAATGATATTATGCGACCAGATGACATGGTTGTAAAATCTACAGGATCTAATTCGGCTTTAAAACTCTATATTATACAGAATGTAGATAGAAAACTACCTTTAAATGATATTGCTTCTTCAAAAGGTATGGAAATGCCAGCGTTTATTAAAGAAATGGAATCTATAGTGTTTTCTGGTACGAAACTGAATATTAGCTATTGGATAGATGAAATTCTGGATGAAGACCAGCAAGAAGAAATCCATGAGTACTTTATGGAATCTGAAAGCGATAAAATTGATGATGCTGTTGAAGAGTTTGATGGCGACTACGAAGATGAAGAGTTACGTCTCTATCGTATTAAGTTTATGAGCGAAGTGGCGAATTAAAATTCCAGATTCTTACTATAAATTATAAAAAGTTGTGTTATCCTGAGATTTTATCAGGATAACACAAATGATTATTACTATATAACGAGTTGGGCATAATAAGAAAAAAATGAGTTATGAAATAATTAACAACATCACAGGACAATTTCTTTTAAGTTCTGACATTGATAAAGGTGCTGTCAAGAAATTACTCAAGCATTCAAATTTGAATTCTATACAATTTAGCGAACCAGTAACTGACAAAAATGTTTGGATTAATATCAAGGAAATAATAATTCCAAGAAAACCAAAATTGGAATTATTTGTTTACTCAAACCACAACAAACCTTGGGATTTGTCATTTTTAGAATTATTTCCAAATCTTAAAACTTTTGGAGTCAGCGGTTATATGGAATGTTCGAATATTAACTCAATTGGCAATCTTGTTAACTTAAAATCTCTATCAATTAATGTTTATAACATAGAAAATATTGATTTTTTAGATAAGATTAATTCTTCTTTAAAATCACTAATTTTAGGCAACACTAAATCAAAAAAAATTGACATATCAATTTTATCAAGATTTGATAATTTAGAAAATTTATCAGTTTGGGGACATAAACGAGGTGTCGAAGAAATTTCTAAATTATCCTCTTTAGTGAAACTTCAACTTTCTGTTAATCTCGAAAATTTAGATTTCATTTCGCATCTAGACAAATTACGGTCTGTCAAATTGAGTTTTAGTGAAATTAAAAATCTAAATGCATTAACTAAATTAAAGTCCCCTTAAATATCTTGATATTTATCAGTTGAGAAAATTAGGCAATATTGAATTTATTTCAGAGTTAAAAAGTCTTCAATATCTTGTATTGGCTAATTTACCAAACATTGTGAATCTTCCTGATTTTAGTCTTAATAAGCAACTAAGAAGAATTGATTTTGAAAATTTGAAAGGATTAACAAATTTAAAGAGTTTAGAATTTGCAGAAGTTCTAGAAGAATTTCGATTCGTGAATTGTAGTCACTTACAACCTGATGACTTACTTCCTGTTTTAAGGAATAAGTCCATAAAGGATGCAATAGCCGGTTTTGGGAGTAATATAAAGAATAATAAATTTGACCAACTTAAGACTGAATTCGGATTGAAAAAACATAATTGGAATGAATTTATATTTAAGTAAACTACTATGCCCAACACCGTATAAAAATAATTGCGGTTTAGTGCTAAATCAAAGGTCGTTGCGTATTTGTAACGTCTGATTTTCCGAAGGAAAATCTTCGTACGCAAACACGCAACTTTTCATATACATACATGTTGGCAATAATTAGACTCAAAACCTGAATTGAACTATGAACATAAAATTTCTGATTTTTTCATTACTAATCTATTGCAATATCTATTCTCAAAATTCAGTAGAAGAAAATCAGATTAGTGTAATGCTAATGAATTGCTATGAAGGAAGCGAAATGGATGAATCGAAAATTGATTTTTCTGACTACTTCGCTATTTATGAAAAAGAAAAATATTTAATAACTAATTTCAAAATAAAAAAATATAATTCCGATAGTATTGCTCAACCAAAGTTCCTAATCAAAGGATTGAACTCAATAAAGGATTCTACAAATGGTAGATGGATTAATCGGAAAATGTATCCTGGTGAAACAATAATATTCTCTGTCCCAAACTTGGAAAATGAAGAAAAAAACAAATACTATTGGATTTATATAAAAGGTGAGATAATAGAAACTGAAAACAATGAATTCCCATACTTTAAAGAAATTAAAGATTATGAATTGAGAGTAGCTTCTGGAAAAACTAATGAAAGTATAGTCAAAATGGATATTGACTCTTGGTCAGCAGGTGGATTTGAAGGCGGAATTTATCTTTATTGGATTGGAGATTTAAATGGAGATAATAGACTAGATATGTTGGTTGGAACTTCATATCATTACGCTGGAATTGAATTAATTCTCTATTTATCTGACAAAACCGACAAAGAATTATTTGTGAAACATACAGTTGGAAGTTGTTCTTCCTGCTAAAAATAACTATGGTAAACAGAGGCTATAGTTAATTACCAGAAACCAATAACCAATGATTAAGTTTTTTAGAAAAATACGCTACGACCTTATGGGAAAAAATAATGCTGGAAAGTATTTAAAGTATGCTATTGGAGAAATTGTTTTGGTCGTTATTGGAATTTTGATTGCGCTGAGTTTAAATAATTGGAATGAATCAAGGAAAAATGAGATAATTAAACAGCAGTTAATTGAAGACTTAATTGTAGAATTACAATCATCGAGGGTTATAATAAATGATGCTATTGCCCTTGGTGATTCTCTAATTGCAGACGGTCAATTGTATTTAAAACACATCGGATCTAGAGAATTGACAATTCAAATAGATTCACTGAAAAAACTTGGAGATTTTATAACATATGGTATTCCTTATGATCTCAATTTACCAATTTATGAAGATTCAAAATCGTCAGGCAGGCTTAGTATGATTAATAATAAGAAAGTACTAATACTTTACGCTGAGATAATGTCTGCCGACATTGGTGGAACCATTCACCGTAAAATTAGTAATGATATGTATTATAATGGTTCTGACTGGGAACTAAGAAAAGAAATAGGATTAAACGAAATTTTATCTACGCCTAATGAAATGATACCTGAAAGATTTAGATTAACTGAAAAAGATTTTTTGGAAATCCTAGCACGTCCTTCTACGTTTGCCACATTAAATAATTCTTTACAGATGAAAGTTGTAAGGATTAAATATATGAATAGAATAAGCAATGGAATGACAGAAGTTATTGGATTACTTGAAGAAGAAAAAAATAATCTTAAGTTATAAAAATAACGAAAGCACTACACCGTGTATAATTAACTGCTTGGTCACTGCCGACTTACGAACATTCCTGCGGAATATTCTATCTATGATTTATTTGCTAAATTAGGTGCTTAACCATGCAGCTAACCATACACAACAACGTTAGCCACAATGTGACCATCTAATGAACAAAAAGATAATAACGATAATGATTCTATCTTCCATATTAAGTTTTTTCGGCTGTAAAAAAGAAAAAGAAAAATCTGAAGTTGACCTTGAAATCGAAAAAATATTAAATTCTGTGGATGATTGGAAAAATAGAAAAATCTATAAAGTTCTGACTAAAGAAATTTTAGATTCCATTCCTGATGATGAACTTGAACAATCTGTTTTCGACAATATTTACGAAATAATTGGAGACGATTACGAAAATGAACTATCAAATATCCAAAAATTGACAAATGGGCAACAAAGTTTTTGGTCAACTTGGATTATAGAAGGAGAAGTAAATAATGGTGGATTTAATCAATTCTATTTTAATTCGAGTGGGCAGTATGCAAAAATGGCTGAAATCGGATTTAAAACAATTGGAGCGGAAAAATATGCGGAATTAACTTCTCGCGCGAATGATATTTATGCAGAAAACAAAGAGAGACTTGCAGAATTTGATGATGGAACTATGGAAAGTTTCAGTGAATCTTATAAAGACAATCCTTTAAATAAACTTGATAATGAATTTTACGAATTAGGAGACATAGAAAGTATTAGTGATTTACGGATTAAATATATTCGGGAACACGTAAAAGAATTTACAACTGAATAAAAAACACAGTGGCTAACACCATATATAATTTATTGCTGGTTCTAGCCTACTTACGAAAATCCTTTCGGATTTTCTATTCAGTTTTTATTTGCTAAATTAGTTACTGAAACAAGCCACCATTCATACGCAAACCCGTTGTGTATAATATCTCAATCTTATCCTACAAATTGTACGGAATTCTAAAAATAAAAGATATGAAATATTTAATCTTCATTTTAACGCTTTCACTATGTTACCCATTAAATGCTCAAGAGAAAGCCGTTAAATCAAATACATTTTTGAGAGTTTACAATTTAGAGGGTAAAAAAATTGCTAAAGGAAAGTTATTGTCTGCCGACGAGTTTAATTTAAAGTTAAAAAGACATAAAAAAATAATAACAATCTCTTTGGATAGTATCGGTAAAATTAAAACTAGAAGGTCTTTTGGCAATAATATATTAATAGGGTCATCAATTGGTGCTGGAGCTGTGATTCTCATAAGCAGTGGCTCTAGTGAAGCACCTTATGAAGGGTACACAGGTATTGGAACTTTATTCTTCTCTGGAGTTGGTGCTGGATTAGGTGCTATTTCTGCTATTGGTAAAAATGCAAGAACTTTTCAGATTAATGCAGATAAGGCACAATGGGAAGCATTTAGAAGTCTTTTAACTAATATGTCTGATTAACTTATTTTCTAATGGTAAGTGAATTAACATACACAATACAGTACTGAGTTAAAAAGACAAATAAAAATCCATAAGTACTTTATGGAGTCTGAAAGCGATAAAATTGCTGATGCTGTCAAAGAATTTGATGGCAACTACAAAGATGAAGCGTTACATCTCTAGCGTATTAAGTTTATGAGTGAATGGAATTAGTTTTCAGTTGCGGTAAACAGTGTTTCTTATAAATTCTAGATTTTAATTTAGCGGTTATTCCTCTTCATCAGAGGCAATATACTTGCTAAAAGTAATCTCTTGTTGTTTTACTTTTAATAAGACCTGCTTTAGTTCAGCTTCTTTTAATCGTTCTATATCAGTTTCTTCAATTAAAAAATCAATTTTAGTTACAAATCTGCCTTTTACATCTGTATGGTCAGATTCAAATTCATTGGAATCAGAATTTAAGCGCAGTTCAAAATCTTTACCTATAAAGGTGAGTTTTGCACCATTTTTACATTTCACCTTAAACGCTCCAACAATAACGGTCTGAAAGAAAAAATAACCACCTAATTCATTTAACCCAGAAAAAAGCACATTGTTTTTAGAAACACCGTACGGTTCATTACCTACAGCTTCAATAATAGCTTCTATAGAATCATTAGATGATGATTCTGGTTTAGTTTTTCCTAAAAATTTAGAAAATGAAAATCCCATAAATTATGTTTTCAGCAAAACTAACTTTTATAAACTAATTCTCAAATCTTCGTCCTAAATTCGTAAATCATAAATCATTGACTATCTTTGCAGCCTTAAACAAAAGAGAAAACAATGCAAGACGGTTTATACGCAAAATTCAACACTTCAAAAGGTGAAATATTAGTAAACTTAGAGTTTGAGAAAACTCCAGGAACAGTTGGTAACTTCGTTGCTTTAGCAGAAGGAAATTTAGAAAATTCTGCTAAACCACAAGGCACTCCGTATTATGATGGGCTAAAGTTTCATAGAGTAATTCCAGATTTTATGATTCAAGGTGGTTGTCCTCAAGGCACTGGTACAGGAAATCCTGGTTATAAATTTGATGATGAGTTTCACCCAGATTTAAAACACGATGGTCCTGGTGTATTGTCTATGGCAAATGCAGGTCCTGGTACTAATGGGAGTCAATTTTTTATCACACATATCGCTACAGATTGGTTAGATGGTAAGCACACTGTTTTTGGTAAAGTAGTAGAAGGACAAGATGTTGTAGATGCAGTTGCACAAGGTGATACTATAGAGAGTTTGGAAATAGTAAGAGTAGGTGAGGCTGCTGAAAAATTTAATGCTATTGAAGCTTTTAGAACTTTTGAAGGTTCACGAGAAAAGCGTATCGCAGCAGAGCGCGAAGCAGCAAGAGCTGAGTTAGATAAATTAGCAGCAGGTTTTGAAGAAACAGAAACAGGATTACGTTATAAAGTTATCCAAAAAGGTGATGGTAAGAAGGCTGAAAAAGGAAATATGGTTTCTGTACATTATAAAGGTCAGTTAGCTGACGGAACGGTATTTGATTCGTCATACAAAAGAAATTCGCCTTTAGATTTTCAAGTAGGAGTAGGACAGGTTATTCCAGGTTGGGACGAAGGTATTTGCTTACTTAATGTTGGTGATAAGGCACGTTTAGTAATTCCAGGTGATTTGGCTTATGGTGCTGCTGGTGCTGGAGGCGTAATTCCACCAAATGCTACTCTGGTTTTTGATGTAGAATTGATGGATGTAAAAAGTTAAAAGCTATTTTTTAACGTAACAAAATCTATATAAAATCGTCTCACTTTTAGTGAGACTTTTTTATTTTTAATCAACCGATCATCTTATCACAATGAAAACTCAAGCCGTAATTTTATTCCTATTATTTGCAACCGTTAGTTTTAGTTGCTCAAATTCAGTAGAATATTCTAAAGAGTTTAAAGAGCAAACTTCAGGAAAATATCTTTACAATCCAGACGAGCTTATAGAAGTTTACTATAAAGAAGATAAGCTATTCTTAAATTGGAAAGGTGGTGAGATTAAGCCTGTGTCCTTGGCACAAAATGAATTTTTTGTGCCAGATATGTACAATAAGTTTCGCTTTGTACAGCATCCTAAAACTAAAGAACGTTATTTATCAATTATAGATGAGGATGACGAAAAAAAGATAACTTACGATTATATAAAAGTTTCTAAAGACTATAAAACGCCCAGTCAGCATTTGGCAGCAGGTAATTATGAAAAAGCGCTGTCGGGTTATTTGGAAATTAAAAAACAAGACTCTACAAGCTCTTACATTAGAGAAAAGGATTTTAATTCCATCGGTTATCAGCATCTTAGAAAAAATGAATATGAAAAAGCCATTGCGGTTTTTAAACTAAATGTTGAATTGCATCCTACCAGTGATAACGTATATGATAGTCTAGCAGAAGCTTACTTAAGAAGTGGTGATAGCTTGCAAGCTTATAACAACTATAAAATAGCGTTAGAAATAAATCCAAGAAACCCTCGTGCAGAACAATATGTAGATGCTTTTAAGGCTAAGGGCAAAGTAGAAAGTTTACCAAAGTAAAATTGGTAAGATATTTCTGTGAATTTTTTTATTGCAATTGGCTATTACAGTTGTAGTAAAATATTAGCATTTTTTACTTTCTTAGACATCTTTGTCACTATAAAATAATTGATAGCATTTTTTTCTTTAAATGAAAAAGTCTAACTTAACGTTATGGTCAGTATATCAAAGACAGGTTTATATAGTGAAGTCCTTAAAGAAGTTAACTACAAATTTGGTAATGTATTTATTTTTGATGGCTTTATTATTTCTGAAATAAATGAAGGAGTAAGTTTCTCTTGGGAGAATCATGCACAACTTATAGTTAAAGATGTTACCGATTTTACTAAATGCAACGGTAGTGATTTGGTTTATCTATCTCACAGAATTCACTCTTATTCCGTAGTACCAATTGATTGGCTTAAGTTTTTTAAGAATAGTTTTGATATTAAAGGCTATGGAATCATAGGGTATTCTAAAGTTAGTTTTGTAAATTCTGTTATAGAAAGCCTATTTTTTAAAAAGAAAATAAGACGTTTTACATCTATTGAAAGTGCCGTACATTGGGCCAAAAGATTCGATTTGGTTGAGGTGTAATTACCTAGTATCTAGATAAAATTATATATTAAGAAAGCGCTATTTAGAGTGCTTTTTTTGTTAAGATTTTATCTATTAAAATTTACTTTTTAATAAAAAAATCACCAAGCAAAGCAAAAAGGTTTTAATTTATAATATAGACTCAGAGATTATGGCTGAGTATTCACTACACCAAGTGTGTAAAGCTGCTCCATTGTTGGACTTTCACTACCACCAGCTGGTTCTAAAGTTATACCAAAAGCTTGACTTTCGTTAGCATTGGCAATAGTAAATATTTTGTTGTCGTCTGTGTTAAAGTTGTCTATTGTACCTAAACTGGTAGGTGTTAACGGATTTAAAGTTAATGACCATACTTGCCATACCTTACCTTCTGGTGCGTTTGGTAAACCTTCCGCATCGAGGTAAATGGTATTATCTGCTTTGTTCCAATAGACCTTAGCATAATTAGAAGCATAGTCTCCTTGACCACCAAGTGGTACAGCGATAATGTCTTTGTCTCTTATAGCATCCAACAGATTTTTAGTTGCTGCCAAATCGGTTCTGGCATCTTCTATTTGAATCTCTAAATAGCGTTTTTCTGTTTCTGCAGTTTGTAATTGGTCTTCTAACTGATTTTTGTTATTCAGTGTCCATAATAATCCACCAGCCAGTAATATTGATGCTGCCCAACCTGTGTAAGATATCCAATTTGGTTTCTTAGGTTTAAGATCTACTACTTTAGTATCTGTTGCGTTTAATTTCCCTTTAAAAGAATCAAAATCTATAGCATGTGGAGATACTGCAGCAGTTAATTTTACAACAGCTGCTTCTATTTCTAAGACTTCTTGTAATAATTCTGGATATTGTTGCAAAAGGTCATAGACTTCCTGATTTTCTTTTTCAGAAAGTTGGCCTGCTACGTATAGCTCTAAAATGCCAGATTCTATATATGCTTTAATATCCATAACTATAATACCATGTCTCTGAGCTGTTGTATACAGCTTCTGTTTCTTGTTTTAATTGTGCCTATCGGCATTTGTAATTCTTCTGAGGCTTCTTTTTGTGTAAATCCTTTAAAGTAAAGGAGCTCAATTACCTCTTTGCATTTTTGACCTAAATTGGTCACAAACTTTTTAATTCCGATAGCATCTGTACTAGCGTCTAAATTATCATTGCTTGTTATGATATCTACGAAGAAATCTGAGTTGAGGTTTTGTTTGGATTGCTTAAATGCCTTAGAACGTGTCTTGTCTATAGCAGTATTGCGTGCTATGTTAAGAATCCACGTAAAAAATCTTCCTTTTTTTGATGAATAAGTGTCTGCTTTTTTCCATGCCTTTATAAAGACATCTTGCATAAGTTCATCTGCAATATAGGTGTCTTTTACAATGTTGTAAACAACTCCATGTATGCTTTTACTATACATACCGTATAGTTTTTCAAATGCAACCTGATCTTTATTCTGAAATTGCACTACAAGGGTATCTAAATCTGCCATTAGAGGTTTGTTTTAGAATTTTTGCAGTAAAAGGGGAAGAAAGTAGTGCTGCAATAGCTCTATTAGTTAATTGTTATGTTGTTGATGTTTTATTCAATAATGCCACCACAACTTATTCTACTGCCAGCAGCACCAGAAGGTTGAGATGTATAGTCGTCTGTACCTTGATGAACAATAATGGCTTTTCCTATAATATCTTTTGTGTCATCTCCGCAGCCAATACACCATTCATCAGTTGTTAAGGTTACAATACCTTCACCATCAGCAGCAACTTTAAAGTTACCAATATCTCCTTTATGGTAACCTGTCTCAGCTTTCCATTTTCCGTGTGGTTGATTTGTAGGATTCCAATGACCACCAGTAGAAGTGCCATCTGCAGAAGAACAATCTGCTTTTTCGTGTATATGAATAGCATGTTCTCCCTCGCTAAGTCCTGTCATTTTAGCCGTCATACTAACGATACCATCTTTTTCTTTAAAAGTTACGCTACCTTCAACTTTGCTGTCGCTTTTTGGCGACAAACTAATCGTTAATTTTTTTTCGGTTGATTTTTCCGTTACAATTTCTTCTACTTCTGTTTCTGTAACTTCTTCTTTTTTCTTCTTTTTACAAGATGTTGCAAATACGAGAGCAAAAACAATAGCGACTAGTTTTAAGTTTTTCATAATCGGTGATTTTAGTTTTTAGTAAAGTTAATAATATAACTGCGCTTCTGCAAATGTTGTGTCGATATTGCTGTATTTTCTAGAGACATGATAAATATCATATTTTAAAATTGGACATACCAGTACTTTTGAAGTATAAGAATTAATTATGTGTCAATCTTTAATCAATAAGTACAACGTTTCAGGTCCTAGATATACTAGCTATCCTACGGTTCCGTATTGGGATATGGATTCGTTTTCATTGCAAAAATGGAAGACATCTTTAAAGCAATCTTTTAATGAATCTAATAGGTCTGAAGGTATAAGTTTGTATATACATTTACCTTTTTGCGAAAGCTTGTGCACTTTTTGTGGCTGCCATAAACGGATTACAAAGCGACACGAAGTGGAATCTCCTTATATAAAAGCGGTTTTAAAAGAGTGGAATTTGTACTTAAATTTATTAGGAGAAAAAACAAAAATTAAAGAATTGCACCTCGGAGGTGGTACACCAACATTCTTCTCTCCCGAAAATTTAAAATTTTTAATTTCAGAATTATTAAAATCCTCTGAATTAGCCCAAGGTTATGAGTTTAGTTTTGAAGGTCACCCTAATAATACTACTGCAGAACATCTTCAGGTGCTTTACGATTTAGGTTTTAGACGTGTGAGTTTTGGAGTTCAGGATTATAATTTAAAAGTTCAGAAAGCTATTAACCGCATTCAACCTTTCGAAAATGTAAAAAAGGTTACGGAATTAGCCAGAGAGATTGGTTATACTTCTGTTGGTCATGATATAATATTTGGTTTACCTTTTCAAACAGAAGCCGATGTTATAGAAACCATAAACAAGACTGAAAGCTTGTTGCCAGATCGCATAGCCTTTTATAGTTATGCGCATGTGCCTTGGATAAAAGGTAATGGTCAACGAGGTTTTAAGGACGCAGATTTGCCTTCAGGTACATCTAAGCGTCAGCAATATGAAACAGGAAAATTACTTCTTGAAAAGATTGGATATACTGAAATAGGTATGGATCATTTCGCTTTAAAAAGTGATTCTTTATACAAAGCAGCAGTTCAAGAAACTTTGCATCGTAATTTTATGGGTTATACGGCTTCTACAACACAGGCTATGATTGGTTTGGGAGTATCTTCAATAAGTGATAGCTGGTATGGTTTTGCCCAAAATGTAAAAGCTATAGAGGAATATTATCATCTTATTAACGAAGGAATTATTCCAGTGTATAGAGGTCACATTTTAAATACTGAAGACCTTAAAATAAGAAGACATATCCTTAACCTTATGTGCAATTTTAATACCTCATGGCAACATACAGCGTTAAATTTTGATGAGTTGCCAGAAGTTCTTATGAAGTTAAAAGAGTTTGAACAAGATAACCTACTTGAGTTTGGAGATAAGCAAATCATTGTAACAGCAAAAGGAAAACCTTTTATAAGAAACATTTGCATGGCTTTTGATTTGCTATTGCAACGCAAAAAACCTAATACTCAATTATTTTCAATGACCATTTAAAAATATATTAATATGAAACGAATTATAGTACCAATAGATTTTTCAGAACATTCTGAATATGCTTTAGAAACTGCAGCTTCAATTGCAAAAAAATATAACTCAGAAGTGTATGTTCTACACATGTTGCAGTTATCAAATGCTATTATAACTGCAAGTGCAAATTCCTTAAATGAAGAGGCTGTGTTTTATTTAAAGTTAGCCGAGCAAAAAATGGAAACTTTTTTGGATA
Organism: Winogradskyella pulchriflava; assembly: GCF_042434315.1. NCBI lineage: Bacteria > Pseudomonadati > Bacteroidota > Flavobacteriia > Flavobacteriales > Flavobacteriaceae > Winogradskyella > Winogradskyella pulchriflava. The sequence goes on along the minus strand of NZ_JBHLTQ010000005.1, from coordinate 377,510 downwards.
GGCCATACCTAAAGGGAGTAAATGTAATTCCTGTGGTAAAGCACTTTATGGTTTTTAAAGAAATTAATGAGTTAGTTAAGGCGCACGATGCAGACTTAATTGTAATGGGGTCTCATGGTGCTTCTGGTGCAAAAGAAGTGCTATTAGGTTCTAACGCAGAAAAGGTTGTGAGATATGCAGATATACCTGTTTTAATTGTAAAGCATAATCCAATTTTGGTAGAATTTAATACTGTTGTTTTTGCCAGTGACTTTACAGATGAGTCTGTAGAGAGTTATATAAAAGCCAAAATGATCTTCGAAAAATTAGAAGCAAATGTTCGTTTGGTATATGTTAATACACCAAACACAGATTTTAAAAGTTCCATAGAAATTGATCGATTAATATCAAGATTTTTAAAGAAAATAGAAGGAAATTTAGACAAGTTTAAAGAAGTTACTGTGGTTTCAGATTATTCAATAGAAGAAGGCATTCTTAATTTTGCAAATAAGGTTGATGCAGATTTAATAGCTATTACCACGCACGGCAGAAAAGGATTGGCGCATTTCTTTGAAGGTAGTATTTCTGAAGATGTTGCCAACCATTCTACATTACCAGTAATGACATTTAAATTATAATTCTTGATGTTTAATTAGTTAGGGTTATTTCAATGTCAAGACTAAACGCCAAAGGAGAATTCTTTTGGCGTTTATTTATTAGTAATTTATTTGATTATAGTTTTCAGAACTGATAAATGTCATGTTTTATAATGCAATTGCGTTGTATCTTCGCTTATAAATAGGATAAAATTGTCTTATTTAAAACAATGTTTAATTCAGCAAATTAAAATAACCAAAAACGATATAAAATGAAACATCTAAAATTTTTATTTGGCATTGCAATATTAGGAACGCTCTTTTTTACATCTTGTAAAGAGAATGATACAAAAGTTAATCCTACTACAGCAGATATTCCTGTGAGCAGAGAAATGATAGCAGAACTAACTGCTCCACCTCATGTGCCTACTCCCGTAGGAAGACGAAAAGCAAAAAAGCTTATCGTTAATATGGAAATCCTTGAAGAAGAGGGCGAATTAACGGATGGTGTAAAATATGTGTATTGGACCTTTGGAGGTTCTGTACCAGGAAGTTTTATAAGAACTAGAGTAGGTGATGAGGTTGAGTTTACATTGTCTAATCACCCAGACAACAAGTTACCACATAACATAGATTTACACGCTGTAACAGGTCCAGGTGGTGGAGCCGAATCTTCATTTGTAGCTCCTGGACATGAGAAAGTGTTTTCTTTTAAAACCTTAAATCCAGGCCTGTATGTTTACCACTGTGCTACAGCTCCTGTAGGAATGCATATAGCAAACGGCATGTACGGTCTTATTTTGGTGGAGCCTGAAGGAGGTTTGCCACAAGTAGATAAGGAGTATTACATTATGCAAGGTGATTTTTATACCAAAGGAAAAAATGGTGAAAGAGGATTGCAACCATTTGATATGCAAAAAGCAGTTGATGAAAATGCAGATTATGTAGTTTTTAATGGTAGCGTTGGTGCTTTAACTGGTGATAATGCTATTACAGCAAAAGTCGGTGAAACGATAAGACTTTTTGTTGGTAATGGTGGTCCAAACTTAGTGTCGTCTTTCCATGTCATTGGTGAGATATTCGACAAAGTCCATGTAGAAGGTGGAGATTTAGTAAACGAAAATGTGCAAACAACATTAATTCCTGCTGGTGGTGCCGCAATTGTGGAGTTTAGGGTTGATGTACCAGGAACATTTATTTTAGTAGATCACTCTATTTTCAGAGCATTCAACAAAGGTGCCTTAGGAATGTTAAAGGTTGAAGGCGAAGAGGATAAAAAGATTTATTCTGGTGAAATACGCGAAGGCATTTATTTACCTGAAGGCCCAGGAATACAAACCATGCCAACAACTGATGAGATTGTAGAATCTGAAATTCCGGCAAAATCTTTTGACGAGCAGATGGAGTTTGGTAAACAAATCTATATGCAAACGTGTTTTGCCTGCCATCAAGGTGAAGGACAAGGTATTCCTAACGCATTTCCTCCATTGGCAAAATCAGATTACCTAAATGCAGATGTAGATAGAGCTATTGGTGTTGTCGTTAACGGATTGAGTGGAGAAATAACCGTAAACGGTGAGAAGTACAATAGTGTAATGACTAAGCAGTTAATTTCTTCAGATGATGTGGCCAATGTATTGACCTATGTTTATAACAGTTGGGGAAATTCTGGTAAAGTAGTTACCAAACAAATGGTAGAAAAAGTAAAAAATAAATAAATATTATCATGAAAACCAAAGTCTTCAGCTTGCTTTTACTGTGTTTTATGTTTCAATCTTTTGGTTTCGCACAAGTTGAAGACATGGTTCTCATTGAAGGTAGTCGTTATATTCCTTTGTATGGTCGCGATTCAACAGTTGTCGAGGTCAAGGATTTTAAAATGGATATTTATCCGGTAACTATTGCTGATTATGAGGCTTTTGTAGAAAAATATCCGAAATGGAGAAAATCAAATGTGATTTCTCTATTTGCTGATGACAGCTATCTGTCTAATTGGAAAAACGACTTAGAAAGTATAGATTCATTAAAATCCCAAAGCCCAATAACGTATGTCTCTTGGTTTGCTGCTAAGGCATATTGTGAATGTCAGAACAAACGCTTACCAACAGTAGATGAATGGGAATATGTAGCTATGGCAGACGAAACCACACGAGATGCTCGTGTTAAGCCAACCTACAATGAGAAGATCTTAGCTTGGTATGAAGCTCCACGAACTAACCAAAATCTAATTGGAGAAACACCAAAAAATGTTTGGGGAGTTTACGATTTACATGGTTTGGTTTGGGAATGGACATTAGATTTTAACTCGGTATTAATTACTGGTGAATCTCGAAAAGATGTCGATAAGGATAGTAATCTTTTTTGCGGAAGTGCAGCAGTTAACGCTACGGATTTAATGAATTATGCAGCATTTATGCGCTATGCCATTAGAGGAAGTTTAAAAGCTAAGTACTCCATGAAAAATTTAGGGTTTAGATGTGTTCAAGATATTAAAACAGACAACTAATGAAATTTTCAAAAAAAAATCACGAAGACTTAATCAATAAGTATGGCGTGCGTAAACATTTTAAAATAATAATATCAGCATTTGTATTGCTTGTAAGTATAACTGCTTGCAATTCAGATAAAACGAAAACAACAACCGATCAGTCACTGGTTTATCAATGTCCTATGCAATGCGAAGGAGATAAAATTTATACTGAATCTGGCAGTTGCCCTGTGTGCAAAATGGACTTGAAACAAATAAAAAATGCTTCAAAAAAAATAGAAACGGATGCGATTTCTGAAGAATCTATTTTCAACTTAACAAGCAAATGGCATACTGAAGAAGGAGAAGAAATTCAACTGGAAGATTTAAAAGGCAAAACACTTGTTATGGTAATGATTTACACGTCTTGCAAAGCAGCTTGCCCAAGATTAGTGGCAGATATGCGCAATATTGAAGCTCAAATTCCTGATGAAAAAATAAAAAATCTAACGTTTGCATTGGTCAGTATCGATCCAGAAACCGATACTCCAGAACGCCTAAAAGCCTTTGCGATAGAAAATGCAATGGATGATGAACAATGGACTTTTTTGCAAGGTACAGAAAGTGGAGTTAGAGAATTTGCTAATGTTCTATCTGTGAAGTATAAAGAAATCTCACCTATCGATTTTTCGCATTCAAATATTATAAGTGTGTTTAATGCTGAAGGAGAATTAATTCACCAACAAGAAGGTCTAGGTGTTGACAATAAAGAAACTATAGAAACCATCCTTAAGCTAACTCAATAAATAATAGTGATGAAAACAATTCTAACAATCCTATGTATAGGCGTTGTAATGACATCCTATGCTCAAGAATTTGAACTATCAACAGAGTTAAGGCCACGTTTTGAGTACAGACATGGTTACAAAACTCTAATTCCTGATGATGTGGATGCAGCTTCATTTATATCGCAACGTACGCGATTAAACCTAGGTTATAAAGGTGAAAAGTTGAATGCTTATGTGGCGTTTCAGAATGTAAGAATTTGGGGAGATGTGGAGACATTATCGGTTTCGGATAAAAATGGAATTACAATACACGAAGCTTGGGCACAATTAATTTTAAGCCCTAAGTTTTCATTAAAAATGGGACGACAAGAGATTAGTTATGACGACCACAGAATATTCGGAAATGTAGGTTGGGCACAACAGGCACGAAGCCATGATGCCTTTATTGCCACTTATCAACCCAATTCTAAAAACCGTTTAGATTTTGGGTTAGCAATGAACGAAAATGCTGAAACATTATTTAATACGGATTATTTGGTTAACGACCATAAAGCGTTTCAATATTTGTGGTATCATACCGAATTTAAAAATGTTGATTTAAGCGTTTTAATATTAAATAATGGTTTAGCTTATTTAGATGATAATGATGAGCAACAAGTAGATTATAACCAAACTATAGGTTCTAGATTTAGCTTTAAGAAAAACAAGTTGAATGCAGATGCATCTGTCTATTATCAAACTGGAAAAATCGCAAATACAGATTTGAATGCTTATAATATTGCGGCGAATGTTTATTATAGTATCAATGATGATTTTACCACTGGTTTGGGTGCGGAATATCTTTCTGGCACGGATATGAATACAACGGATAATACGCTAAAATCATTTAATCCTTGGTTTGGTACCAATCATAAGTTTAATGGGTTAATGGATTATTTTTATGTTGGTAATCATGCAAATTCTGTAGGGTTATTAGATATCAATGCCACATTTGGCTATCAAAAAGATAAGCTTTCGGCAAAACTCGTGCCTCATATATTTTCATCAGCCGCAGCTGTAATTGATAATTCTGGACAAGAATTAAGAAATAATTTAGGTACTGAACTCGATTTAGTTTTAGGTTATAAATGGACAAAGGACATCCATTTTCAAGCAGGATATTCTCAGTTGTTTGCAACGGAAACTATGGAAGTTTTAAAAGGTGGGAACAAAGACAATACCAACAATTGGGCTTGGTTAATGATAACGGTTAAGCCGAGTTTGTTTAAAACAACTTTTAAAGCTGATTAATTATTTCTTATTCTTCCTGTGATGTCATCAATATTAATGACAAAAACAATTGGAATATTTTCATTGCTGATTTTTGCTGAAAACTCACTGATAAAATTAAGATCCCTAAGCTCACTTCGCATAATAACATCCTTTACGCCCAACGAAAAAGTGTGTAACATCGCTTTTGCATTACTGCCACGAAGTTCTTGGTATGTGCCATGCACTAAAACAGATTTCCATTGATTTACAGAAGTTATTTCAGAGACTTCTAGCGCAACCGCGTTGTGTTTGCGTAGCGCATCAATTTTATGACCTTCACCAGAATAGCAAATAATTTTATCGCCTTCATAGAAATACGTAATAGGGATAACAAACGGTTGGTTTAGGTAGGTGTATCCTAAATGGCCAATATAATTCTGCTGCAATAAACGTTTGCAAGCTTCTTGTTTTAATTTACTTATCATAATAACTTGGTTTTATTAACTATAAATTTATAGCTAACATTGAGCATAAACTATGATAAATATCAGTTCAGACGCAATAACAAACTATTTCCAAAACGGGTCACTTTCGTTATCCACAAATTTTTCTGGTTGATGAATCTTTTCAATTTGAAGCATTTGAGTTTCAGTAGCTATTTTTTGAATTTCAGGGAAAAGAATGCGTTCTTCAAATCTTATGTGTTGATCTAATTTTTCTTCAATATTGCTTAAGGTTTTTGTATCATCTCCTGTTTCTTCAAACAAACGTTTTAATCGTCTGTGATCTGCCAAAGCACGCTTTACCAATTTATTTTCATCTTCTAGAATAGGAAAAATATGATTTTCTTCAATTTCAAAATGTGGAATTAATTGATTTTTAAAAAACCAATCAGCGTAAACGCGCATACGTTTGGGATCAACTTCTTTACTAAATCCAGCTCTAATTTTCCAGGATAATAATAACCCATGATGATGCTCTCTGCTTAACGGCTGAAGCGCTTTATGTCGTTTTTGGGGTTTTGGTTGCATAGTTTTTACGTTTTAGAATGTTGTGGATAAGAAAGCCAATGCCAAGCGGTAATAAGATACTTGAAATAAATAATAACAAGTAATAATTTGAGAGCATTCCACTTCCGAAGTAAAATTTAACACCTTGAATGAGTAATAAAATTTCAGTTGTAACAAAGCCTAAAAGAAAAGTGTAAATACCGATGTATAAAGTTTTAGAATAAGTAACTAATCCACCTTTTAGAATAAAAGCTAGCAAAAATCCTGAAATAGCACCTAGCATTAAGAGATGAATAAAACCAATTACAAAATTGCGATTGCTGTAAATCACTTCTGAAAATTTTGGTAAAATACTCATGAGCTGAAAAAATATTTTCAGCGCAAAGCAAATCAAGGCAAAACTGTACAAATAGAATTGAGGTTTTGATGTTTTGTTAATTACATTAAGTCGTTTGGGATTTATAATTAATATGAATAAATAAAACATTACAGCTTGTATAATAACACCAAAGCCATTTACAGCTAATAATATTTTATGCGGAGCAAACCATTGAATTGGCAGAGCAAGGGTTAATAATGTTGAAGAGATTAATAGCCAAAAATACGTTCTGAATAATTTAGAATCTTTAATCTTTAAAAGATGAAAAAATAAGGCAGTTACCGCAATTAAAAACCAACCATTAAACTGAAAATGTAAAAAGAACTGAATTGCAATTTGATAAAAAGCAGAAGCTTGTCCTAGCATTGTAACTGCTGGACCCAAACACCAAACACCTATGGTAGACAATACCATAAATATAAGTGAGGCTTTTAATAATTTTTTGGTTGCTAGAGATTGGGTTTTGTGATGTTTCCATATAAGAAAGGCAAAGCAATAACTACAGAAAATATGTAGAGTTGAAAACGAAATTGAAATGGCTGCATATCCTTGAAATGGAAAGCTTAACATCATACCAACTACAGAAATTTGTGTGAGCCAAAACAAACGAATGTAAATAGGTTTTTTGTCAGGAATAAAGTAATATACAAAAAAGGTATATAGCATTAAATACACCCAACCTAACATGGCTCCATGAGAGTGAGCGTGGGTTAAAAACCTGTAATTTATGCCTATGGGTTCTAAAATCGAAAAACGTAATACTAATCCCATAAGGGCAGCAATAAGAAAGTTAAATAGGCATATTATGGTTAATTTTTTAAGCATTGAACATAAAAGTAAAGGTTTTCATTTAAAATCCCAGAAGGCAAATATTAATGCCTTCTGGGATTATACGCTACTAATCTTGAGTTGCTATTAATCAAAATAGAAGTAGGTTATTTAGGTAAATTGTTTTTCGAGTTGTATGGCTTTAGGAAATAGAATATTATTCTCTAAATGAATATGTAAATGCAAGTCTTTTTCGAATTCATCTAGCATGGCAAAAGTGACTTTATAGGTATTACAAGCATCTGCTGGTGGATTGTAATTAGAAGTCAATTCTGCAATTTCTCTAAAGCGTTCGCCTTCAGTATCATGTTCGTGTTTCATCATGTTAATTGGATTTTCCACTGTGCCAAATTGAGGCGATTGTACAACTCCATTTTCTAATTTTGCTTTTACCATTTTTTTAATGAAAGGGAAGAGTATAAGTTCCTCTTTTTTCATATGCGATGCTAATTCACCTGCTGAAGAAGTGAATAGTTCATTTATTTTATACAACTCAGGATGACGTTCTCCATGCACGCGACATAATTTATCTAAAAACTGACATAGTACTGGGATTTTTTCTTCAACATACCTGTGATGTTTTTTTTCAATATATTCTGCAAGTAGATCTAATGGCCACGATTTATAATCAATAGTTTCGCTTGAGCTAGAATTTAAAACTTGATTAAGTTCTTCCATTATAATTTTGCTGTCAATTCCTTTTTTTTCACAAGCCTCTGTTAGTGTTCTGTTGCCATTACAACAAAAATCAATTTTGTATTTAGAGAAAATGGCAGCTGTTCTAAAGTCATCAGCAACATATTTTCCTATTTCTTTTTCGGTGTTTTTTTGTAGTACTTCCATATTATTTATTTTATTTCGGACAAAATTATCCTATTTATATTCAAATTTTTTTAGATTTTTAAAAATGAGACACCAGATTTAATGTCTAATGCTAATTGTTCTATTGTTGTATTTTCTAGCATGTTCCTTAGTTCGTCTCTAATCACTTTAAATCTATCGTGTACAGGACAAGGATGATTTTCATTGCAAGTGTGTAATCCTAAACCACAACCTTTATAAATATTATCACCATCAATAGCATATACAATTTGAGATAGTTTTGTAGAAGCAATTTTATCTTTATCCATCTCAAAGCCACCATAAGCTCCTCTTACAGATTTTATAACTCCGTGTCTAACTAAGGCTTGAAGAATTTTTGCAGTAAAGGCTGTTGGAGAATCAATTTCAGCGGAAATTTCACTAGGTGTCACACGCTTATTTTCCGACGAATTTACCGCAATAAAAATTGTTGCTTTTATGCCATATTCACAAGCTTTAGAAAACATATTGAGTGTATTATTATGTTACAAAGATAAGTCAAAAATCTTAATTAAGATAAAAATATCTTAATTAAAAAATTAATGACATTCCATTGCACTAGAGGCCATTTCTACAATTGGAGCAGGTGAGATGTAAGGGATTCCTAAACCTAATCCACGTAGAATAAATAGAACACCTATAACAACCACAAAAACAGGTATTGCTTTTTGGATGCGTTGTTTTACAGTGCTATTTAAAAATTTACCTAAATAAATTGCTGTAGTCATCAGAGGAATTGTGCCTATTCCAAATAAAACCATGTACAGACTTCCTTCTAATAGACTTCCTGTTGCTATAGATCCAAAAACTGCCATATAAACCAGGCCACAAGGTAAAAAACCATTTAGAAATCCTATAGTTAAAAAGGTGTCTGCGGTTTTCTTTTTTAAGGCTTTACCTAAAGATGATTTTACCTTGGAAATTAATTTATATAAGGGTTTAGAAAGGTTGTATTTGCCAATTATTTTATGAGGTAAAACAACAATTACAATCATTAAAATTCCGATAATTATAGATAATTGTTGTTGCATTCCAAACAGATAAAGACTTTTACCTACTAAACCAAACACTAAACCAATTAGGCTATATGCAACTATTCTGCCGATGTGGTATACGCCAATCTGACTCACTTTTTTAAAAGAGTTAGAACGATCTACAGGTAACATAAAGGCTATTGGTCCGCACATGCCAACGCAATGCAAACTTCCTAATAAACCTAATATGAGAGCAGAAATTAGCATTTAGTATATAATTTCAGTTTTATATAAATAGGCTTCTTCGTTGTAATTCCAATCAACTTTAATGTTCCAACGACCACCTAATAAACGTTTGTCAGGTATGAGCAAATTGCGGTTAGATAATGAAATAGGTATTTCAAAATCAAATTGTTTATTAGATGGTCTATATAGGAACACTTTTCCCTCTATTTTTGTGAGATCTAAATCCTCTGGAAATACTATAACAATACCATCGTTTGTTTTTTTCCAATTGATATTTTCTGTTAAGGCTTGCGAATTTTTTTCTTTATTTAAATCTGCTTGAAACTGTAATTCTTGACCATAGTAATCTTCGGTTACTAAATCAAAATCATACTTATCGTTTGTACTCATAGTAATAATAAAATACAATATGAAGCTTATAAAGCCTATAAATGCTAGTACAATGCCTGTTCCCCAATTTATTTTCATGGAAAAATTTATTTTGTCATCCTGAACTTGATTCAGGATCTTATTAATTCAATTAATTATAACTTCTAGGTCCTAAAAAGTTAACCGTAGTTGTTTCTATCAATTCCTCATTACTGTAAACCTCGATCACTAACTTGTTTTTGTCACCAGATAATTCATTTTTATCAATTTCAATAAATAAGGTGCCTTCTGCTAATTCTTGAGCAGGAACCATAAAATTATCAGTTGTAGAAACCAATTTGATTTTTCCTTTATATTTTCTGAGTTTAAAGCTAATGTTATTGATATCTTTAGTTGTTTTATTGACTAATTTATAGGTAAATACATTACTTATAAGATTACCTTCTTTACGTTCGTATAATTGACCAGGAAGTCTAAGTATTGTTGCTTCAACATCGTTGCGTAGAAAGAGCAAGCCTATAAAAATACCTGTTAAAATGGATAATACGGCTATGTAACCTTTCATTCTGGCCGTGATTTTAAACTTGGCTTTCTTTTCGATTTCGTCTTCACTTGCAAAACGTATTAACCCTTTAGGAAGATTAATGCTTTCCATAATATGATCGCACTCATCTATACAAGCCGTACAATTCACACATTCTAATTGTGTACCGTTTCTAATATCTATTCCTGTTGGGCAAACATTAACACATTGCATACAATCTATACAATCTCCATAACCTAAAGCTTTGCGATCTTCGTTTTTTCTGAATTTCTTTCTTCCATTTTCTGCTTCTCCTCGTTTATAGTCATAAGCTACAACGATGGATTTATTGTCTAATAGAACACTTTGCAACCTTCCATAAGGGCAAGCGATAATACAGACTTGCTCTCTAAACCAAGCAAATACAAAATAGAAAACGGCTGTAAAAATAATAAGCGGAATGAGCGTTCCTAAATGATTTAACGGATTGTCAGAGATGTATCTTAGAAGTTTATCACTACCAATTAAATAGGCCAGAAACACATTTGCGATGATAAAGGAAACGATTAAAAATATAAACCATTTAAAGCCTTTCTTTCTAACTTTTTCAGCATTCCATTCTTGCCTATCTAGTTTACGTTGTTTGTTTCTATCTCCTTCAATCCAATATTCAATACGTCGGAAAACCATTTCCATAAAAATAGTTTGTGGACAAATCCAACCACAAAATACTCGTCCAAAACTTACAGTAAATAAGGTTATAAATACAACACCTATTAGCATTGACATAACCACCAAATAAAAATCTTGTGGCCAAAATGGCAATCCAAAAACATTAAAACGGCGTTCTAGAATATTGAATAATATAAACTGATTACCATTAATTTTTATAAATGGTGAAGCCAATAAAAACACCAACAAACCATAACTTACAATCTTGCGGTAGTTGTAAAGTCTACCACTAGGCTTTTTAGGATAAACCCAAGCGCGTTTACCATCTTCGGTCATTGTGCCAATCGTATCTCTAAAAGATTGGTTTTCTGATGGTTCCATTTAATTAGGGTTTGTTTAAAGTTCGGTTAATTAAAAATCAATTGAAGTGCCTATTGAATCAGGAATGACTTTTTTTACTTCAATCTCAACATCATGTACTTTCTCTCCTGTTTCTGTGTCTTTTAAAGTGGCATCAATCCAAATATCACCTTCAGCTGGTTTTCCATTAGCTGGTGTTGTGCCCTGAAATTGTAATACATAACTAGCTACTTGAGCAATTTCTGATGGCTTTAAGCTTTGTTTCCAGGCAATCATACCTTTTCCATCTCTACCACCTTCTGATATGGTTTTAAATACATTTTTAATACCACCACCTAAAATCCAATTGGTATCTGTTAGGTTTGGTCCAATGCCTCCTCCACCATCTGCTTGATGACAAGCTACACAATTGGCTTCAAATATTTTCTTACCACTATTCAGATCTGAAGCATCTGTAAGGACTTCTACAGTATTAAAATCCACAAGATCTTTAGCTGTTTTTAAATATTCTTGTAGTTCAATTTCTGCTTCTGCATATTCCGTTGCTAATTCATCAACCTGGTTATCTCCATTAAAGACTTCATATTTAAACAAATAGATTACAGCAAAAATGATGGACGCATAAAACCCATAAAGCCACCAAGGCGGAAGGTCGTTGTCTAATTCTTTAATACCGTCGTAATTGTGGTCAAGAATAATTTCATGTTCTTCTTGAATTGGTCTTGTACCTATTAGTTTTTTGTAAGTCGTTTTTACCCAACTAACAAATTTAGATTCTTTTTGCTTTTTGGCATTGTAACGTGCTTTGCCTTCTTCATCTAAACTTTGATATAGAATATTCTCTAAAGAACCAGAAATTGCTTCGATTGCAATTAATATTAGAAGGACTAATAAAAGAAACAATAATATGGCTGGTTGTTCCATAAAAGCTGGCTTGTCTCCAGATTCTACGAAGTATTCTATAAGTCCGAAAATGATAAAAAAGACAATCGGCACTCTTAACCAAGATGGCATTAAATTTCTCATAATTTTGTATCGTTTTGGTTATCTAATGGTAAGTTGCTAACGGTTGTTATATAATCTTTTTTTGCGGTGATTACCCACCAAAATAGAGCTACAAAAAAGATGAAAAAAATAAGTAATGATATGATGGGATAAATCTCTATTCCAGATATACTATCCATATGATTTTTTACAAATTTTAGCATGATTCTAGTTTTCTGTGGTTTGTAAATCTTTTACTTTTATGTCTGTTCCTAAACGTTGTAAATAGGCAATAAGTGCTACTATTTCTCTGTCTTTTACTGCAATGAATTCCTCGCCGTTTGCTTGAGCTTCTTTTTTACCTTCTTCAAAAGAAATCGATAAATCGGAATCCTCATATAGGTTTTTTTCAATTTCAGAACCTTGTTCTGTCATCTGTTGTTGTGCATTAGCAATATCCTCTTCTGTGTATGGTACACCAAGTGATACCATAGTTCTCATTTTGGCTTCGGTTTGTGATTTGTCTAATTTATCCCTAATAAGCCATTGATATGCTGGCATTATAGATCCACTAGAGACACCTTGAGGATCGTACATATGTTTAAAATGCCATGAGTCTGGTCGTCCACCTGTCATTTTTCCGCCAACTCCTTCTCTAGCTAAATCTGGTCCTGTACGTTTACTTCCCCAAAGGAATGGATGATCGTAAACAAATTCTCCAGCTTTAGAATACTCACCATAGCGTTCTACTTCAGATCTAAATGGGCGAATCATTTGAGAGTGGCAGCTTACACAACCTTCACGTATATAGATGTCCCTTCCTTCTAATTCTAATGGTGTATAAGGCTTTACACTCGAGATAGTTGGTATGTTAGATTTCACCATTATAGTTGGTACAATCTGCACAATACCACCAATTAAAATAGCAATAGTCGCGTAGATGGTTAATTTTACTGGTTTTCGTTCTAAAACGGTATGCCATCCTTCGCCTGCAACTCTGTGTTTTGAAACACGTTGTAATGCAGGTGCTTCCGCTAACTCGTCTGTGACTCCTGCCTTAGAGGTTTTAATAGTTAGAATAATATTATACAATAAAATAAGCATTCCTATAATGTATAATGTTCCACCAATAGCACGCATCCAGTACATTGGCATAATTTCGGTTACTGTTTCTAAGAAGTTACCATACATTAATGTGCCATCTGGATTAAACTGCTTCCACATACTTGCTTGTGTAAATCCAGCTACATAAAGCGGTAAAGCATAGAAAATAATTCCAAGAGTTCCTATCCAGAAATGCGCGTTAGCCAATTTTGTTGAGTATAATTTTGTTTTAAATAATCGCGGTATTAACCAATATATCATACCAAAGGCTAAGAAACCATTCCAAGCTAATGCACCAACGTGTACGTGTGCAATGATCCAATCGGTAAAGTGACCAATAGCATTAACGTTTTTAAGCGATAGAAGAGGACCTTCAAAAGTTGCCATACCATAACCAGTAAGCGCCACGACCATAAATTTTAACACGGGTTCTGTACGTACTTTATCCCAAGCACCACGTAAGGTTAAAAGGCCGTTTATCATTCCGCCCCAAGATGGCATTAAAAGCATTACCGAAAATGCAACTCCTAAATTCTGAGCCCATTCTGGTAAAGCAGTGTATAATAAGTGGTGAGGTCCTGCCCAGATGTAAATAAAAATTAATGACCAGAAGTGAATGATGGATAGCCTATATGAATATACAGGTCTATTTGCAGCCTTTGGTACAAAATAGTACATTAAACCTAAAAATGGTGTTGTTAAAAAGAATGCTACAGCGTTGTGTCCATACCACCATTGCACTAAGGCGTCTTGTACACCAGCATAAACTGAGTAACTTTTTAAACCACTAACAGGAAGTGCTAAACTATTAAAAATATGAAGTACAGCAACAGTAACAAATGTTGCTATGTAAAACCAAATGGCAACATACATGTGGCGTTGACGACGTTTTAAGATGGTACCGATTAAATTCCAACCAAATACGACCCAAACAACTGCAATAGCAATATCTATAGGCCACTCAAGCTCAGCATATTCTTTTGAAGTAGTATATCCCAAAGGTAATGTGATTGCTGCAGCAACGATGATGGCTTGCCAACCCCAAAAATTAATTTTACTTAGAGTGTCATTAAACATTCTGGCTTTAAGCAAACGTTGTGATGAATAATATACACCAGCAAAAATGGCATTACCTACAAAGGCAAAAATAACAGCGTTGGTGTGTAATGGTCGTAATCTACCAAAGCTTAGCCACGAGATGCCATCAGTTAAGTTGGGGAAAACAAACATGAATGCTAATAGTAACCCTACCAACATTCCGATAACGCCCCAAAATATAGTGGCGTAGAGGAAATTTTTAACGATTTTGTTATCGTAATAGAATTGTTGTACTTCCATAGTATTAATTAATTGGTCTTATTGGTTTTAATAGTTGATTTTGGTTTTTCTTTTACCAGTTCGTCTTCAAAAAGCATGCGTACCGAAGGAGTATAGCTATCATCAAACTGACCATTTCTAACTGCTACTATAAAGGCGACGAAGAAAATGATAGCCACAATGATGCTAATCGTTAATAAAATATAAATAACACTCATACCTACTGAAGTTATGGTTCAAAATTACTGTTGATCTTATTCTTAAAACATGATATTTATCATATTGAATAAATTATTTTAATTTTCGTCCTAGAAGATTTGTAGCAATGGTTGTAAATACTACAATACTTATAGAACTCAGTGGCATTAATATCGCTGCTACTACAGGTGCTAATTGTCCTGTAACTGCAAAGTATAAGCCTATAATGTTATAGAAAAATGAAAGCACAAAGCTCCATTTAATAATCTTTATAGCAGATTTTGATGCTTTTATATAAGCATAAAGTTGTTTGAATTTTGAGGCATCTAGTATGGCATCGCAAGCAGGGGAGAAGACATTAACATCTTCAGAAATTGCTATGCCTACATCACTTTGCGCAAGAGCACCAGCATCATTTAATCCATCTCCTATCATAAGAACTTTTGCTCCTTCAGACTGATGGTATTTTATAAACTCTAATTTATCTTCTGGTTTCTGATTAAAAATTAGTTTTGTTTTAGCAGGAAGCAGTTTCTTTAAATTTTCGAGTTCTCCTTCATTATCACCTGAGAGAATAACTAAATCATATTGTTTTTTTAACTGGTTAAAAAGTTTCGACACACCTTTTCTGTAACTATTATAAAAGGTATATTTTCCTTTGTAAACAGCATTACTGCTTATATGAACTGTGGTATTTAAGACTGAAGTTTCTTGAGGGTTACTTACAAAACTTGCAGATCCGATTTTTAGATTAATAGTGTTATGCTTGGCTTCAATCCCTCTGCCAATATGCTCTTCAAAGGCGTCAAGTGTTACAATGTCATGCTCTTCAAGAATGTTATACAATGTTCTGCTTAATGGGTGATTAGAGCCACGAAGAGAATTTTTTAATACTAAAGACTCTTGTTTAGATAATGTCTCTCCTTCGTACTCTGCATTACTGTGTTTGTTAGATGTTATAGTTCCGGTTTTATCAAAAATAATAGTATTGATTTGTGCCAATTGCTCTATAACGCTTGCATTTTTTATATAGAACTTTAGTTTTCCAAAGATTCGTAATAGGTTCCCAAACGTAAAAGGCGCAGAAAGTGCAATGGCACAAGGACAAGCTATAATTAAAACTGCGGTAAAAACATTCATTGCTTTACTTACATCAGTTATTAGCCAATAAGTTGTTGCAATGACAGCAATTGTTAAAATGGCAATAGTAAAGTGTTTACTGATGTTATTGGTGATAGTTGTAAAGCCTTCTTCTTTATTTTTATTAAAGACGTCATTGCTCCATAATTGGGTTAAATAACTTTGCTCTACTGACTTTAGAGCTTCAAGTTCAATAACACCAGAGGTTTGTTTGCCTCCAGCAAATAATTTGTCACCAGACTGTTTTGATACGGTTTGCGATTCGCCTGTAACAAAACTATAATCGATTTTGGCTTTACCATTAATTAATATGCCATCTACTGGAATTAACTCTTCATTCCGAATTAAAATCCGGTCTCCTTTTTCAATATCATAAACTTGAATGGTTTCTTCATAACCTTCAGTGTTTATCTTAGTTACTGCAATAGGGAAGTACGATTTATAATCGCGTTCAAATGACAAGAAATCATAGGTTTTTTGCTGAAAATATTTTCCAACTAACAGGAAGAAAACTAAGCCTGCTAAACTGTCGAAAAAGCCAGAGCCCAGATCAAACATAATTTCAATTGTACTTCTAATAAAAAGAACAGAGACACCTAGAGCAATTGGTACATCAATGTTCAGTAACCTAGCTTTTAAACCTTTATAGGCTGAAATAAAATAATCTTGAGCAGAATAAAATACTATAGGAAGCGATAGAGCAAACATTAACCATCTAAAAAATGGTTTGTATTGCTCTAGCCAAAATTCGTTAACTTCAAAATACTCAGGAAATGATAAAAACATTATGTTTCCAAACCCAAATCCAGCAACTCCTAATTTGTAAATTAAAGAGCGATTGATCTGCTTTTTACCCGATTTAAAATCATCTAAACTGATATAAGGCTCGTAACCAATAGAACTCAATAAGATGACCAAAGACTTTAAATCAGTTTCCGTAGAATTGTAAGTTACGCGTACTGTTTTCTTACCAAAATTAACTTGAGAATCTGAAATATTAGGATTGAGCTTGTTGAGGTTTTCAAGAATCCAAATACAAGAACTACAATGAATATGCGGAATATAAAGGGTTACAATTTCTAATGTATCACTTCTAAATTCTGTTAGTTTTTCTATAATATTTTCTTGGGATAGAAAATCGTATTTCCCTTCAATTTCTTTTGGGATAGCACCTGGTGAGTTTTGTAAATCGTAATAACAGGTTAAGTCATTTTCGTTAAAAATCTCGAAAACGGTTTTACAGCCATTACAACAGAATGATTTTTCTTGAAAAGAAATGACATGATTGCCACACTCATCACCGCAATGAAAACAAGTGTTGTTTTCCATTTTTAATTTGCTCATTTATACCTGTAACAAAAGTCACAAAACTTGTGCTTTTAAAATATGATATTTGTCATGTTTTATATAACTTTGAAAAGGTTGAAAACTAAACAGGTATGAGTAGATGTGAAAGTTGTATTGCAAGGCAGTTAAACTCAATGAAATCCCTCACAAAAGAGGAATTGAAACGTGTTTCGGATTGCAAGACAACAAAATATTATAAGAAAGGTGAAGTAATTTTTGATGAAGGGGAATCGCTACACGGTGTTTATTGTGTGCGTAGTGGTGTTTGCAAAATGACTAAACTAAGTGCTAACGGAAAAGATCATACTGTAAAGTTATTAGGAAAAGGAGAACTTATTGGCCAGCGGTCTATAATTAGCGATGAACGAACGAATCTAAGTGCAATTGCACTTAATGATATTGAATTATGTTATGTGCCTAAAGATCAAATTTTAACGAATATTCACGAGAATAAAGATTTTTCTTTTGATGTATTACAACATTTAGCTTCTGACTTGAAAGGTGCCGAAGATGATTTAATTAATATGGCTCAGAAGTCTGTAAAGCAACGATTGGCTGAGGCTTTAATTTATGTTGAGCGAACATTTGGAAGTGACTCTAATGGCTATTTTAACTTGGTGCTTTCAAGGGAAGATTATGCCAGTATCGTTGGTACAGCAACGGAATCCGCTATCCGGATTCTTTCGCAATTTAAAAAAGATGGACTTATTTCTACATCTGGAAAAAAAATTAAGATAGAAGATGATAGTGGACTTAAAAGAATAGAGTAGATATTGGCATTAAAATTAAAAAGGCTGTCTAAAAAGAATACTTTTTAGACAGCCTTTTTTTATTTAGATAGCTTAGTTAGACTCCGTCTCTATCTTTTTTGAAGGTGTTTCTCCATCTAGAGGTTCGTTTTCCTTTTTTAAATGAATATCTAAAAATTCTATAATTTTACTATAAGCTTCAATTTGGTTTTCCTTTTTAATAAAACCGTGACCTTCGTCTTCAAATAAAACGTATTCAACAGGTACACCATTTTTTCTCACTCCAGCAACAATCTCATCAGACTCTACTTGCAAAACTCTTGGGTCTTTTGAACCTTGTAATACTATTAAAGGCTTAGTAACTTTATCGGTATGAAATAATGGTGAAATCTTTTTGAGCCTTACAGAGTCTGCTGAAAAAGGATCACCTAATTCTTTGTAAAGTGCCTCTCTAAAAGATTCCCAATATGGTGGAATACTTTTAAGTGTACGCATCCAGTTGGTTACACCAAATAGATTAACACCAACATCAAATTCTTCGGGAGCATAGGTTAATGCAGCCATAGTCATATAACCACCATAAGAACCTCCAATAATTCCGATTTTATTACCATCAATCTCAGGTTGAGTTGCCAACCAGTTTTTACCTTCAACACAGTCTTGTAAATCTTTTTCTCCATGGTTTTTATCATCCATTTGATAAAAGGTTTTACCATAACCACTACTACCACGATTATTTACGGCAAGAACCGCATAACCTTGATTAACCATATATTGGATTAACGAATTAAAGTTTTGACGTGTTTGCCCTCCAGGACCACCATGTACCCAAACCATTGCTGGAACTTTACTTTCTGCTGAAGCTTGATGAGGTAAATAATATATGGCTGGAATTTCCACTCCGTCAAATGATTTGTAACGAATCACTTTTGCAGTTACTAAGTCCTCTGAATTTATTTCATCATTAAGAACATTGGTTAATTTGTGTTGTTCCTTGGTATTAAGATTATAAGTATATAAATCTGAAGGTGCATTAGAGCCGCCAACGTACATGCGCATCCAAGTTTCATCATCGCTAAAACTTACACTTGTTATGCTTTTTCCTTCAAAATCTGGTAATTCAATTGGTTTCATTGTTTTAGCGTCTAAAACTTCAATGGCATTCTTTCCATCTTCATTAACGTAAACGACCATGTATGTTCCTTCGGAAGTAAAACCACTACCCATAATGTCCCATGACTTCTCAATTTCCTTTTTCTTTTCTTTGGTTTCAAAATTATAAGACATAAGGTATGAGAATTCTGAGCCATCATCTGTTGTATAGTAGAATTTTGAATTATCCTTAGAAAAATCTTGAACTGAATTACCACTAAGATTGTCATTTATTTTAATAGTTTCCTTGGTTTTGGCATCATAAACAAATAGATCGCTATCATTGGTGTTTATGGTTTTTGACAAAGCGAAATAGTTTTCGTCTTCAGACATGCCACTAAAATCCATTCCATCATTGTTTTGATATAATAATTCTGATGAATAATCTTCAATAGACATTTTGTAAACGTCAAAAAAACGTGGGTCTCGTTTATTAGAGCCGTAATAAAGATGTTTATCGTCCTTAGACCAACCATAGAAGTCTGCCTTTGCACCTTCAACAGGTGTAATATCTTTAATGTCTCCATTTATTTCCCTAACAAATAAGTGGTCAATTTCATCACCATTACCATCAGCACTTAACAACATTCTATTATCGTTTGGAAAATAGGCATTAGCAAAGTATGAAGTGCTATCTGATGCTGTAATTGGAGTCATTTCACCACCTTTTGTCGGTATGGTATAGGCATTGTAAATACCAGAGCGGTTACTGGAAATTAATAAATTACTATTATCTGGGGAGAAACTACCTCCTCCAACGGCTTCATTATCCATAAATTGATTTATGGTATAATTTTGAATTTCGCGTTGTGCGATCTTTTGGTCTTTCTTGTCTTCTTTGCAAGAAAACATGGAAAGCGCAATGCATAATGTTAAAAATTTTGTTTTCATATGATATTGTTTTTTGATTGTTAGTCTATGCTAAAAACTTTGGTTTCTTTAAATGGATCCATCTGAATTTGTTTCATTTGGTTTTGATAATCTTTCCATTCCTTATTAAAGAAACTATTGGTTTCTCCTAATAATTTGTCTAAAGCATCTTTTGCATGCTTTATTAATGTGGTTTCCGTTGAGGTTATACCTGTTTGACTATTATTAACATAGCCTTGAGCAGCCCTCAATCTTTGTATTGGTGTAACTTCAGGGTTTCTGGTAATACCTTGGCGTTTATCTTCTTTACCTAAATATTTATCAATTAAACTGTCTATAGCTTTAGCGGTATTTTTTGACGCTTCTATCTGTGTTTTATACTTTTCTTTGTCTAGCTCAGCCAGCTCTTTTTTATACTTTTCTGCTATGTCTTTGCTTTCAATTAATTGTTTTACAGCATCTGCAGTTGTTTCTTGCATTTTTTCCAACTGTTTAGAAGCAGCATAAACTTCGTCTATGTTTTTTTGAGATACATTTAATCGAGGATCTGATTCTACTTTTATAGTTGTCTCAGACATCTGATCTCCGTAATGTAAAACGGCCTTGTAAGTTCCTGGCTTTACACTAACACCACCTGGTTCTCTTGTTTGTTTTCTTATGCGACGCGATGGTCTGTTTACGCCAGCTTCATCCATATACCATGTCCATTTATGAATGCCGTTTTCTTTTGGAGCCTTTTGTTTTAGCGTTCTAATGAGTCGTTCTCCATCATATAATTTAAGTGTTAAAGAATCCCATTTGGAATCTTTTTCTAATCCAACTTTCTTATCACTAATAGCTTTATCACCTTTTTTTGCATCTGATTTAATATCAGATTTTACAGCATCTTTTTTGTTGAATAAATAGCTGAATCGAGCTCCACCACCACGATTATCACCATGATACATAGCATCTGCTCCAAAACGACTTCCCGTTGGTTGCTGATATGCTGCTTGGTACGCTGTAGGAGGATTGAATAACGCTATGTTTGAAGTCATAACAGAACTATTCTTTGCCATTTCTCGTAAAGGTCTAATATCATCTAAAACCCACGCAGCACGACCAAAAGTTCCAATGACCAAATCGTGTTCTCTTGGATGAATTACCAAATCCTTAACCGATGTTGTTGGGAAACCTTCGGTCCATTTCGTCCATTTTTCACCAGCATTTATGGATACATATAAACCATCATCAGTGCCTAGAAACATTAAGTTGGGTTCTTCTAAATCTTCAACAATGGCAAGCGTGTAGCTTTCTACATCTTCTGCATCAACAATACGTTCCCAAGTTTTACCATAGTTTTTTGTTCTGTAAGCGTAAGGCGTATAGTTAAAACGTCTATAATCGTTTGCGATGAGCAATGCTTCTCCTTTATTTTTATTTGATGCTTTTATTTGAGCGATCCAACTGCCTTCTGGTAAACTTTTTATTTTTGAAACATCATTCCAAGTTTTTCCTCCATCTTGTGTGTAATGAATTCGCCCATCATCTGTGCCAACCCAAAGCATATCTTTTTCAACTGGCGAAGGCTCTACGACCAAAATAGTACAATGATTTTCTGCACCAGTGGCATCCATAGTTAATCCACCACTTTCTGATTGCTTTAATTTTTCAGGATCATTAGTACTTAAATCTGGCGAGATGACTGTCCAAGTTTCGCCTTTATCGGTGGATTTATGCACAAATTGACTTCCGAAGTAAACAGTACTATTATCAAATGGATCGATATTAATAGCAGCATTCCAATTGAATCGTAATTCTACATCAGTATCTGGATGCGTAGGTCTAACACCATAATTATTTCCGGTTTGCCAATCGTAACGGCTTACGTAACCTTGTTGACTCATCGTCCAACCATAACGAGAATCGTCTCTATCTGGAATGACATCAAAACCATCACCAAAACTAATTTCTTGCCAATAGCTATTTCTTATACCTTGCGCACGCCAAACATAAGCTGGTCCTCGCCAAGAGCCATTATCTTGCATACCACCATAAACATTGTAAGGAAATTCGTTATCTACATTAATATGATAGAACTGTGCTACAGGTAAGTTGCCAATAAAACGCCAAGTTTTCCCTCCATCTTTAGTAATGTTCATGCCTCCATCATTTCCGTCTAGCATAAAATTGCCATTTTCTGGATGAATCCACCAAGCATGATGGTCTGGATGAATACCATTATCTACGCCATAAGCTGGCATCAGTTGTGTGAAATTTTTTCCACCATCTTCTGAAACATTAACATAGGTAAAAACCGAATAGACGCGATTTTCGTTTTGAGGATCTACATAAATTTCAGAATAGTAAAATGGACGGTTGCCTATATCGGATTTATCATTTATTTTTTTCCAATTAAAACCACCGTCTTCACTTTTGTACAATGCATTTTTCTTGGCTTCAACTATTGCGTAAATTATATTCGGTTTGTTTGGTGCTATTGCCACTCCAATCCTCCCTAAGTCTCCTTTTGGAAAACCATCATCTTCAGTTATTTTTTTCCATGTTTTTCCTCCATCATGCGTGATGTGTAAGCCTGAGCCCTTTCCTCCAGAATTGAAGAACCACGGATCGCGTTTGTGTTCCCACATGGCAGCAATTAATTTGTTAGGATTTGTAGGATCCATTACCAAATCAGCAACACCAGTTTTATTATTTTCAAAAAGAATTTTAGTCCAAGTTTCTCCTCCGTCTGTGGTTTTAAAAACTCCACGCTCTGGATGTTCTCCCCAAGGTGAACCAATGGCACCAACGTAAACCACATCTGGATTTGTTGGATCAACAATGATTCTATGGATATGTCTCGTTTTTTCAAGACCCATAGCCATCCACGATTTTCCACCATCCAGAGACTTGTATATACCATAACCTCCGTTAAGTGAGTTACGAGGATTACCTTCACCAGTACCAACCCATATAACACTTGGATTAGATTGTTGAATTTCAACGGCTCCAATAGAAGCAGTCACTTCTTTATCAAAAATGGGTTCCCATTTAATGCCTCCGGAAGTTGACTTCCAAAGGCCACCAGAAGCTGTGCCAACATACATTATATCAGGGTTTTTGGTAACCACATCTATAGCTGTTACACGACCAGACATGCCACCAGGACCAATATTACGTGGTGCCATGTTTTTAACCATATCCATTGAAAATTCTTGTGCAGAAGTAAGTGCTATGCAAAACAGCATAACGAGCGTGACTAATTTCTTCATTATTTTAAGGTTAGTTAAGTAAAGCTTAAAATTAATGAAAAGAAATCATAGATTTCTAAAAGAGATGTTAAGTTGTTAAAGGTTTTAATAAAATTATGGCTAGGCTTTTACCATGCATTACGACTTTTAACATTAGCATCGCAGAGTTTAATTATCTCTGCGATTCTTTTTTGTTTGGTTTCGTGTCGTTTGGCTTGATTCAACCAGTACAAATAATTTTTTCTATAACTAGGAGCAAAGTTGAGGTAATTGGTATAAGCATTTTTATTATTGTCGAATGCTTTTTGAAGCTCATCAGGAATAATGCCATTTTCAACATCATCCAAGGCCGACCAACTTCCGTTTTCTTTAGCAATTTTAATCGTATTAAGTCCGCTTTTATGAATTAACTTTTGCTGCTTTAATTCTTTAATGTAGGTTTTGTTTAGCGCACTCCAAACGCTTTTTGGTTTTCTAGGGCAGAAGTATTGTCTTCGTTTTCCATTGCCCAAACTTTTTACTGTAGAGTCTATCCAACCATAGCAAAGCGCAACTTTAACAGCTTCTTCCCAACGCATGGAATCGTTTTTATGTTCTACTTTATAGAAAATAAGATGAACTCCATTTACTGAGTCATGGTTTTGGTGTAACCATTCTCTCCATTCGGTATCGGTTTTGAAATATAGCTCTGGTAATTCCATTTTCTTTTCTAGTAATTTTTTGCTGAGTTTTGTCATTCCAGCGTAGGCAGGAATCTTATTCTTCAAACCAATCTACAGACAAATCAGACCAATCTTTATTGTTTTCTTCAATTAAGTTAATCTTCCAATCTCTCTTCCATTTTTTCATATTCTTTTCTCGTTTAATAGCGTCATTTCTATATTGAAAAGATTCAAAATAAATCAATTTATCAAGGTTATATTTTGAAGTAAAGCCCTTTACTATTTTCTTTTTATGCTCAAGTATTCTTCTTTCTAAATCGTTTGTAACACCAATATAAAGACTCCATTTTTCTTATTTGTTAAAATATATAGATAATGTTGATGAACTGTTTTATACATATTATAGATTCCTGCTTTCACAGGAATGACAATCTATATTATTTTTTAATAACATTAGAATTCACATAGAAATCTCTGTCAATTTTGATAGCATCAGTCTTAATTTTTTTCGTTTGCCATACCGCTTTAGGAAACAGCCATTCAGATTTTCCATCAATTTCAATTTGTATAGGCATATCAAAACCATCAACAATTTCTGTCCAACGGTAAGTTAGTTCACCATTTTCAATTTTGTATTCTAGTGTTGGAATTTTTGTGGTTCTTAAATACTGATTGAAAAACTCGGTTAAATCAATACCAGTTTTTAAACTGATATAATCTTCTATCTGTTTCGTAGTCACTGTTTGATGATAGAATTCTGAATTTAGACCTCTGAGAATTTGTCTCCACTTTTCATCGTCCTCTAAGAGTTGACGTAGTGTATGCAATATATTAGCTCCTTTGTAGTACATGTCACTAGAGCCTTCATTATTTACGTTGTAAACACCAATTAATGGTCTGTCATTCTGAATACTTTCGCGCGTACCAATAACATAATCGGAAGATGCTTCTTTACCATAATAGTAGTCTAAAAAGAGGTTTTCAGAGTAGGCTGTGAACCCTTCGTGTATCCACATATCTGCAATGTCCTTGTTGGTGATATTATTTGCAAACCACTCGTGACCACCTTCATGGATGATGATAAAATCGAACTTTAAACCCCATCCTGTTTGTGATAAATCATAACCTAAATAGCCTTTTTTATATTGATTACCATAGGTTACAGAACTTTGATGTTCCATACCTAAATAAGGGACTTCCACCAGTTTAAAACTATCTTCGTAAAATGGATAGGGTCCAAACCAATGCTCAAATGCTTTCATCATTTTTGGTGTATCTTTAAAGTGTTCTTTAGCTTTTTCAAGATTATAAGAAAGCACCCAATAGTCCAAATCTAGCTTTCCTTTTTCACCTTCATAAACTTCAGAGAAATTTACATAATCACCAATGTTAACATTTACACCATAATTATTGATTGGATTGCTGACAAACCAATGAGATTTTACTTTATCTCCTAAGTCTTCCAACTTTCGCAATCTGCCATTTGATACATTTGTTAGCCCTTTTGGAATTGTTACACTAATCAACATACTATCTACTTCGTCGTACATATGGTCTTTATTTGGCCACCAAACACTAGCTCCAAGTCCTTGACAAGAGGTGGCAATAAAGTGTTTACCATTTTTATCTTTTTTCCATGAAAATCCACCATCCCAAGGAGCACGTTTGGCTTCTCTTGGATTACCTTTATAGTAAACTTCAATTGAATTTATATCTCCAATATTTTGATTTTCGGTAAGTGTAATAAAATGTGCGTTACCGTTATGTTCAACTTGTAATTCTTTACCATTCTGAAGTACTTTGGTCATTTCCATTGGTTCTTGCAAATCAATTTGCATTACCTGATGCGGTTTTAATACTTTGTACTGAATGGTGTTCTTTCCTGAAATAAACTTTTCTTCCGGTTTAACTTCAATATCTAAATGGTAATAGGTTAAATCCCACCATTCACGCTCTGGTGTGATGCTGCCTCTTAATGTATCTTGACTTGTAAAGCTGTTTTTTTCTTGAAGCAGTTGTGCATGGGTTACTAGACTAAAGCCTAAAAAGACTGTAAGAGCTATAAAATTTTTAATCATACTTTTATTAATATTAAAATTCCTGCCAACTCAGGAATGACAAAATCTATCTAATTATTTTATTAGGAAACACTACAACGCTTTCATGTCCATCTTCACCAATTGCTGCAACGCCAAAGAAGAAATTATCAATAACGATACCATCTAGTGTAAATTCAGTAACATTTTCTACATAACGACTATGATTCCAGGTTGGTGAAGTAGTATTTCGCCAATATATTTTATAACCTTTTGCACCTTCAACTTTAGTCCATTTTAACTTAGCAGAAGCTTCTACAATACCTCCAATACCAACTTCGGTTGGTACAGGTGGAGCAGAGGCGAGGTTAGCCATGGTAATCGCATTAACTGTGGTTAGTTTTTTGCAATACGGAAAATTGACATGCTCAAAGGTATCTCCATACTCAATACCATTTTCGGTACGAATATCTTGATGTTGTTGTGTGTAATTTTCATGCGCTTCCATAATTCTAATACCTGCGAAACCAACATCATTAAAAGGTCTGTGATGTCCACCACGACCAAAACGGTCTAATCGGTAAACCATCATTGGATTCATTTCTGGCATGTAGGTTCTAGTTGTTTCATAGACGTACCTCGCTAATTGACGAGATGTGCCATCAACCTCTCCACCATAAAAACGGCGACTTCTGGCTTGTCTTGCTAATTTTTCAGGATCTGTTTCTGCAGTTGTTATAGGCTCGGAGAAAATTCTGAAAGTACGGTTGTCAACAACACCATCAACACCAGAAATATTGCCAATCATATCGTTATTTAAAACTCCGATGATGTCCCAATTGTTTTCCTTTGCATATTTCGCCATACCTTGACCACCAAACAAACCTTGTTCTTCACCTGCAAGTCCTAAATAAACAATGCTGCTTTCAAATTTATATTTAGAAAGCACTCTTGCAGCTTCCATAGCACCTGCCATACCTGTTGCATTATCATTCGCACCAGGTGAATCTGAAGTAAAATCTGTTGGGTCTGATACTCTAGAATCAATATCGCCACTCATTATAATATAACGGTTTGGATATTTTGTGCCACGTTGAATGGCAACAACATTAACCACATTGACATCTTTTACGATGCGCTGGTTAGTGCCTTTTTCAATTAAATTACTTTGATAAAAAACTTCTAAACAGTTATTACAATCTTTAGAAATATTATCGAATTGCGATTTTATCCATCGACGAGCAGCTCCAATACCACGTGTTTGTGAAACGGT
The DNA here is from genome assembly GCF_042434315.1 of Winogradskyella pulchriflava. Lineage (NCBI taxonomy): Bacteria > Pseudomonadati > Bacteroidota > Flavobacteriia > Flavobacteriales > Flavobacteriaceae > Winogradskyella > Winogradskyella pulchriflava. The sequence goes on along the minus strand of NZ_JBHLTQ010000005.1, from coordinate 350,142 downwards.
GTCGCTAAGCGTATGCCTTGTGCCAAAGTCGGCAAGTGTCTTTACATCGTTACGCAATCGCTCTTCTGAAATAGCATCTATTATGTCATAGATTTTTTGATCGGTTTGAGTGAAAGATTTTAATGAAAAGAAAATAACAAAAAGCGTGATAATATATTTCATAGCAGTCTTAATTTGTAAGCTTTAAAGTTCCGAAAATATTGGCATCAATCCAACCTTTGTTTTTGTCTTCTCCTTCTACATAGATGGATCCAATAAAATTTTCGCGTTCGACACTTTTATCGTTATCGCAGTAGGCTAGGGCAAAGCCAACAGTTTTACCAACATGGAGTTTTACTGGTGAATTTTGAGCATCGTCTTTATATGTATCATCAAATAATGAAATTTTTACTTCCCAAACTGAAGTATTGCCTTTAGTAACTCTTTTAGACTCTATATGCGAATTATATAATTTCCCGTCTTTTTTTGTTGACATATCAACTACGTTGCCATCCAAGGCAATATGATAAGCAAAGGCATTATGGTTGTATTGATGTTCGCCACCACTGTTGTCTTCATCAACAAAAATTTCAAGGCAATCATCGTCCCACCATGCTTCGAGAGGATTACTATTTTTGTCTAATAATACATCATCTTTTATTTCGGCTAATAGATATAATGCGTCTTCTGACCAAGCTAATTTGTAACGACCAGAAAAATCGTCTTTAGTGTAAGCTTCACCTAGCCATAATTCATTCAATGGTAGCCAATCTGTATGCGACCAAATAAAATCATCAGCTATTCCATTGATAATAGGGTTTGTTTTTGCTTTTTTTACAGTAGTGATTTGGCAATTACGTTTATTAACTCGTTTTTTATAGTGTAATTTTACGGTTTCGGTTTTGCCTTTATCTTTGATATCTACATAAACATTCATTTCCGTGTCATTTACTTTTTCAAAAGACATACCTTCAAAGACTACTTTGTTCTCAGTAATTTCTTTAAGCGGAAAATCGACCGTTTCCTCTTTAGTTTCCCAACCTTTTATATCTGGTCCAAAATGTTTGAGTTGAAGAATTAATGAGTTTTCAATTTCTCTGATGACTTCGATTTCATAAAAGGTAACTTTTCCATCATTGATTAATTTGAATGTAGCCATCATAGAACCTCCAGAGGGTTCACTCCAGATTTCTTCGGTTTTACCACCAAAAGCTTCACCATGCCATGTGCCAGCAATCCAAGCAATGTTTTCTAGTTTTGGTTCTAATGTTTTGGTGTTTTGAGCGTTACTATTTAATGTAAATACGATTAATATGAACAATAATAATTTCATTTGCTAGGTTTCAAGTTTTACTAGCTCAAGATAAAAAGAAAATGGTATAAACCTGTTATAAACAATATAATTAGACCAATTGCTAAAAGACTAATTGCGCGTTTTACGTTTCTAAATTTCCAATCTGATATTTTCGAAATAATAAATATTTGCTCTCCCAGTTGCATAAACAATTGGTCCTCATTTTTACTCATGGTAAGAAAGGTTTGAGAAAACTCTTTTACATCACCAAATTTTGTAATGATGTCCTTAAAGAAAAACATGTTTTTGGAAAATTTCCCTTCAATTTTTGGAATAAAACAGCGAATACAAAAAAAGATGGAGGCAGAGGTACAAAGGATCCAAGCACCTATAAGAATATATAAAACAGTATCGTTAGTCAACTTATCTGAAAAATTTTCAGTGCCTTGATAAATGAAATTTAGAAGAATACCATAAAAAGATAGAATTAAACCAGCTTTGAGCTCAGAAGCCTTTATTAAACTGGTTAAATAACCAATGGTTCCCCAATAATGATCTACTAATTCTTCAGTATGGTTATTTTGACTTACCTTCTTGGTGGATGGTTTCTTAATTGGTTTTTGTTCTTCCATGATTTATAATGGTTGGTTAAATGTCTTAAAGTTATTCCTTTACTTGATAAATTGTTAAAGGTTGAGCTTTATTTTTTAAGGTTATGCTTCCAACCTTTTCACACTTAAAAGATTCCTTTACCTGATTATAACAATCTTCTGAAATAATAATTTGGTTTTCCTTCGCGGCATCTTGCAGTCGCGCTGCTGTATTAACGGTATCACCAATTACGGTGTAATCTAAACGCTTTAAACTTGCAGACCCAATATTTCCTGAAATCATTTCTCCACTCTTTATACCTATGGAAACTTTTGGTTTAAAGTCTAAATTATCATCAAGTGCAGGCAGATTATTGATTTTTTCGCAAACTGCAAGTGAAGCATCAATAGCTCTGTCTAAATGGTATTCGCCTCTAAAAACAGCCATAATAGCATCACCAATAAACTTATCAATATAGCCTTTGTGCTGCATAATTTCTTTAACCATTTCATCAAAATAAGCATTGACTAATGCGACAACTCTATCGGCTTCTGCATTTTCACTGATTTTAGTAAATCCACAGATATCAATAAATACTACTGTAGCTTCAATAGTTTCATTCGCCATAATGGTAGATTCGTATTCACGGTTTCCCATAAAGTTCAGTACATTTTCATCCACATACATTTTTAAGATATTGTTCTCTTTTATGGCTTGTAGTGTTTCCTTAATATGCTGTGCATGTTTTAAGGTTTTTTCCATTGTAACGGTTAAATCTTCGAAATTGATTGGTTTGGTTATAAAATCGAAAGCACCTCTATTCATGGCAGTTCTTATGTTTTCCATGTCGCCATAAGCCGATACAATTACTGATTTTATTAATGGAGTCAACTCACTGAGTTTGCTTAACAAAGTAAGTCCGTCCATTTCTGGCATATTGATGTCGCTCAACACAATATCAACATCAGGTTCTTCATCTAATTTTTCTAATGCATGACGCCCGTTTTCAGCAAAAAGAAATTCGTATTCCTTTTCTCGTATTTTTTTTCTGAACTTTTGTTTTATCAAAACTTCTAAATCGGCCTCGTCATCTACTACTAATATCTTTGCCATTATATTTTTTGAATTAATTTTTCCTTTAATAATTTAAAATCAACAGGTTTGGTGAGAAAATCATCAGCGCCTAATTTTTTTGCCGTATTATAATTTTCTTCATCACCATAAGCTGTAACCATCATTACCACTGGAGGTGGTGCTATAAAATCTTGTTTTATTTTTTCCAAAAGTTGAAGTCCGCTCATGCCAGGCATATTAATATCAGATAGAATTAATACGGCTTCTTGCTCTATGGATCTTAATGTTTCTAACGCTTCTTCGCCTGAAAAAGCAAACATAAATTCTAGTTCTTCTTTTCTTATTTCTTTTCTGAAGCGTTGAAGAAACAATGTCTTTACATCTTGTTCGTCATCTACTACTAATATTTTCATTGTGCTAAGTTTTTAAATTAATCCCCTTTTAATTTATGTTTTTGGAAGGCTCACTGTAAAAGTGGTACCTTCTTTATCTTTACTTTCTACTTGTAATTTTCCATTATGAGCTCTAATGATATCATAACTCATGCTTAATCCTAATCCTGTACCTTTTCCAGTAGGTTTTGTGGTGAAAAACGGTTGGAAAATTTTGTCTAGGATGTTTTCAGGAATACCATTGCCATTGTCCTTAATAATTATTTCAATAGTATCTTTTAATTTTATAGTACTTACTGAAACCGTAGGTTTAAAATCTTTGGATTCGGAATTTGATTTCTTCTCATCAACCGCATAAAATGCGTTTGTGATCAGGTTTAAAATCACACGACCAATATCTTGAGGAACGACGTTAAGGGTTTTTATATTTTCATCAAAATCTGTTTCTAATTGTGCATTAAACGACTTGTCTTTTGCTCTCAGACCATGATAGGCTAATCGAAGATATTCGTCTGCTAATTTGTTAATATCCGTAGGTTCCTTTTTGCCTGTATTACTACGACTATGCTGTAACATGCCTTTTACAATACCATCAGCACGCTTGCCATGATGATTAATTTTTTCCAGGTTTTGTTTAATATCTGAGGCAATATGCTTTGCTTCTTCAATATCTCCTTTGTCCAGCTCTTCATTCATTTCATCAACGAGTTCATTACTCACTTCAGAGAAGTTATTGACAAAGTTTAGTGGATTCTGAATCTCATGCGCGATACCAGCAGTTAACTCTCCCAAACTTGCCATTTTTTCAGACTGTATTAATTGTGCTTGTGTGGCTTTTAATTCATCTAAAGACTGCTGAAGTTTATTGTTGGCAGCTTCTAAATCCTTTTGGTTTTGAGCGAGTTCCGTATTAAGTAGTGCGAGCGCTTTTCTTTTCTTTCTGATATTCTTCATGGTAAAATACATGCCAAAAAGAATTATTCCCAATAATACAGCAATGCCTATGTATAAAAGTTGTGTTTTACGTTGACGACTAATGGTAGCATCTTGTGTTTCAATGGTTTCATCTTTTTTCTCAGATTCGTATTTTATTTGAAGTTCAGACTCTAACTGTTCTATGATTTGCTTAAGTTCATTAATTCTGGCATCGGAATAAAGGTGATTGTATTCTAATGCTTTTTGGTAATCTTCTAAAGCTTCATAAGAATTTGAAGCATGCATATAGTTTTCCCTGAGATTTGGTGTGTTTCCACTCTTTTTCATCAACTCAATGGCTTCCAAAGTATAAGTCAATGCCTCCTCATTTTTATTTTGAAGTCGGTAAACATGTCCAATATTAGCCAAAGCTGGAATAATTCCTCGTTCTATATTGTAATCCTTAGCAATTTGGTAGCATTTTTTATATTCTGCAATAGCATCGTCATAGCGTTGCATATACTTATAGATGTTACCACGTGTGTTGTAATTTTTAGCTAGAGCTGTTTCGCCACTATTCGCAGCAGTTAATACTTCGATGGCTTTGTTTATTGTATTGAGCGCTTCATCGTATTTTTCTAATATTAAAAGATTGTCTGCTTTATACCTATAACTTAGAGCCAATTCATTAGGTGTATCAAGTGTTTTTTGGATATCTATAGCTTTTTGACAATAATCAGCTCCTTCACTATATTTTTCTTGGTAATACAGAAGGTCGCAAAGTCTGGTGTAACATCTTGCGACACCATCTTTTGCATTAAGGGTTTCATATAGTTTTAAGGCTTTAAAATCTTCAGTCATAGCTTGGCTATATTCACCACGTTGCTTGTAGGCATCTTCCTTTTTTAAGTAGGTTTCGGCTTCAAGTAGTGGAAGTTTTGCCTCTTTTGAAACTTTTTCGGCGTTTTTGAGATAAAATAAGGTTGAATCTATAGACGTATTGCCTTGGTGCCATTTGGCGAGATTATGGTAAGATTTTATAAGGTAGGTTTTATTGTCATTTTGTTTTGAACTGTTAACGGCATAAAAAAGGCTTTTATATACTTTAGTTGAGTCTGTTATAGGTTGTGTAAGTTGTTCTGAAATTGATGAAACCAATGCTTCAACATCATTTTGGTTTACTGTTGATGTGTTTTGAGCAATGCAATTAATGCTAAGCATAAACATTGCGACTAATAGTATATAGCCTTGAATGTACTGTCTGAAAATATGTCGTAAATACTGCTGCCTCATCATTATTTTTTATGTAATTTATCCATTTAAAGGTAATTGAATTGTAAAAGTTGTGCTTTCACCTTCTTCTGTTTCAACTTCTAGTTCGCCATTATGTGCTTTTACGATATCAAAACTCATGGACAATCCTAAACCAGTTCCTTTCCCAGTAGGTTTAGTGGTGAAAAAAGGTTGGTATATTTTGTCAATAATATGTTTAGGTATGCCATTACCATTATCTTTTACTGAAATTATGACCTTGTCTTTTAACTTTTCTGTTTTCACTGAAACGGTAGGTTTATAAGCTTTGTTTTTAGAATTTGATTTCTTTTCACCAACAGCATAAAACGCATTAGTAAATAAGTTAAGAACTACACGTCCAATATCTTGTGGTACTATATTCACAGTTTTTATACTATCATCGTAATCCGTTTCTAGTTGTGCGTTAAATGATTTGTCTTTTGCTCTTAAACCATGATAAGCTAATCGAAGATATTCGTCTGCTAAAGCATTGATGTTTGTAGGTTCCTTTTTGTCTCCACTAGCGCGACTATGCTGTAACATCCCCTTTACAATGCCATCAGCACGCTTACCATGATGGTTTATTTTTTCTAAATTCTGAATGACATCATCCATGATAGCTTTAACTTCTTCCATATCACCATTTTCCATTTCCTCAAGCATTTCGTCTAACAACTCTTTACTAACTTCGGAAAAGTTATTGACGAAGTTTAATGGATTTTGGATTTCGTGAGCAATACCTGCAGTGAGTTCACCCAAACTCGCCATTTTTTCAGACTGGATAAGTTGTTTTTGGGTTGCTTGAAGATTAGACAAAGTCTTTTCTAATAACTTTTTTTCAGCCAAAAGTGCACTGGACTGCTCCTCTTTAATTTCAATATCTCTAAAACGTACATAAGCCTGTTCAAAGACTTTTGCAAACCGTATAAGAATTTGATTTTCCTCATCAGTATAGGGTTCTTCGGAATATCTTACTATTTGAATACCAGACGACTTGCTATAAGAGATTGACGTGGTAAAAGCATCAGACTCTACCATAATTTTCTCTAGCTTTTTTGGGAATGAATTAGCGGCTAATAGATAGTCGATATATTCTTTTTTAATAGCACCAGTATATGTTCTTGTAAATAATTCATCTCTATTGGCATTAATAATGTTATAGTCGCGCTGAACTTTTGTGGCTTTACTATGCGGTATCGTTAATGGCTTTTTAAAGGTAGAGCCACCTATCCAAACATCATAATCTTTCGTAGCATCCATTTCACCACTCATACCAACAGCATCCATTTGTAATCCAAGAGCCTGCATTTGGTAGAAGATTTCATTTGCTACATCTTGCATCTCATTAGAGCCATCCATAGCAAGCGAACGTGACCTTACTTTTTCTAAACCAGCTTCAATATGGGCTTCTCTTGTTTGCGCTTCTGCTTTTTTAAGATCCATAAATCGAATATAAGCTTGTTCAAAAACCTTTGAGAAACGTATCAGGATTTCTTTTTCAGAATCCGTAGGCAAGACACCTGTATTTGATGGAATAAGTATGGCCGAATTTTTTTGCCAGGCAAAGGAAAGAACGTGTTTATCATTATTAAAAATCCATTCCTTGACTTTTTCAGGAAAATATTTGTAGTCTGAATGTTCAAACGCATGTTCAAAAAAACTGTTTTTCTTTTCAACTGAATATGATTTTGAAAAATAGGCTTCGCCACTTTCTTTAGATTGCCATGCGTCTTTAAAAATAACATGGTCGAAATAGGGAAGAAGGTACTTGCCCACATGGCTAAAATCTGGCGAAGCAATCCAATGCAATACATCTTTTGAATCTGGAAAATAGGTGCAGAGGGTAACTCCATTGGCATCTAAAATAACTCCTAATTCCTTCAATTTTTCTACGATCACCACGACTACATCCTTGAGTTCATTGGCGTTGTGCATGGCAAGGGAACGTGAACGCACTTTTTCTAAAGCGGCTTCAATCTGTGCTTCTCTAGCCTGAGCTTCTGCTTTTTGCAGGTCGAGGAAGCGTTGGTAAGCCATCCCAAACTCATTGGCAAACTTTATGACGATTTGTTCCTCTTCCTCGGTTGCAGGACGTACTTGGTTCATACCGATGTAGCCAAAGGGATGTTTGCCTGCGGTGTGATAAATGCCGTCAGGATAATCTTTTGGTGTGATGCGTGAATCTTTTGGCATCGATGCAAAAGACTCATGGAATACATCCCATACTGTAGATAGTTGTTCTTTAGGGAAATGTAATTTGTTGATGGCCGTGGCTTTGTCTGCTTTCCATTTATCAACCGTTTCTTTCCAGTTGTCCATGGCATCTAGTGCGACGGTTTGCTCGCCAAAACTTCGGTTACCAAATTTTCCCGTTTCCCGAAAGGTAAAGGTGTTGTTCTCAAAGTCTAAGACCGTCATGTGTGTGCTCATGGGCACAATTCCTAAGACATCAAATTGCTCACAAAGTACCGAAAGCACCTCATCCAATTCATTGGAATCGTGCATTGCCATAGCTTTGGCTCTTACACGTTCCAACGAGGCTTCGATTTGTGCATTTCGTGCTTGTGCTTCCGCTTTTTTAAGGTCGAGGAAACGTGTATAGGTACGTTCAAACTCTACACTAAAACGTTGTAATATTTGATTTTCTTCTTCAGTAATGGCACGTTTAATATTAATACCGAAACAACCGTATTTCATGAAGGCTTCGGCGTAATACAGTCCATTTGAAAAGTATTTTGGTGTCAAATTTTTGGCATCCTTCAACAGTTCTTCCCATGCCATAAAGAACGTTGTAACCTCCTTGGGTTTAATATGGTGGATGTGTACCGGCACACCACTTTCCCAATCCTTAAAACATTTAGCCGTATAAGGTTCGGATTTATCCAAAGGATAGACAATGGCCTTACTTTGCGTTGAAGTATTCTGTTTTCCATTTAGGTTCCATGCTACCCAAAATTGATGCTCGTTATTGGCTTCATCTGGCAACCATACATAGGAAAATTCAGTCTCTATTCCCAACAATTGCAACTGCTCGTGGAATACCTTTGACGTGGCATCTATTTCTTCCGAACGTTGCATGAGCATACTTTGGGTACGCGTGCGCTCCAATGCTGCTTCAATTTGTGCTTTGCGTGTCTGTGCTTCTGCTTTTTGTAAATCCAAAAACCTTGTATAAGTCTGTTCAAAGACTTTGGCAAAGCGTTGAAAGATTTCGTGGGCTTCAGGTACACGTTCATAGGTAATAAACAAAAGAAAACCATTTGTAAACTTCGCTAAATGATTGACCTGAAAGGTTGGTAAGGTAATATTAGCATCCCTTAATTGTTTGAAAGTATCTTGAAGCTCTGGCAGGCTTTGCATGTAATCGTAATGTTCCTCTAAATCCTTGTCACCTTGTTCATAAACAAAAAACTGTTCATTGTTTAAAATAGCGTTGTGCCATGGCTTAAGACTTTTATGTTCTGTTAAGGGTAGTATAAAAGGCGACTGAATCTCACCTTCGCTACTCATGATACATGTACTCGATTTTTTATCTTCGGAAAGAATATTGTAACCACAACTCCAAGCAGGAATTCCTAAATTCTGTACTTCTGTAAATAACACGTTGGCAGCTTCTGGCAGTTCCTCACTATGTTGCATGGCCATGGTACGACTTCGTACTTTCTCTAAAGCTGTTTCAATCTGTGCTTCTCGTGCTTGGGCTTCTGCTTTTTGTAGGTCTTGAAACCTTATATAAGCTTGCTCAAATGCATGGGTCATTTTGATGACAATATTTTTAACGTCCTCATCGGGTGGTTGCACCATATCAAAAGCCAAGAGACCATTGGCTAAGCGTCCACAAGGGTTCCATTGGTGGGTGAGATTTCCTTCTGTGATTGCTTTCTTGAACTCCGCAGCAATAGCTGGATTAATGTCTCCCCATTCTCTAACAGCCTTATTAAGTCGTTTTAAATCATACTCGAATACCATGTAATTTTTACCTTTCTTCAGTTCGTCCAAAAGTTCAGTTCCGAGCAATTGATAGTCGTGCGCATTGTATGTGCTGAGTTGACTTTTTGGGTCGCCAATATTTCCAGGCGATGAAAAATCCCACCAGGTAAAGTAATCGTTTTCATCCCTCAACCCGATAGATGCACCTGTAAAGCCGTCCAATTCAAGATTTTGGACCTGATTTAAGAGTTGTTGGGTTACTTTTTCAAAATCGGTTGTAGTGTGCATAGCCATTGCTTCTGCACGAACCCTTTCAACAGCCACCTCAATCTGTGCTTCTCTTGCTTGTGCTTCGGCTTTTTTGAGGTCAAGAAAACGGGTATAAGCTTGCTCAAATACTTTGGCAAAGCGTTCTAATATTGCATTTTCATTAGGTGCAAATGTTTTACCTTTATGATTAACCACTAATAGGGTCGTATTCTCAGATACGTAAAATGATCTAGAATATCCTCCTGAAGTATTCAGTGTTTTTGACTTTTCTTTTTTACTAAGGTCTGACCAAGGTTTTTGTTTTAATAAAAAACTAAAAAATTTCGTTTTTTCTTCATGGGTAAACTCTTCTGTATAAAGCCCATTTCCGTTCTTAACATATTGCAATAAGTTGGTGTAGATGAGATTTTTAGTATATGGAATTTTTGTTTCCATAGCAGTATCAGTTGTACCTCCAGAACCCCAAATAAAAAGTTCTTCGTCAATGTCTTCATTAACAATAATAAATGAGCCGCCATCAATACCAATATTTAATCTTAATAACTCCTGATGGACTGTATGAATGACCTCTTGTAGCTCTTTAGTTTGATGCATGGCCATACTTCGGGAACGGACACGTTCTAAAGCGGCTTCAATCTGTGCCTCTTTTGCTTGTGCTTCTGCTTTTTGTAAGTCAAGGAAGCGTGTATAGGCTTGTTCAAACACCTTAGCAAACCGTTTAAAGATGGTCTCGTTTGGATATGGTTCAGTTGTAATAACTAGCATATAGCCATATTTAAAATAGGCGGCATGCCACTTTTGCCATGTTGGGAAAGCAATACCTTCGTTTAACATGCCTTGAAAAATAGGTTGAACATCAGGAACCGTAAGCATGTATTTATAATGATCCTTGAGTTCTTTACCTCCTTTTTCAATTGAAAATAAATCTAGATTTTTCTTCCAGCCTTGGTACATTTTTTTATGAGCTGAATCTTTGGTGTTAGGGATTTTTAAATGAGGCATGATGCCCTTTTCATTGGCAAACCAAAACTCATCGACATCGGAATCAGTTTTACAAAAACCAAATCCAGTTCCCCAAAGTTCACCACCTAAGCTCTTTAGCTGTTCGAAAAGGACGAATGCTACATCACCAATTTCCTCGCTTTTATGCATTGCCATACTACGAGAGCGCACTCTTTCTAAAGTTGCTTCAATCTGTGCTTCTCGTGCCTGTGTTTCTGCTTTTTGAAGGTCAAGAAATCGGGTATAAGTTTGCTCAAATACTTTGGCGAAACGTTTAAAGATAGCATGTGAGTCAGGTACATGTTCTCTTGTGATAAATAGCAGATAACCATATTTAAAATAAACAACATGGTCTATTTGGTAGGTTGGAAAACCATGGTTTGTTTCTTTTAAGGTTTTTAATACATCTCCTATAACAGGAAGTGAGCTCATATATTCGTAATGAGCTACACAGTCGTCACCAGAAAATTCTTGAATGACAAGTGTTTCACCTTTTTGACCTTTGTCGTAATAATCCTTAAATATACCTTCTCGTGGAACTGTATAGGTGTGTAAAACACCAGCTTCGTTACCAAACCATTCGGTTGATTCGTTTTCTCCGTAAATATTAAAAGCGCAACCCCAAGTTTTAATGCCTAAAGCTCTTACTTGTTGATCGAGTAAGAAAGAGGCTTCTTGCAGTTCGTCACTGTGCTGCATGGCCATGGTTCGGCTTCGTACTTTCTCTAAGGCGAGTTCAATTTGGGTTTCTCGAGTTTGTAATTCTGCTTTTCTAAGGTCGAGGAAACGTGTGTAGGTTTGCTCGAAAACTTTGGCGAAACGAATCAATATAGATTGTATCTCTTCGCTTAAGGCTTCTCCAGTAACAATCAATAGATGACCATATTTAAAATTTGCGCTACTCAGCACCAAGCAATCCGGTAAATCTTTTAATGATGATTTTTTCCAAGGTGCGTATTTAGCAATTATTTTATGGTGCTTAATATTAGCATCACCTTTAAGTTCAGTGCTGTGAAATGGTTTCTTTTTTTGCCAATTTTCGTATCTATCTTTAATATGTTGGTCTGCATTATAAGGTAGTGTCCAAAAACTTTTGAAAGACTCATCATTGGCATCGGTCATCCAAACATTCCATTGTTTTTCTGTATCATTATTGATAAGATAACCACAAGAGAAAGGCGTAACTCCTAGTTTGTAAAATTCTTTATAGAGTATTTCTGCGGCATCTGATAATTCATCACTTTTTTGCATAGCCATGGATCGACTCCTTACTTTTTCAAGTGCCAATTCAATTTGGGTTTCTCTCGTTTGTGCTTCAGCTTTTTTAAGGTCTTCAAATCGTTTATAGGCCAAATCAAATACAGAGGCAAAACGGACTAAAATATCTATAGATGCTTGTGGTGGATTATCAATTTTTCCAGCAAGACTAAAACCAATTTCACCATGGGTTGTACGTGCCATGATAAAGGTCAATCCGCCAATATGAAGGATGTCTTCTTCAGTAGGTGCATGCGGATCTACTAACTTATACTTGCCATAAGTATTCATTTTGTCAATATAATCCCAAGCGTCTTTACCATTGAGTGCAAGTACAAAATATGGACTGTTGCTTTTTTCCCATTGGTGTAAATCTTCCATTTGTTCATGAACGAACTTTGGAACTGTTATGACCATGCCAAGACGACCACCATCTTCGGCTGTCATGGACATTTCGTAGTTGTCTTTAGCCCAATTCATGTGCCAGAAATAGTCAGCTTCATGACCTAGTGAAAGGAATTCATCACGCATGGTTACCACAATATCAAACAAATCAGAAGACGCTTGCATAGCCGTAACTTGCGAGCGAATACGTTCTAGAGACAGTTCAATTTGAGTTTTTTGCGCTTGGATTTCCGCTTGTTGCAGGTCGAGAAAACGTATGTAGGCTTGATTAAAAACCTTCGCCACTCTTTTAATGATTTCAATGTCATCCGTAGATAATTCTTTGCCTTCAAAATCATTCACATTAAAAACAACATGCTTTGAAGCTACCATTGTAATGGTATATGAAGGACTTTCGAAAATCATATTAAGAATATCTTCAGGTAGGTCTTTGAACTCTACGGTATTTTTTAACACATACTTATAAAAAGTGTCCTTTTGTTTTTTTGTATAATGACCAACATAAGTATCTATTTGCTTTTCGATGGCAGTACAGATTCTTGGAAATTTTATTATTAAAATAGGGAAGCCTATAGTTAGAAATAACTAAGCCTGTTTCATTTTCTCCACAAACGTAAGTATTGAGATCCTTTGAGCCTTGTATTTGTATTCCAATGCCAACAGCAGTAGCTGGAATATTCAACTCTTTTAATTTTTCGAAAACAATACTTATGACCTCATTAAATTCTTCGGTCTTGTGAACAGCCAAGGAACGTGAGCGGATTTTTTCTAATGCTAATTGTATCTCAACTTCCCGAGCTTGTTTTTCAGCTTTCTGTAAGTCTAGAAAACGTTGATGTGCTAAATCAAAAGCACCAGCAAATTTTACTAAAATATCAATGTCTTCTTTTGGTGGATTTTTTACGACTCCTGGTAAACTGTACCCAATTTCACCATGTGTAGTGCGAGCCATAATGAAGGTTAAACCACCAATATGCCTGATGTCATCTTCAGTAGGTGCTTGTGGATCTATATTTTGAAAATCGCCAAGTGTCACCATTTTATGGACATAGTCTAAAGCGTCGTCAACATTCATAGCATGTACAACAGTTGGCTTTTTACTTTTTTCCCATTTAGCTAATTGAGGAATATCACCATGGATATGCCTTGGTAGTTTCATTACAAAACCAATTTTACTACCATCACCAGAAGTCATGGCTTTTTCATAGGTTTCTGGTAACCACATCATATGCCAGAAATAATGCGCTTCATGCCCAAGTTTGATAAACTCCTTACGCATCGAAACCACAATATCCAACAAGTCTGAAGATTCTTTCATGGCGACAGCTTGTGCACGAATGCGTTCTAAAGCGGTTTCAATCTCTAATTCACGATTTTTTTGTTCAAGCTCAATTGTCCGCTTTTGTACAGCTTTTTGAAGCTTGATGTTTTCGGCTTTGATGGCATCAACTGCGAAAGCCTCACCTTTTTGTGTTTTGGAATCTGGGAAAGAACCATGTTGGTGTAAAACGATCCAACCTGTATCTTGTTTTTGTATGAGTGATGACAATCTGATAGGCGCATAGAAAGTCCACTTTTTTCCATTTTTTATATAGAGGTCACCAAGTTCATGGGTCATGATATAAGGATCGTAAGGAATAATTTGAACAGTTTTGTTGCGAACAACAGCATTGCCAACCATTTGGTCTAAAACTTTATTGGTGTAATCTAAAATCTCTCTTTTACTATTCCATATTTCCTCCTGATTGGTACCAATATTTTTATAATCTTCAGTTATAAACGACTGCCACTGCATAAGATTACCTTCAAAATAGGTTTCCCAATACTTTTGTAAGAATTGTGTTATTTCTGTTTCTATTTTTTTTGTCAGTTTCATTAATTAGAGGGTTGTTGGTATCGTGATTATAAATTTGGTGCCTTTGCCTTCTTCTGTTTCAACATTTAATTCGCCGCCATGCGCTTTAATAATGTCATAGCTTAGGCTTAGCCCTAATCCAGTACCTTGACCAGTAGGTTTGGTTGTGAAAAAAGGCTGGAATATTTTGGCTACAATATCTTTAGGAATGCCGTTTCCATTATCTTCTACAGAAATTTCAACGCTTTGATTTATCTTTTGGGTATGTACTGAAACGGTAGGTTGATATTCATTTTTTTTAATGTCTGCCTTAGTATGTAAACGCTGGTTACAAGCATAAAACGCATTCGTAATGAGGTTTAGAACCACGCGTCCAATATCTTGAGGTACGATGCTTTGCTTACCGATAGAGTCATCATATTTTGTTTCTAATTGCGCATTGAAGGATTTATCTTTAGCTCGTAAACCATGATAAGCCAATCGTAAGTATTCATCTACCAACACATTGATGTCGGTTGCTTCTTTTTCACCAGAATTTTTCCGACTATGTTGTAACATCCCTTTGACAATACCATCGGCTCGTTGTCCGTGGTGATTTATTTTTTCTAAATTTTCTATGACATCTTGGGCAATGGCATTGACTTCTTCCATATCGCCATTTTGGATTTCTTCCAGCATTTCTTCTAATAATTCTTTACTGACTTCAGAAAAATTGTTGACGAAGTTGAGCGGATTTTGAATTTCGTGAGCGATGCCAGCCGTTAATTCACCCAAACTTGCCATTTTTTCGGATTGAATTAATTGTGATTGTGCAGCTTTTAATTCTTTTAAGGATTTTTGTAAGGCTTCGTTAGAATCTTCAATAGCTTTTCGTTTTAGTTCAAGCTCTTCAATCGTTTCTTCTAATAAGATAGCTGTGGTGCGTTTTACTTTTTCGGTACGTTCTAATTTAAATTCCGAAATCAGTAAATCTTTATCTGCGCTTTTAAGAGATTTTAATAAGGCAGCTTTGTCTTCTTCAGAAAGATGATTTAAGCTTTCAATAAAATCTTGAATATGTTGTAGGTGTTGATTCATTCTTTTTCTTTAAGTGTTACCCAACAGCAGGCTCCTCCATGGAAATTTTGTCTTCCGTTTAAAACCCGTCCAAACTCACCATAGGTAAAAAAGCCTGCCATTGGTGTGTTCCACAATTCGGCTAGTCCTTCATTTTCATCGGTTACCATAGGACCAAGAATCGGTTTTCTACCACCACAAGAAAATATCAAGAGCGCATCTGCCTCTGTACCTAAATCTGTTTTTAACTGGGTAGCTTTTTCAATGACTTCTTCGACTATATCAAATTCTGGTGGTTGCGTGAACCAAAATTTTGTCCCTTCTTGCATTGGATTATCCATAACCAGCGCATTTGTTGCATGATCAATTTTTGTTGGTGATTTTATAACGGTTTCATTGTTGTCACGTTCTACTAAAAATGGATATTCTATTGCTAGATCCTCAAAAATCTTAAAATCTTTTTCGGTTATTTTATCTGACTTGCCCAAGTATTTTAGGTATAGCTCTACAGCAGATTTCCCATCTATTTCGAGGAGTAACTTGCCTTCACTTTTTGTAACAGTTCTTGCGATTCCCATTGGTTTCCATCCCGTAATAGCCATCCCATTCAGGGAAATTTTATCTCCATTTAGAGCAAGTGCAACGATTCCATAGTTGGATTCTTTTGTATTGGTAAAAACGAATGTTTCTTTTAGTGCCCAATCATCGCCTGCCATACCGCCAAAAAATAACTTTTCTGCTCCAAGCTGTTTTTCTAAACTTTTAACCAGTTTTTCCCCTTCAAAATGTTCTCCTTTTTGGTTGATGCCTGGACCACATACGATAAGTGATGGATTCGCAAATTGTTTTAGAGCGTTATTCGCCAACTTGGAAACGGCATTATCCATATTTCCGTCTTCCATGTTTTCAAACAAAACGGTATAGTGTTCCTTAGCTAATTCTAAAAGTAAAATGGCAATTTCTCCTTCAGTTTGATGACCATTAATGAATTCACCACATGATGTCGCACCAAAGACATCCATGTTTTTGGAATCCAATAGCTCACAAATGGCTTTTCTGTCTTGTTTTACAGATATGAATACTAAGGCAATTGTTGGTGCAAAACCATCTGTTAGACTATCTTCTAGTTTCTTTTTAATGTCTTCTGTGGATTTGCCACTTATGGATTTACTTTTCATATTTATTTCTCTTTTAAAGCAATAACGCAGCATGCATTGTTATGAAACTCATGTGTGCCAATTTTTGATTTTCCATATTCACCATAGGTAAAAAAGCCAATCATGGGAGCATTCCAAATATTTTGCACCTGTTCAATTTCTTCTTTTATTAAAGCGCCAAATGATAAATGCCTGCTTACGCATGAAAACATAATAAGGGCATCGGCATTTTGTTCTGTATTGTCTTTTATGCTTTCACATTCTGCGACCACGGTTTCTATAGCATCAAAATCTGGTGGTAAGGAAAATTTTATTTGTGATCCTTGAGGCACACTTCCTGTACAAATTAGTGAACGGTCTTTCTGATTGGCAAATCTTGTTGCTCTTATCACCGTGTCGCCATTGTCGCGTTCTAATTGCAAAGGATAATACCAAGAGTTTAAAAATGCGACGATTTCCTGGCTTTCATCTAATTTTACATCAACACCAAGATACTTCATCAATGTATCCAATGCTGGTTTGTTGTCTATAGTGTAAACGATATTACCTTCACTTTTTGTCACTGTTTTTGAAGTTCCGATGGCTTCCCATCCACAGGTTGCAATGCCTCTAACATCTATTTTGTCTTCATCTATAATGAGCGCAATAAGTGCATTGTCCTTGCTTTTTCCGTTGGTAAACACAAGTGGTTTTTCAGCTATTAAATCATCTCCTGCCATGCCACCAAATATGGTGACTTCGCTCTCGTTTGATGAGTTTCCATCACCAATACCTTGCATAATACCTTCAATAACGAGGTCACCATCTATAAATATGCCGCCTGTAGCTATAATTAAGGCAGGATTTGAAAACGATGCTTTTGCCGTGAAACCAAGTTTTTTTGCATCTTCTAGTGTGGTTGCTTGACTTGTTTCAAGAAATTCTAATTTGAAATAATCAGGATTTATATCAAGCAACATCATGACGATGCTACCTTCTTCAACATCACCATCTATAAACTCGCCCGCAGTTGTTGCTCCAAAAATTGTAATACCCTTTTGATCTAATAGGTCGCTAACGGTTTTCCAATTTTGTTGTATTGAAGAAAACACGATAGCTAAAGTTGGTTTAAAACCATCAGAAGTTGCCTTATCAATGTCTTTGATTAGTGCTTCAGTAGAATTTGCTTTTATGGTTTTAGATGTCATTGTTTATTTCTCTTTTAAAGCCACTACGCAGCATGTGTTATTATGAAACTCATGTTTTCCAGTTTTAGATTTCCCGAATTCTCCATAGCTAAAAAAGCCAACCATTGGAGCGTCCCAAACTTGCTTCACCTGTTCAATTTCTTCGGTCATTAAAATTCCAAATGATAAATGACGACTAATGCAGGAAAACATGATAAGTGCATCGGCTTCCTGTTGTCTTTCATTTTTTACATCTTTGCATTCGTCAATCACCTGCTCAATAGCATCAAAATCTGGAGGCAAAGAAAACCTGACTTTTGCCCCTTGAGGTACTGTACCTGCACAAATAAGCGAACGGTCTTCCTTATTTCCCCACATTGCTGTGCGCATCACTGGTGATACATTTTCTCTTTCTAATTGCAAGGGATAGTAAGCTCCAATATTAGTTAACACATCATTACCAGAATCTAAATCTATATCGAGACCGAGGTACTTCATCACCATATCCAGAGCTGGTTTGTCATCAATGGTGTAAACGATATTGCCTTCACTTTTTGTAACTGTTTTGGTGGTTCCAATAGGTTTCCAACCACAAGTTGCAATACCGTTGATTTCAATTTTATCTTCATCAATAACTAGTGCTACTAAACCATTAACAGCACTTTTATTGTTGGTAAAAACAAGTGGTCCTTGCATAGCCAAATCATCACCTGCCATACCTCCGAAAACAGTTACTTCTTTGCCAAAGCCTTGTATGATGCCTTCAATGATTTTTTCGCCATCTATATGCAACCAACCTGAAGCGATAATAAATGCTGGATTCTTAAAGGTGTTTTTTCCAGCGATGCCAATTTGTTTCGCATTTTCGTGGGTTGTATGCTCACCTGTTTCAAGGAATTGGATTTTAAAGTGCTCAGGGTTTATATCGAGTAGCATTATTACAATGCTGCCTTCTTCTATATCACCATCTATAAACTCTCCAGCTGTTGTAGATCCAAAAACAGCAATATCTCTTTTGCTTAATGCCTCACTTATGACTTTCCAATCTTGTTTTATAGACAGAAATACAACTGCTAATGTTGGTTTGAAACCATCTGAAGATGCATTATCAATTTCTTTTATAATGGTTTCTGTAGAATTTGCTTTTATGGTTTTTGAAATCATGTATTCTTATGAATTGTTAATCATTGTCGACAATACCCACAATCACATTTACTCCACCTGTAGCAAAATTTGATAAATCATCTGTAGTTGCTTGTCCTTCAGGTGAGCTCATGGTTTCTTGCATTTGTTCAGGGCTAGTAAAATATAGTTCTGCCATACGATAATAGTCAGCTTTTTGACCATCTGGAGTACCCATAAATTTGGTCAACTCCATTTTAGCAACACCTTCCATGGTTGCCGCTTGTGGCAAGTGGTTTTCACTATAATAGTTTTCAAAAGCTTTGGCATCTTTAGGATGACCATATAAAACAGTTAATTTTAGCATATCATTTCTATTAAATTATTTTTCTTTTAGTACGACACAGCAAGTCGTAAGGTTGTGCATTTCTAGATTTCCGCCAGTAGCACGTGCTAATTCGCCATTAGAGAACATACCGATCATTGGCACGTTCCATACATTTTTTACTCCTTCTATTTCTTGGTTCATTAACGGACCTAAGGATAAAATCCTACCAGCACAACTAAACACAACTAAAGCATCTGCTTCTGGCATTTCTGTATCTTTTAAGCTTTGAACTCCTTTAATAACTTTTTCCATGACATCAAAATCTGGAGGTAAAGAAAAGCGCACTTTAGAGCCTTGAGGCACAGTGCCACTACAAAGAAAGGAACGGTCGCTCCAATCTACAACCAAACCAGGACGCATTACAGGGTCACCTTTTTCTCTTTGAAGTTGTAGAGGGAAGTTAGCCGCTATCTCAAGCAATAGATTTTCGTTTTCTGGAGTAACATTTTCTAATCCACCATATTTTGTGGTAATATCTAAGACGGGAATATTATCTACAGTATAAACATGGTTGCCTTCACTTTTGGTAACAGTTCTTACTGTTCCTACAGCTTTCCAACCACAGGTAGCAACACCTTTGATGTTTATCTTATCCTCATCTAAAACTAAAACCACTGTACCCACTTTGCTTTCTTTGCCATTTGTAAAGACAAACTGATCTGAAAATGTATAATCATCTCCAGCCATAGCACCAAATACATTTACATCATTTCCAGTAATATCAGATATGCCAAAGAGTAATTGTTCGGCATCTGTTTCTAAATGGCTAGCTGCAATTAAAAATGCTGGTTTTTGAAAATCATTTATGGCTTTTGAAGCAATGTTTTGTGCAATTTCACGATAATTTTTTTTAGGATATTCTTCGAGATAAATGTTGAAATGCTTTCTTTTCATATCGAGCAATAAAATTGCTACAGATTCTTTTTCGGTATTTTCATCTATAAACTCTCCGTTGGTTGTTACTCCAAAAACTGAAATTTGTTTGTCGTCCAATAATTGGATAATTGCCTTGTGATCTTGCGCTATTGACAGAAACACAATGGCTAAAGTTGGTTTAAAACCATCGCTTAAACAATTGGTTAATGCAGTTTTTATTTCAGCAGTGGAGTGCCCTTTTATTGATTTTGATTTCATTAGTATATGAATAATACATTAATTTAGGTTTTAAATGCTATTAATCAATTTAGGGTAAAGGGATTGCTAAATTTAGTGAAAAATACAATGGATTCTAAATGAAGTGAATAATAAAAGTCACTTTTATTTTAGAATTTGTTATCTGTTTTTCATTATGATTTTGTTTTATCAAAAATGTTTTTGGTATTGGTTTATATACCAAAGTAGCTCCATAATGATTGGTTTTACAATGTAGGACATCATGGATAGTTGTTGGTGTGCTTATTATTGGTGTATGAAAAAATGAAATTGTTACACTATTGTACAAAAGTTACTTTAGAAATTAAACCGTCATTTACTTCGTAGATTGCTATGGCATAGAATGTTTTTCCGTTAATGACAACTTTTTCCTTATCAATAACTTTGTTGCCGAGGACTATTCTGTTTACAATTTCTGCGTTTAGGTCTGGTGTTTGCTGAAAAAATATCCCATATTCTGTTTTGAGTGCTGATTGCCCTTCTAGGGTAACTGTGTTTGGTAGTTTGTATAGCTTTATATCTTCACTGTAGGTTTTTATAAAATTTTTGATATCTCTTTCGTTGTATTTTTCTAATTGTTCATTGACAATAATTTCAGGATTTGAAGTGGTGCTTTTGTTTCTAATGAACGTCATAGATTTTATCTTATCATTATCAACCTTGTATATTGTGGCTTGCCTAACAGTTATATTATTAATAGTCACCAATTCTTCATCAATAACGATGTCGTTTAAAACCATTCTATTAAGGACTTTTACATTTGCTTTATCATAATTTTTAAAGAAATTTTTATAATTTTCTTTAAGTGTGTTAATACCAGAATACATATGTTCGTTTGGAAACTTACTTACAATAATGTCATTTGCAAAGGCATCAACAAATTCGTCTAATTTTTTATTATTAAAAGGCTCAATATGTTTTTGTACAATACTTCCTGCTTGTTGCTCGGTGAGTTGTAGGGTATTTGTCTGGCTGGTTTCTGAGGTATTTGATGTATTGGATTCTGAGTCTTGATTTGAGGTGGTTGGCTCAACCTCTCCTGCAATTAAAAGTTTTGTTGCATTACTGTTCAAAGCCATACGTGTAATATTTGTAATGCCATCAGCAGTTAAGTCTGCTACTTTTTTCCAATTATTATCGTGTCTTAAAGTTAGTTTGTACAAAATACCTCCTTTACCTGAAAGGATGGTGTTATTGCTTAACCAACAAATATCTTCTATACCTTCTATGGTATTGGCAATGAGTCTTGTTCTTCCTGTCAATGGATTAAGAGATCTTATTTGCCATTGTTTATCACTTTCTTTATATATGAAACTTACTAGGTTAGAATTAGGTATTTTATGAAACGAGCGTCCAACATTAGTAGCATATCTTTCACTTTTACCATCCAAAACATTAGTTACGTACAAATTAAGGTTTTCATCTTCTATTACAGCCGATACCACAGTGTCTTCATTATACCACGTGTAATAAGCAACTACTAAATCTTTAATAAGTTCAGTAGATTCTCCATTACTTAAGTTATATGAATACAAACGCTGTTTTCCATCTTCGTCTAGTCTTACAGCTGATACAGCATTTTTATTCGGAATCTTTAAAGGTGTATATTCTCCTCCCTGAGTAGAGTTTATAAATATTTTTGATTTGTAATTAATATTGTATTGTGCTATATCTGTTTGCCCATTTCTAGTAGATGCAAATAATATGTTGTCTTCATTTAAAAATGATGGTTGATTATCATAACCTTTATTATTAGAAATGTTATTAGCATTTTTAACTTGAATTTTTGAATTGTTTTGTTCTATATCAAAAAGAAAAATTTCGGTTTCTGATTGAGAGAAAACTATGGAAATAAATAAGGAGCATAGGATTAATAATAAATATTTCATCAGGTAGCAAGATTGATTTTTTAAATATAATAATTATCTGCGTTAAACATATTAGGATTCTCTTAATTACTAAAACAAAAAATAATATAATAATTAGATGTGATAATAGTTGAAGTTGTTGTAACTGTCTAACTAACTTGGTGTTACGCTTTGTCGGTAAGAATTGCAAAACCATTTCATTTTAACGAATTATTGAGTCATTGGTAGAGATAATTGTCTTTATAACTTTAAATGTTGAAATCTTTGAGTCCCCTCATCATCAGACAGTTGCCCCTCAAATCTGTTTGCAACATTAAAACTTAACCGAGTTATGAAAAATTTTACTTCTATTGTAAAGATGGTAATGTGTATTACCAGTTTTACCTTTGTTAACTTATGTTTGTCTCAAAATTCTGGCGTATGGACGGCTTCAGGTAGTGGAGCGAGTACAACATGGAGTACTACAGCAGGAGGTATTGGTATAACTGCTTCTGCTACAAGTTATGGATCAGGTACATCCTACACATTAAATGATTTTCAAACACATGATACTATGGGCTGTAATAACTCGGCTTATAGTGATGGATCAATTGTAGGCAACCCATCTTTAAGTATTAGGCATACGTTTCCTAATACGGCTCAAATCACTTTTAATTTTAGTACAGCTGTGGAGAACCCAGTTTTGCACTTTGATAGATTAGGTGGTGGCCAAGTAAGTAATAAAACTTCATCGTCACTTGTTAAAATACTTACTCCAGGAATTACTTATACCAGACTATCTGGAAATGACGTTCATTTTGAGTGTACTTCTACAACAGTTGGTAGAAAAGCTGGTCAAAGCTATACAAGTTTACCGTCAGAGTGTGGACCGCCTTTGGCAGGAACCGCTTCAGGTAGCGCACGTCTAAATGGAGTTTTTAGTACTATAACATTTGAAATATCTATGGATGCAGTTGGTAGTTCATCCAGTATAAACGATAGATTTGAAATTGCCTTTAGTGATGTAAGGAACTTAACTTTAGATTTTGATGGTGTGGATGATTATATCAATAGATCTGCCTTTTTAGGCAACAATTCTGAGGTTACTATGATGTCTTGGATTAAATTAGATAATGGTTTTGATGGAGGAGAGGTAATGGGTCAACGTAATTTTAGAATCTTTTTGGATTCTTCTAGAAGGTTAAAGACTTATGTAAGAACTAATGGAATTACCTTAAATAACATAACTACACCAAATTATGATGCTCCGGTTTTAGAAACAGAATTATGGTATCATGTAGCAGCACTCTATGATGCAAGTAAAGGCACTATAAAGTTGTTTTTGAATGGTGAATTGGAATGGGAATACAACCTTTTATTAGGTAGTGTTATTAATAATAGTTCGTCATGGAATTCTAACCATGATTTTGAGATTGGAAGAAACTCAGAAAACGATAACAATTATTTTGAAGGTTCTATTTACGAAACCAGAGTCTATACAAAAGCTTTAACTGACGACCAATTACAGAAACAGGTATATCAAGAAATTGAAAACAACTCAGGGCAAGTTAGAGGTGCAGTTATTCCTAAAGATATTGATGGTTTATCGTGGAGTGATTTAAAACTCTATTACAAAATGGATGTTCTTAATACAGGTAAAACACCAGATGAATCTATTAGTAATGTAGATGGTAACTTACATAATATGCGCACGTACCAAGATCGCACAGCACCATTACCTTATGTTACAAGATCTGGAGGTAATGGTGATTGGGATAACCCAGATAATTGGCTATACGGTAGTGTATGGGATATACCTAATAAGCATAATGCTTGCGCTATCATAAAAATAGCCGACGATATCACAACTGATATAGATCATTCTACTATTGGATTAATTGTAGAAAACGGAAAACAATTGACTATTGAAGGAGATTCAGGATTATTTAATTCATGGTATGTTAAATTAGATGGAAAAATTGATCTAGTAGATGAGTCACAGTTCATTCAGACAGAAGATAGTGATTTAGATACTGCCAGTTCTGGTTCTTTAGAAAAAGACCAGCAAGGTACTAAAGACCTTTATACTTATAATTATTGGTCATCTCCTGTAGGTGTTACAAGTACCACATCTAATAATACAAGTTATAAAATTCCAGATGTATTGAGGAATGGTACAAATCCAAGTGCTCCTACAGCAATAAATTTTATAAATGGTTATGATGGTTCAGTATCTGGATCTAATATTTCTATTGCAAAATACTGGATATGGAAGTTTAGTAATTTAGAAGATGATAACTATTCCTTATGGCAACAGATTGGCAATACAGGAACCATGTTGGCTGGTGAAGGTTATACTATGAAAGGAGTATCTAATACCAACGGCAGTGTTTCTCAAGAACAAAATTATGTATTTGTTGGAAAACCTAACAATGGTACAATAGAATTACAATTAGATGCAGGTAACGACTATTTGGTAGGTAATCCATATCCTTCAGCTATAGATGCAAGGCAATTTATATTAGACAATGGACCTTTAATTACAGGTAATGGTAATACTACAGGAACTTTATACTTTTGGGAGCATTGGGGCGGAGGATCTCATTTGTTAGCAGAATATCAAGGCGGTTATAGTACTTATAATTTGTCTGGTGGTGTGCCAGCAGCTTCTAAAGCAATTGCAGATGAAGATGTAGATCAATCTTCTCTTGTCGGAACTAAAACACCAGGACGTTACATTCCAGTAGGACAAGGCTTTTTTGTTATTGGTGAAGCAAGCGGAAAAATAGAATTTAATAATGGTCAACGTGTGTTTGTAAAAGAGGATAGTGGTTCTTCTGTGTTTTTGCGTGGCGCAAATAATTCAACTTCCAGAGCTAAAGTTAACACAGAAGAAAACAATGAAAATGGAGATAATAGAATGAAAATCCGTTTAGGATTCGACTCTGTAAATTCTATACATAGACAATTGTTAGTAACTGTAGATGAAGCAGCAACTATGGATTATGATTGGGGATTTGATGGTATATTATACGAAGATCAAATGGATGACATGTATTGGATGATTGATAATGAAAAATATATTATTCAAGGTATTAATGAAATAGACGAACAAACTTCGGTGTTGCCTTTGGGTATACATACTAATATAGAAGGTAATAATTCTATTACCATAGACAGTTTAGAAAATGTGCCAGATGAGTTACAGGTATTGTTACATGACATGGATTTGAATATCTATCATAACTTAAGAAATGGACATTATAATGTGTTTTTACCAGCAGGAGATCATTTAGATCGTTTTGAAATTGTATTTACAACACCAGAATCATTGAGTACAAACGACAATGATTTAAGTGAACTTAATTTGTATTATTCAATAGTAAGAGAAAAAGTAATTGTTTTAAATCCTAATAATTTAAACCTTAAATCTCTAGAGATATATAGCATTGAAGGTCAATCTGTATATACCAATAATCAGTTATGGGAAGGCAATTATGGAGAGTATGAAATAAACAATCTAAGTACAGGTGTGTATATCGTTAAGCTTAAAACCGACGAGAATGTAGAGGTTACAAAAAAGATAATAGTAAAGTAAATTTTTAATTTTTATATATTTTAGTTAGTAAGTAAAGTGCCCCAAAACAATATGTTTTGGGGCACTTTTTTATAATTTTCTTCATTTAAGTATGCTAATTGCATCTTAATCAAAATCCTTAGTCAATAAAAATATGTTTTTCATCGGAAATATATGTAGCTTAAAGTACTACAACGAATTATTATACGTCTTAAAGAAGCAATGTTTTAAAACAAGAAATAAGTAATAGGTTTGTTTAGCCCTCAATAATTAAAAGTAACTACTTATGAAAGTCTCTAACTTAAAGCTTACAATTACTACTGTATTAGTTTCATTAGTTTTTATAGGAAAATCATTTGCCAATACTACGGTTGTAAATGAAAATGTTTCCATTTCTCAAGAGAACTCCTCATTTAGTATACCAAATGATAACAGACGTAAGATTAGATTAGGTTTTACAGCTCCTAGTACAATGCACAGACAGTTACTTTTAACAGAAGATGCAAACGCTACTTCAGGTATTGATTGGGGATATGATGGAGAGTACTATGAAACGGAATATGATGACATGTATTGGTTAATTGAAGGACAGTTATTTACAATTCAAGGAACGAATATTGTTGATGAGACTTCAAATTTTCCATTAGGATTTCATATTAATGACAGTGGTTTAAATACAATTGGTATAGATGCTTTAGAGAATATCTCTGATGAGTTTAATCTTTACTTATTAGATAAAGATCTAGGTGTTTATCATAATCTAAGAGATAGTGCCTATGAGTTTCATGCAGATGCAGGTGAATATCTTGAACGTTTTGCATTGGTTTTTAATGTACCTGTTGAATCTTCTTCTGTTTTGCCAACAAATGAAAATGATGAGTCAGATATTAAGATATACTATAAAAGCCCTTTAAATATATTGGTACTAAATAATCTATCTGATTTAACATTAAAAGAATTATCAATCTATAATATAGCTGGTCAACTAGTTTATAATTATGCATTAAACGAAACTTCAGCTAGACAAGAAATTCAATTTAATAATCAACCTATTAAAGGCACTTATATTGTATTAATTGAAACGGATGATGGCACTGTATCTAAAAAGACCATATTGTATTAGGTAATAATTAGCTTTACTTCGTTAAATTAGTATTAAATATTTTACATTTTATAAGAATAAAAAAGCCAATTCAATTGAATTGGCTTTTCTCATTTCCAACTTAAACCTAACCTAAAAGCAGTACTTGTTCTCTGCTTTTACTTTTTCAGCTATCTCAATACGTAAGTCTACAATATCTGGATAGTTTACATATTTTGTAAAGCGTTTCAGTCCCATTAATAACATACGTTGCTCATCGCCTTCAGCAAAAGAAATAATACTTTCTTTTCCTTTCTCTTCAACAATATCAACAGCATGGTATAAATATAGTTTTGCCATAGCAATTTGTGCCGATTGAGACTCTGCACCAAAACGCTTCGCATTTTTCTCTGTTCTTAAAATTGCTGATTCTGCCATATAGATTTCAATCAATATATCTGCAGCAGCAATTAATAGTTGTTGGTGTTCTTCTAATTGAGGTCCAAATTTTTGAACAGCTCCACCAGCAACCATTAAAAACGTCTTTTTAAGTTTCTTAATCATTTCTTTTTCTTCTGAAAACAATTCAGAATAATCTGGTGTTTCAAAAGAAGGAATACCCATTAATTCTTCTTGCACTGCTTGAGCAGGGCCTAATAAATCAACATGACCTTTCATTGCTTTTTTAACTAACATCCCAACAGATAACATTCTGTTAATTTCGTTAGTACCTTCATAGATACGAGCAATACGAGCATCTCTCCAAGCTGCTTCCATTGGTGTTTCTTCCGAGAATCCCATTCCTCCAAAAATCTGAATACCTTCATCTGCACAATTTTGTACATCTTCTGACACGGCAACTTTTAAGATAGAACACTCAATGGCATATTCTTCAACACCTTTAAGTTCTGCTTCCTGATGTGAATTACCAGCAGCTTCACGTATAGCGATACGATCTTCAATATTTTTAGCAGCTCTGTATGTTGCAGATTCTCCAGCGTAGGCACTAGCGGCCATTTCGGCTAATTTTGTTTTAATAGCACCAAAATCTGCTATAGGAGTTTTAAATTGCTTACGCTCATTAGCGTATTGAACAGCAGTTGTTAAAATTCTTCTTTGTGAATCTAAACAAGCAGCAGCTAATTTAATACGGCCAACGTTTAGCGCATTCATAGCAATTTTAAAACCTTCACCACGACCAGCTAACATGTTTTCTACAGGAACTACTGTATCATTAAAGAATACTTGTCTTGTAGAAGATGCACGAATACCTAATTTATGTTCTTCTTCACCAAGTGTAATTCCGTTAGGATTTTCAGGATCATATTCAACTATGAAACCAGTAATGTTTTTATCATCTTCAATACGTGCAAAAACAATCATCAAACTACAGAATCCTGCATTTGATATCCACATTTTTTGACCGTTGATTTTGTATGATTTTCCATCAGAGGAAAGTTCGGCAGTAGTTTTACCAGAGTTAGCATCAGATCCTGCACCTGGTTCTGTTAAGCAGTAAGCTCCAAACCATTCTCCAGTTGCTAATTTTGGCACGTATTTTTGTTTTTGTTCTTCGGTGCCATAAAGCGTTATTGGCATTGTACCAATACCTGTATGTGCCCCAAAGGCTGTGCTAAAAGAACCAGTTCCAGACGATATATAATCGCATGTTAAACATGTGGAAACAAATCCCATTCCCAGACCATCGTAAGCTTCTGGAACAGCCACACCTAAAAATCCCATTTCACCAGCTTTTCGCATAACTTCTTCAGTTAGTGCATAATCTTTGGCTTCAAATCTTGGTTTATGAGCAATGATTTCTCGTTCATTGAATTCCATAACGGATTCCTTCATCATTTTTTGTTCTTCTGAAAAATCTTCAGGAGTAAAAACGTCTTCACATTTTGTTTCTTTTACTAAAAACTGACCTCCACGTAGGATGTCTTTTTCTAACTCTGCCATTTTATAGTATTGTATTAAGTTCTTTTATTAATTCAAAAATTCAAAAATTCCACATGCACCTTGGCCTGTACCAACACACATGGTTACTGCACCATATTTACCTTTCAAATCACGTTTACGCATTTCATCAAATAACTGTACCGATAATTTTGCTCCAGTACAACCTAATGGATGTCCTAAAGCAATGGCACCACCATTAACGTTGATGATATCAGGATTTAAGTCTAATTCTCTAATGACTGCTAAGGATTGTGATGCAAATGCCTCATTAAGTTCTATTAAACTTAAATCAGATTGTTGTAATCCCGCTTGTTTTAATGCTTTAGGAATCGCTTTTACAGGTCCGATTCCCATGATGCGAGGTTCAACACCAGCAGCAGCATAGCTCACTAAGCGTGCAATAGGTTCAATGTTTAATTCTTTTACCATGTCTTCACTCATGACCATAACAAACGCGGCACCATCACTCATTTGAGACGAGTTACCTGCTGTGACACTTCCACCAGCAGCAAAAACCGCTCTAAGTTTTGCTAAAGCCTCTTTGCTAGTACCTGCACGCGGACCTTCATCTTTGGTTACTGTATAAGATTTTGTGGCTTTTTTTCCATTTTCATCTATATAAGTTTGATCTACAGTAATAGGAACGATTTGATCTTGAAAGCGATTTTCAGCTTGTGCTTTTAGGGCTTTCATATGTGAGTTGTATGCAAACTCATCTTGATCTTCACGAGAGACATTAAACTGATTGGCAACCGCTTCTGCTGTATTTCCCATGCCCCAATAATATTCTTCGTGCCCAGCTTTAACCGTGTCATAATTAAGTTCAGGTTTAAATCCTGTCATTGGAACCGAACTCATACTTTCTGAACCACCAGCGATAATACAATCGGCCATTCCAGCCTGAATTTTTGCTGTTGCAATTCCGATAGTCTCAATTCCGGAAGAACAGAAACGGTTGACGGTTACACCAGGAACATCCACACTATTTAATCCGATAAGCGAAATAAATCGTGCCATGTTTAAGCCTTGAGAACCTTCAGGCATAGCATTTCCAACAATGACATCGTCAATACGTTTTACGTCAAGTTGTGGTAATTCCTTCATCATATGCTGAATGGTTTCAGCACCTAATTCATCGGCTCTTTTAAAACGGAACACACCTTTTGGTGCTTTACCAACTGCTGTTCTGTATGCTTTTACTATATATGCTTGTTTCATTTTTTTAGTATTTAGTTGTTAGTAATCAGTAGTTAGTGAGCCACTTGCTCCTAATGACTAATTCCTTTTTACTTTTCGCAACTAGTTGCGAAGTGGTTTTCCTGTTTTTAACATATGCTGAATGCGTTCTAAGGTTTTACGCTCTGTACAAAGCGACAAGAATGCTTCACGTTCTAGATCTAATAAGTATTGTTCACTTACTAATGTTGGTTCAGATAAATCACCACCAGCCATAACGTAGGCTAGTTTGTTAGCAATTTTATGATCGTGTTCACTGATGTAGTGGCTTGCTTCCATGGCATCGGTTCCTACTAGAAACATTCCTAAGGCTTGTTTACCTAATACTTTAACATCAGTTCGTTTAACAGGTTGTGTATAGCCAGCATCTGCCATTAATTTGGCATGTGCTTTAGCCGTAGCAATTTGACGGTCTTTATTGACCACCACTATATCTTTTCCTTTTTGAAGAATCCCTAAATCGAATGCTTCATAAGCCGAAGTTGCCACTTTAGCCATACCAATGGTTAAGAAATATTCCTGCAGTACATTTAGTTCTACATCACCTTTTCTGAAAGTATCCTGTGCACGTAAGGCCATTTCTTTAGAACCACCTCCACCAGGAATCACACCAACACCAAATTCTACTAATCCGATATAGGTTTCTGCTGCAGCAACCACTTTATCAGCATGCATTGATAATTCACATCCACCGCCAAGTGCCATGCCGTGAGGCGCAGAAACTGTTGGGATAGCAGAATAACGCATACGCATCATTGTGTCCTGGAAGTATTTGATTGCCATATTAAGCTCGTCATATTCCTGTTCGGCAGCCATCATGAAAATCATTCCGATATTTGCCCCAACAGAGAAGTTTGCCGCTTGGTTACCAACAACTAAACCAGCAAAGTCTTTTTCAGCTAAATCAATAGCTTTATTTAAACCAGCAAGAACATCACCACCAATGGTATTCATTTTAGATTGGAATTCTACATTTAAAATGCCGTCACCCAAATCTTCAACAACAACACCTGAATTTTTAAAGACTTCATTTGATTTTCTGATATTGTCCAGAATAATGAAACTGTCTTGTCCAGGGATTTTCTCTTGAGATTTCTTCGGAATATCATAAGCATAAGTTGCGCCATCTTTTACTGTGTAGAATGAGGTGCTACCAGAAGCTAACATCTCGTTAACCCAAGCGTTAGGTTCTAAACCTTCGGCTTTCATCATTTCGATTCCTTTTTCAACACCAATTGCATCCCAAATCTGGAAAGGTCCGTGTTCCCATCCGAAACCTGCTTTCATGGCGTCGTCAATTTTGTATAAATCGTCAGTGATTTCAGGAATGCGGTTAGAAACATAGGCAAATAATGCTGCGAAGCTTTTTCTGTAGAATTCTCCAGCTTTATCTTTTCCTTTGACTAATATTTTAAAACGGTCAACCACTTTGTCTACCGTTTTGGTCAATTCTAAGGTTGCAAACTTTGCTTTTTGAGCCGATCGGTATTCTAGTGTATTTAAGTCTAGTGATAATATTTCCTTCTTACCTTCAGCTGAAACCGATTTTTTGTAGAATCCTTGACCGGTTTTACTTCCCAGCCACTTGTTCTCCATCATGGTATTAATGAAGTCTGGTAAGACAAATAATTCATTACGTTCATCCTTCGGACAGTTTTCTTTGATACCGTTAGCGACATGTACCAACGTATCTAAACCAACCACATCAACTGTACGGAAGGTTGCCGATTTTGGGCGACCAATAACAGGACCAGATAACTTATCGACTTCTTCGATGGTTAAGTCTAAATCTTTAACCGTATGGAACAAACTCATGATGCTAAAAATCCCGATTCGATTTCCAATAAACGCAGGAGTATCTTTAGCGACTACAGAAGTTTTTCCGAGGAATTTTTCACCGTATTCATTTAAGAATTCTAAAACAGACGCATCGGTTTTAGGACCTGGAATGATTTCAAATAATTTTAAGTAACGTGCAGGATTGAAGAAGTGTGTTCCACAGAAATGTTTCTGAAAATCTTCACTTCGGCCTTCGCTCATAAATTTAATAGGAATTCCAGAGGTGTTGGATGTAATTAAAGTTCCTGGCGTACGATGTTGTTCTAGTTTTTCAAAAACCTGTTGTTTAATATCTAAACGTTCAACAACAACTTCCATAATCCAATCCACATCTTTTACTTTAGAAATATCATCTTCAAGATTTCCTGTAGTGATACGGTTTGCAAAAGAAGGATGATAGAGTGGAGCAGGCTTCGATTTAATTGAAGCTGCTAATGCTTCATTGACCAAGCGGTTTCTAACCACTTTATCTTCTAAAGTTAAACCTTTAGCTTTCTCTTTATCATTAAGTTCTCTAGGTACGATGTCTAATAACAAAACATCAACACCAATATTGGCAAAATGACAAGCGATACCGCTTCCCATGATACCAGAACCAATAATGGCTATTTTTTTTATTCTACGTTTGCTCATTTTATTTAGAAATATTTTCTTTTTGATTGTATATCTGTTTGTTGGAAATCATATTATTAATGATTTCTGCTACTTTATAAAAGTTAGTTAATTCTTCATCAGAAACATTGTCTTTAATGGTTTCGTTGAATGTTATTACTTTTTCTTTTGAATATGCTCTTTTTTCCTTTCCAAAATCGGTTAAAAAAATTAGGACACCACGACCATCTTCTGGATTTGGCTTTCGGATAATTAAGCCTTTCTTTTCCATCATTTTTAATGTTCGTGATAGGCTTGTGGCTTCCATGCCCATTTTTGGACCAAGAGAGGTAGAAGGAGTTCCTTTCTCAGGGTCAATACTTAGTAATGCAAAACCTGTTGCCATTGTAGAATCGAACTTTGCAGCTTCCTCGTTATACATTTTATTGACAGCTAACCAAGTGGTTCGCAATACATAATCTATAGTTTTATCTTTCATTTTAAAATCTTGCGATTCCAAAGATAATAAAAAATACTATGCACGCATAATAAATTTATAAAATTTTAACTAGGATTGTTTCAAAAAAAACGCCTCAGTTAGAGACGCTTTTTTTAGAATGTTAGTTTAATCTTTAAGAGATTTTTCTTCTTGTAGAAGTATTGTGGTAATTGTTTTTATCTATATATTTTGTCGTATAGATCTTGATAAATTTCTTTTATAACGCTACGTTTCATTTTTAAAGTAGGCGTGAGTTGTCCACCATCAATGGACCATATATCTGGTGTGAGTTCAAAACGTTTTATTTGTTCCCATTTACCAAAATGTGCATTGTATTTATCAATTTCTTTTTGAAAACGTTGAATTACTATATCGGATTTTGCAATTTCGGCTTCAGAAGTACCAATATCATGACCTTTTAGTTTTATCCAATCTCTAACAAATTCAAAATTTGGTTGAATTAAGGCTGCTGGCATTTTTTCGCCTTCACCTATAACCATTATTTGTTCTATAAAAAGGGATTGTTTCATATCGTTCTCTAAAAGTGGTGGAATTATATATTTACCACCAGAGGTTTTAAACATTTCCTTTTTACGACCTGTAATTTTAAGGAAACCATCTTCATCAATTATTCCTTTATCTCCTGTATGGAAGTAATCACCAGTCATTACTTCATTAGTTTTTTCGGCATCTTTATAATATCCCAACATTACATTAGGACCTTTAATTAACACCTCTCCGTCATCAGCAATTTTTACCTCGACATTCGCAATTGGTTTGCCAACGGTACCTACCTTATAATGTGCATTTGCATACATGCCAACTGAAACAACAGGAGAGGTTTCTGTTAAGCCATAACCTTCCATGACTCTCATCTTTGCGGCACCAAAAATTCTTGCCAACCTAGGTTGTAATGCAGCACTTCCTGAGACCATAGTTGTTAGTTCTCCACCTAATGCTTCTCTCCACTTACTAAAAATTAGTTTGTTTGCAATTTTTAGTTTAAACTCATACCACGTACCATTAGCTCCATAAGGTTCCCATTGTTCGCCAAGTTTTACAGCCCAAAAGAATAATGCTTTTTTTATGCCAGTTAACTCTTCGCCTTTGAGCATTATTTTATCAAATACTTTTTCGAGTAATCGAGGCACAACACTCATTAAATTTGGTTTAATTTCTTTAGCGTTATCACCAATTTTGTCAATAGCTTCAGCATAATAAATCGATGTGCCTGCATATTGATAAATATAAATTAATACACGTTCAAAAATATGGCAAATAGGTAAAAAGCTTAAGATTCTAGTCTCACCACTTGGTGGAAGAGGAACACGAGGCGAGCTATCTAAAACGTTACTGGTAATATTCCAATGCGATAGCATAACGCCTTTTGGTTTTCCTGTTGTACCAGAAGTGTAAATTATTGTAGCTAAATCTTCAGGTTTTACTGCGTTTTTTCTTTCTTCAACTTCAGGTTGATTGCTTGGGTCTTTTCCTAATTCAAATAATTCGGAATAGTGTTTACAACCTTCAATATGATTGAAGGAATACACTTCTTTGATGCCTGTATTTGCTTGTACTTTTCTTACCTTTTCAAGTACTTCTTCGTCCGAAACAAAACAGTATATAGAGCCACTATGATTTAATACATATTCATAATCTTCAGCACAAATAGTTGGATATATAGGAATGTTTTGAGCACCAACTTGTAAAATACCAATGTCCATGATATTCCATTCCGTTCTATTGGTTGAGGAAATAACAGCTATTTTATCGTTCTTTTGGACACCTAAGTTTAATAATGCTCTACTAACCATATTAGATTTCTCTAAATACTCATGTGTAGACATAGGCTCCCATTTTCCGTTATACTTTGTAACCAAAGCAGACTTATTTGGTTTATTTTCGAGTTGGTAATATGGAAAGTCAAAAAGACGTGTTATTTCTGTCATATCTAGTAATACTTGTTAAGGGATTTTACGAAAATATGAAATTTAAGGCTATTATTTTATAGTACTAATATTAATAAGCTAAGAAAAATCATTTTTTGAGAATTACTTGTACTGCCTTCAATTGAAAAATAAAAAAGAGCTCTAAATATAGAGCCCTTTTATATATTGATACTTTTAACCCTAACTACTAACAAAATCTGTTATAATAACCCTAAGTAATTAATCATTTATTAGCAAAAAAAGTATCATCACAAAACTACTGACATTTAGCTGTCATTTGTTGTAAATTATCGAAAAGCTACCTGTTTAAATATTTATTTAGAAATGGATGCTCTGATTTGAAGTAATGTTTTGGGGATTGTTTCATAAAATGCTTAAAGTCTTTAGAGAAGTGAGAATGATCATAATAGTTATACATATATATTAAATCCTTTAGTTTTATTTCCTTACCCTCATATTTGCGCATTAAATTCACAAAACGATAAAGACGGATATATTTACCAGGAGTTAAACCAACAATTTTTTTGAAATGTGTTTCTAAAGTCTTTTGGCTAAAACTTACTTTATCTAATAATTCATAAGTGTTAAGCATGCCTTCCTTAGTATGGATGAGATCTATGACTTGGTCTATCTGGCTAACCACGTTATCATTGTCAGTAGGTAATTTTAAAATAACTTTTTTTAAACATTGAACTAATTTTGGTATATCGTTATGGTGTGCCTGAAATATGGGATATAACAAATGGTGTAATTCATTAGAAAATTCAATTAATGGTATGTGCTTGTTTTTAATTTTTGACACATTTAATTTTGTTAACTTATAAAGTGAAGTAGGATGTAATGATATTCCTAAAGAGTATCCTTTATTGTTAACTGAAAATTGGTAAGAGTCGTAAAATTGGCCTGAAACAATTAATCCGTTGAGTTCAGTTTTTTTCTTTTTGTATGTAAAACGATGAGAGTTATTATAAATAAATATTATTGTAGTAGAGCATATTGGTAGAATAGTAGATTCAAAAGGAATGTCGTCTTCATAAAAAGACAGATGGAAAAATTCTTCAACTAAAGAACCTACATCGTCAACATCATAATATTCAAGTGTCATAGTTAATATTTGTTGTGTAAGTAAATTACGACAAAAAATACTAAGAACTCAAATTTTATGTTATAAAAATATAATATTATTTATAATATAATAATTAGTGCGTAAGATTGTTATAAGTTTTGACAAATGTTTGAATTTTAATCAAAAAAAAAATTAGATAATTTTTTAATCATAAAAACTTTTTACTCTATTAAGTGACTAATGTTTTTAATTCAATCAGACTTCAAAACATTTCTTAAATAATAAAACCAAAAAGTTTAATGAGTGTTTAATAACCATTTTCTTGCATTAACAAAAGCTTCTAACCAAGGTGAAACATCGTCCTTTCTACCTTCTGGATAGTGAGCCCAATTCCACTGAAAAGTTGAACGCTCAATATGTGGCATCGTCACTAAATGACGACCAGTTGAGTCGCACATCATAGCTGTATTAAAATCTGAACCATTTGGATTATGCGGATAAGCTTCATAACCATATTTAGCTACAATATTGTATTTGTCTTCATTATAAGGTAGGTTGAATTTTCCTTCTCCATGAGAAATCCAAACACCTAAAGTAGAGCCTTCTAAACTAGAAAGCATTACAGAATTGTTTTGTTGAATTTTTACAGAAGTAAATGAGCTTTCGTGTTTTTTAGAGTCGTTATGAACCATTTTGCCATGAACTTCATGCTCTGGATTGATGAGATCTAATTCCATCCATAGTTGGCAACCGTTACAAATACCAACTGATAATGTGTCTTCTCTTTCAAAAAAGTTTTTAATGACTTTATTGGCTTGCTCATTATATTTTATAGCACCAGCCCAACCTTTGGCAGAGCCTAAAACATCTGAATTACTAAAACCACCAACGGCTCCTAGAAATTGAATATCTTCTAAAGTTTCTCTACCCGAAATTAAGTCGGTCATGTGGACATCCTTAACATCAAAACCTGCTAAGTACATCGCATTTGCCATTTCTCGTTCTGAGTTGCTTCCTTTTTCTCTAAGAATTGCTGCCTTTGGTCGTTTACTGTCATTGCGAGGAACTGGTGACGTGGCAATCTCATCAAGTTTACCTGTAAAATGTGATGGAAATTTATATTGCAATGGCTGGTTTTTATAATTATCAAAGCGATCTTGTGCTAAACCATTTGCTGTTTGTTTTTGGTCGAGTAGGAAAGAGGTTTTAAACCACATATCTCGTAATCTCGAAACCGTCATGGTAAAGACTTGATTATAATTAATCACGCTTAGCGTGTCACTTTCAGTTACTTCACCTAGCTTATGGAATTCTATTGCTGCATTAGATAATATATTTTCAATCTCATTATCATTTTCTGCTTGAAACACAATTCCTGCATTTTCAGCAAAAAGAACTTTGAAAGCATCTTTTTCATTAAGACTTGTTATATCTAATTCAGCACCTATATTATTGTCAGCAAAACACAGTTCTAATAAGGTTGTAATTAAACCACCAGAAGCCACGTCGTGTCCAGCAACAATTTGATTGTCTTTTATTAAATTTTGAATGGTGTTAAAAACCGTTTTAACGTAGTCTGCACTTTTAATGTTTGGTGTAGTGTTACCAATTTTATTATTAATCTGTGCAAAAGAACTGCCACCGAGTTCGTAAGAGTCTTGAGAAATGTTGATATAATAAATTGAGCCTTTTCGTTTTTGAAAAACAGGTTCAACAACTTTAGTTATATCGTTACAATTAGCTGCTGCTGAAATAATAACTGTACCAGGAGAAATAACATCTCCATCAGGATATTTTTGTTTCATAGAAAGGGAATCCTTTCCTGTTGGAACATTGATGCCTAAGTCTATTGCAAATTCTGAAACGGCTTTTACAGCTTCATACAAACGAGCATCTTCACCTTCATTTTTACAAGGCCACATCCAATTTGCAGAAAGTGAAACGCTTTTTAGTCCATCTTTTAAAGGTGCCCAAATAATATTAGTTAACGCTTCTGTAATTGAGTTTCTACTACCAGCTTCAGGATTAATTAATCCCGAAATAGGTGAGTGACCAATACTCGTTGCAATACCTTCTTTCCCTTTATAATCGAGAGCCATTACACCAACATTGTTCAATGGTAATTGTAAAGGACCAGCACATTGTTGTTTAGCAACTTTGCCACCAACACAACGGTCTACTTTGTTAGTTAGCCAGTCTTTACAGGCTACA
Source organism: Winogradskyella pulchriflava (assembly GCF_042434315.1). Lineage (NCBI taxonomy): Bacteria > Pseudomonadati > Bacteroidota > Flavobacteriia > Flavobacteriales > Flavobacteriaceae > Winogradskyella > Winogradskyella pulchriflava. The sequence goes on along the minus strand of NZ_JBHLTQ010000005.1, from coordinate 311,986 downwards.
GCTTCAAGCTGAAGAACTTGATCTAAATAATCGTAAAATTTGTCTGTATTATAAGAAATTTCACTGTATGCTTTCTCTACTGTAGTATCTGTCATTATAGTTTTTGGTGAGCTACCAAACATATCTTCTAAAGCTAAATCCATTGGTTTAGCACCATTAGTTTTAGATTCAAAAGTAAATCGATGTTTCCCTGTGACTTCTCCAACATCGTAAATTGGAGAGCGTTCTCTATCCGCTATTTTGTGTAAGGTGTCTAAATGTTTATCTGCAATAACTAATCCCATTCGTTCTTGAGATTCGTTACCAATAATTTCTTTAGCAGATAAAGTAGGATCACCAATTGGTAATTTATCTAAATCTATGTGTCCACCTGTGTCTTCAACTAATTCTGATAAACAGTTGAGGTGGCCACCAGCACCATGATCGTGAATTGAAACAATGAAATTTTCATCACTTTCTACCATACCTCTAACAGCATTTGCAGCACGTTTTTGCATTTCTGGGTTAGAACGTTGCACAGCATTTAATTCGATACCAGAAGCAAATTCGCCTGTATCAGCAGAAGACACTGCAGCGCCTCCCATTCCAATTCGGTAATTGTCACCACCAAGAATAACAATTTTATCACCTTCTTTTGGTGTATCTTTTAATGCTTGTTCTGCTTTTCCATAACCAATTCCACCAGCTTGCATAATTACTTTGTCATAACCAATTTTTCCGTTTTGGTCTTGATGCTCAAAGGTTAAAATTGAGCCACAAATTAAAGGTTGTCCAAATTTGTTTCCAAAATCAGATGCTCCGTTACTCGCTTTAATTAAGATGTCCATTGGTGTTTGGTAAAGCCACTTACGCTCTGGAAATGCCTTCTCCCATGGACGCTCATCGTTCAGTCTAGAATATGAAGTCATATAAACCGCAGTTCCTGCAAGAGGTAAAGAGCCTTTTCCACCAGCAAGTCTATCTCTAATTTCACCTCCAGAGCCTGTAGCAGCACCATTAAAAGGCTCTACAGTAGTTGGGAAATTGTGTGTTTCGGCTTTAAGGGAAATTACAGATTCAAAATCTTTGGTTGCATAATAATCTGGAACATCGGCACGCTTTGGTGCAAACTGTTCCACAACTGGACCTTTTATAAAAGCGACATTATCTTTATATGCTGAAACAATATCATTGGGATTTTGTTTCGAGGTTTCTTTTATAAGTTTGAATAACGACGTTTCTTTTTCTTCACCATCAATAACAAAAGTCCCATTGAATATTTTATGACGACAGTGTTCTGAATTAACTTGAGAAAACCCAAAAACTTCAGAGTCGGTTAATGGTCGTCCTATTTTTTTTGAAACACCTTCTAGGTATTCTACTTCTTCATCACTTAGCGACAACCCTTCTTGTTGGTTATATGCTGAAATATCTTCAATGTTTAAAATGGCTTCAGGTTGAATATCAATTTTAAAAACATCTTGATTTAGACTCGAAAATTTTTCAGAAATCATAGGATCAAAATCCTTGAAATCTTTGGTTGTCGAAGTAAATTCTTCAATTCTAATGATATCAGAAATTCCCATGTTTTGGGTGATTTCAACAGCATTTGTACTCCAAGGAGTAATCATTGCTGCTCTTGGCCCAACAAAAAAAGCATCTAGTGATGCTTGTTCTATTTTTGGCTGGTTGCCAAATAACCATGTCAATTTAGAAATGGTTTCGGTTGATAATTCTTTTGTGGCTTGAACAGCAAATACTTTGCTGTTTTGGTTTCCAAAGAAATGAATCATTTATAGGTTGTGTTTGGTGTGAAAAATAAAAACACAAAGTTAATTCATTTTAAGCTAATGTACGCTATAAATTGGATTACAAAAACAAGACTTATTCAACAGGTTTTGAACAAAAAAAAGCAGCTGTAAAAGCTGCTTTAATATAATTTTGCTATCGGTTAATTCTTAATCAATCGTTTGCTAATACTAGAATTTTCTTGAGAAATCTTTACGATATAAATACCAGCTTTTAGAGATTGTACATCTAAGGTTGCCGATGCGCTTATTGTTTTGTTAAAAACAAGTTTACCTAAGATATCGTAGATTTCAATTTTAGTCTCTAAATCTGATTTTAAACTAATGTTTAAATGAGATTTTACAGGATTAGGGTAAAAAGAAATGGTTTTAATCGTAGCATCAACAATACTCAAAGTTTGTGTATGTGAACCCAAATCATCACAATTATTTGATGCATAGTTATCCCATTCATTGATATTAAATGTTGTTGTCGGTCTGTCAATTGTAGATTTTCTAACTAAAGTTGTGTTTTGTGCATAATTAGCACTACTGTTAAAATCTCCAATAATATCAATTAGTACATCGTTCTTAAATAGTCCTATGGCATCATTACCATTAAAGGAAGTTATAGCGTTATTTAGGTCATCATATTCACTCGTACAAACCGCAGCCGCACCGTTAGCAACTACAAAAACATCTTCGTTGGCAATAGTAGAACTAGATGGGAATGTGTATGGTGAACCCCAAGAAGCATTTCCATTTGTGCTAAGTTTTAAGGTGTATATTGATAAACTTACACTTGCCCCTGTAAAGTTGGCTATTTCTAGAACTTTATTATTGCTAGAGCCTTCAATGTATTCTGAAAAAAACAAGTCTATATCACCACCACTAGAACCATTATCTGTAGTTGTTTCACAGTCTTGGTTGCTAAAACCAGATTCATTTCCAGAAGTGTCTTTAGCTTTTAATGTAAAACAATAATTTGTGTCAGCAAGCAAACCCGTAACAGTTGTGCTTGTATTAGTATTACCAGTATTATATGCAAAAACACCATCAATATAGACATCATAAGAAGCAACAGCAACATTATCTGTTGATGCTGTCCAATCTAAATCTATTGAATTATCTGTTGGGTTAGAGGCTACTAAATTTGTTGGGTCTGTTGGTGCTTCAATATCTGGATCTGAAACCCATATATCTGTGACGTATTGTGGATTGTCAACAAATGGATTTCTATTATTTTGATAATTAAAAATGGCATTGTTTCTATCAATTTCCTTTTGAGATACTGGGTCGTTTTGGTGCCAAGTCAGTAAGATATTTAGAAAAGGATCTGCAATGGCTTTGTCATTAGTACCGTCAAACATTGCATAAGCACTCCAATTGTCCACTTGGTCTTCGTAGCGTGTTACGAAATAAAAATACATTCTTGCCACATCACCTTTAAATTCATCTATTGGTTCAAAAACAGTACCTGTGTAGCCAGCAGAATAGCCGCTGTTTAAATTTCCACCCAATTTAGAACCATTCATAGTTGGGTTAGAAATTCCACTTTGAGAAACCAATTGAGAATCATCCACAACACCAAAAGGGTAGTTGCTTCTAAAACCATTAACACGTCCATCAGTTGGTACAACATGATGTGCATCGTGAATCATAGGGCTTCCGTCGTTTACTGCTGATTGTGGAATTATATGCTCCTTATTGTAGCAATCGGACTCACTATTGTAATTTCCACATTCGTCTGAACCATAATCATAAGTATATGGGTCTGTGCCTGTTGGGTTTTCAGAATAAATATCAAGAATGGTATTATCATTCTCATAATAAATATCCCTATCGCTAATGGAATAAAGCCCATCTAAATTATCACCTTGATTATTATGCGTGTATTCTGGCGATAAGCCGTCATTTGTGCTATTGATTATTTCTTTTAGTTGGGTCTTAAGTGCATAACCTGTTAAACCGTCAGCAGAGCTATAATAATTAGCTGGAGCTTGTGCGCTCGCTATAGCGCATAGTAGTGTAGAGACAACAAAAAAGTAAAGTTTTTTCATAAGTAATTAAAATGTAGAGTGGCTATTTTTTTTCTAATAGTGCCATATAAAATCCATCAAAACCAGATTTATGGGCTAGTATTTTTTTATCTTTTATTAAGGAGAATTCTTTTCCAGTTTCCGAAGTTAAGAATTTTTCTACTTGTTTTTGGTTTTCTGACGGTAAAACTGAACAGGTAGCATACACCATTTTTCCGCCAGATTTTACCATTTTAGAATATTGTTCTAAAACTTCTTGTTGTGTTTGTTTAATATTTTCAACAAACTCTGGTTGTAGTTTCCACTTGGCATCCGGATTTCTCCGTAATACACCTAATCCTGAGCATGGAGCATCAATAAGTAAACGATCTGCTTTGCCATGTAATTTTTTAATCGGTTTCGTAGAATCAATAACTTTCATCTCAATATTATGCACACCATTACGACGTGCTCTAATTTTGAGTTTTTTCAATTTACTTTCGTAAATGTCCATAGCTATAATCTGACCTTTATTTTCCATTAAGGAAGCCAAATGCAATGTTTTTCCTCCTGCGCCTGCACAAACATCCACCACTTTCATACCTGGTTTTACATCTAAAAAGTCTGCAACCAACTGAGAGGATGCATCCTGTACTTCGAACCAACCATCTTTAAAAGCCTCTGTCATAAAGACATTGGCGCGCTCTTTTAATTTTAACGCATAGGGATGATTTGGTAAAGTTTCAGTTTCGATGTCTTCAGATTGTAGCTTAAGCTGTAAATCTTTTTTGTTGGTTTTTAGAGTGTTAACTCTTAGGATGACATCGGCTTGTTCGTTTTGTTTTGCTATTTCCTTAGTCCATTCGGTTTCGCCTAATTCTTTTGAGCCTAACTCATCAATCCAATCCGGAATAGACTCTCTGTATTTTCTAATTTTAGACAATTCATCAAAACGCCCTTTTATTTTTCGAGACGGAGTGTCGGTAAAGTATTTCCAATCGGGTAATTTAATACCTTTTAAAGTTGCCCAAACAGCAAATATTCTCCATAGATTATCTCTGTCATAAGGTGCTTTTACATTAGCAATTTCAGCATAAAGTCTTTGGTAGCGTACAATTTCATAAACGGTTTCTGCAACAAAACCTCTGTCTCGACTTCCCCAGCGTTTATCTCTTTTTAGTAATTGTTGAATTACCTTATCGGCATATTCTCCTTCATTGAAGATTTTATGTAAACCATCTATTACCGCAAAGCATAAGTTTCTGTGTAGTCGCATTATAAAATTTTATAGCGTGCAAATTTACGCTTAATTACTAATAAATTTTGTTAATTTTCCACCGAAATTATAATATTTGGAAGATAAGAATTTTATTCAGGCCTTAAAAGACAAGGATACCTCTGCTTATAGTCGACTATTAGACGACTTTCAGCAAAAGGTTTTTAGTACTTGTATTTCTTTTGTTCCTAATAAAGAAGATGCAGAAGATATTGCTCAAGAAGTGTTTGTAGAAGTTTTTAACTCTATTAATAAGTTTAAGGGAGATTCAAAATTATCAACTTGGATCTATAGAATTACCACCAATAAATGTTTAGAATTTATTAGAAAAAAGAATACTAAGAAGCGTTTTGCTTTTCTTCAGTCGATAACAGGAAATGCCATACCTATAGATAAAACAGATTATTTTACAGAAATGAACCATCCTGGAATATTATTAGAGAATAAAGAGCTAAATGCTACTTTATTTAAAGCTATTAGTAGTTTGCCAGAGAGTCAATCTGTAGTTTTTACGCTTCATAAAATTGATGGTAAGAGCTATCAAGAAATTTCTGAAATAACTCAAAAAAGTTTGTCTTCAGTGGAATCAATAATGTTTAGAGCCAAAAAGAATTTACAGAACATTTTAGAGAATTATTATAAAAATGAACATTAGCACAAGTTTTTCTAAACTTATGCATCTAAATATATAGTTATGAAAACTAATGTTGAAATGAATAAAAAAGTTAAAGAGACGTTGGATTCTATTGAGTCCATTAAAGAGGTGGAAGTGTCTCCTTTTTTTAAGGAAAAGGTGATGCATCAAATTAGAAATGCGTCTGAAGATTTACAAGAAGCCACTTGGTCTTGGTTTACTCCAAAAGTGCAACTAGCCACCTTGGTATGTGTTGTTGTTTTAAATGTTATAGCTTTTAATAATCTACAAAAAATGACCTACAATGAAAGTGTAAGTTCTTTTGCAGAATCCTATGGACTATCAACTGACACTGAAAACTCAATACTATATTAGTCATGAAAAAAAATACAATTCTATACGTTTTACTTATTTTTTTAATTGTGGTGAATGGTTTTTTTCTATTAAATTATATGGGAAAAAGCAACAGTAAAACCCAGCATGAACCACAAAGAGATAAAGATTTTATAGTGAAAGAACTTGAATTTAGCGAATCGCAAATCGCTCAATTCAAGGAAAATAGTAAAGAGCACCATAAAACAATGAAGCGCATTTCAGATGAGATTAAAATTCTAAAAGATGAACTTTTCGGCAAATTATCTGACGACTCTGTAGATGAAGCAACTATTGATTCTATTTCCGCATTAATTGGTGAAAAAGAAAGCGTAAAGGACAAGGAAGTTTTTTATCATTTTAAAATGATTCAAGAATTATCTAATGCTAAACAAAAGGAAAAATTTAAAGCGATAATTATGGATGCCTTGAGGCAAGGAGATCAAGGAAACAGGCCACCACGGCTAGGAGAAGGGGAAGGACACAGACCGCCTCCACCGCGTAGAGATTAATATTAAAGTATTGTTATCTATAGACCTTCAAAATAATGAAGGTCTTTTTTTTTGTGATTTTTTTAACAAACCTACACACAAGTTAAAAAAAAGAAGTGCATCTAAAACCATATAACTTAAAAATTTAAAATATGACAAGTAGCACTTTAAAAACAGCAGTATTAGTATTTGGTATAGCAATTATTTCAAATATATCGTATGGTCAATCTGGTGATAAACAAGAAAGAAAAGGACCACCAACATTTGCGCAATTATTAAAAGAGATGGATAAAAATGAGGATGGAAAACTTTCTAAAGATGAATTAAAAGGCCCTTTAAAGGAAGATTTTTCTAAAGTTGATACCGATGAAGATGGATTTATATCAGAAGAGGAATTTAAAAAGGCACCAAAGCCAAAAAGAAAGGAAAGAAATTAATACGTAGATAAACTAATTTAAAAACGTAAAGAGATGAAAAGAGTTAAAAAGAATTTTTTCCGTGTATTTGTAGCAACAATATTTTTTGCTCACATAATAACTTTTAATTCATGTAGTGATGATGAAAGTGACAGTATAGTATCAGTATCAGAAGAAATTGCCATAACCGACAATAACTTAACAGGTACAGCTGAAGGCGACACCAACAACACAGGTTACGACGAAGATGATTTAGTAGAAAACGTAACTTTTGAAAATACAGTTCAAATTGTATTTTCCAATACGTCGGCTACAATAACTAATCCTGTTCCTAATGATGTAGTCATTACACAAAACGGAGCTGAGGTCACCATAAATTCCACTATTTCAAAAGTGGCATATGAAGTTTCTGGAACAACAACCAACGGTATGTTGAAAATTTATAGCGATAAAAAATTCAAATTAGCGTTGAATGATGTAAGCATCACTAATGCTGATGGACCTGCGATAAATATTCAATCTTCAAAAACAAGTTTTGTGATATTAGAAGGTACGAACAATTTGACCGATGCTTCAACTTACAGCAATATACCTGATGATGAAGATGCCAAAGCAACATTTTTTAGTGAAGGACAACTAGTTTTTAGTGGCTCAGGTGCACTTAATGTAGCTGGACTCTACAAACATGGAATCGCAAGCGATGATTATGTAAGGGTTATTAGTGGAACTATAACTGTGTCTGAAGCAGCATCGGATGGTATTCATACCAACGATTACATCATTGTAGATGGAGGTACCCTCAACTTAACGGTTGATAGCGACGGCATGGATTGTGAAGAAGGCTATATAATCATAAATGATGGAACATTTATAATAAATGCTGTTGATGATGGCATTGCTGCTTCGTATGACATTGATGATGAGGAAGAACCAGATGATTCTATTACCCCTTATGTAACCATAAATGGAGGAAATCTTACAATAAACACTTCTGAAGGTGAAGGTATAGAAGCGAAAGGCGTAATGACCATTAATGACGGAACCATAAATGTCAGTTCTTATGATGATGGCCTTAATTCTGGCGGGAATTTATATATAAATGGAGGCAACATCTATGTGTACACTACGCTTAATGATGCCATAGATAGTAATGCAGGCATTACCATTACAGGAGGTACTACCATTGCTCTAGCAGTTAGAACGGATGAGCCTGATGGTAGCTTTGATTGCGATGATAGTTCATTCAAAATTACCGGAGGAACCATTTTAGGATTGGGATTAAACACGTCATTTCCAACAGAAAGCGAGAGCACACAAAATTCAGTGATTTTTGATGGAGTCGGTGCAAATCAGTTATTGAATATTCAATCAGAAGATGGTACAGAAGCCATTACGTACGAAGTACCTAGAAGCGTAGTTACTATTATTTATTCCAATGCAAAATTAGAAACGGGTCAAACGTATAAAATCTATACAGGCGGAACTGTAAGCAATGGTACAGAAGTAAACGGACTATACACTTCTGGAATTTATAGTGGTGGAACAGCGTCAGGTGATTCGTTTACCATTAACAGTAGAGTTACACAAATTGGTGGAGTAATGGGACCAACTGGTGAGCCTGGAGAGGGAGGGCCTGGAGGGCCTGGAGGACCTGGAGGTAATTAGTGATCTTTAAAATTTCACTAAGCATCAACCATTAAAACTGAAGAACGAAAGGCATCAGATAGACTATAAGGCTATAGGTTAATAATTAAAAAATATTAAAGCGATATTATCTCATAAAAATTAAAAAATGAAAAATAACTTATTCTTTTATGCCATTGCAATGATTGGAATATTTAGTTTCGTTAGTTGTAATGGCCATAAAAATACTGCTGGTCACACGCACGATGGCTCAGAAAACCATTCCCACGCAGAACCCGAAACGCCTAAGAATTATTATGGTAATTATACCTTAAAAGATGCCAACTATGGTACGGAAACTGTTGTCACTGTAAATGGCAGCACAAGAACGATGCGAACCAATGCTTTGCCCAACCATAAGACAGGTGATTTTCCAAATCAAGGGAATCCAAATACCATTTCTGCACAGAATAGAACTTATACATTTCCAGTCAATCCAAAATATACAGGAAATGCACAATGGATAAGAGAGCCAGGTGTAGCAATCAACGGTATTAAGTTTGAACCAGGAACAGCAGAAGTTGTGGAATGTGAAACGGGTGAAAACTATCGTGTTGAAGCGCTTCAGGATGTGATTGATTTGGGCTTAGATTTTAACCACGCACATGTTCAGCCAACGGGAGCTTACCATTATCATGGTACACCAACTTCTGTTATCGAAAATTTTGATACAGGTGAAGATTTGGTGCATATCGGTTTTGCACACGATGGGTTTCCAATGTACTATTCAAAAAGTGGAAAATATAAACCTAGCTATAAAGCAATATCCGGAGATAGAGAAGGAGAGGACTGCACGTATGAAAATCCGCATCAATCCATGGATATTTCTGTGGGTGGACATCATGATGGTACATTCACTTCAGATTTTGAATATGTTGATGGTTCGGGTGATTTAGATGAGTGCAATGGCATAAACATAGACGGAAAATACATGTATTTGGTCACTGCGGAATTTCCATACGTTAGCCGTTGTGTTATGGGAGAGGTTGATGCAGATAAGCAACGAGAAGTGGGTATGCAGGGAGGACAAGGGCAAGATGGCCCACCGAATATAAATGAGTTGTTTATTAAAATGGATACTAATAAAGATGGCAAATTATCTAAAGCCGAAGTTAAAGGTCCTTTGAAAGAAAATTTTGATAGAATTGACGCCAATCACGACGGTATGCTAACAAAGGAGGAATTGGAAAATGGTGGTCAACAAAATAGACCGAGACCAGGAGGTAGAAGAAATTAAATTAAACTAAAGCGCAAGATTTTTTTAATAACCGCATCTAAACATTTGTACAAACTAAAAAAATAATTAAACATGAAGAATTCCTTTAAATTTATGTTATTGATGATATCAATAGTTTTATTAAATATTGCCTGCTCATCAGATGATAGCTCAACATCAACTGATGATGGAGATGATGGAGTTGTTGCAGAATTACATCCAGCGTTTGCAGCATTCAATACAGATGCAACAACGATTTATGTTGATGGCTCTAATGTTGTCATAGAAACCACGGGTTTGCCAGACCATGAAACTGTATATTGGGGAGAAGGTCATGCGCTTTATAGAGACGAGCCAGATGTAGAATTAACACCAAGTATTATGTCTAGTAACAACAATGCTGTAACAATCACTGTAGATGCAACTCCAGATTTAACAGGAAATACAGTCTCAACAACTTTTAATACCATTGGTATTGCTGTAAGTGGAGCATCCATTTTTAATGATCAAGAAGGTGGAGGTCCATTAAATCAGGCTGCTGCTAGTTTAGATTGGACAGGAGCACACATTGGTCCAGGTGTATATCACTATCACTTAGAGCCAAAAGCATTTAGTAATGATGATGAAAATTTAGTCGGAATTCTTTTAGATGGTGTTTTCTTATACGGTAGAAAATGTAATTCTACAGGAACTTACCCAACTGATTTAGATGTTTCTGGTGGACACACATCAACAACACAATACACAAATGGTGAAGAAGAATATCATTACCACATAATTAATGAAGTCTATTCTACAACTGGGTCGTACTTAGCATTTGCTGGACCTTACCAAGGATATTAATATGAAGCCAATAGTATTAGCAATTATAATATGTTTATTGAGCTGTAAAGAAGCATCAATAAGTAATTCTTCTGATATCTCAAGCACGAATGAGAAAGAAGACATAATTGCTATTAAGACTTTTGAAGTCCTAAAATCTGATTTAAAGCTCAACCAGTTAGAAGGCATTTGGTATTATAAAGAGCAACCTTATAATGGATATGCTGTAAAGTTTTATGAAAATGATACCTTAAGAGAAAGGCTAGGATTTTACAATGGTAAAAGACAAGGCGTAGCTAAAACGTGGTCAGCAAATGGTAATTTACGTATTGAGTGTAGCTACAATCAAAATAAATTAACAGGAGATTATAAGAGCTATTGGGATAACGGAAATTTAGCCTTGCAGGTCAATTACGTTGATGGAAAAAAGCAAGGTGAAGAAAAGCAATGGTATTCCAATGGTGAAATCTCTAAATTACGTCAGTTAGAAGATGGAAACGAAAAGGGAATCCAAAAAGCTTGGTTACCAAACGGAAAATTGTATGTGAATTACGAAGCTAAAAATGGACGCGTGTTCGGAATGATGCGTGCTAATTCTTGTTATAAATTAGAAGATGAAAAAGTTATTAAAACAGAATAAAATAAGTTTAATAATATTTTGCTTAGCCGCTATTGCTTTAAGTTGTAAAGAGCAAGTAAAGAAAGAAGCTATACAAGTAAAGGAAACAAGTAGAGTAGACTATCTGCCTTATTATAATGATGAATCTTTTACACCAAATTGGCTAATACCTGGAACGAAAGAAGAGCAACAGTTTCATAAAATTCCAGATTTTAAATTAACCAATCAACTAGGTGAAACGGTAACACAAAAAACGTTTGATAATAAAATTTACATAACAGACTTCTTTTTTGCGAGTTGTCCCGGAATTTGTCCGCAGATGACAGGTAATATGTTTAAACTTCAAGAAGAATTTATAGATGATGATGAAATTTTGTTTTTATCACATTCAGTTACACCAACACAAGACTCTGTTCCTGTACTAAAAAATTATGCAGAGAAATTTGGTGTTATAGACCATAAATGGCATTTAGTTACTGGAGACAAATTAGAGATCTACAACTTAGGACGCGAGCAATATTTTGTCGAAAATGACCTAGGTGAACCAAAGAATATTGAGGATTTTCTACATACCGAGAATTTCTTACTTATAGATAAAAACAAACATATACGTGGAATTTATAACGGATTAAATAGGGCATCAATGCAACAATTAATTATAGATATTAAAGCATTGAAAACAGAAAGCTAGAGTGATGACCTAGTTTATTTTTGATTGATTGATGAAAAGCTTCGCGGTTATATCGTGAAGCTTTTCTATTTTTATGGGAAATATAGAAGGATGAAAAAAATTATATTGCTTTTAATAAGTCCAATACTAATTATAGTTTTTTGCGCTTGTGGGTTATTTAATTACGACATCAATAACAAGGAATCTCAGATACTTAGAAATTTTTCTAAGGTTGAAAATAAAACTTTAGTTAAAGACTCACTTTTAAATGTTAGGGCTATTCAGTTGATAGATAGTGTAGGTGTGACCTATTTAACTTCCAATGGTGAATTGGGTGTGATTTTTAATGAAGCGTTAGATTTGCCTAAAATTATTCAAGATCGCTTTCCTGTGCAAGTTAAGTATGATTCTTTAAAATTGAATTTTAGAGCACTGGCAGTAACAAATAAAAAGTGTTTTGGTATTACAATAGGTTCGCCAGCTTTATTATTTTCCTTAGATGTTGATGCATTTAAAAACAAAGTAGTCTACAAAGAAAACCACCCAAAAGCCTTCTACGATTCTATGGACTTCTGGAACGACCAAGAAGGCATTGCTATTGGTGACCCAACAGACGATTGTATGAGTATTATCATTACACGAGATGGTGGTGAAACTTGGAATAAACTCTCATGCAACAATTTACCCAAAGCTAAAGAAGGCGAAGCTGCCTTTGCTGCAAGCGATACCAATATTGCTATTGTAGGTGACCATACTTGGGTTGCAACAGGAGGTAAAACAAGTCGTGTTTTATATTCACCAGATAAAGGAAAAACTTGGGAAGTCTTTGACACACCAATAGTTCAAGGGTTAGAAACCACAGGAATGTATTCCATAGACTTTTATGATGAAAAGAATGGTTTTGCTATTGGTGGAGATTACACCAAACCAAATGACACTTTAAACAATAAAATCAGAACCACAGATGGCGGAAAATCTTGGGAAGCTGTTGCTAATGGAAAAGGTCCTGGTTATAGAAGTTGTGTGCAATATATTCCTAATAGTAACGGTAAAGAATTAGTGACTGTTGGTTTTAAAGGAATTGACTATAGCAATGATGCTGGTGATACATGGAAACATCTAAGCGATGAGGGTTTTTATACCATTCGGTTTCTTAATGATTCTATCGCTTATGCTGCAGGTAAAGGACGAGTAAGTAAACTCACATTTAGATAATAAAAAAGGAAGCAATTTTGCTTCCTTAATTTATTATTTTTTATTACGTCTGTTAGTGTGTCGCTCTTTAAATTCTTGTATTATTTTTTGTTTAAATGAACGTTCTGCTTGCACTAAAGCAATGATTTTTTTTGCGGGTAAAATTTCTAACAAATCATTTAGCATTTTAGATCTGAGTGCTACGCGCTCTTTTTCTATGCTAACCATTTCTAATAAAAGTGCTTTTGCTTCGCTCTCTGATAAATCATCTGATTTATTGTTTTTTCTTGCTTCATTAGATCTAGCTCTTAACTTGTTTTCGGCTTCTTCGTTAGCATTATAGATAGGCCAAAATTTTTGAGCTTCTTCTTTTGTTAAGTCTAGTTGCTCTGTGATATGAGCAATTTTTAAAGCTTCAATCTTTTCTCTATTTGGTCTTTGAGCAAATACACTCGCAGAGATAAAAAGTAAAAAGATTAATGTGTGTACTGTTTTCATGTTTTTTAATCTAAAATAAGTTCTTCAGTATCTATAGTTTCTAAATATTGATTTAATGTTTCGTCGCTAATGTTTAAATCTATAAAATCATTTACAGAAATCTCATTAGGTTTAAATAAGGATGCTAATTCATCATTTGAATAATCCTCTTGGTATAAATAACTTTCAATGGCTAAGGTATCGATACTTTCAATCGAGATATCCTTCTTAAGGTTAAATAAAACACCAAAAAGTAATATAAAACTTGCAGCTATACCAGCAATATAATATAATTTTCGTTTTGGTTGTAGTGTAATTACAGGCTTATCTTGGTTTATGTTTTCCAGAAGATTATCCTCAAATGATTCAAAATAACCTTTAGGAACAACATAGCCTGTATGTTCTACACCTTCAATTGTTTCTTTGTTAGATAAGCGCTTCTGTAACTTGGCTTCAAAAGATACAAAGTAGTTGTCTGGTGTTTTAAAACCAGTAGATGTAATGTTATTTAATTTATCTTTTTTCACGTTGTGCTGAACTTGTTTCAGTATCTATATCTTTGACTATAAATTACTAAAATGGTTTAATCTGATGTTAAAAAGCTTTCAATTTTTTTTACTGCAATATGATATGAAGCTTTTAAAGCTCCTTCACTTGTATCTAAAATTTCAGCCATTTCTTTATATTTAATGTTGTCAAAATACTTCATATTAAAAACCATTTGTTGTTTTTGAGGTAATGAGGCTATGGCTTTTTGCAATTTTAATTGAATTTCATCTCCTTCAAAATAAACATCGGCTTCTAGGTTATTTATAGTATTTGTTTTATGTTCTTCATTAGATATCTGTAAGCGTTTTGCATTTTTATTAAGATGTGTTATAGATTCGTTTGTTGCTATACGATACATCCATGAAAACAACTTACTGTCTCCTTTAAATTTATCTATGTTGCGATATACTTTTATAAAGGTATTTTGAAGTACATCATCTGTATCATCATGCGATATCACAATTTTACGTACGTGCCAATACAGTCGCTCTTTGTAGAGTTGTAATAACTCACTAAAAGCTGTTTCCTTAGATTTAGCGTCTTGTAAACGTCGTATAAATTCTTCTTCGTTAATCAAAAAAAGTCTTTAGTCTTTAGACTTATGAAAGTACTAAAAGTTTAATTAAAAACTAATTATTTCAGCCAATACTGATTATCAGGTAGTTATACTTATTAAAATCGATTAAAAGCAAAAAAACACGATAAAAAGCATTTTTTTCTTGTTTTGTTGTATTATTTAGTTTATGTTTGAACCAGCTTAACCTATTAACCGTTATCAGTTTCCCCAAATCTGGTAACAAATGGAGAGGATGCACGTAAAAGTGCATCCTTTTTCTATTATGATGTTTAACCTATTTGGCTGATTTTTTTGAGGTTACATAAGGTTTATAATAGTTTTATCCGTTAATTGTTGTAAATTTAGAATACATATTCTTAAAATTTAAAAGCGATGAAATTATTCTCCCTACTTTTTTCACTGTTTCTGCCTATATTGCTGTTTGGGCAAGTGGGTGTCGGGACAACAAGCCCAGATGCATCCTCAATTTTAGATATTTCTGCTTCAGATAAAGGTGTTTTGGTACCAAGGGTTAGTTTAGTTGATGTGAGTAATCTTACAACTCCAATTAGCACACCAGCAGTTGGTTTATTGGTTTGGAATACAAATGCTGTTGTTACAGGAGGTGATGGTATAGGCTTTTATTTTTTTAATGGAACCCAATGGGTGCCAATTCAGCAAACATTAAGTGATGATGCTGATTTTTATCTTGAAAATACAACTGCTGCACCAACAGATATAAATGATGATATTTATACGCAAGGTAATGTTGCTATTGGTAAGAATACTGCGGATTACAATTTAGATGTCATAGAGATTATTGATACGAGAACCATTAACCTATATAATGGTGCCACTAGTGGAGAGACTTCAGGGATTTTTAATCAAGTTTCTGGAACTATGATAAATACTGATTCGCAACGTGGTCTTTATAATTTATTGAGTGGAACAGGAAACAATCCTCACTATGGTGTTTACAACAACTTATTAAGCGAAGGGGCTGGTCCTAAATATGGAAGCTCTAACATATTTTCTGGATCTGGTACTGGTGCCATAACAGGTCTGTACAATCATATTACAAATACAGGAGGAGCTGCTCATTATGGATTACATAGTATCTTTGATGGATCATCTTTTGATGAGAGAGGTATATATAATAATTTTATGCAATCTGAATCCGCTACGAGATACGGTCTCTACAATAGTTTTGATTCTTCAAATTCTCTTAGTCCAACGGATTACGGTGTTTTTACGTCTATGACAGGTGACTCTAGTTCTAATCAGTATGGCGTTTTTCAATTTATAGGAAATTCTGGTACTGGTACCCATTACGGAATCGTCAATCAAATGCAAGCTGGTGCTGGATTTAAATTTGGTTTAACCAATGAGATTTCTCTAGCTGGCAGTACTGAGGGTACAGGTGTGCATAACACATTCTCAACATCAAGTACAGCTAATTTAATAATTGGTAGTCATAATGAATTTAGTGGATCAGCTTCTGAGATATCAGGAGTAAAAAATGAGTTCTTAGGAAGTGAAGGTCTTATGACAAAGGGAATTGATAATGATTTTTCTGGTACAATTGCAACTGGTGCTTATAATTATGGTGTTTATTCAGCATTTAATAATTTAGCAACGGGAAATCAATACGGTTCTTATAATGAATTCACATCTTCATCAGGAATTATGTATGGTGTTTCTAATGTGGTTAATGGAGGGCAAGATTTTTGTGGTTTATATAATAATGTGACGAGTGCAAACCCAGGAGATAAGTATGGAGTCAACAATTATTTTAATCCTGCTGCAGGTGGAACTCATTATGGTGTTTATTCTGATGTTAGAAAATCGAACAGTTACTCTGGTTATTTTTTAGGTCGTGTTTCTATAGGAACTGATGGTACAGATAATTATATATTGCCTGAATCGAGAGGAACAGATGGGCAAATCATGCAGACTGATGCTACAGGTAATGTTACTTGGGTCGATAATATTAACCCAATTTCTTCCATACCAGTTTATTCTAATGGCAATTACAATATGAATCACGGAACAGGAGGTATTGATTTGAGCTCTATGGATTCTTCATTAGAGCCTTCTATTTATAATGCAGCTGGAAACATTCAGGTAAAATTGGTGATTAGATATACTAATGCTTTAGGAACAAATAACTTTCAACTTAGAGCTCATGATGGTACTACTGAAACTTTTCCTATAACTAATGCCTCTGGTTGGACGTTTGCTGCAACACAAAATGGAGGAGTGGCTACAAGTGCTTGGGTAGATTGGAATGCAGGAACAAACGCACAAGAAATACATGTTTTTGGTTGGAGCAACTCAAACAATCCTGCATCAGATAGTATTACTATTATAAATGCTTATTTATTAGTACGCTCTCAATAGTATTAATTATTCAAAACTTTGCATTTCTACCAGGCTTTTGTAAACACCATTTTTAGCCATAAGTTCTGAATGTGTACCTTGTTCTGAAATTTCTCCTTTTTGCATTACGACAATGACATCGGCATTTTGAATGGTAGAAAGACGATGGGCAATAACAATAGAAGTTCTGTTTTTCATCATTTTTTCTAAAGCATCTTGTACTAGGCGCTCACTTTCAGTATCTAGTGCTGAGGTTGCTTCGTCTAATATCATTATTGGTGGATTTTTTAATACTGCACGTGCAATATTAATACGTTGCTTTTGTCCACCAGATATTTTGCCACCAGAATCTCCTATATTGGTATTAATGCCGTTAGGTAAATCTTTTACAAATTCCCATGCATTTGCAATTTTTAAGGCTGCTATAATTTCTTCGTCTGTAGCATCTTGTTTTCCAACTTTTAAGTTGTTGGCTACAGTATCATTAAATAGTATAGAATCTTGGTTAACCAAACCTAGAAAACTTCTTAAAGACTTTTTAGACAAATGTTTTATGTTATCATCGTCTATGCTTATGCTACCTTCATTTACATCGTAAAAACGTGTAACCAAATTTGCAATTGTGCTTTTGCCACTTCCAGACTGTCCAACGAGTGCCACCGTTTTGCCTTTAGGAATATCTAGACTGAAATTTTTCAAGACATAAGTGTCTTCATACTTAAAAGACACGTTATCTATAGTGATTTTATTTTCAAAAGTCTCTTTTTCAATTGGGTTTTCAACCTCCACAATTTCATTTTCAGTTTCTAAAAACTCTAAAATTCTGTTTGCAGCTCCATTACCTCGTTTTACACTGTAACTTGCTTTAGCAATAGCTTTTGCAGGTGTAAGGATGTTATATGCTAATGAAATGTATCCAACAAAAAAACTAGCGTCCATAGTTTTATCTACAAAAACAAGATAGCCACCATAAACCAGTAAAACACCAATAACAATTATACCTAACAACTCACTTAATGGTGATGCAAGGTTTTGCCTGTTTAATAATTTGTTTGAATATTTATAGAATCTGTCATTACTGTCTTCAAACTTTTTGGCAAACATTTTTTCAACGTTGAATGCTTTTATAATTCTAAGACCAGACATGGTTTCTTCTAAAACGGATAAAAATATACCTTGCTCTTTCTGAACCTTTAATGAACCTTTTTTTAACGACTTACCAATTCTTGAAATAATGAAACCAGATATAGGTATAAATATAAGTACAAACAACGTAAGCTTTAGACTGAGAATAAGCATTGTAACTAGTGAAAATAGAATGGTAAGTGGTTCTCTTACAATCATTTCTAAAATAGCTAGAAAGGAGTTTCTAACTTCGTTAACGTCTGCACTTACTCTAGATATAGTATCACCTTTTGACTTCTCTGAATAAAAAGCGAGAGGTAATGATACGATCTTGTTATAGAGTTTATTCCTAATATCTTTTAAAACACCATTTCTTAAAAAAGTGATGAAGTACATCGCCAAATAGTTGGAAATATTTTTAAGTAAAAACATACTTATTATAATACCAACCATCATCATAAGTACTTTAAAGTCACCATATTTTTCAATATTGTCAACGATAAAATAATTTAGAAAATCTTCACCGTAATCTTGCAGTTTTAGCCAACCTTGCCACTCTGGCTTAGCACTTACTTTACGTTGGTCACTAAAAATAACCTTAAAAACAGGTATTAATGCCACAAAAGAGAGTGTACTAAATAGTGCATATAAAATATTGAAGAAAATATTTAGATAGGCATACTTTTTATACGGTAAGGCAAAAGGTATGAGTTTTTTTATATAATCCATTAAGCTAGATATTCATATCCCTTAGGATAGCGTCAATTTGGTTTTCCAACAATTGCTCCGTTTCTTTAAAAGCAGACACATTGTCAAGTTTAGTGTTAACGCTAATGTAGAATTTTATTTTAGGCTCTGTTCCACTTGGTCTTAAGGCAATTTTACTTCCATCTTCAGTATAATAGATTAATACGTTAGATTTTGGAATATCAATTGTTGATTCCTTACCTGTATTTACATCTTTAACAATAGATAATTGATAATCTTCAATTTTCACCACTTTAGAGCCATTAACTTCTTTTAATGGATTTTCCCTGGCATCAATCATCATTTGTTTTATTTCCTGAGCGCCTTCAATGCCTTTTTTAGTTAGGGATATTAAACGTTCTTTATAGAAACCATGCTCTACGTACAATTCAATTAAAGTCTCATACAGTGTTTTGCCATTAGCTTTAGCTTGTGCTGCAATTTCGCATGCCAAAAGGGTAGAGGTTACAGCATCTTTATCTCTAACAAAATCACCAACCATAAACCCAAAGCTTTCTTCACCACCACCAATAAAATTAAGTTCTGGAAAATCCTTAATCATCTTAGCAATCCATTTAAAACCTGTTAAACCAATTTTACATTCTACGTTGTAGGCATTTGCAAGAACTGACATCATTGGTGTAGAAACAATTGTAGAGCCTACAAATTGTTTACCGTTAATTCTACCAGAATTTTTCCATTGCTTTAAAAGGAAATCTGTCATTAAAAGCATGGTTTGGTTACCATTAAGAATCACTAGTTCGTTTTCTAAGTTCCTAACCACAACACCTAAACGGTCACAATCAGGATCTGTACCAATAACAATATCTCCATCTACTTTCTCAGCTAGAGCCATTGCCATTTTTAGGGCTTCAGGTTCTTCTGGATTAGGAGATACCACCGTAGGGAAATCACCATTTGGCTCACGTTGTTCTTCTACGATATGTACATTGGTATATCCAGCACGTTTTAAGGTCTCTGGAATAGACATAATTGATGTACCGTGTAAAGAGGTGAAAACCACATTAAGATTTTCCTTGGCTTCAGAGGAAGTGTCAAAGCTTCCATTTTCAATTGAAGCATTAATAAAGACATCATCAACATCTTTTCCTATGTACTCAATTAAATCAGAATTGGCTTCAAACTTAATTTCAGAATAATCTAAACGGTTTATTTCTGCAATAATTTCTTCATCTTGAGGCGGTACTAATTGCCCACCATCTTGCCAATACACCTTATAACCATTATATTCTGGTGGATTATGAGATGCTGTTAATACAATACCACAATGACAGTTGAGATGTTTTAGAGCAAAAGACAATTCTGGAGTAGGTCTTAAATCTTCAAATAAATAAACCTTAATGCCATTTGCAGAAAACACATCAGCAACGACTTTGCCAAAGGTTTTACTATTGTGTCTGCAATCGTAGGCAATTGCCACTTTTGCCTGTTCGTTTGGAAAGGATTGTTTTAAATAATTACTTAAACCTTGCGTGTTTTTTCCTAAGGTATATTTATTGATTCGGTTGGTGCCAAGTCCCATAATACCTCGCATTCCACCAGTACCAAATTCTAAATCTTTATAAAAGCTTTCTTCTAATCCCTTTGGGTCAGAAGCAATAGTATGTTTTATTTGATCTTGCGTCTCACTGTCAAAAGCAGGTGTTAACCAAGAATTAACACGTTCTAAAATCTCTGGTTTAATGTAAATCATAAGTAAAAAGGTATAACATTACAAAAGTAAACAATCTTGAATATGCGTCCTTTAATATAAAAGATAAATCTGTGTAATTATGATAAATTTATGGCTTCTTTTATAAAATAACGTTGTTCTTGTCGTTTTGAACGCAAAATAAGTTCGCCTAAAAAGCCAGCTATAAAAAATTGCGAACCAATAATCATAGTTGCCAAAGCAATATAGAACTGAGGCCTGTCAGTTATAAGACGACCAGTTGGGTTAAAGAACAATTTATCTAAGCCAAGATAAAACGCAAATGAAAATCCAATAATAAACATAATAACACCTAGCGCACCAAAGAGATGCATAGGTCTTTTTCCAAATCGTGAAATAAACCAAATGGTTATTAAATCTAAAAAACCATTGATAAAACGGTTCATGCCAAATTTAGTTTTGCCATACTTACGCGCTTGATGCTGTACAACCTTTTCGCCAATGTTCGTAAAACCAGCATTTTTTGCCAATACAGGAATGTAACGATGCATTTCGCCATACACATCAATATGTTTTACAACGGTATTTCTATATGCTTTTAAGCCACAGTTAAAATCATTGAGTTTTACACCAGAAGTTCTTCGTGCTGCCCAATTAAATAATTTTGAAGGCATATTTTTTGATATCACAGAATCGTAGCGTTTCTTTTTCCAACCAGAAACCAGATCGTAGCCTTGGTGAGAAATCATTTGATACAATTCTGGAATTTCTTCAGGATTGTCCTGTAAATCCGCATCCATTGTAATAACAACATCTCCTTTTGCTTTTGCAAAACCTGCATGCAATGCTTGTGATTTTCCAAAGTTTTTTAGAAAACGAATACCTTTTACGTAAGGATTGGTGTCTGAAAGTTCTGATATCACTTTCCATGAACCATCAGTGCTGCCATCATCTATAAAAAGAATCTCGTAAGAAAACTGATTGGATAGCATCACAGATACTATCCAATCATGTAGTTCTTTTAAAGATTCTTCTTCGTTTAGTAGTGGTATAACTACTGATATATTCATATAAATGTTGTCTAATTTCTAGACTTCAAAAATAATGAAATTATTTAACGCGTAATTACGAATTGTTTTTCATTACTAATCCTGCAATCAATGACCATATTAAGCCAAAAATTGCACTCATCGCAATCCAGAACGCAGAACCAATTAATGGATTGGTAAACATTTCAATCATTTTTAGACTTTGCTCTATTTGCTCTTCGGTCATGTTAGGATTTTCGAGCATTTTATCTTTAGCGACCTCTAATGCTTGTCCCATAAATTCTGGATCTATAACATAATTAAAAATAAAGCCATAGATAATATATGCGATTGCACTTACTACAGCTATAGCCAATCCTACTTTTATGGCATCTCCAAGACTTAATACATTAGCGTTTGCTTTTTTGTACTGACCAATTGCATAAAAAATCACTACAGGAAATATTATATAATATAGATAATTTGGCCATTGAACTCCTTCAAGTGCCATGCCAGTAACATACATTATTACTGCAATAGAAATCATTACTAATCCTAAGATTAGACCGTAGTTAATCGCAAATTTACCAGCCTTTGGTTTTAAATTTTCCATAATTAAAGTTGATTATTTAGTTAATATGCTTAGTTAGTACTCAAAGATAGTAATATGTTACATCAAAATTGTAAAATAAAAATTATTAAAAAGATTGTACATTTATAAAAAATACTTAAATTTGCACCTCGAAAAAATCGAATTATTTTAAAGCATTTAGTGATGAAAGCAGGAATACATCCAGAAAATTATAGAGTAGTAGCGTTTAAAGATATGTCTAATGACGATGTGTTTTTAACTAAATCTACAGCAAATACAAGTGAAACTATTGAGGTTGATGGTGTTGAATATCCATTAGTAAAATTGGAAATTTCTAGAACATCTCATCCATACTATACTGGTAAGTCTAAATTAGTAGATACAGCTGGTCGTATTGATAAATTCAAAAACAAATACGCTAAGTTTAAGAAATAAACTTAGCTTACAGATAATCGATAAAGCCTTTCTATCAACAGAAAGGCTTTTTTGTTTTATACAATTAACCTACTTTTGAGATAAATAAATACCTCACAAAGTGCAAACATAGGTTTAGAAATTTTGTAATTGGTGTTTATGCAACTGGTTTTTAAGTTGAAGTATATAAAACTTCAAACTTTTAAGCTTTTAATATTAGACTTAAAATGAATTACATATTATTTGACGGACCTTACCGTAACAACCTGTTACCATTTACATTTACAAGACCAGTGGCTGATATAAGAGTAGGTATCCTAACGATTCGTCAGAAATGGGAATCTTACTTAGAATATACCACCACCACAGTAACCGAAGATTATCTTGCAGATAAGTTTCCTATGGTGGAAATGGAAGAAAACATTATGATTAATGCTTCTTTCTTGCCAAATATGGAGGTTGTTGAGTTTGTAAAAAACTTGGAAGTTAACCAAGCTTTATTTAAAGGTGATGACGTTGTCGCCTTTTTTGCTAAAGAAGGTGAAGAGGTTAATGATTTTTCAGGCTTTGAATCCATTGAATTTGAAGGTGAAATTCTATCTATTGAAAATACTTGGGATATTTTTTCTAAGAATGGTGAAGCCATACAAGAGGATTTTGCGTTAATTACAAAAGATAGACAATCGCAACCAATTCCTGCGACTGTAAACACAATCAATCCAGAAAACATATTTATAGAAAAAGGAGCGACTCTAAATTTTGTAACGCTCAATGCAAGTTCTGGTCCTATTTATATTGGTAGAGATTCTGAAATTATGGAAGGCTCTGTGGTTAGAGGACCATTAGCACTTTGTAATAATGCGACTCTAAAACTGGGCACAAAAATTTATGGACCTACAACTGTTGGGCCGCATAGTAAAGTAGGTGGTGAGGTAAATAATTCAGTGATTTTTGGATACTCTAACAAAGGACATGATGGATTTCTAGGAAATTCAGTTTTAGGTGAATGGTGTAATCTTGGTGCAGATACAAACAACTCAAACCTTAAAAATAATTACGCTGAAGTTAGACTTTGGGATTACCAAACCGAAGGCTTTGCAAAAACCGGATTACAATTTTGTGGACTTATGATGGGAGACCATAGCAAATGTGGTATCAATACTATGTTTAATACTGGTACGGTTGTTGGTGTAAGTGCTAATATCTTTGGTAGTGGTTTTCCGCGTAATTTTGTGCCAAGTTTTTCTTGGGGAGGAAGTAAAGGTTTTGTTACCTATAAAACCAATAAAGCCTTTGAAGTGGCTGAGGTTGTAATGGCAAGACGCAAGGAAGAATTTACAGATAAAGACAAAGCTATTTTAGAGCATATTTTCGAAGAAACAAAGCAATATAGAAGAGAATAAAGTTATGTTACGAACCAAATTTACAGGACTACTTTTACTTATCTTAACCTATGGATTTTCGCAAAGCGAAGATATTGAAGTAAAAAAACTAGACATTAATAACGAACTCGATCATTTTGCAGCGCGAGTGGTTGGAGAGAAAATTTATTTTAGTCATAACCTAACTACAAAACGAGGGCGTCCTATCAAGGATAAGTACGATGGATTTATCTATATTATGTATGAAGCTCCATTAAGCGAAGACGGTGAAATTAAAAATGAAAAGCCAGTAGAAAAGACAGAACTTGGTAGGTTCAATATGTCTTCAGCTACATTTTCTAATGATGGTAAATACATGTATTTTACCACTAACCATATAGATAAAGGAGAGAATAAATTAAAAGGTGTTGAAACCTACAACTTACAAATTCAGCGCGCCGAATATGTAGAAGGCAAAGGTTGGACCAATTTTGAAACTTTGCCTTTCTGCGATCCCAATCATAATTTTGCGCATCCAGCGTTGAGTCCAGATGGATCTACTTTGTATTTTATTGCTGATGTAAAAGGAACAAAAGGTAAATCTGATTTATATAAGGTTTCTGTCTCTAATCATAAAGCTTATGGTGAAATTACACCCTTAGGAGAAACCATTAATTCATCTCGTACCGAAATTTTCCCTTTTGTAAGCTCAGATAACAAATTGTATTTTACTTCAAACAGACGTGGAGGAAAAGGTGGCTTGGATATTTACGTTTACGATTTAGAATCGGAAGACGAGGGACAGGTTCCGGTATCTTTAGATGAGCCTATTAATAGCAAAGGAGATGATTTTTCCTTCTTTTTGAATGATGATCTAACCACAGGTTATTTGTCCTCAAGACGTTATAGAGGCGAAGGTGGTGATGACCTTTATTACTTTTCCGGTTATAAATAATTAAAATGATTTAAACTCTATTTGAAAATTAGATAAAAATCATTATACTTAATTGGTTTTCAAATTATTATTAGTGTGCAGTGAAATATTGTGAGCTATGCGTAAAATTTTATCTTATCATTTTGTTGGCTATATAACCTTAATCATTGTAGTTTTAATGATTAACATAGTTCTGAAATATGAAGATAATTCAAGTTACTACCGTTATTTCTTAAAGCCAATTGTCCCAGCCCTTATAATACATTATTTTTTTAAGAATATTCAAAATTATAAAAGAGAAAAGGCTGCTTTAGTGGTTTTTGGGATACTATTATTTTTTCTTGGGGACCTATTTTTTTTAGACCGTTATTCTGTTTTCAGTTTTAACATTGCAATAGTGTTATTGGTTTTTGCCAGAATTTGTTTTATAGTTCGTTTTTTAAATTACGAAGATTTTAATATTAAGCGTGTAATTCCATTCTTAATTTTCTGCAGTTTGTATATACTCTTTATTTTAACAGCTATTATTAACAACTTAAAGGATATTTATTTTGTTCAGGTTTTGGTTTATTTCTTCATTACGTTGTTATTTGGTTTGTTTACTTATCTAAGGTACAGGGCGGTAAATAAAATTAGTTTTATCCTAGTTTTAGTGGGTTACTTATTAATGTTAGTTGTAGATGGTTTAACTGCTTTAAACATGTTTTCGCCTGGTTTTCAATATAATTTTTTTAGTAGCACTATTATTGCCTTAGCATTTAACCTATCACAGTTTTTTATTGTTGTGGGACTATTAAATGAAAATCCATAAACCTTACATATTAAACCATAATGCACTATCTTCTAGTGTTTTTCAACGTATTTTAATTCTAACAAATTAGTAGCATTAATCCCAAGACCTTTTACTTCTTTTCTTGTAAATCGTACCACTTCATCATAGAATAAAGGTACAATTGGAGCAGAAGCCATGATAAGAGAGTCCATTTTTGTGTACAACTGCGCACGTAAATTTGGATCAGTTTCTAGATAAGCAGATTCATACATTTTGTCAAACTCTTCGCTTTTAAAATGGGTGTAATTTGGGCCATTGGGAGCAAAATTCTTACTGTAATAAAGTGATAAATAGTTCTCAGCGTCAGGATAATCGGCAATCCAACTGGCTCTAAAAAAATCGAGCTGACCTTTGGCCTTACCATCTTTAAGGCTAGAAGCAGGTATAACATCAACATTAACTTGTAAACCGGTTTTTTGCAATTCACGTTGAATAAACTCGCAAAAGCTTAGGTAGTTACTCGTGGTTGTTAATGTAATTTCTGGATTTGTAATTCCAGTTTCAGATTTAAACTCCGCAACCAATTGTTTAGCTTTTTCTGGTTGATAGGTAAAACCAATGGTGTCATTATAACCAGGTAAGCCTTTTGGAATAAAACCACCATAAGCAGGAATTCCAATACCATTTCTTAAGTACGTCATCATTTTTGCTCTGTCAAAACCTATATTAATGGCTTTTCTTAGCTTTAAGGATTGCAATTCAGAAACTTCTGTTTCCATAAAAAATGCCAGATATTCTGTGTTTAGATATGGGCCTCTAATCATGTTTACATCTTCAGAATAGTACGGTTTTAGTTTTCCATCAGAAGTTAAAATTTCATCTTTATAAGAACCATCTAGGCCTGAAACAAAATCAATATTACCTTGTGCAAATTGTAAAAACTCACTTTGTTTATCTGGTAAAAAGGTAATGGCTACTGCTTCTAAATAAGGTAACTGTTTGCTATTAATGTCTTTTTCAAAATAGTTTTCATTTCGTCTAAAGACTAGTTTTATATTTTCTTCCCAACGTTTAAATTTAAAAGGACCAGTTCCTATTGGGTTAGATCTAAAATCACTACCGTAATGTTCAACAATTTCCTTAGGGACAACGGAACAATATTTCATAGTCAACAAGCCTAAAAAAGCAGGAAATGGTTGCTTAAGTTTAATTTGAAATGTTGAATCGTTAACAGCGGAATAGCTTTCAACTTTATTCAATACCCAGCTTCCTGGTGATGCTATGTTTTTATCTTTTAATCTGTTGAAGCTGTACTCAAAATCTGATGCTTTTACAGTTCTTGTGGAATCCTTTCCAAATAACTCGTGTTTATGAAAAAACACGTTATTTTTTAATTTAAAGGTGTACATTGTAGCACTGTCAGTAATCTTCCAGTTTTCTGAAATACAAGGCTTTACATTCAGTTGGTCGTCCATTTGCACCAAGCCATTATACAGTTGGTGATTAGCCCAGTTATCTGCATTGTCTTTTGAAAATGCAGGATCTAATGTGCCAATGTTTTTGTGCTCATTGTATCTAAAAACAAGGTGGTCTTGTTCTTTGTTGGCTTTTGAACCGCAAGATAATAGCATTAAAATCAATACATAAAAAGGTAATTTACTGATTGAGAATTTGATGGGTTTTCGCATATAACTTATATGTTGTAAATTTGCAGCCACAAAATTTGTAAGATACTTTTTGCTCATAATACACGTGCTAAAGGTAAATTTAAAAAGATCCTGAAACAAGTTCAGGATAACAAAAAAATGAAAACAAAAAAAGTCGCATTTTACACTTTAGGCTGTAAGCTCAACTTCTCAGAAACATCTACGATAGCTAGAAGTTTTAAGGACGAAGGTTTTGACCGTGTAGATTTTAAAGATAAAGCAGATATTTATGTTATAAATACGTGTTCGGTTACCGAAAATGCAGATAAGCGCTTTAAAACTATTGTAAAACAAGCTCAAAACGTTAATCCAGATGCTTTTGTTGCTGCTATAGGTTGCTATGCGCAGCTTAAACCAGAAGAATTAGCAGATGTTAATGGTGTGGATTTGGTTTTGGGTGCGACTGAAAAATTCAAGATTACAGATTATTTAAACGACCTTACCAAAAATGATTTTGGCGAAGTACATTCTTGCGAAATTGAAGAAGCCGATTTTTATGTTGGTAGTTATTCTATTGGAGACAGAACCAGAGCGTTTTTAAAAGTACAAGATGGTTGCGATTATAAATGTACATATTGTACAATTCCTTTAGCAAGAGGGATTTCTCGTAGTGACACTATGGAAAATGTGCTTAAAAATGCTAAAGAAATTTCAGAAAAAGGGATTAAGGAAATTGTTTTAACTGGCGTAAATATTGGTGATTATGGTAAAGGTGAATTTGGGAATAAAAAACACGAGCATACGTTTTTAGACCTCGTAACAGAGCTAGATAAGGTAGAAGGCATTGAACGCTTAAGGATTTCATCTATTGAGCCCAATTTACTAAAGAATGAAACTATAGACTTGGTTTCAGAATCCAGAGCATTTGTACCTCATTTTCATGTGCCTTTGCAAAGTGGAAGTAATACTATTCTTAAAAAAATGAAGCGTCGTTACATGCGCGAATTATACGTAGATCGTGTTTGTAAAATAAAAGAAGTAATGCCACATGCCTGTATTGGTGTGGATGTTATTGTTGGTTTTCCTGGTGAGACAGATGAGCACTTTTTAGAAACTTATAATTTTTTAAATGAGCTAGACATTTCTTATTTACACGTTTTTACATATTCCGAACGCGATAATACTGAAGCTGCTGCTATGGATGGTGTAGTGCCAAAGCATATAAGAGCAAAGCGAAGTAAAATGCTTAGAGGTCTTTCTGCAAAGAAACGAAGAGCTTTTTATGAAGCACAATTAGATACAGAGCGAACTGTTTTATTTGAAGGCGAAAACAAAGAAGGTTATATTCATGGATTTACGGAAAACTACGTAAAAGTGAAAACACCTTGGAATCCAGGCCTTGTAAATACACTTCATAAAGTAAGTTTAACAAGCATTGATGAGGATGGTTTAGTGCGATTTGAGTTTGTAAACGATTTGGCGTCTATAGCTTAATGATGTTAATGACTTGATTTTTTTGGTCTTACAACTTTAGATATACGATTCCGTTTCTATACCAAACTATTTGAACGCTAGGTGATTAAATTAGTCTTTAACATAAAGCATAAAAAAACAGCAGACAATTTTTAAGATTTGTCTGCTGTTTTTGATTTCTATTGTTCTCTTAGGTTTAAGAAACCTTTATTTATTTAAACTGCAAAGTATTTATGTTTTCTCCAATTGAAATACCTTGGTCAACACCAATATATATAGCAGAGCTGTAGTGTATGCCTCCGTAAAGTCTGCTAATAGCAGCTTCGTCAGCAAAATCATAGAACGAACTAAAACTTCTAGGAGAACCATCAATATCTGTTCTGTTTATATGTGTGCGGTCAGTAAAAGCATAGTTGTCACCAAACAAATCGGTTAAAATTTGAGCTGTCGCACCAGATTGTACAGAGTGTCCTGAGGTATATTCTGGGAAAGGTGGTGTTGCTAAAGGTATAGACCAAGTATTATCAATATGATCATGGATGTAGGTAATAGGTCTTACCAAATTATAATGGTACTTGGCATTCCAGCAAGAAATAAAAGCATCGTGTACTCCCATCCCAAGTTTAGCATACACTTCTGCAGTAAATGCAAGGTCAGCACCTTCATCAGATAGTATTTGCATCATAATAGAATAAGAATGACCAGGTGGTGTTGCCGTATTTCCAGGATCGTCACTCCAAAACTCAGCAATTACAACTTGTTCTTCAGTTAAATTATTAACTGCGTTATAAACTTCCATAGCTTCTGCATAAAAATCAGAATTTGTATCTGTTGAATAAGCTGGAGGAGGTACAGGTAATAAGTCATCTATATTAGATTCCATGAAAGGCCTAACATTTCCCCAATATGGTTGTAATGGAATAGGGTTGGCTGTACTGGTTGGTTCCCATAATCCATCACCTACAGGAACAACATAAGAAGAAGGGAAGTTAGAATTATAACATTCCGATTGTCCATCACTGTGTGCATAAGCTAATAAAGCGTTTGCAACAGCTTCACCGTAAGCAATGGATCGATCTATAATTGCATCTGAAGCTTCTGATCTAAATTGAGTTTCATACTGTGCTTTCAAATCACTAATTAATGTAAGGTTTTCAGTAGAGGTAGTTTGAAAGCAATTTTGTAAAAACACTCCCAATGTACTATTAGCTACTGCTCCCCAATGATAGTCTTTGTTTTCTTCTATAGCAGGAATAGTGCCTTCGTTGAATTCTGTCAATTGTCCTTCAAGAGTTTTGTAGCCAGGCATTCCGTGTCTTACACTTTCATATAAAGCTAAACCAGAATAGCCATATACTCTAGCTGCTACTGGAGGTGAAAATCCAGGAGTTTCTTTGGTTAATTGTAAGGTCAGTTCAATCCACGATAAAACAACATCAGCAGAATAGTCTGCTGTGTCTAATCTAGTAGGTTGATCGTCATCTTTATTACAGCTATTAAGGCTTAATGCAGCTATAACAAAACAGGTTAAGTAAAAAATGGGTTTTTTCATAACTAATTATAATTTCTGTGAATAAATATTACATAGGTTTATGAGATAAAATTAGATTTTAAAATATGAAATTCAATAAGTTATAATGTAATTATCGATGTAATTTATAAATTATTCTACAACGGAATGAAAGTCACCAAAAATGTCTGTAAAATGCATAAGACAATAAATGGGATAAACAAATAACCAATAACATCTCTAGCTTGTATTTTGATGCCTTTTCCCATTACAGGAAATACTACCAATAAGAAAAAGGGTTGCAAAAGATTGCTTAAGCTTTCGCCGTAAGCTACTGACATAGATGCTCTGGCGATCATAGCAGTGGTTTCAGTAGGTGAGAGGTTGCTACCTAATTCTTGAACCATATTAATAATACTTGGGCCTATTACTGCAAACTCTCCACCTGCAGAAGGAATTGCAAAATTGATTATTCCACCTGTGAGGTAAGATATAAATGCGTAAGACTCTGGAGTAGCTATAGAGATTAAGCCATTACTTATTTTTTCTCCCAAACCAGAAGCCATCATTATACCCATTATACCTGCATAAAATGGATATTGAAACAATACTCCAGAAATGTTACTACTGGCGCGTTTCATGGCAATAGTGTAGCGCATAGGCGTTATGTGCAATAACATACCAACAATTAAAAAGATAAAAATCATAATGTTGAAGTTTAAATCAAAACCATTGGTGGTAAAATGGTAAACGATGTAAATCACACCTAAAAATGCAACACTAAGTTGTAGCCAACCAGCATTGTTTAAAGCATCAGACATAGCTTTGAATGGTAGTTTGTAAGACAAAGCTTCTTCTTTTATAGTGTTATCGTCTTCAGTAGTATTTGTTTGTAAATCTTTAAGCTCTTTACCGGCAAACGATTTGGGTATAAGTATCCAAAATAAAACAGGTGAAACCACTACAAATAGAATAATCATAAGTAAATTTAGAGTAGAGCCTAAACTATAACTTGTTGAAATGGTTTCGGAGAGCACACCACTTTCAATTAAAAAATTATTGTCTGTGTTTAATAACAGCGCAATTGAACTCGATAAGCCACAAACCCAACCATTGAACGAGAAATACACACAAGCGACTAAAAAAGGGTAGTGGATGCCTTTTATCCTAAGAGCAAGTTCACGACCTAAAATAGCGGTTATAACAACCATACCAAAGCTAATTAAGGATAGTAATGAGCCAAGGGCTATGATAACAAAATAGACTTGCGTTGGTGTTTTTATAACTCTAGCTAATTGGTCAATGCCTTTTTTTACAACTGAAGATTGTGCTATACAGTAAGCGGTAATAATGATTAAAACAATCTGCATTCCAAAGGAAAGTAAATTCCAAAAGCCGTTGTACCATCCTTCTAAAACTTCAATAGGCTTACTTTCTGTAAGTATTAAAGCTAAAATTGCTGTTAATATAGTTAATAGCAGTGCAAAAACATATGCACTTGGCATGTATTTGGTAAAGCTATCAGTAAACTTTTGACCGAATTTGGTAATCATAATATGCTTAGTTGGTTGACTAATATAAATGATTTAGTGGAATTATTTTTCTGAAGATTTACTGTTCTTAACAATACGTTAATTAACAGAGTTGGTTATTTCTTTAACAACTTGCTAACAGTCATGCTTTTATAATCAGACTAATTTGTGGTACTACTAATCTAAACCCTATTAAAATGAAAACGACAATTACTTCTTTTGTAACATGTTTGTTGCTGTGTTTTTCTTCTTCAGCAATGGCGCAACTAAACACTCCGCGTGGAAGCCAAATGGCTTCGGTGATGCAACGTGTAGGTACTACAGATATTACTATAACATATTCAAGACCAAGTGTAAATGGTCGTGAAATTTGGGGAAAGTTGGTGCCTTATGGTATGAATAACTTAGGCTTTGGAACGTCTAAAGCGGCACCTTGGAGAGCAGGAGCTAACGAAAACACTACAATTACATTTACACACGATGCTAAAGTTGAAGGTAAAGCTATTGAAGCGGGTACTTATGGTCTTCACATTAATGTAAAGGACGCAGATAATGCTACCATTATTTTATCTAAAGACAAGGATGCTTGGGGAAGTTACTTCTATGATCCTGAAAATGACGCCTTGCGAGCTGATGTAAAACTTAAAGACATTGACCATACCGAATTGTTGACATACGATTTTGATGAGGTGACTGCTAATTCTACTACAGCGACATTAAAATGGGAAAAGAAAGCGATTCCTTTTAAGGTTGAAGTTGATGTTAGTGAAATTGTATTGGAAGACATAAGAGCTCAGTTTAAAGGGCAAACTGGCTTTACAAGACAAAATTGGGAGCAAGCAGCAAGTTTTGCGCTGAATAATGGTGGTGATTTAGATGAAGCTTTAGGTTGGATTAATTCGGCATTAGAAGGGCAATTCTTTAGTCAGAAAACAGTAAATGGATTAACCATTAAAGCACAAATTCTTCAGAAAAAAGGGGATGTGGAAGGCTTTGGAAAAACTATGGATGAGGCTATTACTATGGCGAATCCCAATCAAATTAATAGAATAGGCTATGCTATGATTGCTGCAAAGGACTACGATAGAGCTATTGAATATATGAGTATGAATGTAAAAAATGATCCAGATAATGCTAATTGGCACGATAGTCTAGGTGAAGCTTATAGAGCAAAAGGCGAAAATAAAACTGCAATTAAGTGTTTTAAAAAATCTTTAGCTTTAAATCCTCCAGCTAATGTTAAAGCAAATTCCGAAAAGAACCTAAAAGAATTAGGTGCTATGTAAGATATTCATCAATCAAAAACACGCACAGTTGTGTTTTGGAGGTCTGGTTATGTTGGTGCCAGACCTTTTTTTATTCTTGAGAGGACAGAAATCTGATTATAAACAATAAAACTTAACTTTTAACCATTACGAGTAGTCGTTCAAAATTTGTTTCAGAATCTAAAAAATAGCGTCGTCAACTAATATAATTCCAAATATTACGATACTTACTCATTTGTCTGTAGGTGTTTAAAATGGGTTGATGCTCTGGAAAGCTTAAGCTTGGGTCTAATTTCAAAATACTTTTAGCATAGTAACGTGCTTGTTGTAAAATGTCTTTATCTTTTACGATATCCGCAATTCTTAGGTTTAAAACACCACTTTGTTGTGTACCCATTATATCACCAGGACCACGTAGCTTTAAATCAACTTCTGCAATCTCAAAACCATCGCTACTACGTACCATAGTTTCTAAGCGTGTTTTGCTATCTTGACTAAGTTTATGGCTCGTCATTAAGATACAATAGCTCTGCTCAGCACCACGACCTACACGTCCACGCAATTGATGTAACTGTGATAATCCAAAACGTTCTGCGCTTTCAATAATCATTACTGATGCATTTGGTACGTTAACTCCAACTTCAATTACCGTGGTTGCAACCATGATGTTGGTTTCACCATTGGCAAAACGTTGCATTTCATAATCTTTATCTGCAGGTTTCATTTTGCCGTGTACAATAGAAATCTGATATTCTGGCATTGGAAATTCCCTAGATATGCTTTCATAGCCATCCATTAAATCCTTATAATCCATTTTTTCACTTTCCTGAATTAACGGATAGACCACATAAATTTGTCTCCCTTTGGCAATTTCATCTTTCATAAACCTGAAAACTTTCAGTCGATTGTTATCATATCTATGAACTGTTTTTATCGGTTTTCTTCCTGCTGGTAATTCGTCAATAATTGAAATATCTAGGTCGCCATAAACAGACATTGCCAAGGTTCTTGGGATTGGAGTTGCAGTCATCACCAACACATGTGGAGGTGAGGTGTTTTTGTGCCATAATTTACTTCTTTGCGCTACTCCAAAACGGTGTTGTTCATCTATAATTGCAAGTCCTAAATTCTTGAATTTTACCTTATCTTCAAGTAGTGCGTGAGTGCCAACAAGTATCTGTAAATTGCCATTTTCTAAATTTTCATGAATTATTTTTCTGTCTGAAGTTTTAGTTGAACCAGTTAATAATGAAATACTGATATTCAATTTATTACACCATTCAAGTAATCCGTTATAGTGTTGAACTGACAAAATTTCAGTTGGTGCCATAAGGCAGCATTGAAAGTCGTTGTCAAGTCCCATGAGTATTGACATAAAGGCGACTATGGTTTTTCCAGAACCCACATCTCCTTGTAAAAGACGATTCATTTGTGCATTGCTCCCTAAATCAGCTCTTATTTCTTTTAAAACACGTTTCTGAGCATTGGTCAATTCGAAAGGTAAATGATCGTTAAAAAATGTGTTGAAGTAATCTCCAACTTTATCAAAAGTGAAGCCTTTTATTTTTGATTTGTGGATTAAATTCTTCAAAATTAATTGCAGCTGAATGTAAAATAATTCTTCAAATTTCAACCTGAATTGAGCTCTCGCAAGTAACTCTGGAGACTTTGGGAAATGCACATTAAAAAGCGCATCGGATTTTGATAATAATTTTAATTCTCCCTTAACGGTTTCCGATAAAGTTTCTGAAAATCGTCCCTTGGTTTCCAAAAACAGTTGTTGCATTATCTTGGTAACAACCCTATTGGTAATTCCTTTGTTTGATAATTTTTCGGTAGATGGGTAAATGGCTTGCATGGCAGAACGGAGATTGGTCTCGTGTTTCGATTTTAATTCAATTTCAGGATGTGCCATATTATATTTACCGCTAAACCAATTGGTTTTTCCAAAAATAACGTAAGGTTGTCCGGTTTTTAGGCTCTCTCTAATCCATTTCTGGCCTCTAAACCATACGAGCTCCATCATTCCTGTGTCGTCTTTAAAGTCAGCAACTAGGCGTTTTCCTCGTTTTTGGGCAACTTCTTTAAATCCAGTGATAACACCAATAACTTGAACTTCGGCATTGTTGCGTTGTAGTTCATTAATTTTGTAATATTTAGTGCGATCTATATAGCGATTTGGGAAAAGATTAATCAGGTCTTGATAAGTATGAATACCTAATTCTGAGCGCAATAAGTCTGCTCGGTTTGGGCCAACGCCTTTAAGATAGTCAATGGGAGTTTGTAAATTCACACTCATAAGGCGAATTTAAGTCATTTCTTTAAAAGTTGTAAACTGAGATTTGTAATTTGGCGTTATACTTGTATAGTTTTATGATATGAAGAATACTTTTATTGTTTTTTGCCTTTTTATTGTTAATTTTTGTTTTGCTCAACAAGCAGATTTTGTTGATTTTAAACGTGTTGAATCGTTAATTGTATTTAATCAATTGGCAGTGGATAGTACAACGTATAACTCTTACGATGTTAGTTTTAAAATTTTAAAAGCTACGGACTCTATCTATTTAGATGCTGTAAATATGGAGTTTAAACATGTGGCTCTAAATAATTCTGCTGCTAAATTTAAAAATGATGGTAAAAAACTTATTATTTATAATGATTTTCAAAAAGATGAAGAACATAAGTTAAGCTTCATCTTTTTTAACGCTCCTAAAAAAGCCATGTACTTTTTGGGCTGGGAAAATGATGGTAGAAAACAAATCTGGACTCAAGGGCAAGGAAAATATACCAGTAATTGGTTGCCAAGTATCGACGATGTTAATGATAAAATAGAATTTGATTTAAAGTTTTTAGCTCCTCGTGGTTATGAAGTTATTTCTAATGGTAAGCTAAAATCAAAGGCTGATAGTGGTAGTGGTTTGCTTTGGGAATATGATATGGAAAAGCCTATGTCTAGTTATTTGGTTGCTGTTGCTGTTGGTGAGTATAGCAAGAAAAGTGAGTTGTCAAAAAGTGGCATTCCTCTAGAATATTACTACTATCCAGAAGACTCCCTAAAAGTTGAGCCGACGTACCGCTACAGTAAGCAGATGTTTGACTATCTCGAAGACGAAATAGGTGTGCCTTATCCGTGGCAAAATTACAAACAAGTGCCTGTGC
Organism: Winogradskyella pulchriflava; assembly: GCF_042434315.1. Taxonomy (NCBI): domain Bacteria; kingdom Pseudomonadati; phylum Bacteroidota; class Flavobacteriia; order Flavobacteriales; family Flavobacteriaceae; genus Winogradskyella; species Winogradskyella pulchriflava. The sequence continues at coordinate 275,618 of NZ_JBHLTQ010000005.1, read as the reverse complement.
ATGACTTTTTGTATGCTGGTATGGAAAATACGAGTATCACTATTTTCTCAGATGCTTTTGTGGTGGACTCTATTGGTTTTAATGATAAAAACTATGTTAATGTCAACGCGCACGAGTTGGCACATCAGTGGTTTGGTGATTTGGTGACTGCAAAATCTGGTGAGCATCATTGGTTACAAGAAGGTTTTGCTACCTACTACGCTTTACTAGCTGAGCGCGACATATTTGGTGACGAATACTTTTACTTCAAGCTCTTTGATTCTGCTCAGGATTTGGGTAGGCAAGATATGGCAGGTGATGGCACATCGCTTTTAAATCCAAAATCGAGTAGCTTAACATTTTATCAGCGTGGTGCTTGGGTGCTTCATGCGTTGCGAACTGCTGTTGGTGATAATGTCTTTAAGCAAGCTGTAAAAAATTATTTAAACAAATATCAATTTTCTAGTGCGGAGACTAATGATTTTATTCGTGAAGTGGAGCGATTATATGGCGCAAAATTAACAGGCTTTGTAAATCTATGGCTAAAACAAAAAGAGTTTCCGTTTGATGAAGCTATTACGCTTCTGCAAAAGCAATCCAAGAGGGTTAACGAGTATATAATGGTGAATTGTGAAGCTAATTCATCAAAATGTGCAGAGCAGTTAAAATATTACATATCAGATAAGGCGAAAATTAAAATTATAGCTCAAAATCCGCAATTGGTTACAAAAGAGTTGTTTAATAATAGCTTGAAAGTAAGGCAAGCCATTTCGCAATATGTAACTATTATTCCAAAGGATTTAAAAGAGCACTATGAATCATTGCTTGATGATAAATCTTATATCACTATAGAAAGTGCTTTGTATAATCTTTGGGTTAATTTTCCTGAGGAACGCGCTAAATACCTAACAAAAACAAGAAATATAGAAGGCTTCAAAGATAAAAATGTTCGTTTGTTATGGATTTTGTTAAATCTCAACACACCATTTTATCAAGCTGATAATAAACAAGGTTTATTTGATGAGTTAGTGAACTATACCAGTGATAAGTATAATGCGGATTTAAGGATTAATGCGTTTAATTACTTAAAGCTAATTAAGTCTTGCAACGAACGATGTAAATCTAATCTTGAAAATGCAAAAACACATCACAATTGGAGATTGGTTAAGTTTGCAAAAGAAATGTCTGACGAATTAAATCAAAAACAAAACTAATGCGAGCATTGGTAATCTCAGGAGGTGGAAGTAAAGGGGCATTTGCTGGTGGAGTAGCGCAGTATCTCATGGAGCGCGAAAAACGTGAGTATGATATGTTTTTAGGGACTTCAACTGGGAGTTTGTTGGTACCACATTTGGCTGTAAATGATATTTCTAAACTTTATGACATCTTCACTAATGTACAACAGCAAGATATTTTTAGCGTAAGCCCTTTTGTGCAGCGTAAAAAAGGAGATAGGGAATTTGTATCTATTGATTTTGTGAATTCCATATGGCAATTTATAAGAATGAAACGGACGTTTGGTGAAAGTAAAGCGTTGAGAAGACATATTCGCAAGCATTTTACGCTTGAGGAATATCAAAAAATAAAGAACACAAAGCATGATGTAGTGGTCACGGTCTCTAATCTTTCTATGAATAGAGTGGAGTATAAGTCTATTAACGAATGCTCTTATGATGAATTTTGTAATTGGATATGGATTTCATGTAATTACATTCCGTTTATGTCTTTAGCTAAAGTTGATGGTTATGAATATGCAGATGGAGGTTTAGGTTGTGTAATTCCAATAAGAGAAGCGATATTAAGAGGTGCAACAGAGGTGGATGCGATTGTTTTAGAGGCTGAAACTTTAGGGAAACAAAAAGTATTAGGGAAAAACCCATTTTCGTTAATGATTAGCCTTTTTAGTCATTTGCTAGATCAGGTAGAGCGAAGTGATATTGTTATTGGGAAATTAGCAGCCAAGAATAAAGATGTTAAGCTTAATTTGTATTATACACCAACAAGTTTAACTGAAAACTCATTAATATTCAGTAAGCGTCTTATGGAAAAGTGGTGGCAACAAGGTTATAATTATGCTGAAAAACGACATGATACATAACTGTGCAGTCTTGGTGTTGCATATAAATTGTTTATTTTCTACTAACTAAAACTACCACAATTCACCAACTTCTTGCTTAATATAAGACAAAGCTGCTTTACTAGGTGCTGGCTTGTCCATGAGCTCTGTTAGAATAACTTCGCGCAATTTATTAGCAGTATCGGTTTTGTCATTCATAGTAGCTTTTCTAATAAGTTGGATGGTCGCATTTTTTGCAGCGATTGTTATGTTCCAACATTCATCACTTAGGTAGATTTGTTGTGATAAATTATGCTCAAATTCCTGTTCAATTGTAGCTATAAGTAAATTTTCGTAATCTTCTTTATTTGAGGATGTTGGGTTAACTCTAGTTAGTAATTTTGAAGGAGCTATTCTTTCAAGGAAAAGCGACATACGTTCATAAGCCTGAAGACGAATTGGAAACGCTTCTTTTTGTAAATCTTTTGTGATTAAAAAATTACGACGATTGTTTTCGTTTTCAATATGTTCTCTAAAAAATAAATAAGCAATAGTACCTGTAACTAAAGCAGGTATCGTGTACATTAAAAGATTGATAAGTTGTTGTTCCATTTTATAACTTTATTATTCAGTCTTCTCAAATTTTTCCGCCAAGATACTCACAATCTTTCAAATGCTGCATAGATTTAAAAGGAACTGGAGTTTTTTTGTATTGATAGGTGTTGCTTAGCTCTTCAGAAAGATTATGGTCGTCCACATTAACATCAATGTCATCCATGGTAAATTGGCATGGATGCTCATAACCTGCAGCATGTGTTATTTCTACAAATTCTTTTCTAAAAGTTTTAAAATACTGAGCTAAACGTTCAGATTTTAAAGGAATATCAATACCACGTTGTAACCATTTATTTTGTGTGGCTACACCACTCGGACAACGATTAGTGTGGCAAATTTGTGCTTGTATGCAGCCAATACTCATCATAGCTTCACGAGCAACATTAATACAATCGGCTCCCATAGCAAAAGCCATGGCTGCCTTAGCCGGAAATCCAAGTTTACCACTACCTATAAACACAATGCGCTCAGTAAGCCCTTTGCTTTTAAATAGTTTGTACAAATCGCCAAAGCCGTAAACCCATGGTAATGACACATGATCCGCAAAACTTGGTGGAGCTGCACCTGTTCCGCCTTCACCACCATCAACAGTGATAAAGTCTGGTCCCTTACCAGTTTTAATCATTATATCTGCTAGTTCTTCCCATTGCTCTAGCTTACCAATTGCCGCTTTTATACCAACAGGTAATCCAGTTTCTTCTGCTATGGCTTCAATAAAATCTACCATTTCTGGTACTGTAGAAAAAGCTTTATGGTTTGGAGGCGATAACACAGTTTTACCAACTTCAACGCCTCTGATGTCTGCAATTTCTTGAGTAATCTTTGCTCCGGGCAGCACACCTCCTTTGCCAGGCTTTGCTCCCTGAGACAACTTAACCTCAATGGCACGTATAAAAGGGTTATCTTGTACAAGTTTTTTCATTTTTTCCATTGAAAAACCACCATCTTCTGCACGTACTCCGAAATAACCTGTTCCGAAATGAAAAACAACATCTCCACCATTACTGTGATATGGAGATAATCCACCTTCTCCAGTGTTGTGATAGGCGTTTGCAATTTTAACTCCTTTATTTAGGGATTCAACAGCCCTTGCAGATAGTGAGCCAAAACTCATTGCAGAAACATTAATTACAGATGCTGGACGATACGGTTTACGTCTTTTGTTATATTCGCCCATCACTTTTGCGCAAGGCAGAAATGTTTTGTCTATAGCGTTTGGATGGTTACCTTCAATCTTAAAGGGAAACATTGCGTTGTTTATAAAGATGTGCTGATGCGCATAGATATCTCTATCTGTACCAAAGCCTTCATAATTATTTTCATTTTTAGAAGATGCATAAACCCAGCTACGCTCAATACGATTAAAAGGCAGTTCTTCTCTGTTGTTTGCTACAAAATATTGCCGAATTTCTGGACCAATACCTTCAAATAAGTAGCGAATACGACCAATTACAGGAAAGTTGTGTCGGATGGTGTGTTTTTTCTGAATGATGTCTATAAAAGCTAAAATGGCTAAGATGATAATAATCCATAGCCACCAAGAAATAGAACCTAAGAATTCTAAAATGGAATCCATAATTAATTGTTTAAATAATCTAATGTAAGTTGTGTAAATGTTTCGGTATTAATAATATCTTGATTAATAGTATTTTGAGCAAAAGTGCATGAACATGCAAACAGTACTAATACTAAAAAGGTCTTCATAGATTTATAATTTGCACTAATATATTGATTTTTGATAAAAATGAACTCTTAATATATTGTTTATAATTATTGACTTTTAAATATGGTAAAACCTAGGACAATGGTTATTTTCACAGTTCGAAAAATTTAGCTTTTGGAAAAGTATCTCAATCAACTAAACGACGCTCAATTAGCACCAACATTGCAGAAAGATGGCCCAATGATAATCATTGCTGGCGCAGGTTCTGGTAAAACACGTGTACTAACTTATAGAATAGCTTATTTGATGAGTCAAGGTGTTGATGCATTTAATATTTTGGCTTTAACGTTTACCAATAAAGCGGCTAAAGAGATGAAAGGTAGAATTGCTGACATTGTTGGTGATAGTGGAGCCAAAAATCTTTGGATGGGTACGTTTCACTCAGTGTTTGCAAAGATTTTACGTTTTGAAGGACATCACTTAGGTTTTCCAAGCAATTTTACTATTTATGACACTCAAGATTCTCAAAAACTTTTAGGTTCTATTATCAAAGAACTGGGATTGGATAAAGACATCTATAAAACCAAACAGGTGTATAGCAGAATCTCTTCTTATAAAAACAGTCTTATTACTGTTAAAGCGTATTTCAACAATCCTGAACTAATGGAAGCCGATGCTATGGCGCGACGTCCTAGAATGGGAGATATTTACAAAGAATATGTAGATAGATGTTTTAAGGCTGGCGCTATGGATTTTGATGATTTATTGCTCAGAACTAATGAATTGCTAACACGATTTCCTTCGGTTTTAGCACAGTATCAGAGTAGATTTCGTTACATTTTGGTAGATGAGTACCAAGATACCAACCATTCGCAGTACTTAATTGTAAGAGCTTTGTCTGATCGTTTTCAGAATATATGCGTGGTAGGAGATGACGCACAAAGTATATATGCATTCCGTGGTGCAAATATTAATAACATTCTCAATTTCCAAAAGGATTATGACAATGTAAACGTGTATCGTTTAGAGCAGAATTATCGCTCTACAAAAATGATTGTAGGTGCGGCTAATTCGGTAATAGAGCATAACAAAACAAAACTCGACAAAATTGTTTGGACGGCTAATGATGTTGGCGAAAAAGTAATTGTGCATCGTTCTATGACTGATGGTGATGAAGGTAGGTACGTTGCCAATACTATTTGGGAAACCAAAATGAATGAACAGCTGCCTAATAGTGATTTTGCAGTGCTATATCGTACTAATGCACAGTCGCGTGCTATTGAAGATGCTTTGAGAAAGCGCGATATACCTTATCGTATTTATGGAGGTTTATCATTTTATCAACGTAAGGAAATAAAGGACGTTACGGCATATTTGCGCCTTATCCTTAATACGGCAGATGAAGAGGCTTTAAAACGAGTTATTAACTATCCTGCTAGAGGTATTGGGCAAACTACAATAGACCGATTAGTGGTTGCGGCTAATGCTACAGGTAAAACGATGTACGATATTATGAAAGATATTGATAACGTTTCTATCAATATCAATAACGGTACAAAAAACAAATTAAAAGACTTTGTGACACTTATAGAGAGTTATAAAGTAATGAACCAAAACTCCAATGCTTTTGATTTGGCTGAGCATGTTACAAAAACCAGCGGCTTAATTAGAGAATTGAATAAAGATGGTACTCCAGAAGGTGTAACCAAAATGGATAACGTACAAGAATTGCTCAATGGTATTAAAGATTTTGTTGAAGGCCAAATTGAATTAGCAGATGCTGGTGATTCTTTAGCAGAATTTTTGGAAGATGTGGCTTTGGCTACTGATTTGGATGGAGATAAGGGAGACCCAAACCATGTTGCATTAATGACCATTCACTTAGCAAAAGGTTTAGAGTTTTCGCATGTGTTCATTGTTGGTATGGAAGAAGATTTATTTCCAAGTGCCATGAGTATGAATACTAGAAGTGAGCTCGAGGAAGAACGGCGTTTGTTTTATGTGGCATTAACCAGAGCAGAAAAACAAGCATATCTAACTTATACATTATCGCGTTACCGTTGGGGAAAATTAATAGATGCTGAGCCTAGCCGATTTATAGAAGAAATAGACGAAGAATTTGTAAACATTACGACTCCGTTAAAAGAGCAACGTATTAACCCAATGTTAGATGCGTCTATTTTTGGGGATATTGAGCCTAACAAAATCCGATTTGCAAAACCAAAATCACCAAAATTTCAAAAGAAAGCTCCAAAGCAAAAGACAGAAAATTTTAAGATAAGTACTCCTAAGAAATTGAAACCAGTTGCTCAATCTAATGGAGCTTCAAACCTTTTTGATACGAAACTCACTGTTGGTAATATTGTTAATCATCAACGTTTTGGTAGAGGAGAAGTCTTAAAAATTGAAGGATCTGGTGGTGACCTTAAAGCCGAAATTAAATTTGAAAATGGTGATACCAAGAAGTTGCTATTACGCTTTGCTAAGCTTGAAGTTATAAGCTAGGCTTATTTTACCATGCAAACCGAATTGATATTACCATCATAATCGTATTCTTTAACACTATTGGCAGGATCAGTAATCCATTCGCCATCAACAATAAACTTGTAATGGTACTTACCACCTGAGAGTTTTTGGTTGTAAACCCAACAGCCATCTACTTTTGTCATTTTGTAGTCGTGTTCTGTCCAATCATTAAATTCCCCACTTAATATTACAGTTTTAGCGTTTGGATACTCGCACAGCCTAAAAGTCACAGTTTTTTGAACATCAATAACCGAGTTGTAACCTTCGTGCTCATTTTCAATTTTTGATGGGTTATGAGGGTCTGTAATCCATTTTCCGTCTACAATGAATTTGTACTGGTATATATCTGGTTTTAGTTGTAGTGTTACTTCCCAGCCGTCATCAGTTGGTTTCATCTTAAAACCAGTTTCGTCCCAACGATTAAATGTACCACTTAGAATTACTTTTTTGGCGTCTGTATATCCTTTCAGCTTAAAAGATACATTACCGTAATCTGTTGCAAAAGCACTATAAAGTTTTAGGTTGTAAACACCGTACGACCAACCGTAGTCAGATCTAGCGTCTGTTATATTTTTAAATTCGCGAGAAGGTTCTGCCCAATGCTTGCTATTTACAATAAACTTAAATTCCCAATCAAAATCTGAAGTAAAATCAGCTAAGTCCTTTTTTAAAGTGTATATGGAGTCATTTACTTTGGTCATTTGCCATTGGTCTTTTGCCCAGTTGTTAAACTCACCAGAGACAAAAACGTTCTCTACAGGATCGCCATTGTTTTCAATATTAGGATAATCCTTTATATTAAAAATAAAAGTAACCTCTTCACCTTGTATGTCGTACCCTTTTTTTGTGTTGCTCTGCGCAACGATACTAAGGCTAGATACTAGGAAAACAAAATATAAGATATAGTATTTAGTTATTTTCAAGGCTTTATTATAGGACTCTTTATAAAGTAAAGTTTCCTTTTTTTGTAATTGATTATCGTTCGTTTTTGAGCGAAGAATTCAAAGCCTAATATACCATCGAGGTTAGTGCCAAATGCACTTTTCATGTTTTTCAAGTCAGTAAGCACAGTTTTCATTGGACCTAGATAAATTGAATCGTTCAAACTAACTCTATACAATTTCCCTGCCAAAACTTTTCTTTTTTTACCGCTAGCACCTGAAAGCTTCAATTCTTTGCTAGGATAAAAATACTCTAAAATTTCAGAATCTATGTCTTTATTTAGCTGATTATACTCTGCAGCCGTATCTAAACCAAATATAACATCTTTGTCTCCAACAAGAGCATCAATAATAATCGTGTGTTGTTTCAGCTTAAAATCTATACTATCGTGTATGGTTTCTGCATAGACCTTGTCGCTTAAGTGGTCACCATATTTATCAGTTTTGGTTAAGGTAATCTGATTTAAGTGCATGTCTATAAACACTTCAAAATCTTTAAGAATACTATAGCCAATAATTCCTAGTAACTCTATCCTTTTTACCTTTTCTATATGAGAAAGGTCAATAACATCAGCATCAATATTTTCTAAACTAAGGGTTTTAATGCTTAACTCATCGAGGTATTTTTCTTTTACATTTTCTATATCGTCGTGGACACCACTTTTAGACTTTCCGTCGTCTCTATATTTTCTGGTAGGTTGAAAATGAACACTATTGAGTATTAACGCCTCCGAGCCTGTGTCTATAATAAAATTACCTTCTTTGTCCAGGATTTCCACTTCAACGATAATAAGCTGGTCGATTATTTTAAAAGGAATACGTGTTGTTGATGCGTTTACAATTTCGGCTTTAGAAAAAATAATAGGAGGTTTTGCTTCTAAAGGAATGTCTTCGGTAGCAAAAAGATTCACTGTGATTAGCAGTGCGATGATGATTTTGATTGATTGATGCATACCTAAAAGACTACAATACAGCCCTAAATGTTACATTTTTTTTATTTTTTAACATTTTAAAATGATTACATATGTGTTTCAATAAACGAATGTAGTTTTATAGTGGTATCTAATAAATTGAGACCTATCCAGCCGTGAGCTTCATTTGGGTACAGTGTAAATTCGTGTGTTACGTTTAATTCTGCTAGCTTATCACGCATATCAGTGCCTTGGGTTGTAGGTATTAAAGGATCTTGTCCACCATAAAACAAAATTGTTGGAGGAGCTGAAGACGTTACTTGGTGGTACGGACTCACTTCTTCCAAAAATTCAGTGGTCATATCAATTCCAAAAGTGTCTAAAACTTCTTGTAAAATTGGATTGCTGTTATTCAGATAAGCAGGATCTGTAAAATTGGTTGGGCCAACAACACTACAAACCATATCTACTTGACTAGCGTTATCAAAAGCATAACTCCATAGAAGCGACAAATGAGCTCCTGCACTCACTCCAATAAAACCTAAATCATCAGAAATTGTATAATAATTTTCATTATCCTCTAAATAATCCACAACCGTTGTAATGTCATTTATTTGCATTGGATACGGTTGGTTATTAGCATCTGCCAGTCTATAATTCATGTTCACAATGGCATAGCCTGTCATTTGTGTCTTTATATAATCCTTAAAGGCGTTCATATCGGCTTTATCACCAGTTGTCCAGCCACCTCCATGAATTAAAATGATAGTTTTTGTATCAGCATTACGGTTTGGTGGTAAGTACAAATCAAAAACCTGATCACTGTCATTACCATAAGAAATATTAAATTCTTCGTAAGCAGTCAAAGGGTCTAACACGTTAGAATTGCCATCATCAGAACTGTCCGACGAGCATGAAATAAGTGCTACAACAAAAAATAAGTTGATGAAAAAGAATTTTAAAGCTTTCATAATGAAAATAATATTTACTTTGTAAACGTATTTGAAAGGTACAAATTATGGCTGAGTTTATTAAAATATATCCTGAAAACCCAAACCAAAAGGAAATACAGAAGATTGTAAAGGTTCTAAAGAATGGCGGATTGGTCATTTACCCAACAGATACCGTTTATGGATTGGGTTGCGATATCACTAATGTTAAAGCTCTAGAGCGTATAGCAAGAATAAAAGGTGTAAAGCTCGAAAAGTCTAATTTCTCGTTTGTATGTGAAGATTTAAGTAATCTCAGTGATTATGTAAAGCAAATTGACACGACCACTTTTAAAATCTTAAAACGTGCTTTGCCAGGTCCTTATACCTTTATCTTACCAGGTTCTAAAAATTTGCCTAATCCTTTTAAAAAGCGAAAAACAGTTGGTATAAGAGTACCAGATAATTCTATTGCTTTAGCTTTGGTGAATGCTTTAGGAAACCCAATAGTTTCTACATCTATAAGAGATGAGGATGACGTTATTGAATATACCACAGATCCAGAATTGATTCTTGAAAAATGGGACAATCTTGTTGATGTTGTCATTGATGGTGGTTATGGAGGTAATGAAGCATCTACTATTATTGACTTGTCAGAAGACGAGCCAATAATTGTTAGAGAAGGAAAAGGGGATTTAGAGATTTTTTAAATCTTAGCTGGTTTTACTCTCACAGGCTTTTTTAAACTATAGAATAAACCCATAGTAATAAGACCTGTAACTAAGAAACCTATAAATAGGGGCAAAACAGAAGTCTTTACAAAACTACCTATAAAGTTCGCTATAGGCACAGCCATTACTGTAGAAATAAAGCCATTTAGTGCAGATCCAATTCCGGCAATATGTCCCATAGGTTCCATAGCTAGAGCTCTGTAATTCCCAAACAAAAAAGCAATACTTGCAAATTGAAGGGCAAAAAACAAGAGTAATATTTCAATACTTGGATTTTGTCCAGACCAAAATAAAACAACATAAATAAAAGAAATGGATACAAATGCGATTAATGCTAGATTAACTAAGTTTCGCATACCAAATCGCATTACTAGAGTACTATTTAGATAAGTAGCTAAACCAATAGTTATGGCTAGACTAGCAAATATATATGGGAAATACTCACCTAAATTATATTGTTCTTGAAAAATTTGTTGCGATGTGCTCAAATACACCATAAATGAACCTGTGATAAAACCTGAAAGTAAGGTGTAAATTACAGCAGGTTTTATTTTAAAAAATTCAATTGCACCTGTTTTAAAAATGGACAGCCGAAAGGTTTTTTTATGATGTTCGTTAAGTGTCTCTGGTTGACGTCTCCAAAACCATAACATTACTAATAAGCCAAAGATTAGGTTTACAGTAAAAATTGATTGCCACCCAAAATTAAATAATAAGAATTGGCCCAATATTGGTGCAATTACAGGTACTAAAATAAAAGTCATAACCACAATAGAAAGGATCTTTGCCATATGATCTCCACTATAAGAATCCCTTACAATAGCAATGCTCATAGTCCTTGGAGACGAAAGACCGATACCTTGTAAAACACGCCCCAATAGCATAACTTCAAAACTACGCGTAGTAACACATATAATTGATGCAATTACAAAGACACCAAAACCAAAATATACCATGGGTTTTCGTCCAAAACTATCAGAAAGTGGTCCAAAAATAAGTTGTCCAACTCCAAGCCCTAAAAAAATAGTAGTTATGAGTTTTTGGTTTTCGGTTGCATTAACACTATTTAAATAGTCACCTATTTCTGGTAGTGCAGGTAACACCGCATCAATAGATAAAGCTACAATAGACATTAGTGCTGCCATTAAGGCAACGAATTCAAGTTGTGACCGTTTTTGCATGGCGCAAAAGTAATTTAAATATTGCCTATTTTTGGTATATCTTATATTAAAAACCGATATTAATATTCAATTACCACATAGCATGCTAAAGCATACGTTAATAAAGCTCTTTAAGAGGGATTTAAATAAATTAAAAGAAGAAATAAATTTATATAAAGATGAAACAAACCTATGGAAGGTTGAAGGTTTGGTAACCAATTCTGCTGGTAATTTATGTCTTCATCTGTTTGGAAACTTAAATCATTTTATAGGTGCTATACTAGGAGATACTGGTTATGTTAGACAACGCGATTTAGAGTTTTCGCTTAAAAATGTTCCAAGAGCTGAACTGATTGAACAAATAGATGATACTATTAAAGTTGTTGAAGAAACTATAGATGGATTATCCGAAAGTGATTTGCAAAAGCAATATGAATTATTAGTCTTTAAAGAACAAACTACCACTGAATATTTTTTAGTGCATTTAGCGATGCATTTAGCTTATCATTTAGGACAGATTAATTACCATAGACGATTATTAGACAAGTAATAGAATGATGACTTTCGATAACTTTAAAATTAACTTGATGCAACCAAATGAAAGTGAGGCCTTTTTCTATTTGATTGAAAATAACAGAAATCGGCTTGAAGATTTTTTTGCTGGTACCGTTGCTAAAACTCTAACCTTAGAAGATGCGCTAACTTATGGTGAAGAAATTCAAGAGCGGATAAGTCAACAAAGCTATTTTCCTTTTTTAATTACTGATACGACAACTGATACTTTTGTGGGTTTAGTAGATGTTAAAAACATTTCTTGGGATATCCCAAAAGCAGAATTAGGTTATTTTATAGATGCTAATTATCAAGGAAAAGGTTTAACCTCAAAAGCTTTTAAATTGGTCATAGATTATCTGATTGAAACCTATAAGTTCAAAAAAATGCTTTGCAGAGTTGGTAGCAAAAACACGGCTAGTATTAATGTCGCATTGAAAAATAACTTTCAGCTCGAAGGTACTATTCGTAATGATTATAAAACTACTAAAGGTGAAATTGTGGACTTAAATTATTATGGACGTGTGTTCGACTAAAGCGGAATATTCCCATGCTTACGCTGAGGTCTAACAACTTCTTTGTTTTTAAGCATACTAAACGCTTTTATCAGTTTACGTCTTGTGTTTTGAGGTAAAATCACTTCATCAACAAAACCTCGCTGTGCAGCACTGTACGGATTTGCAAATAACTCGGCATATTCGGCTTCTTTTTCTTTCCACTTCGCTTCTTTGTCTTCTGCAGCTGAGATGTCGCGTTTAAAGATGATTTCAGCAGCACCTTTTGCTCCCATTACGGCAATCTCGGCATTTGGCCACGCAAAATTCATATCTGCTCCAATGTGTTTAGAATTCATTACATCGTAAGCTCCACCATAAGCTTTACGTGTAATAACAGTTACTCTCGGTACTGTAGCTTCACTAAATGCATATAATAGTTTTGCTCCGTTTACAATAATACCATTCCATTCTTGGTCTGTTCCTGGTAAAAATCCTGGCACATCTTCTAAAACTAACAACGGAATATTAAAACAATCGCAAAAACGTACAAAACGTGCACCTTTTTTGGAACTGTCAACATCTAATACTCCTGCTAAGAACATAGGTTGGTTAGCAATAATACCAATAGACTTTCCTCCTAATCGAGCAAAACCTACTATAATATTTTCAGCATAGTTTTTATGAATTTCATAAAACGAACCTTCATCTATGATGCCTTCAATAACCTGATGCATATCGTAAGGTTTATTAGGATTTTCTGGTACTATGTCCGAAAGCACATCTCTAACCTCATCATCAAGCTCAAAAGCTAAATCTTCAGGTTTTTCTTTATTGCTTTGTGGTAAATAGCTCAATAAGGTTTTGATACCCTCTAAACATTCCACATCGTTTGATGAGGTTTTATGAGCCACACCAGATTTTGAAGCATGTACACTTGCTCCACCAAGTTCTTCACTTGTAACCTCTTCATTAGTTACGGTTTTTACCACGTTTGGACCTGTAACAAACATATAGCTTGTATCTTCTACCATCAAGGTAAAATCGGTCATTGCTGGAGAGTAAACCGCTCCACCAGCACATGGACCCATAATAGCAGAGATTTGAGGAATAACACCAGAAGCTTGTACATTTCTGTAAAAAATATCTGCATAACCTCCTAATGAACGCACACCTTCTTGGATACGTGCTCCACCAGAATCGTTAAGTCCAATGATTGGAGCGCCAACGTTAACAGCCATATCCATAATCTTACAGATTTTCTCCGCATGGGTTTCTGATAAAGAACCACCAAACACTGTAAAATCTTGAGCAAAGACATAGATTAATCTTCCATTTACCGTTCCATAACCTGTAACCACACCATCACCGTAGAACACTTGTTTATCCATACCAAAACTCTTGGTTCTGTGCGTAACTAATGCTCCAATTTCTTCAAAAGAGCCTTCGTCAAGTAAATACATAACACGTTCTCTAGCGGTTAACTTTTTCTTTTGGTGCTGTTTGTCAATTCGTTTTTGTCCACCTCCTAATTTGGCTAAGGCAAGTTTATCGTTTAGTGTTTTTATTTTGGAATCCATATTGTCTTATTTTGTCATTCTGAACTCGTTTCAGAATCTATAATATTGTGAGTTCTTAAGCATTTCGACTGCGCTCAATGTGACAGCAGAACTTAAAACTACTATCTGAGACTGCGACTGAAAACTAACCAGGTACTCTTAATAATTTCTGATCTTTTAAATAGCGTTTTAATGCAATTTTTGCTGCAATTTCAGCTTCTTTTTTATGTTGTTTCTCAAGTAGGCTAGGTGAGTAGTACTTTTTTACAAAGTGCGTATCAAAATTACCACTTCTAAAGGCTTCGTGTTCACAAACAAAACGTCCAAAAGGTAAAGTGGTTTCTACACCTTCTATATGATAATTGTCTATAGCTTGAAGCATGGTTCCAATAGCCTCTTCACGTGTTTTTCCGTAAGTAATCAATTTTGAAAGCATTGGGTCGTAATAGATAGGAATATCCATACCTTCTTCAAAACCGTTATCAACTCTAATGTTATTTCCTACAGGAAGTCTGTAAACCTCTAAGTTTCCAACGCTAGGCAAGAAGTCGTTCATTGGGTCTTCTGCATAAACACGTAGTTCTAATGCATGGCCATTGATTTTTAAATCCTCTTGTTTAATATCTAGTTGTTCACCTCTGGCTACTTTTATTTGAAGTTCTACCAAATCTACACCAGAAATCCATTCGGAAACGGGATGCTCTACTTGTAATCTGGTATTCATTTCTAAGAAGTAAAAATTTAAATTTTCATCTAAAAGAAATTCTACAGTACCAGCTCCAATATAATCGCAAGAACGTGCCACATTGATTGCTGCTTGTCCCATTTTTTCTCTTAACTCCGGTGTTAAAACCACAGAAGGAGCTTCCTCTACAACTTTTTGATGACGACGCTGTATGGAACATTCGCGCTCAAAAAAGTGAAGTACATTGCCATGCATATCTGCCATCACTTGTATTTCGATATGGCGAGGAGAACCCACATATTTTTCAATAAATACAGAGCCATCACCAAAAGCATTTGTGGCTTCACTGATAGCTCTATCCATTTGCGATTCAAATTCAGATTCCTTTTCTACAACACGCATGCCTTTTCCTCCACCTCCTGCAGAGGCTTTAATAAGAATAGGAAACCCAATTTCTGAAGCTATTTGTTTTGCTTTCGAAATATCGGTTATGGCTTCGTCTGTACCAGGAACCATAGGTATGTCGTAAGCTTTTACAGTTTCTTTAGCTGCTAACTTACTTCCCATTACTTTTATAGCCTTAGAACGAGGTCCAATAAAAATGATATCGTTTGCTTCGCATAGCTCCGCAAAGTCAGCATTTTCACTTAAAAAACCGTACCCAGGATGTATAGCATCTACTTGTAGTGATTTTGCAACATCTATAATTTTATCTCCTTTTAAATACGATTCGTTAGAAGGTGCAGGACCTATACAAACCGCTTCATCGGCATATTTTACATGAGGAGCATTTCTATCGACTTCAGAGAAAACAGCAACTGTTTTAATACCCATTTTTTTCGCAGTTCGCATGACACGAATCGCAATTTCTCCACGATTTGCAACTAATATTTTTTTCATTTACTCAAATTCTATTAAAAGTGCATTTTTATCTACTGTTTCGCCTTTGTTCACCTTAATGGATTTTATAATACCATCTCTTGGTGATGTCAATACATTTTCCATTTTCATGGCTTCAAGAATTAAAAGCGCATCACCTTCTTTAACTTCAGCACCTTCATTGATTGTGATTTCCAAAATTAAGCCTGGCATTGGTGCTTTAATATCGCTAACGGCTTTTGAAGCTCCAATTTCAAAACCTAAGGCTTCTATTTGTTGGTCTAAAGCGTCATGGATATTGACTTTGTACGTATTGTTATTGACTTTAACCGTGTATACTTTGGAGTTGAAATCAGAATCTAGGATTGTTGATTTTATTGAAGTGCTTTTGTCTAACACATGGAAGTTGTTGGGTGACGATTCAACACTATCTAAACCATCAACATCTTGTTTTGAAATATCAAATTGGTGTGATGCGTTCACTTTTACTTTATACATGATAATCTATTTTAAAATTCAAGGATTATGAATTTAAAGGTATCAAAATTATGAAATTAATAATTTTAAGCCGATAATTTTTTTAAGTTTTAAAATGAGAAGCCTCTTGATGGCTTTTAATGGCTTTTTTTGATAAATATATGGCGATTGCCAATGAGATAAAAGCTCCAATAGAAATACCAGGAATAAACCTTATAAACAAAAAGAAATCATAGGCTCCATGAAATAAAACTGCCAAAAATAATCCTGCCATATTAAGAGCAAACCTATTATTTGAAAACTTTGCTTTTCCCATAAAATAACCCATTAAAATTCCAAATGTAGCATGTGCTGGGACTGCTGTAAACGCTCTTAGTATAGCAGTTTCGTAGCCACTTTGTAAAACGTACATAATATTTTCGGTACAAGCAAAACCCATAGACACCATAACAGCATAGATAATACCATCATAAGGTTCGTTAAAGGCCTTTTTTGGTTGGGCAAAATATTTTACGATTACATATTTGCTAAATTCTTCAGCCAAGGCAACCACAACAAAAGCCTGTACAAACTGTTGCCATATACTATACTCATCTGTTAACGGAATTAGTTTTCCGGTAAAAAGGTATAATACGGTAACAATGATAATACTAAGAATGGCACCAAATAAAAAGCCTAATAACAATAAACCTTTAGGCTCTTTTTCATATTTATCCTGAAAATAGATATAAAGTATAATGGTGAAAACTGGTGCAACTGCTAGTAAGATTAGATTCATTCAAAGGTGAGTTCATTATGTATTTCAAAATTAACAAAATGATAATAGCCTTGATTACTATCAACAAA
Organism: Winogradskyella pulchriflava; assembly: GCF_042434315.1. Classification (NCBI taxonomy): domain Bacteria; kingdom Pseudomonadati; phylum Bacteroidota; class Flavobacteriia; order Flavobacteriales; family Flavobacteriaceae; genus Winogradskyella; species Winogradskyella pulchriflava. The sequence continues at coordinate 258,615 of NZ_JBHLTQ010000005.1, read as the reverse complement.
ATGCATGTTTTTGGCACTATTAAGCGCTAGGTCTGTAAAGGTTTCTAATGTTACAAGCTTAAGCGCTTCTACTTCATTGGGCTGTGGAACTAAATCTTCAAACGGTACTTTTAATTCTGATATAAAAACATGATGAAATTCGTTATCCTGTATGGCTCCATTAAAATAAGTAGCTTCGTGAAATTGTGTAGAAATTCGTCTTAAATCGTTACGATGAATTTCTAAACCAATTTCTTCTTTGGTTTCCCTTACAGCTGCGTCTTCAATAGATTCGCCAGCATCTACATGTCCTGCTACCGAAACATCCCAAAGCAATGGACATATTTTCTTTTTGTGAGATCGTTGTTGCAAAAGTATACGACCATCATTTGTGTAAAACCAAACATGAACCGTATTGTGTAACCATCCGTTTTTATGAACTTCGGATTTTAATGCTACTTCTCCTGTTGGTCTACATTTTTCATCTACTATGTCAAGATACTCGTCCATAATAAAAATTTAAAGTCTTAATAAATCCTATAGAGCGACCTATTAATTTATTTAAAATAACTAAATGTCTCTCCTTCTTTTATTTTAAGGAGTGTTTCGTAAATCAGTTTAATCACATTTTCCACATCGCTTTTGTGTACCATTTCTACAGTTGTGTGCATGTAACGTAATGGTAAGGAAATCAATGCAGAAGCAACTCCGCCATTGCTATAAGCAAAAGCATCTGTGTCTGTACCTGTTGCTCTAGATAATGCAGCGCGTTGAAAAGGTATTTTCTTTTTCTCAGCAGTATCAGTGATTAAATCTCTTAATTTTTGTTGTACAGCTGGTGCATAAGCAACCACAGGTCCTTTACCAATTTCTGCATAGCCTTGTTTCTTTTGGTCTATCATTGGAGTAGTGGTATCATGAGTTACATCTGTAACAATGGCAACGTTTGGCTTTATGGTTTCTGTAATCATTTCTGCACCACGTAAACCTATTTCTTCCTGCACAGAGTTGGTAACATAAAGCCCAAATGGTAATTTCTTTTTGTTTTCGTGTAGCAAGCGTGCCACTTCAGCAATCATAAAACCACCCATTCTATTATCTAAGGCACGACAAACAAATTTATCTTTGTTTAAAATATGAAATTCATCAGGATAGGTAATAACACAACCAACATGAACTCCCATTTTTTCAACTTCCTCTTTATCTTTTGCACCTATATCAATGCAGATGTTATCTGGTTTTGGTGCTTCTTCTTTTGATTTATTTCTTGTGTGTATTGCTGGCCATCCAAAAACACCTTTTACAATGCCTTTTTTGGTATGTATGTTTACAATTTTACTTGGTGCAATTTGGTGATCGCTACCACCATTACGAACAACATAAAGTAAGCCTTTATCAGAAATGTAATTAACATACCATGAAATCTCATCAGCATGACCTTCTATAACTACTTTGTATTTGGCTTTTGGGTTTATAACGGCAACTGCTGTGCCATAAGTGTCAGTTATAAATTCATCTACATAAGGTTTTAGATAATCCATCCAAATTTTTTGCCCTTCCCATTCATAACCAGTTGGTGATGCGTTATTTAAATATTTTTCTAAAAAGTCCATTGACTTTTTATTTAGTAATTGTTGTTTCGCCATTCTTGTAAAATTTTCCCCTAAAATAATAATATTAATACTAATTTATGGTTAGTGGTAGTATTAATTATTAATTTTGAAAACCGAGTGAAACCATAACTTTGGAATGATTTTGGTACAAACAAATTACATGAAGTATATTACATACATAGCGTTATTGTTTTCCTTTATGGGTTTTGCGCAAGAAGATCCTGTAAAGCAAGATTCAACAGAAGTGCATTATATCATTATTGAAGGAGATTCTATTCCTGTAACTTCTGTAGAACTGGACGAAGTTTTAGTATTGCCAAATCTTAATTTTGAAGACAGAGATGCTAGGATTAGATATATCATTTTAAGACGTAAAACGCTTAAAGTGTATCCTTATGCCAAATTGGCTGCCGAACGTTTGGAAACCTTACAAAAGCGTCTTGATCAATTAGAACGTAAACGCGATAAGAAGAAGTACGCTAAAGTCATTCAAAGATATATTGAAGACGAATTCTCAGAAGAGTTGAAAAAACTGACTAAAACCGAAGGGCAAATCCTGGTAAAATTAATTCACAGGCAAACTGGCAAGACCACCTTTGAGCTTATAAAGGAACTGCGAAGTGGTTGGCGCGCCTTTTGGTTTAATAGTACTGCAAATTTGTTTAACATTTCCTTAAAGAAGGAGTTTGCGCCCATTGATGTAGAGGAAGATTATTTAATAGAGGATATTCTTCAACGTGCTTTTCAGAATGAACAGCTAAAGCGCCAAAATCCTGCGTTTGATATCGATTTTTATGCTTGTGTGAATAAATGGTCTAAACCAAAAACTGGCGATAAAACAAAAGCTAAGCAATAAATGCGCATACAGACCAAACTCGAAGAACAGCTTAATGCATGGTCGCATGGTATTGGAGCAGCCTTAGGTATTGCAGCCTTAATTTTACTGATTGTTTATGCAGATGACTCTAAACCTTGGAGTTTGTTTAGCGTTATTGTTTATGGCATTTCTATCATTATTTTGTTTTTAGCATCAACATTTTACCATGCTGTAAAAGGGGAGAAACGCAAACATTATTTTAGAATTGTAGATCATATAAGCATCTATTTATTGATTGCAGGAACTTACACACCTGTATTATTAATTACACTTTCAGATAGTTTGGGTTGGCCATTATTTTGGACAGTTTGGGGAATTGCAGCTTTTGGTGTTATTCTGAAACTCTTTTTTACAGGCCGATTTGAGCTGTTTTCAACGCTTTTGTACCTGGTAATGGGTTGGCTTATAATATTTGACTTCACTAACTTATCTAATGCTATTGGACCAAACGGAGTGTTGTGGTTGTTTGCTGGTGGATTATCTTATACAATAGGCATCATTTTTTATGCTTTGCATAAAGTGCCTTATTTTCATGTGGTTTGGCATTTATTTGTGCTTGGTGGTGCTATTTGCCATTTTTTTATGATATATAATCATGTGATTTAAGGTTTAATAATATCGTGATATTCTTCAAAAAAAGTTTCAAACAAAATCATGTTGGTATTAAAGAATTCCATAACATCGCGCCAGGTGTTTTTGTTATGGATAGATACCTTTTGTTTTAACGGTAAATAGATGCGTGAGATTTCTTTTCCGTTTTCAAGATAGTATTCTTCTTCGTAAATGGCTTCTGGTAAGTATTCCTCTATAAGAATGCTTTTTAGGGCTACAAGTTTTTCCCAGCAATTAATACGGTTTTCTAAATCGTCCTCTAGGTCTAGCGCTATCAATGCAGACTTGGTGTCGAAATGAAATTTAAAGGCTAAACCTTTTATTTTGGTATTGTACAATAGCCATTTTCTTGGAAAGGATTTGCCAAAACTGGTCCAAAATTCTTGTCTTAAAAGTCTGCTTTGTTCTTTGCTAAACATTTAGATAAAATACGCAATTAACACACCCAAACAAATCGCTAAGAGCTTAGATAAATTAAATTTATGACCTTCGCCTGTTTCAAACAAAATAGTGGTTGAAATGTGTAAAAAGATACCAATAACGATTGCATTAACGACATCTACATAATCGGCTACAAAAGAAACATTATTAGATACTATAGTCCCTAAAGGCGTCATAGCAGCAAATACAATTAAAAAGGCTGCAATTTGAAGTTTACTATAATTAGAATGTAGTAAAAATGCCGTAATTAAGGCAGCAATGGGTATTTTGTGAATTAGCACTCCGTACACCATGTCATTATGTTGGTGAATAGGAAAACCTTCTAAAAAACTATGAATACATAAACTAATAAACAATAACCACGGAAAGACTGTATCTTCTTTATGAATATGGATATGGCCATGCTCAGCTCCTTTAGAGAAAAACTCTAAGATAATCTGTAGCAAAATACCACACATTATAAAAAGTCCAGTTTGTTTGGCTTCTATATGGTGATATACTTCTGGCAACAAATCAAAAAGTGTAAGTGCTAATAAAAATGCACCGCTAAAGGATAATAGAAGTTTGGTGCCTACAGATTTTTGCTTTTTGGTTAAAAAAGCGATAATAACACCAATTATAATTGCATATACAGGAAACAGGTATTTGTTCATGTTTACTTTACTTAAAAATCATAATCAAACGTTCTGATGTTTTTGAGTGGTATTTGCGTAGTTTATAATCACCAAAAACATCCAATAAATAGACTCCAGCTTTTTTAAAAAGCAATTGAAAATCTTCTAAAGTAAACGCTTTTACACGTTCTTGAAACTCATAGATTTCACCATCTGCTTTAAAGCTTATGTCTTTAACTATATAACCATCTTTTACACTTCTTTTCTGATGAAAGTCTATGCCTTCAACAGTCTTAACATCTTCGGTAACTAAGTTGTCAATCACATAATTTACGTTCATAAAGTCGATAACTCCAAAACCAAAATCATTAAGTTCAGCCTTAATGGATTCAATAGTGTGAAGATTACAGTTGTCGTCTTCAAAATAGCCAAAACTTGTAAAAAGATTAAACACAGCATCAAAACGATCAGGATAAGGTTTGCTCATATCGTGCACATCGAACTTTAAAGTGTCATTTTCAAATTGTTTGGCGTGTGCAATGCTTTGCTCAGATAAATCAACACCTGTAACTTGGTAACCTAACGTATTTAAATACACAGAATGTCTGCCTTTTCCGCATGCCAAGTCTAAGATTTTTCCACCTTCAGGAATATTTAGGTAGTTGGTAAGATTATCCATAAACACTTGGGCTTCTGCATAATCTCTGTCTTTATATAGAATGTGGTAATATGGTGTGTCAAACCACGACGCATACCATTGTTTAGTTGATTTACTCATATCATTTCCTGCGAAAGCAGGAATCTTTTTAATTATTGGTTGTCATTCAGAGCAAAGCGAAGATTCTCTAAAAAAAAGAGAGCGATTTCTATAACTTTGCCCAAAGTTTTGCTTGTCTGCCAGTTAGAAAGACAATGAGGTCTCCTATTGCTATTTTTAGGATGCCGTCCTGCAAAAATAGTGTAAATTTGCAATCTATTAGACGTACTACATGGACAATAATTTCAAGATGGTTGCCAAAACCCTATTTGGCTTCGAAGATATTTTAGCAAAAGAATTGACACAACTTGGTGCCATGGATGTGGAGAAAGGTGTTAGAAATGTGAGTTTCGTGGGCGACAAAGGTTTTATGTACAAAGCTAACCTTGGTATTAGAACAGCTATTAAAATTTTAAAACCTATTAAGTCGTTTAGAGTTACAAGGGAGGATGATCTTTATAAAAATGTAAAGAACATTAAGTGGGAAAACTACTTAAAGTCTTCGGGTTCTCTTGCGGTAGATGCAACGGTACATCATAGTGTGTTTACGCATTCGCAGTACACGGCTCTAAAAACTAAAGATGCTATTGTAGATCGTTTTAGAGAAAATGGTGGTACACGTCCTGATGTAGATTTGCGTTTTCCGGATTTAAAAATCAATGTGCATATAGACAGACAACGTTGCACAATTTCATTGGATACTTCTGGCGAATCTTTACACAGACGTGGTTATAAAACGGCTACCAATATAGCGCCAATAAACGAAGTCTTAGCTGCTGGATTGATAATGATGAGCGGTTGGGATGGTCAGACCGATTTTATGGATCCTATGTGTGGTAGTGGTACGGTGTTGGCAGAAGCTGCGATGATTGCATGTAATATTCCGCCAAATTTAATGCGAAAGGAATTTGCTTTTGAACGTTGGGAAGATTGGGATGTGGATTTGTTTGAAACCATTGAAGAATCACTATTAAAAAAGACACGCGAATTTCATCATAAAATTATCGGTTACGACAAGTCTCCTTCTGCAGTAAGAAAGGCTATTGAGAATATCAAAAATGCACATTTAGATGAGTTTATCCATATACAGCACGAAGATTTCTTTAAGACTCAAAAAGCAGGAACAGATAAGTTGCACATGGTGTTTAACCCTCCATATGGTGAGCGTTTAGAAAACTTAAACGTTGAAGAGTTCTACGGAAATATAGGCACAACCCTAAAACATGGTTATCCTAATACGAATGCGTGGTTAATTACATCTAATCTTGAAGCCTTAAAATTTGTTGGTCTTCGTCCTTCGCGAAAAATTAAAGTGTTTAATGCGAAGCTAGAATCACGTTTGGTGAAATACGAAATGTATGAAGGTAGCCGAAAGGCTAAGAAGCAGGATTTGAGTTAGGAATCTAAGATGTCTTTCTGATAATCCAAATATCCTGAGGCACCCAATCCTTACTTGTTGAGGTTTGTATAATATGGTCTAATATTTCAACATCCTTAAATAAAGTTTCCACAAATGGTTTTGGATGAAAGGCAGAGTAAGTACGATGACCTTCTTTAACATTGCCTCTAACAACAATTTTTCCTTGTGAATAGGTGTTGAGTTCTGTTTCCGATAGCTTTACCTTAAAATTGTCTCCTTGCATTGTTAGCAACATTATACCTCCTGGTTTTAGTACACGATGCAACTCATTAAACCAATCGTAATGTAACTGTTCAGAGAGGTGTGTAAATATAGAAATGCCATAGATAACATCCATATAATTACTCTCGTAAGGAAGGTTTGCTGTTAATTCGTTTTTGTTGAATTTTATATCTGGTAGATTTTTAGAACACCAATCAATTGATCTTTCATTGTAATCTGTACCAAAAAACTCACAGCCATTATTTATAACTTTTGGCATGTGTCTTATAATACGTCCTGGTCCACAGCCCCAATCTAAAACTCGTACATTCTTTAATTCAATATGTTTTGAAAAATGCTCAGTTAACCACTTTGCCATATTTAAACCACCATTATAGTACTTGTCATAATCCATTTGAAAAGATTCGTACATAAGATAGTCTGGTGGTAACTTAATGTCTTTATGATTGTTTTTAAAGTTAGAGTTTACACGCCTATTCTTGTACTTTTGAAGATGATAACGCACCTTGTCTGTGAGGTATATAAGCCTTAATTGACGTAATAAATTTGAAATTTGACTTTTCTTCATGTGTAAAAAAACCTTGCTGTTTAAGGTGTGTTGGGCAAATATAATATAATGCTTAACTATTGCAGTTCTTGAAGCTGTAAATTATAATCGTACTGCAAATCTTCATGCAGAACACTGATTTTTTTCTTGATAGATTCAATCTGTCTTTGGTACAAATTGCTTAGCGTTGTGTTTCTATGGATAGAAGGTCTTAGCTCATTTAAACGTTCGCAAAAATAGAGTAGGAGTTCAATCTCAGTAGTTTTCTTTAATGAGTAACGACTATAAATTCTAATTTGCCTAAGAATCTTTCTTATGGTCTTTTTCATGTAGAAATAACTATCTGTATTTATACCTTCAAATAGTTCGTCTAATGTAGATTTTACGCTTAGCACATAGCCATCTTCATCATGTGCTTCAAATAATAAATAGGTGAGGAGAGCTTTGTTTTCCTTTTTAAATTTTCCCAGACGTAAACACAATTCCAAAAGTTCATCTTTTGTATGGTGTTTTAGCTCTTTTTTTATGGTAACAATAGATTCAATTTTCATCTATTTAAAAATTTTCAAGAACCTGTGATTCTATGATTTAATTATGTTGGTGGCAATGTCTATTGACTGCCAAATGCCCATTATGGGTTTTCATGGTGTAAATTTACGATTACCCTTTTAAAAGATTGATACTAACAGTAGCTAAATCGCTATCAGGAAATCTGGCAAAATGATTATCATCTGGTTTTAAGCCTGCTTTTTCGGATATGGCTCTAAAAACATCTACTTCTAAAATGTATTGGTCGCTATAGCCATGCGTAGCATCGTAAGCTGTTGCTGCAGTTTTGCCAATATTGTTAGATGTTAGTTGAGGGCTTATAGTATGTAATTCTATGATGAGCAGTCCAAATTTTTCAACATAAGGTTTCCATCTGCTTAAATGTTCCAATAACGAAGCTTCTACATCATTGTTGCTTAAGCGTACACCTTCTGAAGCATAAGCACCAGAAGAATTGCTAATGATATTATGATTGGGTTTTGGTGCATTCCAAATACGGTTGTGGTCTAAAAATGTTCTTACATTTAATAAATCGTGAAGTTCAATATTGTAGTCTTCCTTTAAATCATTAGCCAGTAAGTCTGGTCTGCCAATATCTCCCCAAATAACTTTGGCCCAAATGTCTGCTTTAATAAGGTTCGCTCTTGTCACTTTTAACGCGGCTTTATTAAAATCAGCTCCTACCAAAAACAGAGGATATTCATCTAACAATTTACCTCGTAAAGTTTGCTGGTCTATAACATTAAAAATATGTTCTATAAAAGCGCCATTACCACAACCCATATCCAAGATACCTTTGGGTTGTTCTTCAATAGGCCTGTTAAACAAGTCAATAATAACTTTATCTATGACTTTAAAATAAGTAGCATGTGCACCACCACTTCCCCAAACATTCATTTCACGATGAACGTGTTTTTCTGTATCGCTTGGAGACTCGGTTTTTAGAACGAGTGGATTTCCAAATATAAGTTCGTCTAATTGTAAAAACGTTGGAATATAAGAAACCGTAACACCATAAGCACTGGCACGTTTAGCAAAAAATAAACCTTTGTCTGTAAATTGGTAGGTGTTCTTTTTCTTGTTGAACCAACCTAAATGGGTTAAGAAATCCAGGATTTTTTTGAAACTTTCTGGGTCTTTGTGATATTCTTCTGCTGTAAACGAAGCTTCCATAAAGTATTTATGAAATAACCCATTAACACCAAGTAATACAATAATTGGTCCAGCTATAACTCCTTCAATATGTTTTAAAACTTGAAATGCTATGGAGCTTTCGTCAGATGTGTCTAAACCAAAATCGCTTTCAAATTTTTTAAAGACACGTTCTAAAGCTATAAAAGCATCAGAACTTATCATTTTGTCGTCCGCAAATCGGTCAGAGTAATGCAACAAGTTTACAGCATCTTCATAAAGGTTGACCAGATTAAAAGCAGTTTTAGAATTTGAGTTTATTGAATAGTTTACTGTATTTGCTTTATTGTCTAAATGCTGATCTAACCAACCTTGAGAACTCAATACACGCAGCGCAACGTTTAAGTAGCCTTCGTTAGCATTGTGTTTTAGTGTTAGTTCTGCTAATGAAACTGATTCCTTTTTTAGAATGTAGTCCAGAACCCCTTTTTTATGAAGTGAAAATGCTGAAGTTGCTGTTGCAATGCCATCCAAGTGACGAAAGATGATACTTCTAAGTTGGGATTTATCAGATTTTGTAAGCATACATTATAATCGGTTAGATTATAAATATAAAAAAAACCATCACGTAGGTAATGGTTTTAAGTTTAAAATATGCTTTTACTTTTATCTCAGTTTTGGAAAATCTTCAGGATTCAACTCGTGCATCACATCGTAAACAGCTTCAAAAATATCCTCTACAGATGGTTTAGAAAAATAATCTCCATCTGTGCCATAAGCTGGTCGATGTGCCTTTGCTGCTAATGTTTTTGGTACACTGTCTAAATATTGAAAAGCATTTTGAGTATTTAATAATTCATTCAGAATGTATGCTGAAGCACCACCTTCAACATCTTCATCAATTACAATGAAACGGTTTGTTTTGGCAATACTTTTTACGATATCATGATTTAAATCAAAAGGTAATAACGACTGTACATCAATAACCTCTGCGTCAATACCTACTTCCAATAATTCCTTAGCAGCTTGTTCAACAAGTCTAAGGGTAGAGCCATAAGATACTAAGGTAATATCCTCACCTTCTTTTAGAGTTTCAACAACTCCAATAGGTGTTTTAAATTCGCCAATATTATTTGGTAACTTTTCTTTTAAACGATAACCGTTAAGACATTCTACAACCAATGCAGGTTCGTCACTTTCTAAGAGTGTATTGTAAAAACCAGCGGCTTTAGTCATGTTTCTAGGAACTAGCACATGAATGCCTCTTATAAGATTTAGAATTCCTCCCATTTGCGAACCAGAGTGCCAAATACCTTCTAGTCTATGACCACGAGTTCTAACAATTAAAGGCGCTTTTTGGCGTCCTTTAGTTCTATATTGTACGGTTGCCAAATCATCGCTCATGATTTGAAGCGCATACATGATGTAATCTAAATATTGAATCTCGGCAATAGGTCGTAAACCACGCATAGCCATACCAATACCTTGTCCCATGATGGTAGCTTCTCTAATACCTGTATCAGAAACCCTTAGTTCACCGTATTTTTCTTGTAAGCCTTCTAATCCTTGGTTAACATCACCAATATAACCTGCATCTTCACCAAAAATTAAAGCTTCAGGATAATTGCTAAACAAAGCATCAAAATTTTCTCTTAGCACAACGCGTCCATCAACATCTTTTGCGTTGTTATCATAAGTTGGAAGTACTTCAGATTGATTTAATGCATTAAGATTGGATTCGCTATGTAAATGCGAGCTGTATTTTGGTTGAATGGCATTGAGGTAGTTTGTAATCCAGTTTTGAAGCACTGTTTTTTCAGAAGAATTTTCTGAAACCAAATAGCGTAATGCTTTTCTGGATGTAGACAGTAAATCTCTACGTAATGGCTCTTCAATTGCAGCTAAATCATTTTTTAGTTTAGTTACAAAAACTCCATTAGGACTTGATGCAGCTACCTTTTCTAGTATAGAGATAATTTCATTTCTTTCTGCTAAAATAGGATTTATAAAAGCCGACCATGCTGCTTTTTTACCATCACGTACTGCTTTTTTTATTTCCTTTTCTAATTTGGTTAACTCTTCGTCTGTAGCAATATTATTGCTAATTACCCATTTACGCATTTGGGCGTTACAATCATACTCAGATTCCCAATTTAAGCGGTCTTGGTCTTTGTAACGTTCGTGAGATCCAGATGTAGAATGCCCTTGTGGCTGCGTTAATTCGTTAACATGAATTAATACTGGTATATGTTCTTTCCTTGAAATTTGAGCTGCACGCTGATAGGTGTCTATTAGCTCAGGATAGTTCCAGCCATTAACTCTAAAAATTTCATAACCGTTATGGTTTTTATCGCGTTGAAATCCTTTTAAGATTTCAGAAATATTTTCTTTTGTAGTTTGATGTTTTGCATGAACAGAAATACCATACTCATCGTCCCAAACACTTACTACCATTGGTACTTGCAATACACCAGCTGCGTTTATGGTTTCAAAAAACAATCCTTCACTAGTACTTGCATTACCTATAGTTCCCCAAGCAATTTCATTTCCGTTTTTTGAAAAGTTGGTGGTATCAATACCTTCCACGTTTCTGTAAATTTTAGAGGCTTGTGCTAAACCCAAAAGCCTTGGCATTTGCCCAGCAGTTGGTGAAATATCAGAGCTTGAATTTTTTTGTTGGGTAAGGTTTTTCCAATGACCGTTTTCATCTAAACTATGCGTTGCAAAATGCCCACCCATTTGTCGGCCTGCAGACATTGGCTCTTCTTTTAAATCTGTATTTGCATAAAGTCCTGCAAAAAACTGTTCAATAGTAAGTTCTCCAATGGCCATCATAAAGGTCTGGTCTCTATAGTAGCCAGATCTAAAATCGCCATTTTCAAAAGCTTTAGCCCAAGCAATTTGTGGAATTTCTTTACCATCACCAAAAATTCCAAATTTGGCTTTACCAGTTAAAACTTCTCTTCGACCCAAAAGGCTACATTCGCGGCTCGTAACTGCAAGCTTATAATCATTTATAACTTCAGCTTTGAAATCTTCAAATGTAATTTCTGTTTTTGAATCGGAGTTTGTCTTCATAAAAGGTCGATTTTAACTCTTGCGAAGGTACAAAATTTAGTAATCGTATGCAATAGTTAAATATGTTATAATATTGAATTATTCTCAATAAAAAACTGCAAAAACTAAGAATTAATTAAATTAATGCAAAAAATCGACTTTTGAATAAGAATTTGCTAATACCATTTACGTCTAAAAAGACCTAATAATACCTGTGGATCTGCAGTAATAATAAAACGAATGCGCTCACCATAATTAGGCTGGGCGATTTCCCAACCTAGATTGGAATACACAGGGAAATAGATTTCGAAATAGTCTTCAACTAAATTTAAGCGTATACCAGAATCGTACACAAACTTTGCGGAATCATACTTATTTTTAACCAAACCTGCATCTCCATAGGCTTGAATATACCTCCAGATAGAGGTGCTAAAGTTGGCAGTAGTCATCCATTGGTTAGCAAACGGTGTATCTAGCTTGGATTTAAAGCCACCTTCTGCTATGATAATTTGTTGGCTAAAGAAACCAGCTGCCTCGGAGCGCCCAAGGTAATTTAAATCAAACAGGTAATCTGTTGGTCTGTCCAATGCAAAGCTAAAATAGTTAGAGAATGGGTCTGTACTATTCTTTAAAAAGGCACCAGCAAAAAGTCTAAGGTTGATATTCCTGTTGCTTTTGGTAAGTTTTCTAAATTCATAATTAACAGATAGTTTACTGAAACGATCTGCAATTTGAAAGTCAGTAGTAAATTTAGAATAGTTGATAATACCTGGGTTAAAGTGCGTATATCTTAAATTGAAGACTCCATAATCTGGTTCGTCAACATCAATAACAGCATTAACACCAACGTCCCTGTTGATACTGATATATCTGGCTAAAATATTGTCTAGTTGATCGGATCTAAAATCGTCATCATTTCTAAACGTAAACGATATTGAAGGCCGTAAGGTGGTAAAAAACGCATCTTCTGCAAAGGATTGGTATCCTGCATATACACCATAGGTAATATCAAAAAGGTTTTTATTTTCAATATTATGGGTGTAGAAAATTGAGGAAGTTCCAGTTAAGGATTTTGATTTTGTCGCGTATTGTGGAGAAAATCTATAGTTTAAGCGTTTTCTTAAAATAGTTTTGTTGTAAACTTTAGCACCAAAGGTTAATCCATCATAGATGTTGTTGAATTCGGCCAACGGCATAAAAAATACTTGGTTGTAGTTTGGGTCTTCAATATCCTTAAAAAGTCTAAACTGAAGCGGTTTGTTATTAAGAAAAGAACCATTAACAGCTTTATGATTATCACGTTGGTTAAATTCCGGAACCACATTATTGTAATCTATTACAAACTTGTCAGTATTGTCTTTTGGTAAGCTAATGATCCTTGTATCTTTAATATTCTCTAACCATATTTTCTCAGTAACGGAATCCTTAGATAGTTTAAAGAGTGGGATAGGCATACTATTATTCCGTTTGTTTTTTACTGTAACTTTTATGGAGTCTTCTGTGGTTTCAATAGTTTTAATGGTAAAATCTATTTTCTCTCTCGAGTCAATGTAATCCTTAAAAAACCAGTCGATATCCTTTGCTGTTTTGGACTTTAAAAACGATTCAAAATCAGCAATAGTTATAGGTTGCAGTTTGTTGGTTTCTATAAAAGACTTGATGACTTCAGTTAGTTGAATGTCATCTGTAAAGTCATCTAAATAATTTAAACCAACACCAGCTTTGTATTTTCCAGCAATGTTAGAGTTGAATTTAATTAAGGAGTCCTTTGAGGTTGATAAGGGTTGGTCTCTATTCTTTCTGGCAATTTCCATAAAATAGAGGAAATATTGAAAGTTAAAATCTAAATCAGAAGCATGAAACGCTCTTATGCCCCAAACATTAGCTAAGTCTCCCAGTAGTTTAGTGTCTGGGTAATATTCCTCAACATATTTCATCATATAATAAATCTGAATCCCTTCGCTGAGCCAATGTTCTTTTCTTGGATTTAGTAATAATGTATTATCGAGATACTTTTTTAAGGATGTTTTTAGGAGCTTTAATTCGTATTGAAAATTATCTGGAAATGGTCTAAGAAAATCAGGTAATTGATTAAGACCATATAGCGGATTTTTGTTGTATTCAATACGAGAAACTAATAATCGTCTATGAGGATAAGCGCCTAATTTATCGGTTAAAAACCGAGCAATCTTATCGGTTAGTATGGCTCTCTCGCTTGGAGCAAGCCCTTTTTCGTTAATATTTGAAATTAGTATTAAATCATCAGTTTGTACATAGGTGTACTGCGGAAACTTCCTAAGGGATAAATAACTGTCAACTCTGTCAAGGCCAGTTAAAATAGTGGTTTGCGTTCTGCTTTTTACATCAGGTTTCAAGGAAACGATATCCAGCTCTGAAGTGACAGCATAATTCATAGGATGTGTAATGACTATATCAATATCTGCTTTTGGAACGAATAAATCTCCTAAATTCTTATTACTGTAATAATGCCATTTACCGTCATAGACTGTTGGGGTAATATACCAATATTTAAGCTCAAAATCTTTGGTCTTGGTAAAACCGTAATCTGTAAAAGTGGCATCTGGCAGCACCAAAATGTAACTAAGTTTAAGCTGATAAGAAGCGCCTGGTTGTAAAGGGTTTTCTAGGTTAACTTTTATAACATCAGGATGTTCGGTTAAATAGTTAAAGTTTAAATTGTTGCCATTTTCAGCAATTGAGGTAATTAAAGTAAATCCACGTGCTTCACTTTTTGCCAAATGAAACTTAGTACTGAATTCTTCTTCAAAACGTTTGGCGAGCGGAGTGGATTTATTGGAGAAACTATTATTCCAATCGTTTAAGTATATGTCGTTTAAGACATCATTGGTTGTATTTTCATATACAATGGTTTGATTGATGGAAATGGTTTTTGTTTCCACATCTACAATAGCTTCAATATCAATTTTATTTTGAGCAACACTAGTTGAACAAAAGCCGATATAAATAAATAATATTAATAGGAGTTTATTCAATGTTGTACGATGAATTTAAAAGATTTGGTATTGAAGTTTTCAAAAGTTAAAAAGTATAGACCGCTTTGTAATTCTGAAACATCATATTCTTGTCTATTGTTAGTGTTTGTTTGTATAGTTTTTACATGTTTACCTAAAGCATTATAGATACTAATTGTAGTATCTAATAGTTGAGGTGAGTTTATATAAAAAACTATAGATGAATTTATTATGGTTTTTTCAATATTGAAATATTCACTAATATCAAAGTCATTGACATTTAAAAAGGTAGCATCAGTTTGCAAGGATAACGTCACTGGTAAATGGTCGCTAAAATTGTGCAAAGCATCTCTTATTGGAAAGGGAAATTGTGATTCTGGTGTAGCACAATTTGATGAGTTAATGGCACTATTATAACAAGAGGATAAGCCATTGTTGCCATACACTTGATACGAATTTGCAACATATGTAAGATTAGCTGTGCTTAGCATGTTTTCAGACGTTAAAATAAAATCAAAACGATCATCAAAGCCACCAGTTGTACCACCCATTCCGCTTTGGGTTCTTGTGGATTGCGTAAAGACATCTGCATAGTTTGGATTGTTGTTCCAGCTACCAATTCTATTTGCAGGATCTACAAAGGTAATGTTGTTGGTGTTGTCAGTTAATTCCTGAAAAGCTGCTTCGGAAGCTGTATAAATGTTTAAATCACCTCCTAATATAACGTTAGTGTTAGAAGGTAAAGTATTTAGATAACTATCTAATTCTACAACCATTTGAAAACGACGTTGCGCATTAATTGTACCACTCGAAGCTTTAAGATGACAAATAACCACATAAAACTCAATTGGGTTAGTAGCTTGCTCAGTCGTGTTTAATTTTAGTTTATAGACATTAAAATCCCTTAAATCAGTAGGTACAATAATCTCTTCCTCTATAATAAACTTAGTGCTGTCGTAATACAATAAATTCTGCAAATCGTTCTGGTCTCCAAAGGTGTCATCGGAAGTATTAGAGACGTAAGTAACCATTTCAAAATCTGAGTTTATAGCACTTCTGGCAATATTAAGCACATTATTAGCCCCTGTTATATTGTTGAGTTCGCAGACAAGAAATAAGTCGGGTTTGTAATCCGATAGTATAAAATGCAAATCGGCTTCACGGTTTGGTACAGCATCCTCTAACGGATAGTTGAGGAGATTGTAGAACATTACTTTAAAGGTCTCTTGTGCAGAAACATTTAAAATAGTTAAAAAACCAAGTATTAAAAAACAAACCGATGTCTTTTTCATAGCATTGAAATAACAATAGTGTTTTTTTAGAAGTTTGGACTTAAATCATAGTTTTTGTAGAAATCGTTTAATATATCTATTACTTCATCTGCTGTATCTACTAAATGTATTAAGTCTAAATCTTGTGGGCTAATATTACCTACTCCTAAAAGTGTTGTTTTTACCCAATCAAATAAACCTCCCCAAAACTCTTTTCCTACCAAGATAATTGGGAATGTTTCAATCTTATGAGTTTGTATAAGGGTTATAGCTTCAAACAATTCATCTAAAGTACCAAAACCACCTGGCATAACCACAAAACCTTGAGAGTACTTTACAAACATTACCTTACGTACAAAGAAGTAATCAAAGTCTAAACTCTTGTCGCTGTCAATATAAGGGTTGTCGTGTTGCTCAAAAGGCAGTTCTATGTTTAATCCAACAGAAGTACCACCTGCTATATGTGCACCTTTATTGCCGGCTTCCATAATACCAGGACCACCTCCTGTAATAATACCGTATCCATGTTCAACAATTTTACTGGCAACGTCTTCTGTAAGCTTATAATATTTGTGGTCTGGTTTTGTTCTGGCTGAACCAAAGATAGAAACGCATGGTCCTATTTTACTCATTTTCTCATAGCCATTTACAAACTCTCCCATAATCTTGAAAATTGCCCATGAGTCGTTTGTTTTTATTTCGTTCCAGCCTTTATGTTTACTTTCTTTTCTCATAAAATCATATTGTTATACGTCCTATCAATATAAAAGCCATACGATAATATGGCTTTGTCTCAATTAAGACTTTCAAATTTAAACTAAAAAGGGATATATGGAAGTGAATTAACAAAAAAATAAGCGTACATAGTTAACTACATACGCTTACTTGTATTATAAATAAGTATTTTATAAAGGTTTTCTTCCTGAAATAATATTATACAGAATTACAATAACTGCAATTACTAATAAAATGTGAATTAGATTGCTACTACTCATTCCTGGTATAATACCTAATAAACCTAATAACCAAATAGCAATACATACTACTGCAACTAGCCAAAGAATATTTTTCATAATATTTTAGTGTTTATGTTTATAGGCCTAAATTACATAATTAAACTTATATATTCGCAACAAAAGCGTTAATTTATTTGTAATTTACTAAAATACACTGCTTATTATTAAGATTTTATTAACTCCTTTCTTAAAAACTTTGCGGTGTAACTCTTTTTGTCTTTAATAATGTCTTCAGGTGTGCCTTTGGCAACAATCTGTCCACCACCTTTACCACCTTCGTAGCCTATATCGATAATATAGTCAACGGTTTTTATCACATCGAGGTTGTGTTCTATAATTAAAACTGTATTGCCTTTATCTACTAATTTATTAAGCACTTTCATTAAAACTCTAATGTCTTCAAAGTGTAGTCCTGTTGTAGGCTCATCTAAAATATAAAAGGTGTTTCCTGTGTCGCGTTTACTTAATTCTGAAGCTAATTTAATACGTTGTGCCTCACCACCAGAAAGTGTTGTGCTCTGTTGACCTAAAGTAATATAACCTAAACCAACATCTTTTATAGTTTTGAGTTTTCGGTATATTTTTGGGATATGCTCAAAGAAACTTACAGCTTCTTCAATCGTCATGTTAAGAACATCACTTATGGATTTACCTTTGTAGCGAATCTCTAAAGTCTCTCTGTTAAAACGTTTACCTTGACAAGTTTCGCACTCTACATAGACATCAGGTAGAAAGTTCATTTCTATAACACGAAGTCCACCTCCTTGACAAGTTTCACAACGACCACCTGCCACATTAAAACTAAAGCGACCAGGTTTGTAACCTCTAATCATGGCTTCTGGAATCTGAGCAAATAGCTTTCGGATTTCATCAAAAGTCTTGGTGTAGGTTGCAGGATTGCTTCGTGGTGTTCTGCCTATAGGAGACTGGTTGATGTCAATGACCTTATCAATATGCTCTAAACCTTTTATGCTTTTGTAGGGCATTGGTTTTTTAACACCATTGAAGTAATGCGCATTAAGAATAGGATAGAGGGTTTCGTTGATTAAGGTAGATTTTCCACTTCCTGAAACACCAGTAACACCTATCATTTTACCTAAAGGGAACTCTACATTTACATTCTTAAGATTGTTGCCTGTGCAGCCTTTTAAAATAAGTTGTTTACCGTTGCCTTCACGACGTTTGGAAGGGACTTCTATTTCCTTTTCGCCATTAAGGTATGCTGCTGTAAGAGTATTTTGGCTTAAAAGTTCTTTGGGTGTGCCTTCGCTAATAATCTCACCACCATGCTTACCAGCAAAAGGACCAATGTCAATCACATGGTCGGCACGTTGTATCATGTCTTTGTCATGCTCTACAACAATTACGGAGTTCCCAACATCTCGTAAAGATACTAAGGAATTGATAAGCTTTTCATTATCGCGCTGATGCAAGCCAATACTAGGTTCGTCTAAAATATAAAGTACACCAACCAGTTGTGAGCCTATCTGTGTTGCTAAGCGAATACGTTGTGCTTCACCACCAGATAAAGATTTTGAACTTCGGTTGAGGGATAAATACGTTAAGCCTACATCAAGAAGAAACTGAACTCTACTTCTTATTTCTTTGATAATCTCAGCAGAGATTTGCTGTTGTTTGTGGCTTAAGCGTGCGGTTAAACCATCGAGCCAATCTCCTAACTCAACAATGTCCATTTTTACCAAATCGGCAATGCTTTTTCCATCTACTTTAAAGTAAAGGGATTCTTTTCGTAAGCGTGAACCTTCACACACCGGACACTCTACATTGTCCATATATTCTTTTGCCCAACGGACTAAAGAGGACGAGTTGGACAGGTACTGATTTTCAATAAAGTTGGCAACACCTTCAAAATCGATATTATAATCTCTGGCAACACCCAATAACTTACTTTCTACTGTAAAGCTATCCTTTCCACCATACAAAATAACTTGTTTGGCATCCTCTGGAATGTCTTTCCAAGGGTCACTTAAGGCAAACCCAAAGCGTTGTGCAATGATATCGAACTGCTTAAAAATCCAACTCTTTTTTTCAGGGCCATGAGGTGCTAGCGCTCCATTGCTTATGGAAAGGGTGTCATCAGGCACCAGTTTGTCTGGATTAACAACATACAAATCTCCAATACCATTACAGTTTTGGCAAGCTCCTTTAGGAGAGTTAAACGAAAAGTTATTAGGCTCTGGGTTAGGATAGGATATCCCAGACGATGGACACATTAGATTTCGGCTGAAATAACGCGGTTCGTTAGTGTCCTGGTCTATCACCATCAATACATCTTCACCATGATACATGGCTGTATTTATGGATTCCATAAGACGCTTTTCATTATCTTGGGTATCATCTATCTTTAGGCGGTCGATGACAATTTCTATATCGTGGGTTTTGTAGCGGTCTAACTTCATGCCTTTTTCAAGGTCAACGATCTCGCCATCCGTACGCACTTTTACAAAGCCTTGCTTGGCAATTTGTTCAAACAACTCACGGTAATGGCCTTTACGCGATCGGATGACAGGTGATAAGATATTAATGCGTTTGCCTTTGTACGATTGTAAAATAAGGTCTTTAATCTGCTCATCGTTGTAACTCACCATTTGTTCTCCAGTTTCATAACTGTAGGCATCAGCAGCTCTGGCAAACAGAAGTCGCAGGAAATCATAGATTTCTGTAATAGTACCAACGGTAGAACGTGGTGATTTGCTGGTGGTTTTTTGTTCTATAGCAATAACAGGTGAGAGTCCATCAATTTTATCCACATCTGGACGCTCTAAACTGCCTAAAAACTGTCGTGCGTAGGCCGAAAAGGTTTCGATATAACGGCGTTGTCCTTCGGCATAAATGGTATCGAATGCCAATGACGATTTTCCACTTCCAGATAAGCCCGTAATCACCACTAGTTTTTCTCTAGGTATGCTAACATCAATGTTTTTTAGGTTGTGAACACGTGCTCCCTTTATTTCAATAGTATCGTCCATTAGGCTCATAAATGAATTGTAATCTTTCTTTTATTTGGCAAAGTTGCAAAGGTACACTTTTAGATGTTAATTTGTTGTGAAGGGTTGGGTTGATTATTGGTTTTTATGTTCATTTTGTATTCGTCTATATTCACTGTTTAAGAACTCATGATGTGCTTCGCAGTTCTTGATGCAAAACGAACCAAAAGATCAAAACGATTTGTTAGGAAATTAATAAAGTACCATTCGCTGTTGCATTTGTATTATATGTATGTTTTTACTTTCTCTTTCGATCCTTGATTTGTTTTCACAACAATAGTTGTTGCTCATTATTTCTGCAAATCGTTGTTTCCGACGTTGTCGGAATATCAAGTGCGATAATGGTTTGGAGTAATGATGGGTATTATTATTCGGATGTTTTTTTTGTAGGAAAAAACGTTGGTTCACCCGAATATAACCCGCTTATTACCCGAATTAGACCTGGATTAGACCTGCTTTTTTGTTGATGAATTGCTTATTTATTCGATATAAGAATTTTCTAATTAAAATTTAGTGTATATATTTGGTTATTAGATTATTATTGCCCGTAAAATCTTTATTTAATTGAACCTGCTATAAAATTTTGATGGATTAGGTTTAATGAAATACTACATACTCACAGTTTTTTATTTCAGCTTTTTTTTATTTTGTTTTGCACAAGATCCAATTTTTGTAAATGCCTCTGAGGTAGGAAATGGTATTGGTTTTCAGCGTTTAGGTGAATCATTTATACTTACACCAGCCCATGTTGTTGAAAGTACTTCTAAAACCATAACGTTGAGTGATGAACGGAAGGCAACTTTTAAGGCAAATTTGTTGGAATCATATGCTAACGATATTGCTATTTTGCGTGTGGAAGATTCTAAGACAAGTTACTTGCCATTAGCCTTGCATGAGAATTACGCTGCTGCTATTGCCAATGCTAGTACAGGATTTGTAACTTATTTAGATGCGTTGGGTATTGTTAATTATATCCATGTTAATATCACTTCAAAAGACCCAAGTAGCTTTACCGTAACACCACAATCTAATGCACACACTTTTGGTAAAGGTATGAGTGGTAGCCCTTTTTATGTCATGTATAACGATGTAAAGGTTTTGGCAGGAATGCTAATGTCTTTAGAAGAGGGAGCTACAGATGCTTTTGTGTATCAGTTTGATGATATTATTACCTCTATCTCATCTTTTATTGAAACTACTGCTAAAACCAAACTTAAATTAGGTTTAGTCTGGCAAACACAGAACGCTGAAGATGTATCTATACACAATCGTGTATCATCAGCATTACAAGAACTAGATAACTATACAATTATTAGTCGTGTGCCAGAGCGTAATTATATTGACAAGCATTTTGAAGACATACAGCGCGGTATTGCTATTAACTCTATTCCTAAAAAACTAAAAAACACCATAGATGCTTTAGTGTTTGGAAATATTAGCATAACGGCTACTACCAACTCTAACGATATGGCTATTGTTAATATAAAATTTGAAAGTGCTATCTATAACAGTTCCGATTTTAGTTTGGTAAAAACTATTACTATTACTACAAAAGGTTTGGGGTATAAGACATCTTCCGCTAAGGAACAAGCCATAAAATCATTACTAACCAAATTAAAAGACCGATTCAATGAAAATTAAAAACGTATTATTTGTACTGTCGTTTTCCTTGTCAATACCATTTTTAGGGGCTCAGGACTTCGATTCTAAATTAGAAGGTTTAGCAGAAACTATTGCAGGAAAAATCAGTGAAAATTCTAAAAAGAAAATAGCCGTATGGGGTTTCTTTGAAGCTAATGGACAACAAACAGCTTTGGGTAATTATCTTACGGAAGACTTTTCAGTTTACATTACCAATTTTGGAGACAAGTTTGAAGTAATAGACCGTAACCATTTAGACCTTTTGCTTAAAGAACACAAGCTAAATGCCGAAGGTTTTATAGATAGCGATACAGCTAAGGAAATTGGAAAAATTACTGCAGCAGATGCCATAATAACTGGCACTTATTCTATGGTTGGGGCTGATAAGGTAAAAGTAAGGGTAAAAGTTTTAGACACGGAAAGTGCTTTGCAGTTTGCTGCCACCATGGGTTTGTTGCCTTTAAATGAAGGTTTAAAGGAGATTGCGGGTACATCGTACGATAATGGAGGTACCAAAACTACGGGTTCTTCTACTGGCTCTTCTAGTGATTGTGAAAGTGAAAAAGGAACGTTGTGTTTTTCTAACACCACTTCTGAAAAAATGGTTATAGGAATTGTGCATATGAAATATGCGCGTTCATCTAATAAAAAGAATACAGAAACAAAATCCTTAATAATTGATTCGGGTGAAACCAAATGTATATATGAAATATACAATCGTGAGGCTATCTATTATATTGCTACATTCGAAACTTATGAAAAGGAACTAAATGGTCGTAATTATATGCTTGTTAGTAATAGCAATATAAAATATTTGAAAGATAAAGGCGAAATCATGGTTGAAGCATGCAAAGAAAAAACTTTTACTATTAAATAATGCGCAATCATTTCATCATCTTATTTGTATTGTTGAATTATGCGGGTATGGCCCAGACCTATCCAGACGAATCTGCCTTAGAAAATGATTGGGAGCAGTGGCAAGATAAAGTACCTGTAAGTGGACATATACGTGTAGGTTTAATGATAGACCAAAAGGAAGAGGATTTTAATCCGGCTGAATTCTATGTGGTTATTCCAGAAACCGACATTACTAATTTGTGTGTAGAGCTTAGTTCAAAAGATGGTCGCTATTCTGCGAATATTAATTATGATATTTCAGCATTGTCAGCCGGAATACAGCAATTTGTTTTACCTACAAAATACAAATCAGAATTAAGTGACTATACCTCTAATGAAGTTGTTATTTTATCATCCTTAAATTCGGATTGCAAGGAAGATGATGATTCTAAAACTTTTTTGCTTAGTGGTTGGGTGCAGAATATAGCACCAGATACAGTGTCTGTTTATGTAAATTTACCTGTGCCTACCTCACTTGTCGCTATTCAGAATGATAGTACAGAGCATAGTTTTAACTGTGAGGCCTTAAAGTTTCCTAAGGTAGCTTATAATAAAAAATGTCAAATACCAATTAAGGTCATTGAAACCACTACAGAATTGGTTATAAAAGCACGTGTTGGGCGTGGACATAAAGTTCATGTTATGGATTATGAGATGCCTGTTAAAATTGTGAAATTTTGAGTAAGAAGAAACATAGAAAACGTAAGAGGTTGAGGTGGATTTTATTAAGCCTAATTACATTATTGCCAATAGTGTTGATTGTGCTTTTAAGTATTCCTATTGCGACAACTTTTAATGTATCTGTGCAAACCGAATTGGTAACTTATGAAGTAACTGATGCCGTAAACTCCAAATTGCCATTTCGTAATGCTATTAAATATAACATTGATGGTGATAGTATTGGTGTGTTTGAAGGTGATTTTAAGGCTTCAGTTGGAGCAATTATTAACGTAGAGCGCATAGCTCATGGGCCACTTTCTGTTCAGATTGTAGGAAAGGATACTAGTAGTGCGGGATCTTATTACTCACCCTATACAGATTTTAAAACCGGTGATGCACCAAATTTTATAGAATTTGTTATCTCAAATATAAATGATGGTGTAAATGATGGTGTTACTCATATCATCCCTATAAATGGGGAAGTTACTCTTGGACGTAATATTGCTTATGAAACTTACGGTAACTCAACAGCTTTATTACGACAAGGTGAAGTAGTGGTAATAGGTAAATCTTTGTTGAGTAACAATTATTATAAATCTGCAACATACGATTTAAATATTGGTGATGAGTTTATGATTATTGAACCACAGAGTAAGGCCTATGGTTTTGCTACTATAAATGAAAATGCTGGTATGACGGTTGCTTATAAAGTTATAGGCAAGGAAGGAAGGATTTTAACTCCTGGTCCGCGAGATAATACATCGGGTTATCCCATAGCATTAAGTTTTTTGAGTAAAGTTGAAAATGACTCTTTTTTTAAAGGCATATCCTTGTGTATTGCGCTATTAATTTCTTTAGCTACCATTATTCCTTTTTTTTCAGGATATTATGATGGGAAATAATGATTTTTTATGATTATTATAATTGTTTTGAGCTTTTCATCACTCCTCCTTATAGGAACAAGATACCTTTTAGCAGCATTTCAAATAAGTTAATTATCTTGTTGTTGCATTACTCTAGATATGATTTCAGCGCGATTTAAACGTTTATTGAGTCAAATTTTGCCGATAGGGTTAATTTGGTTACTCACAGGTTGGGTATTTCTATGGACAGAATATGCTATTATAGGTGCCCAACAAAACACTCCAGCAACTGCTATAACTATTACGCCAAAGATTATTGTGTTTGCTAGTTTAAGCATTATCCTAGTTGGTTTCTTTGTGGGTGTTATAGAGTTTACTTTTATCAACAAACGATTTCAATCCTATAGTTTTTTGGTAAAGCTTATTGGTAAATTCTTGTTTTATGTGCTACTGATGGAGTTTGTTATTTTGGTTACCTATATGGTTGCAGCTAGTATAGAGTTAGAGACAACAATTTTCTCTTTTGCAATTTGGGATAAATATCAACTGTTTTTTTTCAGTATAACTCATGTAAGCACAATGATACAACTTGGCTTTTCTTTAATGTTAACCTTGTTTTATGTTGAAATCAGTGAAAATCTTGGACACTCTGTACTTGTTAATTTCTTTATGGGTAGGTACCATAAACCACAATCTGAAACTCGACTGTTTATGTTTAGTGATATGAAGTCTTCAACACAGATAGCAGAGACTTTGGGGCATTACACTTATTTTGAGTTTCTAAAATGCTATTATAATGATTTGTCTGATGCTATTCTTAAGCATCAAGGAGAAGTCTATCAATATGTAGGAGATGAAATTGTTATCTCATGGCAACAAAAAACTAAAGGCTTTGCTCAACTGAGTTTGAAGTGCTTCTTTGAGATGAAGCAGCATTTAGAACAACGCAAGACTTATTATATGGAGTGTTTTGGAGTGTGCCCAGATTTTAAGGCTTCGCTTCATATCGGAGAGGTTACCACAGGTGAGATTGGAGCTTTAAAAAAGGCTATTTTTTTTACAGGTGACGTTTTGAATACTACAGCACGAATGCAAGCAGAGTGTACAACTTATAATGTTGATTTAATAGTATCTAAAGCTGTGGTAGATTTAATTCCAAATTCTGAGCGCTATGTGTTTAAATCATTGGGTAAAGCTGTGTTAAGAGGTAAAAGCGAAACTTTGGAGCTATTTACAGTGGGTTGATTTAAGCAAAATTTACCCATTGTTGGGTATAGGTTGCTATCGATCAATCATTTAGTTTTAGGGTTTGTTATGTAATTCATAGCGAATAAATTAATCTAGTCGAAAAAAGCGCTTGTGATCTACATTAATTTTTAAATTGGTCATTATTAAATAATAAGCTATTAAAAATATGGGGAAGTATAAAATTAACCTGCTAATCATAGCAGTTTGTCTTGTTGTAGGTTTTACCAGTGCTTTTAATGTTTCCGGTTTATTTATTAAAGAAAAAAAATTAAATTCTCATCTCAATACTTCCGCTTATGCTTTACCACCTTCAGCAACAATAACTGGAACTACAACTGTATGCCTTAATGAAACTCCACTGCCTCAAATTACATTTACGGGATCAGGTGGTCCCGCTCCTTATGAATTTACATATAGCTTAAATGGCGGTGTTAATCAAACTATTTCAACTACAGGTAGTAATACATCGATCACCTTACCAGTTGACACAAGTGTTGCGGGCAATTATGTTTACAATCTTATATCAGTGTCAGATGCATCTGATGAAATCGCTACTATAAATGAAACGGCTACGGTTACTGTAGCAGAACCACCAACTGTTGATTTTACTTTTAACAGTGGTGATTGTTCTGCTGACCCTGTAAATTTTAACGCTTCAGTAACTGGTGAAGGTCCTTTTGAGTATGATTGGACTTTTGGTGATGGTACAACGTCAACCTCAGAAAACCCCTCACATATTTACGATGCTTTTGGTTGTGGTTTTTCTAATTATACTGCGAGTTTAGAGGTGACAGATTCTAATGGATGTACAACGTTTGTGTCACATTCGGTCACAGTAGAGCAGAGGCCTAATATGAGTTTTGAAGATTTGGATGCGCAATTTACTCCGCCTTTTGATAATTGTGGTAACAATACGGTAGATCCTGCATATACGATTAATGTAGGTAATACTTCAGCATCAACAAGCTGTATTACTTCTTATGATATAGATTGGGGAGATGGCAGCTCTGAAACCAATGTTACTTTTCCTATTTCGCATACTTATGCAAATTTAGGGTCATTTAATATGGTTATTACCGGTTATGGAGATAGTGGTTGTAATGCCACGGAAACCATTTTAGTTAAAAACTCAAGTAATCCTATAGGTGCTATTATTAATCCAGGGAATACGGTAAACTTATGCTTACCCACTAATGAATTGGATTTTGCTATTGGGTCTTGGGGTGCTAATCCACCAGATACCACTTATTTTGTAGATTATGGTGATGGCTCACAGGCTATATATACCCAAGCTGACCTTATTGCTGGTGTTGCCAACTACGACCCTAATAATCCACAATTAGCAGATCCATTTGGGATACCGCATTTGTATACCGAATCTAATTGTCCTAACCCTAGTTATACCATTACGCTAATTATTGCAACCTCTTGTGGTGAAACGGTGTTAACAGCTGGTCCTATAATTATTTTAAAACAACCTGATGTCGATTTTGAATATGATACTCCTGGCTGTGTAAATACAATAGTGCAATTTACTAACACCACAGAAGGTGGTTTTGGTCCAAATTGTGTGACGCAAGCAGCGCATATGTGGGACTTTGGTGATGGGACAACCTCTGATTTAGAGCATCCTACACATGTTTATACAACTCCAGGAACCTATACGGTAACCTTAACTGAAGAAAATTTTTGTGGTGTTTCAGACCCGGTTATAAAAACCATTTGTATAGCGCCCGATCTTGTTCCTAATTTTGATCTCGATATTGTTGAAGGTTGTATTCCGCTAGATGTTACGGCCAATAATACAACTGATTTGTCACAATCTTGTGGGGACGAAACCTATTTGTGGGAGGTGTCTTTTTCACCATTATATTGTGATACCGTTGCATCGTGGAGTTTTACTAACGGAACTGATGAAACAACAGAAAATCCTTCGTTTCAATTTGATGCTGCAGGTACCTATACCATAAATATGACGGTAACCAATGCCTGTGGTGATTTTACAACATCACAAACCATAGAAGTGAAGCGACCACCAGAAGCAAGCATCAATGCTATTGCAGATGCTTGTGGTTCGGCTAGTTTTAATCCTTCAGCTACAGTAAATGCCTGTGCACCAAATACGGATACCATAACTTACAATTGGTCTTTTCCAGGAGGTGTACCAGCAACATCCAATCAATTAGACCCAGGAACAATTGCTTATAGCACACCGGGAAATTATACAGTAACCTTTAGTGTCACTAATGCCTGTGGTACGGTTACGGTTACAGAAGATTTTTCAGTCAATGAGAGTCCAACCATTACCAATACTGATTTTGACCAAACCTTATGTTCTGGAAATGATAGTAATGCTATTGTACTTACATCTGACAACGCAAATACAACGTACACATGGACGTCTAATAATCCTGCTGGTTTAACAGGATTTATCCCTAATGGCACAGGAGATACTATTCCAGCGCAAACACTTATCAATACTTTAGGGACATCTATCAATTTAACTTATACAGTAACACCAGAGATTAACGGTTGTGTTGGGCCATCCCAAAATTTTACGATTACTATAGAACCTGCACCTTTTATTGATGTGCAACCACAGCCCGAAGCCATTTGCCTTAATGGAACACCTAATGATTTAACCGTAAGTTATCAAGGTACTGGCACTCCAAGTTATCAGTGGTATGTAAATACAGTAGATGATACTACAAGTGGTACAGCTATTGCGGGAGCAAATGGACCAACATACACTCCGCCAACGGCTAGTGTTGGAACTTTATATTATTATGTGGTCATCACTTTTACAACAGGTGATTGTAATGAGATTATATCTGATACTGCTGAAATAACAGTAGAGGAGATTGCACAAATCGACAGTGAGCCTATACCTACACAATCTATTTGTGTTGGTGGTATGTCCGAAGAACTTTTAGTTAGTGTAACTGGTGGAGCAGGAACTGTAAGTTACCAATGGTATAGCAATACAAGCAACACCAATACAGGAGGTACTGCAATTGCTGGAGCTACATCAGTCAGTTATACACCACCTGTTTTTACAAGTTCAGGGACGTTTTATTATTATGTTGAAATCAGCCATACAGGCAGTGGTTGTTCGGAATTAGTGAGTACCGTTGCTGAAATCATTGTGGTTGATGACCCAGACATTACGAGTCCTGATTTTGGAATGCAAAGTGTTTGTCAGAATAGTGTTGTAGATCCTTTGGATGTTGTGGTATCAGGCGGATTAGGGAACATCTCATACCAATGGTATGTTAATACAGTAAACGATTCCACTACAGGCACACCAATAGCAGGAGCAACATCAGCGAATTATACACCACCTTCAAACGTTGTTGGTACATTTTATTATTACTGTATCGTTACGCAAGATGTGTCAGGTTGTGCGGTTACAAGTTCTGTAGCCACTATGGAGGTAACAGCAGCAGCGCAGTTTAGTACACAACCACTTTCAGACGTTTTGTGTTTAGGGGAAACAACATCTGCATTAAGCGTGTCTTATACCAATGGTACAGGCACACCAAGTTACCAATGGTACCAAAATACCGTTAATGATATTACAACAGGAACTCCAATTGCTGGTGCTACAACAGATACCTATCAACCCTTAGTAGCTACCGTAGGCACAAACTATTATTATGTGGTCATTACGTTTAATACCGGAGGCTGTTCAGAAATTGTGTCTAATACAGCAGAAATTATAGTTAATGATACTCCAAGTATTAGTGATGCTACAGCTTTGATATGTAGCGGTACAAGTTTTGAGCATATTCCAGATGCTAGTAATGGAGATAATGTGCCAGTAAATACACTTTATACATGGACAGACCCAGTGGTTACTCCAGCAGGTAGTGTTACAGGAGCATCTGCTCAAGCTACTCCTGTAAACACCATAAGTCAATTATTAATTAATACCACCATTAATCCTGCCACGGTGACCTATACCGTAACTCCAAGTGCTGGACCCTGTGTGGGAGACGATTTTACGGTAACGGTAACTGTTAATCCTTCAATAACTGTAAGTGATGTGGTAGTAAATAACAGTTGTTTTCAGTCTAATGATGCCTCTATAGCTATTACCATTGAAGGAGGAGTACCGTTTACAACCGGCAGTCCTTATGTAGTAAGCTGGACAGGTCCTAACGGTTTTACAAGTTCTAACGAAGACATTTCTAGCCTTGAAGCCGGTACATATACACTCGAAGTTTTAGATGATGGAGGCTGTCCGTTTACAGCTAGTTATACCATTACTGAACCCGATATTTTAAGCTTTAGCACAATTGATTTTGACCCAGACAGTATTTCTTGTTTTGGAGCTAATGATGGAACGATTGGTATCAACATTTCAGGAGGCACTTTGCCATATACTTATAGTTGGACACTAAACGGAGCACCATTTTCGGCTAATGAAGATTTATCTAATCTTGGACCAGGTACTTATGCTGTTTCTGTAACAGATGCCAATAATTGTGGCCCTATAACACAATCCTTTGAGCTTATTGAGCCAACCTTGTTGGAGGTGAGTTTAGACAGTCAGACTAATGTGCTTTGTTATGGTGATGCTACTGGTGCCATTACAGTCAATGTCAGTGGAGGACGACCAGACTACACCTATAGCTGGGTAGGACCAAATGGTTATACCAATGTTATTCAGGATATAGATAATTTACTAGCAGGAACTTATACACTCACATTAACAGATACCTCTGGTTGTGAAGCTGTTTTAGATGTTGAAATTATTCAGAATGACGAAATCAATATCGCTGTTACGGTTACGGAAATAGAATGTTACGGTGATAATAATGCCTCAATTACAATTGATACCATCACAGGAGGTGTGGCACCTTATACTATTGCTTGGAGTAACTTTGGTACAGGTATGGTTCAAGATAACCTTTCAGCAGGCACCTACACCATTACCATTACCGATGCATTAAACTGTATGCGTGATTTTCCTATTGTTATTGACGAAGCACCACTATTTTTAATAGATCCAGTAGTGACACAAATGTCGTGCTCTGGTGAAAACGATGCCAGTATTGTCCTTAACTTTCAAGGAGGTATAGCACCTGTAACAGTGGTTTGGGATGATGATGCCACAGCAGGTATAGAGCGTCATAATTTAGCTCCAGGCACATACAATGTTACCATTACAGATGGTATGCCATGTGTTATACAAGCTAGTTTTACCATTTTCAATATTCTACCCTTACAGCTGTCTGCCAATACAAGCGATGCCTTAGATTGTGATGACCCTAATAGTGGTAGTATAAATCTACTTATACAAGGAGGAACACCACCATTTACAGTGCAATGGTCTAACGGTGCAACTACAGAAGATTTAATAGCCATACCACCAAACACCTATGTGGTTGAGGTTACGGATGCCAATGGATGTACTATAGAAGGCAGTTGGGATATTAACCGTTTTGACCCACTTGAGGTTACAGTAGAAACGCAGTCTGATGTTGATTGCGATGCCAAAACAGTCCATCAAACTTTTGTAGCCACAGCAACAGGAGGTGTGCCACCATTTCAATACACCTGGTCTAGTGGTACCGTAAGTGGAACCAATAACGAATTAATGACCACAACAGAAGATGGCTTAGTGCTTTTAGAGGTGACTGACAGCCTGGGTTGTACCACCAATTACAGCCTTAATGTTGCTATACCTGTGTTGGGAGACCCAGATTTTGATGTGTCCTCATTTGGATATCTTAATTATGGTGTTTATGCCATACAAGACCCTATAACTTTTACTAATACAGCAACTGGTGATTATCAAAGCATTCTGTGGGATTTTGGTGATGGTAGTTTTTCTTCAGAAGAAAACCCTGTGCATACCTATTTCCAAATAGGGAGTTATGTAGTGACCCAAACCGTAACCTATCCTTTTGGATGTGTGTACGAACGTGTTATAACGCTCATTGTAGAAAAAGGCTATAAGCTAGTGATGCCAGATGCTTTTACGCCCAATGAAGATGGTATTAACGATAATTTTGGACCTGTTTATATCGGTCTCAATAGTATAGAACTCAATATCTATGATACTTGGGGCAGTTTAGTGTATTCGGATTCTGGTGACGCTATAGAAGGATGGGATGGTAAGATTAAAGACGAAATTGCTGAGAACGGAAATTATTACTACACACTTACCGCTAAAACATTTTATGATAAGGAAATTAAAGCACAAGGCGCATTTGTATTTATTAAATAACACCAGAATGACATTACGATATATAGTACCTATAATTTTTGTTTTTGGAGTGTGGAGTGCAAAAGCGCAAGACCCTATTTTTACACAATCTAATTACGTACAAGAAACTATAAACCCTGCCTTTTCTGGTTTTGAAGATAACGACCGTATAAGTGCCGGTTTGCTTAGTAGAGTGCAATGGCCTAATCTCGATTTGCAAATCCATACACAATATGCTTACGCCAATAAATCGTATGATTATGGCCCTAGTTTGGCCTTTGGTGTTGGAGTAAATGCCGTATGGCAATACGAAACCTTCAACAATTATAACTACGCGCAGATTAATTTTAATTATGCCCATAGGATTAACCTTAATGGAGGTTGGTATTTTAGACCAGCCTTAGAAGTAGGAGTAGGTAATAAGAGCAATAGGTTTCGTAATTTAACCCTTGCCGATCAGATTAATATCAATTCGGGTACTATTAACCCAGTTAGTGTTGATCCTTCAGTTGACCGTATTAATACCATTTTCTTTTTAGATATCGGTGCTGGTTTTATTATCGAAAAAGAAGAGATTAATGGTATAGCATATTGGGGAGGCATATCTGCAAAGCATCTAAATAGGCCTAATATTTCTATTGTAGAAGGAGGCAAATTACCATTAGACCTGTTTTATTCAGCGCATGGTAATTTTAGATTTCCTTTTTTGTACGATAACAGTATTATGCTCACCGCCAATTTTATGCAGCAAGGCAAGTACAATCGTTTTGATTTAGGAACGCTATTTCAAATGGATTTACTTTTGTTAGGGCTTACTGCAGCAACTAATCCTGCTAAAAATGATGGCAATAGCCATTTGCTTACCTCTATTAATGCCTTTGTAGGTATAGAATACCAAGCCCTTCGTTTTGGTTTTTCTTATGATAAAAACACAAGCAAAATAGGGCGTACCGATGGAGTGTATGAGTTGTCCGTAACCTACTTGTCCAGGTGTCGTCGTTGTAATACCGACCGTGGACGTAAGCGTTGAGAAGGGTATTACATAAGAGCAATATGAGTCTAAAATTGTAATAATGTATTCCAAAAATTAGTATCTTAATGCCAGTTCCCCATATACCGCCTCCTTAACGGTGCGGGACTACATAATTCGTTGTTGACTGCACAGCACCTAAAATATACCTTGAACTGGGTATGGTTTGCTATGGTAATTGCTATTAATTTTGAGTATTAACCAACTAACTATACGGATTATGAAAACTAAAATTTCCCTTATTATTATATTTATTAATATGAGCATATTAATTGCTCAAAACCGAATAACTGTTGAAGGAGTTATACTCAATAGCGATGGTGATCCTGTTGCTCATGTAATTGTTAGTGAAAAAGATGCTAATAATTCAGTTTTAACGGATGATTCAGGATTCTATAAAATACTAATTGATCCTAAATCTCAACTGGTGTTTTTTAAAAACGGAACTATTATAAAGCGATTAGATGCTAACAATTTTGAAAGTAATAATGACGTTGAGTCTTTAGGTGCAGATATATATAGAGCAAGTTTTATTATGCAAAGTTCAGGTGGAGGAAGTACTTCAATGAATAACTATTGGCTTGGAGCTAAAGTAGGTTATAACTTCATTGGGGAAACCGATGATAACTTTTTTGTTGGCTCTGCCTCAATAAATCTCAATCTATTTGAAGGTTTTGCTAATAAGAAAGACGAGGATTGGCATAGCTTTTTTGGTATTATTGGAAATATTGGGAATTTTAAATTCGACAAAGAGACAGACAGTAGTGATGATGTTCAAAAAGTAGCACAATCCATTAATGGGCTATCAGTAGGATTTGGATATACATTAGAAAATAAATTAGATTCACCCAAGGATACTTATGTGAGATTTTTTACCAGAACTGGTGTAAGAATGACAACCTTTGATGGTGTTGGTGAAGATGAAGAGTCAATAAACCTTGCTCAATCTGAGACAAACGCAGGTGTTGAGTTTGAACTAGGTAATTTTAAGAACGGAGGGAGTGTGTCAATTGCTACTGGAGTGACTATGTATTTATTTGATGAAAGTGTTTACAATAGAATTTTTGAAGAAGAAAAAGGAAGTCTGTTTACTATAGATGCTACTATGATATTGCCAATATCCAAAGATCTTGGATTTTTCATTAATGGTACTTTCACAAAAAGAGCCTCAGCAGCTTACATTTTAGGTATAATCTTTAGATCATAAATAATACTATTATAACATCTTAATTGTCATAGTTTCTAAAAATGTTCACTATAGTGCCCTTGCCAACCCAAGGGCTTTTTTTATCTTAGAGCAACATTACTTCGTCATTGCGAGGAAGCGAGGTACGAGTAACGAAGTAATCTCATTATATAGAATAAAGAATAACCATGCCAAAGCAAAACACCCTTACCGATGCCATTCAAAAATTAATAGAAGCCATTCTCAAAGCTTTAGGCTATGGCAGTACCAAAAAACGCACTTGGCACCAACATGTTGTGCCTTATGAAGATGGTTGGGCCGTACGCAGAGAAGGCAACAAACGCATCACTTCCAAACACCGTAAGCAAAGCACTGCTATTGCCAAAGCCAAAACCTTAGCCAAACGCTATGATGCCGATGTTATTATTCACAGAGAAAGTGGTGGTATTCGGGATCGGATTAGTTATCGGGAGGATTAATTGATAAAGCCTTGTAAATTTATGGGCTTTTTTTATCTTTAAAGTCCCTTAGAATAATTCATAGTTGACTATTTGTGTTTTTAGTTAAAAGACAAATGGTTTTTTTATGTCTTTTTGAATGTAAAATTGTATTATTTTGAATAAAAAAAAACTTTCCGAATCTGATATTAAAGCAAAATTTATCACACCTGCGATTTTGAAGTCAGGTTGGGATGAGCAAACACAATTAGGTCGTGAAATTTTCTTCACAGATGGTCGCATCTATGTGAAAGGAAAACTGACTGCAAGAGGAAAACGAAAATTTGCAGACTACATACTTTTCTACAAACCAAATGTTCCGATTGCCATAATTGAGGCAAAAGACAACAAACACAGTATAAAAAGTGGAATTCAACAAGCTCTTGGCTACGCCAACACCTTGGATATACCTTGTGTCTTTAGTAGTAATGGAGACGGATTTTATTTTCACGATAAAACAGCAACAGATGGAGAGATTGAAAAAGAACTAACATTAGACGAATTTCCTAGTCCAGAAATCCTTTGGCAGAAATACAAAAAGTATAAAGGAATTGAAACCGAAGAAGTTGAAGAAATCGCCAAACAAGATTATTTTCAAGATGGCTCTGGCCGTAGTCCAAGATACTACCAACAAATTGCAGTAAATAGAACAATCGAAGCAGTTGCTAAAGGTTTAGACCGAATTCTTTTAGTTATGGCAACTGGAACTGGAAAAACCTATACAGCTTTTCAAATCATTTACCGACTTTGGAAAAGTGGAGCAAAAAAGAGAATCCTATTTTTAGCAGACAGAACTGCCTTAATTGACCAAACAGCTCGTGGTGATTTTAGACATTTTAAAGATGCTCTAACAATCATAAAAAAGAAACAAATTGACACAGCTTACAATATTTATTTAGCATTATATCAAGGCTTATCTGATAGTCAAGGGGCTGATGCATACAGACAATTTAGTCCTGACTTTTTCGATTTAGTAATCATAGATGAGTGCCACAGAGGAAGTGCAAAAGAAGATAGCAAATGGCGAGAAATTTTAAAATATTTTGGTAATGCAACTCACGTAGGTTTAACCGCAACACCAAAAGAAACAACGGAAGTTTCAAATATTGATTATTTTGGGGAACCGATTTATACTTATTCTTTAAAACAAGGAATTGATGATGGTTTCCTTGCACCTTACAAAGTTGTAAAAGTTACTTTAGATATTGATGCAGAAGGTTGGCGACCACCACAAGGGTTTTTAGATAAAAACGGAAATCCAGTTGAAGACAGAATTTACAATAGAACAGATTTTGACAAAAATATAGTTGTTGAAGAACGCAGAAAATTAGTAGCAAAAAAGATAACTGAATTCTTAAAAGGCTACGACAGATTTGCAAAAACAATCGTTTTCTGTATTGATATTGAGCACGCAGAAGGAATGCGTTCCGCATTGGCTAACGCCAATGCCGATTTATTTGCTCAAAATAATAAGTATGTAATGCAAATTACAGGAGATAACGAAGAAGGAAAACGTGAGTTAGATAGTTTTATCAATCCAAGTGAGCCATATCCAGTTATTGCGACTACTTCTAAACTAATGACTACAGGAGTTGATGCTCAAACTTGTAAACTCATTGTTTTAGATAGCAACATTGGTTCAATGACCGAATTCAAACAAATCATTGGTCGTGGTACAAGAATCAATGAAGAATATGGTAAAACATATTTTACCATTATGGACTTTAGAAATGTAACCAACTTATTTGCTGACCCTGATTTTGATGGAGACCCAGTAATGATAAAACAAGTTGGTGAAGATGATGATTTATCTGGTGCAGAAGATGAAACCACAGAAGAAGTAATCACAGACATTTTAGATGGAGAAGAAGTAGAGTTTCCAGACATTGAAGGCGGTGGAGAAATAGAGGAAGATACAAGACGTGAAAAAATTCGAGTTGATGGTGTTCAAGTTAAAATTGTAAATGAACGTGTTCAATATTTGGGTAATGACGGTAAAATCATAACAGAAAGTCTAAAAGACTACACCAAAAACAGCGTAACCAAACAATATCAAAGTTTAGAGAAATTTTTGAATACTTGGAACAATGCTGAAAAAAAAGAAGCCATTATTCAAGAATTAGAAGAACAAGGCATTTTCTTTGACGCTCTTAAAGATGAAGTTGGGAAAGAGTTTGACCCTTTCGATTTAATCTGTCACGTTGCTTTTGAAGCAAAACCATTGACAAGAAAAGAACGAGCAAACAACGTAAAAAAGAGAAACTATTTTACCAAGTATGGAGACAAAGCACAAGCAGTTTTAAATAGTTTACTCGATAAATATGCAGAAGATGGTTTATTAACCATTGAAAGCACAGAAGTATTAAAACTTGACCCTTTAAATAAATTAGGTACAGCAATGGAACTCATTAAATCTTTTGGTGGTAAACCAGAATATTTAAAAGCATTAAAAGAGTTAGAAACAGAACTATATCATACACCAGCATAAAATGAATATAGAGCAAACTCAGCAAATAGTTCATCATTTTATGAAATCAAGTGATTTTAATAAGCACACTGAAGATAAAGTTCTTTTGCTAAATAGGGTTTCGTATAAAATAAGACCCGATGATTCATTTTATTTTAAAGACAAAATTATCTTAATTGAGTATGAAAATAACTTACGTCCAGTTGAGAGTATTTCTAAATTTTATTGGCTTTTTGAAAAAACAAAATGGCTTCAAGAAGCAATGCCTATTCATCTACTATTTATTATTACAAATGATAGAGTAGAAAAAAAGTATAGAATTAGAACTGAAAGTATTGAAATACTCGGCAAAAAGTTAATGCAATTACATCCTAAGCATTTTAAGTTTAGTTTTATTAATAAAAGCGATATTTCACAAATAAAAATAAAGTCTGAATTAAAACGACTATTAGAATAATCATATGGCAAACGTAGCAGCAGTAGTAAGCAGTATTAGAAATATAATGCGTCAAGACAGAGGGATTTCTGGTGATGCACAACGATTAGAGCAATTAGGTTGGATGCTCTTTTTAAAAATTATAGACGATAAAGACCAAGAATTAGAAATCTTAAAAGACGATTATCAATCTGTAATTCCAGAGAAATTTCAATGGAGAACTTGGGCAAGCGACCCAGAAGGTATTACAGGAGACGATTTATTAGAATTTATAGATAGCAACGCACAAAGCAACAGAGGTTTGTTTGCCACCTTGCGTAATTTAACAAGCGTAACCAACCCAAAACGTGCTGCAATAGTTAAAGAAGTGTTT
Organism: Winogradskyella pulchriflava; assembly: GCF_042434315.1. Classification (NCBI taxonomy): domain Bacteria; kingdom Pseudomonadati; phylum Bacteroidota; class Flavobacteriia; order Flavobacteriales; family Flavobacteriaceae; genus Winogradskyella; species Winogradskyella pulchriflava. The sequence continues at coordinate 220,996 of NZ_JBHLTQ010000005.1, read as the reverse complement.
GATGGCTCGAACAATTATATGAAAAGTGGTTACGAAATGCGTAAAGTCATTAACAAACTCAACGAAATTGACTTTAACAATTCTGACGATAAACACATTTTTGGAAACATTTACGAAAGCATTTTACAAGAATTGCGTGATGCAGGAAATAAAGGTGAATACTACACACCAAGAGCTGTTACGCAATTAATGACACAAATGACTGACCCAAAATTGGGCGAAAAAGTGCTTGACCCAGCAGCAGGAACAGGAGGATTTTTAACCGCAGCAATTGACCACGTTAGAGACCACTATGTAAATACAGTTGATGATGAACATACCTTGCAAAATAGCATTACTGGTTGGGAATTAAAACCTGTAGCTTATGTTTTGGGTTTAACCAATTTAATTTTACACGAAATGGATGTTCCAGACTATCATTACATTGATAGTTTAAAAAAGGAATACAACAGTATTGGACGTAAAGACCAAGTAGATGTTATTTTGGCAAATCCACCTTTTGGTGCAAGTATAGCAGATGGTGTAGAAACCAACTTTCCTGCAACGTATAGATGTAAGGAATCTGCCGATTTATTTGTGATTTTAATGTTGCAACTCTTAAAACCCAAAGGACGTTGTGCTATTGTGTTACCTGATGGCTCTATTACTGGTGATGGTGTAAAAGCAAGAATTAGAGAAAAATTATTGACAGATTGTAATTTGCACACCATTATTCGTTTACCACAAACTACGTTTTTTCCTGCCACAGTAAGTACCAATCTATTATTCTTTGAAAAAGGAAACAAAACCAAAGACATTTGGTATTACGAACACAAATTACCCGAAGGTCAAAAAAGTTATTCTAAAACCAAACCCATACAGTTTAATGAGTTTGAACCACTAATTAAATGGTGGAATAACCGAGAAGAAAACGACCAAGCTTGGAAAGTAAATATTAATGATTTAAAAGATTGGGATTTAGATATTAAAAATCCTGTTCAAGAAGAGGAAGAAAAATTAGAATCTTCTGACGAAATATTGAAAAGATTAAAAAAGTCTTTTCAGAATAGTATTGACCTAATAAGTGAACTTGCAAATGAATAATTGGAAGAAAGTAAAGTTAGGTTCTATATTAACAGAAAGCAAAATTGAAGCAGTAGAGTCAAACGCAGATTCGAGAATTCGTGTCCTTTTAAATGCTAATGGTGTTATTAAACGTCCATTAACTAAAGAAACTAAAGGAGCAACTAAATATTTTAAAAGGTCTGAAGGTCAGTTTATTTACGGAAAGCAGAATTTACATAAAGGTGCTTTCGGTATTATTCCTAAAGAATTAGATGGATTTACAAGTTCTTCGGATTTACCAGCTTTTGATGTAGATAAGTCTTGTTTGCCAGAGTGGTTAGATTACTTCTTAAAACAAGGAGATTTTTATTTATCATTAATTGATATTGCAAAAGGTGCTGCAACAAAACGTATTCAACCTAAAGCTTTATTTGAAGTTGAAATACCACTTCCAGACACAACACAAGAACAACAAGAAATAATAGAAGGGTTTAAAAATAAAGAAAGGTATAATGAATTATTAGATTCTGAAATCCAAACCCAAAAACAACTCATTTCGCAACTAAAACAAGCCATTTTACAAGAAGCCATACAAGGAAAACTTACCCAAGAATGGCGTGAACAATACCCAAATACAGAACCTGCAAGTGAATTATTAAAACGCATAAAAGCTGAAAAAGAAAAGTTAATAAAGGACAAGAAAATTAAAAAGGAAAAACCTTTGCCACCAATCACAGCAGAGGAAATTCCTTTTACAATTCCTGAAAGTTGGAGTTGGTGTAGGTTGGGAGAAATAAGTGATATCCAAAGAGGTTCTTCACCAAGACCAAAAGGAGATAAACGCTATTTTTCAGAAGAAAAAACAAATAGTAACTGGATTACTATAAGTGACATTACAAATAATAGTGAGCAAGATATTCTATTAAAAACGAAAGAATATTTGACGGATTTAGGCACAAAATATAGTAGATACGTAAACAAAAATGAATTTATAATTGCAGTTAGTGGTTCAACTACTGGCAAATGTTGCTTGACAGGAATTAAAGGGTTTATTTATGATGGTTTAGCTGTCGTTCGACTTCATAACAAAGAGTTATATCCGCAATTTCTATTAAATTATATGATTCAGTTATACACTCACATTAACAATTCAAAAGAAGGTGCTTCATTCCCAAATATTAATACAGGTTTTTTAAAAAATATGGTTTACCCTTTAATGTCACTTGAAGAACAAAAAGCTATTGTAGAAAAAGTAGTAACTCTAATGCAAAAATGTAATGCGTTGGAGCAAGAAATCACCCAAAGTGAACAATACGCTAATATGCTAATGCAAGCGGTTTTAAAAGAAGCGTTTGAGAGAGAAACTATAGTCTAAAACCTATGTTTAACAATCTGTATAAATTATACAGCAACACAAATAGCAACAGAACACCGTTAGAAGATTTTACTACCGAGTGTTTTGCGGGTGTATTACAATGCAATCCAGCTATTTTGGCAGATTTTGTAAACTTATTAAAACTAGATGCTGGTGATTATAAAGTAAACACACAAGTAAAATATACCTTACCAAACGACCCTAACTGTATTGTAGATATGGTTTTAGAAAACGAAACCACCATTTGCTTTATAGAAAACAAAGTCAACTCAAAAGAAGGTTGGGAACAATTATCGCGTTATGTCAAAGTACTTGATGAAATAGATAAAGAAACGCATTTACGCTATTGCACTAAACATGTAGATACCAAAAAAGAAAACCAGCATCATTTTAAACAATTAAGATGGTATAACATAAGTAACTTATTAGAAAAAAAGCATAGCAATAACGTTATGGCTATGCAATACGTACATTTTTTAAAACAACAACAAATGGCAATGGACACCTCAATAACAACAAACACGGTTATTACCTTAAAACATTTTTTAAACACCTATGAGGCTATGAATTTTCACATACAAAACGCATTACCAGAGTTTAAAAAAGCGTTTCCAAAAACGGCAACAAAAAAACAAGAAAAAATTCCCATGTTAAGAAGACATGATAGAATAGGTATTATGTTGCCCAATCCGTTGCAAGACAAATCAGAACATACAGAAATATTGTATTGTATTCAATTTGAGCTTTGTAAGTTGCAAACCCAAATATGGGTACATAAATCGCATCCACAATGCAACGAGATTTATGAACGTGGAAAAGCTTCTGGCCTATTTGAGTATTGCCAATTAGATGACTTTGGATTAGGTTTAAGAAACTACAAAAAACTTTTTCACTTTATAGATAGTAAAAACTCCGACGAAGATATTAAACAATGGTTTGAAGATAGTTTCGGTAAGATAAAGCAGTTCATCAAAGCCAACCCAGACTTAAATTGGATAGAAAGTGTAAAACAATAAAAAATAGTTAAAAACCAAAACCATATAACTATGGAATTAGAACATTTAATAGAAGCTATTGAAGCTTATAACGATAATCTCGTTCAATTTAATAATGGTGAAGCTGTACATTGCTTTTTATATCACAATACGTGGTACCCTTTAAGAGCAACAATTAATTATGCTTCTGATCTAGCAAACGAGAGAAATGATTTTACTAAAAACGAAGCCATCAATGAGATTCATAAATTATTGCCATATGTTGCAATTCAAAAAGTTAATATAGAAGACGGAAACCTTCCCGAATTGACTAATCAACAAAAGCAAAATAGAATTAAGGATTTGGCAAAATTGATAACTACATTGGTAGAATAAAAGAAGTTTAAACACTAATATGGTCGAGCAACCTAAACTAATAGAAGCATTTCAGAATGGTTCAGAACATTATGAGGTAAATGGATAAATACATACCAACATTCACCGATGTTTCAGAGTGGGACGTAAAAATTTATGAAAATACTACTGGTACCAGAAGTAAGCAAATTGTCATCCAGCCAGCTAGTGATAAGGAGTTTTTTTTTAAAGGGTCCAAAGAATTAGATACTGGTGAAATAAGATATCCTATGGAGTTTTGGTCAGAAATTGCGTCATCAAAAGTTGGTCAGTTTTTGGGTTTTCCTTTATTAGATTATAATATAGCCTACAGTGAACATACAATTCAAAAAGTGGGTTGTATTTCAGCTTCTATGGTTGACGACACAAAGAATAATTTAACTGAAGGGGTAGTGTATTTAACAGGTAAGAAGCCATCATACAATCCTGAAACTGATAAAAAAGATTACACTTTCCAATTTATTCTAGATACATTAAAACTGTTTAAGCTAGAAAAGCACCTAGTAAAATTTTTAGAAATGTTAGTATTTGATGCTTTAATCGGTAATTCTGATAGACACCAAGAAAATTGGGGTATAATAACATACTATAATGAAATATTAAATGAAATAGAAATTAATTTAAAAAAATCAGAAACCAATTATTTAAAAAAACAACTTATAAAACTAACTAGATATTTCATAAAGTCAATTCCTAATCAACTGAGATTTTTAAAGCCCAATAGTAGATTTAGAAAAAATGCTCTTATGGCGCAATCAGAAATAATTAAGAATGAATTTTCACCAATTTATGATAGTGGATGTTGTTTAGGAAGGGAGTTTGTAGACGAAAAAGTAGTTAAAATGCTTTCAGATAATCAAATGCTTGATAAATACCTCAGAAAGGGGATGTCCGAAATTCACTGGGAAGGCCTGGAAGGAAAACTAAACCACTTTGAACTCTTAGAAAAATTGCAAGTAGATTATAGGTTTGATATTAAGAGAGTTATAAGTAGAGTTGTAAGTGAATTTGATGAAAATAGTATTAGCTATATTATTTTAAATTTAGATAAAAATTTGCCCGAAAAATTAAATGACTACAAACTTTCAGAGGATAGAAAGAACTTGATGATTAAATTGATAACTTTGCGGTACAACAAATTAGCATCCCTTATTTGAAAACTATTGGCAATATATTTCTAGTCTGGCGTAAAGGTAGAGGTGGCAGACGCATTACTATAGGTGTTATAAAACGCAATGCTAGTGAGGGTGTGCGTTTTCAATACGTACAAGAAGGACTTGCAGAGGCTTTAAAACTAGGTTTTAAACATTATGAAGGCTTTCCTGACACAGATAAAGTCTATACTGAAAATGTTTTAGATATATTCGGCCAACGTATTATCCGTTCTGAGCGAAATGATGTAAAAGACTTTTACAACTTTTGGCAAATAGATAGAAAGTATAAAGAAGATGATTTTTATATGCTTGCATACACTCAAGGATTATTGCCTACTGACAATTTTGAATTTCTAGCCGATTTTAATCCAATTAAAGGTCTTTCATTTATAACAGAAATAGCAGGTCTTTCAACCTATAAGATTCCAAGTAATTTTATAAGCGTAGGAGATAGGTTAGTTTACCTGTTAGAAAAGAACAATGAATACGACAATAATGCTGTTGTGCTAACTAAAGCTAATAAAAAATTAGGCTATGTTAAATGTATCCATAACAAAGTATTTCATAAAACTGATAAGTATTTTGAGGTGCAAGTACATCGTATAGAAAAGAATGGATTATTGAATAGAGTATTTCTTAAAGTTTCAATTTAATTATTACCAGTTTAATATTGAACAAGTGTTGGTTTAATGAGATCGATTCACTTTGCTTTAAATGATATTGTAAGGCTAATTTCCATTTTATTTTTTGTTATATGATAATGTTGTAAATAGTATTAGAACTAGAACCGTCAATATCTAGAAACACCAAATTTTTGTGATTTACTTTTGGCGTATATTAATACTAAAATCATTAAAATTATGAGTAAGCAAAACAATCACAAAGCCAATCAAGCTAATGCAAACAAAGGTACATCTGGTACCAACAGCACATACAGTAAAGTGCATGGTAATAAAGGTGCACAGTTAAATCCCAATAGAAAAAAATAACCATCAAAATGTCTGTGACAAACAATAACGAATGGAAAGATTTAGTACAATCCCTTTTACCAACAGGTCACAGATGGAAAAATGGAACGCATTTTTTTCTAGTTCTATCCAGCTACCTTCTTAGTGACGATTTTAAATCATCAAGGAGGTGGCTGGTTTATGTGATGCATCATGCTAACTGGTTAAACCTTAGGGATACACCTTATAACACTCTGTCAGACCAATCGCTAGCAGATATTACTGATAGACATATACCCAATAAATTTGATAAGGAATCTATTTATAAGTTGTTCGGGACCAATCGTAATACATTTAAAAAAAACTATGCAAAATACCTTCAAATAAAACAGCCCACAATAGGGCAGATTATGTTAGCCCTTTTTAACCAGTGGAGAGATTCTAATCAAGAATTATCAGAGCCAATTAAAAAGAAGGATATATCTAAGCTTCAAGGGTTTTACCCAAAGAAAACTGCTAAAATGCTTGTCGTAGTTCCTCAGCTAGAAGACTATTTAGAGACCATAGGATTATCTTATGAAGAAGTTAGAGAGTTTCCACCGCGATTAATAGAAACCTTTTTTGAAGAAATAGGAGAGCCAGAAAGGTACAAAGAGCTTGTAGAAATTCTAAGTCAAGATGAAGAGGCATAAAAATGGTAACAACTCCTTCAATAGTATATCCTTAAAAATGAAATCTAGATGCAGTATCAAGCATGCTATTTTGGTCATTCCTAGCACAGTGAAGGAATCTCATGGAGTTTAAGGGTATCATTAAACAGATTGCCACGCTCGTACCTCACTCGCAATGACACTTCCATTAGAGTATTTGTCGTTACCACCCAAACACCATAACCATTCCCAAATCATAATCGCACTTGCCATTCCGACACGGTCGGAAAAGCTGTCGGCAGTATATATAACTAAAACCCGTAAAAAATAGCTGAAGCCTTGGAAGCTATTTAGGGTTTTAGTTATGGTTTTTTAATAGCATGATGATGCTATTAAAAATACCTTCGACAGTAAAAGCTTTTTTTGGTAGCTTTTTTAGGCATAAAAAAGTACATATAAAAAAATCCAGGACAGTAAGACCACACGGTATCATAATTACAAAACCAAAAAGCAGACATTATAAAACAGAAAAAAATGAAACAGATTGCCACGCTCGTACCTCACTCGCAATGACACTTCCATTAGAGTATTTGTCGTTACCAACCAAACACCATAACCATTCCCTAACCACCATCGCACTTGCAATTCCGACACGGTCGGAAAAGCTGTCGGCAGTATATATAACTAAAATCCGTAAAAAATAGCTGAAGCCTTGGAAGCTATTTAGCATTTTAGTTATGGTTTTAATAGCAAGGGAATGCTATTAAAAATACCTTCGACAGTAAAAGCCTTTTTTGGTAGCTTTTTTGGCATAAAAAAGTACATATAAAAAAATCCCGTGCAGTAAGATCACACGGTATCATAATTACAAAACCCAAAAAGCAAACATTATAAAACATAAAAAAAATTAAACAGATTGCCACGCTCGTACCTCACTCGCAATGACACTTCCATTAGAGTATTTGTCGTTACCACCCAAACACCATAACCATTCCCAAATCATAATCGCACTTGCCATTCCGACACGGTCGGAAAAGCTGTCGGCAGTATATATAACTAAAATCCGTAAAAAATAGCTGAAGCCTTGGAAGCTATTTAGGGTTTTAGTTATGGTTTTAATAGCATTGAATGCTATTAAAAATACCTTCGACAGTAAAAGCCTTTTTTGGTAGCTTTTTTAGGCATAAAAAAGTACATATAAAAAAATCCCGTACAGCAAAACCACACGGTATTATAATTACAAACCCAAAAAGTAGGCATTATAAAACAGAAAAAAAAATGAAACAGATTGCCACGCTCGTACCTCACTCGCAATGACACTTCCATTAGAGTATTTGTAGTTACCACCCAAGCACAATAACCATTCCCCAACCACCATCGCACTTGCAATTCCGACACAGTCGGAAAAGCTGTCGGCAGTATATATAACTAAAATCCGTAAAAAATAGCTGAAGCCTTGGAAGCTATTTAGGGTTTTAGTTATGGTTTTAATAGCAAGGGAATGCTATTAAAAATACCTTCGACAGTAAAAGCCTTTTTTGGTAGCTTTTTTGTGCATAAAAAAGTACATATAAAAAAATCCCGTACAGCAAAACCATACGGGATTATAAAATTAATTTAGCTAACAGCTAACAGCTAACAGCTAACAGCTAACAGCTAACAGCTAACAGCCAGCAACAACCTACCCAACCACAGCAATTTTCATACAGTGGCCTTGTGCCAACTCATACAGTTCACCATTAACTTCCTGGTAAAACACAATCGCCGTACCAGCAAACAAGGCTGTAGTTGCAGGTATTGGAGCATAAGCTGTGAGGTCAACCTTAATATCGGTATCCGCACCAACCATAGCACCTAAGGCAATAGCATCACTATAGGTAACGCTACCCACACCATTTGGAGTGTCTTCTATTGGCTCGTAAGCTTGTAAAGCAGACACCCATTCGTAATTACTAGTGTACCCAGCGGCAAGCACCAGCTTAAAATGTGTAGCACCTTCTGGTTTTTTAATGTAAGTATCGGTATTAAAATCGGGTATCATCCAGTTAACCGTATCACGATTGGCATTTATAGTAGGTCCTGAATTAGGAGCATTAAAATGACTATCAAACGGCTTCTGCTCGTTAAAATTAAATCCAATAAATGGTTCTATATTATCAACAAGGTTAAGCGTACGTTGTCCACGCAGACCAGCACCATTATTAATAATTCTACGCATAATACCCACAACACGACCCGTAAGGTTAGAACTACTTACCAAGCGCGAAATAGATGAAAAACTATCTCTAAAGCTCTTACCACTCTTTGTGGCACACTTAAACTCTTGCATGTTCTCACGTGTTCGCTGATACTCAGGAGCGTTCATTATACGGTTTCTACTCACACGGCTTTTGGTTTTTACAAAATTATTACCGTCTTTTCTGTAAAAGGTCAACCCATCCAAGGTACCTTCTAATCGAATAAAAGAATTATTCTTTGCCATAATAAAAAGGTTTTAGGACATGCGTAGCTATGGTTTAATTAAACTATGCACATCTGATTAGTACAACCCAAACTCGTTTCGGGTCTTTTAAGGTATAAGGGGAATTGTAACAGCAATCTATAAATCCGGATTTTATAGCTAGCAAGTATACGTCTGCTAAACTGCTGTGGGTCAAACATATAAAAAATTATTTTAACCGTTCACTGACATAAATTAACATATTATCGATAAAAAATGCATTATACCGATGATTTTTTAATTTCCTAGCCCAATTTTCCGCATCCTTTAAAAATTTTTTAAAGCCATCCGAATACCGATTGTGAATTTCATAAAAATGAAAAAATCTAAAAATAATCATGTAACTTACAGTTTTATAGGGTTTTACAAGTTGTTGTAGAATCAAAGAAAACAAATTTTAAACCCTGAAATTTAACCAAGAGCTCCTCCGACGCTCCTCCGACGCTCCTTCGACTCTCCTTCGACTCTCCTTCGACGTTCCTTCGACGCAACTATAAAATAACCATAGAAACCTCCAAACTGTCAAAAAGCCTCTTACTAGTAATAACAAATAAATAAGCACTACAAAGCACAAAGCAGTCTTTTTAAGAGTAAGAATTACAATAGCTAATTACCTTTAGAGAATTAGCTGTTAACCAAAAAAGCACCATAACCTTTTCCCAAACAACATCGCACTTGAAATTCCGACACAGTCGGAAAATGCTGTCGGCAGTATATATAATTAAAATCCGAAAAAAATAGCTGAAGCCTTGGAAGCTATTTAGGATTTTGATTATGGTTTTATTGGCGTCAGTAAGCCAATAAAAATACCTTCGACAGTAAAGGACGTTTTGGTTCGTTTTTTGTCCTTCAAAAATGAACATATCTAAAAAAAAGTCCCATAAAGCGAAACCACAGTGCTCATAAAAAAACCACCAACTTTATCACAATACTACCTAATTGTTAAATGATTGCTAAATCTTTGATGTTTAACCTGTTTGCAGTCATTTTGGACATCCAAACCCCACACTTATATCGTATCTTTGGTAACACCAAATGACAAGTGCTATGAAATTATTACAAGACCTCAAAAAACGCCTATTCAAATCCAAAGATGCCACATATGCAAACCATCAAAATGCAGGTGACACAAAAGCCAAATCTAGAATAACAAAAGCCTTTTCTAAAGACGAGGATAGGTTTATGTTTATATAAGCTGGCGTTTACAACACCATCTAAGGCATAAAAAAAAGTACACTAAACTAATAGTGTACTTCATCATATGTTTGTTTAATAACGGTAGGGCGTCCTTATTTTACGGCTACCAGTTCCTTAGCAGCAATAGCTGCGTTATAATCTGCTGTAACTTTCTTTTTAAAGTTAAAAAACTTTCCGCCATCTTTTTGTTTTAATACCACAACCACAGTACCATCTGCTTTGGTATTAACTTCTTCAATAACAACGGTATTGCCTACAACACTTTTGTAATTAGCAACGCTACCACGTTTGATTAAGATATTGGGCTTCGGAAAGTCAATATGCTCATACGTGCTCGATTCAGTTGCTTTTATTACTAATTCATCCCCAACTTGTGGAGTGTTCTGCGCACTTAGGAAAATAGTAAATCCTAAAAATAATACGGTAATAAATAGTTTTTTCATAGTTAATGAGTTGTTTTTTAAGAATATAACAAAAATATCAAGATTTTTCGAGCGTTGCAATACCTTTTTATATTTATTAACATTTCTTTTGGTGTTCTGTTTTACGACTTGGATATTTTACTATTTTAGTCGCGAAATACAAGTTTAATAGCACTCCCATTGTATGGGCATAACATCACATATTAATATGAAATTACTAGGTATAGGCTCAAGAATCAATCACCCAGAATACGGAAAAGGAGTCGTCACTAACGTCACCTCAAAACACTATTGGGTTACCTTTATAGACAACGGTTTAGAAACTATAGATTTAGACGCTGACTTTGAAGTTATTGAAGCAGCAGAAGACGATGTGGATACCATTAGTTTTTATGAGGTTGAAAGAAGCCTGAAAGCTATACTTAAAAAGTGGTCGGATGTTTCCGAAGTTGTTGCCATTGCCGATAAATGGAAAGGTGGTACACTGATTATGCAACCTGGTGATGAGAATCTGAAAGCCAGTGAACTGCCGATAGATAAATTCTTCCATAAAATTACAATGGTTCGTGATCGCTTGCGTGTAATGGAACAGAAGATTAATTCCAGTAACCTAGAAGAACAAGAAAAGATTGATCTTCAGCAATACATCACAAGAAGCTATGGTAGTCTTACCAGTTTTAACGTGTTGTTTAAGTTGAAAAGTCAGCAGTTTGTAGGGCAACGGTCTAAGTAGGGTTTGGTTGTGTTTTCAGTCAGTTGTGTAATGCTTGTTAAAGAGTGATGAGCGACGAGCTAAGCGTGAAACTGGTAACTGATGTAGTGATCTTATGAAATACTAAATTGAGAGATCGCGTCGTACCTCGCGATGACGTTAGAATGACAATCCTCTAACGTCTCCCATTTCTAAATCGAACACCAATAATTTATGCGATGTTGGTAAGAGGGCTCCGCTCTCTGTGGTAATCCAATTATCCCATGTGGCTTCCAAACCACCAATAGGTAGGATATCTACCCACATTTGATAGCTTTTGGGTTTGCCTGTATCATCAAAATGCCATAAGTAAGAGTCGCCAGGTGTTGTACCTCCGGAAGTGTAGGTGACTAGTAGCGCATTTTTGTTGTCTTCGGTTTTAACTAATCTGCGTTCGGTGCCTATGTCAAAAACTTTGTAAGGAGCAACGAGCCAGAACGCATCATTGTTAAAGTAGTTTTCGGCTTTAAGAATATAGTCGTGTTTTTCTTTTCCATTGTACTCCTGTTGTCCGGCAAACACTTTTGAATTGTCACGCTTTTCTAAATCCAAAATGACGGTCATCTCATCCCATGATACTTCACAGGTTTTTTCGGATTTATACCATTTGTAATGGTGCCTCCCTTTAAATGTCCACTCTAAATAATCCGTGTTTAAATAAGCTTCTTCATTCAAGGATTGCAGCATTTGTGTGGCGAGTTGGTCAGCAGCTTGCCCTTGTTGTCCTGTTGGTAGGTCTTCGTTGTATTTTAGGTACATAAACCCAAAGAACAGGAGTGAGGGTAAGGTTAGGAAGACGATGATGCCTCCAATGATTTTTAGTGTTTTTTTGAGTTTACTTTTTTTTGCCATGAATGGGTTTGTTTATTATCTGTTCATTTTGTCTTGACACAAAACGAACCAAAAAGTCAAAACGATTTGTTAGGAAATTACTAAAGTACCATTCGCTAATACATTAATGATCTAATATTTAATTGTACTTTATCTTTCAACCCTTGTTTCATTTTCAAAACATTATTTGGGGCTCATTATTTCTGAAAATCGTTGTTTCCGACTTTGTCGGAATTTCAAGTACTTTGTTAATTTGAACTAATTTATTGTCATGCTGAACTCGTTTCAACATCTGATGCTTAATGAGATCCTGAAACAAGTTCAGGATGACAGGGCTCAACTATAGAATACGTTTAGCTTTTGATGGTTTTGATACTTATGGTATTTTCATTGTGATTCCTAAGTCTATCGAGAAGCTATCTTACCACGCTTACGTCACTGCGAGGCACGAAGCAGCTAACATTAAACAGATTGCTTTACTTCGATTGCGCTCAGCACAGGCTCTAGCCTCGCGATGACTTTATTAATTATCAGATTTATACCCTTCAGGTCGTTTCCAGCGAACAGGAGCTTTAGGTTCTGGTTGTAATTCAAACTCATTGCCTTTTAATAAACTTAAAGCTTCTTGTACAGCACGCTCTAATTGTGGGTCATTACCTTTTGATGTTTCTTTTGGTTCTTGGATTACTTCAATATCTGGAGCAATACCTTCACCTTCTACAGCCCAGTTGCCATTAACATCATAAAACCCTCCACGCGGTGCCACCATACGTCCTCCATCAATAAATTGAGGAGTGTCCCAAGTACCTACTAAGCCTCCCCAAGTTCTGGTACCGATTAAAGGTCCTAGTTTTTTCATCTTAAACATATAAGGTAATAAGTCACCACCAGAACCTGCACGTTCGTTAATGAGCATAACTTTTGGTCCCCAAATCCCTGCGATTGGAGTTGTCCATGGACGTTTGTCTCCCGCTTTACTGTTAAAGTAGCCAAAGAGTTCTCTAGACATAATATCAATCATATAATCTGCAGCTGAACCACCACCATTGTTGCGTTCGTCTATAATCACACCTTTTTTATCTTGCTGCGAAAAGTAATACCTGTTAAATGACGTAAAGCCACCTCCACCAGTGTTTGGCACATAAACATAAGCTAGTTTTCCGTTTGATAATTCATCAACCTTTCTACGATTACCTTCTACCCAGTCAACACTTCTTAAGCCTCTTTCATTACTTATAGGTTTTACTAAAACAGTTTTGGCATCCGTCATAGATGGTTTAGAATTCACCGTAATATTGATTTCCCTACCAGCGGTTTGTTCTAATAAACTATAAGGGTTGGTATCTGCAGTAAGTTGCTTACCGTTTATAGCCAATAAATAATCTCCCTCGTTAACATCAATGCCTGGTTTGGCAAGTGGTGCATCTAAATTAGGATTCCAACGTTCCCCTGTATAGATTTTAGAAATCTTAAAATTACCGTTTGTTAAGGTGATATCGCAACCCAATAAGCCAACAGGTACTTGATTTACATTTGGAAAATCACCACCAGATACATAGGAATGTCCTACAGCAACTTCACCACTCATGATATCTACTACGTAGTTTAAGTCAGTTCTATGGCGTACATGATCTATCCAAGGTGAATACCATTTATAAACTTCATCCCATGGTGCTCCATGTACATTATCAACATAAAGGAAATCGCGCATGTAGCGCCAGCCTTCCTTAAAAATTTGATGTGCTTCGGCCTTAGGGTCTATCTTAATTTTAATATTGGTTTTTAAGTTGTCCTTTCCAGGTTTTGGAGGTGCCGAAGAATTTGTTAACACCCAGTTTCTATTTTGAAAAAGCAGGACTGATTTTCTATCTTCAGAAGCCACCATTTGATTAACACCTTCGGCAAAATCCGTTGCTTTGCCTTCTTCGAGATCATAGGTATGGACTTTGAAGCCATTGGTATTAGGAATTGCTTCTGCAACAAACACTTTCTTTTCAGGGGCTTTTAACAATGCGACGTAGTTTCTTGCAGGCATTTCTAGAGCAACAGCTCTATTAAAGATGCCTTCCTGGTCAATTGTGACAGTAACTCCGTTGGATTTATCCTTGTCTTTCTTTTCCTCTTTTTCCTTGTCTTTCTCCTTGTCCTTACCCTCTTCATCTTTTGAAGTGCTATCTTCCATGTCATTTTTAGGCAGTGTAGGTGATTTATCCTTTGCGCTCAAGACTACAGCATATAAATTTCTAGTGAGATTGGCAGCAGGATCGTAGTTACTCATATCTAACCAGCCCGACTGTAAACCATAGTTGGTACTTGCCAAAGTATAAAGGTATTTGCCATTGGCATCCCAAACTGGTGAAATGGCATCTGCAATTGGGTCTGTAATCTGAATGATTTTCTTGGAATCAATATTATAAGCGAAAATGGCCTTGAAGTGGCTTTCCTGTTGTTTAGCATAAGCAATCCACTTGCTGTCTGGTGACCATACCGGATTCATGGAGCGGTTAGGATGTGCATAGCGATCTGTATCTACTTTAGTTGTTTTTTTAGATTCTAAGTTGATAATCCAGATGTTGTAGTGAGTATCTGTGTATGCTATATGTTTTCCATCAGGTGACCAATCGGGTTGAAAGTAGAAGGTAGGGTTTGGCAGTTTTATAGCTTCAGCATTTTGACCATCTTGGTCTGCTAACATTAATTGATATTCACCACTAGCATCAGAGAACCAGGCTATTTTATCACCTTTAGGCGACCAAATTGGACTTCGGTCTGCAACTCCAGGTGAGTTGGTAATATTTTTCCAGGTGCCGTTTTCCTTTGGGACAGTAAATATTTCTCCTCTATGCTCAAAAATAGCACGTTTGCCTTTTGGTGAAAGGTTTGGATTGGATAATTGTCTTTCCGATACATCTTTCCACTTGGTACGGTAGAAGTTTAGATCTGCCTTAACATCAATATTCAATTGCTTTGTGACTCCTGAGCTTGGATTGTAAACATGAAGATAGCCTCCTTGTTCGTACACGATTTTATCGTCGCTAGCATCTAAGCTTTTAACATCAAATTTTTTATGAAAGGTGATTTGTTTTTCTTCTTTGGTTGAAGGATTGAAAGACCAAATATTCATGGTATAATCGCGCTCGGACATAAAATAAACCATTCCATTTAACCAAACAGGGTCAAGGTGACGTTCTTTAGTAGGTTGCGTTGTTCTGGTGAGCGCTTTGGTATTTAGATCCACAACCCAAATTGGCATGGCTTGTCCACCACGGTAGTTTCTCCATTCGGCATCCCAACCTGTAATTGGAGTATAGGCTAAATGTTTCCCATCAGGGGACATTTCGCCATAAGCTGCTCTGGGAATATCTAAGGCTTTTGGTAAGCCTCCTTTAGTAGAAACTGTAAAGAATTTATTGGTCATTGTAGGTTGTGCTTCTCTACTAGAACGAAACAGCACTTCTCCATCTGGTGTCCAGCCTTGTACATAGTCGCCACCAGGATGATAGGTAAGTCGTTTTGGCTCACCACCTTCAGCTGGCATTACAAATACATCAACATTGCCATCGTATTGAGCTGTAAAAGCAATCATTTTTCCGTCGTTAGAAAAATGAGGATTCGATTCATAGCCGTCATCACTTGTTAAACGAATAGCTGTTCCTCCATTTACTGAGGCTTTCCATAAATCGTTGGCATAGACAAAGACGACATCATCTCCATGCAATGTGGGTTGTCTTAATAATTGTGTGCCTTGTGAAAAACTAAATAACGAATAGCAAAACGCTAGTGTAACAATAAATCGTTTCATTTTTTGATTGGTTTTAAGAAGTGGTTATGTTCTATTCAATTTAGGTGCTTAAAGATACAATTTTGAGGTTTTGGAAATTGTTAATTGATGTTAAAACCCAACAGCAGTATCATCACCTCGATAATCTGCACCGCCTTCTAGTCTGCCATCTTCAAGAACAAGTATAGCTTCTACACGTGCCGTGATTGGTGCGGCTTCTTCATTAATGTCATAGCCTTTGGCTTCGAGTTGTTGTTTTAATTCTTCGGAAAATAAATCGACTTCCATACGAATATTATCTGGTAACCATTGGTGGTGAAGGCGAGGTGCGTCAACGGCTTGTTGCATGGTCATATCAAACTCAATAACGTTTAAAATTGTCTGTAAAACTGAAGTGATTATAGTAGAACCTCCAGGTGTACCCAATACCATAAATAATTCTCCATCTTTTTCAACAATGGTTGGAGTCATAGCACTTAACATGCGTTTTTCCGGAGCTATACTATTTGCCTCTCCACCAATAAGACCGTAGATATTTGGTTCACCAGGTTTACTGCTAAAATCGTCCATTTCGTTATTGAGAAAAAAACCAAGGTTTTCTGCATATAGTTTTGAGCCGTAACCACTGTTTAAGGTCGTCGTAACCGAAACCGCATTTCCATAAGTATCCACAATAGAGTAGTGAGTGGTTTCCTCACTTTCGTGACCTAGAATTTTACCGTACGAAATAGCATCGGAAGGTGTCGGGTTTTCAAAAGAGAAATCACTCATACGATTGTTTAAATACACATCACTTAATAGTGTCTCAGTTGGAATATCAACAAAATCAGGATCACCTAAAAAGTAACTTCTGTCGGCATAGGCTCTGCGCTCGGCTTCAACCATCACCTGAATACTTTTTAGGGAATTATGACCATACGATTTAAGGTCGAAAGGTTCCATCATTTTCATGATTTGCGCTAAACACAGACCTCCACTAGAGGGAGGAGACATTGATATAATGTTATAGTCTTTGTATTGAAATTCAACAGGTTGCCTCCATTTCGCTTCATAACGCTCTAAATCTTCTAGCGTCATAATGCTGCCATTTGCTTTAAGGTAGTTAATTAACTGTTGTGCTGTTTCACCTTTATAAAACTCATCACGACCATTTTTGGCGATTCGTTTTAAGGTTTGTGCAAGTGCAGTATTCTTTATGGTATCTTTGGGTTTTACGTTCTTGTTGAACATTATTTCTTTACCGTTTACCGCTCTAATAATACTATCGTAATCCTGAAATTTAAGATGTTGCTTTTCGGTAACTGCAAATCCGTTTTCTGCCAAAGTGATGACAGGTTTTAGTAATTCTTCAATAGGAAGTGTTCCGAACTTTTGGTGGGCTGCAAAAATTCCAGCGATAGTTCCAGGTACTCCAACCGAATGTACACCAACTGTACTTTTGTCTTTTATTATATTTCCTTCCTCATCAAGATACATGGTTTTGTTAGCAGCTAAAGGTGCTTTTTCTCTATAATCTAATGCACCTGTTTCACCATCAGCTAAGCGATACACCATAAAACCACCACCACCTAAATTTCCAGCATAAGGATACACCACAGCCAATGCCATTTCTGTGGCAAACATGGCATCAAAAGCGTTACCTCCTTGTTTTAAAATCTCAGCTCCAATTTTTGAAGCTTCTTCACGCGCACTTACAACCATTGCTTTATTTGCAATGACACCTCTGTTTATGGACTGTTTTGTAGTTTCCTTTGGATTTTCTTTACAGCTTAAGCAAATGAAAAAACTAAAAAAGATAATTGTAATTAGATGTTTCATAAATTAAATCGTTTTTCAATTTCGAGACGTTTGTTGGTACTAAATTCTATAAGTTCCTTAAAAAAGAGTGTGAAATCATTTTCAAAAGCCTGGTAGTTTTCTCTCAGTTCCTTAGTAGCTTCATTCATTTTAGAACGGCCTTTCGTTCTTCTATTCATGCCATTTAAAACCAGTTGAATACCATCAATCGTAGCGTAACTCAATAGCCAATTTCCTTCAATCATAATCGGAGTCATCTTTTTAAAACGCTCTGGTAAATGATGTAGGTTTCTGATTAAACTTTCATAAAAATCATCAATGTATTCCGCTAATGGTTCATCGGAATAATTTTTCCAGTTTTTAGCAAGAAAATGATCATAAAAAATATCGACAATGACTCCACTGTAATGGCCATAAGCTTTATGAAGCCGTTTAGTACTTTTTCTAACAATAGGATGCGCATCTGTGAAGGTATCGATTTCACGGTGTAATTGAATTCCGGCTTGCATTGCTATAGGAAAACGTGTATAGTTTTTTCCTCTAACACCATCACCAGCAAAATTGCCTATGGTTAGAAGTTCATTATTGCTAGAAAGGTATATGTGGGCGAGAAAATTCATTTGTCGAATTTACAAATTCATAATAACAAAATAGTTATAAACGGTATATCTATTTATATTTGCTGAAAATCAGAAAAAAATGACTTTAATAAAATCTATTTCAGGAATTCGAGGCACTATTGGAGGACCAGTTGAGGAAAATTTAACACCAATTGATGCGGTTAAATTTGCAGCAGCTTATGGTACGTGGATTAAACAACAACGCAACAAGGACAATTACAGAGTTGTTGTTGGTAGAGATGCACGAATTTCTGGAGAAATGATTCAGAGTTTAGTTATGCAAACCTTAGTTGGTTTAGGTATCAATGTTATCGATTTAGGATTGTCAACCACACCAACGGTTGAGGTTGCCGTACCAATGGAACATGCTGATGGAGGTATAATTTTAACGGCAAGTCATAACCCAAAACAATGGAATGCGTTAAAGCTTTTAAACCACAAAGGAGAGTTTTTGAATGGTGCTGAAGGACAGAAGATTTTAGAACTTGCAGAATCTAATGAATTGATTTTTGCTGATGTAGATGACTTAGGTAAAATTACTAAAAACGAAGCCTACATAGATATGCATATCGATGAGGTTTTAGAATTACCTCTTGTTAATAAAAAGGCTATTGAAGCTGCTAATTTTAAAGTGGTTGTAGATGGTGTAAATTCTACAGGAGGAATTGCCATTCCTTTGTTATTAGAGCGTTTGGGAGTACATCCTGTGAAGTTATATTGTGACCCAACAGGACATTTTCCGCATAATCCAGAGCCACTTAAAGAACACTTAGGAGATTTAGCTAAAGCCGTTGTAAAAGAACGTGCGGATTTTGGTATTGTCGTAGATCCAGATGTGGATCGTTTGGCTTTTATGGACGAAACTGGTGAGATGTTTGGAGAAGAATATACATTGGTGGCTTGTGCTGATTATGTGCTAAGTAAAAATCCTGGTAATACGGTAAGTAATATGAGTTCTACAAGAGCCTTGCGTGATGTTACTGAAAAGCATGGAGGTATGTACGAAGCCAGTGCTGTAGGTGAGGTAAACGTTGTGGAATTGATGAAGAAGAACAATGTTGTTATTGGAGGAGAAGGTAATGGTGGTATCATTTATCCTGAATTGCATTACGGACGTGATGCTTTGGTAGGTGTAGCTTTATTTTTAAGCCTATTAGCTGAGAAGAAAATGAAGGTAAGCGAACTTAGAGCAACGTACCCAAATTACTTTATGAGTAAGAAAAAAATACAATTAACACCAGGCTTGGATGTTGATGGTATTTTGAGCACTATGGAATCTAACTATAGCCATGAAAAATTAACCACAATTGATGGTGTAAAAATTGACTTTGCTGATAGTTGGGTGCATTTGCGTAAAAGTAATACGGAGCCAATTATTAGAATTTATACTGAAGCGCCTTCTCAAGAGGCTGCTGATAGTTTGGCAGACCGATTTATTGCCGAAATAAAAACAATAGCTAATATTTAGTATCTTTAAATTACTGAATTAAATAGGAAGAGGATTATGATTTCTGAAACCACTACAACTGAAACAACTGATTTAGAAACTTACTTTGATCAGTTCAGAAAACATATTATCGGTCAAGAGCAAACCTTTGTGTCACCTTATGGTGAGCAAAAAATCATTTACACAGATTGGACAGCATCTGGTCGTTTATACAGACCTATTGAAGAAAAATTGTGTAATGAGTTTGGCCCTTTTGTAGCTAACACACATACTGAGACAACGGTTTCTGGTACTGCAATGACCAAAGCGTACCATAAAGCTAAGCAGATAATTAAAGATCATGTGAATTGTAATGAAGATGATGTCTTAATTATGTCTGGTAATGGTATGACAGGTGTGGTGAATAAGTTTCAACGTATCCTTGGCTTAAAAATACCTGAGAACTTAAAAGATTACACAAAGGTTCCAGATGAAATGCGACCAGTAGTTTTTGTAACGCATATGGAGCATCATTCTAATCAGACGTCTTGGTTAGAAACTATGGCTAAGGTTGAAGTTATTCCACCAGATGAAGATGGTTTGGTTTGCCTTAAGAATTTAGAAAAACTACTTATACAATATAAAGATTGTACTATTAAGATTGCTTCAATTAGTGGAGGATCTAATGTTACAGGAATTCAAACACCACATCATGAAATTGCTAAATTGATGCATAAACATGGTGGAGTTTGTTTTGTTGATTTTGCGTGTTCTGCACCCTACATTGAAATAGATATGCATCCTGAAGACGAAGCTGCTCAATTGGATGCCATTTTCTTTTCACCTCATAAGTTTTTAGGAGGTCCTGGTACTTGTGGTGTTTTGGTTTTTAATAAAAAATTGTATAAAAATATGATTCCGGATTGTCCAGGTGGAGGAACTGTAAGTTGGACAAATCCTTGGGGAGAACACAAGTACATTGACAATATTGAAGATAGAGAAGATGGAGGAACTCCTGGTTTTCTTCAAACTATAAAAACGGCACTTTCTGTTAAGCTAAAAGAGCAAATGGGAGTTGCTAATATGTTGAAGCGCGAACATGAATTAATTGACACTATTTTTAAGAAATTGGATCCTATTTCTAATATTACTATTCTAGCTGGTCAGCATAAAGACAGATTAGGAGTGATATCATTCTACATTGATGATTTACACTTTAATTTAGGTGTAAAATTACTCAACGATAAATTCGGCATACAAACACGTGGTGGCTGTAGTTGTGCAGGTACTTATGGACATTTTTTACTTCATGTAGATCAACAAACTTCGCGACAATTGACGGATGAAATTTCTATTGGTGAATTGGTACGTAAACCAGGTTGGATTCGTATGTCAATACATCCAACAACAACCAATGCCGAAATAGTATATGTTTGTGATAGTATTATTGCTTTAGCTGAAAATCATCAAGATTGGGCTAAGGATTATGAGTACTCAAAATGCAATAATGAATTTATCCATAAATCATTAGTTGGTAAACCATGTAATGCAACCAATGTAGATGTTTGGTTTAATTTGGATTAAAATCTTCTACTGGAATTTTGGTGGTACTTTATTTCTATGTTTCCAACGTTTGTGCGTCCAAAGGTAATATTGCGGTGCTTCAAGAATTTGTTCTTCAACCTTTTTAAAGAAGATATCTGTAATCTCGTAGTTTTTGTATTCGTTTGGGTTTTCGGTAATAGTCTCGAACGTTAACTCGTAGTAACCACGTTTTTTTCTTTCCACTCTAAAAAACACGACAGCCATATCAAGTTTTTTAGCTAAAATTTCAGCACCTGTGTGCATAGGGACTTTAATGCCCATAAATTCATTCCAATAATAGGCTTTATGTGCTTTTGGTGATTGGTCTGATATAAATCCGTTTAATGTTAATTCTCCTTTATTTTTAGCTTCAATTAATGTGTTTATCGCTTGTTTGTTGGTTATGAGGTATGTGTTGTATTTAGCCCTTATACGCTTTACTAATCTGTCAAAATACTTGTTTGTTAAGCGTTTGTATATCGCATAACCTTTATAGTTAATGTAACGTTGCAATATAAAGATCCACTCCCAACTTCCATAATGTGCACACATTAAAATGACTGACTTGTTCTTTTTTTCTAGGTCATGCAGGAGCTCAATATTTGTAGCTACAAATCGTTTTTTTAGTTCTTTTTCAGATATGGTTAACGATTTTATAGATTCTAAAATCATATCACATAGATGATGGTAAAATTTGCTAGCAATATCTAATATTTCTTCTTCCGACTTTTCAGGAAAAACTAATTTTAGGTTAGGGATAACTGTCTTTTTTCTATATCCAAAAATTTTATAGACGAAGATATAAGCTATATCTGATAGGATATACAATAATCTAAAAGGTAAAATAGAAATTAACCAGAGAAATGGATAAATTAAAATATAGGCAATAAGTTGCATTATTATTATGTTAGCTTTTAAGCGCAAATATATGTTATATTTGACTTATAAGTTTAGATTTTATGAATTTAGATCCTGTAACAATCGCTATTATTGCTGCTAATGTAATTATATCTTTAAAAGGCTTTGATGACCGGTTGTTTTTTGAAAAGTACAAGTTTAATGTCGGTAGTATTAGGCGTGGTGAACAAATAAGAATGTTTAGTTCTGGGTTTCTTCATGTTGATACAACCCATTTGTTGTTTAACATGTTGACTTTGTATTTCTTTGCCAATGCCGTGATTTTTGAATTAGGGCAACTTAACTTTATTATCATCTACATTGCCAGTCTTATTTTTGGAAACCTGCTGTCACTTTATTTTCATAAAGATGAATATTGGTATAGTGCTGTAGGAGCTAGTGGAGCGGTAACAGGTATTTTGTATGCCGCAATTTTGCTACGACCAGAAATGAATTTGTATATGTTTTTTGTGCCAATTCCAATTCCAGGTTATGTGTTTGGTATTGGCTATTTGTTATATTCTATCTATGGTATGAAGAAAAGAATAGGCAATATTGGTCACGATGCCCATTTTGGTGGAGCAGTAGGTGGTTACATGGTTACTTTAATTTTATTGCCAAGTTTGTTTAAAACCGATTTAGGTCATATTGGCTTGCTGGCTATACCAATTATAATTCTATTTGTATTGTATAAAACAGGTAAGCTAAAATAATTTAGTTAAATACTGATGAAGTAAGAAGTAGTTGAGAATAAGCAATTACTTTTAACCATTATTGTGATTGTGTTTTCTATTTACTTAATTTTAGTATTCTGAAAGCTCCTTGAATCACAAGAACAAAAACAATTGTTCCGACAATCAAATCAGGTTTACTAGAGTTTATCCAACTTACTAAAAATCCAGCGATAATAACTCCTAAATTAATAATGACATCATTTGAAGTGAAGATCATACTGGCTTTCATATGTGCCTCTTCTTTACTTTTTGATTTTTGTAATATGTAAAGACAGATACCATTTGCGATAAGGGCAAAAACTGAAACGATTATCATTGTTGAAAAATCGGGAAGCTGCTCGTCTCCAAAAAACCTTCTCAAAACTTCAACAAATCCAATTACTGCAAGTGTTATTTGAAAATAACCAGCTAGTTTTGCAATTCGTTTTTTTCTTACCAAAGTTCCACCAACAGCAAACAAACTAATTCCATAAACAAAACTGTCAGCAAGCATATCCAAGCTGTCGGCAACCAATCCCATTGATTTTGAGATAATTCCTGTTGTCATTTCTACAATGAAAAAGGTAAAGTTGATTGCAAGTACAGACCAAAGTAGTTTTTTCTGGTTTGCATTTTCTTTAAATTCCGTTTGGTCGGTTAGTTCGGTGGATATTTTCTTTCCACCTAAATTCAGTTCTAGAATTGAATTTTCGATTTGGTTAATTTCTCCGCTGTGAAAAACGATCAATTTCCGGTTAGGAATATCAAAGTCTAAATTCACAATATTTGAGATTCCATCCAATTTCATTCGGATTAGATTTTCCTCCGATGGACAGTCCATTTTGGTAATCTCAAATATTGTTTTATTCATTCACTTTGTTTGCTTTTCAACATTAACCAAAATAAGATTTTATTGTATTAATGTTTTTTTAAGCCTATGAACTTTAGTTATTTTGGCTAGCAGTTTTTTGATGCTCTTCGTAGAGTTTGTCTAACTTTTGCTTAACGATAACCCCTTTTTTAGAGTCTTTTAGCTTTGATGTAAAGTTCTCAAAGGCTTCTCTATACTCAACAACGTTAAAACCAGGTCTGCTGGATTCTAACTCAACAAGGTTAAGGCTAAAATAACTGTCCTTATGCTCTTGAATAAAAATCAACGGATAGTTTATTTGTCTTTTTCTTAAGTCATCCATTGCCTTAGCAATAGAGTCTCTTTTCTCAGGAGCTGGTTCATTACCCAATTCGTTATATTCGGACATGATGGCACTTCCTTCTTCCCTGAATTTTAGCATTTCGTTTTGAAACGCTTCATAGCCTGCATTAGACTCTGAACCTGTTACTTTAGATTCCATAGGAACCTCCTTGTTAAAGTCTATTTGAATATCACTGTTTTCTAACATAAAAACCGCGTTATTAAATGTGCCGTCTAATGCTAAAAAGTAGATGTTAGGTTCTTCTACAGCGCCTTTTAAGGTAAATTCTTCGTTTGTAATTACAGCAGAATCCTTAATAACTTGTTTTCCTACTTCATTAATTTTTGCTAAACGAATTAAAGTACCATCGCTAACGCCTTCGGCTTTGCCTTTAACGGTATAACTTGGTTTGTCTGCACAGCTCGTAAATAATAATCCTGTTAAAAATAAAGTAAGTAATTTTTTCATTTGTTTTTTCTAATTATAGCGTTGTATATATTTCAACAAAGCTAAGAAAACATTATAAATGCAAGGTTAAAAAAGTATAAAACTAAGTAATAGATTATAGCCATGTAATATTTTACAATACTTTTGCAACAAAGAACAGAATTATGCATAACGATACTATTGTGGCTTTGGCAACACCATCTGGAAGTGGTGCTATTGCTGTTATACGATTGTCTGGTAAGGATGCCATTGGGTTAGCTTCTAAGTCGTTTAAATCTGTTTCTAATAAAAACTTAAGCGCACAACCCACTCATACCATTCATTTAGGTCATATAATAGATGGTGATAAAACGCTTGATGAGGTTTTAGTGTCCGTTTTTAAAAACCCAAATTCGTATACAGGAGAAGATGTTATAGAGATTTCTTGCCATGGCTCTAACTATATTCAACAAGAGATTATTCAATTGTTTTTGAGGCAAGGCTGTCGTATGGCAACTGCTGGTGAATTTACGCTACGTGCTTTCTTAAACGGAAAGCTAGATTTGAGTCAGGCGGAAGCTGTAGCCGATTTAATATCTAGTGATAATGAAGCCTCACATCAAATTGCAATGCAGCAAATGCGTGGTGGTTTTTCTTCTGAAATTGCTAAGCTACGCGAAGAGCTTTTAAACTTTGCGTCGTTAATAGAATTAGAACTCGACTTTGCTGAAGAAGATGTAGAGTTTGCCGATAGAACCCAGTTTAAACAACTCATTGAGCGCATTCATTTTGTGTTGAAACGCTTAATAGATTCGTTTGCTGTTGGTAATGTGATAAAAAACGGTATTCCTGTTGCTATTGTTGGTGAGCCCAATGTGGGGAAATCGACTTTACTTAATGCTTTATTGAATGAGGATAGAGCGATAGTTTCTGAAATTGCAGGAACTACCAGAGATACTATTGAAGATGAAATATCCATAGGAGGTATTGGTTTTAGATTTATAGATACTGCAGGTATAAGGGAGACCAAAGATGTTGTTGAGAGCATTGGTATAAAAAAGACGTTTGAAAAGATTGAGCAAGCGCAGGTGGTGATGTTTTTGGTTGGTAGTCCTCAGTTGGTCGCTGGTAGTGAAGCCATAGCGTTGTTTAAAATAGAAATCGAAAAGATAAAGAACAAGTTTCCGCAAAAGCAGTTACTGGTTATCTTGAATAAAATAGACCAAATTACAGATGCGGATTTAGCGCACTTAATCACCAGCCTTAGTCCTTATGCTGAAAACCTTATACCTATTTCTGCTAAAACAGGGTTTGGTGTAGAGCAATTAACCAATTCACTTCTTAATTTAATAAATACTGGTGCGCTTAGAAATAATGAAACCATTGTGACCAACTCTCGTCATTATGATGCTTTACTGAAAGCTTTTGAAGAAATCCAAAAGGTACAGCATGGCTTGGAAACCGGTTTGTCTGGAGATTTGTTGGCGATAGATATCCGACAGGCCTTGTATCACTTTGGTGAGATTACAGGTGAGATTACCAACGATGACCTGTTGGGTAATATTTTTGCTAATTTTTGTATCGGAAAATAGATTTGTGCAGAATTACAAATTATAACAAACAAAACCCTTTATATATAGGGTTTTTTTTGTTTTGTACTTTTTCTTCATTTGTTAAATTATATTGTTTTTCTTGTTTTTTTTGTACCTCAATTGTACCTTTTTTTTGTTTTTTTATTAAGTTTGTTTTTATGTTTGTCGGATGTCGTGTAATATGATGTATATAGAATAATGGAGACAATAACAGGAGTGTATGCTTATTTGTAGGTGTAACTAAGTAATATAAATGAATTTCAATATTTAGACGTGGTAGTAAAAAAACGCTGTACTTTTTGTGGAAAGCAATTTCAAGCACATACAACGAAGACTCGCTTTTGCAGTCACAGTTGCAATCAGAAAGATTATAAACTTAGAGCGAAGGAAAAGCGTTTGAAAGAAAATGTTGTTTCACGAAAAGAAACAACGATTCCTTATAGAGATTTATTAGAAATTGCAAAGTGCAAAGCATATTTAGAGATTAAAGACTGTGCCTTATTGCTTAATGTGAGTCAATCAACGATTAACAGATTAATTCGTAGTGGCGAACTAGCGCACTTTCGTATAACGAGTCGAGTTTTGATTAGGCAGGTTGATTTGGAAGAATATTGTAAGAATAAATTAGTTAAATCAAATGTAAATACAAAATCAATAAAAAATTCCTCTGATGAAACTATTAGTTTCAACAAGGAGGACTATTACTACATGAGTGAAGTACCAAAGTATTATAATGTGTCTGCCAAGTCAGTAGAAAGACATATTAAATCAAAAGGAATTGAAAAGATTAAAATGGGAAGATTTAATTACGTATTAAAATCTGAGATTAAAAGAATATTTGGAGCACCCTCAAAAACAATACTTAATGATTAATGTAACAGTTAGAAAGAAAAAAATTACCGATGGTAAATACAGTTTATATTTGGACTACTATCCTGCAATAATTAATCCTACTACAGGGAAGGAGTCGAGACGCGAGTTCTTGAAGTTAAAAATTTATGCTAATCCAAAGTCAGAAATTGAGAAAGCCCATAATAAAGAAACGATAGAGTTTGCGGAATTGATTAGGTCAAAACGGTTAATTCAATTAAGAGATAAAGAATATGGTTTTAAGGAAAACGTAAATTTCAACTTTAATTTTCTAGCCTTTTATGATGTAATAGTTGATCGGTCCTTAAATAATGGGAGTTATAATAATTATTTATCTTGGAAGGCATCTAGAAATTATTTATCGGCCTGTTTCGGTAGCAACTTAACAACAAATCAACTGAGCCTATTGCATGTAAAAAAATACAGAGAGTTTTTATTGAACGCTAATAATCTAAGAACTAATAAAGGTAAATTAGCAGTTAATACAGCTTCTTCTTATTTTAAGAAGTTTATAAGAGTATTAAAAGAGGCTTATAAAGAAAATTTAACAATTAGTAATTTGGCACTACACGCTGAATATATCAAAGAAGAAGAAACTCACAGAGAGTATTTAACAGAGGAAGAATTAAGTGTATTATGGAAAAGTGATATTAAACATGATGTCATAAAGCATATGGCATTCTTTTCTACCCTAACAGGGTTGAGATTTGTAGATATTAAAAATTTATCTTGGGATAAGGTATATAAGGATAAACATCAAGGATATTATATTCAATTAAAAGAAAAGAAAACAGGAAACTCTTTTAATCATCCTATCTCCGAAACTGCCCATAACTTATTGGAATTGCAACCTACAAAAACTGGAAAGATATTTGTTGGTATTAAGTATTCACAAATTGTACGTCCACTTAAAAAATGGATTGAAGATTCTGGAATTAATAAGAAAATTTCGTTTCATAATTTTAGACATAGTTATGCAACATTACAACTTGCTAATGGAACGGATATATATACAGTTTCAAAATTGCTGGGGCACAAAAATGTTTCTACAACACAGATATATACTAAAGTAATGGATAAGAATAAAATAGAAGCAGCTAACCGAATAAATTTAGATTTAGATGGATTGTCTTAAAACTTATAATCATTTTTATAAAAAAGCACAGGATGTTTCAAAGCGCATGATAATTGCTAAAATGCGGCAAGCAAAATTAAAAAATCGACCTTTTTCAACTATCCACAATAATATTACTCGGGATTTACATCATTATATTAATGATAATTACACCAATAATCTTGAAACTAATTTTAATGAGGCATATTCTATGTTTCAAAAAAAACATACCTATTATGATGGCACTGAGAGTGATAGAATAAAATGGATTTTGGAAGATGAAGTTAAGAAAGCGTTTGAAAAAAATCACGTTAGTTCTTACGCCGCTTTTATCTCAGATTTGGCTGTAGAGGCTTCTCTAAATATGGCATTAAATCATTATTATAATTATAGAGATTATTATCAATTAGTTTATGACTTAAATAAATATGAATTTTTCTTTTTCAAAGATTTTGTTGGTATTTCATTTAAAGATTCTGAGTATTTTAAAAATATGATAGATGATAAATATCCACAGAAGGCAAAAGAACGAGAACAAAAAATGAAAATGCTAGCTCCCCAAAGCCCAATTAAAAAAGAAACAAAAGATATCACCGACAAAAGTAAATCTGAAAAAGAGCTAAGCATCATGGAATTACTTGATAGTTTTTCGGATGACGAGAAGTTCTTAATTATTCATATAATTAATATACTTATATCTAAATCTTCACCTTTACAATTAACGGACTTAATGAAGCTAGTGAGGATAGTAGGCACTTATGATGATTTAGCTATTTTCTTAAAGAGTGCTAAAGGGGTAACTGCCTATACAAAAGTGTCAAAAGGAGTAGATTATTACAGGGGCGATAACCAACTCAAAATAATAAATAGTACTATCCAAAAATTATCATCTTTCAACATTGAAATTGTAAACCATCAATTATTGCAAATGAGGCATATACATCTTAATAACAAAGTAAATATTAGAAAATCTTAAATAATTAAATCAAATATCAGATGTATTTTAGATATGCTTAGCAATACTAATCGATATTAAAGTATTGAAAATGAGCAATTAAAATATTCCAAACACTTTCCGACAGTATTCCGAAGCATCATTGTTTTATTTCTTCTTGGTTATATCATTGTATCAAATTAAAAACATTTAACAATGAGTAATCAATTATTTATGATTAGTGAAGACCAAATACAAGACTTCGCTAACAAATCCTTTGAAAAAGCTAAGGCTTATTTTGAGGCTCAAAAAGGTAGAGAGCAAGAAATACCCATTTCAATAGACGATGCTGCTCAAGTCGTTAATTTAACTAAACCTACAATTTACGGACTTGTCCATAAAAACAAAATTCCTTATCGTAAGAAAGGAAAGAGGTTATATTTTCTTAAATCAGAATTAATAGATTGGATAAACTCTGGTAGGAAAATTAGTAAGTCATCTTTAAATGAAAAAGTTGATGAATTCTTGTTAAAAAAACAATTTCAATAATTCTTGGCAATAAACTTTATGAATACAACAGGGTTTATAATGCTTAATCGCAATATAGTTGATTGGGAATGGTATACAGACGTCAATGCAAAAGCATTATTTATGCACTGCTTGCTGAAAGTAAATTATAGTGCGAAACGGTGGCAAGGCATACTAATTAAAAAGGGGGAGTTTATCACGTCTTATGAGAAGCTTGCTATAGAGACAGGACTAACGATTAGCAAAGTTAGAACAGCCTTATCCAAGCTGCAATTAAGTGATGATATCCATATTGAAACCACGTCATCATTCACCAAAATTAGTATCGTCAATTTAAAAAAATATGTATCCAAATCAAACCGTGAGCGAACTGACGAATCAAATGACAAACAAATCAGCACACGTAATAGCAAAGCTTTAGCAAACGCTACCCAATCAAATAACAATCATTTAGCAACTACTAAGAGTAATAATATAATAAATAGAAAAAAAATATTTAGAGATAAGGTTTTTGCACACACTCAGTATAGTGAAGAATTATTAAATGATTTTTTTAATTACTGGAGCGAGACAGATAGAGATGGAAAATTAATGAAACATGAAAACCATGTGTTTTTTGAAATTGACAAACGCCTGATGAAATGGAAAAAGAACGAAAAACCAATACACGGTAAAATTAAAACTTTAGTAACAGCCACAAATAGATAATATGAGATTAATAAACACAGAAGGCACGGATTGCGATTTAATCTGCAATAGAATAATAGATAATATTAGTAAGAATACTATATCTAATAAAATTAACCACCCATTTAGCAAAGCATGGTTATGGGAACAATTTAAAATGGAATTTAAATCTTATACAGGTTTACCATTCGAATACACTAAGAATTACATCAATGAAAACCTTTCTGCAATTTTTTTATACTTCATGAGTGATATCGCATTTCTTAATTGTGAAAATTTGTATAAAGAGGGAGTTGCTCCTTCTTTTGACAAAGGTTTGCTATTAGTGGGAAAAGTAGGTTTTGGAAAGACAGACCTTATGAAAAGCTTTGAAGCAGTAATGAAGGGATACAAACCGCACCATTTTAAAATGGTTTCGGTAGATGATGTTGTAGATCAATATGAAGCAATCAAATCTCCACAAGACAAAATAGATTTTTACGATTACTATAATCGAGGAACTATTTTATTTGATGATTTATTTTCAGAAAAAATTGCTAATAATTATGGTCATGTGAATATTATGAAAGAACTAATTATGCGACGTTCAAGAAAAAAACTAAAGACACATTTTACAATGAATCCTGTTGAAGGATATGAAGATGACCCAAAGGGTAATCTCCTTGTTTTGGAAAGTTTTTATGGAGCAAGAGCAGTCGACAGGTTGTTTAATATGTGTAATTACATAAATTTAAACGGAAAGAGTAAAAGAGTGTAAAAGGTTAAATTAAACCTTATTTAACGTATTTAGTATTAAAAATGTCCCAAAAACTATGAGGAAAACCAAAAATTGCAAGCATTGTTATCAATTATTTGAGCCGAGAAGAAGTAATCATATTTATTGCACTACGAGTTGCAAAACAAAAGCGAGCTATAAGAGAAATGATTATAAATATGTTTCAGGACACTATCAAAAAGAAGAAACAGCGTCAAAAGCTGAAGGTTTGAGCCTACCAGCAAAAACTGATATTATAGATTCAATAAAAATCTTAGAAACTAAGATTGAAAGTATTAAAAACGCACCAAAGATTGATGTAAATTCTATTTCAAATACGGCTATAGGTTCAGCTACAGCAGATGCAGCAATTTTTGCAGCAAAGAAATTATTTGCACCAAATTCACTACCTGCTACAAAAGAAGATATTACTACTTTAAAGAATGAGTTAAATCAACTAAAAAGAATGATTCAGGATATCAACTTAAATAAGTTACTTTTATTTTGAAATTAGACAATTATTCAACTTATATCTCATGACATTTCTTACTTTTATGTAACCGCATCATTGGTGTTTGAATTTATGACATTTACCAAACAGAAGTATTAAAAACATATTTGTAAAATAAGACACGGCTATAGTCGAAAGTGCTTGTAAAATATTCATAAAGTAGTTTTACAACATTACGATTCAAGAAGATATCAAGAATTCTAAGTAGGAGGAGCGTCAAGCCAAGTTTTTGGACGAATAGATTGTTAATGTTTTGGGTTTATATACGTTATTAAACTAAAGTTGAATCAAAAACAACGAAGTACTTGCTATTTTTTATAAAATTGACTAAACTTCATTAATGAAAAATGACGGTAAAAATTTTGAAAAATTAACTAAAAAATTCTTCTCTTTTCTTTTCAATAAATTAGGATATATTGTTCACAAAGAGCGTATCCAATTTAATGGAACACAAGATGGTTTTGATGTTCAAATAGCTATTGGTAAAGATTATAAAGAACGTATTTTTTATATAGAGTGTAAAGATTACTCAAAGGATGTGAATTTTGCTAGTATAGTTACGAAATCATATGAGCTTTTAACTAATTATAAATTGAGTAAGAACGACATGGCGCTATTCGTTAGTCCCAAATCGGATTTTAAAAATAGTAAGAATGCAGAAAAATCAGAACCAACATTAAATGGAATTTTTCCTTTCAATATAAGACTATTAGAGAAATCAAATGGGATTAAAAACTTGTTTGCTTTAAACAAAGACATCTACAAGGAAA
The DNA here is from genome assembly GCF_042434315.1 of Winogradskyella pulchriflava. Taxonomy (NCBI): domain Bacteria; kingdom Pseudomonadati; phylum Bacteroidota; class Flavobacteriia; order Flavobacteriales; family Flavobacteriaceae; genus Winogradskyella; species Winogradskyella pulchriflava. The sequence continues at coordinate 188,540 of NZ_JBHLTQ010000005.1, read as the reverse complement.
TTTACAAACAAGAGCTTAGTTTTGAAATAAATGAGGAAGAGGAAATTGAAAAGTTTAAAAGTATTATTTTTTCGAGAGGAAAATTTAGGAAAATCATAGTTAATGCAGAGGATAAAGAAAAATTTATACCTAATGCTAAAAAATGTACAAATTACATTCCACGGAATTTAATAAAAGAAAGAAAAACTAAACCATCTCATAGATATTTATTTCACGAAGACGATGATGCAGAAAGCCTAATTACTATTGTAAAAGATAATATTTCAAATCCAGAAAATGATGGATTAGCTTTATTGGGTAATCCAGGATTGGGAAAATCTGTCGAATTAGCTGAATTGGCATTGTACTTTTGGGAAAATAGGGAAGAAACTAGTATCATCCCTTTTTACAGAGTAATAAACAGTTTTACCGTTGATAGTAAAATAAGCGATTTTCTTCCAAAAGACTGGGATAAAATACCAAACTTATTAATTATTTTGGATGGCTTGGACGAAATATCCTATATAAACGAGTTTAAGGCTAAACTTCAAAATTTTATTTCTAATAACAAAGATGAATTACAGAATATTTATTTTGTACTTAGTTGTAGAACCAACATTTATGAAAATATTGTAAAAGGGATACCAAAATTTGAATGCTTTTTTCTTGCTGGTATAAGCTATCAAAGCGCAATAAGTCATTTACAGTCAGTATTCAAATTTCCTCGTAAAGTAATATTAGGTTTATATGTTAATGAAGACCAAAAAGAGTTTTTAGAAAACCCTTTTTATTTAAACCTTTTCGGGGAATACTATTCAGAAAATTCAAGCTTACCGAAAAACAAAACAGACTTAATTGAAAAATACGTTGACAAAAGGTTAGAGGAAGACAGAATTAGAAAATTTCAAAATAAAGAGTATGATAAGTCTATCATACTTTCTGCATGTAAAAAAACTGCATTAACTATAGAGGCAATGCAGTCAAGAGTAATTGAAGATTCCGAACTAACAATGCTAATTCCAAATCATAAAGCAGAACTAATCAATTCTTGTTTTATTGAAAAAGTTTACAACTCAGATAAGTGGCAATTCGAACATAAAAACCTTCAAGAATTTTTTGTTGCCAAGGCATTATTAAAACTTCCATTTGAAGAAATCATAAGTTTTATAAGTCTTAACTCTGAAAACAAAAAAACTCATCCTTCATGGCTAAATTCTATAACCTACTTAATTAATTCTTTAGATTCAACCGATGAAACTTATATAAAATTGATTGATTGGCTCAAAAAGAATGATTCTGAGGTATTGTTCAAGTCTGATTCTGACCGAATATCTATAGAGATAAGATCAGATGTTTTTCAAGAATATTTTATCGAGAGATGTAAAAATAATACTTTATGGATAAGGACTAATGATAATGAAACGAGAAAGATTGCCGAGTTCGGAGACAACAATAAAAATATTGACTTCTTAATCTCAGAAATAAATAATAAAGCAAATCATAGGAGAACAAGAATTTCGGCTTTTGACTTATTAACTTATATGAATTTATATGAAAGAGAAAAAGAGATAAAAGCAATGTTCTTAAAATTTTTAGATGATAATAACAAAGATTTTGATTTAGATGCTAAATCAGATTTGTTAAGACTTTTGAAGCGATTAAGTTATCATTTAGATGAAGAGTTTTTTACAGAGCTTCTATCTCACATAGAAGAAAACGATTATCATAGAACTTTTACTTCTATATTGGAATGCTTTCAAAAAGACCTATTTACTAATGAAAAATCCATAGATCCTAATAACCATATCGATTATATTAAGAATGTAGCCAAAGTAATAAGTGGTGATAAAGAGCGAAAACACGAAAAAGATAGAAACATCGCTTCTAACGAAAGACAAAATTTAAAGAATGTACTTTTACAATTTCATGATATTGACGACTTATTATTTGCATTAGATTTTCTTTTAATAAGAAAGGACAATTATCATCTAAACGATAGTGAGATTATAAATTTAGTTAAAAGGCTTTCTTTAATGTATTCTGAAGATGAAAAAGTCTTTGATAAAGTTGTGAATTTTATTTTTATCGGTATTGAAAAAAGAAAATATCTTTTTGAGTTTGAAAAACGATTTTGTGAGTTTTTTAAAATCACAAATACCCGACACAAAGGCTTTTTGAAATTCTATGAATTACGAGAAAAAATTGGTGTACGATTTATGTCTTATATAGCCACAGATAAGTGTATTAGATTTTTGACACAAGAGTATAAAAATAATAACATTAAAGACAAAACTGTTCTTCACTTTAGAAATAATCTAAGTTATGAAGATTTAGAATTAAGTTTAGAATTTCAAAGAATTATACTGGAAGAAACAAGTTACGATTTTGAAGGCGATATTCTAGAAGAAGCAGAAAGAACTGAATGGCAAGAGTTCAATGAGGTTAAAGAGAGTTTAAGTTTTGATTTGCTATTTGATAAAAATAAAATTAAAGGTGTCTTAAAGACTCTTTTTAAAAACTTTGGTGCGGATAGGGTAAATTGGGAGTTAGTGGATGATTTTAGAAAGAAATATTGGAAAAATCTTGAACTACAGAAGTCTATCCCTCAGTCCGCTATTAACATTGTTCATGATGCGCTGCACCTTTCTGAATTCAAACACGTTACTTTCGATGATGTTTTTAAATTAGTCAATAGCGAATTATACCTTATAAATAAAATTAAAGAAGTAATACATTCTAAACGTAAAAACAGACTAAGTCAAGGTACAAGACAGGGAACTAAGATTACAAGGAAACAATATGATTTTATAAATAATTGGTGCCAAAAAGCCATTAAGTCCGTAAAGCTTAAATCAGAATCTATAGTAAATAAAGAAGAATGCGGTCTGATTTGGTATTTTAGAAATTTACTCAACTTAGAGTATCCTGAAGAAATCCTTTTGGAATTATTAGAAGTTGATGGTATAATGAATTTTAATGAACAGCATCACGGTATTGACTATATCAGTAAACTAGTGGATAAGTCTAAAGTTGATAATAGAATTGTTAAAAATATAGAAAAAGGATTTAACATTGAACAAATAAGAAAAAACCACTTCATTTATGCGATAGATAACCGTCTAAAAATCGTTTATCCTATCATAGAAGATTACTTATTAGACAATAATCGAAACCATTATTTCAGAAAAGAAATTTTAAAGAAATATTGCCAAAGTAACCTTTCATTAGATTTACTAAAAAGAATTGCAGATAACACAATGCAGAAAGAAGTTCAAGATGATATTATTTGGATAGTTTTAGATATCCTTATTGAAAATAACGAAAGTGGTTTTGTTATAGATAAAATACTGCATTACTATGACGCAGATGAAAAACGTTTTAAAGAGTTAATTAGCATTAAATATCTTATTAAAGCAAATTACGAAAAGGCATTTCTGTACTTCAATAATTGGATTAAAGAACAAAAAGTTTATACAAAAAAAACTAAAAATAGTCTACGTACTGAGGATTTTCCAAAGCATACTAACCAAAAATCAATCCCTTACATAATTGAGTTAATTAATACTTACTACGACAACAATGAGTTTAAATTTGATGAGTATAGCAACCCTATTAGATTTATAGTTGAATCAATTACTGCAATAGCCCAGAATAATTCACTTGAAGTCTGCAAACTACTAATTAAAGAGTTAGAGAGATGTAGAGAGTCACTTAACAAAATTGAAAATGATTTGTATTATATCAATCAAACTTTACTAGATTTAAAAGATATAAAAATAAAGGTTGAATCTAAACCAATGACGTTTCATTCAATTGCAAGAAAAATTAATGAATGTCAATACTATTTTGCATAGAGATAAGTAACATAATTAACTATTATAATTGAATTGCTATTATAGCAACATTTATAATTGTTATCTGTTTTTATAGTAAAATGGAATAAATAATTTTAAATCAAACATGGGAAAAGGAAATTGACCAAATGGTGTATGCATTGTATGGCTTAAGCGATGCGGAGATTGCTATTGTAGAGGGTAGTGTTAAGCACTAAACTTGTGTTAAACAAAATTAATAGTTGTTAAAATTTTGTAACTTCGTAATCCGTATGAAACAAGTATTCCATAAAATAATGTCTTTAGCAATGGCATTTGTAGTGTTATTCTCTACAATGTCATTTACTATGAATATGCATTATTGTGGTGGTACTTTAGTTGAAACCGCTATTTTCCAAAAAGCTAAAGGTTGCGGTATGGAAATGGACAAACCTTCTACCGAAGGCTGTTCTATTGCCAAGAAAAATTGTTGCGATGATAAGCAATTAGCCATTGAAGGTCAAGACGAACTGCAACTAAAAGTTGACAAAATTACGTTTGAACAACAGGTATTCATTGCTTCATTTGTTTACACTTATATTAACCTTTTTGAGGGTTTAGAAAATAATGTGTATTCTTTCGAAGAATACAAACCACCACTCGTCGTCAGGCAAATCTTCAAGATTGATGAGACTTATTTAATTTGATTTTTAAACTTTAGACTGTTTTATCCTATGGCTTTATGCTATGTGGATAATTTGTTGTATTCGGTGTTTTGACAACGCCAATGTCTAACTGTTTAATAATCAAACTATATGCTTAATAAAGCAATCAAATTTCTTATAGAGAATAAACTCGTTGCAGTACTACTACTCGTTCTTTTTGTAGGATGGGGAACAGTAAATGCACCTTTCAATTGGGATACAGGATTTTTACCAAGTAACCCTGTTGCTGTAGATGCCATACCAGATATTGGAGAAAACCAACAAATTGTATTTACAAAGTGGGATGGTCGTTCACCACAAGATATTGAAGACCAAATTACCTATCCATTAACCACATCCTTGTTAGGTATTCCTGGAGTAAAAACCATTCGTAGTTCGTCTATGTTTGGCTTTTCAAGTATCTATATCATTTTTGAAGAAGACATAGAATTTTACTGGAGTAGAAGTCGTATTCTCGAAAAACTAAACTCATTACCAAGTGGTTTATTACCTGAAGGCGTTAATCCTGCTTTGGGTCCAGATGCCACAGGATTAGGACAAATATTTTGGTACACTTTAGAAGGTCGTGATGAAAACGGAAACGTAACTGGTGGCTGGGATTTACATGAGTTACGAAGCATACAAGACTATTATGTTAAATATGCGCTATCCTCTGCAAGTGGAGTATCAGAAGTTGCTTCTATTGGTGGTTATGTGCAAGAATACCAAGTCGATGTTAATCCAGAATTGATGCGTCAATATAATATTGGATTGCATCATATTGTAAAAGCAGTTAAGGAAGGTAATAAAGACATTGGTGCGCAAACCATTGAAATCAATAATGCTGAATATTTAGTGCGTGGTTTAGGTTATGTAAAATCCATTTCAGACATCGAAAATGCGGTTGTTACTTCCAAAGATTATACAGCAATACGAATTAAAGACATCGGAAAAGTATCATTAGGTCCAGCAACAAGACGTGGTTTATTAGATAAAGAAGGTGCAGAAGTTGTAGGTGCTGTTGTAGTAGCGCGTTATGGTGCAAACCCAATGGAAGTAATCAATAATGTAAAAGAGAAAATTAATGAATTAAGTGCAGGATTACCTTCAAAAGTATTAGCAGATGGTAGAACCTCACAAGTAACCATTGTACCATTTTACGATAGAACCGTATTAATTCAAGAAACATTAGGTACACTTAACGAGGCATTGACTTTAGAAATACTTATTACCATTTTGGTTATTATCATTATGGTATTTAATCTTCGAGCTTCAGTATTAATTTCTGGATTATTGCCTGTTGCGGTTTTAATGGTTTTTATAGCTATGAAGTTCTTTGGAGTAGATGCAAACATTGTCGCTTTATCAGGTATTGCAATTGCTATTGGAACAATGGTCGATGTTGGTGTTATACTTTCAGAAAACATTATAAGGCATTTAGATGAAGATGATGGAACACAATCTATTAATACAGTAGTTTATAATGCGACAGCAGAAGTTTCAGGTGCTATTGTAACCGCAGTAATGACAACCATCATCAGTTTCATTCCTGTATTTACAATGATTGGTGCAGAAGGAAAACTATTTAGACCGTTAGCATTTACTAAAACCTTTGCATTAACAGCTTCTATAATTGTAGCCTTGTTTTTAATTCCGCCATTTGCAGCATTTTTATTCAGAAAGAAAAGTATTAAAACCACTTTTAAATATGGTTTAAATGGTGTTTTAATAGCTTTAGGTATTGTAGCAATAGTCTATGGGTATTGGTTAGGATTGATTTTGATTGCTTTTGGAATTACAGCACTTCTCAATCTTCAAAATAAGATAACAGACAAACAAACTAACCTTATCAATATCATTATTTCAGCATCTACGATAGTATTCCTGTTAGCCGAATATTGGCGACCATTAGGCGTTGATAAAAGTATCTTCTGGAATCTCATTTTTGTAAGTGTTATATGCTTTGGTTTGTTAGGCATATTCTCACTATTCATCAAATATTACACACGTATTTTAAGGTGGTGTTTAGATCATAAATTATTGTTTTTATCTGTACCGACAGTTATTGTAATTGCAGGGTTTTTCATTATGAAGAACACAGGCAAAGAGTTTATGCCATCCTTAAATGAAGGCTCATTTCTATTAATGCCTACCTCAATGCCTCATTCTGGCGTAGAAGAAAACAAACGGGTTTTACAACAATTAGATATGGCAGTAGCCAGTATTCCAGAGATTGAAACGGTAGTTGGTAAGGCAGGAAGAACAGAATCAGCTTTGGACCCAGCACCACTATCAATGTACGAAAACATCATTCAGTATAAATCAGAATATATGCTGAATGCAGATGGAGAAAGGCAACGCTACAAAGTCAATGAGGATGGTTTGTTTGAATTAAAAGATGGTCGTTTTATTTCTAATCCAAATAATTCCAAAAATGTTACTTATGGCACAGTCAAAAGCTCTCAACTAATCGAAGATGACGATGGTGAATACTATCGCAATTGGCGACCAGAAATCGAATCACCAGACGATATTTGGAATGAAATTGTAAGAGTCACCAAATTACCAGGAGTTACGTCAGCACCAAAACTACAACCTATTGAAACCAGATTGGTAATGCTTCAAACAGGAATGCGAGCACCTATGGGAATTAAGGTGAAAGGTCAAGACTTAAAGCAAATTGAAGCGTTTGGAGTGCAATTAGAAAACATCATCAAGGAAGCTGAAGGTGTTAAAAAAGAAGCTGTCTTTGCAGACCGTATTGTTGGCAAACCGTATTTGTTGATTGATATTGATAGAGAGAAAATCGCACGATATGGCGTTTCAATACAAGATGTTCAAGATGTATTGAAAGTCGCAGTTGGTGGTATGGTTTTAACACAAACGGTTGAAGGTCGTGAGCGATATGGTGTTCGTGTGCGATACCCAAGAGAATTACGGGCAAATCCAACAGACTTACAACAGATTTATGTGCCAGTTGAAAAAGGCAGTCCTGTTCCATTAAGCGAATTAGCAACCATTCGTTACGAACAAGGGCCACAAGTCATTAAAAGTGAAGATACCTTTTTAGTAGGTTATGTACTGTTCGATAAATTAGATGGTTTTGCAGAAGTAAGCGTTGTTGAAAATGCACAAGCATTGATTCAGGAAAAGATAGATTCTGGTGAATTGATAGTTCCAAAAGGAATCAACTATGCATTCACAGGAACTTACGAAAATCAATTACGAGCAGAAAAAACCTTATCTGTTGTTGTGCCATTAGCATTGGCGATAATCTTTTTAATACTGTATTTCCAATTCCGTTCTGTGGCAACCTCATTAATGGTGTTTACAGGTATTGCAGTAGCGTTTGCTGGTGGATTCATAATGATATGGCTCTATGGCCAAGATTGGTTTTTAAACTTCAATTTCTTTGGCGAAAACCTTCGGGATTTATTCCAGATGCACCCAATTAATTTAAGTGTAGCGGTTTGGGTTGGTTTTATTGCGCTTTTTGGTATCGCAACAGATGATGGTGTGGTTATGGCAACGTATTTAACGCAAACTTTTGATAGAAATACACCAGAGAATAAAAAGGAAATTAGAGCGTCCATAGTAGAAGCAGGAGAAAAACGTATCAGACCTTGTTTAATGACTACAGCTACAACCATTTTAGCATTATTACCAGTATTAACCTCTACAGGACGAGGAAGCGATATTATGATTCCAATGGCAATACCAAGTTTTGGCGGAATGCTCATAGCCTTAATAACCCTATTTATAGTGCCAGTATTATATAGCTGGAAATCCGAAGTTCAACTTAAAAGAGCAACAAAATGAAACACATAAAAATCAATATAAAAACAGTCTTTGTTCTTTGCTCTTTATGCTTTGTGCTTTCTGCACAAAGTCAAGAGTTAGAAACACTTATTGATGTAGCATTAAATAACAGTCCAGAAATTCAAAAATTTGAGTTGCAATACAAAAGAGTTTCCGAAAAGGTAAACGAGGTCAATACAATTCCTAATACTGAATTTGGTGTAGGTTATTTTGTAAGCGAACCAGAAACGAGAACAGGAGCGCAACGATTTAAAGTATCTGCCAAACAAATGTTACCGTGGTTTGGGACAATTACATCAAGAGAAAATTATGTCAGTTCATTAGCTGATGCAAAATATGAAGACATTGTTATTGCAAAGCGAAAATTGATGGCTTCTGTATCACAATCCTATTATAATTTATACGCTAACAAAGCGAAACAAAGGGTGCTAACAGAAAACATTAAACTATTGGAAACCTATGAGACATTAGCACTAACATCTGTTGAGGTTGGTAAAGCATCTGCTGTAGATGTGTTGCGATTGCAAATGCGTCAAAACGAAATGCAACAACTAAAAGATGTTTTAAGTCAACAGTTTTTAGCAGAACAAACGAATCTTAATAATCTTTTGAATAGAGAAAATGATGTTGCTGTTACTGTGGTAGATAGTTTAATGATGCCTTCAGAAGACTTTGAAATCATTACTGAAAATTTAGCATTACATCCTGAATTGTTGAAGTATGATAAACTATATCAATCCATAGAACAATCAGAATTACTAAACCAAAAAGAAAGTAGTCCTATGATTGGTTTTGGCTTGGACTATATCAATGTTTCCGAAAGACCAGATATGAATTTCTCGGATAACGGAAAAGATATTGTGATGCCTATGGTTTCCGTGTCAATCCCAATTTTTAATAAAAAATATAAATCTCAAACCAAGCAAAATGAGTTAGAACAGCAAGAAATAACAGCTCAAAAACAAGAACGATTAAACACTTTGGAAACGCTTTTAAGCAAGGCGATTAATGAACGTATTTCTGCAAGAATAAGTTATGCTACGCAAACCAAGAACTTAAAACAAGCCAAAGATGCTGAAGAAATTTTAATCAAAAGCTATGAAACAGGAACGATTGATTTTAATGATGTTTTGGATATTCAGGAATTGCAATTAAAGTTTCAAATGAACCAAATAGAGTCTATTAAGGGCTACTATGTGCAAAGCACAATTATTAATTATTTAATTCAGTAAACTATGAAACACACATATCACATACACGGAATGACTTGCAACGGTTGTCGTACTCACGTAGAAGAAACACTTTCAAAAGTAAAAGGTGTTTCAAAAGCAACTGTTGATTTAGAAAAGGCAGAAGCAAACATCGAAATGGTATCACATATTCCTATAGAAACATTTCAAGAAGCCTTAAAAAATGATGGTGGGAGATACAGTATTCATAAACAAGGTGAACATCATCACCATTTAGAAGATAAAAAGGAAAACCAACCAAAAGCAAAAGGCACAGGTACATTTTATTGTCCTATGCATTGTGAAGGCGATAAAACGTATGATAAAGCAGGAGATTGTCCTGTTTGCGGAATGGATTTGGTTGAAGAACAAAATCTATCATCAGCTACAATAGAACAATGGACGTGTCCAATGCATCCAGAAATCGTAAAAGATGAAGCAGGTTCGTGCCCTATTTGCGGTATGGATTTAGTACCAATGCAACCAGATGTTTCAGCAGAAGAAAAGACCTATAAAAAATTATTGAAGAAGTTTTGGATATCAACTGCATTCACATTACCAATATTCTTAATGGCTATGAGCGAAATGCTCAATAACAATCCATTGTACGATATAATGGAACAGAAATATTGGAATTGGATTCAGTTTGCTTTATCCATTCCAGTTGTATTTTATGCGACTTGGATGTTTTTTGAGCGTGCTTATAGAAGCATAAAAACGTGGAATCTCAATATGTTCACACTCATTGGAATCGGTGCAGGTGTGGCTTGGTTATTTAGTGTGTTTGGGATGTTATTTCCAGATGTGTTTCCGGCACAGTTTAAAACTGAATCAGGTGCTGTACACGTCTATTTTGAAGCAGCAACGGTTATTCTAACCTTGGTGCTTTTAGGACAGTTGTTAGAAGCGCGAGCACATAGCAAAACCAATTCGGCAGTAAAAGAATTATTAAAGTTAGCACCTAATAAAGCCATAAAAATAATAGATGGTGAAGAAGTTGAAGTCAGTATAGATAAGATAGAATTAAATGATATTCTAAAAGTAAAACCAGGTGATAAAATTCCTGTGGACGGTGTAATAACTGAAGGCGAAACAACTATTGATGAATCTATGATTACGGGAGAACCTATTCCTGTAAACAAATCTCAAGATGATAAAGTAAGTAGCGGAACAATTAATGGGAATCAATCATTCTTGATGAAAGCGGATAAAGTAGGAAGTGATACGTTACTCTCACAAATCATTCATATGGTTAATGATGCCAGTAGAAGTCGCGCACCTATTCAAAATTTAGCAGATAAGGTATCAGGTTATTTTGTGCCAGTTGTAGTTCTTATTTCTATTATCACATTTATGGTTTGGGCAATTTGGGGGCCAGAACCTGCTTATGTGTATGCATTAGTCAATGCAATTGCAGTACTAATCATTGCGTGTCCTTGTGCTTTAGGTTTAGCAACACCAATGTCTGTGATGGTTGGAGTAGGTAAAGGTGCTCAAAATGGTGTATTGATAAAAAATGCCGAAGCTCTCGAAAAAATGGATAAGGTAAATACACTTATAGTTGATAAAACAGGAACTATTACAGAAGGGAAACCAACAGTAGAAACAGTTGGTGCTTTTAGTGATATTTTAAACGAAAAAGAGGTATTACAATACATCGTTTCATTAAATACCAATAGCAAACACCCATTAGCAGAAGCAACTGTTAAATATGGAAACGAGCATAATGCAGAAATAATAAAATCTAAAAATTTTAGTGCTGTCACAGGAAAAGGTGTTGAAGCTATAATAAATGATAAAAAAGTAGCATTAGGAAATCCTAAAATGATGGAATATGCCAAAGCAGACATTACTTCTATAATGAAAGACGAAGCTAAATCTTACCAAAAACAAGGTAAGACAGTTTCTTATTTGTCGATAGATAAAACCGTTGTTGGCTTTGTAGTTATTGGAGATAAAATAAAAGAAACAAGTGCCAAAGCAATTAAAACACTTCAAGATAAAGGCATTGATGTTATAATGCTTACAGGCGATAATCACGATACCGCACAAGCAGTAGCTTCAGAACTTAATTTGGCAGATTTCAAAGCCAGTATGCTACCAGAAGATAAACTCAAAGAAGTAGAGAAACTGCAAGAAAAAGGAAAAGTGGTTGCTATGGCAGGTGATGGTATTAATGATGCACCAGCATTGGCAAAAAGTGATGTAGGTATTGCAATGGGTACAGGAACGGATGTAGCTATAGAAAGTGCAATGATAACGTTAGTAAAAGGCGATTTACACGGAATAGTAAAGGCTAAAAATTTAAGTCATTCCGTAATGAAGAATATTAAGCAGAATTTATTTTTTGCACTTATTTATAACACATTAGGTGTGCCAGTTGCAGCAGGCGTATTATTCCCATTTTTTGGCATTTTATTATCGCCTATGATAGCTGCGTTAGCAATGAGTTTTAGCTCTGTTTCTGTAATAGTAAACGCATTAAGATTAAGAAATATTAAAATATAATTATGAAGAATTTAATAGTAGTATTTGTGTTAACAATTTCAGTTTTAAGCTGTAAAAATCAGGAACAGAAAAAAGAAGAGCACAACCATCAAGAGACTCAAACTCAACAGGAAGATGTTCCTAAAAAGAAACCTTTAAGCCCACATACATCTACAATGGCAATGATTGGAGATGCACATATTCATATAGACTATTCATCACCAGGAGTTAGAGGACGAATCATTTTTGGTGGATTAGTTGGTTATGATAATGTCTGGCAAGCTGGAGCACATATGGCAACGTGGATTGAAACAAATAAGGATTTAATTATAAATGGTGAGGTGCTTCCAAAAGGGAAATATGGATTTTTCACGATTCCTTCAAAAGAGGATTGGACTATAATGATCAATAAAAATTGGGATCAGCATGGTAAAGATGAATACGATGAAAAAGATGATGTTATAAGATTTAAAGTCACACCAAGTATTTCAGATAAAATTACAGAGCATTTAGAGTATAAAGTAAATAAGATTAGTGAAACTGAAGGAAGTATTTCTCTTGCTTGGGAAAAGGTGACAATTAGCTTTCCATTCAAAATAAATCAATAAATGGTAAACAGGCATACAGCATTAAAAATAAGGAAAACACATCGCTATTTAGGTTTGTTTTTGGGTATTCAATTTTTGTTTTGGACTATTAGTGGTTTATACTTTAGTTGGACAGATATTGATGAAATACACGGTGACCATTTTAAAAATATGGAATACCAGCCTAAAGCATTTAACAACCTCATTAGTCCATCACAACTTAATGGTTCTCAAGGTATCAATACTATTGAATTGAGAGACATTAATAATTCGCCTTACTACTGGGTGAATAACAATCAGCTATACAATGCTATCGATGGGAGTTTAAAATCTAATTTAACAAAAGAAGAGGCTTTGTATATAGCACAACTTAATATGAAAGATGGCTTAAAGGTAGTATCTATAGAGCAGATTAATGAAACAGGAAAACATCACGAGTACAGAGAAAAGCTATTACCTGCTTATGTAATATCCTATGAATCTGATGAAGCTCTTAAATCCTATGTATCTATTACTGATGGGAAGTTTCAAACCGTAAGACATCGGAGTTGGCGTTGGTTTGATTTTTTATGGATGACACATACGATGGATTATGAAGGAAGGGATAACTTTAATACAATTGTTTTAAGAGCCTTTTCTCTATTAGGCTTAATTACTGTATTAAGCGGATTTTTACTTTGGTTTACTTCCTCACCTACGATTAGAAAATTGAAAAAGAAAAGAAAATAATATTAACACAAAAACCAAAAATTATGAACACACAAGAACACAAAAACGGAATGAGCAACTACACAAAGTTCTTCTTAATGTTGGGAGCATCTTTTGTTGCAATGTACATCACTATGTATCTCAATACTTACGAATTTGACCACGTTTGGTTTAGTCTAACGAGATTCTATATGGTTTGTTTAGGCATCTCGACAATGGCATTAATTATGTTTTTCTTTATGAGAAATATGTATAAAAACAAAAAGAAGAATTTAGGAATTGTTATAGGTAGTATAATACTTTTTCTTGGAGCTTTAGGATTAGTACGTGACCAAAAATCAACAGTTGGTGATATATTATGGATGAAAGGTATGATACCACATCATTCTATAGCAATTTTAACAAGTGAAAGAGCAGATATAAAAGACCCAGAAGTCAAAAAGTTGGCAGATGATATTATAAAAGCACAGAAGAAGGAAATAGAAGATATGAAAGCAATGATAAATCGATTACAGAATGAAAAATAATAAAATAGTCATATACGTAGGTATACTCGCAGTTGGTTTAATGTTGGGTTGGTTGCTATTTGGAAGTTCGTCCAATGAAAGTACAGAGCACAACCATAAGGAAACAACTGAAACCAATCAAATGTGGACGTGCTCAATGCATCCACAGATTATGCAACCAGAAGCTGGTGATTGCCCAATTTGCGGAATGGATTTAATTCCAGCAGAAAGTAGTGCAGATGGTTTGTTGGCAGACCAATTCAAGTTAACTGAAAATGCGATGGCATTAGCCAATATCCAAACAACCATTGTCGGTAATGGAAATGTTGATGGCAACACAATTAAATTATCTGGTAAAATTGCTGAAAATGAAGAAGCTAATGCAGTACAAGTAAGTTATTTTTCAGGTAGAATAGAACGTTTGAATATCAGTTTTACAGGCGAAGAAGTTCGTAAAGGTGAGTTGTTAGCCACCATTTACTCACCAGAATTATATGCTGCGCAACAAGAGTTAATTACAGCATCATCTTTAAAGGAATCACAACCTGCATTGTACAAGGCGGTTCGCAATAAATTGAAGTTGTGGAAGCTATCTGAAAATCAAATCAATCAAATAGAAGAAACTCAAAAAGTAAAAGAAAACTTTCCAGTTTATGCAACCGTTTCAGGTACAGTAACAGAAAAATTAGTAGAACAAGGCGATTACATTAAACAAGGTCAACCATTGCTTAAAATTGTAAACCTCAATACGGTTTGGGCAAATTTTGATGTCTATGAAAATCAAATCGATTTATTTAAAAAGGGACAAGAAGTTTTAGTGACTACAAACGCTTATGCTAATAAGGAGTTTAAAGGGAAAGTAGATTTCATTGACCCAATTTTAAATACTAAAACAAGAACAGTAACCTTACGTGTGGTGCTTAATAATAAGAACGATGTATTTAAACCAGGAATGTTTGTAACCGCAAATATTGAGCGAGTTGCAAGTAGTAATAATGAGGTATTAACAATTCCAGCATCTGCTGTACTTTGGACAGGAGAACGTTCTGTTGTCTATTTAAAAACCAGTCCAGACCAAACCATTTTTGAAATGCGTGAAGTTGTTTTAGGCAATCAAATTGGTAATGAATATGAAGTTTTAGAAGGATTATTTGTTGGAAATGAAATCGTAACTAACGGAACTTTTACGGTTGATGCAGCAGCTCAATTACAAGGTAAAAAATCAATGATGAATAAAGATGGTGGCAAAGTAATGACGGGTCACGAAGGACATTTAGGAATGGATAATAATGCATCAAAAAAAGAAAGTGACCATACTAATATGAACGAAAGATTGACAGTATCAGAAAAATTTCAAGAACAACTAAAAGTTGTTTACAATGACTATATCAATTTAAAAGATGCTTTAGTTAAAGAAGATTCAAAAAATACTTCAGTTAATGCAACAAGTTTATTAAACAGTTTAAGTAAAGTGGATATGAAATTATTATCAGACAATAATGCTCACACACATTGGATGTCATTAGTAAAAGAAATACAATCTTCTGCAACCTCTATTTCTAAAACGTCAGATATAAAAGAACAAAGAGACCACTTCAAACATCTATCATCACACTTAATAAATGCTGTACAACTGTTTGGTGTCAATGAAAAAGTGTATGTAGAATTTTGTCCAATGGCAGATAATAACAACGGTGCATATTGGTTGAGCAAAGAAGAAAAAGTAATCAATCCATATTTTGGTGAAGCAATGCTAACTTGTGGAGAAGTAAAACAAGTAATAGAATAATAAATCAAGTAATAACAATTAAATTTTAAACAATGAAGAAAGTAATTTTAAGTGTAGTTGCAATAGCAGCATTAGGTTTAACAAGTTGTAAAAACGAAACTAAAAAAGTTGAAGAAACTACAAAAACAGAAGTGTCAAAAGAAATCGCAATGACAGATTTATCTTTTGGAGTAAGAGGAAATTGTGGTATGTGTAAAAGTACCATTGAAAAAGCTGCCAATAGTGTTGAAGGTGTTGCAAGTGCCAATTGGGATGTCGATAAAAAGAAAATTGATGTCTCATTTGATGATACCAAAACTGATGCAATGGCAATTCATAACGCCATAGCAGCATCAGGTTACGATACCGAAAAAGTGGCAGGAAGTGAAGAAGCTTATAAAGATTTACCAGGCTGTTGCAAATACGATCACGAAATGATGATGAATCAGTCAGGTGAAATAAAATCAGAAGACTATTCAAATCATGATCATTAATTTTAAACAAAAAAGAGCCTTTTTTAAAAGGCTCTTCTGTTAAAAAAAAGTTATATGCTCATTTTATTTGCACAACCATTGCATTAAATAATTGATATATTTGTATAAATTATATGAAAATCCTTTTTTCCATATCAATGTCAATTTTATTCCTTTTTCAAGGGATAAGTATAGATATGGACTTTTGTGGGCCAATTAAAGAAATTTCAAACGTTATTAACCATTATCAAGACCATAAAGTTTATGGCGACTCTTTCTTTGAATACGTAGTTGAAGACTACTTTGGTAATGATGCTCAAAATGAAGAGCATCATCATAACCCAGATAAGGAAAATACACCTGTTCATTCTCATAATCAGTGTTGTCACCCATTGGTATTAATTATTGCGAACAACAATTTGGCTTTAAACAATCAACTAAAGTTTGAAGAGAAAAAACAGTATAATTTACATAAAGTAAACTTCACTTCCAGATATTTGGAATCACTTTTCCAGCCACCAAGGGCATAATTCAGTTTTTTTAAAGGATAACTATATCCAATTTTGAACCTTAAAGGTTCATTTCATTTCGTGTAATTCTATTTTCTATATCAGAATTGTACCGAAAAGTTTAACTGAATTAAAACATTTTCTATGATTAATAAAATCATTGATTTTTCAATCAATAACAAATTCATTATTGGTTTGCTAACGCTTACCATTATTGGAGCAGGTATTTGGAGTATGACCCAAGTACCCATCGATGCTGTTCCAGATATTACTAATAATCAAGTACAAGTCATTACACAAGCACCAAATTTAGGTACAGAGGACATTGAACAATTTGTAACCTATCCAGTAGAAGTTGCAATGAGCAACCTACCTGATGTAAAGGAAATCCGTTCCATTTCTCGTTTTGGTTTATCTGTGGTTACTATTGTTTTTGACGATGATATGGGAACCTATCTACCACGTCAATTAGTAGCTGAAAAGCTAAACGAAGTTAAAGAACAAATTCCAAGTGGTTTTGGCGAACCTGCTATGGGACCTATCTCTTCTGGTTTAGGAGAAATCTATCAATACACACTTAAAGTAAAACCAGAGTATAAAGACAAATATTCAGTTACTGATTTGCGCACAATGCAAGATTGGATTGTACAACGTCAAATGGCAATGGTAGAAGGTGTAGTTGAGGTAAATGCCATAGGTGGAAAAATTAAACAGTACGAAGTTGCTGTTGACCCAAACGAACTAAAAGCTATTGGTTTAACAATTACCGATGTTTTTGAAGCTCTTGAAGCTAATAATCAAAACACAGGTGGAGCATACATTGAAAAGAACCATCAAGCCAATTTTATTCGTGGAGAAGGTTTGGTGCGTAGTTTAGAGGATATTAAAAAGATTACGGTTAAAAACACAAACAATATTCCAATTACCGTTGGCGACATTGCGACAGTACAATTTGGTGCTGCCATTCGCTATGGTGCTTTAACTCAAGATGGAGAAGGCGAAGTAGTTGGTGGTTTGGTTATGATGCTTAAAGGCGCTAATTCAAACGATGTTATTGAGAATGTAAAAGTGCGAATGGCTCAAATTGAAAAATCATTGCCAGAAGGTGTCATTATCGAACCTTTGTTAGACCGAAGCAAATTAATAGCAGAAACGACTTCAACGGTTGCTACCAACCTAATTGAAGGCGCATTGATAGTCATTTTTGTTCTTATTTTCTTATTAGGCAATTGGCGTGGTGGTTTAATAGTAGCTTCAACAATTCCATTATCACTATTATTCGCATTTATACTAATGAATGTGTTTGATGTTTGGGCTAACCTAATGAGTTTAGGAGCAATAGATTTCGGAATTATTGTTGATGGCGCAGTAATTATTGTAGAAAGTACCGTTTTTTTAATTGCTTCCCAACTCTATAAGAAGAAAAAATTGACTTCCAAAGAACGTGAAGGTGTAGCAGCAAATGCCTCAAAAAAAATGATGAATGCTGCCTTTTTCGGTCAACTGATTATTCTAATTGTTTTTCTACCCATATTAGCATTAGAAGGCATTGAAGGCAAAATGTTTAAACCAATGGCATTGACCTTTATTTTTGCGATGATTGGTGCAATGGTGCTATGTTTAACCTACGTTCCAATGATGTCTGCATTAGTGTTAAGAGCACCAAAAGACGACAAAAAATCGTATGGCGATAAATTCGTGCATTGGGTAGAAGACAAATACCAACCGCTATTAGAAAAAGCCTTAAAGAAAGGAAAATTAATAATTGGTGTTTCTGTTGTATTATTTGGTATTGCAGTTTTTATGTTTACAAGAATGGGTGGCGAATTTATTCCACAACTCGATGAAGGTGACATTGCATTTCACGCCATTTTAAAACCCGGAAGCTCACTTACAGAAACGATTGAAACGACTACAAAAATTGAACAAATTGTAAAAGCAAAGTTTCCTGAAGTTGAAAAAATTGTAAGTCGAATTGGTGTTGCCGAAATTCCAACAGATCCAATGCCAATGGATTTAGCAGATGTATTTGTAATACTGAAACCAAAAGGTGAATGGACAACTGTTGAGACAAAAGATGAACTCATTGAAAAAATGAAAGAAGCTGTGGAAATAATTCCTGGTGTAAATTATGAGTTTACCCAACCCATTGAAATGCGTTTTAATGAATTGCTTGAAGGTGTTCGTGAAGACATTGCTATTAAACTTTATGGTGAAGATATAGACGTGCTATCTCAAAAAGCAGAAGAAATATCAAAAATTATTGCTGGTACAGAAGGTATTGGCGATATGAAAGCGGAAGCTACAACAGGTCTACCGCAAATGACCATTTCGTATAACAGAAATAAATTGGCACAATACGGACTTCAAATAAATACCTTAAACCAAATTGTACAATCAGCATTTGCAGGAGGTACGGCGGGAGTTATTTTTGAAGGTGAAAAACGGTTCGATTTGGTTGTGCGTTTGACTTCGCAAAATCGAAAGGATATTACAGATGTGCAAAATTTGTATATCAACTTGCCTTCTGGTGCGCAAATTCCGCTTCGCGAAGTAGCTGATATAAGTTACAAAGGTGGTCCAATGCAAATCAGTAGAGACAATACCAATAGAAGAACTTATGTAGGTATTAATGTAAGAGGTCGTGATGTAAAATCATTGGTAGAAGAAATTAAAACTAAATTAGATGCGCAATTAGAACTGCCATCAGGTTATTTTATTCGCTATGGTGGTGCTTTTGAAAATTTAGAACGTGCCAGTAACCGTTTACAAACTGTTGTTCCTATTGCCTTGTTACTCATTTTTGTACTGATTTATTTTGCATTAAAATCCTTACCACAAACCTTGATGATTTATATAGCAATCCCAATGGCAACAATTGGAGGAGTTGTAGCCTTATGGATGCGTGATATGCCTTTTAGTATTTCGGCAGGTGTTGGTTTTATTGTTTTATTTGGTGTTGCAGTATTAAACGGATTAGTAATGATTAGTGGTTTGAATGAGTTGAAAGATGAAGGTGTTACCAATCTAAAAGATAGAATCATAGAAGGTACAAAGCGAAGAATCAGACCAATTATGTTAACTGCGCTTACAGATGTATTAGGTTTTTTACCTATGGCAATTTCAGCATCAGCTGGTGCAGAAGTGCAGCGACCTTTAGCAACCGTTGTTATTGGTGGTTTGTTAACCTCTACACTATTAACATTATTCGTTTTACCTATATTATATCATTGGGTAGAAAACAAATCATTCAATTTTAGGGCTAACAAAAAGGTAATTACAGTTACTGCTATGGTGGCTTTTTTGTTTTTGTTGCCAATAACAGGAAATGCGCAAAAAATAAATGATTCGTTACCAATTATTTCGATGCAAGAAGCTGTAAAATTGGCTAAAGAAAACTATCCAAGTTTAAAACAACAACAACTCGAAATTGATAAGCAACAACAATTAAAAGGAACTGCTTTCGATTTTGGTACTACCCAAATTTTTACGGGAGGTGAAGAAATCAATAACGGAAATGGTATTTACACCACTATTGGAGTTGGTCAATCAAATATTGATGTATTTGGTATAGCACCAAAGAGAAAATTACTGGAGCAACGCATTCAGTTAGCTCAAAAAGCGTTTCAGCTTTCAGAATTAGATTTAGAACTGGAAGTAAAGAAAGCGTGGGCAAATGCTTTACAGAGTAAAAGGAATTATAATTTATACAAAGAGTTAGATTCCATCTATACCAACTTTGAAAAAGCAGTTGCTTTAAATTATGAAGTCGAAGCCATTTCTAAATTAGAATATTCAGCAGCCAAAAATCAAGCTTTACAGATTCAGAATAAATTAATGCAATCAAAAAGTGAATATGCTATTGCATTACAACAGCTAAACCTTTGGTTGGTTTCAGATGATTTTTTCACGGTTTCAGATGAAATTGATATAGAGAGCGAAATAAATGTAGAATCCTTTAGTATAGAAGCACACCCTTTATATACTGTTTCTCAACTTCAACTCGCAGAGGCAGAAGCAAACTTTAAAGCTGCCAAAGCTGAAAATTTACCAAAGTTAAACCTGCAAGGTGGTTTGCAAAAAGTAAACGGAAATTCAGGATTTTATACTTATCAAGCTGGTATTTCCATACCGTTTTTATCTGGTTCAACAAAAGCACAAGTTAGAACAGCCAAAATTGATAGACAAATTGCCGAATCAAATATGCAGTTCAAGCAAAAGGAAGTGCAATCTAAATTTAATCAAGCCAAAGAAAATCACCAAAAATGGAAAACATCTTGGCTGTTCTATAAGGATGAAGTATTACCACTTATTAAAGAACAAAAAACTGGTGCTTTGTTTGCTTATAAAGAAGGAGAGATTGATTACACAGCGTTTACACAACTTATAAAAGAAGCTATTCAATCTGAATTACAAGCTCAAGAAGCATTAATAAATTATTTAGAAAGCACATTTCAACTACAATATTTTAATCAATAAGACAATGAAAAACACACGATATATAATTTTAGCACTACTAACAGTTTCATTTTTAGTTGTTGCTTGCGGAAATAAAGAAAGCCATAAAGAAGGTGATGGTCATTCCCATAACGAAGAACAAAAGATTGAAGAAAACGATGACCATAGCGAAGGCGAAGAAGTGATGCTTTCACAACAACAGTTTGAAGCCTTAAAAATGAAGATAGACACAATTGCATTGCGTAATATGAGTGGCTATGTAGAAGCAAATGGCACATTGGAAGTACCACCACAAAGTGAAGCAGCAATAACTTCTGTAGTTGGTGCAAATGTATTATCCATAAAAGTGATTGAAGGAGACAAAGTGAATAAAGGTCAAGTTGTGGCATATCTTTCACATCCAAATATTATTCAAATGCAAACCGATTATTTGAATGCTTTTAGCAATAGTAATTTTTTAAAGAAGAACTTTGAGCGTCAGCAAAAATTATATGATGCAGGAGTTGGTTCTGGTGCAAATTTTCAAAAGGCCGAAGCCGAATATGATGCCTCTAAAGCAATGGTAAATGGATTGGAAGCGCAGTTGAAACTATTAAACATAAATACGTCATCAGTACAAAATGGAACAATTGCTCAAAGTATTTCATTACGCAGTCCTATTGAAGGCTATGTGCAAAAGGTAGAAGTAAAAACAGGACAGTATGTTGAACCACAAACCGAACTTTTTGAAATAGTAAATACACATCACGTTCACGCCGACTTAATGGTGTTTGAAAAAGATGTGTATAAAGTTAAGAAAGGTCAAAAAGTAAGCTTTAATATACAAACAATGCAAGATGAAGAATTAACAGCTGAAATTTATTCGGTAAGTAAAACTTTCGAAGACAATCCTAAAGCAGTGCACGTACACGCAGAAATTGAAAATAAAAAAGGAAATCTTATACCAGGAATGTATATTCAAGGGAAAATCCAAACAGAAAATACGGAAACTATGGCGTTGCCCGAAAGTGCCATTGTAAAAGAAGGCGATAGATTTTTCGTGTTTTCGGCAGAAAAAGAAAATGAAGATTGGAGTTTTAAACCTATTGAAGTGCTTTTAGGAGCAAAAGATGGCAATTGGGTAGCTGTTCAATTTACTGAAGAACAAAATAAAACCACAAAATTCGCTTATAACAATGCGTATTATTTAATAGCCGAAATGAAAAAAGGAGAAGCAGAACACGAACATTAATTATGCAAACAATAGAACAATTATTAGAGTCAAAAGATATACGTGTTACGGCAATGCGTTTATTGATTTATAAGTTTCTTGCAGAGAAACAAGTAGCAGTAACATTAAGTGATATAGAAAATGCTTTTGAAAAAGCAGATAGAACTACATTGTACAGAACTATTAAAACATTCGAGGAAAAGGATATTGTGCATCAAATAGATGATGGTACAGGAATTACTAAATATGCTTTGTGTGAAAAAGGTTGTAATTGCGAAATTGAAACCGATTTGCATTTACATTTTCATTGTAACAACTGTAATGAAACTGTTTGTTTAACAGAACATAAAATCCCACAAATTAAAGTGCCTGATGGCTTTGTTTCGGAAAATGTAAACTTGGTTGTAAAAGGTATTTGTGATAAGTGTAGTAGATAACAAATGCACTTCCATTGCACTTACTATTAGATTATTTTTATGAAAAATTAGTGGATATGAAGTTTAATACTAAAATACCTAAACCTCTTAAACTGGCTTATAACGAAGAATTAAAACGATATAGTTTCTGTTTAGAAAATAAGCAGTATAGTAATGCTTGGTATCATTTAGAACGCAGTCATATCATAGGGCAATCTTACCCAATAGAACATACCTATTCACATTGGTTAATGCTAAAGTTTGGATTTATGCAAAAAGATACTAAAGAAGTACTCGGTCAAATTATTAGGTTACTTGTTGGTGGTTGGAAATCATTTATTGACCACGTTCCACTTGGTAACACAGGCGGTGCAAACGTACCACCATTAAAATCTATGCCTATACCTAATGATATTAAAAATTTATTCAATTCAAAATGAAAAAAAAGAAAGTCAATTTAAGAGATTTAAAACCAAATTCAGAAGAGCAACATAGTAACGATGATGGTCATAATCATAGTGGCAACTCAAGTAATATTAAAGCCTATGTACCAGCAATTATAAGTTTTTCAATGCTAATTATTGGTATTGGGTTAGACTATTTTGATGTTGCTTTTTTCAAAGATTGGATTCGTATTGCTTGGTATGGCATTGCTTATGTACCTGTTGGATTTCCTGTAGTAAAAGAGGGTTGGGAAAGCATCAAAAAAGGAGATGTGTTTACAGAGTTTTTTTTAATGTCTATAGCCACTATTGGAGCCTTTATTATTGGCGAATATCCTGAAGGTGTTGCAGTAATGTTATTTTACGCAGTTGGTGAATTATTCCAAAATGCAGCAGTAAACAGAGCAAAGGGAAATATAAAAGCTTTGCTTGATGTACGACCAAATGAAGCTCTGGTATATCGAAACAATGATTATATATCTGTAAGTCCAGAAACGGTTGAAATTGGTGAAAAAGTGCAAGTCCGAGTTGGTGAAAAGATACCATTAGATGGTATTCTACTTTCCGACAAAGGTTCATTCAACACAGCAGCATTAACAGGCGAAAGCAAACCTGATACGATTGTAAAAGGCGAAAAAGTATTTGCAGGGAGCATTAATTTGGATGGAGTAATTGAAATTGAAACCACCAAAGAATTTAAAGATAGTTCCATAGCAAGAATTTTGGATATGGTACAGAACGCAACAGCTCGCAAATCTAAAACAGAATTATTCATTAGAAAATTTGCACGTATTTATACACCAATAGTTGTGTTTTTAGCAATAGGTGTTACGTTGCTGCCGTATTTTTTTGTAGATGATTATGTCTTTAGAGATTGGTTGTATCGTGCCTTGATTTTTCTTGTAATTTCTTGTCCTTGTGCTTTGGTAATATCCATTCCGTTAGGTTATTTTGGTGGATTAGGAGCAGCTTCAAAAAATGGAATATTATTCAAAGGTGCTTCATTTTTAGATGCAATGACCAAGATAAATACATTAGTGATGGACAAAACAGGAACTGTTACTAAAGGTGTTTTCAAAATCAAGGAAGTTAAAGCTATTGATTGGGATGAAACAGAATTTATGAAATACCTAATGGCAATGGAGGAACAATCCACACATCCAATAGCAAAAGCTATTTTGGAATATAAAGCTGAAGGTTCGGATTATGAAGCCAGCGAAGTTTCAGAAATCGCAGGTAAAGGTTTAAAAGGTATCGTGAATGGTAAAACAGTTTTGGTTGGAAACAAAGCGTTGATGATAGCGAACAATATTGAAGTACCAAACGAAACGGAAAATATCGTAGAATCAATTGTTTTAGTCACTATCAATGGAAAATTTGCTGGTTATGTAGTTATTGCGGATGAATTGAAAGACGATGCAAAAGAAACAATAATCAATTTACAAAAAGTAGGAATTGAAAATATTATGATGCTTTCTGGTGATAAAGATTCCATTACCCAACAAGTAGCAAGAGAATTAAATATTAAGCAAGCTAAAGGCGGATTATTACCTGAAGACAAACTAAATGAAGTTGAAATTTTAAAGCAAAATCCTGATAATAAGATTGCTTTTATAGGCGATGGTATTAATGATGCGCCAGTTTTAGCAGCAAGTGATGTAGGAATTGCTATGGGTGGATTAGGAAGTGATGTCGCTATTGAAACAGCAGATGTAATTATTCAAACAGACCAACCATCAAAAGTGGTAAAAGCCATTAAAATTAGTCGTTCAACTCGTAAGATTGTATGGCAAAACATCATTTTAGCATTCGGTGTAAAAGTGATTGTTCTAATATTAGGAGCAGGTGGTTTAGCTACAATGTGGGAAGCTGTATTTGCAGATGTAGGAGTGGCTTTATTGGCTATTTTGAATGCGGTTAGGTTGCAACGTATGACATGGAGTGATTAAAAGTTTAGTGGTGACTTAATATTTATTACGTATCCTTGAGCTCAAAAAATCTTCCAGATTTTTAAATTTATTTGTACCTCAAATTAGTTTATGTGTTATAAATAAAGGAAAAATTAATTCTGTATCGGGAAGTAAGGACAGTCCTTAAGTTATTTTACTGTTTTAATATGGTACTACGTTGCATTAGATAGGCTATAAGCTTGTTTTAAGTCTATTATAAGTATGCTGTAACCACGCTATAACCTATTTTTAAAAATTTTGTATATTGCTGTATTGTAGGTGTTTAACTAAATTTTTAGGGTATGGCAGAACAGAAAGGCATTATTCCCTTGGTTGGGACGATAGGCGGTATTAATTTTTATTACTTGAACGGTAAACCGATTGCACGAAAAGCGGGTGGTGGGTTTAATGGCAAGGCTATAAAGACCAAGGCGAGCATGCAGCGTGTACGCGAAAATGCCAGTGAGTTTGGGCATTGCTCTGGTGTTAATAAAGCGTTTAGGGCTGGCTTACAAGCTTTTTATAAGGGCTACACGTTTACGCATTTTCATAGCCGATTGATGGGTTTGTTTACACGCCTAAAGGATTTGGATACTACTAATAAACGCGTTGAACGCCGCGTTGCCCAAGGTATTGCCCATGCGGATGGGCTTACGTTGGTACAGCACTTTAACTATACGCCAGCTTGCCAGGTACGGCAGGTTTTACCTTTTGCATTTGCTATTGACAGCACAACCTATACTCTGACCATTACAGATTTTGATATAGCACAGGTGGGTTTTGTGGAAGGTGCTACCCATATTGCCCTGACCTATGGTGTGTTGGATTTTGATTTTGAAAACTTGGATTGGCAATTGCATTTGGCACCGCCATTGGTTATAGACCGTAATTATGCAGCATCTACTGTGAGTTTGGTGCCTGATACTTTGCCTAGCGGCTTAGGCAGGCTACTTTGTGTGCTTGGTGTACGGTTTTACCAAGACGTAGATGGTGCTTTGTATGGGTTAAATGCTAAGGACAGTGTTGGGATTTCGGTTTTGGAATGTTTTTAAGGTTTTGGTTGGTGTTATGATCTGTTTTTAAACTCAAATGTGTATGGCTTTTAGTGTTGGAAATTCAATTATTGTTAGACAATATTTTCAACAAACTCCAAACAGCTATCCACTAATAATGCAGATTCAAAATTTTCAAAAACTTCTTCATTTTTAATTAATGATAATACTCTTTTTCTTTCAAAAACGAGAATGTCTGTTCCAAATTCGTGATGTTCAAAGAACGAATTATTATTATTATTTATTAAAGCATATGGTATAAAAATCGAGTGTTTTATGTTTGAATGATAAACTTTCAAAAAGTTATTGTATCGTCTTGTTTCGTTTAGTTTACTCGTCCAATTTTTACCACAAGCACATTGACCAAAAACGGAAATATAGTTGCCTACATTATCAAAAAATGGAATCCATCCAGCAATATCCAATCCTAAATCTTGAGTTCCTTTTTTTGAAATGGTATTCAAATAGAACTCGTCTGGCTCCAAATTCATTATTTTGGCAAGTTGTTGAATTTTATCAAATGTATATCCCTTAAAATCATTGTTTTTACCGAAGGACTTGGTTATAGCAAATGTTGGTAGATAATTTTTTAATGCTTCAAGAGATAAGAGTTCAAATTCATTAGTTAAGTTAGCTTGAAAATCAGAAAAAAGATTAAGGTTAGAAGAAATAAGTAAAAAAATATATGTTCTTTGTTTATTGTTTAAACCATCATTTATTATGATTGTTTCCTTTAAATATTTAAATGGATAATCATTTCCAAATAAATCTTGACGTTGATTTAAAATCTCAAATATACCTCTAACAAAAAACTCTTCATCATCATTTTGCTCTGCCTGATCAGAAACATCCGTACTTTGGTTTAATATTCCTTCATCATTTAATCTATCAAGCATATCTCCAACAGTAATGAAGCTACCTTTATTAAACAAAGCAACTAATTCAAAATAATCAGCGTATAAATACGATTTTGAATCAAATGGGTATTTTTCAGATAGAGTTAATGAAAAATTTGAAAAAAAGTGTTCAATTTTATCCTTCATAGTCTTCCATTTCTTTAGCTGTGCTACCAATTTTAGTGGAAAGTATTTTGATATTTCTCAAATCAGTATCTAAATCAGGATATATGTTTTTTACTTTTAAAATCATCGCATCTGCTTTTTCTAAATAGTTATGTGCATTTGCGATAAAATCACGAAAGACTATATCTTGAACTCCAGTTAATTCTTTTGCTCTTTCAAGAGAATATCCTTTCTCATCAAATGCAATTAGAGCGTCATTATGTTCAGGTGCAAGGATTGAATTTAAGTCGTTTAAATCTGAACTATTCCCAATTAGACGAGTTTTGTTTTGGTCGTTTTTTTCATATAACCATTTAGTCCATTTTTTTAGATTATTTTCAGAAAGATTTTCACTTGGCTTTTCAGCTTGAAAATTAATACCAATAAATGCTCTAATATGAGCTCTACTTAAACTATCAACTATGTAATTAAAATAAAAAGTAGTATCGTTTAAATCCCGTATTTGAAAGAATTTTTCATCCTCAATTATTTTATAAACCTCATAACCAACTAAAATTCTTCTAACATAATCCATTCTACTTCCAATCATTTTGGCAATTTCACGTGAAGTATTATGGATATCAATAGTACTAAACAAGGATTCTCTCAAATTGTTTAAATAACGTGCCTTTTCAAGTAGTCTCCATTCTTTAATTCCAGTTATATGTCTAAATCCAAGGTATCTGTGAATTTCTGCATCTGATGGAAAAATTAGGCAAGGAATATTTTCTGGTCTTTCAGTTGTTTCTTCTATAACCTTATTAACTTTAGCTTTTTGTACTGTAGCTAAATTCGGATTGTTTAGTAATTTAACAGATGAAAGTCTTCTGTTACCTTCTATTACCTTATAATTTCCATCTTCGGTTGGTGTAACAAGTAATTGTTCTCCAGGAAAATACCCGTTTTCGCCTATTGCCAGCATCAATTCAATTAAAGATGCATCAAGCAACATAAACTCAATTAATTCTTCTTGCGATGGTTTACTGTCTCTTAATGATTTAGGAAGCCTTGGATTCTCATCGTCCAATTTGAGTTTGTCAATATGTATTTCCTCAAATTCATATTTTTTGTTTTCTTCCATTTCAATGTTATTTACTTATTTCGTTCCCAGAATTGTGACAATTTAAACAATTTTGCCTTATCAAATTCTTTAATGTTAGAAATTGCTTGTCCAGATTCAATTTTTTCTAAACTACGAGCAGCTGTAATACCCTCTTTATCGCTAAAACCTAAAAATTTATTTATCGATTTTGAATTAGTTTTATCTTTGATATTTAGTAGAAATGACATTTCACAATTACTTGAAAAATCAAATCCTGGTTGATTAAATTCCGCAATACCTTGTGAAACTAAAACTACTGCAACACCTTTAGAGCGTATTTCTCTTAAAATTTTATCAAGTATTTCTTGATATTTTTTCTCTTTAAAAATAACGTGTGCTTCGTCAATTAAAAGTACATATCGCATTCCACGATAACCATTTTCAGTTGGTGTACTTTCCATATTCATAAACGTGTTGTATATGTAATTTATGATTAAGAATAATGAAGTGAATCGAACTGAATTGGATAAATCTCCAGATAATGACAAATAAACATTTTCGTTCAAAAAGGATTTACCTTTCTTTTCTTCTGAAAATATATTATAGCGACTTAATTCATCTATGATTTCTGTAAGCGTGTCTCTTTTATCTCCAACAACATCTAAAAGCTTATCATTAATTTCTGGCATTGTTGGATACTCGCCAGGTTTCTTATCGTGAAAACTTTCCAATACAGCTTCTCGTAATTCTCCACGTTGTTTCGGTCCAAGATTAGAATATTTACATACAATATCCACAAATTTGTCAATTCCCATTTGTTTGTCTGTTTCATTTATACTGTCAATAAATGATAATGGATTGACTGGAAATGATGTACTTGGAACATCTACAAAAGTTGCTTTTGTTTTGTCAAAGAAAGGTTGATAATATTTTAAATCATCATCTTTTAGACCTTTAAAATCTAAATAGATAAAGCTGACGTGATGATTAGATTCTTTACTTATTTGATTTAAAAGTTCAAGAGCAAATTGTGTTTTTCCTGTTCCTGAAGCTCCTGCAACTGCTATATGAGAGTTGTTGTAAACCTCTGTATTATTAAATTGAAGAGTAATTGGTTCTTCATTTTCAATTGTAGAACCAATATTTAAATTAATTGGCTCTTTGAAAAATGTTTTTTCAATATTTTGATTGTTGTTTCTTACAGCGTCAAGATTGACTTCAACACTGTTTAACATTGAAATTCCTTTGTCTAAATGTCCAACTAGAAAATCAAAAAAAGTATAGTTTTTACTATTTGAAAAGAGATTGTCCATTAATTCTAAACCGTGGTCAATATGTAATTTAACATATTTTGGAATATTATCATCAGTTTTATAGATGCCATAATATTGGCAAATACTTGCGATGTAAAAGTCACGATGTTTTGCATCAAAAAGAATATGATCTTTATATTCTTTTCCTTTAGAATCGTATAAATTAAAATCGTTTGAAGTAAATTTTTTTCCTGTTTGTAATGAATATCCCAGAGCAATTCGAGCAATTACATTTTCTTTCGTTCCTGTTGGTAGTTTACTTGTAAGGCTACGAACAATATCTTGGTTATCTGCTGAAGTCCTTATATTAATTTGCATCGAGTTCGTTGTATTTTGTTAATAAATTATCGGTTGTGGCTTCAACGAATTTAGAAGCATCTGTACTAAAATTATGAATTAAGTATGCTTTACTAATTTTTGGTTTTAATAGATTAAATTCTGCAACTGTTAACTCTTTGTGAAGCAAAGGAAAAAGTACTACTTGCTTTGAAACGTTAGGATAAAATTCTTTAATAACATTTTGTGCGTGGTCTGCATCAAATTTTTGCATTGGCGAATCAATGAATACTGGAAATTCAATGTCAGACTCATCTACAAGAGCTTTTAATAATGCAGAAGCATACATTTGACGTTCTCCCATTGATAACGAGCCTTTGTCTATTTTTTCTTTTCGATTATTATAAAGGCTAATATCTACATCATCTCCAGCTTGATTAATATCAACACTAACATTTTTAATAAAATCTTTTTTATGTAGTAGAATGTTAAGCTCATTTAAAATATTCTGTTCAAGCGATTTTTTCTTTTCTTCTTTGAATGATTTTATAAATATTTTTAGCTTATTGATTATATCCTGTGCTTTAGCATCTTTTTCTGAATATTTTCTGGAATTATCAATCTTTTTCCTTAATTCTTCCTGTCGTTGTTTTAAAGTTTTTTTATCGTTTTTGAAAGTTCCTATTTTTTCTTTTAAATCACGAATTTCAAGTTCGATTGTTAGTATTCTTGAATCTAACTTTTCCTTTTCGGCTCTTAAAATAGCAATATGCTCATCTTCCGCATCTTTTTCTGCATCTCGTATTTTTCGGCGAATACTATCAATAGAATTTTTTGTACGTAAATATTCATCATTCAAACTTGTGAATGAGTTTTTAAACGAATGTTTTAAATTATTTATTAACGAATTAAATTCGTTTGTTTCTGTATCTGAAAAATCGTGTAACGTTTTAAAATTATTTGGTAATTCTGGTGTGTCAGAAAAGAAGTGTTTTTTTACTAAAAAACTAATCTGTTTTTCATAAAAATGACGAATGTCAGTTGGAATTACAGTAGGAAATGATTTTTTCTTTTCCTCTAAATCATCAAGGATGAGTTTTGTTTTTTGGTCAACATCTTCTTGAATAAATTTAGAATCACGAAAATCTTTTTCATTAGCAAGTTGTGTTGAAACTTCCATTAAAGTTTCTCCAGCCAAACCAAACGGAATTAAGTCAAACAACTCTTTAAGTTCATCTTGTAAACTGTTCATAGTTTGATTTAAAACAGTTTCTTCCTCTTTAAGTTTATTGAGCTGCTCCAAAGTCATTTTGTTACCTTCGGTAATTAATTTTCGTTGGATATCGTTAGAAGCGTTTGCTTTTTCTATTTTTTCCTCATCAAGTTGTTCGACTTCTTTTTCAATACTTTCAATCTCAATATCTGCATTTTGAATATCTGTGATAATTTGATTTAGTTCTGTTTTTTCTTGAGGCTTAGCAGATTTTTTTCGATAATCGTCTTGAATATTTTCTAATTGTTCTTTTAAATCTTCATATTTTTTGATACCCAAAACCTCTGTGTATGCCTTACTTAATAATCGTCTTTGTTCAGGCGAATTTATTTCAGCTAATGCAACAATTTTTTCTGCGTCAAAGAAGAAAAATTTCGCAATTTCAATAGGAAGAATGTAATCACGAATAAAAATTTCTTCTCCTTGTTGTCCATCAGTTGTGAGGTCAAGAATTAATTCATTTTCAAAACCGTCAACTAATACTTCAACTTTATCACTTGTGCTTGTTATGGTGTCAAACGAACGGGTTATTTTAATTTCTTTGCACGGAATTTCTTGAATTTTGACATCATTAAATGTTACGGAAACTGAAAATTTACTTTCTCCTTCAACTTTTGCTAATCTATTTAAACTGTTGCCAATGTATTTTCCGTATCCTCCTTTGTCAGAAATTTCTTTTAGGTAAAGTTCGTCAACATTTTGCATTTGTTTCCCATACAAACACCAAACCAAAGACATAAGAAAAGTAGTTTTGCCAAAACCATTTTTACCACTAACAAGTGCAATGTTTTTATCAGATTCTGGGGAAAGGTCAATTTTATTTTTTCCTTTATATATTCTGAAATTATTGAGTTCAATTTCTTTAATGTACATTTATTCTTCTTTCTTTAGGTATTCCTCAATTTTATTTTCAATATCGCTTTTAAGACCTCGCTTTTTATTTAACAAGGCTTTGTTTTTTTGAAGCATTAACAACTCTTGAATGAGTTCAAAATCTTCTGGATTTTTTTCGCAAGATTTTTTAAGTAATTCCAATTCCTTTTCTTGCTTTTTATTTTGTTCTTCCATATTGATATTTGTTTTGTACGCTTTATGGTAAATTTCAGAAACTTTATAATTGAATATCAAATCTCTATACCAAATAGTTTGAATTGCAACCAATTCTTGGTTTGTAATCAATTCTACATGTGGTTTGTCAATTTGAATTTCTTTTTGAGCAATTAGAACACGTTCCAAAATTGATGCTCTGTATTTTGGTGTATAAGGCCCCATTCCATTGACGGCTTCTGTTCCATTTCTACGTTGTGGCATTCTATTCTCTTTGATGTTTCGCTCATCATAGAGTTGATTTCTAAATTCAAGTAGTGGTTGTAGCCAAGTAAGTCCATTTTCAATCAAGGCACTCATCGACTTGTCTTTTTTTACAACAGTACAAACCCAACATCCAAACCTACTTTGACCACAAGATTTATGTTCTTTATTGGTGACAACTGTAGGACATTCGTAGTCGTCAGCACTTGCGTCTGAGTATATTTGAAAAAGTTCAGAGTTGTTAGCTTTCCAAGGTGATGGCATAGTGTTTATAACGTACCAAACTTCTTCTAATGACAGATTACGTATTGGTGCGTACATAAAAGTATTTGCCTGTGTTGGATGTTTTGTCAGTCGTTTACCTTTAATAGCGTGCTTTTTCATTGATTTCGCACGTTGCGCACTTTCAGCAGACCTCGTTCCTATTAAAATTACTGCTTCGCCAAATTCATCAACTTGTTCTAAAATAAATCTTGAAGTTGGTCGAATCTTAAGTCGTTCTGTACACCAACGGAATGCATTATTTGGTGCAGGATATCCACGTCCAATAAGGTTAACCCAAAATGAGTCTTCTAACCTTGGAATTGTTTTAATAACATAAATTGGTATTCCTTGGTCTCTTGCAGCGATTTCAATTTTGTCTAATACTCTGTAGACATACTCTGTGATAACAGGGTTTTCTACCATTGTATCATTGCAAACCACATAAACATCACGTTTGACAATTCCTGTTAATTCTTTGATTTGTGAAATAGCTTCCCAAACAAGTTGAAGCATTACAGTAGAATCTTTTCCACCACTAAAGCCAATAATCCACGGACGCTTCGTATCGTCAGCGTACATATATTGGTCAATTATTTCGTCTATAAGATGTTGTATAAATTTTGCCATATTTGGGTATAAATGTAATAAAATTCTTTGTGAAGAATGGTAGTTTAAATTTTAGTTTTTAATTTCAAAAAAATGAGTGTTATTAGCTGCTTGTTAACGCATAATAGTTCTGACTTTTGATAATGACTTAGATTTTTTATATTAAAATTCCAACCAATATTTGGTTCTAAACATTATTTTCAATCCACTTGAACATTCCATGCAGGTAAAACACCGTTACTCTATTTTAATTCTGTAAAACTATAAAATACTTTATATACCTCTATAGGTTACAATATGCGTTTTTCAAATTATTTAAAAGTTAATAAGGAAAGAGCATAATTTTATTTGAAATAGTTTATTAAGTTATTTCACTTATGTATACCTATCGATTATGTAAACCGAAAAGGAAATTGACCAAATGGTGTATGCATTGTATGGCTTAAGCGATGCGGAGATTGCTATTGTAGAGGGTAGTGTTAAGCACTAAACTTGTGTTAAACAAAACTAATAGTTGTTAAAATTTTGTAACTTCGTAATCCGTATGAAACAAGTATTCCATAAAATAATGTCTTTAGCAATGGCTTTTGTAGTGTTATGCTCTACAATGTCATTTACTGTGAATATGCATTATTGCGGAGATACTTTAGTAGAAACTGCCATATTTCATAAGGCCAAAGGGTGCGGAATGGAAATGGAAAAGCCTTCAACCGAAGGATGTTCTATTACCAAGAAAAATTGTTGTGATGATGAACAATTATCAATTGAAGGTCAAGACGAATTACAATTGCAAGTTGACAAAATCACATTTGAACAACAAGTATTTATAGCTTCATTTGTTTACACTTATAGTAACCTTTTTGAAGGTTTAGAAAATAACGTTTCTACTTACGAAGAATATAAACCGCCACTCGTCATAAGGCAACTCTACAAGATTGACGAAACATACTTAATTTGATTTTTAAACAATGGACTTTTTTATCCTATGGCTTTATGTCGTAAGGATAATTCGCTGTATTCGGTGTTTTCTTAATACCGAATGAATTTTAAAATGATTGATAGTGAATTTGAATTATATTTTCTTTAGATGAAATAGGAAATATAAGCATAGCCAAAGTTACGGTTCTATTTTATATTGAAATATAAAGGAAATAGAAACTAATTCAATCGATTATTTTGAAGTTTATTAGGTATCAAACCAATGTCTAACTATTTAATAATCAAAGCCAATGCTCAATAAAAGCATCAAATTTTTAATAGAAAACAAACTCGTAGCAGTTCTGCTACTCGTCCTTTTTGTAGGATGGGGAACGGTTAATGCACCTTTCAATAGGGATACTGGTTTCTTACCAAGTAATCCAGTTGCTGTAGATGCCATACCAGATATAGGCGAAAACCAACAAATCGT
Organism: Winogradskyella pulchriflava; assembly: GCF_042434315.1. Taxonomy (NCBI): domain Bacteria; kingdom Pseudomonadati; phylum Bacteroidota; class Flavobacteriia; order Flavobacteriales; family Flavobacteriaceae; genus Winogradskyella; species Winogradskyella pulchriflava. The sequence goes on along the minus strand of NZ_JBHLTQ010000005.1, from coordinate 153,877 downwards.
TTTTACCAAATGGGATGGACGTTCGCCACAAGATATAGAAGACCAAATTACCTATCCATTAACCACATCATTATTGGGTATTCCTGGAGTAAAAACCATTCGTAGTTCCTCTATGTTTGGCTTTTCAAGTATCTATATCATTTTTGAAGAGGATATAGAATTTTACTGGAGTAGAAGTCGTATTCTCGAAAAACTTAATTCCTTACCAAGTGGTTTATTGCCCGAAGGTGTTAATCCTGCTTTGGGTCCAGATGCAACAGGATTAGGACAAATATTTTGGTACACTTTAGAAGGTCGTGACGAAAACGGAAATGTAACTGGTGGTTGGGATTTGCAAGAGTTACGCAGTATTCAGGATTACTATGTAAAATATGCTCTATCTTCTGCAAGTGGTGTTTCAGAGGTTGCTTCTATTGGTGGCTATGTTCAGGAGTATCAAGTGGACGTAAATCCAGAACTAATGCGTCAGTATAATATTGGATTGCATCACGTTGTAAAAGCGGTTAAGGAAAGTAATAAGGATATTGGTGCACAGACTTTGGAAATTAACCAAGCCGAATATTTAGTGCGTGGTTTGGGTTATGTGAAATCCATTTCAGACATCGAAAATGCAGTAGTCACTTCAGAAGATTATACTTCAATTAGGATAAAGGATATTGGTAAAGTTTCATTAGGTCCTGCAACAAGACGTGGTTTATTAGATAAAGAAGGTGCAGAGGTTGTTGGTGCTGTTGTGGTGGCTCGTTATGGCGCAAACCCAATGGAAGTTATCAATAATGTGAAAGAGAAGATTAATGAATTAAGTGCAGGATTACCTTCAAAAGTATTGGCGGATGGTAGAACTTCCCAAGTAACAATAGTCCCATTTTATGACAGAACAGAACTGATACAAGAAACTTTAGGTACACTCAATGAAGCATTGACTTTAGAAATCTTAATTACCATCCTGGTAATTATCATTATGGTATTTAATCTTCGAGCTTCCATACTAATTTCTGGACTTTTACCAGTAGCGGTTTTAATGGTGTTTATTGCGATGAAACTCTTTGGTGTTGATGCTAATATTGTGGCATTATCAGGTATTGCTATTGCTATTGGTACAATGGTCGACGTAGGTGTCATACTATCAGAAAACATTATAAGGCATTTGGATGAAAACGAAAATGTCATTCCGACAGAGCAAGGAACGAGCGACGAGGAATCTCATAAAAAGTTACCCATAAACACAGTAGTCTATAACGCAACAGCTGAAGTGTCTGGTGCAATCGTAACCGCAGTTATGACAACTATTATCAGTTTCATTCCTGTATTTACAATGATTGGAGCGGAAGGAAAACTATTCAGACCATTAGCCTTCACAAAGACTTTTGCATTAACAACTTCTATAATAGTAGCGTTGTTTTTAATTCCACCGTTTGCTGCATTTTTATTCAGAAAGAAAAACATCAAAAACACTTTTAAATATGTTTTAAATGGTGTTTTAATAGCATTGGGAATCGTAGCCATAGTCTATGGATATTGGTTAGGATTAATTTTAATTGCGTTTGGGATTACAGCATTTCTCAATCTTCAAAGTAAGATAACAGACAAGCAAGCTAATCTTATCAATATCATTATTTCGGTATCAGCTATTGTATTCTTGTTAGCCGAATATTGGAGACCATTAGGCGTTGATAAAAGCATTTTTTGGAATCTCATTTTTGTGAGTGTTATTTGCTTTGGTTTATTAGGTGTTTTCTCATTATTTATAAAATACTACACACGTATTTTAAGGTGGTGTTTAGATAATAAGTTATTGTTTTTATCTGTACCAACGGCTATTGTAATTGCAGGTTTTTTCATTATGAAAAATACAGGCAAAGAGTTTATGCCCTCATTAAATGAAGGCTCATTTCTACTAATGCCAACCTCGATGCCTCATTCTGGCGTGGAAGAAAATAAACGTGTTTTACAGCAATTGGATATGGCAGTAGCCAGTATTCCAGAGATTGAAACCGTAGTTGGTAAAGCAGGTAGAACAGAATCAGCGTTAGACCCAGCACCTTTGTCGATGTATGAAAATATCATTCAGTATAAACCAGAATATATGCTGAATGAAAACGGAGTACGCCAACGCTATAAAGTCAATGATGATGGTGAATATGTGTTAAAAAACGGAATGTCATTGCGAGCGGAACAGCGTGAAGCGTGGCAATCTCTTAAAGCAAAAGAACAACTCATTCCAGACGATGATGGCGAGTTCTACCGTAATTGGCGACCAGAAATACAATCACCAGACGATATTTGGAACGAAATTGTAAAAGTTACCAAATTACCAGGTGTCACATCAGCACCAAAATTACAACCTATTGAAACTCGATTGGTAATGCTACAAACAGGTATGCGTGCACCAATGGGAATCAAAATAAAAGGACAAGATTTAAAAGAAATTGAAGCGTTTGGAATGCAGTTAGAAACCATTTTAAAAGAAGCTGAAGGTGTAAAGGATGAAGCCGTTTTTGCAGACCGTATTGTAGGTAAACCGTATTTACTTATCGATATTGACCGAGAAAAAATTGCACGTTACGGTGTAAGTATTGAAGAGGTGCAAAACGTATTAAAAGTAGCTGTTGGTGGTATGTCATTAACCCAAACCGTTGAGGGTCGTGAGCGTTATGGTGTTCGTGTACGTTATCCAAGAGAATTACGAGCAAACCCAACCGACTTACAACAAATTTACGTGCCTGTTGAAAAAGGTAGTCCTGTACCTTTAAGCGAATTGGCAACCATTCGTTATGAGCAAGGTCCACAAGTGATTAAAAGTGAAGATACCTTTTTAGTGGGTTACGTGTTGTTTGATAAACTAGATGGTTATGCAGAAGTTAATGTGGTAGAAAATGCCCAAGCCTTAATTCAAGAAAAAATAAATAATGGTGAATTGGTAGTGCCAAAAGGTATTAACTATCAATTTACAGGAAGCTATGAAAATCAGTTAAGAGCTGAAAAAACCTTATCCGTTGTAGTGCCTTTAGCATTAGCCATCATTTTTTTAATTCTGTATTTCCAATTCCGTTCAGTCGGTACATCCTTAATGGTTTTTACAGGGATTGCAGTAGCTTTTGCAGGTGGTTTTTTAATGATTTGGCTCTACGGTCAAGATTGGTTTTTAAACTTCAATTTCTTTGGGGAAAACCTGCGTGATTTATTCCAGATGCACCCAATTAATTTAAGTGTGGCTGTTTGGGTAGGCTTTATTGCACTTTTCGGTATTGCAACCGATGATGGTGTTGTAATGGCAACCTATTTAACGCAAACATTCGATAGAAATTCACCAGAGAATAAAAAGGAAATTAGAGCGTCAGTTGTGGAAGCAGGAGAAAAACGTATCAGACCCTGTTTAATGACAACAGCAACGACCATTTTAGCATTATTACCAGTATTAACCTCTACAGGTCGAGGAAGCGATATAATGATACCTATGGCAATACCAAGTTTTGGTGGAATGCTTATAGCCTTAATCACTTTGTTTGTTGTACCAGTATTGTATAGCTGGAAAGCAGAAGTTCAACTTAAAAGAACATCAAAATGAAATATAAATCAATACAAATAAAAATCGTCTTGGCTCTTGGCTCTTGTTTCTTGAGTCTTTTTGCGAACGCTCAACAATTAGAAATACTTATCGATGAAGCCTTAACAAACAATCCAGAAATTCAAAAGTTTGAGTTACAATACAAAAGAGCTTCCGAAAAGGTAAACGAGGTCAACACCATTCCTAATACCGAATTTGGTGTTGGTTATTTTGTGAGTGAGCCAGAAACACGAACAGGTGCACAACGCTTTAAAGTATCTGCTAAACAAATGTTACCGTGGTTTGGGACTATTACTTCGAGAGAAAATTACGTGAGTTCAGTGGCAGATGCTAAATACGAAGACATTGTCATCGCAAAGCGAAAACTAATGGCTTCGGTATCACAATCCTATTATAATTTATACGCCAATAAAGCCAAACAAGACGTATTAGCTCAAAATATCCAACTATTAAAAACCTATGAAACTATGGCGTTGACTTCAGTAGAGGTTGGTAATGCGTCAGCAGTAGATGTATTGCGTTTGCAAATGCGACAAAACGATTTACAGCAATTAAAAGACGTGTTGCAACAACAGTTTTTAGCAGAACGAACTAATTTTAATAACCTTTTGAATAGGAAAAATGATGTTGTAGTTACTGTGGTAGATAGCTTAACAATTCCGATTGAAGATTTTGAAATCAATACTGAAAATCTATCGGTACATCCTGAATTACTAAAATATGATAAACTCTATCAATCCATAGAGCAATCAGAATTATTGAATCAAAAAGAAAGTAGTCCAATGATTGGTTTCGGATTAGATTACATCAATGTTGCTGAAAGACCAAATATGGATTTCAGCGATAACGGAAAGGATATTGTAATGCCAATGGTTTCGGTATCTATCCCAATTTTCAATAAGAAATATAAATCCCAAACCAAACAAAATGATTTGCAACAGCAGGAAATTACTGCTCAAAAACAGGAACGTTTAAATGCATTGGAAACGCTTTTAGACAAAGCAAATAACGAACGCATTTCTGCAAGAATAAGTTATGCTACTCAAACAAAAAACTTAAAGCAAGCTAAAGATGCAGAAGATATTTTAATCAAAAGCTACGAAACAGGAACGATAGATTTTAATGATGTTTTAGATATTCAAGAGTTGCAGCTAAAGTTTCAAATGAACCAAATAGAATCTGTGAAGACCTACTATGTGCAAAGTACAATCATTAATTATTTAATTCAGTAAACAATGAAAACATTTAACACAATATTTCTCTTGTTTCTAACTTCAATGGCATTTGCCCAAGTTGGTACAAATGGTGAAGATAGAAAAGAAGAAGGCCGAAACATACAAGAGTATAACCTTACTATAGAAGAAAATGAAATAACTCTTTCAGGTGTAACCGCCAAAGGAATGACAATTAATGGTGGAATTCCAGGTCCTACATTAGAATTTAATGAAGGTGACCTCGCTATTATTAACGTAACTAATAAAATGGATGAAGAAACCTCTGTACATTGGCACGGTTTAATACTTCCTAATTTTTATGATGGTGTACCTTATTTAACTACGCCACCTATAAAACCAAACACTACATTTCAATATAGAATACCTATAAACCAATCTGGCACATATTGGTATCATTCCCACACGATGTTGCAAGAGCAAAAAGGAGTTTATGGCTCAATAGTCATTCATCCTAAAGAAAAGACCTTGGACTATGATAAGGATTTAGTCGTAGTCCTTTCCGATTGGACAAATGAAAAACCAATAAATGTACTGCGAAACCTTAAACGAGGAAATGAGTGGTATCAGGTTAAAAAAGGAACAGCGGTACCATTAAGCAGAGTTATAAAAGAAGATGCATTAGGCGCACAATTCAAATTTTGGCGCGATAGAATGGAAGGTGCAGATATTGCAGATATCTACTATCCTGCGTTTTTAGCCAATGGTAAAAAAGTTGCAGAATATCCAGAGTTTAAAACAGGTGAAAAAGTACGACTACGTTTTATTAATGCATCTGCTTCATCTTATTATTGGATGGATTTTGGTGGTGGTAACCCGATGATTGTAGCGAGTGATGGTGTGGATGTAACACCAAAATATAAAAACCGATTTCTTTTTGTAATTGCCGAAACCTATGATGTGGTTGTAACCATTCCAGAAGGCACATTGGAAATTACCGCAACAGCACAAGATGGTTCTGGTAATATGTCCATTCGTTTAGGTAGCGGAAAACTGTATCCAGCAACAGTTATAGACAGACCAGATAAAGTAGCTATGATGAAGCAAATGGCAAAAATGGATATGAAGATGGGTGCACCTGCTTTAGTAGGAAATAAAAACAGTAACACACCAGAAGTCCTAATGCAGAAATATGGGATGAAGATGAATATGGATATGAAAGATGGACAGATGGAGAATGAAATGAATATGGAAATGAAAAAGGATGTGATGCCAATGAATCATAAGATGATGCAAAAGGACACCACTTCATTTAATTATGACACACGTAAAACCTATTTCAATTATGATTTTTTAAAGGCAAAAGAAAACACGACTTATAAGGCAGACATACCTGTAACCGACCTTTTACTTAATCTAACAGGTAATATGCAACGTTATGTTTGGAGTTTGAATGGCATACCACTTTCGGAAACAGACAAAATTAAAATTAAAGGTGGAGAGGTTACTAGAATTACTTTGAATAACCTAACAATGATGCATCATCCAATGCACTTACACGGACATTACTTTAGGGTCATCAATGAAAATGGCGAACGTTCCCCATTAAAACATACCGTCAATGTACCACCTATGCAAAAAGTGGTCATCGAATTTTATAACGAAGAATATGGTGATTGGTTCTTTCATTGTCACGTGTTATATCATATGATGGGTGGTATGGCAAGAGTATTTAGCTATGATACACCACGCGATGAAAGGATGAAACCTTATCCAGTTCAAAAACTAATTGATGAAACTGACCATTATTACTCTTGGGGAGCTGCACGTGTAGGTTCAAACTTTAATGAACTTTTATTGATGTCAAGCAACATTCGTAACGAATTTGGACTACGTGCCGAGTTTGATTATAACCAAAATGCCGAGATAGAAGTAAATTATAACAGATATCTCAATGATTGGGTACGTGTGTATGCAGGTGTAAATACTGAAACTTCTACACCAAATTCTTATGATACATTTAATACTGTAGGATTAGTTGGAGTTAAATATTTCACGCCTTACAGATTTAATGTGGATGTGAGTATGGACCATCAACTGCGCCCAAGAATACGTTTGGACAGAGAACTATTGATTTTTCCTAGAATTTTTCTCGAAGGAGAATACGAGTATAGAGCGGATTTTGGATGGGTCAATGATTTAGAAAACAACAATTCTTATGAAGGTGAAACTCAATGGTTAATTGGAGCATCGTACATCTTATCTCGAAATTTTTCAATTCAAGGGAATTACAATAATAAATATGGCTGGGGAGGCGGACTATTAGTTCGATTCTAATAATACATAACAATTTTATATAAACAAATATTAATCTTAAAAGTAAGTCAAAATGAAAAAAGTAAAATTAGTAACAACAATTATGGTAATGGCTTTTATAAGCCTAACAGCAATGTCTTGTAAAGACGCAAAAAAAGAACATAACAACGATGAAGGTCATAATACAGAAATGAATCACGACAATAGCGATGGTCATCACGATAGTGATAAAAAAGAAATGGCAATGAATAGCAATCAAGACGGGAATGCCGAAATTATACTTAAAGATTATTTTAATCTAAAAGATGCTTTAGTTGTAGATGATGAAGCAAAGGCAAAAAAAATAGGTGCTTCATTAGAAAAAAGTTTAGAAAATTTAGATGTTTCTAAATATACGGATGCTCAAAAATTAGAATTAAAGGATATTATTTTGGATGCCAAAGAACACGCAGAGCATATATCCAAAAGCCCAATAGCACACCAAAGAGAACACTTTAAGGTTTTAAGTAAAGATATTATAGATATGGTTGCGATAACAGGTGCTTCTAATAAATTATATGAGCAATATTGCCCAATGTATGAAAAAGGAAGTGCTTGGTTAAGTATGAATAAAGAAGTACGTAACCCTTATTATGGTAGTAAAATGCTGAAGTGCGGAAAAGTACAAAGAGAAATTAACTAAATGAAAACTGTTAAAATCATATTGCTGATTTTATTGGTCGCTTTTATGGGAATACAATTTATTCCCACAGAAAGTAACCACACTGATATTGTACCAGTAACCGATTTTATGTTGGTAAATAATGTGCCAAATAATATAAAAAATAAGTTGCAAGTATCTTGTTATGATTGCCATAGTAACAACACTAAATATCCTTGGTATAATAAAATACAACCAGTTGCTTGGTTTTTAGAAGAACATATTAAAGATGGCAAAAAAGAATTAAATTTTAGTGAATGGGGTTCATTAACAATTCGAAGAAAAACAAGCAAGTTGCGTTCAATTATAAAACAAATAGAAGGCAATAAAATGCCTTTAGATTCTTACACGTTAATACACAGAGATGCAAAATTGTCTGAAAGCGAAAAGAAATTACTCATAGAGTATATGTCAGATTTAAAAGAAAATTTAAATAATTAAAAGTCAAACATCAAAATATTCGATTATGAAACCACCCATATTTGTCTTATTATTCACGATTTTAATTGTGAGTTGTAAAGAAAGTAAACAACAAGATACAACTATCGAAACTTAAAAAGAGGTCGTTGTTGACACCACAAATGAAAAAGAGGAAGTGTTGAAAATTATGAAATCTTATAAAAATGCCATTCAAAACTTAACAACCGAAGGCACTTTTCAACTCTTTACGCAAGATGCCACCGTTTTTGAGCAAGGTAAAGTAGAAGGAACTTATAAAGATTATATAGATGGTCATTTAGGTCCAGAACTTGGTCATTTTAAAAGTTTTACATTTTCAGATTATCAGATTGATGTAAATGTAAGTTTGCCCTATGCATATACAACTGAAAATTATTTGTATACGATAGTTTTAAAGGCAGATGAAGCTAAAGGAACAAAAGAACGAACCATTGAAAGTAAAGGCGTAGCAACTTCAATTTTAAAAAAAAATTGATGGAGATTGGAAGATTATTCATTCACATACTTCATTTAAAAAATTGAATCAATAAACAATGAATCATATTCTTCATATAAAAAATATGGTCTGTAATCGCTGTAAAATGACGATTATAAATTTGTTGGATGATGAAGGTTTTGAAGTGGAATCTATACAATTGGGTAAAATTGTTGTTAAAGAACAGTCTAGTGATGATTATGTTCGGCTAGAAACACAGTTGAATGCTTTAGGATTTGAAGTGATTAAGGATCCTACAAAGGCATTGATTGAAAAAATTAAAATTAATCTTATTCAGCATATTGAAAAAAATGAAACAGATGAAATTCTTGGTAAACTTGAGAGTGAAATAGGCAAAAGTTATTCTACATTGAGTAAAACGTTTAGTAAATCAGAAGGGATAACACTTGAAAAGTATTTTATCAACCTGAAAATAGAAAAAGCTAAAGAGTATATTCAATTGAATCAGCTTAATTTTTCAGAAATAGCCTATAACCTTAACTATAAAAACAGTAGTCATCTATCGAAACAGTTTAAACAAGTTACTGGAATGTCAATGACAGATTATAAAAACTTACAATATGGAGACAGAAAATCCTTGGATGAAATTGTATAAAAATTAGCCAGAATTAGAATAATATTATAAGGTAAGTTATTGTAATTTAGACTAATAATTCTAAAATATTTAAAAATGAAACATACATATCATATACACGGAATGACCTGTAATGGTTGTAGAACACACGTAGAAGAAACGCTCTCTAAAGTAGAAGGTGTTTCAAAAGCAACAGTCGATTTAGAAAAGGCAGAAGCTACCATAGAAATGGAATCACACATACCTATAGAAACATTTCAAGAAGCCTTAAAAAAAGATAGTGATAGATACACTATCCATAATCAAGGTGAACATCATCATCATCATACCAAAGGTAAAAAGGAAAAGCAACAAAAAGGGAAAGGCACAGGCACATTTTATTGTCCTATGCATTGCGAAGGCGATAAAACTTATGATAAACCAGGCGATTGTCCTGTTTGCGGAATGGATTTGGTGGAAGAACAAAATCTATCAGCAACTTCAAAGGAACAATGGACGTGTCCGATGCATCCAGAAATTGTAAAAGAAGAAGCAGGTTCGTGTCCTATTTGTGGGATGGATTTAGTGCCAATGGAAGCAGATAGTTCAGCAGAAGAAAAAACGTATAAAAAGCTATTAAAGAAATTTTGGATTGCCACAGCATTTACCTTGCCCATTTTCTTAATGGCTATGAGCGAAATGCTCAATAACAATCCGTTGTACGATATAATGGAACAGAAATATTGGAACTGGATTCAGTTTGTTTTATCCATTCCAGTTGTCTTTTACGCTACGTGGATGTTCTTTGAGCGTGCTTATAGAAGCATAAAAACGTGGAATCTCAATATGTTTACACTTATTGGAATCGGTGCAGGTGTGGCTTGGTTATTTAGTGTATTTGGGATGTTGTTTCCAGATGTATTTCCTGAACAATTTAAAACTGAATCAGGCGCAGTTCACGTCTATTTTGAAGCAGCAACTGTGATTTTAACGTTAGTGCTTTTAGGTCAGTTGTTAGAAGCTCGTGCCCATAGTAAAACCAATTCGGCAGTAAAAGAACTGTTGAAATTAGCACCTAATAAGGCCATAAAAATAGTAGATGGTGAAGAAGTTGAAGTCAGTATTGACGAGATAGAACTTAATGATATTCTAAAAGTAAAACCAGGAGATAAAATTCCTGTAGATGGTATGATAACCGAAGGTGAAACAACCATTGACGAATCTATGATTACAGGTGAACCCATTCCTGTAAACAAATCTCAAGAAGATAAAGTAAGTAGCGGAACCATTAATGGGAATCAATCCTTTTTAATGAAAGCAGAAAAGGTAGGAAGTGACACTTTATTATCACAAATCATTCATATGGTTAATGATGCCAGTAGAAGTCGTGCACCTATTCAAAATTTAGCAGATAAAGTTTCAGGCTATTTTGTGCCAGTTGTAGTTCTTATTTCTATTATCACATTTATTGTATGGTCTATTTGGGGACCAGAACCAGTTTATGTGTATGCGTTTGTCAATGCAATTGCAGTACTAATCATTGCTTGTCCTTGTGCTTTAGGTTTAGCAACACCAATGTCTGTAATGGTTGGTGTGGGTAAAGGTGCTCAAAATGGTGTATTGATTAAAAATGCTGAAGCTCTTGAAAAAATGGATAAGGTAAATACGCTTATCGTTGACAAGACAGGAACAATTACCGAAGGAAAACCAACAGTTGAAACCGTTGGAGCTTTTAATGATGCTTTAAGCGAAAAAGAAGTGTTACAATACATCGTTTCATTAAATACCAATAGCGAACATCCTTTGGCAGAAGCGACAGTTAAATATGGCAAAGAACACAACACAGAAATTTTAAAGTCCGAAGATTTTAGTGCAGTCACAGGAAAAGGTGTTGAAGCGACAATAAAAGATAAAAAAGTAACATTAGGTAATCCTAAAATGATGGAATATGCTAAAGCAGATGTTACATCGACAATGAAAGACGAAGCTAAATCTTACCAAAAACAGGGTAAAACAGTTTCTTATTTGTCAATAGATGAAACCGTCGTTGGATATGTAGTTATAGGCGATAAGATAAAAGAAACAAGTGCTAAAGCCATTAAAGCACTTCAAGATAAAGGGATTGATGTTATAATGCTTACAGGTGATAATCACGATACAGCACAAGCAGTAGCATCAGAACTAAATCTTGCAGATTTTAAAGCCAGTATGTTACCAGAGGACAAACTCAAAGAAGTAGAAAAATTACAAGAAAACGGAAAAGTAGTTGCTATGGCAGGTGATGGTATTAACGATGCACCAGCATTGGCTAAAAGTGATGTCGGTATTGCTATGGGAACTGGAACAGACGTAGCGATAGAAAGTGCTATGATAACACTCGTAAAAGGCGATTTACACGGTATTGTAAAAGCAAAAAATTTAAGTAATGCTGTAATGAAGAACATTAAGCAAAACCTATTTTTTGCACTTATCTACAACACTTTAGGTGTGCCTATTGCAGCAGGTGTGTTGTTTCCATTCTTCGGAATACTACTCTCGCCAATGATAGCAGCTTTAGCAATGAGTTTTAGTTCGGTTTCGGTAATAGGTAACGCATTACGATTAAGAACAAAAAACATTTAATTATATGCAGAAAACAGTTTTCAAAATATCAAAAATGGATTGTCCTTCTGAAGAAAATCTAATTAAGATGAAGCTATCTGATATAGATGGTATCAAACAACTTGATTTTAATTTAGAAGAAAGAATCTTAACACTATATCATAATTCAAATGTAAATGAAATTGGTAATGCCTTAAATGAATTAAAATTAAATGAAAGTTTAATCAGTTCAGAAGATACAGACACAATTATTACTGAATCTACAAGGAGTCAATCCAAACTGTTGTGGACAGTTCTAATCATCAATTTTGCATTTTTTATTATCGAAATGAGTACAGGACTTATTTCAAAATCAATGGGATTAGTTGCTGATAGTTTAGATATGTTGGCAGATTCATTTGTTTACGGATTGAGTTTAATAGCGGTTGGTGGTACAGTTTTAAAAAAGAAACGGATTGCAAAATATGCAGGCTATTTTCAGATAACACTTGCAATTATCGGAATCGTTGAGGTAATACGTAGATTTTTAGGCTATGAAGCTTTACCTGTATTTTCAACAATGATTATAGTTTCAGTATTTGCTTTGATTGCAAATGGCATTTGCTTGTACCTCTTACAAAAATCTAAAAGTCAAGAAGCACATATGCGTGCCAGTATGATTTTTACCTCTAACGATATTATAATAAATCTTGGCGTAATTACAGCAGGCGTTTTAGTCAATTGGCTGCATTCTGGTATTCCAGATTTAATTATAGGAATCATTGTATTTGGATTGGTGATACAAGGTGCATTCAGGATATTAAAATTAAGTAAGTAAAAAGTTTAACTATAAAATCAAAAAATATGGAAAATTCAAAAGAACACTCAAACAAAGGAAATTACAAAACCTTCTTTATAATGTTGGCTTGCTCATTTGTAGCAATGTACATCACAATGTATTTAAACACCTATTCCATAGACCACGTATGGTTTAGTCTAACACGATTCTATATGACGTGTTTAGGGATTTCAACAATGGCAGTAATAATGTGGTTTTTTATGCGAAAAATGTATAATGATAGAAAGAAAAACATAGCAATTCTTGCAGGTAGTTTTATTCTGTTTATAGGGGCTTTGGGGTTAGTAAGAGCACAATCACCAATAATTGGTGATGTCCTTTGGATGAAAGCAATGATACCGCATCATTCTATCGCTATTTTAACAAGTGAAAGAGCAGATATAAAAGACCCAGAAGTAAAAAAACTGGCAGAAGATATTATTGAAGCACAACGCAAGGAAATAGAAGAAATGAAAGCAATGATAAAACGATTAGAAAATGAAAACAAATAAAATATTAATCTATTTAGGATTATTAGCAGTTGGTCTATTATTGGGTTGGTTGCTTTTCGGTGGTTCATCAAAAGAAGAAGCAGACCATAATCACAATGAAGTTGAACAAACCAATCAAATGTGGACTTGCTCTATGCATCCACAAATTATGCAGCCTGAACCAGGCGATTGTCCTATTTGTGGGATGGACTTAATTCCTGCCGAAAGTGGAGCAGATGGTTTAACAGCAGATCAGTTTAAATTAACCACTAATGCTATGGCTTTAGCAAACATTCAAACCACGGTGGTTGGTAATGGTTTAGTAGAAAATGGAATCATAAAACTTTCAGGAAAAATTGCCGAAAACGAAGAAGCCAATGCAGTACAGGTAAGTTATTTCGCTGGAAGAATTGAACGTTTGAATGTGAGTTTTACAGGCGAAGAAGTTCGTAAAGGTCAATTATTGGCAACCATTTATTCGCCAGAACTCTATGCAGCACAACAAGAATTAATCACAGCAGCTTCTTTAAAAGAATCTCAACCTGCTTTATACAAAGCAGTCCGTAATAAATTGAAATTATGGAAACTCTCTGAAAATCAAATCAACCAGATTGAAGAAACAGGAAAAGTAAAAGAAAACTTTCCAGTTTATGCAACCGTTTCAGGTACTGTTACCGAAAAATTAGTAGAACAAGGCGATTACATAAAACAAGGTCAACCATTACTTAAAATTGCAAATCTCAATACGGTTTGGGCAAATTTTGATGTGTATGAAAATCAAATTGAACTATTCAAAAAAGGGCAAGAAGTTGATATAATCACCAATGCCTATCCTAATAAACAGTTTAAAGGAAAAGTAGATTTTATAGATCCAATTTTAAACACCAAAACTCGTACTGTTGATTTACGTGTGGTTTTAAATAATAAAGAAACCATTTTTAAACCAGGAATGTTTGTAACCGCCAATATTGAACGAGTTTCAAGTAGTAATGATGAGGTATTAACAATTCCAGCATCTGCTGTACTTTGGACAGGTGAGCGTTCTGTTGTGTATTTAAAAACCAATCCAGATCAGCCAGTTTTTGAAATGCGTGAAATTGTTTTAGGTAATAAAATCGGTGATGAATACGAAGTTTTGGAAGGTTTAGTTGTTGGCAATGAAATCGTGACTAACGGCACATTTACGGTAGATGCGGCAGCACAATTGCAAGGCAAAAAATCGATGATGAATAAAGAAGGTGGCAAAGTATTGACTGGTCACGAAGGACACTTAGGAATGGAAAATAGTACTTCTATTAATGAAAGCGACCAAACAAAGATGAACGAAAGATTGATAGTATTGGAGAAATTTCAAAAACAATTAAAAGTTGTTTACAATGATTATATCCATTTGAAAAATGCTTTGGTAAAAGAAGATTCAAAAAACACTTCAGCTAGTGCCACAAGTTTATTAAACAATTTAAGTAAAGTGGATATGAAATTATTATCAGACAATAAAGCTCATACCCATTGGATGTCTTTAGTAGGAGACATCAAATCTACTGCGACATCTATTTCTGAAACCTCTGATATAAAAACACAAAGAGACCATTTCAAACATTTATCATCACACTTAATACATGCAGTACAACTGTTTGGTGTTAAGGAAAAAGTGTATGTAGAATTTTGTCCGATGGCAGATAATAACAATGGTGCTTACTGGTTGAGTAAAGAAGAAAAAGTAATCAATCCCTATTTTGGAGATGCCATGTTAACCTGTGGAGAAGTAACACAAGTCATAGAATAAAAATAAATAAAATAATAATTAAAATTTAGAACCATGAAGAAGGTAATTTTAAGTGTAGCTATAATAGCTGCAATTGGTTTAACAAGTTGTAAAAACGGAACCAAAAAAGAAGTAGAACCAACAACTACAGAAGTATCAAAAGAAATCGCAATGACTGATTTGTCGTTTGGAGTAAGAGGCAACTGTGGCATGTGTAAGAGTACCATTGAAAAAGCAGCAAAGGGAGTAGAAGGTGTGGCAAGTGCTCATTGGAATGTGGATAAAAAGAAAATTGATGTTTCTTTTGATAGTACTAAAACAGATGCTATAACTATTCACAACGCCATAGCAGCTTCAGGTTACGACACTGAAAAAGTTGATGGTGATTTAGAAGCTTATGATGGTTTGCCTGGATGTTGCAAGTATGACCATGATATGGCCATGAATCAATCAGTAGATAATAAGGATGAGGATCATTCAGGTCATGATCATTAATAACAAATATAGAAGAGCCTTGATAATAAAGGCTCTTCTATTATAAAAGTAGCGTGCTTTTGTTTTGCAATAGCATTATATTGAATGATTTATAACTTTACTAGCAATATTTGAATGCGGTTAGGCGACAGTGCTTGCCAGGGAGTAATTAAAACCTCGGAGGTGATATTAGGCTTATAACATTATTTATAAACTCAAAAAAACTTCCAGATTTTTTCAATTTGTTTATACCTCAAATTAGTTTAGGCTTCATAAATAAAGGGAATATTAATTCTGTATCGGGAAATGATACAATATTTTAGTAAATCCTTCTAATTTTTTAATTCTTAAGTATTTGGATTTAACTAATTGAATGTATTTAATGGTTAATAATTATTTTTTCTTCAATTATATTATTGCATGGTAATTAACTAATAGACTATTTTCTACTATTTGATAGGATGTTTCTATATATTTTGTTGATAAGTATTTTGATAAATATTAACAGTTATCTGTTTGAATTATAGCTATTTATTATTTTTGCATTATCTTAAAGTTTGATTGCGTCTAAATTTTTACTGGGATTCATTTAGATATTTATAATCTTTAGATGTTGATCTTAACTATAGGATAATTGCTATTATCTTAACAAAATATATTAAAGGCTAATATATTTTAAATGTGTAACGAAAAAGAAAAATTACTTGAAGAATTACAGCACATAAACGGTTTTACAAAAAGTTACATAGAATCAATAAAAGACGGCTTAGTAATTATTGACACAAAGGGTCATATAGTAATTACTAATAGTGTTTTTTGTAACATTACTGGTTATACCCAAAATGAGTTATTAGGACTAAGTGCTCCGTTTCCATTTTGGCCTCCCGAGTTTTACAACGATTATAAGCAGATTTATAATGAGATGTTGGACGAGAGGTTAAAGTTGGATTTTGAGGCTGTATATCTTCGTAAAGACAATAGTCGTATTCCTGTGTTTTTGGTTATCTCGACTATTAAAAACGATAAGGGTGCTTCATTAGCTTATTTAATTTTAGTACAGGATATTAGTGCTCAAAAGAAGGAGTTAGAGCATAAAACATTTCCTAATAAAGACCTGTTTTCAGTTTTAAATTACAAAAAGGGATATCTCGACCTAATTGATGAAAACCTGTTAAAATCTCAACTAGATACTGCTTTAGATTTGATATCTGATGGTTTAGTATCGTTTGATAACGATTGGTGCTATACTTATATAAATAAAAGAGCAGGTGAGTTAATTGGAAGAGATCCTGAAAGTCTTTTAGGCAAACACGTTTGGACTGAATTTCCGGAAGCGGTTGGAAAAACAACTTATAACGCTTGTTATAAGGCTGTAGAGACTAAAGAGACGCAAAAGTTTAATGATTACTACGAGACCTTAGATCTTTGGTTTGAAAACAGAGTATATCCACATTCTATTGGTTTAACGCTGTACTTTACGGATATTACGGATCGGAAGAAAATAGAGGAACGCTTAATAGAAAGTGAAAAAAATCTAGATAATATAATTAATAATATTGGTGATCCAATATTTGTTAAGGATGATAAAAGCCGCTTAATTTTTGTGAATGATGCTTTTTGTAAAGTTTTTAATCATTCTAAAAATGAAATTATTGGAAAAACCTTAGAACAAGATGTTGATCCTGAAGAACGCATAAGTTTTTTAAATATAGATAAAGAAGTACTTGAAACAGGTATTGAAAATATTAATATTGAGAAGCTTACCGTAAAAGGCCGTAAAACCCAAGTCATTTCTACAAAAAAGAATAGGTTTATAGATTCTAATGGGAATAAATTTATTGTTGGAATTATAAGAGATATAACCCAACTAAAAGAATTTGAAACCCAACTACTAGAAAGCGAATACAATTTAAGGCAATCTCAAATAGTTGCGAATATAGGCTCCTATACAGTTGATTTGAATACTATGGAATGGACAGCCTCTACTGTGCTGGAAAAGATTTTTGGAATTGATGCCTCTTTTAATAAAACGATTGATAACTGGAGTGATTTAGTACATATTGATGATAGAGAAGAAATCTTGGCTTATTTCCATGCGTGCGTTACTAATAAATTGAGATTTGACAAAGAGTATAGGATAATAAAGCACAATACAAAACAAGAAATTTGGGTACATGGTATAGGGGAATTTGTTTTTGATAATGATTCAAATCCTATAAAAATGATAGGTACCATCCAAGATATTACCGAACGAAAGCAATCTCAAATCAGGCTACAAAAAAGTGAACAATCCTTATTAGAAGCCCAAAAAATAGCAAAGGTTGGAAACTATAACCTGGATTTAAAAACAGGTAAATCCCAAACATCGTTAGTGTTTAAGGAAATCTCTGGTTACGATTTAGATAGTGAAATAACACTGGAGGGATGGACTAAAATAATGCATCCAGAAGACGTTTCAAAATGCTTGGAAATGATTGACAAGTGTATTGCGACTGGCGATAAATTTAATTTAGAATATAGGATATTTACTAATGATACTAAAACCTTAAAATGGATTCATGGTTTAGGTGAGGTTGTTTATAAACATGGAGAACCCACCAATTTTTTTGGTACCATCCAAGATATCACAGATAGAAAAAATGCTGAAATTGAATTAAAAGCAGCTACCCGTTTCACTGAAAATCTTGTGATGTCAATGCAAGAAGGTTTGCTGATGCTAGATAGTTTAGGGAAAGTGATAAAGGTGAATGACTCACTATGTAATATTTTGGGCTATTCGGAAGATGAACTTATAGGACTAGAATTGCCTTATCCTTTTGCAAAACCAGAAGATTTTGAAAAAATGCAAAAGATTAAAGAGAAAGTTACAAGTGGTGAGGTAACATCGTTTCAGTTAGAGTTTTTTAGAAAAAATGGAGAACAGTTTACGGCCTCATTTTTAGCTGGTAATATAAGAGATGATAAAGGTGAAGTTGCTGCAATATTTGCTACCATTAAAGATGTATCAGAAGAAGAAAAGTCGAAAGCATTATTAGAAGAGGTGGCTGTTAAGTCTACCCAAAAGAAAAACGTAATGCTAAAATTAGCCGCAATGGTTGGTGAAGATCCAAGTAAATCATTTAAAAGTGTTACAAAGTATGCCGCTGAAACATTAAATGTTGCTAGAGTAAGTATTTGGAAGTTTAACGAAAATAGAAGCGAGTTAGAATGTAAGAAACTGTTTTTGTTAGACGAAAATAGATTTGAAAACGGACATATAATTACGCACATCAATACTACTGAATACTTTAAGATTTTAGATGAAAAGAAAACCATTCTTATTAATGATGTTGAGAAAGAACCTGTACTAAAACAATTTGCTCAAAGTTACATTAAACCCAACAATATAAAATCCTTGATGGATGTACTCATCAATAGTGCTGATGGTTATTATGGCATCATTTGTTTTGAGCATATTGGTGAACAAGCTAGGAGCTGGACTGCAGATGAACAAGAGTTTGCAACTTCAATAGCTAGCATTGTGTCTTCTATGGTTGAAAGTTATGAGCGAAAAATAACGGATGAAAAAATTGTAAAAGCCAATACAAAACTTCTAGAAGCCAATAACGAGTTAAATAAACTAAGGGAACAGTTAGAACAAGAAAACATTTATTTACGAAATGAGCTGGACTTAGTCTTTAACTACGAGGAAATGGTTTATGGAAGCGTAGCGTTTAGTAATGTGCTAACCGAAGTTGAAACAGTAGCTTCAACCAATGCTACGGTTTTATTACTCGGAGAATCGGGCACTGGTAAAGAGCTTTTGGCTAGAGCTATTCATAATACAAGTTTAAGAAACAACAAGCCCTTAATTAAAGTTAATTGTTCTGCGATACCCAGAGAATTAATTGAAAGCGAATTGTTTGGTCATAAAAAAGGTTCATTTACAGGCGCTTTTAGTGATAAAATCGGGAAATTTGAACTAGCAGATGGAGGTACTTTATTTTTAGACGAAATAGGTGAGTTGCCTATAGATATGCAACCTAAGATTTTAAGATTTTTACAAGAAGGTGAGATAGAAGTTGTAGGAGGTGTTGGGTCTAAAACGTTAGATGTAAGAGTTATAGCCGCAACAAACAGAGATCTTTTAGAAGAAATACAAAAAAAGCGATTTAGAGAAGACTTATACTTTAGACTTAATGTGTTTCCTATAAATATACCTGCCTTACGAGATCGAAAAGATGATATTCCTTTATTGGTTGAGCATTTTGTAGATAAGTTTAATAAGGCCTACGACAAAAATATAAAGTATATCTCTGATGATGCCATGAGTAAATTGAAAGCCTATAGCTGGCCAGGAAATGTTAGAGAATTAGAAAATCTAATTGAGCGTGCCTCTATATTATCAACCAGCCAGACCTTAGTGATTCCAGGTTTTGAAACCACCCATCAAAAAACGAAGCAGCTTATTGCCGGAAAAGATATGTCTCTAGATTCAGTTTTGCGCAATCATATCCTTCAGGTTCTTGAAAGTTGTAAATGGAAAATTAGTGGTAAAGATAGTGCTTCTGATTTGCTAGGTTTAAGACCGAGTACTTTACGTGATAAAATGTCTAAACTAGGCATTCATAAACCCAAATAAAATTGACGGTATTCCGTGACTCTTGTATTTTACCGGTAAAAAATCACGGTATACCGACGTTTTAATTTTTAGCTTAATTTTTTTATTAAACACAAAACACTGTCTAACAGTGTTTTGTGTTTTTTTTTGTGCTTTAAATTTTTTTTGGCATTGGAATTGGCATAAGGTAAAGCGATGATAATCTTTTGTTTAGCAATTGACCTGATTGGACTTAAACTATCATAATGCAAAATTGAAATTTTTAGAAATCAAAAGAATGAATAATAAAGACAATTATATAAAGATAGGATCTACGAGTTTTTGGTTAGATTCTAATGGTATTCTTAATTGTAAGTTTAGTAATAAAAACCCCAATTACAAGCTAGACAAATTCATATCTAGACTATATATAAATGCAATTGAAAAATTATGCAATGGTAAACCTGTGCCATTTCTAATTGATTTGAGGGGAACACGAGGGACTTTTACTGAGGAAGCGGTTAAAATCCTTGCTAAATCTACCTTACTTAAGGTGTTAAGACTATCTGAATCTTTTGTCTATGATTCTATAGGCATGAAACTATTAATTATGTCTTATAAGCGTATGTTTGATCATTATACACCTTACCAGTTATTTAACGAGTACCAATCAGCCCAAGCGTATTGTTTGGTTGTAAAAAATGATTTTTATGGAAGCAATTAAATATTATTTATCATCACGTGTAGACGACACCTTATCGCAGTTAGTAAAGGCTAGCTCTATATATACCTTATCGGATTCTTTTGGTCGTCTAGAACGTGTAAGTGATACCTATTGCGAAATTATGGAAACCAATAGCAATAGGCTAATTGGTGAACCTCAAAAATTATTGAAGTCTCATTTACATTCTGATACTCTTTATAAAAAATTATGGAGAACTCTTAAGATGAGGCAACAATGGAATGGTGTATTATCTGAAACACTAGAAAGTGGTAAAACCGTGCATCTGGACGCAACAATAATCCCTATACAAGATGAAACAAATCATAGTGTTAAATATGTAGGGATATACAATGATATCACCAATGTTCATAAACAAAAAGACCAATTTAAAACTGCTAATCTTGTTGACAAAAACTTGTTAAATGCTATGCCATTTCATGTGTTTTTAACCTCTAAGCATGGTAAAGTTTTAAATGTAAATAAAAGTTATAATGGTAAAGAGGTTTCTGAACTTATAGGCACCTATATATACGATTATTTTAGTCTGGAATGTTTAGAGCAAATAAAAACTAATATTGAGTTTGTAGCTTCAGAAAAGATTTCTAATCAGTTTGAAATTACAGATGTTGATTCGGCTAATAATCGCTGTAACTATTCCATATTGATTGCGCCAGTTTTTAATGAACTAGGAGGCTTCACTTCTTTAACGGTTACCGTTCAGGAAACAATTAAAACCCATTCCACTTATAAAAATAGAGAAGCCGAAAAAAAGTGCAGGTTAATTTATCAGTCCGTTAACGTAGGTATTATAGTAGTAACAGACGAGAATGGCAGAATTACGGAGTGGAATAAAGGAGCAGAAGTCGCTTTTGGATATACAGAATCAGAAATACTTGGAAAACCGCTTAATGTTTTAATTTCAAAAAAATCTAGAAGAACAAGTGTAAATGATCTATTAGAAATAGCTGAAAAAATTGATAACAACCAAGCTGTTGAACTCATAGAATTATATTGTTTAAGTAAAACCAAAAAAGAGTTTCCTGTAGAGCTTGCTCTAAGTAGTTTGACTTTTAGAGGTAAGAAGGTTTATTGTGCTATGATGCTAGACCTATCTAAGCGAAAAACTTTAGAGCATAAACTAAAACAAAAAACAAAGGATTTAAAGTTGTTTTTATATCGTTCTGCTCATGACTTAAAAGCTCCATTTTCAACAGCAGAAGGCTTATTAAATTTATTAGAAATAGACACTTCAACCGAAAATGAAAAGCTAGTGGAATTGCTCGGTGCCACAATTAAAAAAGGGAAAACGTTATCAGAGAGTTTAACGCAAGCGTCATTGATTACTGTTAACAAAGACGAAACTTCTAAAATTGATTTTCAGAAAACTATTGAAGATGTCTTGCAATTACTGTCTTTAAAAAGTAATCTAACAAAAATTGACATAGTAAAACATCTTGATACGAGCTCAGAGTTTTATTCTAATAATGAGTTAATAAATACAATTTTTCACAATGTCATTCACAACGCGATTATTTACTCTAAACCGTCTACCAAATTAAAGAAACCACATATTACAATATCCGTAAAAACATTAGAGGATAGAGCCATCCTAACAATTAGTGACAAAGGCATTGGTATACGTAAAGATAACTTGCAAAAAATATTCGATTTATATTTTAGAGCAAACGTTCTTGATGAGGCTGGTAACGGATTAGGCCTGTATGTTGTTAAAAGTATTGTGGATGATTTAAATGGAGAGATACATGTAAAAAGTAAAATTCATAAAGGATCTTCCTTTGAAATAATATTACCTAATCTTAAATAATTTTTACCTACTTATGAAACTGAACTTTATGCTGATTGATGACAATAAAATTGACCTATTTATTTGTAAAAAAATCATAGAAAAATCTTCGAGCGAATATAGTGTTAGAACCTTTCAAAGCGCTCAAAGTGCGATTAAATTTTTAGAAATTTTTGTAAAGAAAGAAAAATACCAAGATGCATTTCTTCCTAATGTGATTCTGTTAGATATCAACATGCCAGAGATGAATGGTTTTCAATTTTTGCGAGAGTTTAATAAACTCGAGCACTTTGTAAAAAGGCCTATTAAAATTTTTATGCTGTCCTCTTCAACAGATATACATGATGTAATAAAGGTTAAAAGTGAAAAGCTTTGTGTAAGATTTATCAGCAAGCCATTAACTGTTGAAGGGTTACACAATGTAGTAAGGGAATCCATACCATTTTCAATAGAACACCATTACTCTAAAAATAACAGAGTTAAATCTTATTAGATCTACACTCTTTCAAATCTACTACTAACCTTTAAACCTATTATTTATGAGAATCAAATTTTACTTATTTAATATTTTATTTATTTCGAGCTTTATTTGTGGTTACTCTCAAATTATGAATGAGGGTATCCTAAAAATTAAACCCTCTACAGATGTTTATTTTGAAGCGGCTTACATTAACACAGCAAGCGGTACACATGAAAGCCATGGTAATCTTTACTTAAATCATAGCTTTACTAACGATGGTACAACCGTTATACCAACATCTGGAACGACTTATTTTAAGAGTTCTGATAATCCAGTATTAAATATTTCTGGTGCTTCTAATGAAATTCGGTTTTATAATTTAGAGATTGATGTTACGGGAATTGATGCGAAAGGTGTTACCGTAGCTGATAATTTTGGCGTAATAGTAGATAATGGATTGCACTTAACAAATGGAGATTTTCGATTAGTAGGAGATGCGCAGTTAGTCCAAAGTTCTACTACTGATCTAAATACTATTAGCAATGGCGATTTATTGGTGGACCAACAAGGCTATGCGTCTGGTTTTAAATTTAACTATTGGTCATCACCCGTAAATCGTAATGGAACATTTTCACTTATAGCCTCTAAATTTGATGGAACAGATTCCAGTATTAACCCATTTCAACAAACGGAAATGTTGTTTAACTCTGGATCTCCTTATGATGGTTTACCTTCTATATTAGATGGATTTGGTAATGTAACTACTGCATTAACTATTAATACGCAATGGTTATACAAATATTTGCAAGGCACTGGTTTATATACTGATTGGGTGGCCTTAGACCAAAACAGTGATTTAAATCCAGGAGAGGGTTATACCATGAAAGGTCCTAATTCTCTTTTAGCTGAACAAAACTACGTGTACTCTGGTACTCCAAATAATGGAGAATACTTAATGCCAATAGCCACAGGACAACAATCCTTACTGGGTAATCCATATCCATCAGCTATTGATGCTCACCAATTTATTACTGATAATTTGTTACTCTTAGATGCCTTATATTTTTGGGTAGATGGAGGGTCTACGTCGCATGTATTAACCGAGTATTTGGGAGGTTATGCGATACGTAACCTCACTGGTGGAATTACTCCATCTGTAGCATCTCCATTGATTAGCGGTATAGGAACCTCAGGTAGTGTTACCGCACCTACACAATACGTGCCAATAGGCCAAGGCTTTTTTGTAGATGCTTATGGTAGTGGTAATATTACGTTTAATAATGCCCAAAGACTATTTTCTACCGGAAGCTTTTTGGGAGGCAGACAAGCACAAGAAGCCTTAAACCAATACATCCGCATAGGATATGAAGATACCGAAGGATTTCATAGACAGCTACTCCTAGGTTTTATGCCAAATTCTAATGCAGATATAAATTACAATATTGGTTATGATGCTGTTTTAAATGAGCATAGGGATAATGAATTGTTTTTTGTTATTGAAAATGATGAAGAGAAAAAATACGCCATACAAGGTTTAAGTACTTTTAATGAAAGTTTAGAAATTCCATTAGGGGTTTTAATTTCTAGTGCAGGTACTCATCACATTATGCTAGATAGTGTTGAGAACTTTCAGCATACGGTTTACTTAAAAGACAATGAATTAAATATTACACATAATTTAAGTGACTCTAGCTTCGATGTTAATTTGCCATTAGGTAATCATTTAAATAGATATTCAATTGTTTTTTTACCTCAGGAAACTTTATCTGTAAATGATGAAACCTCTGAAAACATCGATGTCTTCTTTGATGGGAATAAACATTTTATAATACATAACTATAACCAGCTTGAGATTAAGACTATTAAAATATTTAATGTTTTAGGACAAGAAATTTTACAATTGAACTCAAACTTAAACCACCAGAATAGACTGCAAATTCCTTTTAATAAAAATAAAGGTATCTACTTGATACAAGTAGAAACAGCTAACTCAAAATTAACAAAAAAAGTACCTAACTATTAAACGATAAATTATGAAAACTTTAAACCGAAGATTAACCCTACTAACCTTAGTATTATTTGTAACATTTAACTATAGTGCCTTATCACAAGTTGGTATAGGTGCAGATCCAGATGATTCAGCAATGCTAGATGTAAGTTCAACTGAAAAAGGCATGTTAACTCCACGAATGACTTCAGCAGAAAGAGCAGCAATAGCAAGTCCTGCCAACGGACTATTAGTTTATGATACAGACGAAAACGCCTTTTATTTTTACGATGGAGGCAATTGGAAGAAATTTGTAGATGAAAATAGCGCCAATGACTATACAGGATGGGGTGATTATGTTGATGGTACTTACACTTCAGCAAGTCCTTTAGTATTAACAACTAATACAAAGATTACTTTGCCTAATGATGCAACTACCATTAGAGATAGCCAAAAACCTACAGATGTAACAACGTTTTACGACCCAGCCACTTCTAAAATAATCGGAAGAGATGGGGATGGATTAAATATAGTGATAGAGTTTAAAATTAGACCTACTGCTAATACAACCACCAAAATAACTGTAGCAATAGATATTGGAGCACCAGTAGGAGAAATCTATACAAGAGACTTTATTACATCTAAAGGAGTTGGTGTAGAACATTATTTTTTGAGTTCTATTAATGCTTACACATTGAATACATGGGAAGCTAATGGAGGAACCGTTAAAATAGAGAGTGATAACCCTGCAGAAATCTACGACATAAGGTTTGTGTTTACAAGAACTCATAAAGCTAGATAACAATTACAACCCTTTTATTAAGCTTATAGGTTACATACATTTTTTTGTAACACTGAAAGTATAAGTTGATAGAATTCATAAATGCACCTCATTAAAAATGTATAAAAAAAGCCTTAAACAACTTATCATGAAAAAATTTAATTTTCGATTAATACTATTAACAATAGCCATATGTATTGGTGTTATTTTTAGTGCATTTGCTCAAGGCGGTACTGGAGGAGAACAATACACTTGGAATGGTTCAATATCTTCAGATTGGGATAATCTAAATAATTGGACGCCAAATGGAATACCAACAGGCACGTCAGAAATAACAATTCCATTAGTGGTTAATCTACCTTCAATAACAGGAGTAAAAACCATAAACGATTTAACCATTAACAGTGGTGCAAGTATGGAAATACCTTTGGGCGCTACGCTAAATGTAAATGGTGATATTCATATGTATTCAGAATCTAATTCTTATGCGAGTTTAATTGTAAATGGTACTATAGCTGTTACAGGTACCGCCAAATATCATAGGTTTACCAATTCGCAATCTAATGGTAACGACTTAATTGCACCACCATTAGTTGGACAAACGTGGTCTTCATTTTTAACCAGTGATACTAATTACAACGAAGGTTTAATTTTTAATAATGGTGTTCAACCAATGACTACCTATCTTTTTGGACCTTTTGAAAAAGCAGGTACAGATGATTATGTACTCTATAAAGATGACAGCATAGAATTGTTGGTATCTGGAACAGGGTATAGAGTAGCAACGAATACAGGAAATGGTGAAGCCCTAATTTTTACGGGAACTATTGCTACTGGAATAGTAACTAGCACGATAGTAAATGATATAACAGGCGATTTCTCTGAATGGAATCTGATAGGAAATCCATATCCTGCATATATTGAAGTTGGTGCTTTTTTGAACCATATAGGTTCTGTTTCTGAAGTCACCAATTTGAGTTTGCTAAGTGATACAACAGCTGCAATTTATGGTTATAGTGCTGATACATCTGGTTCTGGTAAGTGGACGGTTTTAAATTTAGCAACAGGTAGTACTTTAATAGCACCTGGTCAAGGTTTTTTTGTGTCATCTAATTTACCGATAGCAAATCTGGAGTTTACACCAGATATGCAAGTGTTGGGTAACGCTGATGACTTTATTCAAGGAAGATCATCTGAGACAACCGATTATATTCATTTACGTATGCATTCAGCTGTAAATAGTTCTTCAACTTCGATTTATTTTAATGCTAATGCTACTAACGGTTTAGACGTAGGTTATGATGCTGCTGTTTTTGGAGGAGATGTATCCAACTTCAAATTATATTCCCATTTGGTACAAGATAATACAGGTTTGCCTATGTCCATACAAACATTAAATACTGACTTTGGTAATAATGTAACGATTCCTTTGGGTGTTGATGTTAGTCAAGGGGAACAAATTACTTTCAGTTTAGAGGATTTTGATTTGCCAGATTCTATAGACGTATATATTGAAGATAATTTGACTGGTACATCTACTTTACTGAATACATCAAGTTATACAATTACAACAGCTACTGCAATTAATGGCACAGGACGATTTTTATTGCATTTTACAACGAATACTTTGTCTGAAGAAGACCATATTCATAATGCCTTAAGCATTTACAGTAACCCATCTGAGAGTACTATATTGGTAGAAGGTGTATTGGCAGATGTCACACAAGCAGCTGTTTATGATTTATTTGGTAGAATAGTTTTGCAAAAAGACTTAGATGCTTCTTTGAATAGAAACGTAATAAATGCAACTAAATTAAGCCCAGGTGTTTATGTTGTAGGTTTACAAAATGGTAAGCAAAGCGTTTCTCAGAAAGTGCTTCTTAAATAATATATAGTAATCCCCTAATTACTATTATGCAGTAATTTAACTAACTTCTCTTGCTTTAATTGTATTTGTATCCTACTTAGTAGGCTGGATATGACTACTTTTATATTGGGAAGTAAGGGAAGTTTTTAAGTTATTTTACTGCTTTTTTTTTATTTTTTATAGTTGCACCAGATAGGCTATGAGCTTGTTTTAAGTTTATTGTGTGTATGCTTAACTGCTATGGAGATTGTTATTATAGAGAACGCATAATACTAGAATAATTTCATAAATTGAAAAATGGTTTTATTGGCTATTTTGAATGTCGTTAGGTTGCAGTGTATGACATGGAGTAATTAATAGTTCATTGATGCTATAAAAATTTTAAGATTATCCAAATACAATACAAATTCTACAATGTATTACGGTTTTTTTGTGCCTTAAATTAGTTTACGCTTTATAAATAAAGGGAATAATAAATTCTGCTTAGGTAAATAGAATTGAAAATAATTACATACGTCTTGCCAAACCTGTCTCTCTGTTGTCTATAGAATTGTTGATAGACCTATTCATTATTAATTTTTAAATTTGTCTTTATAGAATAAAATTTGATCAATCAAAAATCTATAGCAGTACTTCCTTTTGTCAATATGAGTAGTGATATTGAAAACGAATACTTCTGCGATGGATTGACAGAAGAAATTATAAACGCCTTAGCAAAAATTAAACAGCTTTCTGTTACTTCCCGTACATCTTCATTTTATTTTAAAAACAAGTCAGTAACAGCAAACGAAATAAGAGAGAAACTTGAGGTAGCTACCTTTATTGAAGGTAGTGTAAGAACTTCAAAGAAGAAAATGCGTATTACAGTGCAGATGATTGATACTGTTGACGATTTTCATTTCTGGTCAGAAACCTTTGATAGGAACCCAGAAAACATTTTTGAAATTCAAGATGAAATTAGTCTATTCATTGCTGAAAAATTACGTGAACATGTAGGTCATATTGAGATAGAAGATAAGCTAGTAGCACCTATTGATGTGCCTGTAGCTATTTATAGAGAATACCTGAAAGGGAGGTATTACATCATGAAGTTGGATTATAAAAATTCAATTAAGGGTATCGATATCTTAAAAGACGTAATACTTAAATCACCCAGTTTTCCCAATCCCTATTTAGATATAAATCTTGCCTATTTTAATATGGGAACCATGGGACTTTTACCTGCATTTGAAGCTTACAGGAAGGCCCAGCCTTATTTGTCAAAGGCATTAGAGCTGGACCCAGACTCATCAAGGTCACAATTGAATTTGGCTTTGATAGAATGCTGGCAAAACTGGAATCTTAAGAAAGCATATGAACATGCTCATAAGGCTTTGGAGATTCAACAAGCAGACGATATTTACTTAACCATTTCTAATTTTTTGACAGTGGAAGGAAAATTAGATGCAGCACATAATTACCTTGAAAAAGCATTACAATTAGATCCGTATGCTGCTATCAATCATCATTATAAAGGGTTTTTATATTACTTAAAAGAAGAATACACCACAGCAATACCTTTCTTAAAAAAAGCTTTGGAGCTAGACCCTAAATTACCCTTTCCACCAATTTACATTGGGATTTGTTTATTACTATCAGGCAAATCAAATGAAGCTTTGTCATATTTCGGTTCACTTAAAGGAGTTTCTGTGAAAGACCTTACGAAATTAGGAGGTGAAACCATGTGTTATGCAAAGCTCAATGAAACGGAAAAGTGCAATGATGGATTAAAAGAATTAGAAACCTATTTAACAACAGCGCTAGTAGATAAGGCATTTACATTTTTGATATTAGTAAATGCGTTATTAGGTAATAATGAAAAGGTGGTAGATTTAATAACGCAAGCATACAATAATCATTTGCCATTAATTTTAGTATTAAATCCATCACCAATTCTTAAGCCTTTAAAAACTCACAAAGGGTTTAAAGATATTATGCTAAAAGCCATTCCTGATAACGTCAACTACAACCAAAAGAAAAAGTACAAGCAAGCACTATTAAATAAAGACGAAATAGAGAAGTACACAAAAGAACTTGAACAGATTATGATGGATTATAAACTTTACTTAAATCCAGATCTGTCCTTAAAAGATTTGGCATCTTATTTAGAACTGCCAACCAATTACGTCTCTCAATTATTAAACCTAGGATTTCAAAAAAACTTCTCTGAATATGTGAATACTTTTAGAGTTAAGGAATTTAAAAAAAGGGTGCTTTTTGAAGAAAATAAAGGTTTAACCATTATGGCTGTTGCTTATGATAGTGGTTTTAATTCTAAAACAGTGTTTAATACATTTTTCAAAAAAATAGAAGGGATAACACCAAATACTTACCTTAAGAACAATAGTTAGTTCTGATTCTTAAAATAGAACTTTTTAATTCTGAACTCTACTTAATTTTATCAAAAATTAAATGATACTGTAGAATTGAAAACTAATAAGTATCAAGAACTTATATAAATTCTACAATTCATCATTTTAAATCAACAGTTCAGTTATTTGGATTCAGAAACATCTATATTTTATAGAAAATTTGCAGCTGAATTTAAAAGTGCATCCATCATAAACGAATTATTATGACATCAATTAAAATGAAAAATCGATTTATTCTACTATTTGCTTTAATTATACTTAGTGCCTGTAATGAGAAAGTTAAATCAGGTATAACCCAACAACCAACACTAGCCGATTATGCTATTGGTGAAACTTGGATATGGAAGTATAAAGGCGTAACCACGGAAGGAGAGGTTAGATCTGAAGGGATAGACACTCGAGAAATAATAGAAGTTAATGGTGAGTTGCATATAACTATCGGTAAGGATACGATTCCTGTTTCAGAAATGGTAAAACCTGAAGAAAGTAAGACGCCAAAGTACGATTGGCCACTTAAAGAAGGAAAAAAGTGGGTTTATGAAGAAAATTGGACAAGTCAAGATGGTACAACAGGAAAACAGCAAATGAACGCTGAAGTATTATCCTATAAAGAAGAAACGGTAGGAGCAGGAACTTTTATGGCGTACACCATTCATTACAATGGTAACATCACAAATTCCAGAGGTTATAATGCGGTTGTAGATGAGGTTTGGCTATACGCACCTGAAGTTAAAAACTTTATTAAGTTAACGCAAAAACAAGATGATTTTGTTTATAACGAAGAACTCGTTGCATATTCTGATAAGCCATTAAAAAGTAAAGTCCAATTAGAGAATCAAATCATTGGAAAAGTGAAGTTTTTGGAAGAACCTGAGGACTTTAGCACTATAGCAAATAAAATGGTCGACTATAAAATACCTGCTCTCTCGCTTGCCGTTATTAATGATGGTAAAATAGAATGGGCAAGTATGTATCAAAATCCAAGTTTTTCAAGTCAAAATTTAAATGACAATAGCATTTTTCAAGCAGCTTCCTTATCGAAACCCGTAACTTTTTTTGCTGCTTTGCGTATGCATACAGCAGGAGAAATAAACTTAGATGAGAATATAGAACAGTACCTAAAGAGTTATAAATTACCACAAGGCAAGCAAACGGCTGAAAATCCAGTAACCTTACGAAATATCTTTTCGCATACTTCTGGTATTACCTCAGGAGGCTATCAAGGTTATGCTAAAGACCAGGTTATGCCAAGTGATGTTGAGGTTTTAAATGGTAGTGAAGGTGTTAATTCACCAGCAATAGAAGTTATTTCAACACCTAATGAAATGTTAGCGTATTCGGGTGGTGGCTATACCTTAGCTGAAGTAGCACTTCAGGATATTTTTAATGAAGAGTTTTCTACAATAATGAACAAATGGATCCTTCAACCTATTGGTATGGAGAATTCTGAATTCACACAACCATTGCAACCATCAGATTCAAGTAAAGTTGCAAAAGGCTATACGTCAAACGGTGTTGTTTTAGAAGGTGGTTGGAGAAACCATCCAGAACAAGCAGCAGCGGGACTTTGGAGTAATGCTAATGATATGGCTAAATTTTTAATTGAAATTTATAAAGGTTATCAAGGCAAAAGTTTAGTTTTTTCAAAAGAAGAAATTCAATCGATACTCAATCAAGAGCGAGATGGACATATTTATGGATTAATTGTAGAAAAGTCAGAAAATGGTTTTGCAATTACCCATTATGGTGGTAATGCTGGTTATCGTACAGGCATGACCATAGACCTTAATACAGGAAAAGGATTGGTATATTTAATCAATTCCGATAACGGTGGTGCTTTGGGTAATGAATTGCTGTTATCAGCTTCTCAATTGTACAATTGGAATCACTTTAAACGCACATCTGTTAAACGAAATCAATCAGATACTGCATTATTAAAACAACTTACAGGGAAATATAAATGGAATAATCAGGTTGATCTTTCTGTAAGTTTTAATGATGAAACAAAACAACTTTCATTGCACTTTCCAAACGGTGATGCTTATAATCTTATTTCAATTGAAGGCGATGAAATAAGCTTCATCAACCCAAACACTGGAGTAGATATTAAATTTTTAAAGTCGAGTGATTATAATTCATTTGTCTTATATGGACAAACGGCAGTTAAGCTTAATTAAGTTTACATTTTGTGTAGTTGCTAAAATAAATAGATGTAGTTAACACCAACCCATAAGCTGTAAAATATAACCACCCAAGGATATTCAATTCTTAATCTTAGTTCTGATTCTTAAAGTAGAACTTTAAATTCAGTCTACCACGCTACTTTTGAAATCATAAGTAAAAACTTAATCAATGGAAAAAATGAAAACAAAAAAAACTAAAAAAGGAGTCAAACTAGGCATAGGAATCATACTAGGAACTGTAGTAGGTTATTTAACCTCAAATATACAATTGTGGTTTGTTTTAGGAATTGCTATTGGAGCAGCTTTGGAATATGGCACTCAAAGAAAATCATAAAATTAAATAATCTATGAATGCAAATACAGAACAGAAGAATTTAATTAAGACCGCTAGAATAACTGGCTTATGGTATTTAATGATGGCTATTACAGGAATTCTAGGGTTTTTGGTCTTTCATTCTCAAATATTTGTGTCTGGTAATCCAGAACAAACGCTCACAAATCTAGTAGAATTTGAAGCTACAGCAAGAATTAGGTTGCTACTAGAATTTGGTATCGTAGTATCTCAGGCACTTACCGCAGTTTGGTTTTTCAAATTATTTAAAGATAATTATGAATGGGAAGCTTGGACGCTAGGTATATGGGGAATGGTAAATGCTTTAGCCATTTTGATAAGTGCAATTTCAATCGCCTCAGCAATAGGTATTGCAAATTCTGATATAAGTGCTATGGAAGACAAGGTTTTACTGATTCAAGTTTTTCAAAATATTATTTCGAATGCTTGGGGTGTTGGTGGCCTATTTTTTGGGTTATGGCTATTTCCAATGGGATACATAGTTATCAAATCTAAAAGGTTGCCTGTCTGGTTAGGAAGGGTTATTATATTGGGTGGTGTAGGCTATCTAATTTCAACAGTTATACACTACACAGAAATTGATTTTAGCTTCAATAAATTTCTTACGCTACCTGCAACCATTGGAGAATTTTGGATGATAGGTTATTTACTAATTTTTGGCATAAGACCTAGCGATAAGTAAAATTAAATTAAAACGGCACTCAACAATGACTTTAAGTAATTGCTTTTTTCGTGTACTGCTGAAAATCCTCACATATTTTGCTTGCGCCAGTTCGCTGCGCTCGTGTCAGCTTGGTGAGTACTTACAAAGTTGAGTGCTAAAGTACGCTACTACTCATAGATAAGACCATTATCAGAACATTAAATTAATACATAAAAATAAAAATCATTAATCAAAACAATCAAAAAACGAATAATTATGAAATCAATTAAAATGAAAACAATCAAAAAACAAATTTTATTAAGAATGGCTTGTGTTGCCTTTGCATTAGTATCTAGTACAACATATGCACAAAACACAAATTCAGAAAAAACAACACAAAGGGATGGATTCATCTTCGAATTCGTGGTAGGCGGAGGTCTTATCAGTGTAGAAGATAGTGCAGGCATTCAAACGTTCGACAAATCTCAAGGAACCTTCGTTTTTCCAGATTTAAAATTTGGCTACATGTTAAACGAAAAACTCGCCATTACTGCTGCTATGCCAGGAAACATTTATGAATTTCAGGATAATGACAGAAATTTTGGAGGTTTTATTCCATCACTACAATATTGGGTAAAAGATCGTTGGTGGATTCATGGAGGTATTGGTCTAGCCATAGATTCGCCAGCACTGTATGATATTAAAGACGATGTAAATGACGACTGGAACTTTGGTTGTGCTGTTATGGCAAGCACAGGTTACGAAATTTACAAAAAGAACAACTTTGCGCTTAACGTTCAATCTAAATTAGTGTTGGGTCGCACGTCTTTAGATGGAGATGCGCATAGAGATGCAGTAATCTTTAATGTAGGATTAGGATTTAGCTGGTTGTAAAAAAAGAAGAAAACAATATACGAGTCAATAAATGAAACTAGTAATTAAAAAGTATAAGAAAATGAAAAAAACGTATTATTTATTGACTCTTTTAGTGTTAATAGTATTTAGTTTGTGTAATACTAAAATCAAAGAGGCAAAGGAAGAAAACTTAATAGCACAAATAGACGAGATTTGGGCAACTGAACAGCTTCCAATTAGATCGAGAGATTCCCTAATTTCTATCTATGGCGTTGACCATAATTTAGTGAAAGTACAAGATTCAATTATTGATAAAAATCACGCCATTAACGAGAAAAAAGTAAAGACTATTCTAGATAAACATGGTTGGCCAACTAAAGATATGATTGGAGAACGAGGGAATTGGACTTTATGTAACGTTATTCAACATTCAGATAATGAAGTTAGAATACAATACCTTCCAATGATGAGACAGGCTGTAAAAGACAAAAAATTAGAACCACGTTTTTTAGTTAGAGCAGAAGACAGAATTGCAACTGAACGAGGGGATTTACAAATCTATGGTGGACAGATGAAATACTATCCAGAAACTAAAAGTTTTAATCTTTGGCCAGTTTTTGATCCAGAAAATATAGATAAGAGAAGAACTGCTATTGGTTTAGATTCTATTGCCATATTTCTAAAGAATAGATTTGATTTTGAATGGAATCTTGAAGAACAGATAAAGAGAACTAAAGCATTTGAAATGAAGCAACAGGAAGGGAGTAAAAATGAGTTAACCAAATAGATTACATTTTTTTAAAGTTAAAAAATTTAGTTGAACAAGAGAAAATTAAACCAGTTATAGATAGAATTTATCCTTTAAATAAAATGGCCAAAACGCATACATATGTTGAGCTTGGCCATAAAATAGGGGTCTAATCATCACTATTTAGCTGAACTATATATTGTTTAAATTTATACAAATGAAAATAGTAAAACGAATCTTAAAATTTGTCTTCGCGCTCATCGGTTTGCTCGTGCTAATAGGAATCATTACACTTTGGATTGATTCATCAGGAACAAATTATCTGAAGATTAACAAAAATGAATCAGGATCTAATAATTCTTATCTTATTAAGAATGTCAATGTTATTCCAATGAACCAAGACACTGTTTTAGTTGATAAAATGGTGTATATAAAAGACGGAATTATTGAAAAGATTGCTGATACTATTGAGGTCAATGGCATTGAAATTTTTGACGCGGAGAATAAGTATCTAACACCAGGTCTTATTGATATGCACGTGCATGTTTGGGATAGGTATGAACTCGGGCTTTACCTATCAAATGGTGTAACAGCTGTTAGAAATCTTTGGGGTATGCCAATGCATTTAAGAATTAAAGAAGATGTAGTTGAAGAAAATATTTTTGCACCATCGTTTTTTACGACAGGACCAAAACTAACAGGTTCAGAATTCATTGGTGATGATAATTTAAATCTACTGAATCCGAGTGAAGCTAAAGACAAGGTAATTTCATATAAAGAAAGAGGTTACGATTTCATTAAAACGTATTACGGATTAGATAAAGAGATTTTTGATGCTGTTATTGAACAAGCCAAAATTTCTGAATTAGACATTGTTGCTCATCCCTCTCAAAAAGTGCCATTTTCATATCATTTGAACACTCAAATCAAATCTATTGAACATACTGAAGAAATTGTACAACAACCTTTACAGTTTGATTTAGATACCATTAAGCTGCAACCAATAATTGATTCAATTTCGAAATCCAAACACACGAGATATTGTCCTACAATTACGGTATTTCATAACATTTATCAAATGATGATGAATGATTCCATATTAAATTCGGAATATTTGGAGTATATGAATCCACTTATTAAAAAAACGGATAGCAAAAAACAGTTTGAACGTTGGTTTAATGCAAAGCAAAAAGATCCATCTATAGTTGAGCGGATAAAGAAACAGCACGATTTTCATATTGCCATTGTTAAAAAGCTACATGAAGCGGGTGTAACTATCATTTGCGGTACGGATGCTGGTATTGGAGTTACCCTTCCAGGTTTTTCAATTCACAAAGAACTGGCGTTTTACAAAGAAGCTGGCCTTTCTAATTATGAAGTTTTGAAAACAGCTACTGTAAACGCCTCACAAACACACGCAATGATGAATCAATTGGGAACTATTGAAGAAGGCAAGATTGCCAATTTATTATTAGTGGATGACAGTCCGCTAGTTGACCTGTCTTCACTTCAAACTCCAACCTATGTTTTTGTTAAAGGACGAAAATTAAATAGAGAGAATTTGGATTCATTTAATGAAAAGTCAAAAAATCGAAAGAACCTAGTAGCTACTGCGCTTAGGTATTTGGAAAACTTAGTGATTGAAAAATAAACTATTGCCTAATAAAATTCTAATATACATCAATCCTTAAACCGTCAATCAAAAAACGATCAGTCTATGTTTTTCAAATCAAAAGAAGGAAAAGAAAAAATTATAGCCCTTTATAATCAAAAGTTAAAAGAGCTGAATATTGAATATTCAGAAAAATCTGTTGAAACAAAGTTTGGAGTCACTAATATTATTACTACTGGCTATTCTATTAACCCTCCTTTAGTTCTGATTCACGGAACAGGAGGTTGTGTGCCTCAAATTTTAGATTCTTTCCCCAATTTAGCCTCAAGGTATTGCGTGTATGCAGTAGATGTGTTAGCGCAACCCAATAAAAGTGATGAGAATAGACTAGATATGAAATCTTTGGATTATGGTAAATGGTTAATAGAAATTATTATAAAACTAAGACTCAGAGAGGTTACTTTAGTAGGTTTTTCGTTCGGTGGTTTAATAAGTTTGAAAACTTTAGAGTTTAATGAAACATCAATAAAACATGTTTTTCTTATTGCACCAGTTTATATTGTAAATGGTAACCCACTATTAGGGTTATGGAAGATGTTTATGCCTTTAAAGAAGTTTATAAAAACTAAGAATCAAAAGTATATCAAAAAAGTTATGAGTGCTTTATTTTCAGAATACGATGACTTTGCATTAGAGTATATGTCGCTTACGTTTACGCATTGTAATATGGATTTTTCACCACTTCCTGTAATCTCTAAAGATTCAGCTAAAAATATAAAAACACCAATCACCATATGTGCTGCTGAGAAAGATATTATGTTTCCAGGTAAAAAAATGATAAAACGAGCTAAAGATGTATTTCCTTCTTTAGAAGAAGTTGTATTGTTTGAAAGCTCTAAACACGTTCCAAGTGCAACAGATTTTAGAAAAATAGAAGAACTCATTTTAGATAAAAGCGAATAGTATTTTAAAAACAATAAAAGAATCTAATTGAGTCATTTTAGAGTAGTTAGAAAAAAAATGATTTTTGTATTATTAGTTTTATTAGAATTCTTTTTTACATAAATAATAAGAATTATTTGATTTTTATTGTGGCGGATTTGTCTCGCTTCTTCAAATTACTGCTAAATTCCATTGGTTTTACTTTCTGTATCGGGAAGTAAATTTATCACTTCAATTAGATGAGTTTTTTTAGAGCAGTATTTCACTTACAATTAAATTCTTACTTTTAATGCGTTTTCATAAAAGTTGAGAATTGTAAGCAAATGAAAAAACTATTGCCACTTATACTTACCCTCTTATTTTTTTCTAAAGTATGTTATGGTCAGTTCTCTCCGAGTATCCACAATTATTCTTTAGCAGAGTATAAAGCAAGTAATCAAAATTGGGACATCTCAAGGGCAGAAAACGGTAAGGTTTATGTTGCCAATAATAGTGGATTATTAGAATATGATGGCTTGGTATGGGAACTTTATCAATTACCAAATAAAACAACGGTTAGGTCTGTATTACCTGTGGGCGACATTATTTACACAGGTTCTTATGAAGAGTTTGGTTATTGGAAAAACGATACGTATGGCTTATTAAAATATCATTCCTTAAGTGATACCGTTTTGGATAAAATTTCACCTAATGAAGAAATATGGGAAATTGTTGAATATAAGGACAAAATCATTTTTAGATCATTTTTAAACGTCTATATATACGATTTTAAAAATGTTATTCAACTTACACCAAAATCTATAGTTATTTCCTGTAGTGTCGTGGATGATGATTTATATGTAAGTACTTTAAATCAAGGGGTCTTTTTGTTAAATGGAGAAACTTTAGAACCTTTTTATTCAAATGATTTATTGATAGATACTAAGATTATATCTATAAGTAAATATCAAGAAAAATTACTGGTAATGACTTCTCTAAAAGGAAGTTTTTTCTTAGAAAACGGGAGATTAAGACCAACGAACTTTCCGATTAATGTTCAAATAAAACTACATCAACTCAATGACTTTTCAATTTTGGAGAATGGCCATATGGTTTTTGGAACTATAAAAGATGGCGTTTTTTTAACCGATAAAGCAGGCCGCTTAAAATTTCATATTAGTAAAGAAAATGGTTTACTAAATAATACAGTATTAGGGCAGTCCTTAGATGAATACGATAATTTGTGGTTGGGTTTGGATAATGGAATAGCTAACATAGAGCTCAATAATGATAATTACTTTTTTAATGATGTTTCAGGGAAATTAGGTGCGGTTTATGATATTGTAGATTATAAAGGAGTTATATATATAGGAACAAATACAGGTCTTTTTAAACTAGACCAAAAGGATAAGCTACAATTTGTAGAAGGCTCACAAGGACAAGTTTGGAATTTAAAGATTTTGGATGGTGATCTTTTTTGTGGGCACAACGAAGGTACATTTTTGGTAAGCGAAGACGGTTTTAAGATGATCTCTACGCACACAGGTGGTTGGTCCATTAAAAAAGTACCAGAAAGAGAGCACACCTATATACAAGGTACCTATTCTGGATTAGTTAAATTTGAAAAAAAGGCTAATGAATGGCATGTGAAGCACTTAGGTAAAACAACCATACCATCTCGTTTTTTAGTTTTTGAAAATTTGCATACGGCTTGGGTAGCACATGCCACTAAGGGTGTTTATAAGTTGAATTTTGATAATAATTATGACACCATAGTGAGCGTGCAGAATTATCAAAACAAAGGCATTAGTTCAGACTACAATGTTAGGGTCTATAATATAATGAACACCATTAGTTTTAAGACTAACGAGGGCTGGCAAAAATATGAACCTTTACTAGATTCCATAGTTCCATTCCAATTGTTAAATGATAAGTTAGGTAGATATAGTTACATCATTTCTGAAGAAGATACTGAACTTATAGCATTAAAAAACAGAAAAGGATTTATCAATTTTAAATCTTTTGCAAATGATGAGGAAGGTTTAGTCTTAAACGATAAATTTTTGAAGGACCGCTTTATTGTGGGTTATGAGAACGTCTCTAAAATAAAGGACTCTATTTATGCTTTAAACTTGGATAATGGTTTTATGATGATAGATGCTACGTCTAAAGCTGATGTCAAGGTTTTTAAACCAAAAATTAAAAGCGCTTTTGTAGGAGGGGAACCTATTATTATTTCAAATGCAACAAATAAAACCGTGGGTTTTAATTTTAATAAAAACCTTACTGTTGCGTTATCCTCGCCTAAATCTATAAACCATTTCTTTGAGTATAATATTTCTGATACTGATAATACTTGGTATAGGGTAGAAAGTGATAAAGTAGAGTTTTCTAACTTAAAAGATGGTGACTATACTATTGCATTTAGAACAAGTGATAATTATGGTAACGTTTCAGAGGCTCTGGTTATCAATGTGGATGTTTTTCCGCCTTGGTACAGAGATAAGTTAGGTTTATTGCTTTATCTCTTAGTTACAGGTCTTATTGTAGCTCTATTTTATGTAATGCACCATAGAAAAATAGCAAAAGAGCAACGCTTAATCAAGATAAAATTTCAAAGAGAGCAACAAAAGTTATTGCGCGAAAAGACTTTAGAAAATGAAAAGCGCATTGTACAGTTAAAAAACGAATCACTTCAAAACGAAATTAAGCTAAAGAGTAAGCAATTGGCCAATAATGCAATGGCGTTGGTGAAAAAAAATGAAACCTTACAAGAGATTAAAAAAGAGTTAATGCTCAATAAAGAAGGATTTAATAATTACTACACTTTTAAAAAACTATTAAAAAAATTAGACAATTCAATTGTACTAAAAGATGAGTGGGAAGTATTTGAAAACAACTTTAGTCAAGTTCATGACGAATTTTTTGAAATATTAAAACGAAAGCACCCTTCACTTACACCTAAGGATTTAAAGATTTGTGCATACATCAAAATGAATCTTTCTTCAAAAGAGATTGCGCCATTAATGAATATTTCTGTAAGAGGCGTAGAAACACACAGATATCGCTTAAAAAAGAAATTAGATTTGGAAAATGACATTTCTGTAGGTGATTATTTGTTAAATATTAAATAATCGTCACAATTTTTTATTCAATAGGTAATTTATACTACGTCATTAATACGTCATTTAGTTAATTTCTATTCTACTACAACGTTTTTTTTATAGCTTTATAGTACGTCAAAAGCAAGTTTTTCTTAAACTCTTACATCTTCTTTAGGATTATGGCGTATTTAAAATGTAAATAGATGTTAACGGAATTTAACATTAGATTATAACTTAGACAAACAAATAAACTGACTATCTAATCTAATTATTAATTGACTTTATGAAAACAAAAATCAATCTATTATTAACGCTATTATTTTCAATTAGTGTATTTGCACAGGAGATTGAAATTAGTGGTGTTATTACGAGTGCTAGTGACGGTATGCCACTGCCTGGTGTTAGCGTTGTAGTAAAAGGAACAAGTAGAGGCGTTTCATCTGGCTTTGATGGTAATTATGCTATTACGGTTCAAAAAGGTGAAGAAATTCAATTTAGCTACATTGGGTTTAAAACTGTAACTATTACCGTTGTAGACCAAAGCGTTATAAATGTTGCTTTGGAAGATGATGTGGAATCTCTTAATGAGGTTGTCGTTGTCGGTTACGGTACACAAAGAAAGGAAGACCTTACAGGTGCCATATCCACGGTAAAATCAGAAGACATTGCAAAAACACCAAACAGTAATATAATGCAATCTCTTCAAGGTAAAGTAGCAGGTGTACAAATAACAAGTAATGGTTCACCAGGTGCATCACCAAATATAAGAGTACGTGGTGTAAACTCATATTTAGCAGGTAATAACCCATTATTCGTTGTCGATGGAATGTTTTATGATAACATAGATTTTTTAGATTCTAGCCAAATAGAATCTATTTCAGTATTAAAAGATGCGTCTTCCATTTCAATTTTTGGGCAAAGAGGTGTCAATGGTGTTATTATAATTGAGACTAAAAATGGGAAACTAAACCAGAAACCTGTTTTTACCTATAATGGATACACAGGATTTCAGAATGCTCAAAATGTTGTAAAAATGGCTAATGCAGAACAGTTTGTGACTATGGCTTTAGAGTCTGGTTCTCAAGCTGATATTGAATATATAGAAAACGCTATTCAACGTTACGGTAGAAGTAGAGTAAATCCTAATATTCCTGACGTAAATACAGATTGGTATAAAGAGGTATTGCGAGTAGCTCCAATATACAGTCATAGTTTAGGTGTTACTGGAGGAAATGAAAATACAACATATGGAGTTAATGCAAGTTACTTTTCTCAGGATGGTATATTGGATATGAAAAATGAATATGAGCGTTTCAATATACAATCTAATATAGAAGTTAAACTTTCGGATAGAGTTAAAGTTGGTACAAATGCCATCTTTAGTAATGCCACACAATATAATCCAGAAAACGGAGCTTGGTTTCAAGCCTATTTTGCGGTGCCTATTTTGCCAGTGTACGATCGTTCTAATTTAGAAGCAACGCCTATTGCATTTTCTGATGCAACACAAATTGGTTATCGTGGGTCACAAAACCCATTTCCAGTGATGACTTTTAATGAAAACCAATTGAAAATTAAAAAGATATTGGCAAGTATGTTCTTAGAAGTAGATCTTATACAAGATAAATTAAAGTTCAAGACCTTCTATAGTCATGACTATTCAACATTATCGGAACGTAATGTTAGATTACCATATTTTATTTCAGAAAATTCTCAGCGCGAAACTTCTTCAATTAGACGTGCAGAAGCAAAATACTCAAACCAGCTTTGGGATAACACTTTAACCTACACAGATAATTTTGGTGATCATGCATTAACTGCTATAGTAGGTACATCTTACAGAGATGAGCAATACAATACCTTTTCTGCTACAGGAAATGATATACAGGGAATTGGCTTAGAAAGCTCTTGGTACCTCAATTTTGCAGACCCAACGACATTCAGTAATCAGGTAAATGAAATTGGTGATCGTTTCTATTCTTTTGCAGTTTTTGGAAGACTAGAGTATAGTTTTAAAGACAAGTATTTAGTTAACGCAACATTAAGACACGAAGGTGATGGTAGATTTCCTAAAAAATTATGGGAAACTACACCAGCTGTAGGTTTAGGTTGGGTTATCTCTAATGAAGATTTTTTTGAGAGTAATGAGCTGTTTAACTTTTTGAAGCTTAGAGTGGCTTGGGGTAGGTTGGCCAATGGATCATTAGGAGGTAGTACAGGTGCTAGAACAGTATCTCAGGTCGTTACAGATATAGGAGATGTGCCAACCAATGGTATTTTAACAACAAACACATTTCAAGATTTAAGACGTGAGATTTTAGAAGAAACCAATTTTGGTATAAGTTCTCGTTTATTTGATAACAGATTAAATTTAGAGATAGACTATTATATAAGAGACACAGAAAACTTGGTATTACCTCGTGAAGTGCCTATTACTGCGGAAGTAGTGAATGATAATATTGGGGAAATGAGAAACCAAGGTTTAGAGATTGCAGCTAATTGGAGTCAAAGCATTAACGATAATTGGAGCTTCTCTGTAGGTGCTAATATAGCAACGCTTAAAAATGAGATTACTAAGATCAATAGCACACAAGGCTATTTTGATACAGGTAGTGCTGAATTCCGTCAAAGACTTATTGTAGGTGAGCCGGTTAATGCATTTTATGGATGGGAAGTCATTGGTGTTTACCAAAATGATGCACAAGTTTCAGCCGACCCAACAGCTCAATATGAATTAACAGAAAATAGCAACCAGTTGGTTCCAGGTGATTTTATCTACAAAGATCAGAATAATGATGGTAGAATAGATGCTGAGGATAGAGTCGTTTTAGGTAGCTATTTACCAACGTTTACTTATGGAGGTAATTTTAATGTGTCTTATAAGCAATTTGACCTTTCGGTAGCTGTATCGGGTCAGACAGGTAATAGTATTCTAAACCGTAAAAGAGGTGAAGTTATTTTTACAAATGACACTAATATTGATGCTGATTTTGCTATAAATAGATGGCATGGTGAAGGAACAACCAATACTTATCCTTCTTCTGAAGGTAGAAGGAAAGCTTGGAATCAGAAAATGAGCAGTTTCTTTGTTGAAGACGGTGCGTATTTTAGAGTACAAAATGTACAATTGGCTTACACCATTCCTTCAAGTAACTTTAAAGGTGCTCTTTCTCCAGAAATTAAGCTTACACTTACGGCAGAACGTCCATTAACTGTTTTTGATTACAATGGTTTTAATCCAGAAGTGGCTAATGGAGTTGACAGACAGACATACCCAGTGCCAGCAGTTTATACTTTTGGCGTGAATATAAAAATTTAAAAAAAAGCTAATTATGAAAAATTTTAATCTTGTAAAAAAACACCTAGCATTTATGTTAGGACTCTGTATGGTGGCTTTGTCTTGTACAGATAAATTAGAAGAGAATGACGGACAGCTTGCGGCTGATGATCTTGATTTTACTATTTCAGAGGATATGGTTTTACCTTTAATTGGTGCATATTCTGCAGTTTATTCAAGAGGATGGGAAGATCCCTTACTTATAGGTGTAAGAGGAGATGATGTTAATGCTGGTGGTTTGGGAGACCAACCTTTATTTGCAGAAACTGATGTATATAATTATGATAACAATTTTTGGATGTTTAACCAAATATGGGAAAACTTCTATGGAGATATTGTAAGAATTGTAAGTTCTCGAGAAACGATTCAGAGTTATAAAGATTTTGCTACTGAAGATGAGTTTATTGATAGAGCAGATCAGTATATGGCAGAATGTAAAGTGTTGAGTGGTTTCACACATTTTCAAATGTCTAGATTATGGGGTGATATATTTATTATAAGGTCATCAGATATATCTACAGAATTAGATAACGGTGTAAAAACTAAGGATGAAGTAATGCAATATATTTCGGACCTTATGGATGAGGCTATTCCATTTCTTCCAGATGCAAGACCTAATGAGCGCCAAGATGTACCAACAGGTGTAACTAAGTACACTGCTTTAGCTATTAAGGCATTAGCTAATTTAGAGTTAGAGAACTATCAAGGTGTTGCTGATGCAACAGGGCAAATTATCAATTCTAATAAATTCTCTTTATATCCAGATTTTTATGAGTTATTTAAAAAGCCAGGTGAAAGTAGTAATGAGAACTTATTTGAATTACAGTTTTCAGATTATAATACAGAAT
The DNA here is from genome assembly GCF_042434315.1 of Winogradskyella pulchriflava. Classification (NCBI taxonomy): domain Bacteria; kingdom Pseudomonadati; phylum Bacteroidota; class Flavobacteriia; order Flavobacteriales; family Flavobacteriaceae; genus Winogradskyella; species Winogradskyella pulchriflava. The sequence goes on along the minus strand of NZ_JBHLTQ010000005.1, from coordinate 109,249 downwards.
CTGGCGCCGTAAATAACCATCTCTATGCTCCTTTTGGTCCATCAAGTTGGAACCCTGTGGTAGAAACAGCTTCTGGTGGTTGGGGTTTTTATGAGCCAAGTCTTAAGTATATAAAATTTATGATAGATAGAGGTGATCAAATACGTTTGGTAACGAGTGTCAACTTTACTCCTAGAGGTATTAATGAGTTGATGTTAGACCCACAATATGCAACGTTGCCAAATTATATTTCAAACATTACACCAGATGGAGATGAGTTTAACGATTATCCTAGAGCAATGTTTGGTAGTGGTAAACACTACTTACCATCTAATCAGTTAACTCCTGGAAGAAATAGCTATGGTTCAGGTAAAAACTTCATTGTTATCAGGTATGCAGAGATGTTATTGATGTATGCTGAAGCATTAACACAAGGAGCAACTGGTGTAGGTATGTCAGCAGACCAAGCCGTTAACATGGTAAGAGGCAGAGTTAATATGCCTGCTCTTTCGGGTGTGACTACTCAAGATGTGTTAGATGAAAAATTTGCTGAACTAGCAATGGAATGGGGAGTACGCTATTTTGATATGATAAGATTAAATAGATACGACGAATTAAGTTATGAAGGAAGGACGTTCACTGCTGAAGATGAATTATTACCTTATCCACTAGCGCAATTAGATTTATTACCATTAGGAAACAATTAAAACAAATGACTAAGATGAAAACTTTAAGTAAATATATAATGATGCTTTCTGTATTATTGGTAGTGTCTTCATGCTATGAAGGTATTGATTCAATTACAGAAGTAGATCCAGGTGACGACGCTGGTGCTCCAATGGTTACAATAAATAAACCAGTTGATGGCTTTGAAATACAAGTTGCAGATCCTGTAACCTCTACAGAAATTGATTTTAGAGCAGAAGATGATATAGAATTGGCTTCTGTTAGAGTAACTTTAGATGGTCAAGAAATAGCATTTTTTGATTCGTTTTTAGATTACAGAATCTTTATTCATGATTTCGTTTATGATAATATTACTACAGGAGAACATGTTTTGGAAATATCCGCAACAGATATAGTTGGTAATACTACTGTTGCAACTTCAAATTTTAGTAAAGAACCTCCTTATACACCACTTTTTCCAGGGGAAACTTTTTATATGAATTTTGATGGGAGTTATAGTGAGTTAGTAACAGTAACAGATGCTACGGAGATTGGTAATCCTGGTTTTGCGCCAGAGGCAAGGGTTGGTTCAGGTGCTTATTCAGGAGCATCAGACTCTTACTTAACGTTTCCAACAGATGGTCTTTTAGCTAATGAGTTTAGTGCTTCGTTTTGGCTAAAGGTTAATGCTACTCCAGATAGGGCAGGTGTTTTAGTAGTTGGACCTCCTGACACCGCAAATCCTGATGCTCAAAATAATAGAACAAGTGGTTTTAGATTCTTCCGTGAAAATGCAGGAGGAATGCAACGCTTTAAATTAAACGTTGGTAACGGGACAGGTGATAATTGGTTTGATGGCGGAGCTGCAGCAGATGTGGATCCTACTGCAGATGAATGGGTGCATTTTGCATTTACGATTTCAGGAACTGAATGTGTAGTTTATAAAAATGGTGAAATTGTTAGCCAAAATTCATTTCCTGGTGTAGATTGGACTGGTTGTGATGTCCTCTCTATAATGTCTGGTGCACCACGATTTACAGGTTGGGGACATAACTCTGATGCAAGTTTTATGGATGAGCTAAGGTTATTTAATATGGCATTAACTCAAGATGAAATTATTGAGCAGATTGCTCAAGCAGATGAAATCTTCAAATTAGGATTCAACGGAAGTTATACAGATAGCTATAGTGATGTAGATTGCACTGAAGTTGGCAGTCCAGGATTTACGGGTTCAGCAGATGCTTATGAAGGTAATAATGCTTATCAAGGTGCTACAGATTCTTACTTAACCTTCCCTACAGATGGTTTACTAAATGAAGAGTTTTCTGCCGTATTCAGATACAAAGTTAATGCTGCTCCCGATAGAGCAGGTGTTTTGGTTATTGGTCCACCAGATACAGCAAATCCTGATGCCCAAAATAATCGATCAAGTGGATTTAGATTCTTCCGTGAAAATGCAGGAGGAATGCAACGCTTTAAATTAAACGTTGGTAACGGTACAGCAGATTCATGGTTTGATGGTGGTGCAGCAGCCGATGTAGATCCAACTAACCCACAATGGGTACAGATGGCATTTACAATATCTAATACAGAATGTGTTGTCTATATAGATGGGCAGGTTGTAAGTCAAAATTCATTTCCTGGTGTAGATTGGACAGGTTGCGATATTCTTTCCATAATGTCTGGCGCACCACGTTTTACAGGATGGAATCACTTGTCGGATGAAAGTGCTATGGATGATTTAAGAATCTTCAAAAAAGCATTGTCACAAGCAGAAATACAATCAATGCTATAAATTAATTGAGCCGAAACACCTTAGAGTGTATAGAATTTTTTTGAATTAGTCTTTATTGCTTTAGCTGCATTTATAAAACATAAATGCAGCTAAAGTTTATCCAAGTTTTAGTAATGAAACCATCTAAGCAAAATAAACTATTTGTTTTGGCGGCTATAGTATTATCTATTATGAGCTGTAAAAACAATTCAAGTCAAGCTGAAAAAATAGATTCAACCTCAGTTATTGAGGAAGAATTTAATGAAGAACAATTATTGGATACGATTCAATACCAAACTTTTAACTATTTCTGGGAAGGAGCAGAACCTAACTCTGGCTTAGCGAGAGAGCGTTTGCATTTAGATGGTGCTTATCCAACTTCACCAAAAAACACAGTAACTACAGGAGGAAGCGGATTTGGATTAATGGCTATCTTAGTTGGTGTAGAGCGTGGTTTTATTACCAGAGAACAAGCTTTAGAGCGCTATCTTAAAATAGTTGATTTTTTAGAAAAAGCAGACCGTTTTCATGGAGCTTGGCCACATTGGATTGACGGTGAAACAGGAAAAGTGTATCCATTTAGTAAAAAAGATAATGGAGGTGATTTAGTAGAAACTGCTTTTCTTATTCAGGGATTATTAACGGTTTCAGAATATTTTAAAGAAGGTAATGAAAAAGAAAAAGAGTTAGTTGCTAAAATAGACCAACTTTGGAAAGATGTTGAGTGGGATTGGTACACCAAAAATGGTGAAGATGTATTGTACTGGCATTGGTCACCTGAGTTTGGTTGGGAAATGAACTTCCCAGTTGGTGGTTATAACGAGTGTTTAATAATGTATGTACTTGCTGCAGCATCTCCTACACATTCAATTGACAAATCTGTCTATGAAAAAGGGTGGGCACGCAATGGTCAAATCGTTTCAGATAAAACCTTTTATGATGAAGAACTCGTACTAGATTATTATGAGCATGATAAAGATCTTATAGGTCCCTTATTTTGGGCACACTATTCCTACTTAGGTTTAAACCCAAATGGACTTTCGGACCAATATGCAGATTATTGGAAATTAACCCAGAATCATGCAAAAATTCATTACAAATATGCTGTAGATAATCCTAAAAGCTTTAAATGTTATGGTGATAGTCTTTGGGGATTTACTTCTAGTTATTCTATTAAAGGCTACTATGGTCACAGACCAGAAAAAGATATAGGTGTAGTATCTCCAACAGCAGCGTTATCATCTTTTCCATATACTCCAAAAGAGAGTATGAATGTTTTAGCAAATATCTATAAAAACCATGATAGCTTGGTTGGTAAGTATGGCCCATATGATGCCTTTAGTTTTGAGCACAATTGGTATGTGCCTCGTTATTTAGCTATTGACCAAGGTCCAATTCCAGTAATGATTGAAAACTACCGTACAGGTTTATTTTGGAAATTATTTATGAAGAATAAAGATGTTCAAGCAGGTTTAGACAAATTAGGTTTTAAATACACTAAAGTAGATTAAATGAAGAAATTAAGTTTTATAATTATACTAACTATACTACTAGGTTGTGGTAAAGATGAAGGTCCTGGTTATCAGGAACCTTATGATCCAAATGATGATGATCCAGTTATACCACTAACAGATGAAGAACTTTTGGATTTAACCCAACAAGAAACCTTTAAATATTTTTGGGATTATGCCGAAAGCAATTCTGGTGCTGCTAGAGAACGTTACCATACCGATGAGCCTTCTAATAGTCAAAATGTAGTAACTACTGGTGGTAGTGGTTTTGGATTAATGGCTATTCTTGTCGGTATTGAAAGAGGTTATATTACCAGAGCAGAAGGCTTTAATAGATTAAGTCAGATTTTAGATTTTTTTGAAGGAGCAGATCGTTTTCACGGTGTATGGCCACACTGGTTAAACGGAACAAATGGAAATGTTATTCCGTTTAGTCCACAGGATAATGGTGGTGATTTGGTTGAGACTGCTTTTTTAGCTCAAGGTTTGATTTGTGTAAACGAGTACTTTAAAAATGGTTCAGCCGAAGAAATGGCACTTTCCCAACAAGCTGATGTACTATGGAAAGGAATTGAATGGGATTGGTACACACAAAATCAAAATGCATTGTATTGGCATTGGAGTCCAACAGATGGATTTGCTATCAATTTGGAATTACAAGGTTATAATGAAACATTAATAGCATTTATTTTAGGAGCTGCATCACCAGATTATCCAATTCCAGTGGCAGCTTATCACGAAGGTTGGGCCAATAATGGATCTATTGTGTCACCAGCAAATCAGTATGGTATTCCGTTAATTCTAGATCATGCAGGTACAGGCACTGGACCATTATTTTGGGCGCATTATTCTTATCTTGGTTTAGACCCAAGAAATTTATCAGATCAATACGCTAACTATTGGGATTTAAATGTTAATCATACCAACATTAATTATCAGTTTTGTGTTAATAATCCTAATAACTATGTGGATTACGGACCAAATTGTTGGGGATTAACAGCAAGCTATTCTAGAAATACAGATGGCTCTGTAGGTTATTCAGCTCATGATCCAGAAAATGATATTGGTGTAATTTCACCAACTGCAGCCATAAGTTCTATTCCATATACTCCAGAAAAATCATTGGCAGCAATGCATTATTTTTACGAAAACGAATTAATGGGACCAGCTGGTTTTTACGATGCGTTTAGTCCTCATTATGATTGGGTTACAGAACGTTATTTGGCTATAGACCAAGGGCCTGAGATAATTATGATTGAAAATCATAGAACTGGTTTGCTTTGGAATTTATTTATGCAAAACGAAGATGTCCAAAATGGGTTGGAAACTTTAGGTTTTAGTTATTAACTGTATATGGTTATTAGGTATTACATACTCGTCTTTATTTTTCTCAATAGCTGTAGTAGTTCTAAAGGAGACAGTTTTGAGTTTGTTGTGCTTCCAGATACTCAAACTTTAGTTGAAGAATTTCCAGAAGTATATATGAATCAATTGCAATGGATAGAACGTAATAAAGAAAGATTTTCTTTTGTGTTGCATGTTGGAGATATAACCCAGAACAATTCTGAAGAAGAATGGCAAGTTGCAAAATCTGGATTATCACTTTTAAACAAAAAAGTGCCATATAATTTAGCACTTGGCAATCATGACATGGGTAGCGAAATTGGGAAATTTGCGGATACTAGAAACACAATGCTCGCTAATCGGTTCTTTCCTCATTCAGAATACATAAGTCAATCTAATAGCATTGCTACTTTTCCTAAAGGTTCAATTGATAATAACTGTGCAGAATACGATCTAGTAGGTCAAAAATGGCTGGTTTTTTCTTTGGAATTTGGTCCAAGAAATAAAACAATTGAATGGGTGAATGGTATAATTGCAAACCACCCTAACCATAAAGTAATCCTAAATACACATTCTTATATGTATAATGACAATACTTTGCAAGACGGTAATGATTGGTATTTGCCTCAAAAGTATGGTGTTGGTAAAGATACAGGAGCTGAGGCAGTAAATGATGGAGGGCAACTTTGGGAAAAATTAGTGAAGCCCAATAAAAATATCATTATGGTATTTTCAGGACATATTTTAGGGTCTGGTGTTGGGCAGTTAGTTGCTAAAAACAATTATGGTAACACAGTTTATCAAATGCTTGCCAATTATCAAAAAAATGTAAAAGGAGTGGAAAAGGGAGATTCAGGCTATTTAAGAATTATCAAAGTAGATAAGAAGACAAATACTATTTCAGTAAAAACATATTCGCCTTGGTTAGATAAGTTTTATACCAATCCAGAGCATGAGTTTACTTTTACAAATGTTGAAATCTAAATTTAAAAATATGACCATACAACATAGATACTTACAGCTTTTGATTACTTCACTTTTCATGTTAAGTGGTTTAAGCATATTTGCACAACAAGAAAGTCTTTTTAAAGAGGAAAGCTTTATACAAGAAACTGACACTTTAAAATACCGAATATTATTGCCTGAAGACTTTTCGGAAGACAAGCAATATCCAGTGGTGTTGTTTCTTCATGGTGCTGGAGAACGTGGTGAAGATAATAAAAAACAACTTGTTCACGGTAGTAAACTATTTACAGATATTACCAATCGTGGTGCATTTCCTGCAATCGTCATTTTTCCGCAATGTCCAAAAAATAGCTATTGGTCAAATGCAGAAGTTGACAGAAGCAGTTACCCAATAAAATTAACGTTTCCAAAGGATAAGGAAGCCACAAAACCTTTGCAATTGGTTATTGGTTTAATGAAAGAGATAACCAGTAAAGCTTACGTAAATAAAGATAAGGTTTATGTTGGTGGACTATCAATGGGAGGTATGGGAACGTTTGAAATCTTATCGAGGCAACCAGATATGTTTGCAGCTGCCTTTGCAATTTGTGGTGATGGAAATGCTGAGTTAACCAAAAATTACGCTACAAAAGTAGATATATGGGTGTTTCATGGTGCAAACGATGATGTTGTAAACCCAAAAGGTTCAGTAAAAATGGTCAATGCCATTTTAGAGAATGGAGGAAAACCAAATTTTACATTATACGCAGATGATAATCATAACAGTTGGGACTCAGCTTTTGCAGAACCCGAATTATTAACCTGGCTTTTTTCGAAATCAAAAAAATAGAATATGAACAAATCAACTTTATATATACTCTCATTTTTGGCACTTGTTTTAGTGCCATGCAATGCTAAAGACGGTAACAAGAATAAATCAAGCGCGAATCCTTTTGAAGCTAAAGTGGATTCCATTTTAAATTTAATGACTTTAGAAGAAAAATTAGGACAATTAAACCTGCCATCTTCAGGCGACATTACAACAGGTGCTTCTCAAAGTTCCGATATTGCCAAAAAAATTGAAGAAGGCAAAGTAGGAGGATTGTTCAATATAAAGTCCGTAGCCAAAATACGCGAAGTTCAAAAAATCGCTGTAGAAAAAAGCCGATTAGGTATTCCGTTAATCTTTGGTATGGATGTTATTCACGGCTATGAGACTACTTTCCCAATTCCATTAGGTTTGTCTGCTTCTTGGGATATGGAAATGATTAAAAAAACAGCTCAAATGGCGGCTAAAGAAGCTACTGCAGATGGTATAAACTGGACGTTTTCTCCAATGGTAGATATTTCCCGTGATCCACGTTGGGGAAGAGTTTCTGAAGGGTCAGGAGAAGATGTGTATTTAGGAAGTGAGATTGCAAAAGCCATGGTCAATGGTTATCAAGGAGACGATTTAACCTTAAACAATACCATGTTGGCTTGCGTAAAGCATTTTGCACTTTATGGAGCACCTGAAGCTGGTAGAGACTATAATACGGTTGATATGAGTCGTATTAGAATGTACAATGAATATCTTCCACCTTATAAGGCAGCAATCGATGAAGGTGTAGGTTCTGTTATGGCTTCGTTTAACGAAATTGATGGCATTCCAGCAACAGGAAACAAATGGTTACTTACAGATTTGTTACGTGACGATTGGGGTTTTAATGGCTTTGTAGTAACTGATTATACTGGAATCAACGAAATGATTGCTCATGGTGTAGGTGATTTACAACAATCATCTGCTTTAGCTTTAAAAGCAGGAATAGATATGGATATGGTTGGCGAAGGTTTACTAACCACGCTTAAAAAATCTTTAGATGAAGGTAAAGTTGATATGAACGATATCGATACTGCTGTAAAACGAATTCTTACTGCTAAGTATCAAATAGGCTTGTTCGATGACCCATATAAATATTGTGATTTAGAACGACCTAAAACCGATGTTTTTACTGCTGAAAATAGAGCTTTTGCAAGACAAGTCTCAGCAGAATCTATGGTACTTCTTAAAAATGAAAACAACCTTTTACCACTTAAAAAATCAGGAACGATTGCTCTTATTGGACCATTAGCTAATACAGCTGTAAATATGGCTGGAACTTGGAGTGTGGCAACAAAACAAGAAAAATCAAATCCGTTATTAGAAGGTTTAAAATCTGTTGTGGGTGATCAAGCCAATATTTTATATGCTAAAGGAAGTAATGTCGATTACGATATAGATTTTGAAAAGCGCATTACAATGTTTGGTAAAGATATTCCTCGTGATGATAGAACCGATAAACAATTATTAGACGAAGCTTTGGCAATTGCAAAAAAATCTGATGTTATTCTTGCTGCAATTGGTGAAACTGCTGAATTGAGTGGTGAGAGCAGTAGTGTTACAAATCTTCAAATTCCGCAAGCGCAAAAAGATTTATTAAACGCCTTATTAAAAACAGGAAAACCAGTCGTGTTGGTTTTATTTACAGGAAGACCATTAGCTATAGTTGAAGAAAATGAAAATGTTCCAGCAATTTTAAATGTTTGGTTTCCTGGTAGTGAGGCAGGTTTAGCTATTTCGGATGTATTGTTTGGAGATGTTAATCCATCAGGTAAACTTACAGCTACATGGCCGATGAATGTTGGTCAGGTTCCTATTTTTTATAACCATAAAAATACAGGTCGTCCATTGGGTAATAAAGAAGGAAAATTTGAAAAATTCAAATCCAATTATTTAGATGTACGAAACGAGCCATTATATCCATTTGGTTATGGGTTAAGCTATACCAATTTTGAATATTCAAACTTAAAATTAGATAAATCATCAATAACTGCTGATGGTGAGATTACCGTTTCGGTCGATGTAACTAATTCAGGTGATTACGATGGTAAAGAAGTAGTGCAATTGTATATAAGAGATGTTATGGGTTCTGTAACACGACCAGTTAAAGAACTAAAAGGCTTTCAAAAAGTAATGCTTAATAAAGGTGAAACAAAAAACATAAGCTTTACTGTTTCTGTTGAAGATTTAAAATTCTACAACTCAAATTTAGATTTTGTTGCTGAGCCTGGTGAATTCCATGTATTCGTTGGTACTGATTCCAGCACAGAAATGATGAAAACATTTGAATTAACAAAATAGCATTAAAATGAAATATAGATTCCAATATATTCTTTCTTTTTTACTTGTATCCAGTTTTGGCTTTGCTCAAAATTATGAAGCCAAAGTAGATTCCATAATGAATCTCATGACGCTACAGGAAAAAATAGGACAAACCGTAATGTATGGTGGAAGTTGGGATCAAACAGGACCAATTGTTGGAGCAAATAATGGTAAATACATTCGCGAAGGCAACATGGGAGCGATGCTCAACGCTATGTCTGTAAAAGGAACACGCGATTTACAAAAAGTAGCTTTAGAAGAAACCCGTTTGGGTATTCCTCTATTGTTTGGTTATGATGTTATTCATGGACATCGTACGATTTTCCCAATCAATTTAGGTTTAGCGGCAAGTTGGGATTTAAAAATGGTTGAAGAAAGTTCTCGTATTGCTGCAGAAGAAGCTTCAGCAGAAGGTATTCATTGGACGTTTGCGCCCATGGTTGATATATCGAGAGAGCCACGTTGGGGAAGAATTTCAGAAGGTGCAGGTGAAGATGTGTATTTAAGCAGTGAAATAGCAAAAGCCTATGTCAAAGGTTTTCAAGGAGATGATTTGTCTAAACCTAATACTATTTTAGCTTGTGCAAAGCACTATGTAGCTTACGGAGCAGCTCAAGCAGGTAGAGACTACCATACGGTAAATATGGGTGAAGGCGAATTACGAAACGTTTATTTACCACCTTTTAAAGCTACAATTGATGCAGGAGTAGAAACCTTTATGTCTGCTTTTAATGAGCTTAATGGTGTGCCAACTTCTGGAAATAAATTCACTTTGAGGGATATTTTAAGAGACGAGTGGAAGTTTGAGGGCTTTGTCGTTTCAGATTATACATCGATTAACGAAATGATTCCTCATGGATTTGCAAAAGACAGTATTGATGCAGCTAGAATTGGTATGAATGCAGGAGTAGATATGGATATGATGGGACATATTTATAGAAAACATCTTAAAACATTAGTTGAAGAAGGTAAAGTTTCTGAAGATTACATCAATGATGCTTGCCGAAGAATTTTATTAGCAAAGTATAAGTTAGGACTGTTTGATGACCCTTATCGTTATATAGACGAAGAACGTGAAAAAACAACCAAATATAAGCCTGAATTTTTAACAAAAGCTCGTGAAATAGCTGCAGCATCTTCAGTATTATTACAAAATAATAATAGTGCATTGCCTCTTTCAAACAACACAAAAAAGATTGCATTTATAGGACCATTGGTTAAAGATGAATATGATATTATTGGTAATTGGGCAGCAAAAGGTGATAGAAAGGGTAAAGCGGTTAGTGTGTTTGAAGGCGTGTCTGAGTATTTAAAACCCAATCAAATTTTATATGCTAAAGGTTGTGATATTTTAAAAGATGATGAGTCAGGTTTTGAAGAAGCAATTTCTATTTCTAAACAAGCTGACGCGATTGTTTTGGTTATGGGAGAAGGACATCATATGAGTGGAGAAGCAGCTTCAAGAACCAATTTAAAAATCCCAGGAATTCAACCAAGACTTATTCAAAAAATACGAGAAGCCAATCCTAACAAAAAAATCACTTTAGTATTGATGAATGGTCGACCAATAAATCTTTCCGAAGAAATTAATTTAGTCGATGCCATTTTAGAAGTTTGGTTTCCTGGTACTATGGGTGGAGCAGCAACAGCAGATTTACTCTTCGGGACAGTAAATCCTTCAGGTAAGTTAACAGTCACTTTTCCTAGAAATGTGGGTCAGGTTCCTATTTATTACAATATGAAAAATACAGGACGACCAATACCTGAAAACAATCCAAAAGAGGATTATAAAAGTAATTATATAGACGTGCCAAATACACCTTTGTTTGTTTTTGGGCATGGATTGAGTTATACAAATTTTAAGTATTCAGATTTAAAATTATCAGCCAATCAATTAACGCACTCTAATACTATTACAGCTTCTGTTGATGTTACAAATACAGGTGATTATGATGGTCATGAAATTGTTCAACTCTATATTCACGATAAAGTAGGAAGCGTTACCAGACCAGTTAAAGAGCTTAAAGGATTTCAGAAAATATTCTTAAAAAAAGGAGAAAGCAAAACCGTTTCATTTACTATTTCTGTTGAAGATTTGAAATTCTACAACAGCGAAATGAGATATACCGTTGAGCCGGGTGAATTTGAAATAACCATTGCACCAAGTTCTAACTTTAAATTTAAAAATACGTTTAACCTCATAGATTAATAGCTAACTGATGCCATACATGAATAACAAAATTATCCCCCTTTCCTTGTTGTTGTGTATGGCTTTTTCTTTAAAAGTTTTTTCACAGTCAAAAGTTATTAATTCGGGTTGGCAATATTCTCAAGACAAAACTATTTGGCAAACTATAAATATTCCGCATACTTGGAATATTGAAGATGCTTTTGATGACCAACCAGGTTATCGTCGAGGGTTAGGTTATTATAAAAAGCAGATTTTTATACCTTCAGAAGAGAGCGAAAAAATTCATTATTTAAAATTTAATGCAATAAATCAAGAAGCAACGGTTTTTGTTAATGGTAAAAAAGTTGGAAATCATAAAGGAGGTTATACTGCTTTTAATTTTGATGTCACTAAGTTTCTCAAATATGATGACTACAACCTTATTGAGGTTACTGTAGATAATTCGCACAATATAGATATTCCGCCTTTAGATGCCGATTTTACGTTTTATGGCGGTATTTATCGCGATGTAGAACTCATTTCACTGCCAAAACAACATTTTAGCTTAAAAGATTTTGCTTCAGACGGATTTTACATTGATTATCCTTTTGTTTCAAAGGGTGCAGCTAAAATTGAAATTAAAGCACTAATAGATAATTTTGATTCAAATGAAGTAGAGTTAAATCTAAATTTGGATGTATTTGATAAAGAAGGTAATTCTGTTTTCAATAGTGAGAGTTCTTATGAGGTAAATTCTATTTCAACTAAAACAGTAAATATTAGTGAAATAAAAATAGTATATCCAAATTTATGGTCACCAGACAATCCATATTTATACAAATTACAACTCACATTAAGCGATGAAGATGGAATCATTTTAGACCAAAAACAATCTAACTTAGGCTTTCGTTGGGCAACTGTTGATGCAGAAAAAGGGTTTTTCTTAAACGGAAAACCAATAAAATTAATAGGTGTTAATCGTCACCAAGATCATAAAGATTATGGTAATGCAGTACCAATTGAGCTGCAAAAACAAGATATTCATCTCATCAAAAATATGGGTGCAAATGTGATACGGTTTGCACATTATCCTCACGCTAGAGAATTGTACAAACTTTGTGATGAACTTGGCATTTTAGTCTGGACAGAAATTCCAATAGTTAATAAAGTAACCGATTCCGAAGCATTTTTTGAAGTCTCAAATACAATGCAAAATGAGCACATTAAACAATATTACAACTATCCAAGTGTGGTAATGTTTGGTTATATGAATGAGATTTTTTTAAGACTTGCTTTTGATAATAAATCAACCGAAAAAGAAAAGGAAGATTTAAAAATCACATCATTAAAACTAGCAAGAGAGCTTGAAGATTTAACCCGAAAACTAGCACCAAACCATATTACGGTTATGGCTGGTCATTTAAACGAAGTATATAACGAGACTGGAATTGCCGATTTACCCATGATTTTTGGGTGGAATCTCTATTTCGGCTGGTACGATGCACAAGTTGAAGACTTAGGTAAATTCTTAGACGACCAACATCAGCGGTATCCAAAACGCTCATTGTTACTCTCGGAATATGGTCCAGGAGCAGATGTTAGAATTTTTACCAAGACCCCTAAAAAGTTCGATTTTTCTACTAATTATCAAGCAAAATTGCATCAATCCTATTACAAGCAGATTACAGACAGACCTTTTATGACTGGAATGACAGCGTGGAATTTTGCCGATTTCGGTTCAGAATTCAGAGGTGATGCCATTCCGCACGTTAACCAAAAAGGTTTAGTACAATATGACCGAACACCAAAGGATATTTACTATTGGTACAAATCGGTTTTAGATGATTCTGGACCATTTATTCATATTGCAACTGATTATTTAAAACAGTTAACGGTTTTAGAAGATGAGACATTTCCAATTCAAATCTATTCCAATTCAAAAGACATCAATATAAGTTTGAATGGTAACAATTTAGGCGATTTTAAGGTTGAAAACGGTGTTGTTTCCATCGATATGCCTTTCACAAATGGTGACAATACAATAAAAGTTTCAACTGAAACTATTTCCGAAGAAAAAAGAATTGAAGTCAATCACATTAAAACTTTCAATTTTAAAACTTTCAAACGTTTTGGTATAAATTTAGGTGCACACTTCAACTTTTATGAAGAAGCACAAAACATTACTTTTGTTCCAGACCAAGCGTACAAAAAAGGATGGTTTGGCTATAAAAATGGTTCAGCTTTTGGGATGACTAAAGACAAAAACCAAGGCTTGCCACATAATATTAAAAACACGAATGCAGAGCCTTTGTTTCAAACCTTATTAGAAGGTTGTGATGAGTATAAAGTAGATGTTCCTGAAGGTAATTATAAAGTAACATTATACTTCGTTGAACCTCAAATTAAGCCAACCGAAAACATATATAACCTTTCTGGAAGCACTTCAGAAACTAGTAAGAAACAACGCATTTTTGATGTGTACATTAATGATACATTACTTGAAAAACAATTGAATTTAGCCCAAGCCTATCCTGAAAAATATGGTGTAACGCTTCAGACAACTATTCAAACTAAAAAAGGAATAACTTTAAAACTCAACGCTATTGAAGGGTTACCCGTAATTAGCGGCATTTTAATAGAAAAACTAGACTAAATGAAATTAGTAATAAACGTATTTGTATTCTTATTTGTGCTTACACTGTCAGCACAAAATAAAGCGACATATACCTATTCCATAAAAGGAAATGACACTTTAAAATTGGATGTTTATACACCAGAAAACATCAAAAAAACAGATACGTTGCCTGTTTTGCTTTGGATGCATGGTGGCGGATTTGCTGTTGGTCATAGAGATTACATAGACGATGAAAATTTAGTAAAATATGCTGCCAAAGAACAGAATTATATTGGTATATCCATTTCATACCGCTTGCTAAGAAAAGGCACAAAAACAGGTTTTGGTTGTGATTGTACCAAAGATGAAAAACTCGAAACTTTTAAACAAGCTGCTATTGATTATATGGATGCAGCCAAGTATATTGTTGAACATGCTAATGAACTTCAAATAGATTCTACAAAAATTATTGCTGGTGGTAGCAGTGCAGGCGCAGAAGGCAGTTTAAATGCGGTTTTTATGCGCGAGTATTTTTTAGAAAATGCAGAAGACTATAAAAACGTAAAGTTTGCTGGTGCTTTTTCATGTGCAGGTGCTATTGTGGATGCCAGTTATATGACCAAAGAAAATGCTGTGCCAACCGTCTTATATCATGGAACAAAAGACCAATTGGTACCTTTTGCCAATGCACCACACCATTATTGCGCACCAACAAAAGATGGATATATTATGTTAGATGGTTCTAAAATTATAGCTGATAAATTAGAGGAATTTGAAACCTCATATTATTTCAACATTGTAAAGGAAGCGCGTCACGAAATCTCGAGAATTCCGTACGAAGAATTGGATAAAGTATTCAACTTTTTTGAGCGTACTGTGCTTAATGACGAAGTGATTCAAACCAAAATTGTAAAAACGAAACAGTAATGCGATATAGTGTAGTATTTTTAATAGGTTTTTTGCTATTTCAATCTTGTAAAGAAGTGAAAAAGCAAGATGTCGTTGATGTGCAAAACAAGCGTCCAAATATTGTTTTTATTATGGCAGACGACCATGCAGAACAGGCCATAAGCGCGTATGGACATCCTATAAGTCAACTAGCACCAACACCAAATATTGACAGGATTGCCAATGAAGGTGCGCTCTTTAAAAACAACTTTTGTACAAATTCTATTTGTGGTCCAAGTCGTGCTGTAGTATTAACAGGAAAATTTAGCCATATTAACGGTTTTAAGATGAACGGCAACCGTTTTGATGGTAGCCAACAAACGTTTCCTAAACTGCTTCAAAAAGCAGGTTATAATACTGCAATGATTGGGAAATGGCATTTGCATGGTAATCCGGAAGGCTTTGATTACTGGAATATTTTAAAAGATCAAGGTAATTATTACAACCCTGATTTTATCTCGTTAAATGAAACAACAAAACAAGCAGATACAACCAGGATTGAAGGTTACGCAACCGATATTATTACTGAAGAAGGCTTAGTATATCTAAAAAAAGTGAAAGATTCTGATCAGCCATTTATGCTTATGTTACAGCACAAAGCACCACATCGAAATTGGATGCCAGCGTTACGACATGCTAACAAATACGATTCCATAAAATTTCCATTACCAGATACTTATTTCTCGAATCATGAAGGTTCTTTAGGCTCTCAACAACAATTGCAAACCATTTATAAAGACATGTATGAAGGTCATGATTTAAAAATGACTAAAACAAAAGGTAGTCCGGAATTGGCATGGAATCCTTGGACTACAGATTTTGAACGTATGACCAAAGAACAACGAACAGCTTGGGACAAAGCTTACCAAGCAAAAAATGATGCATTTCATGATGCTAATTTATCTGGAAAAGCATTAGCCGAATGGAAAGGCCAACGCTATTTGCAAGACTATTTAGCAACTATTGCTTCGGTTGATGAAGGAGTTGGTCGTGTTTTAGATTACCTTGAAGAAAATGGATTAGCAGAAAATACTATTGTGATTTACACTACAGACCAAGGGTTTTATTTGGGTGAAAAAGGCTGGTTCGATAAGCGTTATATGTACGAAGAATCGTTAGCTATGCCTTTACTAGTAAAATATCCTAAGACGATTAAACCAGGAACTGTTATTGAAGATTTAACCCAAAACCTTGATTTTGCAGAAACTTTTTTGGATTACGCACAAGCAGAGATTCCTATAGATATGCAGGGTAAATCTCTTAGACCTTTATTAGAACAATCATTTAAAGGTGATGATTTTAGAGATGCAGTGTATTATCATTATTATGATTATCCAGCGTTTCATATGGTGAAAAAGCATTACGGAATTAGAACAAAGCGCTACAAACTCATGCATTTTTATGATGATATTGATACCTGGGAATTATATGATTTAGAGGAAGACCCAAAAGAAATAAACAACCAAATCGATAATCCAGAATATGACGGAATTGAAGCTGAACTAAGAACTCAGTTGGCAGAGCTTCAAAAACAATACAAGGTGACCGATGAAGAATTTAAGCAAGCACCTAAACAGCAAGTAGAACGTGCATACAAACAATTTGAAAGATTACGAGGTGATACCGGAACATCCTATGATCCAACAATCAATAAAGACACTAAATTATAACTCATGAAAAAACTACTTTTTTTCTTTCTCATAACAGTTGTGTTTTCTTGTAAGAATGAGGACAAGCAAAATACAGATATAGATACTAATTTAAAAGAAAATACAACTGCAGAAATAAATACGTCACAGACTTATATTAATCCGTTAGACATAGATTATACCTATATGGTCTATAATTCTAGTAGAAATCAGTCATATCGTTCTGGTGCAGATCCTGCAGTTATCGAGTTTAAAGGTGAATATTATATGTTCGTAACGCGGTCATTTGGCTATTGGCATTCCACAGATTTAGTGAACTGGAAATTCATTAAACCACAACAATGGTTTTTTGAAGGCAGCAATGCACCAACAGCATTCAACTACAAAGATTCCTTGGTGTATTTTGCAGGCGATCCTGCTGGATATGGAAGTATTTTGTATACAGACGATCCTAAAAAAGGATTGTGGACACCAACAGCTTCTATATCAAACAACATACAAGATTCTGAATTGTTTATAGATGATGACGGAAATGCTTATCTGTATTGGGGCTCGTCTAACGTGCATCCCATTCGTGTAAAAATGCTGAATAAAGACGATCGTTTTCTGGAAACTGGCGAGCGAAAAGAACTGATAAATCTTGATGAAGTAAAACACGGTTGGGAACGCTTTGGTGAAAACAACTTTCATCCAACCTTAAAAGAAGGTTATATGGAAGGTGCATCAATGACTAAGCACAACGGAAAGTATTATTTGCAATACGCAGCACCAGGTACGCAATTTAATGTCTATGCCGATGGTGTTTATATTGGCGATTCGCCACTTGGACCTTTCACATATATGAAAAATAATCCGATGAGTTTTAAGCCTGGCGGATTTACAAATGGTGCAGGACACGGCATTACTGTAAAGCAAACCAACGGTCAATACTGGCATTTTGCGACAATGGCATTAGCATCTAACGCACAATGGGAACGTCGTTTATGTATGTTTCCTACCTATTTTGACGACGATGGCTTAATGTACAGTAATACCTCGTATGGTGATTACCCTCGTTTTGGGCCGAGCCATCCTACAAAAGCAGGCGAGCATAACGGTTGGATGCTATTATCATACAAAGGAAATGTAACGGTATCATCTTCGTTACAACAAATAATGAAATTTACCTCTAATGATGATGAAGTTGAAGTAAAAGAAATTCCGACAGAAACCAATACTGAAGGTCAAATTATGTCAAAGGTGTTAACCGATGAAAACCCAAAAACCTTTTGGGTTGCCGAAGCCAATGATGATAAGCAATGGATAACTATTGAATTGTTGAATGAAGGAACCGTACACGCTATTCAGTTAAATTATCACGATCACGAATCAGGTATTTATACACGTGTTGAAGGCTTAAAACATCAATTTACCATTGAAACTTCCGAAGATGGTAAAAACTGGAAAACAGTTGTCGATAGAAGCCAAAGTGCTATTGATGCACCAAATGCTTACTTAGTTTTAGACGAACCTGTAAAAGCAAAATATGTGCGTTACAACAATATAAAAGTACCAGGAAATAACTTCGCCATGTCCGAAGTTAGAGTCTTTGGGCTTGGTTTCGGTGACGTGCCAAATAAAGTGTCTAATTTTAAAATTAATCGAGAAAAAGACCGAAGAGATGCCTCATTTTCTTGGGATAAGGTTGAAGGTGCTCAAGGTTATAATATACGTTGGGGAATTGCCTCAGGCAAACTCTATCAATCTTGGCAAGTCTATGATACCACCACGCATTTTATGAGGTGTTTAGATAGAGATACACCATATTATTTTACCATTGAAGCGTATAATGAAAACGGAATATCTGAGAAAAGTGATTTGATTTTTGTAGAGTAATAATGGAATATATTTTTATTTGAATGTTAGCATTTAAATCTAAAATCATTTTTTTACTAGATGGTTAGAGTTCTACATCGGTAAATAATTTTGAAAGTAATTGTAACATTTCCATACCATTTGCGTCATATAGGTGTAAAAATTACAGAAATCATGGAATCTAATTATCACACATTAAAACGTACGGACAACCAATTAATAATGATTACGCATTTAGCGCAATTATTAACCTATATTACTGGGTTTGGTGGCTTAATAGTTCCGCTTATAATCTGGGCTACTCAAAAAAATAACGTTGATGGAATGGATGCTCATGGTAAATCGATATTGAATTTTCAATTGAGCATTATCATCTATAGTATTTTAAGTATTCCACTAATTTTAGTATTTGGATTAGGAATTCTTACACTTATATTAATAGGAATTTTGGCATTTGTAATGCCAATAATAAACGCTATAAAAGCTAGTAATGGTGAATTACCTAGCTATCCATTATCTCTTAATTTTATTAGTTAGTTAGCTTTCTGAAATAATTCAGAATCAAAGAGATATTAAAAAAGCGCTCACAGTAATGTGGGCGTTTTTATTTATTTAGAAAAAAAATACTCACTTACAGAAAAATACACTAAAGATTAATTGCATAAATACTAAGTTTGTTTAATAGTAGATATGTCACGTTATTTAAAATACATATATATCATTTTTTTTACCTGTGTTTTACAGGCACAAAATCCGGTTTCGGTTAGTATGTCCGAAGTCTCAAATCTTCCTGATGTTGAGTTTTATGATATTGCAGAAGATAACCAAAACTACATATGGCTTGCTGCAAACAAAGGTTTATACCGTTACAACGGAAAAAGTTACAAACACTTTAGTCATCCTCAACAAAGAGGGAATTCTCTTTTTCAATTAAAGTTTGATACTGAAAACCGACTTTGGTGCAATAATATTTACGGACAATTATTTTATGTTGAAAACGATAGCCTAAAGCTGTTTTATGATGCTAATAAATTGGTAAAAGGACAATTGGCTCAGTACGAAATATTAGAAAGCAGTATAAGATTATTTACCGTTACTGGCATTTTTGATATTGATAAAACCACAAAACATATAACCGAAGTCTTTAAAGGTATGTGTATTACTAATGCTAAAGATAATAACAGTAACTACACATTTGTAATCAATCTTGAAGGCGATTTAAAACAACATCGATTATACAAATTTGATAACAATACAAGTACAAAAATACTTGAAATTGCAAGTAGTAATCGTATACAATCACCAAGAATATTTGCCTTTAAAAAAACTGTTTTTTTTACGCACAAAAGTTCTAGTGGAAATGTCATATTTATAATAAATAAAACAAAAAATACTTCAAAAAAAGTAGTAACACCTTCTAGATTAAAAAGTGAAACCATTTATAATGTTTTAAATATTGAAAATGATTATTGGTTTTTAACCAGTTCTGGTATGTTTATTTATGGTTTTGAGAATGAGGTATTTAACTTTAAAGAACAACTTTTCAATACAGAATCTATTACAGATGTTCAAGTAGATTTTAATAAAAACTATTGGTTTACAACATTAGATAATGGTGTGTTTGTGTCGCCAAACTTAAATATTCGTCGATTTGATTTATCCAATATTAAATCTAAAATCACAGCTTCTGTAGCGTTACAAAACAATCAATTTATTTTAGGAACAAATGATGGTAAATTACTGTTTTACAATCAAAATCAGCTAAAAAAAACACTACAATTACCAGGAAAAAAAATTATCGGGAAACTTTTTTTTGAAGCTCAAAGCGAACAATTAGTAGTAAGTATTAATGCTTCAGAATCGTTTGTAGTTAATTTAAAAAATGATAAAATTACCGATGTAAGTAACCGGTTTTCAGTTGCTAAAACATTTTCAAAAATTGATAAAAACACCATGTTTTATGGTAATTATCGTCAAGGTATTGTGTATAAAAATCCGTTTAATCATCCTGAAAAATTTAGTCTTAAAGAAAGTCGTGTAAAAGCTTCGGTGGTTTCTAATAATCACTTGTTTGTATCGTATATCGACGGACTTTACAAATACAATACGCAAACATTTAATACAGAAGAAATCACGTTAAATTCTAAAAGTTTACTAGTTAATACAATAACAAAAACTAACGGAACAGTTTGGATTGCAACCCAACACAACGGATTATTAAAATACGACAATAATACCCTAAAACCTTCAGGAATTAAGCTTCCTAAAAATCTTCAAATTAATGCTATTCATGCCGATGGTTTAGTGTTATGGATTTCAACCGATTCTGGTTTGTTTCAGTATCACACAACGACTCAGCAACTTAAATTGCTAAGTACGCAAGATGGTTTAAATACAGCAGCCAATGATTTTTTAATGCTTCAAGATCAGATAATTGTAAGCTTACCGAAAGCATTTTATGTGCTTCCTAAAACAAATGGGTTATTTAAAACCTTTAAAACTGCCAATGTTAGGGTAGAAGCAGTATCTATAAACGATCGCGATACTTTGGTTGTAAGCCAATACAAATTACCACATAATTTGAATAAAATTGGGTTGACTTTTAATTCTAACGGATTTCAATCTAACCAACATGTTAGCTATCAATACCGCATTAAAGAGATGGATACCAGTTGGCAAAATGTACCATTAAATACGCATTTTGTTACTTTTAATAGTTTGTCTAGTGGTACATATACGTTTGAGTTAAAAGCACAAAATGTAAGCGCAAAACAACCTATTTTTGCTTCACCAATAACCTTTGTTATTGCCAAACCATTTTGGGAAACGTATTGGTTTTACGGCTTGGTTTTAGCATCTATCATAGGTTTAGTTTGGTTGTATTTTAGATGGCAATTACAACAAAAAGAAGCACAGCGTATTGCCGAAATTGATAAAATCTTAATCGATAAAAAAATAACGAATTTAAGACTGGAAAATCTGCGCTCGCAAATGAATCCGCATTTCATTTTTAATGCTTTAAATTCTATTCAAGATTATATTATTTCAAATGAAAAGGAATTGGCAAGCTCGTATTTAGTGAAGTTTAGCCGATTAATCCGTATGTATTTAGATTACAGTCAGCAAAACGAAATTACTTTAGAGGAAGAATTAAACGCTTTAAAACTGTATTTAGAATTAGAAAAAGTGCGTTTTGAAGATGAATTAGAATATACAATTTCGGTTGATAATCAATTGAAAACAAAACAGATAAAAGTACCGTCGTTATTCATTCAACCATATGTTGAAAATGCTTTAAAACACGGATTACTACACAAATTAAACGACCGAAAATTACATATTGAAGCAAAAATTATTCAGCAAAATAAATTAGAAATTACCGTTGAAGATAACGGAATTGGTCGCGCACAATCCGAAAAATTAAAACGACCAAACCAACAACACAAACCGTTTGCTACTAAAGCTAATGAGGAACGTGTACATCTTTATAAAAACAAATTAAAACGTGACATAACTATAACTACCAACGATTTGTATGACGAAAACGACGTTGCTGCAGGTACAAAAGTGATCATCACGATGCCAATACATTAAGATATGAAAGCGATAATTATAGACGACGAAAAACGCGCCAGACATTTACTATCAAACTTACTAACCGAACATTGTGAAAGCATCACAAGCATTGAAGAAGCGCAAGATTTAGCATCTGGTGTCGATTTGATTAAAACCAGTAAACCAGATGTTGTCTTTTTAGATATTGAAATGCCAAATCAGTCTGGATTGGACATTTTAGAATACTTTCCAAATCAGATCGATTTTAAAATCATTTTCGTAACGGCATACAACCAATATGCGATTGAAGCCTTCAAATTATCTGCAGTAGATTATTTGTTAAAACCAGTTGATACTAACGAGCTAAAAGAAGCAGTTGCAAAAGCCGAAGAAGCCATAAAAGCGAATAATTTAAACGACCAATTAAATAAGTTACGCGACTCGTTAAAGCAGCTTTCAATGGATAAAATTGCTTTAGAAATACCAAAAGGAATCATGTTCGCATCGCATAATGATATCGTCTATTTTGAAGCCGATGGTATGTACACTAACGTACAACTTATAGATGGCAAACAAAAAACCATTTGCAAACCATTAAAGCACTTTGTTGAGCAATTGGAACGTAATGCGATGTTTTTTAAATGTCATCGTTCGTATTTAATCAACTTAAAATATGTAGATGAATTGGTAAAAGATGATGGCGATTACTTACTAATGAATAATCAAAAACGCATCCCAATTTCAAAATCTAAACGCGATCAGTTTTTAGATGTGATTAAGGAAACCTTTATGTAGCTTTTCAGAATA
This sequence comes from Winogradskyella pulchriflava, assembly GCF_042434315.1. NCBI lineage: Bacteria > Pseudomonadati > Bacteroidota > Flavobacteriia > Flavobacteriales > Flavobacteriaceae > Winogradskyella > Winogradskyella pulchriflava. Next base: position 86,252 of record NZ_JBHLTQ010000005.1, on the reverse strand, counting down.
TCATGTCATTTAGAGTAAAGCGAAGAATCTTGTTAGAATTCCTTCAGAAAAAAAATCATCATTTTCAGAAAAAACCAAATTAAGAATAGTGCTTAAGTGCTTTATTTTGAAGTCCACTAAACACGATTCTTATGAAAAAAATAATTCTATTATTAGCTATAGCTTTATGCTACACAACATCGCATGCGCAATTTGGTAAAATGCTTAAAAATAAAGCCAAAGCAGCAGTAGAGAAGAAGTTAGATAAAAAAGAAACAAGCAGTTCTTCTTCAAAATCTGAAAACGCTTCAGGTATGGTTAGCAGTTCTTCAACATCTAATCAAAATGCATCAAAAACAGAATATACTGATGAAGAATTTAAAGCAGAATTAGCTAAAAAATACCCAAACGACCAGGCGAAACAAGATTTATACTATCAAAAATATCTTGAGAAAAAGCAACAAGAAGCAGAATCTAATAAGCCTAAACCAGCTAATACAGTAAGTGACGAATTCTTATACATGTCGTATCCTTTTGCGATGACCAAAGGTATGAGCGCAGTTGGTGTTGATCGCGTAAAGATAAGACGTCAGATGACAGACATGGGCGATAATGTAGATTTATTTCCTGCACAAGATCCAGAATATGCGTGGTTACGCTTTTTAACAACGCCAGAACTAGTCGCAATGTCACCAGAAGGTTATATAGGTTACGAGTTGGTTTCAGGAATGTTTACAACCAAAGTAGGCGCAGACCGATCGCAAACTTTAGAGCTTGGTACAGGCATGCCTATTTTAGTAAGAGGAATGTTAATTGCAGACGATGTATTTGTAATTTACGCAGCTTCGCACCAAGGCGGACACGCATTTAATGTACCATCGTACATGCATGAAAAAGATATTACTATTTTAAACGTGATAGGTAAAGGCGAACAACAATTTCATTTAGAGTGGTTAGAAAAAGCGAAGCCAATTGTAAAAGAGTTTGAAGCCACGTTAAAAGCAAATTATGATGCTGCTGAAAAATCGACTATGGATGCTATAAAGATGCCAAAAGCAGGTAGCATGAATAGTAAAGCTTCATTAGTAAGTTTTGCTAAAGAAAACGTTTCTAAAACGATAGCAAAAGATGGTGCAAAACTTCTAAAATTAAACATAGAATCTAACGACTGGAATATTGTAACAAATAAATACACAGGTCGTATTTTATACCGTTGGATTAAAGGCGCATTCACAGAAAAAAATAAAAATAACGACTGCTATTTACAAGGTTTTTTAATAAAGCAACAGTACAATGGTAGCGGTTATGGTAGCTCAGAATTTGGTGGTGTTATTCACGGTCAAATGCCTTACGGACAAAAAATGAACTGCGAATAATTAATATACGCTATTAATCATAATTTTTAAAGTCTGCTTATTTGAGCAGGCTTTTTTTATAATATTTAGTGTAAGAATAATCTTCATAAATCATTCAGAAAGAAATTAGAGCTATTCAGAAAAAAGCAAATTGAAAACCTTTAAAAGTGAAGTTATTTTGTTGTTGAATATTAATCTCAACTACAATGAAAAAAACATTACTCTTATTAACCTTTTTAATAGCAACTGCTTGGTGTAGCATACAAGCACAAATAAACATTCCCGATGCTAATTTTAAAGCTTATCTTGTTGGAGATCCAGCTATTAATACTAATAGTGATAGCGAAATTTCGGCTACAGAAGCACAGGCTTTTTCAGGAGAATTATTAATTGATGGTTTGTCAATTTCAGACTTAACAGGTATTGAATACTTTGAAAACATTACACGATTAGATTGTTACAATAATAATTTAACGTCTTTAGATGTTAGTAATAATTTAGCATTAACACGTTTACATTGTGGTTCTAATCAAATTGAAACGTTGGATATTAGTGCAAATACATCAATTACAGATATACAATGCCATAATAATGGTGTTTTATATGAATTAAACATTGCCAATGGTAATAACAGTAATATTAACTGGATGAAAGCCTATGGTAATAGCTTATCATGCATTCAAATAGATGCTGGTTTTACACCACCAGCAGATGCCGGAATATACAGCCAAGGTTGGACTAAAGGTAACTCAGCAGTTTATGGCGACGATTGTGTTGCTCTTAATCAAGTAGTAAACATTCCTGATGCCAATTTTAAAAACTTTTTAGTAAGCGATAACAATATCAATTTAAATGGAGATTCTGAAATAACGATGGCAGAAGCGCAAGCGACTACAGAGTTAATTATGAACGGTATTGGTATTGCAGATTTAACAGGTATTGAAGCATTTATAAATTTAACACTTTTAGATGTTCCTAATAATAACTTAACTACTATTGATGTTAGTAACAACACTAATCTAACAAGATTACATTGTGGAAGTAATCAATTAACTATATTAGATGTTAGTGACATTTCAACATTAGAGCAAGTTCATTGCCAAAACAATCAATTGGTAGAGTTAAACGTAGCCAACGGAAATAATAGCAATTTCATCTACATGAAAGCGTATAATAATCCAAGTTTAACTTGTATTCAAGTTGATGCAGGCTTTTCGCCACCAGCAAATAGCGGTCAGTATAATGTAGGTTGGACTAAAGATAATCAAACAAGTTATAGTGAAAATTGTATTCCTTCAGTGTATTATGTAGATGCTAATGCAACAGGCGCCAACGATGGTAGCTCATGGACAGATGCTTTTACAAACGTAACAGACGCTTTAGCACTTACCAATTTAAATGATGCTGTTTGGGTAGCAAAAGGAACCTATACATTAGCAGATAAAAACACACCAATAGCTGTTAATACAGATGAAGTGGATATTATTGGAGGTTTTGCAGGAACCGAAACTACTTTAGCTGATAGAGACTTAACAACTATTCATACTACAAATGCAACCATTTTTACTGGTGATATTAATGGTGATGATATTGATGGAGATTTTTCATCGAACAAAACAGATAATGCAGAGCGTTTATTTGAATTAAGAACAAGTAACGTCACTTTTGATGGTATAATTTTCGAAAACATTTACGACACCTCGCAATCTGGAGGCGTAGAAGAAAATGGTGTCATATTTATACCAAATAATTTAAATGCTAATAACTTAAAAATTAAAAATTCGGTATTTAGAAATAACTATTCTAATGGGTATTTACTAAAAATTAGAAAATTTAATCAAGGATTACTTATTGAAAATACCAAGTTTATAAATAACATCATTGTTAATATGGGATTGGTTCTCTTAGTATCTGATAGTACAAACGGATATATTTTTACACGTTGGGCAAATGTTTTGGTAGCAGATAACGATATTAATCATTCAGCATTAGAAGTTTATAGAGAAGATTGGAATAACGGAAGCACTTTAGATGTTGTAATTAATAATAGTACGTTTGTTAATAATGATTATAATGGTACTTATGGCAATTCTATAACGGCATCAGGTAATGGAAGTGTAAACCTAAATGTTAATAATTCTATCTTTTGGCAGAATACTGTTAATGGTACAGCAGCTACTAGAGATATTTCCGACGGATTAGACGAGCATTACGATGTGTTTATTAGAAATTCTATTGCAAATGTGTCATCAAACGCAGGAACTTACGGGACATTTAGTGCAACAAACGTAACCACTTTAGATCCAGCAACAGATAATTTAAATTTAGATGCCGAATACAAACCAACATCAGCTTCAAATTATATTGTTGATCAAGGAGATAACGCTTACTACGATGAAGCTTTATTCGGTGATTTAGATTTAGCAGGTAATACAAGATTTTTTAACACCACTATAGATTTAGGAGCTTACGAGTACAATTCTACATTAGGAATTGATGATATTTCTTTAGATACAAACTCAGTAAAACTATATCCAAACCCTGTAAGTGACAGGTTATTTATTAAATCTACAGAGCAAGTTAAAAACATATCTATTTACAACATTAATGGTCAGCTTGTAAAGCAAGCTATTGAAACTACAAACGGTATTGATGTATCTGTATTACCTTCAGGATTATACATGATTCAAATTAAAACATCTAAAAGAACTATTAATCAGAAGTTTCTTAGAAACTAAGTTGGTATAGCATCAACTTAATCTAGCGCTCACAATGTGGGCGCTTTTTTTAACAAACTATTCAAAACAATAACTATGAAATATTTAAAAACAATCACACTCGTAATGCTTACTATTGTATTAACTTCTTGTTCATCTGATGATGATTCCAATACTTCAGAAAGCAATTTTATTAAAGTTGGTGAATCTTCTTTTGAGATGAAAGCAGCATTAGTAGAGCCATCATTTAATTCGGTTTTTTTAAGTTTAACAAATAAAACTGAAGCAGAAATTAATGCTTCTTTTTCAGGAACAACACTAAATAATGTCGATTATTTTACAGCAAGAATCAATCATTTTGATCTTTCGCCTGGAGAAACGTATGATTTAGATGATATTTCTAGTTTAGAATTTATTGTTAATGGAGATGTTATTAATTCTGAATTTGAAAACGGTTTCAGTCAATTTTATAAAAGTGGAAGTAACGCTGATTTTGAAGTTACTTCTGGCAGTATTACTGTTATAGATTATACAGTAGATTCTATTAATTTGTCGTTTTCTTTTACAAGAGGAGATGGCACTGAAATTATAGGGACTTACGTAGGTTCGTTTTTAAATATAAATTCTGAAGATCAATAGATTTCTGCATAGAATATAAAGTTAAAGGTTCATCATAAAATGATGAACCTTTTTATATGAAAAAAAGACTCACCATTACAGTGAGCCTTTTCAATTGTTGAGATAGCAAATTTTTTAGCTTAATTAATTATTAAGCATAACAGGCATAACAAGCATAGTTACATGCTCACCTTCATCTAAACCATCGATAGGTGTTAGGATACCTGCTCTGTTAGGTAAACTCATTTCTAACTGTACGTCATCAGAGTTTAAGTTGTTAATCATTTCAGTAAGGAAACGTGAGTTAAATCCAATTTGCATATCGTCTCCTTGGTAATCACAAGTTAAACGTTCTTCTGCTTTGTTGCTGTAATCTACATCTTCAGCAGAAATGTTTAGTTCTGCACCAGCAATTTTTAATCGTATTTGATGTGTGGTCTTGTTAGAGAAAATACTAACACGACGGACAGAATTCAAAAATTGATTTCTGGCAATAACCAGTTTATTAGGGTTTTCTTTAGGAATTACAGCTTCGTAATTAGGGTATTTACCATCAATTAAACGGCAAATCAAAACTGAATTCTCAAAGGTGAATTTTGCGTTAGACTCATTGTATTCTACTAATACATCGTCATCGCTACCAGCTAAAATACCTTTTAAAAGATTTAGAGGTTTTTTAGGCATAATAAACTCAGCTGTTTCAGTAGCACTTACATCATCTCTAGTGTATTTTACCAATTTGTGTGCATCAGTTGCTACAAAGGTTAAATTGTCTTGAGAAAACTGAAAGAAAACACCACTCATTACAGGTCTTAAGTCATCATTACCAGCCGCAAAAATGGTTTTACTTATTGCAGTAGCTAAGATATCTCCCATGATTGTTGTTTTGCTAGCATCTTCAACAGATACAGCATTAGGGAATTCTGCACCATCAGCATAAGCTAAGGCATATTTACCATGGTTAGAACTTATTTCTACAGTATTGTTTTCTTCAACAACAAAAGTTAAAGGTTGCTCAGGAAATGTTTTTAAAGTATCTAATAACAAACGTGCTGGTAAAGCAATACTTCCTTCAGAATCACTCTCTACATCAATTGTAGAAGACATTGTAGTTTCTAAATCACTAGCAGAAACCGTTAATTTTGAATTACTAAGCTCAAATAGGAAATTATCTAAAATAGGCAATGTATTACTGTTATTAATAACACCTCCTAAAACTTGAAGTTGCTTTAATAAGTATGTGCTTGAAACAATAAATTTCATGTTTAGTATATATGTTTTTTACTTTAAATTAGTCTTACAAATATATCCTAATAGAAGGGTTTTCTAAAACAAACTTATTAACAAAAAATTGTTTCTAAAGCGGGAACGTCTTAACCCAATGTAATGAACTTAATCATGTATATTTCCGTTTCCTCAAATAATTAAAAACAAACCCAAATAAGGCTAAAAGCAGTAATGGCAAAGCAATATTAATTAACTGCCATTTGCCTTTACTTTCTTTAATTTTATCAGAATCTAAGTAAGCAATACTGATTTCTTTTGCTCTAATGTTTATAAGTCCAGTGTCATCAAGCAAGTAATTTATGGTATTAAGTAGAAATTCTTTATTGCCAAAACTTTTTCCTGTAATCTGGTCAAAACCTAATTCTTGAGGTCTGTTTCTAATGACTTCATTTTTTATGATATCACCATCAGAAATGACCACCATTTTAGTTTCTGTACTTGTAGATTTAAAATCCTTAACATTAAATGGTAATACGCGCTTATCATAGACCGATGTAAATTCTCCTTGAAGCAATACTGCTAAGTTTTGAGGTCCTGAATTAAAAGTAGTTTCATCCACTTCTTTAGTAACATCAGCTAAAGAAATACTTGTAGGAACTCCTTCTAGCTTTGACTGTAGAGAACTTTGCAGCAATATGGTTTTTTTTATCTTGTTTTTTAAGGTATCCATAGGGCTGGCAAAATCAAATTTTACCAAGTTTAAATTCTTTGTAATTGGATGATTTGGGTTAGACGCAGCCAAAGGTGAGTATTGCCATTGTACAGGCTGTAATTGTGCTTGACTTCCTTCTCCAATAGCCAACATAATAGGTGCAGAGTAGAGGTCTTTTACTAAACTTGGGTTGACACGTACTCCGTATTTAAAAAAGAAATCATTAAGATTTAAATCTCGTAAAATAGATACACCAGAATTAGAAGCGTTATAAAGACTGTCCTTATCCATAATAACAGATTCCGTTAACCATAAGCTTTTACCGCCATGCATGGTATATTGATCTAAAACAAGTTTTTCATTTTCAGTAAATGCTTCGCTTGGTTTTGCAGCAACGATTAAATCGTATTGTTTTAAATTATCGAGTGTTCCTAGTGGATTTGATGCTACACTGTCTAAAGTAAAAGGGGCAATATTATAATATGGTTGTATGGTTTTTAAAAAATCGGCAATGAAAACATCACCAAGTTCTCCGTTTCCTTTTAAGATGGCTATTTTCTTCGACTTAGATTTTACTAATTTACTAAAGCCATCTGCAAAAGCATATTCCAAGGCTTGTACAGAATTGTTAATTTGTTCTGGTAATCCTTGAGTAATACTTCGTTTTAGTAGCGGGATTTTAACCGTCTTCTCTTTATAGCTTGCAAAAGCCCACGGAAATATAATTTCTTGCGTTACTTTACCAGTACTGTTATCGGTGTTGATGTAAGGTTCTAATCCAGATTTGGTCAACTCTTCAATATGGCGTTGTCGTGTAGATTCATCCTCAATAGGATTGATATAATTAACTCTTATATTGTTGGTTTCTAATTGAAATTCTTCAATAATCTGTCTAACTTCAGTTTGAAGTATTCTAAACTCTGAAGGAAATTCACCTTCTAAAAAGACATCAATTATTAAAGGTGAATCTAAATCTTGAATCAGACTTTTTGAAGCTTCAGAAAGTGTGTAGCGCTTATCTTTTGTTAGGTCAAAACGACCATAGGCTCTATTAGAAATGGTATTGACAACTATTAATCCAATTAAAACAGCGAGTATGTAAATTAATGATTTATTGGTTTTCATTCTCGTATTTTATTTCTTGTTGGTAACGATTTAATGCTATTACCTTGTCATTTTTAAATATAATCTCAACGCATTCTTTTTCACTATTAAAGGCACCAGGCTCAATACCAAGCCCATAATTCCATTTATCATTGTCATGGGATTTGGTGGTGTCATTCCAACTGAGCCATTCATATTTACCAAGTAAAGCTGTAATGTCTTCTTTTGAGGCACCAATTAACGTGTCAGACGCTATAGTATTGTCAATCATTTCGTAACGTAATGCAGGTTTTTCAGTCCATGCTTCACTATCAAAATACTTTTGGTGATGGTAGTTGCTAATGATATTTACAAAAGGGTAAAACATATAAAAATAGACAAAAGGTGTCAGTATTAATGCTATTAATGCAGATAGCCATTTGCGCTTATCAACCGTATTTAAAAACAAAAATAGTAGTACAAAAACTACAATCATAAAAATGACTAAAAAGGGAGTAATAATCATTGTTATTGTTTTTTGATTCTCAGTTTTGTGAATATTAAAAATGCTACCGTAATACTTATAAAATAGACTAGGTCTCTAGTGTCAATAACTCCACGACTCATACTATTGTAATGTGCAGACATACCTAAATTTTCCATATACACCATATTGCCAAATAGGTTGTAATTAGATAAACCTTCAAAACCAAAATAGAAGAAAAAGGAAATAAAAACTGCAATAATAAAAGCTACAATTTGATTGTCTGAAAGGGTAGAGGCAAACACACCAATTGCAGTATAGGCAGCAATTAAAAACAGTAATCCAAAATATGAACCGATAGTACTTCCCATATCTAGATTGCCTTCTGGATTTCCTAATTGTGATACTGTATAGACATATAATAGGGTTGGTATTAATGCCAAAAGAATTAATGCAAAAGCACCAAAATACTTGCCCAACACAATCTGAAAATGCGAAATAGGTTTGGTAACCAACAATTCTAAAGTGCCCTGTTTTTTTTCATCGCTAAAACTACGCATAGTCACAGCTGGTACAAGAAAAATAAGAATCCAAGGAGCTAATAAGAAAAACGAAGATAAACTTGCCAAACCATTATCTAGAATATTGAATTCCCCTTTAAATACCCAAAGAAAAAGTCCGTTTAATAATAGAAAAACACCAATAACCAAATAACCGATTGGCGAGGCGAAGAAGGTGTTTATTTCTTTTTTAAGGATTGCTAACATTAATTTTTAGTATTCAGTATTTAGTGTTCAGTGTCTAGTGCCTAGTGTTCAATAATTTTTAAATTTACTCATTACTTAAGCGAAGCGATCTTATCCACACTCCAAGCTTCGGGCTTTGCATTAAACAACGGTTTTGTTTTGGACCAAACACTTTTAAATAGTTCAGAATGTCTATAATTTTCCAAATCCTCCTCAGCGTTCCAATAACTATACGTAAAAAAGATGTTGGTATTGTTCTGGTCGCGATATAATTCTAAAAAATTACAACCTTCAAAACTTCTAATTTTTGTTTTAACGGTTTCAAAATTAGCTAAGAATTCTTCAATCTTAGACGGTTCAAAACTCATTTTTACAATTCTTACTAACATATCAATAAATAGCCTTTCCTAAATCCTTTCCAAAGGAAAGGACTTTCTCACTGTTGTGAAATTATTTATATATCTTTTTTTGCGTCATCGTGGCTTCCTTCCCTCAGGGAAGGATTGAGGATGGGCTTTTAAAGTTAACCGTTACTGTATCCATATTTTTTAAACCCATTAAAGTAGAGGCACTACCAACGGTTGTACTGTTGCTTTTATAAACCGCTATTTCTAAATATCCGGATGAATTAAAAACTACGAGACCTTTGCCTTCATCGTTTCGCTTAGACTCCTCAATTTCAAAATTTATTATATCGCTGTACTTTTGGTATATGGTCTTAAACTTATGATTTCGCGCTGAGATTTCATAGTCTCTCGTCTTTTGAATATTTTCAAAAAACTTTCGTTTTATATTCGTTACAACATTCCCATAATTATCAATGTAGATGACAGTACCAATAATTTGGTTTTGTTCGTCATTAACAAACGGAATTAAATTTTTAATCGGTTTTATGGTGTTAATAACTTTTCCTATGACCTCAAGCGTACCTCCTCTAGCAATATGGCAAGCGACCTTCACAAAAACATCAAGTACAGGAAAACTTGTTTCTATTTTGTCATGAATGTTTATTTCAACAATTTTTTCTGGAGCAATTTCTGAAGAAATCATACTCATTATACCATTGTTGGCGCATATAAAGTAATGGTCGTCTAACTTAACCGCAATATGCTTATTTTCAGGGCTTAACTCAGAATCAATTCCTATAATATGAATGGTGCCTTTTGGAAAACTACTGTATGCATTTTGAATAATATAAGCGGCTTCCGAAATATTAAAAGGGGAAATAGAATGTGAAATATCTACAATTTTTACATCAGAAAGTTCACTATAAATTGCACCTTTTATAGCACCAGCAAAGTGATCTTTTTCTCCAAAATCAGTCGTTAAAGTGATTATTGCCATGGATTGATTGTTGATATTTTTTTAAAAATTGTGATTGTAAAATCGTTAATTTTGGGTTACACAAAACTAAGAAAAGAAATCAGATTAATACATTAAAAAAAGCACGCTTTTGAACGAACTTATACTAGAACTCGAAGAAATTACTCCAAAAGAATTCTTCGGTCCGCAAAATGCAAATATTGAACTTCTTAAAAAGTATTTTCCCAAACTAAAAATTGTAGCTAGAGGCAATAAATTAAAGGCCTATGGCGATGAAGATTTACTCGAAGAATTTGACCATAGAATGACCATGCTCATGAAGCATTTTGGTAAATACAACAAACTTGATGAAAATGTTATTGAGCGGGTTTTAACAAGCCAAAGTAGTGACGATTACACAACCTCTGAAAAGAGTGGTGAAGTTATTGTACATGGTGTTGGTGGTAAGCTTATAAAAGCACAAACTGTAAACCAAAGAAAATTGGTAGAAAGTATTCGTAAAAACGATATGGTTTTTGCTATTGGTCCTGCAGGAACAGGTAAAACCTATACAGGTGTTGCTTTGGCAGTACAAGCTTTAAAAAATAAGGAAGTTAAGCGAATCATTTTAACACGACCTGCTGTTGAAGCTGGTGAAAATTTAGGATTTCTTCCTGGTGATTTAAAAGAAAAATTAGATCCATACATGCAACCGTTATACGATGCGTTGCGCGATATGATTCCTGCCGAAAAGCTTGAGAGCTATATAGAAAAGGGTGTGATACAAATTGCACCTTTAGCCTTTATGCGTGGTCGTACTTTAGATAATGCCTTTGTGATTTTGGACGAAGGACAGAACACCACACACGCGCAGATGAAGATGTTCTTAACACGTATGGGTAAAAACGCAAAGTTTCTGTTAACTGGAGATCCTGGACAGGTGGATTTACCACGTCGTACCATTTCTGGATTAAAAGAAGCTTTACTGGTTTTAAAGAATATAGAAGGCATCGGGATGATTTATCTAGATGATAAGGACGTTATCCGTCATAAATTAGTTAAGAAAGTTATAGCAGCTTATAAGAGTATTGAGAATCGTGATTAAAAAATTGAACTGTCATTGCGAGCAAAGCGTGGCAATCTTTTTAAATTAAATCAAAAAATATACAGATTACTACGTCGCATAGCGACTCGTAATGACATTACATTAAATAATGAGTAACACAATTATAGATACCAATTTCAATTTTCCAAATCAGAAAAGTGTTTACAAAGGAAAGGTAAGAGAAGTTTATAACATCAACGATGAGCAATTAGTAATGGTTGCTACTGACCGTTTAAGTGCTTTTGATGTAGTAATGCCTAAAGGAATTCCATACAAAGGGCAAATCTTGAATCAGATAGCGACAAAGATGATGAAAGAAACTGAAGATTTGGTACCAAATTGGTTGGTGGCTACACCAGATCCTAATGTTGCCGTTGGTCATTTATGCGAACCATTTAAAGTTGAAATGGTGATAAGAGGTTACATGTCTGGTCATGCTGCTCGTGAGTATAAGGCAGGTAAACGCATGCTTTGTGGAGTTGCAATGCCAGAAGGTATGAAGGAAAATGACAAGTTTCCGCAACCGATTATAACTCCAGCAACTAAAGCTGAAATGGGTGACCATGACGAGGATATTTCTCGAGAAGATATTTTGAAACGTGGTATTGTTACTGAAGAAGATTACGTTATTCTTGAAGACTACACTAGAAAGTTGTTTCAACGCGGAACAGAAATTGCAGCAAAGCGTGGACTGATTTTAGTGGATACCAAATACGAATTTGGAAAAACAAAAGACGGTAAAATTGTATTGATTGATGAAATCCATACACCAGATTCTTCGCGTTATTTCTATGCAGATGGTTACCAAGAACGTCAAGATAGAGGAGAAGCGCAGAAGCAACTCTCTAAGGAATTTGTGCGTCAATGGTTAATAAGCAATGGGTTTCAAGGATTAGAAGGGCAAACAGTTCCTTTTATGAGTGATGCATATATAGAAACCGTTAGTGAGCGTTACATTGAGCTTTATGAAAATATCACAGGTGAGACTTTTGTAAAAGCTGATGTGTCTGATATTCAGAATAGGATAGAGGTTAATGTTTTAGGGTATTTAGAAAACGTTTAATCGTTTATACGTTGAGTTGTTGTCATGCTGAATTTATTTCAGCACCTCATATTTTTTTAATTATTCAGATTCTGAAACAAGTTTAGAATGACATCCCTTAATATTTTCCTTTTAAAATCTTAGTATGATGCTCCACATGGTGTGCAGTCCACATAATAATTTCGCGTACAGGCATTTTTCCCATTAATGGATGTGGTAGTATTACCGTGTCTAAATTAGTATCACTGATTTTTTTGGTTTTGTATTGTAGTTTTTTGCTTTCCGTTTGAAGTCGGTTTAAAATGTAGTGCTTGTCGGCCAAAGTCGGTACTTTCATGTTTTGAGAGCCTTTAAATGTTTTGCCTTTGGCATCCAATAACCGTTCTTGATAACGTTTGACTGTAGTATCGTAATCTCTGACTGGTCTGTTGGCTTTTCCAAATTTAAAACGCAATAAAAACTTAGGCATACTTAAGGCATCATTCAGCGGTTTTATGCTTTGTAGTAAGTGTAAAGCTTGTTGTCCTTGTGTCCATTTGCCTTCAGGACCTTGTGTCCAAGCGTCATCTGGTTGTTTTTCTAACCAAGATATTAATTCAGCATGTTTGGCTTCTATTAAGTCAGCAATTGTTTCTTTATCCATAGGGTTTTTAATGATAAAGAAAAGATAGGAAAAAATATGATTGTACGTTTATTTGTGGATATGTTTATTAGTTTCACTAATCACTAATCACTAATCACTAATCACTAATCACTAATCACTAATCACTCTTCAGCTTCTTTATCCTGGACAACAATTTTATCCTTTTTAAATATTGGAACCATGTAAGAGACATTAAATCCAAAACCTACACCAAACCTACCGCTATCAAACGTTCTGTTGAAGCCTGGTATGTAAAGATTTTCATAATTATCAGGCTCAGTTTCGGTAATTAAACCTTTGAGTTGTGCATTAATACCAGCAAAGAAATTATTGAATAATTCTGCTTTTATACCTATTTGTATTTCGACCCAAATAGCAGTTAAACCTTTAAATTCTTCACTTTCATTTACTGTAAATTGTTCGCCCCAATATTGATTATAGAAATCGTAAATAACATAATTATTTCGGGTTTGACTAAAGGTGCTTGCTCCGACTCTAAAACCGGTATAAATCATGTTTTGCATGTCTAGCCAGTTTGTATATAAGTTAATATCTACACCACCTTTAAAATAACTACCTTTTGTGGTATTGCTTAACACTTCGTTTTCAATGGTACGTTCTTCATTACCAATTTCGCCAGCTAGGTACATTTTTTTGGTAAGACGATAATCTCCCATAAGCTCTAGACCTGTATAGTTGTCATCAAAAAAAGTGCGAGCTAATTTGCTAAGGTCAGCACCTAATCTCAGTCCATATTTTTGCTTATAGACTAAGGTGTCCTTTACGGTTTTCTTTTCTTGTTGTGCAAATACCATTGTAGAAAACAACAGCAATACAACAATACTTCTAATGGAAGATGTTAACATGTACTGTGTTTTCATTATTAATTGTTGTTTCAACTATTTCTATATTATCAATCCATGTATCTCCACCTGTATCTAAAGTTATATTCAAAAGCTCAAAAATGCTTTTATAACCACAAGCTCTTGAGACGTATTCAAATTCTGTGTTGTATGTTATTTCTATGATGTCAGTGCTAGAATCAGTAGTGCCATCATCATCTAAGCGTAGATCAGTGTCTTTTTCTAATACAAAACGAGAGATTACAAAATCGTTACCTAAGTCATCGTTGATTCTTAATGGTAATGCAATCTTATTACTAGTTATATTAAATACATATGCGTCATCATCATCATGTCTTGTTATAATTTTATCTGATGCTTCTGTCGGCTCGATTATTGATCCATTTTCATCTGTAATTAAACCTTCACCATAAACCGTAAGATTAGGGACACTCTTTAATTCCTCAGGATTGTCAGTATCGTAAAATTCAATTATTAGCCTTGATGTTGTAGTTGTGCTTTCTGCACAGATGTCATCGCGCTCGCAATTTTGTAATGTAACAAGAACTATTAAGCCTAATATGAGGAAGGTATAGTATTTTGTTTTCAATAATAATCTCATAGAATATTGTTGATTCGTTTATTTGTTTAGTTGATAATTGCGCAATGCATTTAACATGTTGGTTATCTTTTCAATTTTTTGTCGTGCTAATATATAATCATTCTCAGATATAAAACCTAAATCCTTACCAATAATCAACTGATTTAAAACTTCCATTGCAGAACTAAATGAAATCGTTGTAAAATGGGCTTTGTCTTTTTGTGTTTTTCTTGAAGTGCCTTCAGCTAAATTTGATGAAATAGAAATAGAAGCTCTTCGTAATTGACTTGTTAATCCAAATTTTTCTTCTGATGGAAACGTATCAGTAAGCGTATATATTAATTTTACAAGAACAATAGATTCTTGCCAAACGTCTAATTTTTCAAAGGAGTAAATCTTCATTTTCGTATCAACAAATCAACAAATCAACACATCAACAAATTAACGTTTCTCAAATAAAACAACAGTTTCAATATGTGCTGTATGCGGAAATTGGTCCACTAAACTTAGTTTTTTAATCTCGTAACCAGCTTGCATTAATTGCTCTGTGTCTCTGGCTTGTGTTGCCGGATTACAAGATACATAAACCAAACGTTCTGCATTTAGGTTTATTATTTTTTTAAGAGTTTTGGGGGCAATGCCAGCACGTGCTGGATCTAGAATAATCGTTCTAATTTTATTGGTATATTTTGGATGTTCATTTAAAAATTTACCAACATCAGCAGCATAGAACTTTAGTCCTTCAATATTATTTCTCTTAGCATTTTCTTTTGCATCCTCAATAGCAGATGCCACAATATCTACACCAACAATTTTGGTGTTATTGGCTTTGCTAGCAATGATTTGTCCAATAGTTCCTGTGCCACAAAACAAATCTAAAACTACAGTGTTATCAATGGCTGCTTTGTTTTCTAATGCGTAATCAACAACTTTTGAATATAATTTTTCAGCACATTTAGGATTGGTTTGAAAAAAGCTTTTCATGCTAATTTCAAAATTTAAATTGAGAAGTTCTTCAACAATTTTATCTTCTCCATAAACCAAGTTAATACTTCCTGTTGTAGCTATGGTTCTGTCTCCAATTTCATCATTTATTGTATGTAGAAGTCCTGCAACACGATCGCCAAACAGTTCTACCAAATAGTTCGCAAATTTATCTAAATCAAACTCAGGTAGATCATAAGACGTTGTAACTAAATTGAATAACAACTGATTGGTTTTATACGATTTTCTAACCACAAAATAACGAAAGAAACCTTCCTTTTTTGGTGCGTGCCAAGGTGCTAATCCAGTAGCTTCACAATAATTTTTAATGTCTTTGAGGTGATTTTCAAACTCAGCATCAAATAAGCCAGAATCACTATTTAAATTATCTCCACACCACCAAGTACCACGCTTTTTAAATCCTAAAGTAAACTCATCAACATCGGTTTTTAATTCACGATTATAACCAATAGCAGAAAAGCCATACTCCATTTTATTTCTGTAATGAAATGTGTTTGGTGACTTTACAAATTCATCGAACTTTGCTTCAATGTCTGAAACTTTACCGATTCGTTTAAACAACTCTAAAGTACTCTCCTTTTTATATTGATGTTGTTTTTCAATAGGCAACTGCATGTATGGTGCACCAGGAATATCTTGATAAGGCATATCCACTTCATCTTCCGAAGGTTTTAAAACTTCAAAAAGCTTACATTCAGCATACTTTTTACTCGATTTTTTTACCTGTGCTTTAACCAATTGTCCTGGTAGTGTATTTGGAACGAAAACCACAAACTCGCCATGTTCATTACGAATACGGCCAATGCCTTTTCCGCCAAAAGCATAATCTTCAATTAAGATGTCTATTACTTGGCCTCGTTTTACAAATGGGTTACGTTCTCTTCTTGGCATTTATGAAAAATTAGAGTGCAAAGATATCTTTATTTTATAAATACGTAAGCCGAAAAACAACAGTATAATTTAGGTTATCTTTAATTGATTTAATTTTTTTTGAACCTTTTTTAATATTCTACGTCTTTAGAGTATGCAAGTCATAAATATCCATAAGCGATCAATACAACAACCAAAAGAAAAGGTGTCTCAACTGTTTAAAACTTTGGCGACACAAAACGATCTAGTTTGGCCATACGAACACTGGCCAGCCATAAGATTCAATGATGGAATGAATATTGGGAGTCGTGGTGGTCATGGTTTCGTGCGCTACACAATTATTGATTTTAGGGAAGGAGAGTATATTAAGTTTCAATTTTCAAAACCAGATGGATTTAATGGTATCCATGAGTTGAAAATAACGGCTCTTAATAGTAATACGACAGAAATAAGGCACGAGATTAATGCTAAACTATCCTTTAAAGCAGTTTTATTATGGGTTTATGCAGTCCGTTGGCTTCATGATGCGCTAATAGAAGATGCTTTTGATAAAGTTGAAAATCATTTTTTAGCTGAGAAGAAAGAAACAACATATAATGTGTGGGTAAAGCTTTTACGAAAAATTTATAAAAGTAAATCCTTTCAAACTAAACTTGCTTAATTGAAAACTGACCAAAGCATAGATGAAAAATTAGTTAACGCCTATAAAAATGGTGATAAAAAGGCGCTTGCTCTATTGGTGAAACGATGGCATAAATTGTTTTGTGATAAAGCCTATTGGTTGGTAAAGGATAAGGATGCGGCAAAAGATATTGCCCAAGATAGTTGGTCGATTATTATTAACAAGATAGAAGATTTAAAAGAGCCAAGGCAATTTAAATTTTGGGCGTATAGAATTGTATGTAATAAGTCTACGGATTGGTTAAGAGAGCAGACCAAAAATCAAAAACGAACAGTTGGTTATGATAAGGAAATAGAAAGCTTTGAAGAGCATTATTCAGAAAATCAGATTCAGAAACAGATACTTTTAAAAGCTATAAATGCACTTCCTGAAAACCAAA
This sequence comes from Winogradskyella pulchriflava, assembly GCF_042434315.1. NCBI lineage: Bacteria > Pseudomonadati > Bacteroidota > Flavobacteriia > Flavobacteriales > Flavobacteriaceae > Winogradskyella > Winogradskyella pulchriflava. The sequence continues at coordinate 68,860 of NZ_JBHLTQ010000005.1, read as the reverse complement.
GGGAAGTAGTAAAACTTTTTTACCATCAAGATTATAAGCTGAAGCAAATAAGTAAACTGTTAAATATATCTGTAGGAACAGCTAAATCACGACTATTTCATGCAAGAGAAAAATTAAAAAAAACTTTAAAACATAGAAATTATGAAAACTAAAATTGAAGACATCGACAAATTAATTAAAGATACATTGACTGAAGAAGAAGCTAAATTTTATGATGATTTAGACGAACAAAATGTCTGGCAGATGATTGGTGGTCTGTACAAAGGAAAAAACGTGTGGTTAACTGTTATTATGCACATCATTAATATAGCTGCATTTGGATTAATGCTTTATTGCCTTTTTCAAACGTTTGATGTAGAAAAAACTAATGACCTTATGCTTTGGATTGCAGGATTTTTTCTAAGTTTGAGTGTAATGAGTATGTTGAAAATCTATGCTTGGATGCAGATTCATAGAAATGCCATGACAAGAGAAATAAAACGATTAGAACTTCAAGTATCTTCGTTGAGTAGTAAAATTTCGGAATAGAATTTTTTATCAATTTATTATTTAGTAATTTGCAGACCTCTAGGGATGATTTCTCTCCCACGCTGCTTTTTCAAGGCTTCACCATAACTTCAAAAATGGTTACGCAAAGCTTTTGAAGGAATAAAGGTAGAGCAGGAATGGTTATTTTATTCACAATTAAATTATTTTAAAATGGCTGTTTTAGACCAATTAACATCGCAACAAGCGATCGATTTAGAAAACAAGTATGGTGCGCACAATTACCATCCACTACCTGTAGTATTAAGTAGAGGAGAAGGTGTGTATGTTTGGGACGTAGAAGGTAAAAAGTATTACGATTTTTTATCTGCATACTCTGCCGTAAACCAAGGACATTGTCATCCAAAAATTGTTGGAGCAATGACTAATCAGGCACAAAACTTAACATTAACCTCTCGTGCGTTTTATAACGATATGCTTGGTAAATATGAGAAGTATGCTACTGAATATTTTGGTTTCGATAAATTACTACCAATGAATACAGGTGCTGAAGCTGTAGAAACGGCTTTAAAACTTTGTAGAAAATGGGCTTATGAGGTTAAAGGTATTGATGAAAATGAAGCTGAAATTATAGTTTGCGAGAATAACTTTCACGGAAGAACAACGACTATAATCTCTTTTAGTAATGACCCTGTAGCTCGCAAAAATTTTGGGCCTTATACCAAAGGATTCATTAAAATAGAATATGATAATTTAAATGCCTTAGAAGAGACTTTAAAAAGCAATTCTAATATTGCAGGTTTCTTGGTTGAGCCAATACAAGGTGAAGCAGGTGTGTACGTGCCAAGTGAAGGTTACTTAGCAAAAGCAAAAGCCTTATGTGAAGCTCATAATGTTTTATTTATTGCAGACGAAGTACAAACAGGTATTGCAAGAACAGGTAAACTTTTAGCTGTGGATCATGAAAATGTAAAGCCAGATGTTTTAATTCTTGGTAAAGCATTAAGTGGTGGTGCTTATCCTGTATCAGCTGTTTTGGCAAATGATAATATTATGAATGTCATTAAACCAGGGAATCACGGAAGTACGTTTGGAGGAAATCCTGTTGCTGCTGCAGTGGCAATTGCTGCTTTAGAAGTTGTTAAGAATGAAGATTTAGCTGAAAATGCTGAAAGATTAGGACAATTGTTTAGAAGTGAGCTTGCTAAGTTTATCGAGACGAGTTCTATTGCAAATTTAGTAAGAGGAAAAGGCTTGTTGAATGCCGTTGTAATCAACGACGATGAAGAAAGTGATACCGCTTGGAATATCTGCTTACGTTTAAGAGATAATGGTTTACTGGCTAAGCCAACTCATGGAAACATTATTCGTTTTGCGCCACCTTTAGTAATGAATGAAGAACAATTATTAGATTGTGTCTCAATAATTATTAAGACTTTAAAAGAATTTGAAGCTTAAAGCTTCATTGTATTTATAATAAAAAAGCGATTTTCTTAATTGAAAATCGCTTTTTATGTTTAAGCAACTAAACTACTGGTTTTGTTGCCATTGTTCCATCATTTCTTGAGATTGTCTCATGAGCTCATCCCAACCAACGGTGTAAATTCTATAAATAGTCATTATTAAATAAATAACATTTATAATTAAGATTACTAGAGCTACTATTTTAGCTGTGTTCATATTTTTTACGCTTGCTAAATCATAATTTTCAGGATTTAAGCTGGCTTTTTTTAGATTACTATTAGCAATAAGAAAAGCTGGACCTGCAAGCAATACTCCAAGACCACCAAAACAGCAGCATAATAATCCTAAAATAGCTAAAACATAAACAATAGCTGGGTTTAATCTTTGTTGTTCCATAATTGAAATTTTATTTTAAGTAAAGTTTGATTAGAAAATTGCTAATAATAATAAATACATTAGCTAAAGCCAATATAACAATAATTTTATTGCTGTATTTGATTTTTTTAAAACTGTTAATTATAAGAAACCCAAACAAAGCAATAAGTGTGTAAATGGCAGGATACATAAAAAAAGCATCAACAAGCTGTCCTTTTAATAGTAAAATAACAGAGCGTTGCAGTCCACAACCCATGCACTCAAAGCCAAACAACTTTTTGTTTAAGCATGGCAACATATAATCTTCAAGACTTTTAATCGCTAAAAACATAGTGCTAAATTAAGGTTTTATGGAATAATTATATAATTGCTATTGTAAATTGTCCAAAACCGTATTTTTGTATTCTAATCAACATTAAACTATGAGTATTTCTAGAATTATAAACTTAATATGTATAGTTGTTGGCGGAATAATTGCCATATACGCACAAGCTGAGGAAAAACAAAACACCTACTTATTAATGGGTGGAATAATGTTGTTAATGTTTGGTATTTATAGAATGTCTAGAAATATTCCTAGTAAATACGACAAAGAACAAGAGGACACCATAGTTAAAAGTGAAAATGATGAAGATTAAAAAAGGTGATGTTGTTGAAACTGTTGATGATGCTATTATTGGCACTGTAACTAAGATTAATGGTAATACTATTACTATTGAAGATGAGGATGGTTTTGAATTTCAGTTTGAAGCCCGTGAACTCATACTTTCTGTTTCAGAAAATAAAATTGATAGCTCTGTTTTTGATGTTGATATAGAGTCTATAAAGAAAGAAAAGGAACTCAAAAAAAGAAAACAAACACCCAAAGTAAAACCCAAAGAGCGTCATGCTCCTAAATTTGAAGTTGACTTACATATTCATCATCTTACAGATTCTACACGCAACATGACTAATTTTGATATGCTCAACTTACAATTAGATACCGCACGAAAGCAATTAGAATTTGCCATAAAAAAACGCATTCCAAAAGTCGTATTTATACATGGAGTAGGTGAAGGTGTGCTTCGTCAGGAGTTGGAAACAATGTTTGGTAGGTATAATAATGTAAAGTTTTATGATGCTGATTATAAAACTTATGGTTTAGGTGCTACTGAAGTTAAGATATTTCAGAATATAGCACCTTGAATTTAATCAATTTCTGTTGTAAAACTAATAGCGCCAGTTTCATACGTTCCAAAATCGATTACAGTTGCACTGATAATTTCTATGCCAGTGTTAGTTACTGTAAACTCCGTTTTAATAACCCTCTTGTAAGTATTATTAATAAAACCAGAATCAGCAAATTCTTCCATGGCAGTTGGGTGATTATATAGATAACGATAAATGTTCATGCCATTTTCATCAAGAACTATATTGTTTTGACTTCTTGGGTTTTCATTTTCATCGATATCTTCTAATCTTGTAAGTACGCCATCTCCATCATCATCATCATCTAAATAATTGGGTTTGTCATCACCATCAGTGTTTAATGGGTTAGTATTAGGATCATTATCACTATCACTGTCATTTAGTTCATTGATTGTTAGTACATTGTCGTTATCGTCATCTTGATCAATATAATCTGGGAATCCATCACCATCAGTATCCTGTGGATTGTCTATGCCTCCAGGACCGTATTCGTATTCATTTGGTACTCCATCTTCATCGTCATCTTCAATAGTAATTGATACATAAACTGTTCCGCTATTAGCTTCATAATCTTCTCGTATAGTTAAATCAGAAGGTGGTACAACAGAACAGATATCACTAGCATCTATGGCTCTGTTATAAGTTCTGTAGATAAACCTTACGGTAGTTTCGTTAATATCAAAATCTTCTTCAATATTTAATTCCGTGAGTTCGCTAGCTGGTGTGTCATTTTCAAAGAAATTTTCGTAAGGTTCACCATCTCTTGGAAATATTAAAATTAAAGCTTCGTTAGGATCTTCTCTAGAATCAAATAAGATGTAAGAATCCTCAAAATTTTCGCAAAGTTCTAATTCTTCATCAAACTCTAAATCCACAGAAATAATATCACCATCATCACATGTGGTTAAAAATGCTAAACAAAAGATTATAAAAAAACGACGTATCATAGCTTCAATTTTGAACAAAAATAATGGATTTGTAAAATTATAACGTTGCATTATCTAAATAATTTTATTTACGATATTTTTGCACTATGAAGTCCGTATATTTAGATAACGCAGCAACTACAGCGTTGCGACCAGAAGTTGTTGAACGAATGACCCAAGTTTTGCAAGAAAACTATGGTAATGCCTCTTCAATACATAGTTTTGGCAGAGCTTCTAAATCCCTTTTAGAACAATGCAGAAAAAATATAGCCAGCTATTTTAAAGTTTCGGCTTCTGAAATTGTTTTCACTTCTGGAGGAACAGAAGCAGATAATTTAGCATTGCGCAGTGCTGTAAGAGATTTAGGTGTTACAGAAATTATTACATCTAGAATAGAGCATCATGCGGTTTTGCATACTGCAGAACAATTACAAAAGGAATATAATGTAAGGCTAAGCTATGTCGATTTAGATGATTGCGGCTTGGTTGATTATAGCCATTTACAAGAATTGTTACAGACTTCGGATAAGGCTATAGTAAGCTTAATGCATATTAATAATGAAATTGGAAACATTCTAGATATAGAGTGCGTTGCCAAAATGTGTAAGGAAAACAACGCTCTATTCCATACGGATGGAGTGCAGTCTGTTGGGCATTACCAAATAGATTTAAATAAAATTCCTATTGATTTTATGGCTGCTAGTGCCCATAAATTTCATGGACCAAAAGGTGTTGGTTTCTGTTATATTAGAAAAGAATCTGGTTTAAAACCTTTAATTTTTGGAGGTGAACAAGAAAGAGGATATAGAGCTGGTACGGAGTCAACCCATAATATTGTTGGGATGGACGAAGCATTAAAAATAGCATACACTAATTTAGCTGTAGAAAAGGATTATATCTCTGAGTTAAAGACTTACTTCATTCAACAATTAAAAGATAATTTAGAAAATGTGAGCTTTAATGGTGGGTGTGAAGATGCAATAAACAGCACGTATACTTTGGTGAATGTATGTTTACCAATTGCTCCAGAAAAAGCACCAATGCTTCAGTTTCAGTTAGATTTAAAAGGTATAGCATGTTCTAAAGGAAGTGCGTGCCAAAGTGGAAGCAGTCAACAATCTCATGTGCTTTCAGCAATATTGGATGATGATAAGCTAAAGCGTCCATCTGTACGTTTTTCGTTCAGTATTTTTAATACCAAAGAAGAATTAGACTATGTTGTTAAGGTACTAAAGGCTTTTGTTAATTCTTAACGATTACCTTTTCAGATTTTACTGTGTTTGTATTAGAAGTTACATTCACAATATAAACACCATCGCTTAAATCTACTGTAGATAACTCATAGCGATTAGATACAACATCATACTGACTATTTAGCATACGTTTACCAGCAACATCAAAAACTTCAATAGATTTTATATCTAATCCATTTGGATTTAATACCGCAAGTTGATGGATTCCATTGTTTTGGATAACAGTTAGTTTACTAACTTCAAAATCATCAACACCCAATGATTGACCTGGTGTAAATACGATTTCAAAACGATCTGTGTAGGTTCCTGGATCTATGTTTAGCTCGTAATCTTGGTCTCTAAGGTTGACATAAATTTCATTTTCAATATCATGAATATAGATGCCTTGAGAGTCATCAAAATTCTGGATATCAAAAATTCTAAATCTAAGCGGTTGCTGTTGTTCTATATCGACGTTAAGCGGAATAACTAAAGCTTGTTCAAAAGGGTATGCCTGTGCTGAATAAGCCTTGTTGTCTAAAGTAAAGTAAGTATCTGAAGCATGATTGTCAGATCGACTTAATTCTAAACCATAATCAAAACCAGCTGTTGCTGTATCATGAAAATTCAATAAAAGCTGTCTTGTGTATTGTGATTGGTTAACACTAAAATCTACATTAACTCTAAAACGTTTATAGTCGCTTGGTACAATAGGAAGCCCATTTTCTTGAAATTGAATTTCGCCTGTATCTGTATTCGTAACATTAGCATTTCTAAAGAAATAACTTTGAGCACCTTCTTTTACATAAGCGCGATGTTCATTTTTTGCACGTACAGTACCAGTTGTGCCAACTCTGCCTTCTACCATAAATCCTTGACCTATTGGGATATAGCGTTGCGCCATTTTAGTGCCTGAAGCTGGTGGGCCAGGTGGAAGCGAATACATATTATCTTGCTCGTCATAAGTGAAAAACACCGCAGGAGTATTAGATATAATTACACCTGATGAGTTAATTGTAAATTCCGAATAACCTCCTACATACTCCTGTAAGACATGCGTTTGAGTTTGAGATGTACTAGCGTCTTGTTCCCAATAAAATAAAGTGCCAGTTATGGCTGCTTGATTTTGAGTATCGTGTATAAAAGCAGCAGAGTCCATAGCACTAGGATATGGATTACCTACCAAGGTAAAATCTCCTGCAGCAACAGGGTTTGCCATTGTACCATTGTTTGGCTTACCTCTAAAATCGTATGTTGTATTGCCAGTACTGGCAGTTCCATTTCCTTTCATTGTAAATCCTAATCCAGGATTTATATCACCAGTATCACCAGCAAAAATCCAATCTGCATAAGCACTTGAGGACACATAAGTCCACAACCATCGTGTTGATATTAATAAAGGGCTAGCGGTTCCGTTATACGCAGCAGTAAAAGCACTATTATTACTATCAATTGTACTTGCTGTAGCTAGTAAAGGGTCATCCAATTGGTTTATTCTATAATCGTTATTACCACTAGTATTGGATAGAATACCACCAACAGGAGAGCACCAATAGTTGTATGCCCACTGATTAACGGTTCCGTCTTGGTAAACACTTAGTTCTCCAATTCCAGAATTACCAGTTGTACCAGCGCCTTGTAGTAATTGCGATTCGCTTCTTAGATATAGTTTGGCTGTAGCTTCCTCTAGATTAACATCATCCTCAACATACAGGACTTGATCATTTACATAGACAAAGGCGTTGTTCCTTACACTAAGTTGTGCAGAAGCCATACTAAAACATAGCATTAGGCATGCGATGAGGGAATATTTCATGCTTTTAAAATTTTTAACTATAGCTTAGTAGGGTAACCTAAAGTGAATTAGATAGTTACAAATTTATAAAATTTAACGATACCTTAGTTGTCATACAACGAGGAATTTGACTGTTTCGCTAAAAACTCAGCAAATTAGACTAAATATCTTCAAAAAGTTAAAATCTAGCAGACAATCTTAAATTAAAAACACGAGGCGTTAAATAATTAGGAATTGCAAACTGACGTTTAGTATAGACATCTCTCACCCAAGTATTGGTAATAGAGTTTTGGTTATTAAACATGTTGTAAATTTCGAAGCCAAGAGAGAGTTCTCTAAATTTCTTTTTCCAACGTGCGTTATAAGTTTTTGTTGGGTTTACTAATTCTAAAGAAATTCCTAAGTCTGCACGTCTATAATCCCTTAATCGTATTTGATAATCGTAAGGATCTGCATAACTTGGTGAACCACCTGGTACACCAGTATTATACACCAAATTGAGATACATTTTTAGATTAGGCATATTTGGTACATAATCCTGAAACAAAGCTCCAAACTTAAGACGTTGGTCAGTAGGTCTGGAGATGTAGCCTCTGTTATCTATGTTTTCTTCAGTTTTTAAGTATCCAAAACTAAACCAGGATTCAGTTCCAGGCACAAACTCACCATTAAGTCTCATATCCAATCCGTAAGCATAAGCTGTGGCATTATTTTTGGCTCTGTAGCGGATTCTAACATTTTCTAATGTGTATGGATTTACATCAGATAGACCTTTGTAGTAGGCTTCTGTTACGAGCTTAAATGGTCTGTCCCAAATTTGAAAGCTGTATTCGTTTCCTAGTACTATATGGAATGATTTCTGAGCTTTTACATCTGGCTGTACTACACCAGATGAGTCTCTTAACTCTCTATAAAATGGTGGTTGGTAATATAATCCACCAGCAACTCTAAAAAGCATGTCCTTTTCCCAATCTGGTTTTATAGCAAATTGCGCTCTAGGACTAAAAACTGTTTGTGTTTTACTTTCTATAGCTTCACCACTTACCGTCCAGTTGTGAGCTCTTATACCAGCATTGTAGAAAACTTCGTTGGTTCCCCATTCTGTGCGTTTGCTATATTGCGCAAAAGCCTGCATACGATCAATTTGTACTCTGTTTAAAGCTCTAACATTTTCAAAAGCCGTAAGCGGTCCTTCAAACGGTTGGTAAGGTTGAAGGTTAGGAATGCTAAAATTAGGAGGACGAATTGAAAACCCAGCAGAATCAATTACTTCCCATTCCACCAATCGGTCTCTAATATCTTCATGAGTATATTTTACAGACCATTCTACTGTAGATTCCTCATCAATTTTATAATCTCCTCTATGTTCTGCATTTACAATAAACGCATCCAAATCGTTACGTGCATGTGTTAATTGAGAGCCAATACCTTCACTAAATTCTACTTCACCTAAATTGTCATCTCCAATATTGGTGTTTACTTCTCCCAAACGGTATTGTGCAAAAATGTCGAAGTATTCTTGTTCAATAGTGTGGTATGCAGACGCAATTAGTTTTAGCGTTAAATCGTCATTAACAAAATAATTGGCTTTAAAAGCTCCAAAATAGGTTTGGTATTGGTCTTTTTCCTGACCGTCATAAAACACCAAAAGCGCTACAGGTTCTTGTAAAGTACCAAAGTTCGTTTGTCTGTTTTCTGGTTGAAAGTTGTATTTGTTTAAGGATATATTCCCAAGGAAATTTAAATGAAACTTATCCGAAAACCGATATGTTAAATAGGTTTGGGCATCAGCAAAAACAGGTTCTACATTACCTTCGGTTTCAAGATTGTTTAAGATTAAACTATTGTCTCTATAACGTACTCCTGCAATTCCTGAAAACTTACCATCTTTAGAAACAGCTTCAGCCGCAACACTTCCTCCTAACAAACTTAAATCTGTCCTAATACCAAATGCAACAGGATTTCTGTAAGTAATATCTAAAACAGAAGATAATTTGTCTCCAAATTTAGCTTGAAAACCACCAGCCGAGAAATCTACATTCTGTACCAAATCCGTATTTACAAAACTTAATCCTTCTTGATTACCAGAACGAATTAAAAATGGTCTGTAAACTTCAATCTCGTTAACATACACCAAATTTTCATCAAAATTTCCACCACGTACTGAATATTGAGTGCTCAATTCATTAGAAATGTTAACACCTGGTAATGTTTTTAGAATATTCTCAACTCCAGGTTGCGCACCTTTTATAGTTCTTAAAGTTTTTGGTGTAACTGAGACCAAACCATCAATTCTGGTTCTTGTGTTATTGTTAATTACAATATCTGGTAATTGCTCTACTTCAACTAACATCACTGGGTTAAATTCCAGTTCTTGCCCATTTTTTAATTGAAACTTTTGAACGATTCGCTTGTGATTAAGATGCGTAAATTCGATAGTGACTTCTACTCCTGAGGGAATTCTTAATTCATAAAATCCATTTGTGTTGGTTGCAGTACCTTCTCCGGTAGATGCTTTTATGTTAACACTTTCTATAGGAATATTAGCTTCGTCTAAGATAACTCCTCTTATAATAGCAGATTGCGAGAAAGAAAGTGCACTGAAAAGCAAGCTTAGTAGTAGAATGAAATGTAAGCGTTTCAAATATTTGGTTTTAGTTAGATTTAAAAGTTTTGCCTTAGAATTTGAATTAAAATGGTCTTAGTCTTCATTCTAAATGCGTAGCGGTCTTTAGTCTAAAATTTTATTTTCTAAAAAATGTTGCTTCAAATGTAGAACTATTTCCAACATTATCCGTAACAATTATCTTTAATTCGTTCTTAGTATCCTTAACGATATTATCATTAAAATCGTGCACAAGCATCTTGGTTTTATAATCGTACTCCATTAAAATCCATTCTCCATTTACTGTAGCTCTGTATTTACTTATTCCTGAGAGTTCGTCATCAATTTTAACCTTAAGATAACGGTATTTGCTTAACCATTTTTTATCTTTAAAATTAATAGGTGTAATGGTTGGAGCAACCGTATCCATTACTAAAGTATAGGTGCCGAAGGTCTTACTGCCAGCACTTAGAATATTGCCTTTTCGTTTAGTGTTAACATAACTAGGCTTTTTGTAATAGCCATATAACCTTGCAATAAAAATCTTATCTAAATGTTCTTCTTTATAGTTCTTTAAATCGTAATTAATGTAAAAGTTTTTTTGAAGTGGTATATTGTCTTCGTGAAGGTGAAGCGTGTCTGAACTTACTTTAAAATCTATCAATACATCATCATAAACTGTGTTCTCGTAAAAGTTTACGGTAACATTACCAGATTGAAGCGTAGTCGGTTGGTTGCTGTAAATTAATGACATCTCTGAAGTGCTATCATCAAAACTATGCTCAATTTTTTCTTTTTTTCCGTCAACAGGAATATTCACCCAGGTTTCATTGCCCTTAAAATCTCTGATTCTAACTTTATAGACTGAAGACGTGCTATCTTCAACATTAATGTAGCCATCGTCATAAGCGTCTTTGTAAAGGCTTAAAGGATTGTTTTTTTGAATAAATAATTTCTGAATTCTGGAGCGTTTTGTTTTAAAATATTCATAATCAATCAAACGTTTAATGTGCTTAGATTCATCAAAACTGAAACGTTTAAAATCTATTTCCAAACTTTTGTTGCCGTTAAAGAATGTTTGAATATTACTTACACCATTGTTGTTTGGCGCTAAATCCTGTTTGTCGTAAGAGGTTATTCCAAAGCCAATACTTCCAAAAGCTGTGATTTTTTCAACCTCATAATCTCCGCTTGTTCTCGGTATTAATCGTAATGGAACACGTTCATTCTTACCGTTAATAGTAGCATTTTCATCCTTAGGATAAGCGTAAATTGCAGAAACAAAAGGAGCTTTGGTGTCTTTTACGTCTATACCAAACAACATTGGGTTCATAGGACGTTCTTGGTTGTCTCTAATTTCAAAATGCAAATGCGGACCACCAGAACCTCCAGTGTTTCCTGAGTAACCTATAATCTCATCTGGTGAAACAAGAAGTTCTTCTGAACTAGGAAAAACCTCCACTTCAAAGCTTTCCTTTTCGTATTGGCATTCCTTGATGTATTTTTCTAAACGTTCAGAAAATTTTTGAAGATGACCATAAACAGTAGTATAGCCATTAGGGTGTGTTACGTAAATTGCTTTCCCGTAACCATAATGCGAAATTTTAATTCTGCTTACGTAACCCTCAGCAGCTGTATAAACCTTTAAACCTTCTCTTTGCTGTGTTTTTATATCTAATCCAGAATGAAAATGTGACGATCTAAGTTCGCCAAAAGTACCAGACAGCACCAAGGTAATATCTAGCGGATTTCTAAAGTAATCCTGAGGATATTCAGATTGCGCGTAAGTTGTAAACGGGATTAATAAAAGGAGCAGAATTTTTTTCATGAAATAATCAATTGAAGCTAAAATATTAATTTGCTTGCGATATACAAAACGTTAATACTGTATTATTTTTCCTAACGCTTTCATTCATTTAATGTTATGGCATTTAAAAATATTTGTAAAAGAATTGTATTTTTTCATTAGGTATGTTAACTTTGTTTCAATAGTATTGAATTACTTTAATGAGTAAAATAGAAGAAATTGTTGATGCCTTAGAGAATAAAATCAGTAAGGTTTTACATAAGCAAGAGGTCTTAAAACAGACTAATGCAAAACTCTCAGAACAATTAGAGTTACAGCAACAAAAGCTTCTTGAGCAACAAGAGGATATTGCCTCTTGGATGGAAAAATATGAAACACTCAAAATAGCAAATTCAATGCTTGGTAGTGACGAAAATAAACGAGAAACGAAGCTCAAAATAAATGCACTTATCAGAGATATTGACCATTGTATAGGACAACTCTCAGAATAATGTTGTAAATTTAGACTAAATGTCAGATCAATTAAAAATTAAACTTTCAATAGCAAATAGGGTATATCCATTAACAATTAACCCTAAACAAGAAGAAGGTTTGCGTTTAGCTACAAAAAAAATTGAGGCTATGATAGGGCAATTTGAGCAGAATTATTCTGTAAGAGATAAGCAAGATGTTTTAGCCATGTGTGCTTTACAATTTGCGGCTCAAGTAGAGCAAAAGTCAATAGATAAAGAGTATGTAAATGAAGAGGTTCAAGAGAAGTTAGAAGCTTTAAATGATCTTTTGAGTCAACATATTTAACTCGTACGTTCTTTAAAATACAAAAGGTTACTGCCTACATTAGTTATATTTTTTGATAAACTCAACGTTAATTCTTTAAAAAGGGTGAGTTTAAGTTGTAAAAGCAAGCCGCTAGTGCTGAACTCGTTTCAGTATCTTGAGCGGATCCTTGATCAGCTTGTTAGCCCTAAACTTGTTTTTAAGGAGTTTATACAAAATCCAAAACTGATGTAGGCTTTTTTTATATACTAAACTAAATAATAAACATGGACACTAACACAATTTTATATATTGTTGGAGGAGTAGTATTAGGTGTAATACTAGGCTATATAATTGCTAAATCACTAGAAAAGGGAAAAGCGTCGAAGCTCATTGCTAATGCTGAAAGTGAGGCTAATTCGATTTTAAAACAAGCAAAAGTAGATGCTGAATCCTTAAAGAAAGATAAAATACTTCAGGCTAAAGAAAAATTTATTGAGTTAAAGGCTGAGCACGAAAAGGTGATTCTTTCACGTGACAAGAAAATGGCAGAAGCCGAAAAACGCATAAGAGATAAAGAATCACAAATTTCTAATGAGCTTGCTAAATCAAAAAAGGCAAATCAGTCTTTAGAGGATAAGGTTAAAGATTATGACTTTAGACTTGAGTTTTTAGAGAAAAAGAAAGACGAGGTAGAAAAGGCTCATAAAAGCCAAATAAAACAATTAGAAGTTATTTCTCAGCTTTCTGCAGAAGAAGCTAAAGCACAACTCGTAGAATCACTTAAAGAAGAGGCTAAGACTGATGCTATGGCATTTATTCAAGATAGAATAGAAGAAGCCAAAATGACGGCACAGCAAGAGGCTAAGAAAATTATAATCAATACTATTCAACGTATTGGTACTGAAGAAGCAGTTGATAACTGTGTATCTGTATTTAACATAGAATCTGATGATGTAAAAGGTAGAATCATCGGTAGAGAAGGAAGAAATATCAGAGCTATTGAAGCTGCTACTGGTGTTGAAATTATTGTAGATGATACTCCAGAAGCAATTATCCTATCTTGTTTTGATTCTGTAAGACGTGAGATTGCACGTTTGTCTTTACACAAATTAGTAACTGATGGTAGAATTCACCCAGCAAGAATTGAAGAAGTTGTAAAGAAAACTCAAAAACAAATTGAACAAGAAATTATTGAAGTCGGTAAACGTACGGTTATAGATTTAGGTATTCATGGATTGCATCCTGAACTAATAAAAATGGTTGGACGTATGAAATACCGTTCGTCTTACGGACAAAACTTACTGCAACACTCTCGTGAAGTTGCTAAGTTATGTGGTGTTATGGCTGCAGAATTAGGTTTAAATCCTAAATTGGCTAAGCGTGCAGGTTTGCTTCATGATATAGGTAAAGTACCATCTTCTGAAACCGATGTGGAAACACCTCATGCTATTTTGGGTATGCAATGGGCAGAAAAGCATGGTGAAAAACCAGAAGTTTGTAATGCCATTGGAGCGCATCACGACGAGATTGAAATGACAACTTTATTGTCGCCTATTGTTCAGGTATGTGATGCTATTTCAGGTGCAAGACCAGGAGCAAGACGTCAAGTACTGGATTCTTACATACAACGTTTAAAGGATTTAGAGGATGTAGCCTTTGGATTTACAGGTGTAAAGAAAGCTTATGCTATACAAGCAGGTAGAGAGCTACGTGTTATTGTAGAAAGCGAAAAAGTGTCTGATGATAAAGCAGCAAGTTTATCGTTTGAAATATCTCAGAAAATACAAACAGATATGACCTATCCTGGTCAGGTAAAAGTCACTGTAATTAGAGAAACTAGAGCAGTGAATATTGCGAAGTAAATTACTAACTCAAATATTTCAAAAAGGCAATCAAGTAATTGGTTGCTTTTTTTATTTTCTAGGATGAAATTTATTTAAAACCTCACTTAAATGAGAGCGGTCAACATGCATATATACTTCAGTAGTTGTTATACTTTCATGACCAAGCATCATTTGTATGGCTCTTAGGTCTGCACCATTTTCTAATAGGTGCGTAGCAAAAGAGTGTCTAAAGGTATGTGGTGAGACTGTTTTGTTTATGCCAGATTTTTCAACTAGCTTTTTTATGATTGTAAAAATCATGGCACGTGTTAGCTTTCTGCCTTTATAGTTTAAAAACAGATGATCTTTAGAGTCTGGTTGTACATTAATATGATTTCTTATGGATTTCCAGATATTAATATATTTTTGAGTCGTGTCTCCAATAGGTACAAAACGTTGTTTGTCACCTTTACCAGTAACTTTTATAAACCCTTCTTCAAAAAATAAGTCAGAAATTTTTAGTTCTATAAGTTCGCTAACACGCAAACCACAACTGTATAAGGTTTCTATAATAGCTCTGTTACGTTCACCAAGATTTACACCATTGTACCCATAGCTCAGATCTATTGCGCTTATAATACTGTCAATATCATTAACAGATAAGGTGTCTGGTAGTTTTCTTCCAATTTTTGGGGATTCAATTAAATCTAATGGGTTGTCTTTTCTATAATTTTCAAAAATCAAATAATCAAAAAAATTACGAAGGCCAGAAATCAACCTTGCCTGAGACCTAGGGTTAATGGTTTTGGAAATAGCGTAGATAAACTGTTTTACAGTTTCATTGTCTATTGAAATAGGTGTAGAATCAATAGTATTGTTATTAAGGTATGTGGTTAGCTTTTTTATATCATAACAGTAATTTTCAATGGAGTTATTTGATAATCCTCTCTCAATTTGAAGGTAATGTTTATAATCGGTTACTGCCTGAGACCATTTCATACTCAAAATTAGCAATTTATGCGGTGAAAATTAACGAATATACTACGTATTTCATCGTATTTTTATATAAAAATGTTAATAACGATATTTTTAAATACCTGATAATCAATAATATAAAAAATAATGTTTACAAAAATGTTAATAACTGTGCGTAGAAACTTTATTATTTCAAAAAAAAGGCTTTAGTTTGTACTAATCAATTTTAAAACTTTAAAGATTATGAAAAAATTATTTTTAGCTGCATTTGCAGTATTTGCTTTTGCAAGCGTACAAGCTCAAACTTTTGGTGTATTAGGAGGTCTCTCTATGTATTCAGGTTCTGGTGACGTTGATGGTTCAGAAACAGGTTTCCATATTGGAGGTTTTGCTGATTTAGAACTTTCAGATCAGTTTTCACTTCAACCAGAAGTAACATATGCAATGGCTGGTGATTATTCAGCTATAGGTTTAAACGCTATCGCCAAGTATGCTGTATCTGATGAATTTAGTATACATGCTGGTCCTACATTAGCTTTTGTAGGTGGAGATGTTGGTGATGGTTTAGATGCTATTTCTGATGCTTTTGATATTGATACTACTAAGTTAAATATATCTCTTGCAATAGGTGGTAGTTATGATATTTCTGAAGAACTTTTCGTTCAAGCTAGATATGGATTTCAGTTGAACAACCATATATCTGAGAGCGATGCTGGTGATTTTAAATATAACGTATTCACAGTAGGAGTTGGTTACAGATTTGGTAACTAATTCTAGTCATTCAATAAAATTTAAAGAGGCGAATTTCGCCTCTTTTTTTTTGTTGAAGATTTTTGTCTAAATAATGAAAAAATTAATTTGTATTTAAAAAAGGGATGACAATATGTTTTACATTTACTCATAAATTAAACATTAATTTTCTTAGTATGAAAAAAATAATCTTATCTGTAATTGTTGCTTTTTGTAGCATCTTTACTGTTAATGCCCAAGACGAAAATGTTATTACAAATACTGAAGTTTCTTATGGTGTAAAAGCAGGATATAATTCTTTTGTAGCTAGAGCATCTGCCGATGGTAACTCGGTATCAGTTGATGAATCTGGCTTTTATTTTGGGATATTTGCCGATTTTGCAGTTTCCGATAAATTCAATATTCAACCAGAATTACAATATGTTGTAATCACTGGAGATGGTGATAATGGTAATGTTCTCGTTGTGCCAATTTTGGGTAAATATGCGGTTTCTGAAAAGTTCAACCTTTTAGCTGGACCTCAGTTAGATTATGTGCTGGATGATGATGCAGAAGGTCTCAAAAGATTAGGTGTTGGTCTGGCATTGGGTTTAGCATTTGATATCAATGAAAATTTTATTATAGATTTGCGCTATTCTTTAGGGATATCTAATCGTCTTGATATTGACGATGATGATTTTGGTGATCAAGATGTAAAGGTGAAGTTTAATTATGTACAAGTAGGTCTAGGCTATCGATTTTAATAACATAATAAGATAATATAAAAGAGGCGAATTTTCGCCTCTTTTTTGTTTTATTAATAATCGATAAAAGGTGTACTTTTTTAACATTTCACTAGGGTTAATAATGTAATCTATCACTTACATTTGCCGACCAAATTAATTTTAAACTTTACCCAAATTATGAAAAAAGTATTATTTACAGCTGCTATTGCAGTATTCGGATTAACAAACATGAACGCTCAAGAAGAGTCTAAAACTTTCGGATTCTCTGAAGGAGATATCTTTGTAGAAGGTAGCGTTGGTTTTAACAGTGAAAATGATAAAAATACAGAGACTAAGTCTAATGGTTTTAACCTTAGCCCAACTGTAGGATATTTTATTAGTGATGATTTAGCTATTGGAGGTAGCTTATCTTATGCTTCTTTTAAAGAAGAGGTTGCTGGTACTGATGTATCAGAAGAATCAGGTTTCGGTGTTGGTGCTTTTGGACGTTACTATTTCTTAGATTTAGGGGAGCGTTTTAAGACTAATGCAGAGTTTGGTGTTGGTTATGCAAGTATGAATGACAAACTTGCTGATGTAAAAGAAAACACTATTGGAGCAGGGTTAGGATTAGGTATTAACTATTTTGTAACTGAAAAGATTGCTTTATCTTTTGGTTTAAAAAACGTTTTATCTTTCTCTTCTTCTAAGTTCGACGTTGATGGAGCAGAGGCCGTGTCAGAATTCAACTTTGGTTTCGGAGATATAGCTAACCCATTTGGTGGTAACGCTTCTTTTGGTTTATTATTTGTATTCTAAGTAATAAACATCATACAAATAAAAAGCCAAAACTTAAGTTTTGGCTTTTTATTTGATTAGTAGTTTTATTATTCGTAGTGTGGATTGTTGAACTGTTCATAAGTTGTAACAGAACATCCTGATGCACTTTGTACAGACCCATATACTACATTGTCTTCATTTAGATAAGTTACTGTAAATTCTTGCTCAAGACCTTGTGTATAAACAGTTATCCTTGAGTGTGAGCTGTTAGACCATTCCCATGAGCCTAATTGGCTAGGATTGCCACCAATAGAAAACTTTTGATAATAATTACCGTCAGGATAAAAAGCAATAAATCCTTGATCTTCTATAGAAAAGTCATCTCCACATTCATCAGAAGAAAAATCGAAATTCGAAATGATGTGAGTCCACCATTTTTGGGTTTCACCATCGATAGGTGTTTCAGAAAAGAATCCTGTTAAGGCTTCGTTTCTAAGTTCTGTAGGTACAATTTCTCCAGAAGGAACACCTTCAATAGAGCTTGAGTCATTATCTCCATCATCGCTAGAGCATGAAAACGCAACTATTGAAAAAATAGCTACAATAAAAAGTTGGGGTAATTTTAAATTTAATTTCATAAATTATATGATTTGGTTTATTTAAGCATAAATATATTATTATTTTTCACTTTTTTAACATATTTAGTAGGAAAATACGTTATTAAATTGTTAATAAAAAAAATGAATCATTGGAGAGGAAAATTTTAGACACTTCAAATTTCTGCTTTAGTATAAAGAATAGTTGCAATAAAAGCTGAAAGACTAACGTATTATTGGCTTTTTTTGTATCGTATTTTTGTTACATTTATAATTATGAAAAAACTTATTATTATAAACGGTCCAAATTTAAATTTGTTAGGCAAACGTGAAACGAATATATACGGTAATTTAACATTTACTGAGTTTTATGATTCTGCTGTGGAAAAATATACAAGTGTGTCATTAGAGCATTTTCAATCTAATATTGAGGGTGAAATTATAGATAAAATCCAGGAAGTTGGTTTTTCTTATGATGGTATTATTTTAAATGCAGCTGCTTATACACATACCTCAGTGGGCATTGGTGACGCGGTTAAGGCTGTTACAACACCTGTAGTAGAAGTGCATATCTCAAACACCTTTTCTAGAGAAGAGTTTAGGCACCAATCTTATATTTCACCAAATGCAAAAGGTGTCATTCTTGGTTTTGGCCTTCAGAGTTACGAATTGGCAATTCAGAGTTTTATTTAATAATATGAAAAAATCAATCCTCCTTTTTGGATTAATTTGCTTTAGTTATTGTTTAACTGCTCAATCAGAGTTTGGAATCAAGGGAGGTTTAAATTTTACATTTTTTAAAGTCACAGAAGGTGATTTTGGGACAAATCCAGATACTGAAGTTGGCTATTATGCTGGTTTATTTTCAGACTTTAGTATTAATGATAATTTTCGTCTTCAACCAGAGCTCATATATATTGGTATAAACGATTTTAAATTCTTAAATGCACCAATATATTTAAAATACAATATTAATAGCGATCTGCATATCTTGGTTGGACCTAGTTTAAACTATTTTTTCGATTTTTTCTCAAATAATTTTAAGGTTAGGGCAGACCTTGGCCTAGGATATGATTTATCGGACAATCTTAATTTACACATGAAATATACCATTGGTTTTGAAGAACTCTCACCTAATATTATATTTCTAGGTATTGGATATAAACTCTAAAAAAAAAGCGATTCTGATGAATCGCCTTAAATTTATTATTCCCATCCGAGTAAAAGTTCCTTCCCTCTGGGAAGGCTAGGATGGGCTTACAAATGAATAACTTCATCATAAGCCGCAGCAACCGCTTCCATAACGGCTTCACTCATTGTTGGATGAGGATGTACAGCTTTTAATACTTCATGTCCTGTAGTCTCTAATTTACGACCTAAAACAGCTTCGGCTATCATATCTGTAACTCCAGCACCAATCATGTGGCAGCCTAACCATTCGCCATATTTAGCATCAAATATTACTTTTACAAAACCTTCTTTGTTTCCACCAGCACTTGCTTTACCTGAAGCAGAGAATGGGAATTTACCAATCTTTACATCTAAGCCTTGTGCTTTTGCTTGCTCTTCTGTTAAGCCAACAGAAGCAATTTCAGGAGTACAATACGTACAGCCAGGAATGTTGCCGTAATCTAATGCTTCTACATGCATACCTGCAATTTTTTCAACACAAAGAATACCTTCGGCAGACGCTACGTGTGCTAAGGCTTGTCCAGGTGTTACATCTCCAATGGCATAGTAGCCTGGTATATTGGTTTGATAGTAATCATTCACAATGATTTTGTCTCTATCGACAACAATACCAACATCTTCTAATCCTATATTTTCAATATTAGATTTAATACCAACTGCAGATAATACTACATCAGCTTCTAATACTTCTTCACCTTTTTTAGTTTTTACGGTAGCTTTAACGCCTTTACCAGATGTATCTACAGAAGTGACTTCAGCAGATGTCATAATTTTAATACCGTTTTTCTTAAAGCTACGCTCTAATTGCTTAGAAACTTCGTCGTCTTCTACAGGTACAATCTTGTCTAAATATTCTACAATAGTAACTTCAGTACCCATTGAATTGTAGAAGTAAGCAAACTCGACACCGATAGCACCAGAACCAACTACAATCATTTTTTTAGGTTGGTTTTCTAAGCTCATGGCTTGTCTGTAACCTATTACTTTTTTACCATCTTGAGGTAAGCTTGGTAATTCGCGAGAACGTGCACCAGTTGCTATAATTATATGGTCAGCAGAATATTCTGTACCGTCAACATCAATTTTCTTTCCGGTTTTTAGTTTTCCGTAACCTTCAATAACATCAATTTTGTTCTTTTTCATTAAGAACTTTACACCATTACTCATGCCTTCAGCAACACCACGACTACGTTTTACAACGGCATCAAAATCGTGTTCAGCATCTTTAACTTTTAAACCGTAATCTTCAGCATGTTTAAGATATTCAAAAACTTGAGCAGATTTTAAAAGCGCTTTTGTTGGTATACATCCCCAATTAAGGCAAATGCCGCCAAGACTTTCTTTTTCAATAATAGCAGTTTTAAAACCTAATTGCGAAGCTCTAATAGCTGCAACATAACCACCTGGTCCACTTCCTAAGACAATAATATCGTATTTACTCATGCGTAAGTTTTTTAGTTGAATTTTGAAGCTACGAATTTACAAAACCAAAATGTAATATTAAAGGTCTTCTGTAAAATGTCTTCTTCCTTTATCCTTATTGAACTTTTCTTTATTGTAGTTTAATGATTTTCCTTTAGGGATAGAAAGCGATTGCCATTTTGTTCCTTTAATGAGTTTGCCTAAAAATACGATTTGTCCAACGTGATAAGCATAATGCATCATTTGTCTATTTATAGCTTCGGTTACTGAATGTCCTTGATTCCTAATGTAGATAATTTGCTCTAAATCTTCTTCTTTTAATGGTGTAATGGCACTAAACAAACATTCCCATCCATTGTTCCAAGCTAGTAGCAGTTCTTCTTTAGTTTTAAAAGTATCTATAAATTCTTCATCTCGTTTTCGCCATACTTTCTCACCATCTTCGGTTAAAAAATTAGTCCAACGACTAAGCATATTGCCTACAATATGTTTTACGATTATAGAAACTGAGTTTGAATCAGCTGCAAATTCTTTTTGTAAATCTACAAAAGTTAACTGCGCAATGGTTTTATCTCCAAGTGATTTGTAGTATTCAAATTGCTTTAAGACACTTGGTAAATACGAATTTTCCATGGTGGTATAATTTGTACCAATAAAAATAGTGATACAAAACCACAAAAGTTATTAATAACCATTGATAGAATTTATATCACTATTCTAAGAGGTTGTAATGTATATTATTCCTCTGAAGGCACAAACTTTAAGGCGGCTCCATTAATGCAATGACGTTTGCCAGTAGTTTCTTTTGGGCCATCATTAAATACATGTCCTAAATGCCCACCACAAGTAGCACAATGCTCTTCATCTCTTGTATAACCAATTTTGGTATCTGTTCCGTAAGCTACGTTTCCTTCAATTTCTCTATCAAAACTTGGCCAACCTGTACCAGAATCGAATTTATGCTCGCTTTTAAACAAAGGTGTATCACAGCCAGCACAATGATAGGTGCCTTTTTTGTAGTTTTTGTTTAAAGGGCTAGAATAAGGACGTTCTGTACCAGCTTCTCTTAAAACATAGTATTGTTTTTCTGTAAGTTGGGCTTTCCATTCGGCTTCAGTTTTTGTTACCGGATAAGTTTCTTTTTCTTTTGTTTCATTTTTTTGTGCTGAAGAATTACAACTAAAGCACAAGGTTATTAAAAGGATTAAGATGCTATTTTTCATAGTATTTATTTTAAATAAAGTTAGTGTTTTCTTAGTTATAACAGTATGTTTTGATTTAGCTTTATAGTTTAGCCTTAATTGTTACACTTGTTATTAAATTATTATTAGTGTATAAATTAACTCACATTTTAATTTAAAAATTTAATTTTAAATTGTAAATTGATTGTTCAATTAATTGATCGATACCAGAGAGTTATTGGTCTCAATTTTTTCAAAACCTTACAGACCAACCGCAATGAAAGCACTTTTTTTTACAAGGGAATTTCCTCCATACGTATATGGTGGAGCAGGAGTACATGTTGAATATTTAGCCGCAGAATTGGCAAAATTAATGGAAGTAGAGGTGCGTGCTTTTGGAGATCAGGACATTACAACTGAAAATTTAAGCGTTCAAGGATATCCTTTTGATAATTCTAATTTTGATAATGCAGACGAAAAATTAAAGGCAGTATTCAAAACATTAAGTACAGGACTTTTAATGAATTCGGATGTCATTGATGCAGACATAGTGCATTGTCATACGTGGTATGCCCATTTTGCTGGTATTATGGCAAAACTTTGTTACGGAACACCATTGGTAATAACAACACATTCCTTAGAGCCATTACGACCATGGAAACGTGAGCAGTTAGGAAGAGGCTATGATGCATCATCTTGGATAGAAAAGACAGCTATTGAAATGGCAGATTGTTTAATTGCAGTTTCCGAAGAAACAAAAGAAGATGTTTTAAAGCATTTTAATGTTGATGAAAGTAAAGTAGAAGTTGTATATAATGGTATTGATTTAGAACAATATGTTGTTGTTGAAGAAACATCAGTTTTAGATACTTACAATATAGATAAAAACAAGCCCTATGTTTTGTTTGTAGGAAGGATTACACGTCAAAAGGGAATCATCCATTTGGTAAATGCTATAAAATATTTAGATAAGGATATACAAGTCGTTCTATGTGCAGGAGCACCAGATACTAAAGAAATAGGTAAGGAGATGGAAGATGCAGTAAAAGAGGCTTCAAAAACGAGAGATAATATTATTTGGATTGATAAAATGCTCGATAAAAAAGATGTAATTCAATTGTATTCGCATGCAGATGTATTTTGTTGTCCTTCTATTTATGAGCCTTTCGGAATTATTAATATTGAAGCTATGGCTTGCGAAACAGTAGTTGTTGCAAGTGCAGTTGGAGGTATAAAAGAAGTTGTGGTAGAAGGGGAAACAGGATTACTTATTAAACTAGAACAACAAACATCTGCACCTTTTGAGCCTGTTAATCCAGATCAGTTTTCAAGAGATTTGGCAGCAGGTATTAACAAAGTCATAAATGATAAAGAACTGAAAAATAAAATGGCAAAAAACGGCAGAAAACGTGTTGAAGAATTTTTTGATTGGCGAGCCATTGCAAAACAAACAGAAGCTATATATAAATCTCTAATAGGTAAACAATGATAAACGACAAAGTCTTAAGTATAATTCTTGGTGGAGGCCAAGGTTCAAGGTTATACCCGCTTACGGAAAGCCGCTCAAAACCGGCAGTTCCAATTGCTGGGAAATATCGATTGGTAGATATTCCAATTTCAAATTGTATTAATTCAGATATTAAGCGCATGTTTGTGTTAACACAGTTCAATTCGGCTTCTCTAAATAAACACATAAAAAACACCTATCATTTTAGTTTTTTTAGTTCAGCTTTTGTTGATGTATTAGCTGCAGAGCAAACAATAAAAAGTGATAAATGGTTTCAGGGAACTGCAGATGCAGTACGTCAAAGTATGCATCATTTTTTGCAACACGATTTTGAATATGCCCTAATATTATCTGGTGATCAATTGTATCAAATGGACTATAATGAAATGATTGATGAGCATATTAAAGCTAAAGCTGATATTTCGGTTGGTACATATCCTGTAAATGCCAAAGATGGAACTTCGTTTGGTATTTTGAAAACAGACGATAACAATAGAATTACATCGTTTGTTGAAAAACCACCTGCAGATGTAATAGTAGATTGGAAGTCAGAGGTAAGCGATGAAATGAAAGCTCAGGGACGAGAATATTTGGGTTCTACCGGAATTTACATTTTTAATAGAGATTTACTTGTGAAGCTAATGAATGATGAAAGTACTGTAGATTTTGGAAAGGAAATCATTCCACAAAGTATTGACAAGTATAAGGTAATGAGCTATCCGTTTGAAGGCTATTGGACAGACATTGGTAACATCGATTCGTTTTTTGAAGCTAACCTTGGCTTAACAGATGATATTCCACAGTTTAATCTTTACGATTTAGACAATCGTGTCTATACGAATGCACGTATATTACCAACGTCTAAAATTTCTGGTACGAATTTAATTAGAGCTGTTATCGCTGAAGGATGTATAATCCATGCATCTACCATTGAAAAGTCTGTAATTGGTATAAGGTCTAGAATAGGTAAGGAGTCCACTGTGATAAATACTTATATGATGGGTAGTGATACGTACGAATCTTTAGCAGATATAGAAGCTAAAAAAATTGATGTTCTAATAGGTATTGGTGAACGTTGTTTTATAAAAAATGCTATAATTGATAAAAATTGTCGCATTGGTGATGATGTAAGGATAAATGGAGGGCCACATCTTAAAGATATGGAAACAGATAAATACGTTATAAAAGAGGGAATTGTAGTTGTTAAAAAAGATGCAGTAATACCTGCAGGAACTATAATTTAAAAGGCCTTACAACTTAATTGTATAGTAATATAAAAGACCAAAATAGAACTATTTTGGTCTTTTAGTTTTATATCAATTTTTTAAGTAATTCTCTTACTTGCTCAGCATCCTTTACTTGATATTTTGCTTTAGTCTTTGTAAAGCCAACTTTAATGGTGTAAGCAGAGTCTGGTGCTTCTTCAAACATATATTCATCCGTCCAATCATCACCTAATATGGAAATAAAGTCGTAATCTTCTTCTAACAACAATCGGTTCACTACACGTCCTTTATTGACATTACTACTTTTAATCTCTATAACTTTATTTCCTTGTAGAATTGATAAGCCGTTGTTAGATACCATACTGGTTAAAACCGTGTTGAGTTCTAGAGTTCTGGTTTTGGCAAGTTCAGGATCTGCTGTTCTGTAGTGCCAAGCTAATGAGTATTTTTTTGTTTCTATAAAAGTTCCTGGCGTTCTATCAACAAAAGTTTCTAAAATAGGTTGTAGATTTTGCATCCAATCTGTTTTTACCCGTTCTAGAGCAGTCCATTTATTGTTTTGGTAAATCCATATACCATGGTCTGTTACTAAATTGTATGATTTATCACCAAACCATTTCTGAAACGTAGCTTTATCTCTACCACTTATTAATACGACTGTGGCTTTTTCTTGAAGAGAATCTAAGAGTTTGTAGAGCTCTTCATCTGGTGAAGCATCTTGTGGATTGTCCTTAAAACCAACCAAAGTTCCATCATAATCTAAAAGTAATAATCTCTTCTTTTTAGATTTAAAGTCTTCTATCAAAGCACTTTCATATTCACTTGTAAGCTTTTTAGTGATATTGTTGCTTGTTACTTCCTTTGTTTTCTTTAAAGCTTTTAAAAATTCTTCTGCCCATTTTTCAACATCATAACGTTTTAAACGCTTTTGCAATAATTTAATCCGAGTTTCTTGCTCATTTAAGGGCATTGTTAGTGCAGTGTTAAGGCTTGCGGCAAAATCTTCATAACTATTAGGGTTAATTAGTAAGGCCTCATTCATTTCTTTAGAAGCTCCAGCCATTTCGCTTAAGATAAGCACACCGTTACCATGAGTTCGAGTAGCAACGTATTCTTTAGCAACCAAGTTCATGCCATCTCTAATAGGAGTGATTAATGCAACATCGGATGAGATGTATAGATCAATTAAATTTTCAAATGGTAATGATCTGTAAAAGTACCATATAGGAGTCCAGCTAACAGTCGCAAATTTTCCATTTATTCTACCAACTAACTCATCTGTCTCACGCTTAAGTTTTTGGTATTGAGGTACATTAGAGCGAGACGGTACTGCTAACATCACCAATCTAACCTTTTCCTTATATTGCGGATAAGTGTCTAAAAAATATTCAAAAGCTTTTATTCTATTAGGAATGCCTTTGGTGTAATCCATCCTATCAATAGATAGAATCAGTTTTTTATCATCTACAAGATGTTCTTCTAATCGCGTTCTGAGCTCTGATTTTTCGTAAGAATCGCTATGATGTTTTAAAGCAGCATTATGAAATTTGCTATAATCAATTCCCATTGGAAATGAATCAACTTTAATTATTCTATCGTGAAAGTTTATCTCATTAAAATTAACATCTAATCGTAATATGCGTTTAACTGAACTTAAAAAATGACGTTCATAATCGTAAGTGTGGAATCCTAATAAATCCGCACCCAACATACCAGTTAAAATCTCTTCACGCCAAGGAAATGTTCTAAAAATTTCATACGAAGGAAACGGAATATGTAAAAAGAAGCCTATTGTGGTATTAGGTTTCTTTTCTTTTATGAGTTGTGGTAAGAGTAATAATTGGTAATCGTGTACCCAAACGGTATCACCATCATTTAAATTGTCAATTACAACTTCTGCAAATTTTTCATTTACACGCTTATAGGCTTCCCATTCTTTTTGCTCAAAATTGGTGTATTCCATAAAATAATGAAACAACGGCCAAAGTGCTCTATTGCTAAAACCTTCATAATATTCTTCTATATCTTGTGAAGTGAGTGGTACGGAAACACATTTTTCTTTTTTTATTTTATTCTGAACTTCTCTTGATAATTCCGGATTTAATTCATTCTCAGGAATACCAGACCAACCAACCCAAATTCCATTACCTTCAGAGTGAACAGACTTCATACCAGTTGCTAAGCCACCAACACTAGGCGAAACTTTTAAGGAATTGTCATGGATTGAAACTTGAAGAGGTAACCGATTTGAAACAATTATAGTTTTATTCATAAAGATAATTTGTGTTAACTGCTAGAATTTTGTTAATTTAAAAAAAATAAAGAACCTTTCACTTCAAAAATCAAATAGTTTATGGATAATTTAGATTATGGTATAATAGGTAACTGCAAAAGTGCTGCTTTAATTTCTAAAGATGGATCTGTAGACTGGTGCTGTTTACCACAATTTGATTCTCCTTCAGTATTCGGAAAGCTATTAGATGATAAAATTGGTGGATCTTTTGGGTTTAAAGTAGATGATAGCTATCAAATTAGTCAGCAATACATTGATAATACCGTAATACTCGTAACTAAGTTTAATAATGGCTTGGATGCTTTTGAAGTTAGAGATTTTATGCCAAGATATTACAAGGAGACTGGCGCATATAATGCACCACCAGAATTTGTTAGGTATATTAAACACTTATCTGGTAAACCTTCGGTAAGAGTTATTTATAACCCTAAATTAGAGTATGCTAAAGGTGAGACATCAACATATGTAAAGAATGATTTTGTTGTGAGTTTAACAGATAATGAAGCTTTTGACACCTTGTTTTTATATACAGATCTAAATAAAGAAAAAGTTGTTAAAGGTGAAGAGATCGCAATAAAATCAGATCATTTTTTCTTGGTAGGTTATCATGAGAAGTTGTTTACACCAACCCTTGAAAATATATTTTTAGAATACGAGCGTACTAAAGTATATTGGCTTAATTGGATGGAGCGTACAACAACGTTCAAAAGCTACAACAAACAAATAGCACGTAGTGCAATGACGCTTAAATTATTAAGCTACGATAAAACAGGTGCTGTATTAGCAGCAGTTACAACGTCTTTACCAGAAACTATTGGTGAGGTCCGCAATTGGGATTACAGATTCTGTTGGATACGTGATGCATCAATGGTAATTAAAGTGATGTCAACCATGGGACATAAAAACATGGCAAAGCGTTACCTTAAATTTATAATCAGTTTAATACCAGATAAAGATGAGAAACTTCAGATTATGTATGGTATTAATGGCGAGAAACAATTAACCGAAGAATTTTTAGAACATTTATCTGGTTATAAAGATTCGAGTCCTGTGCGAATTGGTAATGCAGCATATAAGCAAAAACAAAATGACATCTTCGGAATATTAATGGATATGATTCATCAATTATTGCTAAACTTTAGCAATGATATTGAAGACGGAGAAGATTTATGGAATATAACCAAAGGTATTGTTTGGGTTGTAAATAAGCATTGGCAAGAACCGGATAAAGGGATTTGGGAGTTTAGATCAGAAGATCAACATTTTACATTCTCAAAGGTTTTGTGTTGGACAGCCGTAGATAAAGCTATAAAGGTTGCAAAATTACTAGGGAAAACTAATAAACTTGCGCGCTGGCAGTTGTTAGAAGAAGCCATTAAAGAAGATATTATGGTCAATGCATGGAGCGATAAAGCAAAAGCATTCACCCAATCTTATGGATCAGAAGATTTAGATGCCTCAGTTTTATTGATGGAATCCTACGGTTTTATTGATGCTAAACACCCAAAGTACGTCAGTACAGTAAAAGCAATAGGTAGAGAATTGTCTAACGATGGTTTACTGTATCGCTATAAGAATCAGGATGATTTTGGATTACCATCATCTTCTTTTACAATCTGTACTTTTTGGTATATTAATAGTTTGTATAAAATAGGAGAAGAAAAAAGCGCTGTCGAACAATTCGAGAAACTTTTATCCTATAGTAATCATTTAGGTTTATTTAGCGAAGATTTAGATTTTAAAACAAAACGTTTATTAGGAAACTTTCCTCAGGCTTATTCTCATTTAGCATTGATTGAAACCGCAATAAATCTCTCTAAAGTCACTAAAGATGAAAAGGTAAAGGATATTTTGTCGTAATCTTTATACGATATCTTTTCAAGCCATAGAGAAAATATAATATTGCTTATTTTCAATTAAATATTTAATTCGTAATAACGCAGTACTAATTGTTCTAAATTTTACTAAATTCGACATTATAAAGAAAATTATTATTAAAAATGCAAAACCAAGAACGTGTTGTCATAGATTATGTGTCCCCTCAGATTAACTGCGGAGAATTTTTTATAAAACGTATTATAAACGAAATCGTAAATGTAGATGCTCATGTTCTGGTAGATGGACACGATGTTATTGCTGCCTCAGTTTTGTTTAAACACGAAAAAGCAAAAAAATGGAATGAAGTAAGGATGCATGAAGTCGGTAATGACGAATGGAAAGCGTCCTTTTCTGTTGAAAAACAAGGCTTCTATAGTTATAAAGTGCAAGGTTGGGTAGATTACGCTCTCAATTGGCAACATGGTATAGATAGAAAAATTGACGATAATCAACATGTAAAATCAGAATTACTTGAAGGAGTTACGTACTTAGAGCCGTTAGTAAAGAAAGCAACTAAAGAAGAAAAAGACTATTTAAACTATTGTATTGATTGTTTTAAAGATGACAAAAAATACAACGAGGCAATTAAAGAAGCTATGAGCTCTAAATTGCATCACATTTTTACAAAATATCCAGCAAAACATCTTGCTAATGAATCTAAAGAACTTCAAGTTTATGTAGATAGAAAAAAGGCGAGATTCAGTACTTGGTATGAGTTTTTTCCACGTTCGGCCTCAGAAACTCCTGGACAACATGGAACATTCAAAGATTGTGAGCGACTTTTACCGCGAATTGAGCAAATGGGATTTGATGTTTTATACTTTCCTCCTGTTCATCCTATCGGAGAAGTGAATAGAAAAGGAAAAAATAATACTACAGAAGCTAAAGATGGAGATGTTGGTTCAGCTTGGGGAATTGGCTCCAAACATGGTGGACATAAAGATTTACATCCACAACTAGGTTCGGTAGCAGATTTTAAAGCGTTAATCAAAAAAGCTAAAGCACACAATATTGAAATTGCAATGGATTATGCTTTGCAAGCAGCACCAGACCATCCTTGGGTAAAATCGCATCCAGATTGGTTTAAATGGAGACCAGATGGAACCGTACAATATGCTGAGAATCCACCAAAAAAATACCAAGATATTCTTCCAATTTATTGGGAAAGTAAAGACTATAAAAATTTGTGGAAAGAGTGTTTAGATACTATGTTGTATTGGATTGACTGTGGTATAAACGTTTTTAGAGTAGACAATCCACACACTAAACCTTATTATTTTTGGAACTGGCTTATTGCCGAAGTAAAGAAAAAGCATCCAGATGTATTGTTTTTAGCCGAAGCATTTACAAGACCAAAAGTGATGCAGCAATTGGCAAAGCAAGGTTACACGCAATCATACACGTATTTTACTTGGAGAAACTCTAAGCAAGAATTTATAGAGTATCTAACTGAATTAACACAAACCGACCAGCGAGAATACATGCAACCGAATTTCTGGCCAAACACACCAGATATCAATCCATATCATTTACAAGGTGCAAACGAAGCAAAGTATTTACAACGCTATGCTTTGGCTGCAACACTTAGTTCTAGTATTGGTATTTATGGACCTGTGTTTGAGCAAATGATAGACGATGCCATTCCTGGGAAAGAGGAATACTACATGTCCGAAAAGTTTGAAGTAAAACATTACGATTGGTTTAAGGTTAGTAAGTTAACTTTGTTGATTTCAAAAATAAACGCAGTACGTCATCAAAACGAAGCTTTACAGCAAACCAATAATATTAAATTCTTAAACATTCAGAATGATAATCTTATTGCGTTTTATAAATGGAATGAAGCCAGAACTAATGAATTATTAATCATCATAAGTCTAGATCAATATTATGCACAGCAAGGTAATGTGCAGTTACCATTAAATGATTTGGGAATTGGTGCAGGTCATCGCGTGCAAGTACAAGATTTAGTGACTGCAAGTAGTTATAATTGGTATAACGAATGGAATTATGTAGAGTTGCATCCAACCTTACCATTTCATATCTTTAAGATACATAAGTAAAATGACTAAAAAGGTGACAAAAACAACATTTCAAGCTCCTCTCAATTTTGATGAAAAATGGGAGGAACTCCTAGAGAATAAGGATTTTATTAAAGTGTTTTTGTCAGATGTGTTAGAAAATTATATCATTAAACAACGATGGTATGGAGGTAAATCTAGTGTACTAAAATATATAGAACTTGCGGAATATTTTAGAATTCAAAAAGAAGGTGAAGTTTATTACGGACTTATCCTTGAGGTGAATTTTATTGAAGCGTTCTATCAACATTATTTTCTGCCAATAGCGTTTGTGTCTGATGAAAATTTTGCAAAAGACGATCGTATTTTACCGATAAGCATTCAAAATCAAGAAGGTTTTATAATTGATGCCATAAATCTTGAGGCGTTTAGAAAAGTAGTTTTTGAGCGAATTCTTACAGCAGTTCCTAAAGATAAAACTCGAGTTCGTTATCACAGAAGCGAAATTTTTACGGGTTGTAGATATGAGTCCTCTCGATATATGGGAATGGAACAAAGTAATACTTCTATTGTCTATAACGAAAAGTATGTATTGAAGTTTTTTAGACGAATATATGCAGATCGCAATCCAGATTATGAGATGAGTCGTTTCTTATCTGATAAAAAGGATTTTAAAAATACACCAGCTTATTTGGGAAGTATTCAGATTAAAGATAGCGACAATACCAATATTACCATTGGTTTAATGCAAGAAATGGTTGAAAATCAAGGAGATGCTTGGGAGTACATGCTTAAGGAATTACATAAGGTATTTTCTAATCTTGAATATAAGAGTATAAAAATTTCTGAATTACCAAGAACTGAAGATTTTGGTCGTTTGGGTATAAGAGATGTTCCACCACAAATTATTGATTGGGTTGGTTTAAATGTGTTTACAAAAATTCAAACATTAGCTAAACGAACTGCAGAAATGCATATTGCTTTAGGAAGTGAATTTGAAGACACCTCTTTTACACCAACGCACTTTAATGGAGATTACACAGTTTGGTTAAAAAATAGATTGTTATATCAGTTTCAGAATAGATTGAATGCTGTTGAAAATAATTTACATAAACTTGATGGCTTAGCATTAGAATTGGCACATGAGTTTTTAGAAAAAAAGAATATCATTCGTAAACGTTTTGTAAATTTTGATTGGACGAAGTTAAAAGGTGAACGTATTAGAGTTCATGGTGATTATCATTTAGGTCAGGTCTTAGTAAAAGACGATGATTTTTATATTCTAGATTTTGAAGGTGAGCCAGAAAGCACTATTAGAGATCGAAAAGTAAAACAACCACCATTAAAGGATATTGCAGGATTATTTAGATCGTTTCATTATGCGATATATGCAACAATATTCAACAATATTAACTTATACAAGCAGGAACAAGAACAACTATTTGAAGCTGGTGAAATACTTTATCAGTATTTAAATAATGTGTTTTTAGAAACGTATATTTCAAAGGTTCAAGAGGCAAATCTTAATATAGGTTACAATCAAGAGCGTATTTTTTTACTTAAATATGCAATATTAGAAAAAGCAGTTTACGAACTAGGCTATGAGCTTAACTCACGTCCTCAATGGGCAGTCATTCCATTAAAAGGAATTTCAAATATAATTAACAACTAATTTATGGCAAATGTAATTGCACATAGTCGTTTTACAGATTTCGACATCAATCTTTTTAAATCTGGTAAACACTATCGTTTATACGAAAAATTTGGATCTCACATCACTACGATAGATGGAGTAGAAGGAGTTTATTTTGCTGTTTGGGCTCCAAGTGCAAAAATGGTTTCAGTTATCGGTGACTTTAACTTTTGGGTAGAAGGTGAGCATAAATTAAATGTGCGTTGGGATTCTAGCGGAATATGGGAAGGTTTTATTCCTGGTGCAGGAAAAGGCAGCAAGTATAAATACAAAATACAAAGCAACAATAACGATATTAAAACCGAAAAAGCAGATCCTTATGCCAGACGTTCTGAGCATAATCCTAAAACAGCTTCAATTGTTTGGGATGAGCCGTACACTTGGAAGGATAGTAAATGGATGAAAAAGCGTAAAAAGCATAATGCTCTAGGCGCACCATTTTCGGTTTACGAAGTCCATTTAGGCTCTTGGAAAAAGAAGGTAGAAGAAGGTCGGTTTATGTCTTATGTTGAAATGGCTGATGAATTGGTTGCCTATGTTAAAGACATGAATTTTACACATGTTGAGTTGATGCCAGTTATGGAATTTCCTTATGATCCATCTTGGGGTTATCAGGTTACAGGTTATTTTGCACCAACTTCACGATTTGGTTATCCTGAAGAATTTAAACTTCTAGTAGATAAATTACACCAAAACGATATTGGTATTATACTCGATTGGGTACCATCACATTTTCCTGAAGATGCTCATGGACTTGGTTTCTTTGATGGTTCTGCTTTGTACGAACATCCAGATCCTAGAAAGGGTTATCACAATGATTGGAAGAGTTTAATTTTTAACTATGGTCGTAACGAAGTCAAATCTTTTTTGATTAGTAATGCAATTTTCTGGTTAGACCAATATCATGCAGACGGTTTACGTGTTGATGCGGTAGCATCCATGTTGTTCTTAGATTACAGTAGAGAAGATGGTCAATGGGAGCCAAATATGTTTGGTGGTAGAGAGAATTTGGAAGCCATGTCGTTTTTAAGAGAAATGAATGAGGCAGTATATTCCTCTTTTCCAGATGTGCAGACCATTGCAGAAGAATCTACAGCATTTCCAATGGTGTCTAAGCCAACTTTTATGGGAGGTTTAGGTTTTGGTATGAAATGGATGATGGGCTGGATGCACGATACGCTTCAGTATTTTGCTAAAGAGCCTGTTTACAGACAGTTTCATCAAAATGATTTAACCTTTTCTATGACCTATGCATTTACAGAAAATTTTATGTTGCCTTTAAGTCATGATGAGGTGGTTTATGGTAAAAAGTCCATTTTAGGTAGAATGCCAGGTGACGAGTGGCAACGTTTTGCGAATTTAAGATTGCTATACAGTTATATGTTTACACATCCTGGAACCAATTTATTGTTCCAAGGAGCTGAATTTGGACAAAGTGGAGAATGGAATTTTGAAACTAGTCTCGATTGGCATTTGTTACAGTATGATCCTCACAAAGGTGTACAAGAATTAATCAAAGATTTAAATAAGCTATACAAAAGCCAACCAGCCTTATTCGAAAAACAATTTTCGGCTGAAGGTTTTGAATGGATAGATTACAACGATTCTAAAAATTCTGTATTCACATATATAAGAAAAGGAAATGATGAAAAGGACGATTTAATTATTGCGTGCAACATGACGCCTGTTCCTAAAGAAAAGTACAAATTAGGATTACCAAGAAAAGGGAAACTAAAGGAAGTATTTAACAGCGATTTAAAAAAATACTTTGGAAGCGGACAATACAAGAATAAAATGAAGACTACAATAGCAAGTGCGTGGCACTTTAGAGATCATTCTATAGAAATTGATATTCCACCATTAGGAATGGTAGTTTTTAAGTATTCAAAGTAAATAGTGCTATCTATAAATCAAAAGACCTTTCAGACTAAAAACTGAAAGGTCTTTTTCTGTTTTTTAATTAAACTATTTTCAAAATAAAGTTGTTAAATTCACATAATAGCAAAAAATCAACCCGAAAACGTTATAGTTAACAACAATTGGTAATATGGCATGAGAACCCTTTCAGAAGTTCTATTTTTTCCGTTTTTTTGTCAGTGGTTTTGCCTAAAAATTAACCTATGATTGTAAATACAGAATTAGAAAATAAAGGGAATTTATTTCCTTCAAAAATAATAGACTTTAAAAAGGATGTAGATAAATTATACTTCTCTACAGACAATGATGTTATACTAGAGCTTACTGTTGTTAGAGATAGTGTACTTCGTTTTAGATATACTACCGTTGGTAATTTTGATAATGATTTTTCTTATGCAATAACCAAATATGCAAGTATTGGTTATAATAAGTTAGAAATTGAAGAGAAAGAGGATAGTTATGAAGTAACAACGTCTAAGTTGCGTTGTGAAATTTCAAAAGAAAGCTTAAGAGTCTCTATCTATGACGCTGTTGATGGTGTACTTATTAACCAAGATGAAGGTGGTTTTCACTGGGAAGAAAGCTATCAATATGGTGGTAATATTGTAAAAATGAGTAAGGTTTCTAATGATGGTGAGAGTTATTATGGACTTGGAGACAAGCCCAATCATCTAAATCTTAAAGGAAAACGTTATAATAATTGGGTAACAGATTCTTATGCTTACGGAAAGGATACAGATCCTATTTATAAAGCAATTCCGTTTTACACTGGTTTGCATCATGGTAAAGCTTACGGTATTTTCTTTGATAATACATTTATGTCTTCATTTGATTTTGCACATGAACGCAGAAATGTAACCAGCTTTTGGGCACAAGGTGGAGAAATGAATTATTACTTCTTCTATGGTCCAAAAATGAATGATGTTGTAGAAAGTTA
Organism: Winogradskyella pulchriflava; assembly: GCF_042434315.1. Lineage (NCBI taxonomy): Bacteria > Pseudomonadati > Bacteroidota > Flavobacteriia > Flavobacteriales > Flavobacteriaceae > Winogradskyella > Winogradskyella pulchriflava. Next base: position 33,332 of record NZ_JBHLTQ010000005.1, on the reverse strand, counting down.
TACAGATTTAACAGGAAAACCACATCATTTGCCACCACTTTGGGCTCTCGGTTTTCATCAATGTAAATGGAGTTACTATCCAGAAAGTAAAGTAAAAGAAATAACATCGACCTTTAGAAAACTTCAAATTCCTTGTGATGCTATTTACTTGGATATTGATTATATGGATGGTTTTCGCTGCTTTACATGGAACAAGGAATATTTTCCAGACCCAAAACGTATGGTAAAGGAACTGATGGAAGATGGGTTTAAAACCGTTGCCATTATTGATCCAGGAATTAAAATAGACAAAGACTATTCTGTTTTTAAAGAAGCTTTAGAAAATGATTATTTCTGCAAGCGAGCAGATGGCGATTATATGAAAGGGAAAGTATGGCCTGGTGAATGTTATTTTCCGGATTTTACAAATCCTGAAGTAAGAGACTGGTGGTCTGGCTTGTTTAAAGAACTTATAGAAGACATAGGTGTAAAAGGTGTTTGGAATGATATGAACGAGCCTGCTGTAATGGAGGTGCCAAATAAGACCTTTCCAGATGATGTACGTCATGATTACGATGGTAATCCATGTAGCCATAGAAAAGCCCATAATATATATGGTATGCAAATGGCTAGAGCAACTTATCAAGGTTTAAAGAAATATTCCTATCCAAAACGTCCATTTGTAATTACACGTTCGGCTTATTCTGGTACACAGCGTTATACGTCAACTTGGACAGGAGATAACGTGGCAACTTGGGAGCATTTGTGGATTGCAAATATCCAAGCACAACGTATGGCAATGTCTGGGTTCTCTTTCGCAGGAAGTGATATTGGAGGTTTTGCTGAGCAACCTCAAGGCGAGTTATTTGCGCGTTGGATACAACTAGGTGTTTTTCATCCATTTTTTAGAGTACATTCTTCAGGTGATCATGGAGACCAAGAGCCATGGGCTTTTGATGAAGATGTAACAGATATTGTAAGAAAGTTTATAGAAATTAGATACCAACTATTACCTTATTTATATACGGCATTTTGGAACTATGTAGATCATGGAACACCACTTCTAAAATCTTTAGTGTTATTTGATCAAGAAGATGTGCAAACCCATTATAGAACGGACGAGTTTATCTTTGGTGAGCAAATATTGGCATGTCCTGTATTAGAATCTAATGCAAAGGGCAGAAGAATGTATATACCACGAGGAAAATGGTATAATTTCTGGACGGATGAAATCGTTAAAGGTGGTAAGGAAATGTGGGTAGATGCAGATATTGACAGTATGCCGATATTTATTAAAGAAGGTGCCATAATTCCTAAATATCCAATTCAGCAGTATGTTGGTGAAAAAGAAATAAAAGAAATCACTTTAGATGTTTATTACAAAAAAGGTAAAGAAGAAAGTGAACTATTCAGTGATGCTAATGATGGTTTTGATTATACAAAGGGGAGGTATAGCTTAAGAAACTTCACGTTAACAGGACGTTCTAGCGAATTAATCATAAACCAATACAAAGAAGGAAAGTTTGTAACAGATTACGATACTTTTAATATTCAAATTCATGGTTTACCATTTGATATTGTAGAAGTTCAATTAGATAATGAAAAAATAGCTCATAAAAGCTTAAAAGTGAATGGGATAGATTCTATCACAGTTCATAAGAATTTTTCTGAGTTACATATTATAGGAAATAACTCTAAAGCTTAGTGACTTAAAGTTTATTTTGGTGTCTAAATAAAAGCGGACTGATTTTTGTATTTTAGTAATTATAAATTTTAAAACCATTAGCTATGAACATAAAAAAAATAGTATTAGCATTAGGAATTGTTGCTATAATAGCATCTTGTGCAACGAATCCTTTTACTGGTAAAAAAACAATGGCATTTGTATCCAACGACCAGCTATTTCCAGCGTCTTTTGCACAATACAATCAAGTATTAACGGATAGTAAAGTCATTACTGGGACTAAAGATGCTGAGATGATAACACGTGTTGGTCAGCGTATTGCTGTAGCAGCAGAACGTTGGTTAAATGCTAATGGTCACCAAGGTTATCTTGATGATTATAAATGGGAGTATAAACTTATTGAATCAGAGCAAGTAAATGCTTGGTGTATGCCAGGTGGAAAAATTGCTTTTTATACAGGGATATTACCAATAGCTCAAAATGAAACAGGGGTTGCTGCAATTATGGGACATGAGGTAGCACATGCTTTAGCAAACCATGGTCAGCAACGTATGAGTTCTGGGATGTTACAACAAGCAGGTGGAGTAGCTGTTGCAGTTGCTACAGGAAACGAATCAGCGGAAAAGCAACAAATGTGGATGCAAGCCTATGGACTAGCGAGTAATGTTGGTGGTATGTTACCATTTAGCAGAAGTCATGAAACAGAAGCTGACAAAATAGGTTTAATATTAATGGCTGTTGCAGGTTATAATCCTGATGAAGCTGCTGAACTTTGGAAGCGTATGAAAGCTAATAGTGGAGGACAGGCTCCGCCAGAGTTTTTAAGTACACACCCAAGTAATGATACAAGAATTCAGAATTTACAGGCACTTGCACCAAAAGCTAAGTCTGAAGCTAAGAAGTTTGGTGTAACAACATTTAGACCTATTAATTAATACTAAGATTAAATAATATTTAATACTTTAGAAGCTGCTCAATAAGAGCAGCTTTTTTTTATTTCAATATTATGGGAGAACTTAAAAAAGGAAGTAAAAAACTTCTCAATGCTTGGGCATTTTACGATTGGGCAAATTCTGTTTATACACTGACTATTGCGTCTTCAATCTTTCCTATATTTTATTCAGCATTATTTCTTTCAGAAGTCAAAAAAGTAACAGCTTTTGGGTACGAGTTTAAAAGTACTGCACTCATTACTTTCGTAACAGCATTTACATTTTTGGTAGTAGCTGTGTTGTCTCCAATTTTATCTGGTATAGCGGATTATGTAGGTAATAAGAAGAATTTTATGAAATTCTTTTGCTATGTCGGTTCAGCTGGTTGCATTGGGTTGTACTGGTTTAGTTTAGACCGAATACATTTAAGTCTTTTGTTTTACTTTATGGGCTTAATTGGATATTGGGGAAGTTTAGTCTATTACAACTCTTATTTGCCAGATATAGCTTATGAAGAACAGCAGGATAGCATTAGTGCTAAAGGGTTTAGTTTAGGTTATATAGGTAGTGTACTACTTTTAATAATAAACCTTGTAATGGTCATGAGCCAAGATAATGGTGAAGATAAAATGCAGATGATGCGTTACTCATTTATAACTGTTGGTATTTGGTGGGCTTTATTTAGCCAATATACCTTTTACATACTACCTAAGGGATCGTCTTCTGGTCATAAAGTAACAAAATCAGTTGTTTTTAATGGTCTAAAAGAATTGAAAGGCGTGTGGGTTCAGCTTAAGAAAAACTTAAGATTAAAACGTTACCTCTATGCTTTTTTTGTTTTTAGTATGGCTGTACAAACCATAATGCTTGTTGCTGTGTATTTTGGTGAAGAAGAGATTGCTTGGGGAAGTGACGATGCGAAAACGACAGGACTGATTGTGAGTATTTTGGTTATTCAGCTAGTTGCAATAGTTGGGGCAATTTTAACTTCAAGAGCTTCGGCAAAATTTGGTAATATACAAACACTTATTGCGGTCAATTTTATATGGATGTCTCTCTGTTTTTATGCCTATTTTATGGAAACACCTGTTCAGTTTTATATTGCGGCTTCTTTGGTTGGTTTGGTAATGGGAGGTATTCAATCTTTAGCTCGATCTACCTATTCTAAATTTTTACCAGAAACAGAGGATACAACATCTTACTTTAGCTTTTTTGATGTTGCAGAAAAAATAGGAATTGTTATTGGTATGGTAATTTATGGTTTTATAGACCAAATTACAGGAAGCATGCGTAATTCAATTCTGTTTTTATTTGTATTCTTTTTAATAGGTATTATTTTACTCTTTAGAGTTCCAAAAGAATAAATCCAAAATTAATTCTTAACTTTATCATGCTATGATAAAGAGACACAGGTTACTATATGTTTATATGGTGCTTCTTTTTGGTTTAAGTTGTCACGATGAACCTTATGAAGGAGACTTTCCTACAGAAAATAATGCCTGCCTTTTGGCTGAACAAGCTACTGCAGATGCGGCAGCAAGTTTTGCAATGGCATCAGATGACAATTTTAGTTTGTTCTGCCAGATATATAGAGATGCTTTAGAAAATCAAATAGAGATTTGTGGTGATGGAGATGGATCTTTGCAACTATTGCTGGATAATCTTGGAAATTGTAGTGATGAAGATTTATGTGCTGAAGCTATTGCAGCTACAGAAATTGCTCAAAATAACTACGAAAATGCTACAGACAACAATTCTGAGGCGCTTTGTAATGTATATAAAGACGCACTTATGTATCAAATAGAAGTTTGTGGAGATGATAGTCTTTTGCAGGCTATATTAGAGGAATTGGGTGATTGTGAATCTGAGTTTGTAGATACAGTTGGTACATGGAAACTAGTCGGTTGGGTAACAAACGTTTTAAGAGATATAGATAATGACGGAATTGTTACCAACAATTATTTAGATGAGATAGATTGTTATGACAATGAGACGCTTACTTTTAATGCAGATGGAACAGGAACACTATTTTTAAGATCACGAGCAGATATTACCTTTACACCTCTAAGTGGTCCTCAAGGTGGTGAAGACTTTTTTGTTGACTGCTACTCAATAAGTGAAGACGTCCCTTTTTCTTGGGTACAAAACGCAAACTCTATTACTTTTACACTAACAGATGGCACAGTCTCTAATTATTTTAGAAATGGAAATTCTCTATATGTGGCATTCGACGATGGCTTTTACGCAACAAATACAGAAGATAGTAATTCTGTAATTGTAGAGCGTGTAACTTTTGTGTATTATAAGATTTAGGTTCGTTTTTCTATAGTGTTGATTATAAATCGACAACTATCTTAAACTACTTTTAAGATGAATGGCAAAATGGAAAGTTGATTTTGAAACTGGGACGAAATAAAAAAAGGACAAGCAAACGCTCATCCTTTTTCAATTTTGGTTGATTTAGTTTAGTCATTAACTACTCACTTTTCCAGAGCCAGTAACCTTAGTATCTTTGGATGTTGGATTTCCTGAGTATTTTACATCTCCAGAACCTGTAATCCTTACTGTTAATTCACCATTACAAACTACATTTGCAGAGCCAGAACCTGTAATTTTTGCCACAACATTAGTGCTGTCTAAATCGCTGCCATTAAAATCACCAGAACCAGTAACCTTTACGGTTAAATTTGTTGCAGAACCATCTAACTCAATATCTCCTGAGCCAGCAATACTACTTTCTAATGAATTGGACTGAGCATTTAAGCTAATGTCTCCAGAACCTGCTAATGCTACTTTTAATGCATCTGCTTTAATAGTGCCAGTATTTTTTAAGTCTCCAGAACCTGCAAGAGCGACATAATTTATAGACTCATAAGGAATAGTTACTACAATAGTTTGGCTTGGCTTTAGGCTAACTCCATTTTCAACTTTTACAATAAGGTTATTGTCTTTTACCTCTGTGATAATATAATCCATAAGGTTAGCATCTCCTTTAATGGTAATTTTGCCTTCAGTGCCTGGCACTAACTCAAAGTCCATTGAACCGGCTGCTTTTATGCCATCATAAGAACCAGTTGATCTGGTAATTGTAGTGATATTATTATCACCTTTAATTTTCTTTCCATTTCCCCATTGTGCACATGATAGCGTAGTGCTTAAAAGAAAAACTAATACTGTAATTGATTTTAATAGTTTCATCTGTTCGTTGGTTTTTATTGATTGATATTTAAAGTTTTTTGAAAGTCACACTTCCATATTCAGAATTTATTTTAACCATGTTACCAGAGTTCTGAGAGCCATAATAACCTTTGTATTTTTTGTCTGTATGATCTACTTCTTTACTTGTAAAGTTAAAACCATCAGACTCTCTTAATGAGCCATATTCTAGGTCAATATCAAAATTAAAGTTATAGTCAGAATCGTGTCCAATGGTAATACCTACATAATCTGTGGCAATATCAATATTCTTTGCTTTAGATGCTATGCGTTCAATTTTTATTGAACCATAATCAGCTCTTAGTTTTACATTCTTAAACACATTTCCGAGACGTAAAGTTAAATAGTCGCCATTGCCATCTAAGTTGTTGATGTTATCAATTTTTAAAGATCCATAGTCACAAGAATAGTTAACATTTTCAGACACTTCAATTATAGATTTAGTATAGTCGGCTCTAAGTGTTAGGTTTTTTGTTTTTGCAACTGTAAAACCACTGTAATCCGCTCTAATTTCGCCACTTTTTATGTATTCAAAATAGCAATTGTTACTGTAGTCAAAATAGATTTTATTATTATCTGCCATAAGCTCTTTGGTGGTTATCTTACCATAATCGCATCTTAATGTTGCAACACCTTCAAGCTTATCTAAATTTATTGAACCATAATCGTTGCTTAAATCCACGTTGTTGGTCATTGGCATTTTTATACGGTAATTCACTTCTATTTTAAGGTTTTTGTCACCACTCCAGTTCCACCAAGATTTCTTTTTGTTACTAAATTTGGTAATCGCAGAAACAATGTTTTCAGAATTAGAAAAATCAATATTGATCTCGTTTAGTCTTTCTTGTACTTTATCTGAGTCGCTACCAGTAACTTTTATAGTAATATCAAAGTCGATTTTGTTTTCGTTCCACGTTACTACATCTAAGTTTCCGTAGCTATTATTCACTTTTAAAGTACTGTTTGATGATACGTTAAAAGATTTTTTAATATTCTTTTCTTTTGTTGTTTTAGAACCAATGCCATTAGTTGCTAATAACATAGCAGGCATTAGTAATAGCATAAATGCCAGTTTAAATTGTATTTTTAGTTTCATCGGTGTTGATTTTTAATTGTTTAACATCTTCTATTTGTTCTAGAACCATATTTAAAATGTCTATTCTACTTTGAAAGTTTGAAATCATCGCATAAATAACACGTTGGTCTTTTCCGCTTTCAGTTAAATCTGTTTTTAATTTTTGGTATTCAGTTTCTAATACTTGAATTTGTTCTAAAGCATCTGTAATAATTTGCTCAGTTAAAGGAGAACGTTCCTTATTTAATTTCTTCAGTTCATTTTCAATCGTAGTGGTAAAAAAATCTTGAGTTTTTGACATTTCTGGAGAAACACTTGCTAAGTCTAAAACTTCTGGATCGGTTTTAAGTGCCATAAAAAGCCCTAAACATATCACTACTGAAGCCGCAATAGACAAGAAAGGTTTCCAGTTAATACCGGATGATTTGTTACTATCATTTAAAGCAACATCATTAGCTTTTAATTTTTCTAAAAACCGTAATTCGTGATCTTTTATGGGTTCGTTGATATCAAACTCACCTTTTAGATTATCAAATAATTCGTCAATAGTATCTTTTTGCATAGCTTTAAATTTTAGGCTGTTTGCACTAACTTTTTTCTTAAACTTTCTTTTGCTCTAGAGATTAATGTTCTACAGTTGGCGTAAGAAATGTTCATTATATCACAGATTTCTTCGTAATCATAACCTTCAATAAGGTGTAATGATAAGCCTAAGCAGTAGTTAGGTTTTAATGTTTTCATTACGTTCATTATTTGTTTTACTTTTTCGTTGTTATGATTAAGTTCATCTATGCCTTGGTCATCTTCAGCTTTATACATTACGGTTTCTAAGGGTACTTCGTTTTGTTTTGTTGCTTTGTTGTAGTGCGCAATACTATTATTTACAACAATACGTTTTAGCCAAGCACCAAATAATTTAGTGTCTTCGAGCGTTTTTAACTTAGTAAATGCTGCTAAAAAGGACTCTTGCATAATGTCTTCGGCTTTATAAGAATCTTTTACGATTCTTAAGGCCGTGTTATACATCGCTCTGTTGTATCTATTATAAACTTCCAACTGCGCACGTTGGTTGTTAGATTTACAGAGCAATAGTAACTGTTCGATATCTTGATTGGTTGATGTCAAAAAAACAATTGCTTTGGTATAAAGATGAAGACTTTCATAAAGTGTTACACTTTTTATAAAAAAAGTTTTAGTTGTTATAAAGGTAATGGCATAACAATTGAAAATATACTAGTGTGAATAACTTTGAATATCTTGTAATTAACTGATATTCAATATAAAGTTAATTATTAATACTTTTAAACAAATGCTATTCTATAATTATTAATGACAGAATGGCTTAAATATACTATGGGAAAACGAAAATTTTTAGGACTTGACAGTTTGTCATTTCAGGATTTTGATGAAAATTCAGAATTAATTCCTTTAATGACACCAGAAGATGAAGAGGAAATTAATAAAGAGATTTTACCAGAATCACTTCCTATTTTGCCTTTAAGAAATACCGTATTATTTCCAGGTGTTGTAATTCCGATTACAGCTGGAAGAGATGCATCAATAAAGTTAATTAATGATGCTAATAAAGGAGGAAAGGTTGTTGGTGTGGTATCTCAGAAAGACGAATCTATTGAAAATCCTACAGAAAAAGATATCTATAAAACAGGTACTGTTGCGCGTATTTTAAAAGTGCTTAAAATGCCAGACGGCAATACAACAGTTATTATTCAAGGAAAAAAACGTTTTGAAATTAACAAAATTGTTACAGACAAACCTTATTTAACTGCTACAATCTCTGATATACCTGAAGCAAAGCCTGCACCAGACAATGAAGAGTTTAAGGCCATCATAGATTCTATAAAGGACTTGTCATTAGATATCATAAAAGAAAGTCCAAATATCCCAACTGAAGCGTCTTTTGCTATTAAGAATATTGAAAGTAATTCGTTCTTGGTCAACTTTGTGTCCTCGAACATGAATCTTAAAGTAGAGGAGAAGCAAGAGCTATTAAAAATTAATGACCTTAAGGAACGCGCGCTTCAAACTTTAAAGTATATGAATATTGAATATCAAAAGCTAGAGCTTAAAAATGATATTCAAAATAAGGTTCAAAGTGATATGAACCAACAACAGCGTGAGTATTTCTTGCACCAACAAATGAAAACCATTCAAGAGGAATTGGGTGGAGGTATATCTTCTGGAGAGGAAATAGAAGAGATGAAAACACGCGCTAAAGCCAAAAAATGGGATGCAAAAGTAAATGAGCATTTTGATAAGGAATTGTCTAAGATGCAACGAATGAATCCGCAAGTTGCTGAGTATTCTATTCAACGTAATTATTTAGACTTATTTCTAGATTTACCTTGGAATGAGTTTAGTAAAGATAAATTTGACCTTAAGCGTGCTAAGAAAATCTTAGATCGCGACCATTTTGGTTTAGATGATGTTAAGAAACGTATTATTGAATATTTAGCGGTATTGAAACTTCGTAATGATATGAAGTCGCCAATACTATGTTTATATGGACCTCCAGGTGTTGGTAAAACCTCTTTAGGTAAATCAATTGCTGAAGCTTTAGGAAGAGAATATGTAAGGATCTCTTTAGGTGGTTTACGAGATGAATCTGAAATAAGAGGTCATCGTAAAACCTATATAGGCGCTATGCCAGGAAGAATTATTCAGAGTTTAAAGAAAGCAGGAACATCAAATCCAGTATTTGTTTTAGATGAAATAGATAAATTATCTACTGGTAATCAAGGTGATCCGTCTTCTGCTATGTTAGAGGTTTTAGATCCAGAGCAAAACAATGAGTTCTATGATAATTTCCTAGAAATGGGTTACGACTTGTCTAAAGTAATGTTTGTGGCAACGGCTAACAGCCTTAATACCATACAGCCTGCATTAAGAGACCGTATGGAAATCATCAACGTAACAGGTTATACTATAGAAGAAAAGGTGGAGATTGCTAAGCGTCACTTATTACCAAAGCAGTTAAAAGAGCATGGTTTAGATGATAAGTCTTTAAAAATAGGAAAACCACAATTAGAAAAAATTGTTGAAGGTTATACAAGAGAATCTGGTGTTAGAGGACTTGAAAAGCAAATAGCAAAAACTGTACGTTATGCAGCCAAAAATATTGCTATGGAAGAAGAGTATAATATTAAATTATCTAACGATGATGTTGTAGAAATTTTAGGAAGCCCAAGGTTAGAACGTGATAAATACGAAAACAACAATGTTGCTGGGGTCGTTACAGGTTTAGCATGGACTAGAGTAGGGGGAGATATTCTATTTATAGAATCTATTTTGTCAAAAGGAAAAGGGACCTTAAGCATTACAGGTAACTTAGGTAAAGTAATGAAGGAGTCTGCTACCATTGCTATGGAGTATATTAAAGCAAATGCAGATGAATTTGGTATTAACCCTGAAGTATTTGACAAATATAATGTGCACATTCACGTACCAGAAGGAGCAACTCCAAAGGATGGACCAAGTGCTGGTGTAACGATGTTAACGTCTTTAGTGTCTTTGTTTACACAGCGTAAGGTTAAGAAGAGTATAGCCATGACAGGTGAAATTACATTACGAGGCAAAGTATTACCAGTTGGAGGCATAAAAGAAAAGATTTTAGCAGCCAAACGTGCAAAAATCAAAGAAATCTTATTGTGCGAAGACAATAGGAGAGATATAGATGAAATAAAACCCGAATACCTCAAAGGACTTACTTTTCATTATGTTACTGATATGAGCGATGTTTTAAAGCTTGCTTTAACGAATCAAAAAGTAAAAAATGCAAAGAAACTATAAGTTAATCCTATCGATTGTAGTAGTCTTATTATCTGGCTTACTTGCTTTTTCTCAAGAAGCCGGATACAAAGATGTTATTTTAGATGGAAAACCTGCAAAGCTAAATATTGCTACAGGTGAAATTACTTTCGTTAATACTAAGGATAAAAAAAGGCCAGTACAATTAGACGCTTATGTGGCTTCAACAACCAAAACAGCTGATAATGATTCAACGCCTGAATTAGATTCAGATTATCATATAGTTAAAGACGGTGAAACACTATTCGAAATTGCTAATCTTTACAATACATCTTTAACAGAGTTAAAACAGGCAAACGGTTTAGAGACTACTTTGGTTGATAAAGGACAGAAACTTAGAGTTAAGAATTTTGAAAATCTTGAGCATAATGTTGTTGATAATTCTTCTGAACCTCTTGTAAGTAAAAATAATAATAATTTTCATACGGTTGAAAAAGGGCAAACCTTGTATAGTTTAGCAAAACAATACAATATAACTGTGGATGAATTGAAGCAGCAAAACAAGCTAACCTCTAATATAATTAAGGTTGGTCAAAAACTACGTGTCAGTAATTTTGATTCTAACGTAGTGACTAATAACCTTTCTGTATGGACAGTTTCTAAAGGAGATACATTATATAGTATCGCCAAAAAAAATGGAATTACAGTGCAGCAACTTAAAGATTTAAATGGGCTAACAGACAACCTTATAAAAGTTGGTCAAAAGTTGCATTTAGAATAGAAAAGAACTTCACTAAAAAATAAAAAAATCATATCATCGTTTTAAGATAGATTTAGTTATTTTGCAAAATCTATGATTAAAAGGCTTACCCAATTATCTATTATGCTTTTAGCATTGCCAATGTTTGCACAATTGGGTGGTGAATCGACTTATCAGTTTCTTAATTTGGTATCTTCTCCTAGGCAAGCAGCTCTTGGAGGAAAGATCATTACTAATTTTGATCATGATGTTACTGAAGCCTTATACAATCCTGCATCTATAAATTGGAAAATGCACAATCAGCTTGCTGTTAACGTATCTAGCTATTTAGGAGATATTACTTATGGTACAGCAGCTTATGCTTATACTTGGGATAGACATGTGCAAACTTTTCATTTTGGTGTCACATATATAAATTACGGAACTTTTGATGGGTACGATGTCAATGGAAATTCTACAGGCTCCTTTAGTGGAAACGAAGCAGCTATTTCATTTGGTTATAATTACAACATTCCTTTTACGGATTTTTATATAGGGGCAAACGCAAAAATTATAACATCGTTATTAGAGCAGTATAACTCAATAGGTGGTGCTGTAGATATTGGTGCGATGTATATAAATGAAGATTTAGATTTTCATGCAGCATTAACAGTTAGAAATATTGGAACGCAATTTTCAACCTACGCAGGTGTAAATGAACCTTTGCCATTTGAAGTTAACTTTGGGATGTCTCAAACCTTAGAAAATGTGCCTATACGTTGGCATTTAACTTTAGAAAACCTTCAGGAATGGCCAATAGGAGTATCTAATCCTGCACGAGCAACTACAGATTTAGATGGCAATCAAACCCAAGAAAAGGTTGGTTTTTTTAATAATGCATTACGCCATTTAATTTTGGGAGCTGAATTATGGCCAGAAAAAGGGTTTAATTTAAGATTAGGTTATAACTTTAGACGTGCTGAAGAATTACGTATTGTAGATCAAAGAAATTTTTCTGGTATATCAGTTGGTATAGCCATAAAGCTGAATAACATGCGCTTTAGTTATACCCACGCACGATATACAAGTGCATCTAACACAAGCTTTTTTGGACTTCAAATAAACTTAGACAATAGGAGGAGGTGGTAATCTCTATAGATAAACATATCTAAATAAAGTATGAATAAAATTATTATTGCTATAGATGGATTTTCCTCAACAGGAAAAAGTACTATCGCCAAGCAATTGGCAAAAAAACTTAACTATATCTATGTGGATACTGGCGCAATGTATAGAGCTGTAGCATATTTTGCCTTAGAAAATAATTTAATTGGTGAAGATTTTTTTCATACCGAAAAGCTTATAGAAAAACTTGACGACATTAATATTGCATTTAAATTTAATGAAGACCTAGGTTTTGCTGAAGTCTATCTAAACGGAAAAAACATAGAAAAGGCTATTAGAACTTTAGAAGTGTCGCAATACGTAAGTCCTATTGCTACCATTTCAGAAGTGCGCCATAAGTTGGTAGAACAGCAACAATTAATGGGTAAAGACAAAGGAATTGTTATGGATGGTCGCGATATTGGAACTGTTGTTTTTCCTGATGCAGAATTAAAAATTTTTATGACAGCTTCTGCTGAAACTAGAGCAAAACGTCGTTATAAAGAACTATTAGAACGTGGTCACAATTTAAGCTACGATGATGTTTTAGAAAATGTAACCACAAGAGATCGCATAGATTCTACAAGAGAAGATTCTCCATTAGTAAAAGCAGAAGATGCTATTGAGATTGATAATTCAGATTTAACTATTGATGAGCAGTTGGAAACATTACTAAATCTAGCTAATAAAATTATTAAAACATAAAAAAGCGACCTTTCGGTTACTGAGCGTAGTCGAAGTAGGTCGCTTTTTTTATTTTATAAGCATCTAATTATAGATTAGGAATTATCAATTCCTGATCTGGATGAATTAAATCCGGATTCTTTAAAATATCAGTATTAGCTGCAAAAATTTCTTTGTACTTCATTGCGTCACCATAGTAATGCTTAGCAATTTTTCCTAAAGTTTCACCAGATGCAACCGTATGTCTTGCATAAACTGACTCATCAGCAACCTTGATGTCTGCCATAATATCAGAAGGCTCAGCACCACCGATTTCTTTTATTTTATCCCAAATTAAGTTTTTTTCGTATTGTGTAGCTGCAGTTCCCCAAACTTTAAGTTTTCCGTTTTCTTCTTCTACTTTACCGTTTTGGATGTTTAATTTTTCACCTAAATCAAGCACATCTTGATATTTTGCTTTAACCATAATTGTAAGTTTTAATTATTAATAGTATCGTAAATATATTAATTAAAATGCCATTTTTCAACATAGCCAATGTCATTTTTAATCATTTATTAATAAGACACTCGTGTTTTAAAAAAGTCACAATTTAATTGTTTGGTTTTCAGAATAAAATATAGTACTTTTGCACACCTTTTTAAGTGGACTTGTAAAGTGGTAAAAGGAAAATAAAATTAATAACTAATAACTTCTGTATAGTTTTCCACAAATCTTTAAAATAATACAGAATACAAATTTTTATTCAGCACATGTCTGAAAAAGAAACAAAAGAAGCTGAAGTTGTAGCAACTGAAGCAACTACAGTAGAAGCTCCAGTAGTCTCTGAAGCTCAAGCAAACCCAGAAAAATTCTTAAAAGAGTTCGATTGGCACAATTACGAAGAAGGAATTGAGCAAGTAGAAGACACTAAATTAGAAGAATTTGAAAAATTAGTATCTGAAAATTTCGTTGACACTTTAGATGACGAAGTAGTAGAAGGTGAAGTAATTCACATTACAGATAGAGATGCTATTATCGACATTAACGCAAAATCTGAAGGTGTAATTTCTCTTAATGAGTTCCGTTACAATCCAGATCTTAAAGTTGGTGATAAAGTAGAAGTATTAATTGATGTACGTGAAGATGCTACAGGTCAATTAGTATTATCTCACAGAAAAGCTCGTGTTATCAAAGCATGGGATCGCGTAATCAAAGCTAATGAAACAGGAGAAATCGTTAACGGTTTTGTAAAGTGCAGAACTAAAGGTGGTATGATCGTAGATGTATTTGGTATTGAAGCATTCTTACCAGGTTCTCAAATCGATGTGAAGCCTATTAGAGATTACGATCAGTATGTAAATAAAACTATGGAATTTAAAGTTGTGAAAATCAACCACGAATTCAAAAACATAGTAGTTTCTCATAAAGCACTTATTGAAGCTGATATTGAAGAACAAAAGAAAGAAATCATTGGACAACTAGAAAAAGGACAAGTATTAGAAGGTATTGTAAAAAATATTACTTCTTATGGTGTGTTTATCGATCTTGGTGGTGTAGATGGTTTAGTTCATATTACAGATCTATCTTGGTCTCGTATCAACCATCCAAATGAGATTGTTGAGTTAGATCAGAAACTTAATGTTGTAATCCTTGATTTTGATGAAAACAAATCAAGAATCCAATTAGGTCTTAAGCAATTATCTAAGCATCCTTGGGAAGCCTTAGCTGAAGATGTAAAAGTTGGAGATAAAGTAAAAGGTAAGGTAGTTGTAATCGCTGATTACGGTGCGTTTATAGAAGTAGCGGATGGTGTTGAAGGTCTGGTTCACGTTAGTGAAATGTCTTGGTCAACGCATTTGCGTTCTGCTCAAGATTTCGTATCTGTTGGTGATGAAATCGATGCTGTTATCTTAACTTTAGATAGAGAAGATAGAAAAATGTCTCTTGGTATTAAGCAATTAACGCCAGATCCATGGACAGATATTACTAAGAAATACCCAGTTGGCTCTAAGCACACAGGTATTGTACGTAACTTTACAAACTTTGGTGTATTTGTAGAATTAGAAGAAGGTATCGACGGATTAATTTATATCTCTGATTTATCTTGGACTAAGAAAATTAAGCACCCATCTGAGTTCTGTAACGTAGGTGATAACTTAGACGTCGTAGTATTAGAATTAGATGTTGAAGGACGTAAATTATCTTTAGGTCACAAGCAAACTACTGAAAATCCTTGGGATAAGTACGAAACTGAATTTGCTTTAGGTACTACCCATAAAGCTGCTTTAACAGAGGTTGTAGATAAAGGTGCAACAATTGAGTTTAATGAAGATATTGTTGCTTTTGTGCCTGCACGTCACTTAGAGAAAGAAGATGGTTCTACACTTAAAAAGGGTGAAGAGGCAGAATTCAAAATCATTGAGTTTAATAAAGAATTCAAAAGAGTTGTAGCGTCGCATACTGCAGTATTTAGAGAAGAAGAAGCTAAAATCGTTAAGCAAGCTGTTAAGAAAGCAGAAGCTCAAGCGGCAGAAGCTAAACCAACTTTAGGTGATGCTAATGATGCTTTACAAGCACTTAAAGATAAAATGGACGGGAAGAAGTAATTTCCTTGAATTTTAAATAATTATTAAGCCTCCATACTAGTATGGAGGCTTTTTTATATCCTATTTTGAAAGTTTAAAGTTTCAATTTATTATAATATTACGTTTTATTTCTATGATAGAATCCTTAATTATTATAAATTTATTTTATTAAAATTGTTAATATTTTATTGATATTTCAATTAAAATGTTAAAATATTGTGTATTTTACCTGATATATTTGAATTATATAGATTGTTTGTAGTATATTAGAGCTATAATTCTGTTGACAGTTTATAATTAGTTATTCTATTTTTCTTCCCTCACTTTATTAGCCCTTATCATAATAACAAAAAGTTTAACTCAAATCTTTATTTATTATGAAAACAATTTTACTTAGAATCGCGCTTGTATTTTCAATTATAGTAAGCGCTCAAGATGGAAACACTATTGCAACAGCAATTACGGTGGATGGAACTGATGTAGATGTCAATGTTTTAAATTTTAATTCTGCAACCGAGTCTGGTATGGCTCCTTCTTGTATATCATCGGAAGATGTGTACTATAAACATGTAGCAAATGAAGGAGATAACAAAATAACCATTGGTATGACAAGTGCTGCAATTGCTTTGGTTACTAGTATAAATTACCAAATTTTAGTTGCACCAGAAAACGATATGTCACAGCTTCAAGAATTAGAATGTGATGCTTATACTGTACTACTAATTGTTGGTGGTAGCTTTCAATATGTAATTGAAGATGTAGAAGCCCAGAACACTTATTTTCTTAGAGTTTATAAAACCACAAGTTTAGGGGGTTCTTTAACAGACTTACTCAATGGTACAACAATTACAATGGAAAGTGATTATGATTCTACATTATCAACTGACGATTTAGAAGAAAATACTCCAGATATTATTGTTGGTACCAATGATATTAAAATAAAGAATGATTCAAATAACTTTAATAGTTATAAAATTTATGGTCTTGATGGTAAAAAAATTCAAAGCTCTGTAATAGCTAATGATAAAAATACTATTGATATAGCATATTTATCAAAAGGAATATATGTGCTTAATTTAAATGGAGATAACAGTAATTATGCTTACAAGTTTGTTAAATATTGAAACAATATAATATACCATTTTGTAAAAGGCTCTAGCTTATGTTAGGGCTTTCTTTGTTTTTGAACAATTTTACAATTAAGAGACCATTGCACACCCTATTTTTTTACCTTAACTTTGTTAACCAATAATGTTAGCATATTAAATGAGTCAAAAAGTATTACTTAACTCTAAAGAAGTCAATATAACTCTACACAGATTGGCTTGCCAGCTTATTGAGAATCACGATAATTTTTCTGAAACCGTTTTAATAGGTATTCAGCCAAGAGGAAAGTTTTTGGCAGATCGTTTAGCACAAATGCTTAAGAAAGATTATAACATTAAGAATATTCAATTAGGACATTTAGACATCACTTTTTTTAGAGATGATTTTAGAAGAGGAGATAAACCTTTAGAAGCAAATACAACTGAAATAGATTTTATAGTTGAGAATAAGAACGTAGTATTTATTGATGATGTTCTTTATACCGGACGAAGCATACGTTCTGCACTGACAGCGATTCAATCTTTTGGCAGACCCAATAATATAGAGTTGCTAACGCTTATAGACAGACGCTTTAGTCGTCATTTGCCTATACAACCTAACTATAGAGGAAGGCAAGTAGATGCAATTGATAATCAAAAGGTGAAAGTAAATTGGGTAGAGAATGAAGGAGAAGATACTGTGTATTTAATTGATAAATAGAATACTAAAATTATGAGTGAATTAAGTGTCAATCACTTATTAGGAATAAAATATCTTACAAAACAAGATATCGAATTGATTTTTGAGACTGCTGACCAGTTCAAAGAAGTCATTAATAGACCAATTAAAAAAGTCCCTTCACTTAGAGATATTACAATTGCCAATTTATTTTTTGAAAACTCTACACGTACAAAATTATCTTTTGAGCTAGCTGAAAAAAGGCTTTCAGCTGATGTTATTAATTTTTCGGCTTCGCAATCATCCGTAAAAAAAGGGGAAACCTTAATAGATACTGTAAACAACATTCTATCTATGAAAGTGGATATGGTGGTTATGCGTCATCCCAACCCAGGAGCAGGTGTATTTTTGTCTAACCATGTTAATGCAAGTATTGTAAACGCTGGTGATGGAGCGCACGAACACCCAACCCAAGCGTTATTGGATTCCTATTCAATAAGAGAAAAACTAGGAAGCGTTAAAGGAAAAAATGTAGTTATAGTTGGTGATATTTTACACAGTAGAGTAGCACTTTCAAATATTTATGCGCTGCAATTACAAGGCGCAAATGTTATGGTCTGTGGACCAAAAACTTTACTTCCTAAGTATATTAAAGAGCTTGGCGTAAAAGTTGAGACTAACTTAAAGAAAGCACTAGAATGGTGTGATGTTGCTAATATGTTGCGCGTTCAAAATGAACGTATGGATATCAGTTATTTTCCAACAACACGAGAGTACACACAGCAGTTTGGTGTTAATAAAGAACTGTTAGATAGTTTAGATAAAGAGATTGTAATTATGCATCCAGGACCTATAAATCGAGGAGTAGAAATTACAAGTGACGTAGCTGATTCTAAACAAGCTATTATTTTAGATCAAGTTGAAAATGGTGTAGCTGTTAGAATGGCTGTTATTTATTTGTTAGCATCCAAAATAAAACAATAAGTTATGATCGTAGATAGAGATGGTAATATTACCATAATCACTCAGGAAAAAGCTTCAATAAAAACCTTGGTTAATAATATTGAACAGGCTTATCATAAATATAAAAACTACCACTTAATAGTCAATTTATCTAGCTTAGATAAGATTAGTTTAGAGGATATTATAGAATTTCTGCGTTTAAGTAATAATCATCGTAGCGATAAAAAATCGTTTGTAATTGTTACAGAAAATGTGGATTTAGATCAAATGCCAGATGAAATAGTTGTGGTGCCTACAATGCACGAAGCCTATGATATTATTGAAATGGAAGATATTGAACGCGATTTAGGGTTTTAATACATGAAATTAACCATCCTTGGCTGTCATAGCGCAACACCACGTACTAATACCAATCCTACATCTCAAATTTTAGAGATTAAAAACCACATGTTTCTTATAGATTGTGGTGAAGGTACTCAGGTAGAACTACGTCGTAACAAAATTAAGTTTTCGAGGATAAAACATATTTTTATTTCACACCTTCACGGTGACCATTATTATGGGTTAATAGGACTTGTAAGTACTTTTCGTTTGCTAACAAGAGAAACTGAGCTTCATATTTATGGGCCAAAAGGATTAAAAGAAGTTATTACACTTCAATTAAAACTATCGGATTCTTGGACAAATTACCCTTTGATTTTTCATGAGTTAACCTCAAAAGAGTCAGAGATTATATATGAGGATGAAAAAGTTGAAGTCCACACCATTCCTTTAAATCATCGTGTTTATACCAATGGATTTTTGTTTAAGGAAAAGCCCAACGAACGTAAGCTTAATATGAATGCAGTTTTAAATGCCAATATAGATGTAGCGTATTACAGAAAGTTAAAACAAGGTGCAGATATTAAGAATGAAGATGGTATTTTAATAAAAAATGAAACTGTTACTAGAGACCCATTACCTCCAAAAAGTTATGCATTTTGTAGTGATACTGTTTACGATGAAAGTATTGTAAATGTCATAAAAAATACTACTGTTTTGTACCATGAATCTACTTTTTTAGACAAAAACGAAGACCTATGCATTCGTACAAAACATTGTACAGCTAGGCAAGCGGCAACTATTGCTTTAAAAGCTAATGTAGGTACATTAATTTTAGGGCATTTTTCTACACGTTACAATGGGTATGATGAGTTTAAATCTCAGGCGCAAGAAGTCTTTAACAATGTACTTTTGGCTAAGGATGGTGAAGTATTCAAGTTTTAATTGAACTCATTTAAATGCTTTACCCAATCTATAGCTTCACCTAAACTCCAAGCTCTTTTCATAGGAATAGAAGCTATTTGTTTTTCAATGTTTGCATTCAAATATGTAGAATCTCTATAACTTACAATTGATGCGGCTATTAAGATACTATCATCTTTATCAAAATAAGACCAAAGTACAGGATCTATAGAGTAAGAATTTATGCGGTTAGAGATATAGGCTAAAACTTTATGATTTCCATAATAGGTTCTAAGTGAATCTAATAGAATATTGAGTTTATCCCAATTAAAATGTTCACCTTCATTGATTTCCATTATAAAAAAATTATCACACAGATAATAAGACCCAAAATCTAAAATAACTTTTTCATAATTTATAGATTTTGATAATGGGGAATCTTCAAAGCGCATGTTAAGGTTAAAATTAGTTTAGGGTTTGTTGTCAAAACTACACTTTTTTTGACAGAAACAAAATATTGGATTAACTTCGTAAAACCATGGAAAAAGACTTAAGCAATTACAGAAAATCATACGAAAAAGGGGAACTTTTATTAACTAATGTACCCGAAAACCCAATAGAATTATTTCGAGATTGGTTTGTGGAGGTCGATACACATTTTGATATTGAAGAAGCTAATGCTATGACTATATCAACTTTTGGCTTAGATGGTTACCCAAAAAATAGGGTAGTGCTACTAAAAAAATATACACACGAAGGTTTTATATTCTACACTAACTACAATAGCGAAAAAGGAAAGGCTATAGAAGTCAACCCTAATGTATGTTTGTCTTTTTTTTGGCATTCAGCAGAACGCCAAATTATTATTAAAGGAAAGGCTGAGAA
Source organism: Winogradskyella pulchriflava (assembly GCF_042434315.1). NCBI lineage: Bacteria > Pseudomonadati > Bacteroidota > Flavobacteriia > Flavobacteriales > Flavobacteriaceae > Winogradskyella > Winogradskyella pulchriflava. Next base: position 12,693 of record NZ_JBHLTQ010000005.1, on the reverse strand, counting down.
AATTGCAGAAAATCTCAGTGATGGTTATTTTGAATCGCGTCCTAGAGGAAGTCAACTCGGTGCTATAGTGTCTAATCAAAGTGAAGTGATAAAAAACAGAGATGAACTAGAAGCTAAGCTAAAAAGATTGGAAGATGAATATGAAGGAAAAGATATTCTGCGGCCCACTTATTGGGGAGGTTATATAGTTAAACCTGTTGAAATAGAGTTTTGGCAAGGCAGACCCAATCGTTTGCATGATAGAATACGTTATCAGCTGCAAGCAAACTTCGATTGGAAGATTGAACGACTAGCTCCTTGATTCTCATTTTTGTATTATCGGTGAAATACAAGAAACGTTAACTTTTTATTCCATTATTCTTACAAAATAATACGCTTTATCGATTTATAATACCTATAAACGGTAAAAGTTAAATTAATATGTATATTGTCAATGTAATTATTGGTTATTTTGTTGCCCCAAAGTTTAAATAGCCAATGTAAGTAATAAACAATTTAGACCCCAAATCTAAATTACCTAATTAACCTACTTATGAAATTGACTAAACTATTGCCATTTATGGCTATCGTTGCCCTCTTAGGCTTTACATCTTGCTCAACAGATACAGCTGCTGAGGATCAAATTAACTCAATTGAAGTTCCAATTGCTCCACAAGCAAAACTCATAGAAATAGAAATTATGGAGCTCATTAATGTACATAGAATTAATGAGGGATTAAATCCGCTAAATGACCATAGTACAGTAAAGGCTGTGGCATATACGCATACGGATTATATGATTGAGGTAAATAACGTATCTCATGATAACTTTTTTCAAAGAAAACAAAGCTTACAGCTAAATGCAAATGCTAACATAGTTTCAGAAAATGTAGCATATGGCTTTAATTCTGCAGAATCTGTAGTTAATGCTTGGTTAAATAGCCCAAGCCATAAAGAAAATATAGAAGGCGATTATACTGATTTTGATATTTCAGCCGAACAAAATAATGAAGGAAAGTGGTATTTTACCAATATCTTTATTAAGCGCTAAACCGCATTAAAAGTTGATTAATAGCCAAGATGGAAGCCATGACGTGAGTTGTGGCTTTTTTTAGTAGCAACATATTGTTGTGAATGATTAGTTGCATGTTTCTGTAACTAGTTTAGCAAACATTCACGAGCCAATGAATATTCTGAATGAATTTTCGAAAGTTAGCACTTAAGAGTCAATTAATTATATACGTTTTTGGCATAAGTTATTTTTAATTTCTTATACTCTTCAATTCGATCTCTAACTCTTCTTTTGATTTTCTTTCAATAGTATTTAAAGTTGAATTCAGAATATTATTTTTTTCGTAAGGATCATTGATTAAGTTGTACATTTCTTCGTTTCCATCAGCAAATACTAATAGTTTGTATGTACCATTACTAATCGTCCAAGCGTCATTTTTTTCATTCTTCATTTCAGAATACTGATACTTTCTGATTAATTTTTCTTCAGACAAAAGCGACTTAAAACTTTTGCTATCATTTATTTCATCAATTTCCACACCTGCTATTTCAGCTATTGTAGCAAACATATCAGTGCTCGTAATTAGATTGCTATCCGTCCCTTTCCTTTCTACTCCCTTACCAGATACAAACAAAGGCATATTAATACCACCTTGATAAAGACTTCTCTTCACTTGATTTGAGGCGTAAGGAACTTGTGTCACAACAGGTTCGGTGCCATTGTCACCCATAAAAATGATAAGTGTATTTTCTCTTTCTTCTTTTGATAATGAATTCAACAGCTGACCTATTTGATGGTCCATTGCCTCAATTGAAGCCATAAAGTATGGTGTTGGGTCCACACCTTCTTTGTAAGGAGGTAAATTACCTTGATTATGCATTTCTACTGGAGGAATATGAAAGGGAGTGTGTGGTGCATTGTAAGCTAACCACATAAACCAAGGTTTGTCTTGTTTCTGAATCCAATGAGAAGCCAAAGCAGTAAACTTTTTGGTGGTATACTCACTGCTGAGGGATTGTTTTCCTTTTTTAGATAAGGGCCAGCTGTAATAATCTTTTACAGAGCCAATAAAAATACCTTCATAATAATCGATACCAAAGGTTTCAGGATTAATCGTTGCATCATATCCAGATACATGCCACTTACCAATTACAGCGGTTACATAACCATTGTTAGTGTTGTCGTTGATATATTTTTGTAACAGGATTTCATTTTTACTTAATTTTTGATTTGCCCACCTTACATCGGTTCTGTATCCATATTTACCCGTAATCATTGATGCTCTTGTAGGCGAACACGTTGGATACGTCCAAAAGTTTGTAAAATTCAAACCATTATTTCTGATAGCATCGATATTTGGAGTTTGTGGTTTTACATTACCTTCTGAAAAGCCTGCTAAAGCATCTTTCCCCATATCGTCTGCTATGATTAACAATATGTTTGGGGAAATTTCAACGTCTTTATTCGTCTGATTGTTTTTGCAGGATAGTAAATAAATTGCTAGCGTAGTAAGTATTATATATTTCTTCATGAAGCGTTTAACTGAACTTAATTTTGCAAGAACTTTATCAAGGGAGAAATAAAAGCTTCAAATTTTTCGATGTGAGGAAGATGCCCCACGTTTTCTAACTCTACTAATTTAGCATGAGGTATTTTCTTTTGAGTTTCTTTTCCTAACTGATTATATAAACCCATTGTTTTTCTTACGTCTTCACTTACGAGTGGTTTACCAAGTGCTGTTCGGTCTCTAGTTCCAATTATTAACAAAGTAGGAGCAGTGATGTTTTTAAACTCATACACAACGGGTTGTGTAAAAATCATATCATACGTTAAGGCATTATTCCAGGCTATGGTTTTATAATCAGAATTCAACGTCCAACCGGCCAATAAGTTTACCCATTGGTCGTATTCGGGTTTCCATTTATTATCGTAGTAATTCACCAATTGATATTTCTTTATCCCTTCGAAACTTTTTTTAAGTTCATTTTTATACCACCAGTCAACAGGTTTATAAGGTACTTTTAGTTTCCAGTCTTCCAAACCAATTGGATTCTCCAGAATGAACTTTTCTGTCATTTCTGGATACATTAAGGCAAATCGAGTGGCTAGCATTCCGCCCATAGAATGTCCTAAAATGGCTGTTTTTTCAATATTTAAGGTGTCTAAAAGTGTTTTGGTATTTTGTGCTAATTGTTGAAAGGTATAATGAAAATGTAATGGCTTAGATGATTTTCCAAAGCCTATTTGGTCTGGGACTATCACACGAAAACCTGCCTTTGTTAAGGCTTTAATGGTTGTTTCCCAATACGCACCATTAAAATTTTTGCCGTGAAAAAGCACAATATTCTTGCCGTTATATGCTTCAGGCATAACATCCATATAAGCCATTTTTAGGTTTTGTTCTTGAATGTTTAATTCTAAAAATGAAACCTCATAGGGATATTGATAATTAGATAATTCAATATCTAACCATTGTAATTTTTCAGTTTGTGCTGCTGCAAAATGGAAATTCAACAACAAACAAACCCATAATATTATGTTTTTTATCATTTTATATTTTATTTAATGTTTCTAAACCATAGCACCATTTGCACCAATAACTTGACCCGAAATCCATTTAGAATCTTCGCTGGCTAAAAATAGCACAACTTTAGCAATATCAATGGGTTCTGCTAGTCTGTTAAAGGCATTCATAGCACCTATTTTTTCAATGGTTTCCTGCGATTTACCATTAAGGAATAAATCTGTAGCTGTAGCACCAGGCGCAATAGCATTTACTGAGATTCCTCTACCTATTTCTTTAGCAAAAACTCTTGTCATTTGCTCTACTGCTGCTTTTGATGCAGAGTATAGGGCATAAGTAGGAAACATCAATTTAGCGGTACTAGATGAAAAGTTTATAATTATACCATTATCTGCTAATTTGCTATCGGCTTCTTGCATTGTGTTAAAAATGCCCCTTACGTTCACGTCAAAAAGTTTGGTAAAATCTTCCTGAGTATTATCCTTTAATAATTTGGTAAACATAATACCTGCATTATTAATCAATACATCAATTTTTCCAAATACTTTTATGGTTTCATCAAATAGATGTGTGACTTCTTCTTTCTTGCTAACATCTGCTTTTATTGTAATAGCAATTCCACCATTTGTTTTAATGATTTCAGCGGTATCATGGGCTTCTTCTTCACTACTAGAGTAATTCACTATTACTGTTGCTCCATTTTTAGCCAATAGAATGGCAACTTCTTTTCCGATTCCTTTAGAGGAACCGGTTACTATGATTACTTTATTTTCGAGTTTCATAAAGTGTTTTTTTAGTTTTGAATTGATTTTTGGTGGTCATTAGTAAAGTATAATAGTAAAAACAGAAATCCGATATAGGTAGATTGTAGACCAACCAGATCCCATTTTTGAGCAAAAGAACTCCCAATAACTAATATGTTCATTAGCACAAAAGTGGCTATTAGGGTTTCTCGAGTAAATTTATTGAGCAATAAAAATATTCCAATAATGAGCTCCACAAGTGGAATACAGTAGGCTAAAGGTGTTACCATAAATTCTGGTAACAAGGTGTCTTGGAAAGTGTTTTGCATTCCTGTTACAAACTTTTCTAAATCAGGCATTCTCACTATTCCATGAAATAAAAAGTTTATTCCAAAAGATATGCGAAATAGTAATATAGCTAATGTTTTGTTATCTAATTTTCCCATAGTTATTTTAATTCTATCAGTTTTTTGGTGACTAATGCAAGGTCGCTTTCATGTATTTCTGGCTTTGGTGCAAGTGGATACAATTGTGCTCCAGGTCGGCTGATAAAAGCACCTCTCCAACCTGCCCAAATTGCTCCAGCAATATCCCAACCGTGTGCTGCTACAAGCATACATTCATTAGCTTGAATTCCCATTTTTCTTGCTGCCCAATCGTAGGCATCTGTATGCGGTTTAAATTTACCAATGTCCTCAATGCTTAATCTCTGGTCGAAATAATCTATTAATCCCGCATTTTTAAATTGTGTTTCTACACCAATATTTGATGAATTGGTAAAGGACACCAAAGTATAACCTGCATCTTTTAATTTTTTTAAAGATTCTTTTACTTCTGGATGCGGAGGAATGGAGCGTAAAGGAGGCAGAATGGCTTCTTTTGCTTCTTCTTCACTAATATTAATTCCATTATTTGCAGCAACCATTTGTAATGCTGCAGCACCTATAACTCCAAATGCTTCATATTTTCTACCTACTGTAGTAACAAGTGAATATTGAAGCATAGTAGTAAACCATAAAGACAATAAATCGCTTCTGCCACCAAGTGCATCACCTACACTTTTTTTCATTATGGTAAGGTCTAATAAAGTTTCATTTACATCAAAAAATAATACTTTTGGTCTATTTAGTTCTGCTTTCATTGTTTTGTTTTTTAGCGTGTTCTCCGAAAATACCATTTGAGGTATTCCTATTCCAGCTGCACTTAAGAGTGTTACGTTTTTAATAAAATTTCTTCTGTTATTTTTCTTCATTTGTATAGTGTTTGTATAAAAACATTCTAAACGGTATGTTTATGATTAAAAAATTTTACGTTTTTATAAGCTGTAAATAGTTGGAAATTGCTTTTATGTATGCATTGAGAATTTGGTCGTCGTTGTACAGTTTTCTAATTCCTCTAATACCCTCAAAAGCACTAATTAAAAATATTGCAACAGCTTCATTATCGATGCTTTTTTTAATCGAACCCTCAACTTTACCTTTTTCAATTAAAGCAATTAGGGCAGATTTCCATTTTTCAATAATACTTTTTAAAGCTAACTGGTAGCTTTTTTCATAATTGCCAATTTCATTTATGAAATTATTCATTGGGCAACCGTTACTTTTATCGAAGATAGGAAAGGATTTTATACGATTAACAAAAGTGGTTTCTAAAATCTCTATGGCATTGCCTTCTTCGTTTAAAGGAGCAATCATTCCATCGAAAACTCTTTTTTGAATTTTAAGTTTTATGACCTCCAATGCCAGTTGCTCTTTGTTTTTATAATGATGATAAAAGGCACCTTTTGTCATTTTTGCAGCTTTCATGATATCATTAATACTGGTAGATTTAAAACCATTTTGATAAAACAGTTTAAAAGCTTCATGCACGATGTGCTGTCTGGTTATTTCAGATTTTAATTCCTGTTGCATATTTCAAATTTATAAAAAAATACCAATAGGAATGTTTTTTTAACAGATATTAAAGATTTGACAAAACGACTCTACAATTTTGTATTCTAATAATCTAGAAGTATTGACATAGATTAAGTTATTGAATGGATTCAGTATACCGTCTAATTACTTTGTCATTTGTGTACATAATGTTTAAAATTATGTAGCCTTTATTCAGGACGGGTCAATATTGCAGGTAACGGTCTCGTATAACAGTCAGTTTACTGATAAATATACGAATTTTTTCGGTTGAGAACTGACGTTAGCAATTCCGGGTAGATTCCGACGTAGTCGAATCCGCCGTAATTGCGGTTATACATTATTGTAGTCAGTTTATTATTCAAATGCATAGATGTTGATCGGTTCGCAATCGTGCTCATTTCCATAAACCATTACTGGTTTTTCAATATCAATTCCATCCAGTATTTTAATTCCAAGTTCATCGAAAGCTTTATGTAATAATATATAAGTCTTAAATTTAAACGAATTGTTGAGTGCTTGATAAATGTCAGACTCTATAATATAATCATCTATTTCAAATTTTTCTAATACATTATTGAATGAAATTAAATCTTTCCAAGCTAAACTATAATCAATTTTTTCAATATTTATGTAGATTTCTTCAGTAGGATAAAATTCTAAATATTTTGGGCTTTTTAATATTGGATAGTTTCCTTTTCCGTAACCAGATATTGAGGCGATAGGTTGGAAGTCATATTCCAAAAAGATAGCTTGATTTTTAATTCCTTTTTGTTCAGATTGGACTTTTAGTTTTATTTCTGAAAAAGCATTTATCAAATCAGCTTTAAAGTTTGAGAGTATTTTGTTTTCATCCAAATTCAGTTTAAGTGCTTTTTGAAAAGACTCTTTTAATTCTTTATTTTCTTTAAGCTTATTTAATTCAATTGGTTCATCATCATCTAAATAGTGGTTAATTCCAATACTTAAATAATTTTGGTTAGTTTCATTAATATAATTCGTAATTATTTGCCTAATCGTAGCCCCTTTCGTGTAGGAAAGAGATTGTTCTAATAGTTTCTCTAAATTATATAGAATCTCGTTTTTCATTAATTGGCTACAACGGTTTTGGCTATGGTTTCGTTGCGGAATGGTTTGGCAGAACTATTCCGTCGTAAACCAAAGTTAGCAAATACGCAGGAATTTCCGAGAGGAAATTCCGCTGCAATGAACTATAGCCGTTGTTGTGTACCGTTTTTAGTTTATTTTTTCAAATTCTTTATATGCTTTCAGAATTTTCCGTCCCGTATCATATTCCGTAGCTTCTTTTTCTATTTCCGTTATTCTACTTCTAAAAAGATTACACATTTCTGTCCAGTTATCTATTTCGATTTTCCAATATTCAGGATCACTTGTTAAGACCATTTTCAATAAATCACCTTCATAGAGATGTCCTTCTGCAAGGATGTTTTTGTTAAGAGCTTTTAACGCAAGGGGAATTAGAAACCTTAGTCCAATATTTTGTCCAATCATTATTCTCAAATCTTCAGTATTGAATTCCTTAAGTTGCTTTTTTCGCAATTGATGACATGTGGTAACTAAGTAACCTTCATCTTTCGGGATATCTCCCCAAAATTCCTTTTCTAAACTTTCTAATGATTTAGAAAGCCAATTATTTTCAAATTTTGTTTTAGACTTGATTTTGGATTTTTTCATTTCTTCAAATGGTACACAACACATAAATATACGAACATATACAATTTATTATGCAATACTGTAAAAAAAAAGCAAGCCATTTCGGCTTGCTTTTTCTTTAAGTAATTTTGAGGGTAAAATTATTCGTTTACAATGTAGAAGTAAGAACGTCTATTAAGTTGATGTTCTTCTTCTGTACATTTTACACCGTTAGCACATTTATTTAGTAACTGAGATTCTCCATACCCAATGGCACTTTCTATTCTACTAGAATCTATACCTCTTGAGATGATATAATCTCTTGTAGATTTTGCACGTCTATCGGATAACTTCATATTATATTTATCACGACCACGACTGTCTGTATGCGATTCAATTTTAATAACCATGTTTGGATGTTTACGCATTACATCAACAATATTCTCTAACTCGTATTGCGCATCAGTTCTAATATCTGACTTATCGAAATCAAAGAAAATAGGGTTAATAACTATTTGATTATCGATGATTAAAGGCTCTAATAATAAATCTACAGTATTTGTTTTGTTATTGTCATTATCAGTGGTTACAGATTGTTGATCCTCTTTATAGTCTGGTTTATTACCAACTACTGAGTAGGTTTTATTACAATCAACCGTAAAGGTATATTCACCACCATCTTTTGTGAATAACTCTTCAATGACTTTACCAGTCTCGTCAATTAATCTTACAGTAACTCCACTAAGAATGATGTTGGTTTTACTATCTCTGGCAACACCAGTAATTTCTTGCTTACATTGCGTAGCATTAAAACTATAGATGTCATCACTACCTTTTCCGTTTGGTCTGTTAGAAGAGAAATAACCTCTTTTAGTATCAACATCTATAAAAAATGCAAAATCGTCGTAACCACTATTATATGGTGCACCTAAATTTTCAGGCTCTGTTCTTATACCTTTTAAGATATCTGATTTAAAAATATCTAAAAGACCAAGATTTAAGTGTCCATCTGACGAAAAGTATAATGTACTATCTTTAGCTACAAAAGGAAACATCTCGCGTCCTTCTGTATTAACTTTTTCACCAAGGTTTTCTGGTTTTCCATAGGTTCCATCATCATTAATAGCTACAGAATAAATATCGGTTTGTCCTAAGCCTCCTTCACGATCTGATACAAAATATAAAACCTTGTCATCCGCACTTAAGGTTGGGTGACCTGTAGAAAATACATCATCGTTAAATGGCAACTCTTCAATATTAGACCATTGGTCGTTTACCAAAGTTGCTTTGTATATTTTAAGGTGCGTTGTTCCTTTATTGTCGTATTTTAATCGGTTACGTTTATTAATGTTGTCTCTTGTGAAATAAAGAGTTTTTCCGTCACTAGTTATTGCAACTGATGCTTCATGATATTCTGTATTTATATTATCTCCAGGAATATCTGAAGTAGATCCGTAAGTTATAACTCCATCATCATCGGTAAATGTAACTTGATATAAGTCTAAAAATGGTTCTTTATTCCAGCTATAGACTTTACTATTATCACCTCTTGCAGAAGCAAAATAAAGTGTATTATTGAAAATAAATGAACCAAAATCTGCATTTTCTGAGTTGAAGGGTAGGTTTTCAATATTTACAATTACTTTGTTTTTTGAAGTTAGTTTAGCAAATAAATCAACTTCGTCTGGATTGTATCCTTTTAATCTACTATCTCCTTGTTGGGCAGCACTTAGTTCTTTAAACCATTTATCGGCTTCTTTATAATTTCCAATACTTCTAAGCGATTGAATATACTTGTACAGATATTCAGCATCAATATTTTTATGTTCTTTTAATGCCTCACCATACCAATATGCTGCTTTTTCAGAGTTAGAATTATTGTAGTATGCATCTCCTAGACGTGTAAGTACATGCGCACTATTATCGCCATTTTCATAAGCTTTTTCATAAAGCTCTATAGCCTTTATATAACCGAAATTATCAAAAAACTTATCGGCCAATTTCGTTTGCGCATTCGATAACGAAAAGCCAAGTATTAATGTAAGTGCTAATATTTTTGTCTTCATAATGCGTTTATTTTAGAAGTATCTTGGAGATTTAATTCGTTTGCTCTTAAATACTTCAAACATTAGTAATACTTCGTGCGTACCACTTGTGTAAGCTCTTATATCAGATATAGGGTATTCGTAAGCGTAGCCAATTCGTAATTGCTTAGAAACTTGAAAATCAGCAATACCACCAATAGCAGCAGCAGATTCATTTATTCTATAGCCAGCACCAATCCAAAACGTTTCGTTGAATAAGAAATTTGCCGAAACATCAAACGATAATGGTGCACCATTAGTAGCTTTTAATAATACCGAAGGCTTAAGCTTTGTGGTTTTACTTAAATCAAAAACATAACCACCAGTAATGTAATAACTAATACGCTCTAAAGCCACGTAATCTATGTTTCCATTACCACCATTATTATAATCCGTATTTAATATCCTTGGTGCTGAAAGACCAAGATACCAACGTTGAGAATGCCAATATAAACCAGCACCAACATTTGGGCTCCAACGATTTGATACATCGTTAAAAAATGGATCATTTACTACTGATGGGTCGGTTAATAATTCTTCATCTAAGTTATAATGTGTAAAACCTCCCTTAACTCCAAATGCTAATTTAGAATTTACTCCAGTTTGAATGGTATACGAAAAGTCTCCATAGATGTATGAAAAATTCTCATAACCTAATTTGTCATTTATAAACGAAAGTCCGAGACCAATCTTTTCATTCCTAAGTGGAGTATGAACAGAAAGCGTTTGTGTTTCAGGTCCACCTTCTAATCCAACCCACTGACTTCTGTGTAAGCCAACTGCACTGAAAGTTTCTCTACTACCAGCATAAGCCGGGTTTATAGAGATGGTGTTGAACATGTATTGTGTAAATTGAGGTAACTGTTGTGCAAAAGCAGTGGAAACACTCAATAAAAGTACAGCAATACTTAAAGTTTTTGATAGCTTCATCGGTTAAGTTTATTTATTTGTTGCTACGTAGATTGGACCAGCAAATGGTTTTAATCCACTATTTCTTAGATTAATAATATAATAATAAGTTCCTGTTGGTACCTTTCCAGAACTTCCTACGGAAGAACTATGGGCATCACCATTCCAATCATTTTGATAATTGTTGTTCTTGTATATTTCAGCTCCCCAACGATTGAATATTTGTAATTCAATAACAAATCCACAGTCTTCTACACCGCTAATGGTAAAGAATTCATTGAAATTGTCTCCATTGGCAGTAACCGTTTTTGAAATCACAACATCCTCTGCACCACATGGTAGTATTACACAATCATCATCAATAGTTACGTTTACTTCAACTTCTGTAGGACAAGGGCCTTCAGTGATTGAATACATAAAAGTATATATACCAACTTCTACAGTTGAAGGATTAAATAGACTTCCATCTATTGTTGCATTTCCTGAAACAACACTCCACGTACCATTCATATTAAAATCACCAGATAATAAATCGAATAGATCAAACTCAACATCTAGAACACATCTTGAAGTGTCAAAAGCATTAATAACATTACTGATTTCTACAGATATATTTTGTGTGAAAATTGTATTGTTTCCACAATCGTCAGTCAGAGACCATGTTCTAATGATTTCATAATCTTCAAAATCATTCGTTTGTGTCGAGTTTTCATTAAACACTACTTCAATATTAGAAGAACATGCGTCTTCAAATACTAAATCTGGTACTGCAGGAATATCGTCACAGGCAACTGTAATGTTTTCATCAAATGGTGTTACCAATGTTGGTGCAGTAGTGTCTTGTACTGTAATGATTTGTGTATGTACATTTTCATTACCACAAGTATCTATCGCTGTCCAAGTACGTGATATAATATAATCACCATTACAAGCACCATTTGTAATTTCTTCAACAAATGTAACGTTTGCATTTCCACAATTATCTGTAGCTGTTAATGTTTCAGCTGTTGGTACAGCATCACATTCTGCATTTATGTCAGCGGGTAAAGTTTCATTAAAAGTTGGTGCTGTATTATCTTGTACAGTAATAGTTTGCGTATGTACAGTTTCATTACCACAAGCATCCGTAGCAGTCCAAGTTCTTAATAAAGTAAATTCGTTTTCACAACTACCATCAGTAATAGTTTCAGCTATTGTAACCGTAGCATCACCACAATTATCTGTTGCAGTAATGGTCTCTGCTGTAGGTACTGCATCACATTCTAAAGTTACGTCTGTAGGTAAATCTCCAGTAAATGTAGGTGCTGTAGTGTCTACCACAGTAATAGTCTGAACTAAAGTCGTTGTATTGTTACACTCATCAGTCAATGACCAAGTACGTGTGATTGTCGATTCATTAGCACAGCTTCCGGCAGTTACAGTATCAGTGTAAGTTGCTTCAAGACCATTAGAACAGTTGTCAGCTTCGTCAGTAACATCACCAGTAATGGTAAGGTCAGTAGCATCAACATCACACTCAATGGTTAAATCTGCAGGTGCAGTAAATGTAGGTGCCGTAGTATCCACAACATTGATAGTCTGAACTAAAGTCGTTGTATTGTTACACTCATCAGTCAATGACCAAGTACGAGTGATAGTAGATTCATTAGCACAACTTCCAGCAGCAACAACGTCAGCGTAAGTTGCTTCAAGGCCATTAGAACAGTTGTCAGCTTCATCCGTGACATCACCAGTAATGCTAAGGTCAGTAGGGTCAACATCACATTCAATCGTTAAATCTGCAGGTGCAGTAAACGTTGGTGCCGTAGTATCCACAACATTAATAGTCTGAACTAAAGTAGTCGTGTTGTTACACTCATCAGTCAATGACCAAGTACGT